>NZ_CP171224.1:4800000-6534348 GCF_043225285.1 Pseudomonas migulae
GCGGGCGAAGGTCCGGTGCTCACGCCGAAAGAGAAAGCGCGCAAGCAGCTTGTCTCGCGCATGGGTGTCGATCCCGATCATGGCTGGAAAGCCAAGTACGAGATCCTCCCGGGCAAGGAAAAAGTCATCGAAGAGCTGCGCCGGCTCGCCAAAGATGCTGACACCATCTATCTCGCAACCGACTTGGACCGCGAGGGGGAAGCCATTGCCTGGCACCTGCGCGAAGCCATCGGTGGTGACGACAGCCGCTACAAGCGCGTGGTGTTCAACGAAATCACCAAGAAAGCGATTCAGGAAGCCTTCTCCAAGCCGGGCGAGCTGGACATCGACCGTGTAAACGCCCAGCAGGCGCGTCGTTTCCTCGACCGCGTGGTCGGTTACATGGTATCGCCGCTGTTGTGGGCCAAGATTGCCCGTGGCCTGTCCGCCGGTCGCGTGCAATCGGTTGCCGTGAAACTGGTGGTCGAGCGTGAACGCGAAATCCGCGCGTTCATCCCTGAAGAATACTGGGAAGTCCACGCTGACCTCGGCACCGCCAAGGGCGCCACCGTGCGCTTCGACGTGGCCCGCGAGAAGGGCGAAGCCTTCAAGCCGCTGAACGAAGCCCAGGCCATGGCCGCGCTGGAGAAGCTCAAGGCTTCCAGCTACAGCATCGTCAAGCGCGAAGACAAACCGACCAGCAGCAAGCCGTCGGCACCGTTCATCACGTCCACCCTGCAGCAGGCCGCGAGTAACCGCCTGGGCTTCGGCGTGAAGAAAACCATGATGATGGCCCAGCGTTTGTACGAAGCGGGCTACATCACGTATATGCGTACCGACTCCACCAACCTCTCGGCTGATGCCGTGACGATGGCGCGTACTTATATTGAAAGCGAGTTCGGCAAGAAGTACCTGCCGGAAACCCCGAACGTCTACAGCAGCAAGGAAGGCGCGCAGGAGGCTCACGAAGCGATTCGTCCGTCCGACGCCAACACCGAGCCAAGCAAGCTGTCGGGCATGGAGCGCGATGCCGAGCGTCTGTACGAGCTGATCTGGCGCCAGTTCCTCGCCTGCCAGATGCTGCCGGCCCAATACCTGTCGACCACGGTCACCGTCGGTGCCGGCGATTTCGAGCTGCGCGCCAAGGGCCGTATCCTCAAGTTCGACGGTTACACCCGCGTCATGCCGCAAATCGCCAAGCCTGGCGATGATGACGTGCTGCCGGACATGGCCCAGGGCGACGCGATGAAGCTGATCAAGCTTGATCCGACCCAGCACTTCACCAAGCCGCCGGCGCGTTACTCGGAAGCGAGCCTGGTAAAAGAAATGGAAAAACGCGGCATCGGTCGTCCTTCGACCTACGCGGCGATCATTTCGACCATCCAGGACCGCGGCTACGTGGCACTGCACAACCGTCGTTTCTATTCGGAAAAGATGGGTGACATCGTCACCGAGCGTCTGTCCGAGAGCTTCTCCAACCTCATGGACTACGGCTTCACCGCCGGCATGGAAGAGAACCTCGATGACGTGGCCCAGGGCGAACGCGACTGGAAAAACGTGCTGGACGAGTTCTACGGCGACTTCAAGAAAAAACTCGAAGTGGCCGAAAGCCCGGAAAACGGCATGCGTGCCAACCAGCCGGTAATGACCGACATCCCGTGCACGACCTGTGGCCGCCCGATGCAGATTCGCACTGCATCGACTGGCGTATTCCTCGGGTGCTCGGGTTACAGCCTGCCGCCGAAAGAGCGCTGCAAGGCCACCGTCAACCTGGTGCCGGGCGATGAAATCGCCGCGGACGACGAGGGTGAGTCGGAATCCCTGGTGCTGCGCGGCAAGCATCGTTGCCCGATCTGCAGCACGGCGATGGACGCTTACCTGCTCGACGAAAAGCGCAAGTTGCACATCTGCGGTAACAACCCGGATTGCGACGGCTACGAAATCGAGGAGGGTACTTACCGCATCAAGGGCTACGAAGGTCCGAGTCTGGAATGCGACAAGTGCGGCAGCGAGATGCAACTCAAGACAGGCCGTTTCGGCAAGTTCTTCGGTTGCACCAACGCAACGTGCAAGAACACCCGCAAGCTGCTGAAAAGCGGTGACGCGGCGCCGCCGAAGATGGACCCGGTGAAGATGCCTGAGCTGAAATGCGAAAAGGTCAACGACACCTACATCCTGCGCGACGGTGCTTCCGGGCTGTTCCTGGCGGCCAGCCAGTTCCCGAAAAACCGCGAGACCCGTGCGCCGCTGGTCATGGAAATCATCCCGCACAAGGATGAAATCGATCCGAAGTACCACTTCCTCTGCGAAGCGCCGAAGAAGGACCCGGATGGTCTCCCGGCCGTGATCCGTTACAGCCGCAAGACCAAAGAGCAGTACGTGCAGACAGAAGTCGACGGCAAGCCGACTGGCTGGAAAGCGTTCTATGATGGTGGCAAGTGGAAGGTCGAGGACAAGCGACCGGCTGCGAAGGCTTAAATCGCAAGACCTTGTAGGAGCGAGCTCGCTCGCGATAAACCTGAGAGCACCGCGGGGTGTCAGGCATCCCGCGTTATCGTTGACGTCCTTCGCGAGCAAGCTCGCTCCTACATGACCTGCGTTACGCAATTATTTCGTTGTGGAGGCTGCCGTCATGGCCCACGAACTCTATACCCGTACCAACCAGAAGATTTATTTCGCCGGCCTGTCGCTGGAAGCGCTTGCGAAGGCCGAAGAGGGGCGGGCGATGAATTCCCTGGCGCTGATTCAGGCCGGGCGCGAATCGGCGTTGTTCCACCTGTACGGTGCGCTGCTCGGGCTTTGCCATGAAATCGCCGGCTTCTATCGGCTGTCGCAGGCCAATGCACCGCGGGCGGAAATGCTGCTGACCCGGGAAGTACTGGAAGCCATCGCCATTCCTGAAATGGCCGAGATGGTGGAGTTGGCGCAAAACCCGGAAACCTGGCTGGCCAAGTTGCTGTCGGCGCATGCGGCACTGTTTCAACCGCCGCGTGCACCGCACAAACCGAAGGGCGATGTGACACAACCGTTGATTCTGGCCGTTAACCTGGATGAAGAAGACGCGCCTGAAGAGCTGAGTCGTGAAGAGCTGGAGAGCTGGCGTCAGAACCTGAAGGGGCTGGCGATCCGGTTTCGCGAAGGATTGAACGAGTGCTGAAGGATTGAGCGTTCGACGGACGGTTGAGAGGCTGTCCGTTCAGGGATGAGCGTGTTGTCAGAAATTTCTCTTCGTGGTGGCATCTGGTCAAGATCCCGAGCGAAGCCTGGCTGATGCCTATATAATCCCCGCCTTTCGTGGAGAACAGACCTTTATGCCTACGTCCTTTCTAGAAATTGTCGAGTTACCAGACGGCCGAATCGAGCTACGAAGGGCTGAGGACGAGGGTTCTCTGGTTACTTTGAATTTCTCCGAGGATGCCAAGGCGTTCCTGCAAGGCCAGCACGTGGAAGTCGCCAAGGCGATGTTGAGCGTCGGCGTTCAGATGGCCGGTCGCCTGGTTGAAGGTGATTTCAACACGGATGAGGCTTCTCGGGTCCTTCATTGATCCCGTTCGTCGCTTTTTACTGATACTGCTACAGATCGGCTTCTCTGTCCTTGGAGAAGCCCCGCGTTGCTCGACGCACTCTTTGTTTAACCCAATCGAATATTCAGGCTCTGTGCATCCCCGGTCCGGGCGGCGCTGACCAGCTGCTGCCGTGATGCTGCGTTCAATGGATTCAGCCAGCTGACGACAGTGTGGCTGCGGCCCAGGCGCAAGGCTTCGCAGGTCAACTGTTGTGCGCTCTGGGTGCCGCGTGGTTGCAGCAGCAGGATGCGTTCACGATTCAGGCCGGCATCTCGCAACCAGGCTTGTGTCAGGCTGGCGGGCGGGGCGATCAATGTCAGCCAACGCGCGTCCTGATCCTCGCTCAATTCCCTGAGGATCGGTGCCAGAAGGCTCAGGCAGTTCCCGGCCGCACCACGCAATGACAGCTCACTGAAAACTTCGGGTTCGGCGCTCCAGGGCGACTCGACCACGTCTTTCAGAATCGGTGCCATCGGCTGCACCATGAACGCCTCGAACAACGGCAGTTGGGCTTGCTGTGATGTGTGTGGGAACTGCATAAAGCCTCCTTTAGCGGCGAATGACGCCAACACTCAAGCCTTCGATCACCAGTTCCTGATCTTTCAGGTTCACTTCGATAGGGGCGAATTCAGGGTTTTCGGCAATCAGCCAGACTTTGCTGCCGTCACGCTTGAAGCGTTTGACCGTTACTTCGTCGCCGATCCGCGCTACCACGATCTGGCCGTTGCGGGCTTCACGGGTGGTATGGACGGCCAGCAGGTCGCCGTCGAAAATGCCCACGTCCTTCATGCTCATGCCATGCACGCGCAACAAGTAGTCCGCACGAGGATGGAAGAAGGCAGGGTTGATGTTGCAGGATTCTTCAATGTGCTGTTGCGCAAGGATCGGTGCGCCTGCGGCGACTCGACCGATGATGGGCAGCGTGGATTCGTCAGCCTTGGCTTCGAAACCAGGGATGCGAATGCCGCGGGAGGCGCCGGGGGTCATCTCGATCGCGCCTTTGCGGGCCAGGGCCTTGAGGTGTTCTTCCGCCGCGTTGGGCGACTTGAACCCTAGTTCCTGAGCGATTTCCGCGCGGGTCGGCGGATAGCCGTTGTCTTCCAGGCAGCGTTTGATGAAGGCCAGAATCTCGGCTTGGCGTGGCGTCAGCTTTAGCATATTGATCGCTCTGTCTTTTTATACAGTGACTGGGATTATATACAGTGAAAGCATCTTGGCAATGCCCCTTTTTTTGATGTCCGCCAGACGGTCAGTCAGCCCGCTGATTAACACCACACTGTTGTATGGTTAAATAGCTGACTGACCATTCCCGAAACGAACCGCCAGGCTTGACAAGGCCCGGGCTGAAACGTATGTTTCAAACAAGTGTTTGTCAGGCGGAGTAGCCATGGCCCAGTCGGAAACCGTTGAACGCATTCTCGATGCTGCCGAGCAATTGTTCGCGGAGAAAGGTTTCGCTGAAACCTCGTTGCGTTTGATCACCAGCAAGGCCGGCGTCAACCTGGCGGCGGTGAACTATCACTTCGGTTCGAAGAAGGCGCTGATTCAAGCGGTCTTCTCGCGCTTCCTCGGCCCTTTCTGCCTGAGCCTCGACAAAGAGCTGGAGCGGCGCCAGGCCCGGCCGGAAAACAAGCCGACCCTGGAAGAACTGCTGGAAATCCTCGTCGAGCAAGCCCTCGTGGTGCAGCCACGCAGCGGCAACGATCTCTCTATCTTCATGCGTTTGCTGGGGCTGGCGTTCAGTCAGAGCCAGGGTCACTTGCGTCGTTATCTGGAAGACATGTACGGCAAGGTGTTCCGCCGCTACATGATGCTGGTCAACGAAGCCGCGCCTCGTATTCCACCGATTGAACTGTTCTGGCGTGTGCACTTCATGCTCGGCGCCGCGGCGTTCAGCATGTCGGGCATCAAGGCCTTGCGTGCGATTGCCGAGACCGATTTCGGCGTCAACACTTCCATTGAGCAAGTGATGCGTCTGATGGTGCCGTTCCTGGCGGCCGGGATGCGTGCCGAAACCGGCGTCACCGACACGGCCATGGCCACCGCGCAATTGCGTCCGCGCAGCAAATCGACGCCGGTTGCCGCCAAGGTTTAACCGCACGGGTGGGCGCGGCAGCTGACATCCGCTAAGCTAGCCGCCCATGCCGACTCTCGTTCTGAACCCGCTCCCCATTTTTATCGCTGACCTGCCGGGCATGGCCCTGGGCGGCGAATGCGTGCGAGCCGGGTTTCTCGTTATCAAGGAATCACTATGACTGCTGGCCTGCAAGGCTCGTTGATGGTGGACGTCGCCGGTACCTGGCTGACGGCCGAAGATCGCCAATTGTTGCGCCAGCCTGAAGTGGGCGGCCTGATCATTTTTGCCCGCAACATCGAGCATCCGCGCCAGGTGCGCGAACTGAGCGCGGCGATCCGTGCCATTCGTCCTGATCTGCTGCTGGCGGTGGACCAGGAAGGTGGGCGGGTGCAGCGTCTGCGTCAGGGCTTCGTGCGATTGCCCGCCATGCGCGCCATCGCAGACAACCCGAACGCTGAATACCTGGCTGAGCAATGCGGCTGGATCATGGCCACCGAAGTGCTGGCGGTCGGCCTCGACCTGAGTTTCGCTCCGGTGCTGGACCTGGATTACCAGCGCAGCGCGGTGGTTGGTACTCGCTCGTTCGAAGGCGATCCGGCGCGCGCGGCGCTGTTGGCGGGTGCATTCATCCGCGGCATGAACAGCGCAGGCATGGCGGCCACCGGCAAGCACTTCCCCGGTCACGGCTGGGCCGAAGCGGATTCCCACGTTGCCATCCCGAATGACGAGCGCAGCCTCGACGAGATCCGCGCCAACGACCTGGTGCCGTTTGCCAAGCTGAGCAAGCAACTGGCCGCCGTCATGCCGGCCCATGTCATTTATCCACAAGTCGATTCCCAGCCGGCCGGCTTCTCCCGCCGCTGGTTGCAAGACATCCTGCGCGGCGAATTGCAGTTCGACGGCGTGATCTTCAGCGACGATTTGTCGATGGCCGGCGCCCACGTGGTTGGCGATGCCGCCAGCCGTATCGAAGCCGCGCTGACCGCAGGCTGCGACATGGGCCTGGTGTGCAACGACCGCGCTGCCGCGGAACTGGCGCTGAGCGCCGCCCAGCGTCTGAAGGTCAAACCGTCCGAGCGCATTGCCCGGATGCGCGGCCAGTCCTACGCCAGCACCGAATACCGTCAGGATCCACGCTGGCTGGCGGCCATGGGTGCGCTCAAAGACGCTCAACTGATTGATTAAGGACTTTACGTTATGACGGTTTACGCGATTATCGGTGGCACCGGCCTGACCCAGCTCGAAGGTCTGAGCATTCGTCAGTCACTGGCGGTGGACACTCCTTATGGCGCGCCTTCGGCCGACGTGCAGATCGGCGAGTACGCCGGCAAGGAAGTGCTGTTCCTCGCGCGCCACGGCCACCCGCACCGTTTCCCGCCGCATCAGGTGAACTACCGCGCCAATCTCTGGGCGCTGAAACAGGCGGGTGCCGAGGCGATCCTCGCGGTCAACGCCGTGGGCGGGATTCATGCCGCGATGGGCACCGGGCATTTCTGTGTGCCGCATCAGCTGATCGACTACACCAGCGGTCGCCAGCACACCTACTTTGCCGATGACCTGGAACAGGTCACTCACATCGACTTCAGCTATCCCTACAGCGAAGCGTTGCGCCAGCAGTTGATCGCGGCGCTGGCCGCTGAAGGCGTCGGCTACAGCAGTCATGGCGTTTATGCTTGCACCCAGGGGCCACGTCTGGAAACTGTGGCTGAGATCGCGCGACTGGAGCGTGACGGCTGCGACATCGTTGGCATGACCGGCATGCCGGAAGCGGCACTGGCGCGTGAGCTTGAGCTGGATTACGCCTGTCTGGCGCTGGTGGTGAACCCGGCGGCGGGCAAGTCGACGGCGGTGATTACCATGGCCGAGATCGAGCAGGCATTGCATGACGGGATGGGGAAGGTGAAGTCGACGTTGGCGCGGGTGCTCAAAGGTTAGGCAGTCGATAGATCGAGTCGACGCTATCGCGAGCAGGCTCGCTCCCACAAGGGATTTGGTTAGGCCAGAATCCCTGTGGGAGCGAGACCGGCTTGCCGGCGATGGCGATCTAACAAGCACCGCTACTTGTCGATCTTCTCCGGCAATGGCGCAAACAACGCCTCGATATCATCACTCTGCAACTTCCAGTCCCCGGCCTTGCGCCCATCCAGCACGCCCGCAGCGAGGTCGGATTTTTCCTTCTGAAGGTGCTGAATCTTCTCTTCCACCGTGCCCCTGGCAATCATCTTGTAGACGAACACCGGTTTTTCCTGGCCAATACGGTACGCACGGTCTGTCGCCTGGTTTTCCGTCGCCGGGTTCCACCACGGATCGTAATGAATCACCGTGTCCGCTTCCGTCAGGTTCAGGCCCACGCCACCGGCCTTCAAACTGATCAGAAAGATCTGACGCTTGCCGCTCTGGAAATCCTTCACCGGTGAGCGTCGATCGCGGGTCTGTCCTGTCAGCAGCGCATAGTCGACGCCACGCTTCTTCAGCTCGACCTCGATCAGCGCAAGCATCGACGTGAACTGCGAGAACAGCAGGATCCGCCGACCCTCTTCGAACAATTCCTCAAGCATTTCCATCAGGCTGTCGAGCTTGCCCGACGTGCTTCCACGCGCTGGCAGGGCAGCGTCGTTGACCAGGCGCAAATCGCAGCAGACCTGACGCAGTTTCAGCAGCGCCTCCAGAATGATGATCTGGCTGCGCGCCACGCCCTTGCGGGTGATCTCATCGCGCACCTTTTTGTCCATGGCCAGGCGCATGGCTTCGTACACATCGCGCTGGGCTTCGTTGAGCTCGACCCAATGGATGATTTCCGTCTTCGGCGGCAATTCCGTCGCCACCTGTTCTTTGGTCCTGCGCAACAGAAACGGTTTGATCCGACCGTTCAGGTGTTGAAGTCTTACTTCGCTGGCGCGCTTTTCAATCGGCACGCGGTAATCGCGGTTGAAGCTTTTCACATCACCCAGCCAGCCCGGCAGCAGAAAGTGGAACAGCGACCACAGCTCGCCCAGGTGGTTTTCCAATGGCGTACCGCTCAGGCACAGGCGCTGGCGAGCATTCAGCTCGCGGGCGGCGTGGGCGGCTTTGCTGTTGGGGTTCTTGATGTATTGCGCTTCGTCCAGCACCAGCACGTGCAGCGGCTGTGCGGCCAGGCGTTCGACGTCCTTGGGCAGCAGCGCATAGGTGGTGAGGATCAGGTCGTAATCGGCCAGCGTGTCGAAATGCTTCTTGCGACTGGCGCCGTACAGCGCCAGCACTTTCAGTTGCGGCGTGAAGTGCGCCGCTTCGTCGAGCCAGTTGGGAATCAGGCTGGTGGGCATCACCACCATGCACGGCCGATCCAGGCGTCCGGCGTTCTTCTCGCTGAGCACATGCGCCAGGGTCTGTAGGGTTTTGCCCAGGCCCATGTCGTCCGCGAGAATCCCGCCGACCTCCAGTTGTCGCAACGACTGCATCCAGCTCAAACCTTCCAGCTGATACGGGCGCAGCGTCGCGTTCAAGCCTTCTGGTGCCGAGGCGGTGTAATCCTTGATGTCCCGCAGGCGCTGGGCAAAGGTGCGGATTTGCTCGCCACCTTCCCAAAGCAGTGGCATGTCTTCCAGCGGGTTCAACCGAATGGCGTCGGCCTTGCTCAGGCGCAGCGTGGTCTCGCCGGGCTCTTGCAGGTAGAACTCGCCAAGGGTCGCCAGTACCGGTTTCAAGCGACCGAAGGGCAGGGCCACTTGCAGCGGGCCGTGCTCGGAGTTCGGGCGATTGGGAATGTTGACCAGAATCAGCTCGTCGTCGCGGCGACGGGCGAGGCGTTCCGGGTTGAGAATCTCGGTGTGGGAACGCATCAGGTTCAACAGGATCGGCAACAGGCTCAGCCGTTCGCCGTTGACGATAATCCCCAGTTCAAGATCGAACCAGTCGCGCTCCGGCGCCTGCTCGACGGTGGCGTACCAGTCGTCCACGGCGGTCAGGTCGAAGCCGAAATCCTCGTCGATCTGCAGTTCCCAGCCTTGAGTGCGCAGCTTCGGCAGCTCGTTGAGGGTAAACGTCAGCCAGGCGCTGTCGTTGACCATCTCGTAGAGTTCGCCGGCGCTTTCGGGCAGTGCTTTGCTTTGCCGGGTGGCGACTTTGAAACCGAGGATTCTCAGCTGTTCCCTGTAGGCCTGTTCGACCTCCGGGTGGCGTTTTATCCGCAGAGTCTGCGTCTCCTGACGAATCAGGATGTCGGCGTTTTTCTGCCCGCAGACGTATTCATCCAGATAGCTGAAGGACAACGCCGCGCGATGCTGGATATAGCGCTGCATCTTGCCGTTACGCGGTTCGAAGGCGCTGAACTCGATACTTGCCAGCCACAGGCGCGGCACCGGTTGCACATTGTCCACCAACACTTGTGGAGGTGCTTTGGGGCTGCGGTTTTCCAGCACGGCCTGAAGCTTTTCCAGCAGTTCGGCGTCTTGCGCGGCAGCAGGGTAGTCGAGGGTTTCCTGTATTTTCAGCAGCACTGCAGCGCAATGTTTGCAGTTGCTGCGGACCGGACATGTGCAGGTGGCGTCGACCATCAGCAAAGTCGCTTTGGCTGACTCGCGCAGGCGAATGGTCTGACGGTAGACGTTACCGCCAGAACCTTCGCACGCGGCAGTGATGGTCGCGTCGCCAACTTCCACGATCCTGACGCGGTTCTCCAGCGCATAGCGGCGGCCGCGCTCCAGGCTTTGTTCCTTGAACCGACTGACCCAAGAAGGTGCCAGGGGTTTGCTCAGGGTCGCGGGCATAGGGACTTCAATCAGTCCGGAATTTCATCGGGGACTGGCCGGGGCGCAGGGGCGGTGAGCGAGGTGATCTTGATCAACAGGCCGAGGTGGCCATTGTCGAGGAAGTTCAGCTGGCCGTTCTTGGTGTGGCTTTCCTGCTTGAGGCGTTCGCTGGCGGTGACCATGCCATTGCCATCGATCTGGTTGACCCAGAAATCCGCATCGACATCGGTGAAGCGTCCCAGCTTCAGGTTCAGCGTGCCCTCGATCGGGAACTGGCCGAACTGCTCGGTGCCTTCGCTGATCGCGACTTTGCTGGCTTCTTCGCCGAGGTTCTGTTGCCAGGCCTTGTGCAGCAGTACGGTGTATTCGTTGCTGGCGGTGAGCTTTTCCACTTCGCCATTCAGGCTCGGCGTGCGCAGGCTCTCGGGGCTGATGCGCTGGGCGCCAGCCGCCCAGTCTTCCGGTGCGGCGCGGCTGACGATGGCGGGCACGGCGTTCTGCCGGACCAGAATCATTTCGATCTGATACAGGTCATCGGCAAACGCCGTCGGGGCGACCAGGGTGGTCAGCAAGGTCAGTAAGCGAAACAGGCGCATGCGGCGTCCTTCAAGCAGTTTTCGGAATGAGGCATTCAAGCAATGCCTCTACAGTATTAAAGCGCTCTTCCGGGCGCTCCATCGGGACCATGAATTTAAACATCGTGGCGCCTTCGAATTTGTAGCGTTTGGGCTGGCCCTGAATCAGTTTGATCAGGGTCAGCGGGTCGACCGGTGTCTGCGCCGCGAACTCGATCCGGCCGCCTTGCGGGCCGCCGTCGACCTTCTTGATGCCCAGCAATTCGGCCTGCAACTTCAGCGCGGTAATGCGCATCAGGTTCTTGGTCGGCTCCGGCAGCAGGCCGAAACGGTCGATCATCTCCACTTGCAGGTCCTTGAGGCCGTCCTCATCGGTGGCCGAGGCAATGCGCTTGTAGAGAATCAGCCGCGCGTGGACATCCGGCAGGTAGTCCTCGGGAATCAGCGCCGGCACCCGCAGGTTGACTTCCGGGCCACCGCCCAGCGGCTGATCGAGATTCGGTTGTTCGCCCTTGCGGATCGACTTCACCGCGCGTTCGAGCATCTCCATGTACAACGTGAAACCCACGGCCTGGATCTGCCCGCTCTGCCCGTCGCCGAGCAGTTCGCCGGCGCCACGGATTTCCAGGTCGTTGGTGGCGAGCACGAAGCCCGCACCGAGGTCCTGGGTATTGGCGATCGCCTCCAGACGCTTTTCCGCATCCGGGGTGATTTGCTGGCGCGGCGGTGTCAGCAGATAAGCGTACGCCTGGTGGTGACTGCGACCGACACGGCCACGCAGCTGGTGCAACTGCGCGAGGCCGAACTTGTCGGCGCGCTCGATGATGATGGTGTTGGCACTCGGCACGTCGATGCCGGTCTCGATGATGGTCGAGGCGATCAGCACGTTGAAGCGCTTGTGGTAGAAGTCGCTCATCACCTGTTCGAGTTCGCGCTCACGCATCTGCCCGTGGCCGATGCCGATCCGCGCTTCCGGCACCAGTTCGGCGAGGTCGGCGGCGCATTTCTCGATGGTCTTCACGTCGTTGTGCAGGTAGTAGACCTGGCCGCCACGCAGCAACTCACGGAGCAGGGCCTCTTTGACCGTGCTCTTGTTCTGCTCCATGACGAAGGTCCGCACCGACAGGCGACGGGCCGGAGGCGTGGCGATGATCGACAGGTCGCGCATGCCCGACACTGCCATGTTCAGTGTGCGCGGAATCGGCGTCGCGGTCAGGGTGAGGATGTCGACTTCGCTGCGCAGCGCCTTCAGCTGTTCTTTCTGGCGGACGCCGAAACGGTGCTCTTCGTCGATGATCACCAGGCCGAGGTTTTTGATCTTCACGTCGTCCTGCAGCAATTTGTGCGTGCCGATGACGATGTCGATCTTGCCTTCGGCGAGGTCGGCGACGGCGGCATTCACTTCCTTGGCCGACTTGAAACGGCTCATCACTTCCACGGTCACCGGCCAGTCGGCGAAGCGGTCGCGGAAGCTGTTGTAATGTTGCTGGGCGAGCAGGGTGGTCGGCACCAGGATCGCCACCTGACGGCCGCCGTGCACGGCAATAAAGGCCGCGCGCATGGCCACTTCGGTCTTGCCGAAACCCACATCGCCGCAGACCAGGCGGTCCATCGGTTTCGGCGCGAGCATGTCCGCGCGCACGGCTTCGATGGTGGTTTGCTGGTCCGGGGTTTCTTCGAACGGGAAACCGGCGCTGAAGGTCGCGTAATCGGCTTTCGGATCTGCGAACGCATAACCTTCGCGAGCGGCGCGGCGGGCATAGATGTCGAGCAGCTCGGCGGCGACGTCGCGCACCTGTTCGGCGGCTTTGCGTTTGGCTTTCTGCCAGGTTTCCGAGCCGAGGCGATGCAGCGGAGCCAGGGCATCGTCGCTGCCGGTGTAGCGGGCGATCAGGTGCAGGTTGGCCACCGGCACGTACAGCTTGGCGCCTTCGGCGTATTGCAGGGTCAGGAACTCGGCGGCCTGATCGTCGATTTCCAGTGTGGCCAGGCCCAGGTAGCGGCCGACGCCGTGATCGATGTGCACCACCGGCGCGCCTTCGCGCAGCTCGGTGAGGTTCTTGATCACGGCATCGTTGTTGGCGTCGGCGCGTTTTTCACGACGCCGACGCTGCATCACGCGCTGACCGAACAGCGGACTTTCGGCGACCAGCGCCAGGGCCGGATCGTCGAGCACCAGGCCTTCGTCGAGCGGTGCGATGGTGATCGCCAGGCGTTCCTTGCTCGCAACGAAGTCCGGCCAGCTGTCGACGGTTTTCGGTCGCAGCTTCAGGCGCTCCAGCAACTCCAACAGCACTTCGCGACGGCCCGCGGACTCGGCGGTGAACAGCACGCGACCGGGGAACTCGTCGAGGAAACCGGCCAGCGCCGCCAGCGGTTGGGTGGCCTTGGCTTCGATGGCCAGGTTCGGCAGTTCACGCGCCGGGAAGCGTTCGCGACCGACGCCGGTTTCCACGTCCTGTTGGCTGGCGACGACGCGCGGCCAGTTCTTCAGGCGTGCGAAGCAGTCTTCCACCGGCAGGAACAGCTCGGCTGGCGGTAATAAAGGACGGGACGGATCGACGCGGCGCTCTTCATAACGATTGCGTACGTCGTTCCAGAAATTCTCCGCCGCCTGCTCGATGCCTGGCAGGGAAAAAACCTGGGTGTCCTGGGGCAGGTAATCGAACAGCGTTGAGGTTTCGTCGAAGAACAACGGCAGGTAGTACTCGATACCGGCGGGTGTAATCCCGCTGCTTAAGTCCTGAAAGATCGGGCAACGGCGGAAGTCGACATCAAAGCGCTCACGGAAGCGTGCCTTGAAGCGGGTGACCGCATCTTTCTGCAGCGGGAACTCGCGGGCCGGCAGCAAGCGGACCGTGTCAACTTTATCGATGGAGCGCTGGTTTTCCGGATCGAATGTGCGCAGCGTCTCGATTTCGTCATCGAACAGGTCGATCCGGAACGGCAGTTTGCTGCCCATCGGGAACAGGTCGATCAGCGAGCCGCGTACGGTGAATTCGCCGTGTTCGTACACCGTGTCGACGTAGCGATAGCCGCTGGCTTCAAGCCGTGTGCGCATCTGCTCGACGTCGAGCTTCTGGCCAACGTCCAGCACCAGGCTGCTGCCCAGCAGGAACTTGGTCGGCGCCAGGCGATGCAGCGCCGTGGTGATCGGCACCACCAGCACGCCATGGCTCAACTCCGGCAATCTATATAGAGCAGAGATGCGCTGGGAAATGATGTCCTGGTGTGGCGAAAACAGATCGTAGGGCAGGGTTTCCCAGTCGGGGAAATGCAGCACCGGCAAATCCGGGGCGAAGAACCCCAGCTCCTGCTCCAGCCGTTCGGCACTTTGGCTGTCGGCGGTCAGCAGCAGGGTAAAGCGCTTGGCAGCGCTGGCAGCCTCGGCGATGGCCAGGCTGAGGGCGGCACCGGGCAAGTTGCCCCAGTGCTGTTTACCTGCCGCGGCAGGGAGAAGCGGTAGACGCAGAACGGGCACGGAAGGTTGAGCTCCAAGCGTTGCGACAAAGTCGGTAATTGTAGCGGCCCCGGGTGCCGCCTGTCAGTTGCTGACTGTGTCTATTACGCAGGTTTGGCGAAATGTAGTGGTAAAGACAATATCCGCCGGTTTTTTGCTGAAAATTACCGATTATGTAGTGGCAAAACGACCGAGTGTTACGGAGGGTTACGGACAAGACAGCGGTGTCTCCAAAAAATTGACTGCGCTGAAAGCCGCGGTTTTACTGGGCTCCGCCAGCGCGTCTTTTTTTTGAACGGGAAATTGTTACGGATCGCACGACAGGCGCGCATTGCTACCGGGGTCACTCGGCGGCATAATGTAGCCCCTTTTTTCTGCCCCTACATGTGGAAGGTTCCCGTGACTCAGAAGCCCGACCAGTGTCTTGGTGAATGGATCGACCGTGAAGCACTCGCAGAAGCGATGATTCCGCTTATCGGTCAGCTCTACCGCAATAACAACGTGGTGAGCTCGATCTATGGCCGCAGCCTGATCAACCAGTCTGTCATCGCGATTCTCAAAGCTCACCGCTTTGCTCGCCATCGTTCTTCCGACGATAGCGAACTCTCCGTCCACGAAACATTCCCTCTGCTGAAAGCCATGAGCGAGCTCAAGCTCGGCGCAGCTTCGGTGGACCTGGGCAAGTTGGCGTACAAATTCCGCGTCGAAGGCAATGGCCGCACTGCCGAGCAGTTCGTCCGTGAAGAAATGGCCGACGTGGTTGGCCAGCAAAACGCCTCCGCTCGCAAAGGCACCGACGTTGTGCTGTACGGCTTTGGTCGTATCGGCCGTCTGCTGGCGCGCATCCTGATCGAGAAAACCGGTGGCGGCGACGGCCTGCGACTGCGCGCCATCGTGGTCCGCAAGGGCGCCGAGAACGACCTGACCAAGCGCGCCAGCCTGCTGCGCCGCGATTCGGTACATGGTTCGTTCAACGGCACCATCACCATCGATGAAGAAAACAACACTATCACCGCCAACGGCAACCTGATCCAGGTTATCTACGCGAAGAACCCGACTGAAGTGGATTACACCCAGTACGGCATCAAAGACGCGCTGCTGGTGGACAACACCGGTGTATGGCGTGATGCCGATGGTCTGGGCCAGCACCTGGCCTGCCCGGGTATCGACCGCGTTGTTCTGACCGCGCCTGGCAAAGGCAAGCTGAAGAACATCGTTCACGGTATCAACCACGGTGAAATCACCGCTGACGACAAGATCGTCTCGGCCGCTTCCTGCACCACCAACGCCATCGTGCCGGTGCTGAAAGCCGTCAACGACAAGTTCGGTATCGTCAACGGTCACGTTGAAACGGTTCACTCGTACACCAACGACCAGAACCTGATCGACAACTTCCACAAGGGCGATCGCCGTGGTCGTAGCGCCGCGCTGAACATGGTAATCACCGAGACCGGTGCAGCCACCGCTGCTGCGAAGGCATTGCCTGAGCTGGCTGGCAAGCTGACCGGTAACGCGATCCGTGTTCCGACGCCAAACGTGTCGATGGCCATTCTCAACCTGAACCTTGAGAAAGCCGCCACCCGTGAAGAGATGAACGAGTACCTGCGCTACATGGCGCTGCACTCCGAACTGCACAAGCAGATCGACTACGTCAATTCGCAGGAAGTGGTTTCCACCGACTTCGTTGGCTCGCGTCACGCCGGTGTTGTGGATGCTGAAGCAACCATCACCCAGGATAACCGTGTTGTTCTGTACGTTTGGTACGACAACGAGTTCGGTTACAGCTGCCAGGTGGTTCGCGTGATGGAAGACATGGCCGGTGTAAACCCGCCAGCGTTCCCGCGCTAAGCATTAGCTGCACATGAAAACGCCCCGGCTTTGGTCGGGGCGTTTTTGTTTGTGCTGGTTTTTGGGTGTATATCCGTTTTTTCGGTGATGGCTGATATTGGTTTCGCCCTTACGGCGAGTCACTTTCGAAAAGCGCGAAAGTAACCAAAGCGCTCTTGCCCCTTTCGTTCGGTGCCTCGCTTAGGCTCGGCATGCCCTCGCTCCGGTCCTGCTCCGTGGGCCCGCCGCGATCGGCCATCCATGGCCGTGCGCGGCTAACCCGGCATCCATGCCGGGTTGCCCACTACGCAGAACCTCCACTCGGCCTCTCGAGGGGGCGATCACCGCCACAGCCGCCGAGGCGGCCTGGTAGCCGACCTGGCTCTTTGATGTGCGCGTTCCCTCATTCCGGATATGTACACCGCTCCCTTGTAGGAGCCGGCTTGCTGCGGGCGGCGTTCCGACGATGGCGTTCGTTCAGCCAATAAATATGTTGGATGACCCACCGCTATCGTCGGAACGCCGCCCGCAGCAAGCCGGTTCCTACAGGGAGTTGGGTTCACACGGTCAAAATGATTGGACCCGCCTGGATCTAAATTGTAGGAGCCAGCTTGCTGGCGATGGACGTCAACGATGACGCGGGAGGTCTGGATGAACGCGGTGCCTGGGCGTTTTTCGCCAACAAGCTGGCTCCTACAGGGGATCGCGTACGCTTTTGCTTCTCACCACTCATCAGGCCGAGCGTTAGCTCGCCTTCCGCTTTTGATCTTACGGTGCACGCCCCCTCGTGAGGCCGAGTGGAGGTTCTGCGCAGTGGGCACCGCGGCAAGGATGCCGCGGTAGCCGCCCCCGGCCATGGATGGCCGATGGCGGCGGGCCCACGGAGCAGGACCGGAACGAGGGCATGCCGAGCCTTAGCGAGGCACCGAGCGAAAGGGGCAAGAGCCCTTGGTTACTTAGGGCCGGGCGGCGTTCCGTTTTTCCAAGTGACTCGCCGTAAGGGCGAAACCAATAGCCGCCGTTACCGCAGAAACGGATATGTACTCCAACAAAGCCCACGCTTATTAATCAGTCTACTTATATCGTTTTAATCTGAGCCCTTAAACATTAAGACTTATCTCAAATTCAATACAAAGTTCATTCGTGTATTAAAAATAAAAACCTCCAATAAAAATAAACAGTTGCCTTTCAATCGCCATTAATAATTCGGAGTGGATCCAATACAATAAGCGCTACATATTTGGCGCCATTTAATTGCTCAGCTCAAATACTTGACACTGCCTAACACTGAATCTAGTGTCGCCAATGACAGCGCCCGCTCTGCCTCGGGCTCGCCATGCTGTCGATAACTGCGCTGCACAGCAACTCTCCAAAAAGACAGGAATCCCATTCCTGCTCACATCACAATAAAAACCAGATACAACAGCGTCGGCTTAGTTGCCGTCCATGAAAATCATTGTGTCTCGCTCACCCTGCCAAAAGTGTTTTGCGGTCACGGCCTTCTATTGCCTGGACTTTACGCGGTTGGTTTATCGGGAGAGTCGAATATGGCGGAAGAACGATCAAAACTGTTGTCACTGTTACCCCGGCTGGTGGGGTTGGGTGTTCTTGGATTTATCATCTGGCTGCTGATGTCGACACTGTTGATGCCCTTGGTATCAGCGTCGGCGACCAGGGCGATATTGAATGCGCCGGTGATTTTGCTGACAACACCCATTGACGGCGTCGTCAGCACATTGGAGGTCAAACCCGGTGCGACGTTTGTCCAGGGCCAGAAGATCGCCGTGGTGGAAAACCCGCGCGCTAACCAGGAAACCTTGCTGACCCTGCAAACCCGGCGACTCACGCTGGAGCAGCAATTGTCGTCTTCGGCCAGCCAGGCCGAGCATGACCAGCAGTATTACGAGGCGTTGGAGAAAACCAGTCAGCAATATCAAACCGCGTTTCATACCCGCCAGCTCTTCACCCAGAAAGCCCTGAAAGCCGAAAGCAGCGCCGCCAGTGCGCGGTTGATGGATGCGCAGGAAACCGTCGAGCGCAATCTTGAGTTGTTCGTGCAAGGGGCGGTGAGTGGCGCGGTGGTCGCTTCGTCGAAAGCGCAACTCGCTTCCTTGCAGGGCGCCGCAGAATCGGTGCGTTCGCAATTGCGCATCAACGACGGCGATGTCAGCGCCGCCAACCAGCGGGTCTACCTCGATCCCGATCAGATGCGCATGTTCGACCTCAGTGCGCAGATGACCACTTTGAAACTCAGCCTGGAGAACCAGGCGCGCAATCGCGCGACCTATCAACAGGAGCTCGACAACCTCAATCAGCTGATCGAAACCGAACAGAACCGGGTCAAGCTGATGACCGGTTACGACGTCGTGGCCTATTCGCCCGGCACCGTCCAGGAGTTGCTGGCGCCGCAGGGGACGTTGGTGCAAGCGGGCTCGACCTTGTTGCGCGCCACCGATTGCGGGCAGAGCTACGTGATCGCGGTGTTCCCGGAACGCATGGCCAGCAAGATCGATCGCGACAGTGTGCTCACCGTGAAAATCCGCGGCCTCGATCAGCCGCTCAAAGCCAGCGTGGTGCAGTTGCTGTCCAGCGCCTCGGACATTCGCGCCAATACCTACAGCGTGCCGTTTCCCTATGCCGAGCAGAATTCGGTTTACGTGGTCGGCACGTTTGCCGCTGACCTGACGGAGAGCCAGCGCGCCATGACCTGCAACCCGGGATTGTGGGCCAGCGCCGAGGTGTCGCGACCATGAACGGCTTTTTGCGAGGAGTGGTCGGGGTGATGCTGATCAGCGGCGGGGCATCCGCGTTCGCGGCCCAAGCGCGGCCGCAACTGGCGGCAATGACCTGCGCGGCGCTGGATCGGGCGGTGACGTCGCAGCCCGCGGGGCCGGTGCTGGTGGCCAGTTATCCAGCGCTGAACGGTCAGCCCGCACCGATCCTGGCCCTGCGCGGCGTGGCGTTCACCTACGACAACGCGCTGGCGAGCATCGCCCTGTTTGCCTGCGGCAAGGCCGAGTCGGCGCGGCGTATCGCTGATGCCCTGGTGTTTGCCACACAACACGATCCCGAGTATCAGGACGGTCGCTTGCGCAACGCTTACGCTGCCGGTCCGGTGAGCTCGCCATCGATGAAGTTGCCGGGTTACTGGAGCACTGAGCGCAACGCCTGGAATCAGGACGCTTATCAGGTCAGCAGCGCCACCGGCAATCAGGCGTGGGCCGCACTGGCCTTGCTGGAGGCGTTTCGCCAAAGCGGCGAGGCGTCTTACCTGGACGCAGCGAGAAAAGTCCTGCACTGGTCGCAGGAAAACACCTACGACGCTCAATCACCAGCCGGCTTCAGTGGCGGTTACTACGGATATTTCACCCAACAGGTCCAGCAGAACTGGAAGTCCACCGAGCATAACGTCGACCTCGCGGCGGCGTGGTCAGCACTCGATGCGGTCGCGCCGGATCCCGGCTCGGCGCAACAGGCCCGGATTGCCCGGCAATTCGTCGCAAGCCAGTGGGACGCCGGGGAAGGGCGATTCCTGATCGGCACCGGTGCCGACGGCCAGACGTCCGACCGCGTGCGTTCCGGGCTGGATGCACAGATCTGGCCGCTGATTGCCTTGCAGGACCCGCCCAAGGATTGGCGGCGGGTCTTCGCGTTTATCGATCATGCCCACCGGTCTGGCGACGGCTACGGTTTCAACCGCAACCCCGACGGCTTGTGGACCGAAGGCACCGCCCAGGCGGCAGCCGTGGCGCAATTAAACGGCTTGAGTGACAAGGCGCAACCGCTGTGGAGCGTGTTGCTTGCCCAAGAGGCGGGCGATGGCTGGCTGTTTGCGACACCGGCCCCGCGCATCAGCACCGGGCTGGCCATCGGCCCGGATTCGGTCACCAACGATTTCTTCTATTACCACCTGCCTCACCTGGGCGCCACGGCGTGGGCGGCGATCGCGGCCACCGGCGTCAATCCTTTCACCGGCTCGCCAGAGGCTAACTGACATGCAGGCACTCGACTCGCTGCAACTGCTGCAAATCAACTTCTGGACCCTGGCGGTGGTGATTCTGTTCACCTGTCTGACGCACCGCGACCAATGGTTCGCCCGCGCAGGGTTTGGCGCCGTCACCGCGTTGTTGCTGGTCAACTACGCGGCGTGGCGGATCCGCGACACTTTGCCCGATGGCCACTCGGGGTTTGCCACGGTCTGGGCCTACGCCTTTTTGTTTTTCGAAATGCTGGCGATCGGTTACACGCTGTTTTCCATCGTCGTCATGCTCTGCCGCTCGGATCACAGCAAGGACGCTGACGCCGGCGAGCGACGGTTGCGCGCTCAAGGTACAGATGCGCCGGCGGTGGACATCTTCATCGCCACCTATAACGAAGGCCTGGATATCCTCGAAAAAACCATCATCGCCGCCCAGGCCATTGATTACCCCAATTTCACCATCTGGGTACTCGACGATACGCGCCGCGACTGGTTACGCGATTACTGCGCCGAGGTGGGCGTGCAATACGCGCGGCGCCCGGACAATTCCCACGCCAAGGCCGGCAACCTCAACAACGGTTTGCGCCAATCGGCGGCCGCCAGCAATGCGCCGTACATTCTGGTGCTCGATGCCGACTTTGCCCCGCAGCAGCCGATCCTGCTGCGCACCCTGGGGCTGTTCGACGATCCGAAAGTCGGCCTGGTGCAGACGCCGCAGTTCTATTACAACCCCGATCCGATTCAGCACAACCTCGGCACGTCGGCCTGCTGGGTCGATGAACAGCGGGTGTTCTTCGACGTGTTTCAACCGGCGAAGGATGGCTGGGACGCGGCGTTTTGTGTCGGCACGTCCTTCGTGGTGCGGCGCGATTTGATCAATGAAATCGGCGGTTTTCCTACAGGCTCGGTCTGCGAGGACATCTACACCACGTACCGGCTGCTGCAAAAGGGCTACGTCACGCGCTGGCTCAATGAGCGTCTGTCGATCGGCTTGTCGGCGGAGGGCCTGACCGAGTACATCAACCAGCGCGGGCGCTGGTGCCTCGGCACCATACAAGTGGCCCTGCTCAAGGAGGGCCCGTTACGCGGCGGCGGTTACACCTTCAATGACCGGCTGCATTACATCCACGGGCTGATGCATTGGTTTTCCAAGCCGTTCATTTTGATGATGCTGGTGTCGCCGGTGTTGTACTGGTACTTCGGCATCGCCGGGTTCTACGCCAACCCGGTGGACTTTCTCGCGTTCGGCATGCCGGCGCTGATTGCCTTCTGGGGGTACGGCACGTGGGTCACGGACCGCCGCACCTTGCCGATTTTCACTGAAGTCACGCAGATTGTTGCTTCGCTGGCAGTCACGGCCACCATCGCCAGCGCCATGATCCGGCCGTTCGGGCGACCGTTCAAAGTCACCGCCAAAGGGCTGGACCGGACGAAGACCATGGTCCACTGGAAACTGTTCGGGTTCTTTTTCGCCTTGACCCTGTTGTCTCAACTCGGTGCCTACGTCGCCATCAGCACAGCCGCTGCATTCGACGGCAACATGATGTTCAACCTCTGCTGGACGGTGGTCGCGCTGGTCTACAACCTGGCGACCCTGGTGGCCTGTGTCGATCGCCCGCGCTTGCATGGGGAGGAGCGTTTTCCGTTCGACAAACCCACCGGATTCCGTTTTGGCGGCAAGGTGCTTCCCGGTCGCCTGGTGGATATTTCCCTCAGCGGCGCGTCGCTGACCTGCGCCTTCGCGTCGTCGATCAAACCGGGTTTGTGCGGCGAGATTTGGGTCGACAAGTTGGGATGGTTGAATGTCGAGGTCATGCGCAATCACGGCGAGGACCAGTTGGGCCTGCGTTTTGCCGAGCTCGATGAAGCGCTGCGTCGAAGGCTGATTGCGCGGCTGTTCAGTGACGCATCGATCAATGTGGTCAGCAAGGCCGAGCCGGGGCTGGCATTCGGCACCCTGCTGCGTCGTTCGCTGCTGGGCGAGAAACGTATGGCGCCGCGTTTGCCTGCGCCGATCAAGGCATCATCCTACGTGCCCCAGCGTCGCTGGCGGCCGGTCAGCGTTCGCTCGCGCAAACAGGCGCTGCCGCACATCAGTGCTGGTCGTTCCAGTCTGTGGACAGTGCTTCTTTCTCCCTTGCGAGCTTTGCTCGGCCAACGTTTTTAGGTGCGCGCCATGAACAGTTGCTTACCGACCACGTGTTTCATGTCTTTGCTCCTGCTCGCCGGGTGTTCGCTGGAACCGACCTACGAGAAACCTGATGCGCCCATCGACCAGCAATGGCCGGCCAACGCGAGCGGCGAGTGCTGCGCCGGCAAGCAGGCGTTCGACAAGGATTGGCGCGGCTTTGTGGTGGATGACCGCCTGCGTCAGTTGATCGAGATAGCCTTGGTCAACAACCGCAGCCTGCGCCAGTTCGCCGCCAGCGTCGAAGAGGCGCGGGCCGGGTACGACAGCGCGCGGTCAGGGCTTTTTCCTACGATTGGCATCGATACCTACGCTGGCCGCAGCAAATTACCGCCTTTGGTGCGAACGCCCAATGGTGGCGACAGTTCTGGCAGCATCGCCAACACCTTTCAGGCAACCGGCGGGTTCACGTCCTACGAACTGGATCTGTTCGGTCGCATCCGCAGTCAGCGCAATGCCGCCGGGGCGCGTTTCGAAGCGTCCGAGGCGGACTATCAGACCGCGCGCCTGGCGCTGATCGGCGAAGTGGCCAGCACCTGGCTGAGTCTCAAGGCCAATCAGCATTTGCTTGATCTCGCGCAGAACACCTGGCAAGCCCAGGACCGTTACGGACAGCTGCTGCGCAAGAGTTTCAACCTCGGCTCCAGCGCGCGGATCGACGTTCACCAGGCGGATGCGCAAACCAACACGGCGGCGGTGCAGGTCAACACCTATCGGATGCAAGTGGCGCAGAACAGCAATGCGTTGCGCGTACTGGTCGGGCAGCCGGTGCCGGCGAACCTGCTGCCGACCGGTGCGCTGGGCGAGCAGTTGGCGACGCTCGACGTGCCGGCCGGGTTGCCATCGTCACTGGTCGAGCGCCGTCCCGACATCATGTCGGCGGAAGCTTCGTTGCGTGCGGCGAATGCCGACATTGGCGCCGCGCGGACGGCGTACTTCCCGACGTTCTCCCTGACCGGCGCGCTGGGCAGCCTGACCGGGGATTTTTCCCGCTTGCTCAGTGGCCCGGCCGAGTTCTGGTCGGTGGCGCTGGCAGGGACGTTGCCGCTGATTGACGGTGGTGCGCGGCGGGCGCAGGTGGACGCCAGTCATGCGCGGTTTGACGGTCAGGCCGCGGCGTATGAGGCCACCGTGCAGAACGCGTTTCGCGAAGCGGCGGATGCGCTGAATGCGCGGCAGGAAATGCTCACTCAGGTGGCGTACCAGAAGAAGCTGGTGGGGGATTATCAGGAGGCGTACCGGCAGTCGCGCTTGCGTTTCGAGGCGGGGCTGGACAGTTACTTTTCCACCATGGATGCGCAGAGGTCGTTGTTTGATGCGCAGCAGAAATGGGCACAGCTGGAGTTGGCGCGGGAGATTAATCAGGTGACGTTGTACAAGGCGCTGGGTGGGGGGTGGAGTGGGGCGTTGAAGGTGGCTGAGCGTTAAATGTGTGGCGATTTTGCGGGCCTCTCGCGAGCAGGCTCGCTCCCACAGGTGTCCTGCAGGCACAGGTCCATTGTGGGAGCGAGCCTGCTCGCGATGGCGATCGATCAGGCGCCGCCAACTACCGCTGCCTGCGCCGTGCGCAATTCATGCTTGTTGCCACGGAACAGCACCAGCGTCGCGATCAATCCCAGCACCGCCGCACCACTCAGCCAGATCCCCGGCGCAGCCTTGTTGTCCAGCACATGAATCAGGTACGTACAGGCCGCCGGGGTAAACCCGCCGAAGGTTGCGGTCGCCAGGCTGTAGGCCAGGGAGAAACCGGTCGTACGAACTTCCACCGGCATGATCTCGGTCAGCGCGACCACCATGGCGCCGTTGTACGAGCCATAGAGGAACGACAGCCACAACTCGACGATCAGCAAATGGCTGAAACTCGGGTTGGCCACCAGCCATGACAACGCCGGGTAAGCGGTGAGAATCGCCAGAATGGTCGCCGCCAGCAGCAGGGGTTTACGTCCGATCCTGTCGGACACAGCACCCATCACCGGCAACCAGAAGAAGTTCGACAGGCCGATGCACACCGTGACCAGCAACGCATCCAGGTCCGACAGGTGCAGTTCGGCTTTGCCGAAAGTCGGCGTGTAGGCGGTGATCAGGTAGAACGACACAGTGGTCATCACCACCAGCGCCATGCCGGCGATGACGATGCCAAAGTTCTGACCGATCGAACGGACGATTTCCCGCAGGGTAGGGCGATGTTTTCGTGCCTGGAACTCCGGGGTTTCTTCCAGCGAGCGGCGAATCACGAAGATCACCGGCACGATCATGCAGCCGATCAGGAACGGCACGCGCCAGCCCCACTCACCCATTTGCTCCGGGCTGAGCCAGTGGTTCAAGCCGACGCCGAGCAAACCGGCAAACACCACCGCCGCTTGCTGGCTGGCGGACTGCCAACTGACGAAAAAGCCTTTGCGACCGGGTGTGGAAATCTCCGCGAGATACACCGACACACCGCCCAATTCCACGCCGGCGGAGAAGCCTTGCAGCAGGCGACCGAACAGCACGATCAGCGGCGCCGCGACACCCAGCGTCGCGTAACCCGGCACGCAGGCAATCAGCACGGTACCGGCGGCCATCATGGCGAGGGTGATGATCAGGCCTTTGCGACGGCCGTGGCGGTCAATGTAGGCACCGAGGAAAATCGCCCCCAGCGGACGCATCAGGAAGCCGGCACCAAAGGTGGCCAGCGACAACATCAGGGAGGCGAAGGCGCTGTCGGCGGGGAAGAAGGTTTTGGCGATGGCCGTGGCGTAAAAGCCGTAGACCATGAAGTCGAACATCTCGAGAAAGTTGCCGCTGACAACGCGAAAAATCGCCTTGCCTTTGCCGGTCGTGGAGGACATGTCTGGATACTCACTTTTAAATCTTGTAAGAAAGCGTTTCGCGTGTCTCCCATAATGGCTGGCGTGCTTTTGCCGGGAGATGAAGATTTGTTAACTGGACGTTGGAAGGTGGTTGTGATGCTGGCTGGTGTTTTGGCTGGCTGCGGCAATGGCGGTTCCATGGAGAGCTTCGGCGGCCGGACCATGGGCAGCACTTATTCAATCAAATACGTGCGCCACGCCAATCTGCCCGCGCCCGAACAGGTGCGCAGCGAGGTGGAGAAGATCCTCGCCGAGGTCGACAAGCAAATGTCGACCTATCGCAGCGATTCGGACATCGAACGCTTCAACGATCTGCCCGCCAATCGCTGTCAGAAAATGCCCGCATCCATCCTCAAATTGATCCGCGTTGGCGAACAACTGTCAGAGCAAAGCGAAGGCTCCTACGACCTGACTGTGGAGCCACTGCTCAATCTCTGGGGATTCGGTCCGCAGGCCCGCGAAGAAAAAGTCCCAAACGCCGAAGCCTTGGCCGAGGTGCAAAAGCGAGTCGGTTATCAACATCTGCGCATCGAAGGCAATCAACTGTGCAAGGACGCCGCCGTTGAAGTCGACTTCAACAGCATCGCTGCCGGCTACGCGGTCGATACCATTGCGGCAAGACTCGACGCCATGGGTATTCACAACTACCTCGCTGAGGCCACCGGTGAACTCAAGGCGGCTGGCCGCAAACTGGACGGCTCGCCCTGGAAGATTGCGCTGGAAGAACCCCGCGACGATCAGCAGGTGGCTCAGCGCATCATTCCGGTGGATGGCTATGGCGTGTCCACGTCCGGCGACTACCGCAACTATTTCGAGCAGGGCGGCCGGCGTTATTCCCACACCTTCGATGCCCGCACCGGTGCGCCGGTCTTACACACCCTGGCGTCCGTCACGGTGATTCATCCTTCAGCGTTGATGGCCGATGGCTTATCGACCCTGTTGCTGATTCTCGGCCCTGAACGGGGTTGGGACTATGCCGAAACTCACAATATCGGTGCATTCTTTGTGATTCGTGCCGATACAGGTTTCGTCACACGAACCAATCAGGCTTTTGAGCGCCTCAGTGGCGGCAAAACCGAATGATTGCGGCGAATTGCGCATTGAAGACTGGCGTTGTAGTGCAGGCAAAAGTAGCCTACGACGCGACCAAGGGTTAATGTGCGCGGCGTTGACGCTTCTATAGACTGTGTCCGGGTTCTGCACTGGCCCCAAATTGTTCCTTCACGCCGCAGATTCGGCGTGATTTAGCCGCAGGTGCCGAGGGCGCCGCGGCCTGTTCTGAGGAGTACGCATGGCTGTCTACAACTACGACGTGGTGGTGCTGGGTTCCGGCCCGGCGGGAGAAGGCGCGGCAATGAACGCCGCCAAAGCAGGGCGCAAGGTGGCGATGGTCGACAGCCGTCGCCAGGTCGGCGGCAACTGCACCCACCTGGGCACCATCCCGTCCAAGGCACTGCGTCACTCGGTCCGGCAGATCATGCAGTTCAACACCAACCCGATGTTCCGGGCGATTGGTGAACCGCGCTGGTTCTCGTTCCCGGACGTGCTGAAAAGCGCCGAGAAAGTCATTTCCAAACAAGTCGCTTCGCGTACCGGCTACTACGCCCGTAACCGCGTCGACGTGTTCTTCGGCACCGGCAGCTTCGCCGACGAGCAAACCATCGAAGTGGTCTGCGCCAACGGTGTGGTCGAAAAACTGGTGGCCAAGCACATCATCATTGCTACCGGCTCGCGTCCTTATCGCCCGGCGGACATCGATTTCCACCACCCGCGTATCTACGATAGCGACACCATCCTCAGCCTCGGCCACACCCCGCGCAAACTCATCGTTTACGGCGCAGGCGTGATCGGCTGCGAATACGCCTCGATCTTCAGCGGTCTGGGTGTACTGGTCGAACTGGTGGACAACCGCGGCCAGTTGCTGAGCTTCCTCGACTCGGAAATTTCCCAGGCGTTGAGCTACCACTTCAGCAACAACAACATCACCGTTCGCCACAACGAAGACTACGACCGCGTCGAAGGCGTGGACAACGGCGTGATCCTGCACCTCAAGTCGGGCAAGAAGATCAAGGCCGACGCCTTGCTCTGGTGCAACGGCCGTACCGGTAACACCGACCAGCTCGGCCTGGAAAACATCGGCGTCAAGGTCAACAGCCGTGGCCAGATCGAAGTCGACGAGGCTTACCGCACCTGCGTGCCGAACATCTACGGTGCCGGTGACGTGATCGGCTGGCCAAGCCTGGCCAGTGCGGCCCACGACCAGGGCCGTTCGGCTGCCGGCAGCATCGTTGATAACGGTAGCTGGCGCTTCGTGAACGACGTGCCGACCGGGATCTACACCATTCCGGAGATCAGCTCGATCGGCAAGAACGAGCAGGAGCTGACCCAAGCCAAGGTGCCGTACGAAGTCGGCAAGGCGTTCTTCAAGAGCATGGCGCGTGCGCAGATCGCCGGCGAGCCGCAAGGCATGCTGAAGATCCTGTTCCACCGCGAGACCCTGGAAGTGCTGGGCGTTCACTGCTTCGGTTATCAGGCGTCGGAGATCGTGCACATCGGTCAGGCGATCATGAACCAGCCGGGCGAACTGAACACGCTGAAGTACTTCGTCAACACGACGTTCAACTACCCGACCATGGCCGAAGCCTATCGGGTAGCGGCGTACGACGGCCTCAATCGGCTTTTTTGAGCGGCTCCGGCCGGTGGCCTGAGCCGGCCGGGGAGACCGATTTCAGCAATTCTCGAGCGTGGCAGTGGCCAAACCGGGAAAGTCTGTAATCAGGCTGTCAACGCCGAAGTCGGCGAGTCTGCGCATCAGCGCGGGCTCGTTGACTGTCCACACCGACACATGCAGCCCTTGACGCTGCGCCTTCTCCAGGCGTTCCGGCGTACACAGGGTCCAATTCAGCGCCAGAATCTCGCAGCCATAGCTTTGCGCGACCTTCAACGGGTCGAGCCAGGCGTATTCGGCCACCAGTCCGCGGGACACGTCCGGTACCAGGTCCAAAGCCGCTTTCAATACTTCCCGCGAACTCGAGGTGATCGTGACCTTGTCGAGCAGGCCAAAACGCTGGGCCATTTCACGAATCGCCAGCACCGTGCTGGCGGCGCGGGTGCGTGAAGCGCTTTTGACTTCCAGCTGCCAGTGCTCGAAATCGCATTTCTCGAACAGTTCTTCCAGCGTCGGAATCGGGCACGGCTTGATCCAGCCCGGGCCGCCCTTGCGCGCGTCGTAGGTCACCAGCTCGGCGGCGGTGTGCTCGACCACCTTGCCGCGCCGGTCGGTGGTGCGCTTGAGCGTCGGGTCGTGGATGACCATCAACTCGTTGTCCATCGACAGGTGCAGGTCCAGTTCGCATCGGCGCACGCCGTGCTTGAGGCATTCCTGAAAGCTGTTCAGGGTGTTTTCCGGTGCTTCGCCCTTGGCGCCGCGATGGCCGTAGATGAGGGTCACGGGTCTTCCTTAATTTAAATGCCAGATTCGTTTTCGCGGGCCAGACGTCGTTCCTGGGCCTGCTTTTGCAAAATGTAGCGCGCCAGCAGTTGGCGCTGGGCATCGGTCGGGCGTTCGAACTCGGTGCCGACGTCGTAGCCACCACCTTTGCGATCGCAATGGGTGACCCGCGCCCGCAGCAACAGGCCCAGGGCTTGCGGCATCAACACCAGTTTCACCGACAGGTGCGCGCCGACGGCGATCGGGGTCGGGTGCTGGAAGTCGACGCCCCCCTCGGAAATGATGACGGGCTGTGGCTCGCCGATCTGGCCGAGCACGGTAATGGCGATGACCTGGCTGAGCAGGTCGATGCGTTTGTTCTGGGATTTCAGGAACGCCGCGATGTTGCGATCGCGCTCGCTGATCTGGCGCAGCAAGTGTTGCGACTCGAATTCGCTCAGGTGCAATTCGCTGAGCAGGTTGAAGAGTGGGGAAGCATCCTGCAACACTTCCTGGCCTGCGGCTTCGGGAGCGGACAGGGGCCGAATTTCCAGTGCGATCGTGTCCTCGATACGGTAGTATTCGCGGCGATCTTCTTCATCTAATGTCGACATGGCGAACCCATGGTAGCGGCGGTGGTCTGAGTGTAAAGCTGGTTATCGACCCCCGCCACAAGGACGTTCCTTTTCCCTCCGAACAAGCCCCGACATGTTCAGACCTCTCTTCGTATTTATTGGCACGCGTTACACCCGTGCAAAGCGTCGCAATCATTTTGTGTCGTTCATTTCCCTGACTTCGATGATCGGTCTCGCCCTCGGCGTGATCGTGATGATCGTCGTGCTGTCGGTCATGAACGGCTTCGATCATGAAATGCGCACCCGCGTGCTGGGCATGGTGCCCCACGCGACCATCGAGTCCGGCGAGCCGATCAGCAACTGGCAAAGCCTTGCCGACAAGGTCAAGCAGAACCCGCAGGTGACGGCCGTGGCGCCATTCACCCAGATGCAGGGGTTGCTGACCAACAACGGCAAGGTTTCCAAAGTATTGCTCAATGCCATCGACCCGGCGCTGGAACGGCAGGTGTCGATCATCGACAAGTTCATGCTGCAGGGGAAACTCGACGACCTTGAGCCCGGCAGTTTCGGCATCGTCATCGGCGACAAGGCGGCGGCCAAGCTCGGCGCGGCCATCGGCGACAAGCTGACCTTCGTCGCGCCGGAAGTCACCGTGACCCCGGCCGGCATGTTCCCGCGCATGAAGCGCTTCACCGTGGTCGGCATCTTCCACGTCGGCGCCGGCGAGATTGACGGTTACCTGGGCGTCACCAACTTGCAGGACCTGGCCCGGCTGCACCGCTGGAAACCGGATCAGGTCCAGGGCATCCGCCTGAAATTCGACGATCTGTTCCAGGCACCGCGCACCGCGTGGAACATCGCCCAGCAGCTGGGGGAAGACCATTTCTACGCCCGTGACTGGACCCGCACCCACGGCAATCTGTATCAGGCGATCCGCATGGAAAAAGCCATGATCGGCCTGCTGTTGCTGCTGATCGTCGCCGTCGCTGCGTTCAACATCATTTCCACGCTGGTGATGGTGGTGAACGACAAGAAGGGCGACATCGCGATTTTGCGTACCCTCGGCGCCACGCCGGGTTCGATCATGGCGATCTTCATGGTCCAGGGCACCGTCATCGGGGTGGTGGGTACACTGATCGGCGCCGTGGTCGGGATCTTCGCCGCGTTGAACGTCAGTGCAGCCATCTCGGCCCTCGAAGGCCTGATCGGCCACAAATTCCTCAACGCCGACGTGTATTTCATCGATTACCTGCCGTCGCAAGTGCAGAGCCAGGATGTGTTGATGGTCTGCGCCGCCGCGTTGGTCCTGAGTTTCCTCGCCACCCTGTATCCCGCCTGGCGTGCCGCGCGCACCCAGCCGGCGGAGGCGCTACGTTATGAGTGAGTCGGGCATGAGTGATAAAGCAATCTTGAGCTGCCGCAACCTGGGCAAATCCTACGAGGAAGGTCCGGAGTCGGTAGAAGTGTTGGCCGGCCTGCAACTGGAGCTGCATCCGGGTGAGCGCGTGGCGATCGTCGGCACCTCGGGTTCGGGCAAAAGTACCTTGCTCAACCTGCTGGGCGGCCTCGATACACCGACCAAGGGCAGCGTCTGGCTCGATGGCGAAGAGTTGTCGGCCCTGAGCGAGAAGAATCGCGGTCTGTTGCGCAATCGGTCGCTGGGTTTCGTTTACCAGTTCCACCACTTGCTGCCGGAATTCACCGCGCTGGAAAACGTCTGCATGCCGCTGCTGATCGGCAAGACCGCGATCCCGGAAGCGCGTCAGCGGGCGACGGCATTGCTGGAGCGGGTAGGGCTGGGTCATCGCCTGGAACACAAACCGGCCGAACTGTCCGGTGGCGAACGTCAGCGCGTGGCCATCGCCCGCGCCCTGGTGAACAAGCCGGGCCTGGTGATGCTCGACGAGCCGACCGGCAACCTCGACTCCCACACCGCCCAAGGCATTCAGGATTTGATGCTGGAACTCAGCACCTCGATGCGCACGGCGTTCCTGGTGGTGACTCACGACATGAACCTGGCTCGCCAGATGGATCGCGTCCTGCACTTGCAGGAAGGTTGCCTGACGCCCATCTGATTGGCCGAAACCCGGCGCACTGAACGGTGCGTCGGGTCTTTTATTTTTATACGGTGCCCCAGCGAATGTTCAGACCGTTATCGATCTTTATCGGCACGCGCTATACCCGCGCCAAGCGCCGCAATCGCTTTGTTTCCTTCATCTCGATGACCTCGATGATCGGCCTCGCCCTCGGCGTGCTGGCGATGATCGTGGTGTTGTCGGTGATGAACGGCTTCCAGCGCGAAATGAGCTCGCGCATCCTCGGCATGGTGCCCCACGCGACCATCGTCGGCGTCAACCCGATCGATGATTGGCAGCCGGTGGCCGCCGCGGCGTTGAAGAACCCGGAAGTGACCGCCGCCGTACCGTTTACCGAAATGGAAGGCATGCTGTCCTATAAAGGCACGATGCAGCCGATCCAGGTCAGCGGCGTCGATCCGGCACTGGAAGGCAAGGTGTCGATCGTTGCCCAGCACATCGTTCAGGGCCGTCTCGATGCCTTGAAGCCGGGTGAGTTTGGCGTGGTGATCGGCGAGATCACGGCGCGGCGTTTCCGCTTGAATGTCGGCGACAAGATCACCCTGATCGTTCCGGAAGTCAGCAATGCGCCGGGCGGGATTACCCCGCGCATGCAGCGCTTGAACGTGGTCGGCGTGTTCAAGGTCGGCGCCGAGCTGGATGGCTCCATGGCGCTGATTCACGTCGCCGATGCCGCGCAGATGCAGCATTGGGAACCGAACCAGGTGCAGAGCGTGCGCCTGGCGGTGAAGGATCTGTACGCGGCGCCGCAGGTGTCCAGCGACATCGCGGGCGGCTTGGGTACGGCCTACAAGGCTGACGACTGGACCCACACCCAGGGCAGCCTGTTCAGTGCGATGAAGATGGAAAAAACCATGATCGGCCTGCTGTTGCTGATGATCGTCGCGGTGGCGGCGTTCAACATCATCGCCACGCTGATCATGGTGGTGAACGACAAGGGCGCGGACATCGCGATCCTGCGCACCATCGGCGCGACGCCACGGCAGATCATGGCGATCTTCATGGTCCAGGGCACGGTGATCGGGGTGGTCGGCACCTTGATCGGTGGCGTGCTCGGCGTGATTGCCGCGCTGAACGTCAGTGAGCTGGTGGGCTGGATGGAGCGGGTCAGCGGCCAGCACATCTTCAGTTCCGATGTGTATTTCGTCAGCAACCTGCCTTCGGAATTGCAGGGCGGGGATGTGCTGTTGATTTGCTCGGCGGGGTTCGTGTTGAGCTTCCTGGCGACGGTTTACCCGGCGTGGCGTGCGGCGAAGATCGAGCCGGCTCACGCGTTGCGGTATTCGTAAGCCCTGACACCGCTATCGCGAGCAGGCTCGCTCCCACAATTGACCGAGGCGACTCAGGGCTAATGTGGGAGCTGGCTTGCCAGCGATGAGGCTGGACCTGCCGGCCTCAATCGCCCTTAGGCATTTCAATCACAAACCGCGTCCAGCCAATCTCCGATTCGCAACGAATCTGCCCGCCATGGGCCCGAATAATCGACTGGGTAATCGCCAACCCCAGCCCCGCATGTTCACTGCTGCCTTCCTGTCGCGCCGGGTCCGCTCGATAAAACCGGTCGAACAAACGCGGCAGCATCGCCCCGTCAATCCCGTCGCCGCTGTTCTCGACCGTCAGACTCAAGCCTTTTGCCAGATCGGCAATCCGCACCCGAACCTCACCCCCGGCCGGGGTAAACCGCAGCGCGTTATCCAGTAGGTTCGAAAGCGCCCGGCGCAGCATGCTCCGGTCACCGTCCATGTGCGCCGAACCCTCACGGCTCAACGTCACCCGGGCGTCTTCGGCCAGGGGCGCAAAAAACTCCAGCAACACATCCGCTTCTTCCGCCAGTTCCAGCGGCTCACGTTTGGGCATCAGCAACCCGTGATCGGCCTTGGCCAGGTACAACATGTCGTTGACCAGTTGCGCCATCCATTGCAGTTCTTCGAGGTTGCTGTGCAACGCTTCGCGGTAGTCCTCGAGGGGGCGCGGGCGGGTGAGGGTGACCTGGGTGTGGGTCAGCAGGTTCGACAGTGGCGTGCGCAGTTCATGGGCGATGTCGGCCGAGAACGCCGAGAGCCGCTGAAAAGAGTCGTCGAGACGTCCGAGCATGGCGTTGAAGTGGTGGGCCATTTCCGCGAGTTCAGGCGGCATGTTCTCTTCGGGCAGGCGAGCGTCGAGCGATTGCGCCGATACACCGCGAGCCACCGCACTCATGCGTCGCAACGGCCGCAGCCCGCTGCGCGCGGCCCAGGCACCGAGCAGCGCCGTGGCCAGGGCGGACAAACCGACGGTGAGCCAGATCAAATGCTGCATGCGTTGCAGAAAGTGCTGGTGATGGGTGATGTCCAGCAGCAAGGTCAATTGCGGTGAGTCTGGCTTGTCGACAAATAGCGGAGCATTGAGGACGCGGTAGTCGGTGCCGTTGTCGTTGAGGGTCGACAAGCCCGGTTGTTGTGGCAGCTTGTCGGGCAGGTGCGCCGAGCTGTCGTACCAACGCTGGCCGTCACCGCCGGTGATCCGCAGGGAAAGATCCGCCTGGCGACTCAATTCTTCCGCCAGTTTGACCTCGCTGTCACTCGACTGGAGGTCGTGAAGCGCCCGGCGCAAACCAATCAATTTGCCGTCCAGCAGTTGCTGATCCAGTTCAACAAAATGCGCTTCACTGGCGCGACTGAACAACACCCCGGCAAACAACGAAACCACGGCGGTGCAGGCGGCAAACAGCAGCGCCAGGCGGCTGCTCAGGGACAAACGACGCATCAGGCAGAACGCTCTTCGAGGACATAACCCATGCCGCGCACGGTGTGGATCAACTTGTTCGGAAACTCGTCGTCGATTTTCAGGCGCAAACGACGGATCGCCACTTCGATGACATTGGTGTCGCTGTCGAAATTCATGTCCCAGACCTGGGAGGCGATCAGCGACTTGGGCAACACTTCGCCCTGGCGGCGCAGGAGCATTTCCAGCAGGGCGAATTCCTTGGCGGTCAGGTCGATGCGTTGACCGCTGCGTTCGACGCGGCGGCGGATCAAGTCCAGGCGCAGATCCGCCAGTTGCAGGCTGGTTTCCTGCGACGCGCTGCTGCCGCGACGCAGCAGGCTACGGACCCGCGCCAGTAATTCGGAAAAGGCGAAGGGCTTGACCAGGTAATCGTCGGCGCCGAGTTCGAGCCCGTGGACCCTGTCCTCCACCGCATCCCGTGCTGTCAGAAAAAGTACCGGCGTATCGAGACCGGCGCTGCGCACGGCTTGCAGGATTTGCCAGCCATCGCGACCGGGCAGCATCACGTCGAGGATCAATAACGCGTAGTCACCGCTCAATGCCAATTGCTGGCCGGTGCTGCCGTCGGCCACCAGTTCGGTGTTGAACCCGGCCTCGGCCAGGCCTTGGCGCAGATAGTGGCCGGTTTTTGCTTGGTCTTCGACGATCAGCAGTTTCATGGTCAACTCGGGTCAAATGGAACGAACGCTTTATACCGTGGGACGTCCCGGTACAGGCCAACCTGACAAAGTTGTAATCTGGCTGTCAGGTTGCGGGCAGTGGCTGCAGTTTAAAGTTTTCCACAGCTGAACCTTATCTTGTTGGAGCATGACTATGTTTTTGCGCAAACCTTTGATGCTGGCCGCGTGTTTGCTGGCGCTGAGTTCGCCGGTATGGGCCGCGCCGGCGCACACCTTCGACTTCGGGCAACCGGCCCCGGCCGCCAAGGCCACCCGCAGCGTCGAGGTGGTGATGGGCGACATGTCGTTCACCCCGAAGGCCATCGATATCAAGGCCGGTGAGACGGTTCGCTTTGTGCTGGTGAATAAAGGCCAGTTGCTGCACGAATTCAACCTTGGCGACGCGGCGATGCATGCCAGGCATCAGCAGGAAATGCTGAAGATGCAGCAGAGCGGCATGCTCACGCCTACAGGCATGAAGGAAATGGACCACGGTTCGATGGCCGGCTTGGATCACGGAATGATGAAACATGACGACCCCAATAGCGTCCTCGTCGAACCGGGCAAAACCGCCGAGCTGACCTGGACCTTCACCAAGGCCACCAGCCTGGAATTTGCCTGCAATATCCCCGGCCATTACCAGGCGGGCATGGTCGGCAAGTTGACTGTCAGTCAGTAAGCACTCAAAGGCGGGAGCAAAGGCTGGTAGAATCCGCTGATTCTTCAGTCAGGTTTCCGCCATGCATCCCGCAGCCGAACACTCGCCGCTGGGCAAATCCAGCGAATACATCGCCACGTACACGCCGTCCTTGCTGTTCCCGATCCCGCGCACCGCCAAGTGGGCCGAATTGGGCCTGACGGCCGAAACCCTGCCGTACAAAGGCGTGGATTTCTGGAACTGCTTCGAACTGTCGTGGTTGCTGCCGTCCGGCAAGCCTGTGGTGGCGATCGGTGAATTCAGAATTCCGGCGGACTCGCCGAACATCATCGAATCCAAGTCGTTCAAGCTGTACCTGAACTCGCTGAACCAGACGCCGTTTGCCGACACCGCGAGCCTTGAAGCGACGCTGGTGAAAGACTTGTCCGCCGCTGCAGGCAAACCGGTTGGCGTGCGGATTCGCAGCCTGAAAGATGTCGAAGCCGAAGGCGTCGTGGCGCTGCCGGGCGTGTGCATCGATGATCTGGACATCAGCGTCAGCAACTACGAGCATCCGCGTCCGGAGCTGCTGCGTTGCGATGATTCGCGGATCGTCGAGGAGAGCGTGCACAGCCATCTGCTCAAATCCAACTGCCCGGTGACCAGCCAGCCGGACTGGGGCAGCGTGGCGGTGGAATACCGTGGCGCGGCGCTGGATCACGCGAGTCTGCTGGAATACATCGTGAGCTTCCGTCAGCACTCGGACTTCCATGAGCAGTGCGTGGAGCGGATCTTCCTCGACCTGCAACGGTTGCTGAAACCGGAAAAACTGACGGTGTACGCGCGGTATGTGCGTCGGGGCGGGTTGGACATCAATCCGTATCGCAGCACTGAAACCGTTCAACTGCCGAACCATCGCCTGGTCCGCCAGTAACAACTACCTGTAGGAGCGAGCCTGCTCGCGATGGTGTGTCAGTCGACATCGACTTATCTGACACTCCATCGCGAGCAGGCTCGCTCCTACAAGGGGTTGCATTGCAAATCCCGGATATGAAAAAGCCCCGCTATCGCTAGCGGGGCTTTTTTGCATCTGAGGGGTTCAGATCCCCATGCTGACCAGCGATTGCACGATGTTGCGCAAGGTGCCAGCGAGGGTCGGGTGTTCGATTTCGAAGCGTTCTACCGCCAGATTCACATTGTCGGACAGGCTAGAATTTTGAGTTTTGGTTTCCAGCTCAAGCTCCAGCTCGATCTGTTGCATCAGTGCGTGCAGGTCTTCGCGCTCGGCTTCCGACAGCGGCGGATTCTGTTCCAGTTGCTCGCGCAGAGTGTTGAGCTGTTGTTGCAGTTCGCGGGCAGGCATGGCGTTCTTCCTTTTATCGATAGGCACTGGCATAGACCGCAGCGTATCGCCAAAGGTCTATGGCTGACCTTTAGATTAATCCACTCGTGCCTAACCTGCATGATCTCGATCAGGGCTTTTCACCCTTGAGCCGGCGCAAGCTGATGTCGGCCAGGCAGTTATCGAGTTCGCCAAGGTGGTCGATCACCGAATGCACCCCCAGGCTGAACAATTGAACGGTGGCCTTTCCGCGCAGGTGCTCACGTTCCTTTTGGCTCAAGGCTTGCCATTCGCTGGGGGCCAACCCGCAGAGCGAGCCGCAGGAGGCCAGGCCAATCGTCCACAGCCCGGCGTTCAGGCCAGATTGCAACAGTCGCGGTTCGCCGCTGACCAATACGCAACCGTCCAGTCGCTCGACATTCAGCGCCATCAAGGCTTGCCAGCAGGCATTCGGTGCGGGCCATGGATTGATTGTTGCAGGGTGTTGCGAAGGCTTGATCCATTCCGGCAGGGCCGCCGCAAGGGAATGGCTGAGGGCAGGGGAGAGTTCATCAAGCCAGGCGCAGGGAATCTGTTGGCGCTGCAAGCTGCGCAAGCTGTCGAGGGCGCCTGGCGTGGCCTCCGCATGCTCGACGGAAGAGGCATTGTGCAGGCGCGTACGGGCGCCGAAATCCACCAGGCAACCGCTGAGGCCAAACAGGACGGCGGTCAGGCTGGGGGCGACGAGGGGCAAGGCTTCGGCGTGCGGCATGTGAACGTCCCTGAAATAGCGTCAAGGCTATGCGCTGCCGGTGACAGTTCAGTGACATTGATGTGAATCGCTTACAGTCAGGGCGAATCATCCGTAGGCCATTGCGCCCGATGCTGCCTAAAGCGGCTTTTCCGTCTTATACTAGCCAGCTTAATGCCCGGGCCAAGATGTCCGCGCCAGTACAATCCAAGGAGTTTTTCTATGCGCTGGAGCAATCATCTCGCTCAGCTTTGTGTGTGCGCCAGTGTGTTTCTGGCCCCGTTCGCTGCCCAGGCAGCCACGGAAGACGACCCTTGGGAAAGCATCAACCGTCCGATCTACAAGTTCAACGACGTGGTCGACACCTATGCACTGAAGCCTCTGGCGCAGGGCTACCAGTTCGTCACCCCGCAGTTTCTTGAAGACGGCATCCACAACATGTTTCGCAACGTCGGTGACGTCACCAACCTTGCCAACAACATCTTGCAGGCCAAACCGGCCGCTGCCGGCGTCGACACCGCACGCCTGATCTTCAACACCACCTTCGGCCTGCTGGGCTTCTTCGACGTGGGCACCAAGATGGGCCTGAACCGTAGCGACGAGGACTTCGGTCAGACGCTGGGCTACTGGGGCGTAGGAAGCGGCCCGTACGTGATGCTGCCGTTGCTGGGTCCAAGTACCCTGCGTGACGCGCCGGCCAAGTTCGTCGATGGCTACACCGGCCCGTACCCGTACATTCACGACGTTCCGGTGCGCAACTCGATTTTCGCCCTGAACATCGTCGACACCCGCGCCAGCCTGTTGTCCGCCGAGAAGTTGATCAGCGGCGACAAGTACACCTTCATCCGCAATGCGTACCTGCAGAACCGCGAATTCAAAGTCAAAGACGGCCAGGTCGAAGACGATTTTTGATCTCGACCGGTAAAACGAAGAAGGCGGCCCATGGGCCGCCTTCTTTCGTTCTGGATCCTGGTTATTTCATCTTCAGGATTGTAAGGCCGAGTTTCTGGCTGCCGCCGTCCTGCTCTTTTACCCACACGACTTCTGTGTCGGCCTCGAGGCCTTTGAGCGCCGCGTGATCGGACTCTATTCGCACGCTAAGGCGGTCACCCACCTTGAACAAACGAGGTGCCTCGACCTGCATGCCACTGCTGGAAAGGTCGATGCAGACGCCTGCAACCTCGTCTCCTTCGTGAATCAGCGCGACATCGGCATCGACCCGCATGCGGATGAAATCACGCTTTTCGCTGTAGTCCCGATCGGTTTGACTCATGGGCTTCATCCTTCCATTGGGTTACGGTTTTGTCTGTTCTTATAACTCCCGGTGATTTGACAAGTAAAGACGTCAAGCGACCATCGGCGTGAGCTTGAAACGCCCCGCGGATGGGAGTACCGTCTGCGCCTTAGAAGGGCACCTCTGGTGTGCCTGCGAGTAGGGTTCATGCCCGAAAGCGGTGCGGCAGAGAGGCTAGAAAGCGAATCCAGTAGTGTGAGCCGGGACAAACCCCCAGCCTGCTACGCCAACCTAATTCTGGCGCCGTTTGCCCACATGCCAAAAACCAGTGCCACGCTGCTGATAATCGATGATGACGAAGTAGTGCGCGCGAGCCTCGCCGCCTATTTGGAAGACAGTGGTTTCAGCGTCTTGCAGGCCAGCAATGGTCAGCAGGGTCTTCAGGTATTCGAGCAAGACAAGCCCGACTTGGTCATCTGCGATCTGCGCATGCCGCAGATGGGCGGACTCGAACTCATCCGCCAGGTCACCGAGCGGTCGCCACAAACCCCGGTCATCGTGGTCTCCGGCGCCGGCGTGATGAACGACGCGGTCGAGGCGCTGCGCCTGGGCGCGGCGGATTACCTGATCAAGCCTCTCGAAGATCTGGCCGTGCTCGAGCACTCCGTGCGCCGGGCCCTGGATCGCGCGCGCCTGCTGCTGGAAAACCAGCGCTACCGCGAGAAGCTGGAAAAGGCCAACCGCGAGCTTGAAGCCAGCCTGAACCTGCTCCAGGAAGACCAGAACGCCGGTCGCCAGGTGCAGATGAACATGCTGCCGGTCAGCCCCTGGACCATCGACGAGTTCCAGTTCGCTCACCAGATCATCCCGTCGCTGTACCTGTCGGGTGATTTCGTCGACTACTTTCGGGTCGATGAGCGTCGGGTAGCGTTCTACCTGGCGGACGTTTCCGGTCATGGCGCCTCTTCAGCCTTCGTTACCGTGCTGTTGAAGTTCATGACCACGCGCTTGCTGTTCGAATCCAAGCGCAACGGCACATTGCCGGAATTCAAGCCTTCAGAAGTCCTTGGTCATATCAACCGGGGCCTGATCAGTTGTAAGCTGGGTAAACACGTCACAATGGTCGGTGGTGTCATCGACGAGGAGACAGGTTTGTTGACCTATAGCATCGGCGGTCATTTGCCGTTGCCTGTGTTGTACACGCCAGACAGTGTCCGTTATCTGGAAGGGCGTGGCCTGCCGGTGGGCCTCTTCAATGAGGCCACCTACGAAGACCACGTGCTGGAGCTGCCGCCGACGTTCAGCCTGACGCTGATGTCTGATGGCATTCTGGACCTTTTGCCAGAACCTACACTCAAAGAAAAAGAAGCGGCCTTGCCCCAGCGGGTCAAGGATGCGGGCGGCACCCTGGATGGGTTGCGTCAGGTTTTTGGATTGGCCACGCTAGGGGAGATGCCGGATGATATCGCCCTGTTGGTGTTGAGCAGGAATCTTTAATGAGTACCGGTAGAATCCAGTTCGCCGAGCAGGACGGCACCTTCGTCCTGAAGTTCGTCGGTGAAGTTCGCCTGACCCTGTGTTCGGCGTTGGATGCGACTATTGAGCGGATCTTCACGGCGTTGAACTTCAACGCGATCGTGATCGACCTGACCGAAACCCGCAGCATCGACAGCACCACGCTGGGCCTGTTGGCCAAACTGTCGATCCTGTCGCGGCAAAAGGTCGGCTTGCTGCCAACCGTTGTCACCACCCACGAAGACATCACCCGTCTGCTGCAGTCCATGGGCTTCGAGCAGGTGTTCAACATCGTTGATCGCCCGATCCCGTGCCCTGAATGCCTGACCGACCTGCCAGACCAGGATCAGTCCGAGGAAGTGGTGCGGATCAAAGTGCTCGAAGCGCACAAGATCCTCATGGGGTTGAACGATTCCAATCGTGAGGCGTTTCACGATCTGGTGAATGCCTTGGAGCGGCATTGATCCTTTGAGAGAGCTGGCAAGTCTCGTCCCTGTAGGAGCCGGCTTGCCGGCGATGGCGGCCTGACAGCCCCACATCCCCACAGCGAACACCCAACAAACGCACACAAAAAAGGGCGAACCCATCAAGGTTCGCCCTTTTTGCATTGCGCCGAACTAGATCACAGCTTGGCCTGCAACAGTGCCTCAAGCTTTTCCTGGTCCCGGGCAAACTGACGAATGCCCTCGGCCAGTTTCTCGGTCGCCATCGCATCTTCGTTGGACAACCAGCGGAACTGCGCTTCATTCAGGCTCAGACGCGCTTCACCCGCATGACCCGGCGCCAGCTTGCGCTCCAGCTTGCCGGTGTCCGCGGCCAGCTTGTCGATCAGATCCGGGCTGATGGTCAAGCGGTCGCAACCGGCCAACTGCTCGATCTGGTTCAGATTACGGAAGCTCGCACCCATGACGACGGTCTTGTAGTCATTGGCCTTGTAGTAGTTGTAGATGCGTGTCACCGACTGCACGCCCGGATCATCTGCGCCGGTGTAGTCGTTGCCGTTGGCCTTCTTGTACCAGTCATAAATCCGGCCCACGAACGGCGAAATCAGGAACACGCCCGCATCGGCGCAGGCTGCGGCCTGAGCGAACGAGAACAGCAGCGTCAGGTTGGTCTGGATGCCTTCCTTTTCCAGGATCTCGGCAGCGCGGATGCCTTCCCAGGTGGAGGCGATCTTGATCAGCACGCGGTCGCGGCCGATGCCGGCCTTGTCGTACAGCTCGATCAGACGGTGCGCACGCTTCAAAACGGCGTCTGTGTCGAACGACAGGCGCGCATCCACTTCGGTGGAAATACGGCCAGGAATCACCTTAAGAATCTCTTGCCCTACCGCCACGCCAAAACGGTCGCTGGCCAGGCCCACGTCGCCCTTGCAGTCGTTGACGCAAGCGTTCAGCAACTCGGCATAAGCGGGAATGGCCGCGGCTTTCAGCAGCAGGGAAGGGTTGGTGGTGGCGTCCACCGGTTTAACGCGAGCGATCGCTTCGAAGTCGCCGGTGTCGGCAACCACGGTAGTCATTTGTTTGAGTTGTTCCAGCTTGGAAGTCATGGGCGTGCTCTGTCCTATGGGTCTAATGACATTACCCGAGCGCTGACAGCCACTCAAGGGCACATGTACGTATCGAAGGCCCCGGCGGCAACATCCGGAAAACGGATGTTTGAAAGGCGGGGCGCGGTGTCCGTAAATACGATGCCGAATCCGGGCGCAGGTTCAATCCGAGCGACTGTATGCGCCCGGAAGGCCTGACTCATGACTTCAGTTCGCTAACACTTCCCGGAAGACGTCAGGGCGAATTGCGGCGATGTGGAGGAGGGACCGTGCAGCTCCAGAAGGGGACCGCCGACCTTGTTCCCATTCCTGCAAGGTGCGCACGGAAACACCCAGCAACTCCGCAAACTTAGGTTGCGATAGACCGGTTTTGCTGCGGGCCTCTGCGGCCTCGGTTACTTCAACCTTGTGAACGTCGCCGTGCAGGCCGGCTTTGACTTCAAGAATCGACGCCAACAGTTCTTCGCCAATATTGCGTTTGGCATCCCGTTCCATCAGTTCTTTTTCAGTCAGGGGCATGATTCAGCTCCTTTGCGATTTTGCGCAGTATATGCGCGGGGATGTTCTCTGTGGCGCCTTTGCCGTAGATCAGCAATGTGACCAAGGCGCCGCTGGCAAGTTGTGCGGTGTAGATAATTCTAACCGCGCCACTTTTACCGCGACCATCCATGCTCCAGCGCACTTTTCGGCACCCCTCCGAGCCGGGGATAACTGCGCCTGCGTCCGGATTGTTCGCCAGAAAGGACATGAACGCGCCGCGTTCTTCTTCAGTCCAGTAATCCGGCCAGAGTTTAGTAAAAAGCTTGGATTCAATGATTGTCAGCATGGTCGCGATCATACGTCTTTGACGTAGGGGCTGACAATTGGAGGCTAAATGCCTTTTGTTAGATCTGGCGACGGGATCGTGGTCGCAACTCTTGTTGCCTCGGTCCGCTTGCGAACAAGACCTTCGAGCGCATGAGCAGAGCCCGTTTTGACGGGCGTAGTAAGGGATCTCCGGTTACCGCCCCTCCAATAACTCCGCCGCCTGATCCAGCAACACCAAGGGCTCCTTGGCCTTGTGAATATCCACTGACAACAACTGCCGAAACTTCCGCGCCCCCGGAAAACCGGTGCCCAATCCCAGTACATGCCGGGTGATGTGGTGCATCGAACCGCCGGCCTCGATGTGCGCTGCAATATAAGGCCGCAACTGCGCCAGCGCCTCGGCCCGAGTAATCACCGGCGCCGTGCTGCCGAACAGTTGCTGATCCACCTCTGCCATCACGTAGGGATTGTGGTAAGCCTCGCGACCCAGCATCACGCCGTCGAACGTCTGCAAATGTTCGTGACAGGCTTCCAGCGTCTTGATCCCGCCATTGAGAATGATTTCCATATCCGGAAAATCCTTCTTCAACTGCGCCGCCACGTCATAGCGCAGGGGCGGAATATCGCGGTTTTCCTTGGGTGACAACCCCTCCAGGATCGCGATCCGCGCATGCACGGTAAAACTGGTGCACCCGGCATCCCGAACCGTGCCGACGAATTCACACAACTGCTCGTAACTGTCCCGCCCGTTGATCCCGATCCGATGCTTCACCGTCACCGGAATCGACACCGCGTCGCGCATCGCCTTCACGCAATCGGCCACCAACTGCGGATGCCCCATCAACACCGCGCCGATCATATTGTTCTGCACCCGATCACTCGGGCAGCCGACATTCAGGTTCACCTCGTCGTAACCGTGCTCCTGCGCCATGCGCGCGCAGGCAGCCAGGTCCAGCGGAACGCTGCCACCGAGTTGCAGGGCGAGAGGGTGCTCGGCTTCGTTGTGACGCAGGAAACGCTCGTAATCGCCGTTGAGCAGCGCGCCGGTGGTGACCATTTCGGTATAGAGCAGGGCGTTCTTGGAGAGCAGGCGCAGGAAAAACCGGCAATGCCTATCAGTCCAATCCATCATCGGCGCCACACTGAAGCGGCGGGAGGGCTCAGAACGGGAAAGGCTAGCGTTTACGAGTGCTTGAGGTTTTTCGACGGTCATTGGTACTGATCTTTTATACGACGGTTTTTACCCGATTACCTGGCTGTTGAGCGCCGAAAAGCGAGTTCGGCGATGTCGCAACTGGAAATTGGGCACGATCACATCACGCAAGCTCAGGGCCGGCGCGGATATGGATCAATCAGAGCGGGACGGCAGTTTATCAGGAAAGCCCGGCCTGTGACCGTGACCGGGCAGCTCAGGTCGGGTCAATGTTTGCCTGACTTTACGTACGATTCAGAACAACTGCATCAGGCCGCTTGAACTTGATGCGTCTGCTCCAAGCGATGGCGGGGCGTTCGAACAGTAGATAGGCCATGGCCGAGAATGCGATGCACGTTGCAATGATCAGGACGGCAGCCAGGGCGTCTGAGAAAAGGCCGGTTGGCATGAAAGCCCGGTAAAGGCGCATGAAGAAACCGGTCACAGGAGCGTGGAACAAGTACAGGCTGTAGGAAATCAGCGCAATTTTCTGCACGGGGTAGCTGGATATAAAACCCAGCGTGGTGGAGCGATTAACCAGGAAGCAGAACAGTAAGCCCGTCAACCCGGCAGCAATGGTGAATGAGTTTTTAGTTGCAAGACCGATAACTAGCGCCAATGCACAGTAACCCATGGCGATGTAACGGCTTTGTTTAGTGCCGCTCAGGGTTTGAGCGCACAACACCCCGGCCATGAAGCTGAACCAGAACGCAATAAACCCGCCTTTCCAGCCTATCGCATGAATTATCCCGGCAGGCCACAGCAGCGCCAGCAATGCGCTGCCCCAAATCCAGAGGTTGCGACGTTTGGGGGTTATACCGTCACCGGCACGATCGGCTAACCACAGCAGCACGGCAAAAAAGATGTAGAACTGCACCTCGATACACAGGGTCCAGAACACCGTGATGATGTTTCTGATGCCAAGGAAATCCTGGAGAAACAGCACGTGGGCGAGTATGGCCGTCACGCCGGGGATTTCGATTCCGGGTTGCCCAAGCATGTGTTTCGCGGCGATCACGGCCATGCCCAGCGCAATGGCGGCGTAGTAGGGAGGGGCGAGGCGTACCAGGCGACGTGCCACAAAGTTCGTAGCGTTCACGTTATTCATTGGCACCCGGGACGTCGTAGTCGCCATGACAATGCCGCTTAGTACAAAAAATATGGGCACTCCCAAGTGGCCAGCGTCGAAGACTGCATATTTCAACCAGCCTGGAATGGCTGCCAGCAGGGTTGGGATGTGATTGCCTTCGGATAAATGAAACAGAACCACCCAGAAGCATGCAAAACAGCGCAATGCGTCAACCAGGGCAAGACGATGTTTGTCGTCAACGGTGATTCCACTCATTCAATGCTTCCTTTCTCTCGCGGCGGATGTTGTTTTTTGTGCGGGCACTGAACGCAAAGCTTAGCAGCTGCAGCAGCCTGTCGAGCTTGTGAACACGACCGGCCACGGCCTTTTTGGAGGGCGCGGGAAATCGGAATACCTGAACAAATGCTGTCGCTGCGCGAAGTTTCACAATGCTGCCGGGTTCGCAGCCTAGGATGGACTCTGAAGATTGCATCACCCCACCTCCGGCCACAGGGAACCTGAAAAATGATCTCGAACCTCTTCAAAGTCTTGCTGATCGGTGGTGCGCTGCTGTTGAGCGCCTGTTCGGGCGTCAGCACACGTAACGACTATTCAGAAAACCTCGAACCGTCCGCAGGCTTCGGTCCTGGCCCGACCAATAGCCACAGTCAGTTGAATTTCCATGGCAGTGCGCTGGGCAGCAGCTTCGGTGAATACGGTTCGGGACTGTTGCACGACGACTGACCGGCAACGGCGCGGTATTCCTGCCGTTGCGGCTACGTGAAATAAGTTTATTTGGTCTCGGGCGTGGCGATCCACTGGCCTAAAACTTTCTGGTAGTTGCCCGTCACTTTGGCCAGGTGCAGCCATTGATCGACGTACAACTTCCACGTCATGTCGTCTCGCGGCAACAAATAAGCTTTCTCACCGTACTGCATGTACTGGCCTGGATTCACTGCGCACAAACCGGGTTTGAGTTTTTGCTGATACAACGCCTCCGACGCATCGGTGATCATCACGTCCGCCTTCTTGTCCAGCAACTCCTGGAAGATGGTCACGTTGTCGTGCAACCGCAACTCCGCCGCCGGCAAATAGGCGTGAACAAAGGCTTCGTTGGTGCCACCCGCCGGTTCTACCAGGCGCACCGAAGGCCGGTTGATCTGTTCGACGGTCTGGTACAGCGCCTGATCTTCGCAACGCACCAGTGGGACTTTGCCATCGACATCCAGCGTCGTGCTGAAGAAGGCCTTTTTCTGCCGCTCCAGCGTGACCGAGATGCCGCCCATGCCGATGTCGCATTTACCGGCCAGCAGGTCGGGCATCAGGGTTTTCCAGGTGGTTTGCACCCACTCGACTTTGACGCCGAGGCTGTCGGCCAGCGAGCGGGCCATGGCGATGTCGATCCCCGAGTATTCGCCGTCCTCGGCCTTGAACGTGTAGGGTTTGTAATCGCCCGTGGTGCACACGCGAAGCTGGCCTTGCTGGATGACGCTGTCCAGGTGCGAAGGCTCGGCCTGAGCATTCAACGAGAGGGCAAGCAGCCCGCCAAGCATCAATTTGCGTTTTACGTTTTTCATTGTTATCCGGCGTCCTTGATGGATTTGGGTTTTTTTGGGGCTTCGGGAGTTTAGATAGACAGCGAACTCCGGTCACGCGTCCTTTAAAGATCAGCCCCCTCCATTTCCGGGCTCAGCGTTCCCAGCCACGCCACGAGGCCTGCGATCAGCACCGCCAGCGACAACTCGACCACCATGCTGCGCCGCAACGCGTTGGCGGCCACGACGTATTCGCCTTGCCGCAACGACCGCTCCAGAAACGGCCCAAGATGAAACCGGTTCAGCGCCGCAAGCACCAGCATCCCCGCGAACAGCGCGACCTTGATTAACAGCAATACACCGTAGGTGCTGAAAAGCAGTTCATCGAGCTTCGGCCCGACGATGAACAGGTAATTCACGACTCCTGTCACCGAGATCACCACCACAATCAAGGCACCGATCCTTTCAAACCGGGTGACGGCTCGGGCCAGTAACCGGATGCGCTTCGCGGTTTGCAGTGCGTTGATCCTCGCCAACAACGCAAACGCCGCCAGCGCGCCCACCCATGCGCCGGCCGCCAGCAAATGCAGAATATCCACCGCAAAGTGCCAATACCGCCGACTGCCCTCATCCATTGCCCCATGACCGCTCCAGGCCAGGGAGGCGAGGGCGATGCCGCCGGCGGCAGACGCGAGCAGCAAGCTGATAGCGGGCGCGCGAGGGTTGAGCGCGACGGCCCCGCCTGCGACCAACAGCGCGACGAGGCGGACTACCCACGCCATGCCGGCATCGGTCTCGAACACCATCATTTCGATGTGCGGCCGCAGCTCGGTGATGTCCGACTCCCCGCTCATTGTGCTTACCATCATCAGCATGCCCAGGATGGACAACAGCACGCCCAGTATCACCGTTGCCGCCAGCACCGGCCGAAACGGCAATACCTCGCCCGAGGTCCGCTGCTGCCTCTCAAGGCTGTAGAGCCCAAACAACCCGACCCCAAACAACACCATCAAATCCACGTACAACCCAAACCGCAGCGCAATGCTGATCCACTCGCTCATTGATCACTTCACTTTGAACGTCACGTTGCCGGTGATCGGGTGAGTGTCTGAAGACACCGCGCGCCATTCGACTCTGTAGCTGCCGGCGGGCAAGGGCGAGAGTGGTGTGATGAGCATGGTTTTCGGATCGCTGCCGCCGGAGACTTTGGCTTTTATCGGCATGGGCGAATGTGCCATGCCGGGCATTTCGGTCATGACCAGTTTCGCGCCGGAAAATTGCGTCACGAGGCTTTCGGAAAAGTGCAGTTCAATTCTGTCCGGTGTCGCGCCGTCCTCGCCTTCGGTCGGGGTGGAGGAGAGCAGTTTCGGGTGTGCCTGAGCCAGCGCACTCATGAACAATCCGATGGCAATAGCGGTGATTTGGATGGCGCGCATGCAAGGCCTCTTTTCCGCTCGAAGCGGTGGTTTTTTGATGGGTGAAAAGGTGCGATCAGAACCACAGGCGAACGCCGAGTACGAGGCGTGTTTCACTGCGATCCTCGCCTTCAGCGAGGGCGTAATCGGCGGTTTTGCCGTAGGTACGGTTCCAGGTCACGCCGATGTAAGGCGCGATTTCCCGGCGGATCTCATAGCGCAGGCGCAAACCCGCTTCGGTGTTGGATACGCCGGAGCCGATGCCCCGTTGCGGGTCGTTTTTGCCGTAGACATTCACCTCGGCCGTTGGCTGCAAAATGAGCCGGTTGGTCAGCAGGATGTCGTAGTCACCTTCCAGCCGCGCCGCCGTCTGGCCGCCTTCACCGATGAACGCTGTGGCCTCGACTTCGAAGTTGTACAGCGCCATGCCTTGTACGCCGAACGCGGCCCAGGTTTGCGGGGCGCCGGGTTTGAAATCCTGGCGCACGCCGCTCACCACGTCCCACCAGGGGGAAATGGCGTGGCCCCACAACGCCTGGATTTCCGCGTCTTCGGTTTTGCCGTTGCTGCGTTCGCCTTCGGAACGCAGCCACAGGCGATCGATGTCGCCGCCGATCCAGCCCGATAAATCCCAGGTCAGTGCACTGCCGTGGTCGGCGTCCTGCCATTCGAGTTTGTCGGCGAGGAAGTAGGCATTGCGTTCGCTGTCATGCACGCCGTGGCCAGTGGGGCTGACGAACACGGCGGCGCGGTCGGCATCGGTCAGGGCCGGGATCGGCGTGCGGCTTTCGGTCGGCGCAGCGCTCTGCATCTGGCCGTTGTCCATGCTTTGCATCTGGCTGTGGTCCATGCCGGTCATCTGGCTATGGTCCATGTTCTGCATGTCATCAGTGGCGGCCATCGCCGCAGAAAGCGCCAGGCTCGTGCTCAGGAATACCAAGGGAATCGAGATCAATCGGGTCATGGGGAGCGCCTCATTCTTCTACGCGAACTTCACGGAACATGCCCATTTCCATGTGGTACAGGAGATGGCAGTGATAGGCCCAGCGGCCGAGTGCATCGGCGGTCACCCGATAGCTGCGTCGGGAGCCGGGCGGCATGTCGATCGTGTGTTTGCGCACCATGAACTCGCCGTTTTCGTCTTCGAGGTCGCTCCACATTCCGTGCAGGTGGATGGGGTGGGTCATCATCGTGTCGTTGACCAGCACGATGCGCACGCGCTCGCCGTACCTGAGGCGCAGCGGTTCGGCGTCGGAGAATTTCACCCCGTTGAACGACCACGCGAACTTCTCCATGTGGCCGGTCAGGTGCAGTTCGAAACTGCGTCCGGGGTCGCGGCCGTCGGGGTCTTCGAAGGTGCTGCGCAGGTCGGAATAGGTCAGGACGCGGCGACCGTTGTTGCGCAGGCCGAGGCCAGGGTCGTCGAGTTTCGGCGAGGGGCTCATGGCCTGCATGTCCACCAGCGGGTTGTCGTTTTCCGCGGCCGGATGCGATTGCAGGCCACCCATGGCGCTGTGATCCATGCCGGCCATGCTGCCGTGATCCATCCCGCCCATGCCCATGTCGTCCATGGCCACCAGCGGTCGCGGGTCGAGCGGCGGTACTTGAGCGGACACACCCGCTTTCGTCGTCAGTGTGCCGCGTGCGTAGCCGGTTCGATCCATCGACTGAGCAAACACGGTGTAGGCCTCGAGTGCCGGTTCGACGATCACATCGAACGTCTCCGCCACCGCGATGCGCAACTCGTCGACGCTCACCGGTTTGACGTGCAGCCCGTCCGCCGCGACCACCGTCATCTTCAGCCCGGGAATGCGCACGTCGAAGTAGGTCATGGCCGAGCCGTTGATAAACCGCAGGCGCAGTTTTTCACCCGGGTGGAACAGGCCTGTCCAGTTAGAGTCCGGCACCTGGCCGTTCATCAAGTAGGTGTAGGTGGCACCGCTCACGTCGGCGAGGTCTGTGGGATTCATCTTCATTTCGGCCCACATCTTTCGATCGGCGACCGTGGAGGCCCAACCGTTCTCGCTGACGTCGTGGATGAAATCGCCGACCGTGCGCTTGTTGTAGTTGAAGTAGTCGGACTGCTTTTTCAGCGTCTTCATCAGGCTGGCCGCGTCTTCGTCGGTCCAGTCGGTCAGCATCACCACGTAGTCGCGGTCGTACTGGAAAGGCTCCGGCTCCCGGGCGTCGATCACCAGCGGGCCGTAAACGCCGGACTGTTCCTGCAGGCCGGAATGGCTGTGGTACCAGTAAGTGCCGTTCTGTCGCAGCTGGAAGGTGTAGACGTACATCCCACCCGGCTCGATGCCGTGAAAGCTCAGCCCCGGCACACCGTCCATGTTGGCCGGCAGCAAGATGCCGTGCCAGTGAATGGACGTGTTTTCCTTGAGCCGGTTCTTTACCCGCAGCGTCACCGTGTCGCCTTCACGCCAGCGCAGCAGCGGGCCGGGGATGCCGCCGTTGATGGTCATCGCGGTGCGCGCGTTGCCAGTGATGTTGACCGGGGTTTCACCGATGAACAGGTCGAAATCGGTCCCTGCCAACACCTGCGGTTCGCCCGGGCTGGTGATCGCCCACACAGGTGTTCGCCATAACCCGAGGCCGCCGAGCAGTCCGCCGGCGGCGAGCCCTTTCACGAAAGTGCGTCTTGAAGTGTTGGAGTGCATGCCGTTTTTATTCCCGGTCCGTCAGTTGGGAGACAACTTGACGACGAGGCTAACGGGCGATGCCTTTCAGCAGGCTGAGGCGGGGATTACAGTTCTGACAGGTTCACGCTGCATTCAACGGTTGGTGGAAGATTTGGAGGCGGTCGCCATCGTCCCGCTCCCGCAATTGATATACGACGACGTTTTCAACCAGCGCTGATCCGGGTAGTACGAAAACAGCAACTGCCCGTCCTTCATCGAATCAATCAGCTTGTGCGCAATCGCCGGTCGCACGGCGGGGCAGCCCAGGCTGCGACCGATGCGCCCGTTTGCCCGCGCCAGCACCGGGCTGACGTAAGGCGCGCCATGAATCACGATCGCCCGGTCAAAGGCATTGTCGTTGAAACCCGGCTCCAGGCCTTCCATGCGCAGCGAATAGCCGTTCTGCCCGACATAGCTCTGCTGCGTGCGGTACAGGCCGAGGCTGGTGGCAAAGCTTTCGTTTTGATTGGAGAAGTTGACGGCCATGTTCTCGCCGCTGTTGCGGCCATGGGCGACGAGTTCATGAAACAGCAACTTGCGCTTCTTTAAATCGAACACCCACAGGCGCTGTTCGGTCGAAGGCAGGGAGTAATCGATCACCGCAAGTCTTTGGACAGGAGCAGCGCCTTGAGCGATGCTGCATTGCGAGGCGCGAACGGCGAGATTGATGACGTTGGCGTTAGCTTTCGGGGCCGCTTTGATGAGGGCGGCCGCGAGCGAATCGGCGTAGGCTGACGGTACGGACATTGCAGTCAAGAGCAGGCCCGGCAATAGAAAGCCAAAACGTAGTGGCGCCATATAGATGTCTCATCATGTTAAGTTCGAGTCTAGCAGTGTGTTGAAAGCCAGGCGTTGAATGCGGGAGATTAAGGATTATCCATGGTGCTTTTAACAAGGTTATTCGTCATAAGCCGCGTATTTTTTATGGGCTTTCTGATCAGCGGCACAGCGCTTGCTGAAACTTCGCCGATTGAGCCGGCAAATGCGCCGAGCTCCATTATCGAAGCCGCCGTGGACGACAACGTCGGCCAAGCGATCCAGTCGTCGCTTGAGCCGCTGAAAACCGCGTTTCCACCGTTGCTGACCTCATCTCGCCACCGGCGGGTGGATGTCAGCCGTCTGGTCATGGATTTCTATACCCATCGCGCCTATCGCGCGGCATGGACCAATGACACCGATGTTGCCCAACTGATTGCCAGCCTCAACGCGACGGAGGCCGACGGACTGAGCCCCGCGGATTTTCATGTCGAGGAACTGGTCCGGTCCCAGGCTGCCTTGCAGACCACGCCGGCCACGCCCGAGCAACGGGCCGCTTTTGACATCGCGACCACCCACACCTTCATAACCGCGCTGCTGCAATTGCGGCGGGGCAAGGTCGATCCTTCTCGGCTCGACATTCACTGGAATTTTGATGCCGATGGCGTCGACCCGCGCGATGACGTCAATGCGTTTTTCGCAGCCCTGGACAGTCACGATGTGGCGAAAGCGTTTGCCATTGCGCCGCCGCAAGAAGCGGTTTACGTGGGGTTGCGCCAGGCGCTGGCGCAACTGCGCGGTATTCGCGACCGGGGCGGCTGGCCGAAAGTGGTGGTCGATCATTCGCTCAAGCCGGGCATGGACGAACCGGCCGTCGCGCAATTGCGCGCGAGGATGGTCGCTGCAGGTTTCCTCGATCCGCGCCTGATTCACGGCACGAAGTACGACGGTGCCGTGACCGCGGCGGTGAAAAAGTATCAGAACGAGCAGTACCTTGGCGCCGATGGCATGGCGGGGGCGACGACGCTGGCGGCGTTGAACGTGCCCGTTGACGCACGCATTGACCAGGTGCGGGTGAACATGGAGCGGGCGCGCTGGCTGTTGTACAAACTCCAGGGCACCTTCGTGATCGTCGATATCGCCGGCTATAAAGTGGCGATGTACCGCGATGGGCAGCCGATCTGGCGTTCCCGGGTGCAGGTGGGCAAAACCGCGCGCAATACCCCGATCTTCCAGGCGCAGATTACCTACGTCACGTTTAACCCGACCTGGACGGTGCCGCCGACCATCCTCAAGGAAGACGTGCTGCCGAAGATTCAGAGCAATCCCGGTTACCTGGCCGCCAACCGTATTCGCGTGATCGATCGTGAAGGCCACGAGGTCGATCCATCCACCGTCGACTGGACCAATCCGCGCGGCCTCAGCCTGCGCCAGGACGCTGGGGCGGACAGCTCGCTGGGTCAGGTGGTGATCCGTTTCCCCAACGACTACGCGATTTACCTTCACGACACGCCGCATCGCGAGCTGTTTGCCAAGACCGTTCGCGCGACCAGTTCGGGCTGCATCCGTGTGGAGAACCCGTTGCAACTGGTGGAGTTGCTGTTCAACGACCCGGTGAAATGGAACAGCGCCGGTATCCAGAAACAGCTGGCCAACGGCAGGACCGAGAACATTCGGCTGCCGGTGAAAGTGCCGGTGTTGCTGGCCTATTGGACGGTGGATCTGGGCAGTGACGGGCGAGTGGCATTTAAACCGGATGTGTACGGCTACGATGCGCCGGTGTTGAAGGCGTTGAATCGACCTGCGCAAATGCCGGTGTTGAATCTGCATACGGCGACGGCTTCGACGGGCACGGGGCAGCCGTAGGGCAAATGGTTGTTTGCGGTAGGCAGTGGGCGTTTACGGTTTGCCCAATTCTTTCCGCAAAAACTCCACCAACCCTCGTTGCAGCCCGGTCAGCGCACCTTCCCGGCTGATCAGCGCCAGTTCGGTCGGCGGTAACGCCGGCAGGTCGGTGCACACGGTGTGCTCGGGCAACACCGCCGAAGCGGGAAGCACCGACAGGCCCAGGCCTGACGCCACCGCGGCCTGAATCCCCGTCAGGCTGTGGCTGCCGAACGCCACCCGCCAGGGCCGCTGGGCCACATCCAGCAGGCGGATCGCCCGTTGCCGGTAAATGCAGCCCTGGGGAAACAGCGCCAACGGCAAGACCCCGTGCGATGAGTCGACCCCCGGACCTTTGACCCACACCAGCGGCTCCGGCCAGGCGGCCCAGCTCGGTCCGCTGTCCGGTTCACGCTTGACCAGCGCGATGTCGATGGCGCCCGTCGCGAGTTTCTGTTTGAGATCGGTGCTCATGCCGCTGACGGTTTCCAGCCGCGCTTCCGGCCGGGCCCGGTTGAAGCCGGCGAGGATCAGCGCCATCCGTCGGGCGTCGAAATCTTCCGGCACGCCGATACGCAGGATTTCCAGGTCAAGGTCGCTGGCGAGGGCTTCCACCGCTTCCGAGGACAGGGCCAGCAAGCGTCGGGCGTAGTGAATCAGCATCTCGCCATGCTCAGTGACGCTGATGTTCTGCCCGGTACGGTCGCGCAACAACAGCGGGTGCCCGACCAGCTCTTCCAGTTTGCGAACCTGCTGGCTCACGGTGGATTGGGTGCGGTGCACGCGTTCGGCGGCGCGGGTGAAGCTGCCTTCGTCCACCACACAGACGAAGGATTTGAGCAATTCGAGGTCGAGCATGGCGGCTTCTCTGATATTCGATTTATCACTGACAAGACGGTATTAATTTAATTTCACACTAACACCCTTGGCTCGTAACCTGAAGCTCACCCTTCAGAGGACAACGACATGACGCTCAAAAACACCCCGCGCCCCGAGTGGCTGACCTTCGATTGCTACGGCACGCTGATTCAATGGGATGAGGGCTTGAAAGCGGTGGTCGCGCAGATCCTGCGCGACAAGGGCGATCACCGCGTCGATGTCGATCAGCTGATCAAGGTCTATGACCGGCACGAGCACCGGCTGGAGCAGATTCCGCCACATCGCTCGTTCCGTCAGTTGAGCACCCTCGGGTTGCAGCTCGCGCTGGAGGAACTGGGGCTCGCCAGTTCGGCTGACGACAGCCAGCGGCTGGCCGGGGCGATTCCACGGATGCCGCCGTTTCCCGAAGTGATCGAGACGCTTGCCCGGCTCAAGGCCATGGGGTTCAAGTTGTGCATCGTGTCCAATACCGATGACGACATTATCGCTGGCAACGTTGCGCAGCTGGGCGGGCACATCGATCGGGTCATCACTGCCCAGCAGGCCGGCGCCTACAAGCCGGATCCGCGACTGTTCGACTACGCTCACCAACAACTGGGCGTCCGTCGCGACCAGGTAGTACACATTTGCGCAAGCCCGACGCTGGACCACACCGCCGCGCGGGACATGCATTTTCGTTGCGTCTGGATCGACCGCGGCACCGGTCGGCAATTGCTGCCCGATTATCGACCCGATGCAATATTGAGCACGCTGGATCAAGTCGTGCCTCTGTTCGAATCCCTTGGCTGGTAACCCCCCGGAGTCTTTGCCATGGCACATACGCTTGCAGCCGGTTCCCGTTCCACGCGTTACAGCGACCTGAACCTGGATTCGCCAGCCGCAATCACGGCGCGCTCGGAACTGGCGGCGTGTTTTCAACTGGCGGCGCTGCACGGGTTGGAGGAGGGGATCTGCAACCACTTTTCCGCCATGGTGCCGGGGCGTGACGATCTGTTTTTCGTCAATCCGTACGGTTATGCATTTGCCGAAGTCACCGCCGACAACCTGCTGGTCTGCGATTTCCACGGCAACGTCGTGGCCGGCGAAGGCCAGCCGGAAGCGACCGCGTTCTACATCCATGCGCGCCTGCATAAACAGTTGCCGAGGGTCAAAGTGGCGTTCCACACCCATATGCCCCACGCCACGGCGTTGTGTTTGCTGCAAGGCCCGCCGCTGTTGTGGCTGGGGCAAACGGCACTGAAGTTCTACGGGCGTACGGCGGTGGACGAGGACTACAACGGCCTGGCCCTCGATGAGTCCGAAGGCGACCGGATTGCCAGCGTCATGGGCGATGCCGATATCCTGTTCCTGAAGAACCACGGGGTGATCGTCGCCGGGCCGACCATTGCCGAGGCCTGGGATGATCTTTATTACCTGGAGCGCGCCGCCCAGGTTCAATTGATGGCGATGGCCACCCAGCGCGATCTCAAGCCAGTGGCCCCGGCCATCGCGCAACGCGCTTACGAACAAATGCGCCAGGGGGATGCCGAGAGTGCCCAGGCCCATTTGCGCAGTGCGATGCGACGCCTGTCCAAAGGACAATTGCCCCGCACCATCCCGTAGACTAAGCTCGCCAACTTTGAGGGGTTGGGCTTTTCGCCCATGCCTTACCCTTGCAGGACGAGCTTTTGCCTATCTCCCATGACGACCCGCGCCACGCCAGTGGCGTCGCTTTGAAACGGCTGCCCCTGCGCACGTCGGCGGTGCTGTTTATTGCGGTGGTATGTCTGTGCCTGTGCGGTTTGCTGTACCTGCAACTGGAGCAATCGCGCCGGCACGACCTGGCGGTGGCGGAAGTGGCGTCCTCCAACCTGACGCGCGCCATGGCGCAACAGGCCGAAGACACTTTCATGAAAGCCGATCTGGTGCTGACCAGCCTGGCGGACTGGATTCAGGTGGATGGCTTCGATCAGGTACAGAAGCCACGACTGCAAAAGACCTTCGCCCGCCGGGTGCAGGCGCTGAGCCAGTTGCACGGGATCTTCCTGTTCGACCGGAAGGGGCAATGGGTCGTCACCTCGTTCGAGGATCTGCCCCGGGGACCGGGCGTGGCGGACCGCGATTATTTTCTGTTTCACCAGCAGAACGTGTCGTCCGTGGCGCACATCGGGCCGGCGATTCGCAGTCGCGCGAACAGCGAATGGATCATTCCCGTCTCCAAGCGGGTGAACGATCAGGACGGCAATTTCCAGGGCGTTTTGCTGGCCGGGATCAAAATGTCCTACTTCGATCAGTTCTTCAAAAGCTTCAGCCTCGATGACGACGGCTCGATGTTCCTCGCGCTGACCGACGGAACGCTGCTGGCGCGGCGACCGTTCGTCGAGTCGCAGATTGGTCAGTCGCTGGCCAAAGGGGAGATTTTCAGCAAGCACCTCACCGGTGCCATGTCCGGCAACGCGATGATTGGTTCCGTGCTCGATGGCACCGTTCGCTTGCATGGTTACCGGCAGCTGGATGCTTATCCGGTGGTGGTGTCCGCGGCCTCGTCGAGGGACTCGATCCTCAAGGGTTGGCACGACACGGCATTTCAATCGAGTGTCATCGTGGCGCTGGTACTGCTGGGCGTAGGCCTGTTCGGATGGGTATTCGTGCGCCAGGTGCGCCTCGGCGAGCGGGTCGAGAAAGACCTGCGCAAGGCCAAGGACGCGTTGAAGCTGATCGCGACCCACGACAGCCTGACGGGCCTGGCCAATCGCCGACTGTTCGAGCAGGCGCTGGAAGTCGAGTTCGGGCGTGGCATCCGGCAGTCGAGCTCGCTGGGCCTGATCATGCTCGATATCGATTATTTCAAGCGTTACAACGACGCTTACGGTCACGTCGCCGGTGACCATTGCCTGGCAGAAGTGGCGCGGGCGGTGAAGAGTTGCTGCCATCGCCCCGTCGATCTGGCGGTGCGCTACGGCGGGGAAGAATTTGCCGTGTTGTTGCCGGATACCGATATTCAGGGTGCGCTGGTCATTGCCGAGCAGATCCGCCGCAGCGTCATGACCCGCAACATCAACCACAGCGGCGCGCCCAGCGGTTACGTGACGGTCAGTCTGGGCTGCTATGCGTTCGTGCCGACCCGCCTGGACAGCACCGAAGTATTCATCGAACGCGCGGACGCGGCGTTGTACCAGGCCAAGCATTCCGGACGAAATCGCTCGGCGGTGTTGTCGATGGAAGGCAGTTTCGGCGAGTTGATGCGTTCGGATCGTTGATAGCCCGGATGGCAAACGACCCGTGATTCAACCTCACGGGTCGCTCTTGTGCGTTCAGCTGCCAGTCCCGCCTCCGGCCCCGCCGGTTCCACCGCCTGCGGCACCGGTGCCACCTCCCGCACCTGAACCACTGGCACCGCCGGCACCGCTCGTTCCGCCGGAGCTGCCGCCCGAGGAGCCCGAGGAGCCCGAGCTGCCACTGCCGCCGTCACTGCTATGCCCGCCGGACGGTTCGCCTGGATTGTTGTTGGGTGACATGGTCGAGCCGCCCGTCGACCCGGACTTGGTGCCGGTGGCGTCGGCACCGTCGCCACTCGCTGCGAACGTGCTGGCGGAGGCCGCTGCCAACAGGCTCGCCAGCAACAGGGATGTGATTTTGATGTTCATCAGGATGCCTCTCCAAAGATGAGTCGGTACCTGATGTTGGGGTGGTTTATTGTGCGATTGGTGCCGGTTCGATGACGAGCGGCTGTCTCGGGTCAGTCAGACCAGAAGGCCGCGAGCTTTTGTTCGAGGCCCTGCCGCACCATCGCCCATTCATCATCAATGATGCTGAACCGCACCGAGTTGCGCTTGCGTCCGTCCGGCATGATCCGTTCGTGGCGCACGATGCCTTCCTGCTGTGCGCCGAGACGGAGGATGGCGTTGCGCGATTTCTGGTTGTTTTCATCGGTGGTGAATTGCACCCGCACACAATCCAGCACCTCGAAGGCATGGCGCAGCATCAGGTATTTGGCTTCGGTGTTGACGAAGGTTTTCTGCCAGCGGGCCGAGATCCAGCTGCTGCCGATTTCCAGCTTGCGGTTGAGTCGGTCGATTTTCCAGAAACGCGTCGAGCCGATGACTTCGCCGGTGTCCTTGAGCACGATGGCGAAGGGCAAGACGGTCCCGGCATCCCGGCCATCGAGGGCTTTTTTCAGGTAGCTGTCGACGGTGGTCGGGGAGGGCACGACGGTGACGGTCAGGTTCCACAGTTCGCCGTCGCTCGCGGCATGTACCAGCGCGTCGGCATCGCTGTATTGCAGCGGGCGCAGTTTGATTCCGTGGCCTTCCAGGATGGTGTCCATGACGTCGGTTTTCTCGGCGGATCGGGGGGATATTGAACGCTCATTACGCCGTACTTGGGACAGCCGACGCAACCACCGGAAGGCATGGATGTCACACATTGAACACCTTTCTGCGGAGCGCCGGCCCATGAAAAATCTGCGTATCGCGACATTCAACGTCAACGGCCTGCGCGCCCGGTTGCCCAACCTGCTGGCGTGGCTGGAGCGGGAGAAGCCGGACATTGCCTGTTTGCAGGAGCTCAAGTCGGCAGACAGCGCCTTTCCCGCCGCAGAACTGGAGGCGGCCGGCTACGGGGCGATCTGGCAGGGGCAGTCGTCGTGGAACGGGGTGGCGATCCTGGCGCGGGATGCGCAGCCGCTGGAAAGTCGGCGCGGTCTGCCGGGCGACGACAGCGATACCCACAGTCGGTATCTGGAGGCGGCCGTGCACGGTGTGCTGGTGGGGTGTCTTTACCTGCCCAATGGCAATCCGCAGCCGGGGCCGAAGTTCGATTACAAACTGGCCTGGTTCGAACGGTTGATCACCTACGCCAAGGATCTGCAAAGCAGCGAGCACCCGGTGGTGCTGGCGGGCGACTACAACGTGGTGCCGACCGACCTGGATATCTACAACCCGCGGTCCTGGCTCAAGGATGCGCTGCTGCAACCACAAAGCCGCGCGTGTTATCAGCGGTTGCTGGATCAGGGCTGGACCGATTCCCTGCGTCATCTCTACCCAGAGGATCGGCTCTACACCTTCTGGGATTATTTCCGACAACACTGGCAGAAAAATTCCGGGCTGCGGATCGATCATCTGCTGCTCAACCCGGCGTTGAGCCCCTATTTGCAGGACGCCGGTGTCGATGCCTGGGTGCGCAACGAGCCACATGCCAGCGACCATGCTCCGACGTGGATTCGACTGGGTTCGCGCAAGCGCCGTTGATTTTGCGTCAGGGGCGATTGGCGAAATCAATTGTCGGTCGCAACGCTTTATCCCTTATACATGGCGCCCATCGGCGGAGTGATCCGCGGCCTCGTGCATAAGGACCGAGCAATGAGCGAACCACGTCTGAGCAACCCCGGGTTGTACCTGCAACGTCTGGGTTTCGACGCGCCACCGGCGCCAACCCTGGAAACCCTGCGTCAGTTGCAGCTGCGTCATACCGGCGCGTTTCCCTTCGAAAACCTCACTACTTTGTCAGGCGAGCCGGTGCTCATCGACTTGCCGTCCATCGAACAAAAAGTCTTGCACGGCGCGCGCGGTGGCTACTGCTATGAGCTCAACAATCTGTTCCTGGCCTTGCTTCAAGAGTTGGGCTTCGACGCTCGCGGCATCTCCGGCCGAGTAGTCATGGGCCAACCCGAAGGGGCGTGGACCGCGCGGACGCACCGCTTGAGCCTGGTCACCCTGGAGGGCGTGCGCTACATCACCGACGTCGGCTTCGGTGGCATGGTTCCCACCGCACCGCTGTTGCTCGACACTCAGGACGCGCAGCTCACCCCTCACGAACCCTATCTCATCGAGCAGCATGTCGACGGCTACACGCTGCGCGCCGAGGTGTCCGGTGAGTGGCGGCCGATGTACATCTTCGACCTGCAACGCCAGGAAGATATCGACTACACCGTCGGCAACTGGTACGTCTCGACCCACCCCGAATCCTCTTTTGCCAGGCAACTGATGGTGGCGCGGACCGGAGAGGGCTGGCGGCGTACGCTGAACAACGGCAGCTTCGCCATCCACCGGGTTGGCAGCGAGAGCGAACGGCGGCAAATCACTGAGGTGGATGATCTGGTCCGATTGCTGGAGAGCGAGTTCGGTATTCAAGTCCCCGAGCATCCGCATCTCAAGCGAGTGCTTGGACGTTTGATCGAACCCGTCTAGGGGCGAGCATCAGGCTCCATCATTCGTTGGATTTCACTGACGGCATCCAGCAATTTTTTCTCCAGGCTTTTCAGGTCGGTGGACGTGATCCCTTTTTTCAGATGCCCTGTCTCGACAGACTTGTCCTTTGCATTGAGCAAGGCATGACGGAGTGTGTTGTTGATCACCGTCTGGTATCCATAGCCCTCGCTTTCCGCGAGTGACCGGGCAGCCTCTATGACTGCTTCATCCAGCATGATGGTGATGCGGGTTTTGCCTTTTCCAGAGGCGACCGCTCCACGTCTGGCATCGCTGAAGTCGTACTCGTCTTTCATTTCTCAAGTCTCCAGATAGCGGCGTCGCTCGTTTTTAGTGGCGAGGCGCGCGGAAATAATTCGAACGAAATTCGGATCGCGGTAGGTATACGCGACGACCAGCAAGCGCCCCTTGGCACCCAGTCCCATGGTGATCCACCGCTGTTCATTGTGATGGTCATCCTGAATTGTCAGTGCATGCTCGTCGTGGAACACGGCCTCTGTCTCTGCGAGGCTGACGCCGTGATGCTTCAATTTGTTCGCCGCGTTCTTTGCCTTGTGATATTGAATTTCGAATGACTTCATTATGCATACTTTATATGTATAAAAAAGAGGGCAACCACTACCGGTGGTCGCCATGAACTCAAAAGACTAGCGGGCGAACGGAGAGGGCTCGGGGCAGATATATTTCAAGGTTTATTGGAGGATCTGGCGGGTCAGCCAAGGGCAGGGATGAACACATGTTCATAATTTGACTGATGAGTTGTATACAACTCTATAGACATTTGTCCTGAGTCTTGCATACAGTGTGTGCATAACAAAAACCAGGGAACCCCCCAATCATGAAAACGCCCCATGTTTCACACCAACGGCCTGAGGACGAAAACCTCGGGGTCGGCGCGAATATGGCTTACGGCCTGCAACATGTTCTGACCATGTACGGCGGTATCGTTGCGGTGCCGTTGATTATCGGCCAGGCGGCCGGGCTCTCGCCGGCGGACATCGGTTTGTTGATTGCTGCTTCATTGTTTGCGGGGGGCTTGGCGACGTTGCTGCAGACCCTCGGTTTACCGTTTTTTGGTTGTCAGTTGCCGCTGGTGCAGGGCGTGTCTTTCTCCGGCGTCGCCACCATGGTGGCGATTGTCAGCAGTGGGGGGGAGGGCGGGTTCCAGTCGATTCTCGGGGCGGTGATTGCCGCGTCGTTGATCGGGTTGCTGATCACGCCGGTGTTTTCGCGAATCACCAAGTTCTTCCCGCCGCTGGTCACGGGCATCGTGATCACCACCATCGGCCTGACGCTGATGCCGGTGGCCGCGCGCTGGGCCATGGGCGGCAACAGCCATGCGCCGGATTTCGGCAGCATGGCGAACATCGGCCTGGCGGCGGTGACCCTGGTGCTGGTGCTGTTGCTGAGCAAGATCGGCAGCGCGACCATTTCCCGGTTGTCCATCCTGCTGGCCATGGTCATCGGCACGATCATCGCGGTGTTCCTCGGGATGGCGGACTTCTCTTCCGTCACCCAAGGCCCGATGTTCGGTTTCCCGACCCCGTTCCATTTCGGCATGCCGACCTTCCACTTCGCCGCGATCCTGTCGATGTGCATCGTGGTCATGGTGACCCTGGTGGAAACCTCGGCGGACATCCTGGCGGTCGGTGAAATCATCGGCACCAAGGTTGACTCCAAACGGCTTGGCAACGGTTTGCGTGCGGACATGCTGTCGAGCATGGTTGCGCCGATTTTCGGTTCCTTTACCCAAAGCGCGTTCGCCCAGAACGTCGGGCTGGTGGCGGTGACCGGGATCAAAAGCCGCTTTGTGGTGGCCACCGGCGGCTTGTTCCTGGTGATCCTCGGCCTGCTCCCGTTCATGGGCCGGGTCATTGCCGCCGTACCGACCTCCGTGCTCGGCGGTGCCGGGATCGTGCTGTTTGGCACCGTAGCGGCCAGCGGCATTCGCACCCTGTCCAAGGTCGACTACCGCAACAACGTGAACCTGATCATCGTCGCCACCTCCATCGGTTTTGGCATGATCCCGATCGCCGCGCCGAACTTCTACGATCACTTCCCAAGCTGGTTTGCGACGATCTTCCACTCGGGCATCAGCTCCTCGGCCATCATGGCCATCGTGCTGAACCTGGCCTTCAACCACCTCACTGCCGGCAACTCGGATCAACAGTCGGTGTTTGCGGCGGGGACTGAGCGGGTCCTGCGTTACCAGGATCTGGCGGCGTTGCGCGAAGGGGATTATTTCAGCGAAGGCAAGCTGCATGACTGCGACGGGAAAGAGATCCCGGTGGTGGAGGCGGACCATGGGCATGGCGAGCCGAGGGCCGTACATACAAAAAGCAGTGAGCATGTCTGAATAAAAAGGCGCCCCCAGGGGCGCCTTTTTACATGGCATGACCCCGTCCTGTAGGAGCCGGCTTGCCGGCGATGGCATCCTCAAGAACCATGCATTCTTCAAGGGCCAATCGCCGGCAAGCCGGCTCCTACAGGTCTGACGTCATCTTTCCATCGCGCACAAAAAAGCCCCTGAACCTTTCGATTCAGGGGCTTTTAGTTTGTTGCTGTCTGGCTCCACGACCTGGACTCGAACCAGGGACCCAGTGATTAACAGTCACTTGCTCTACCAACTGAGCTATCGCGGAATGGCGTGTATGTTACTGATTCAAAAAGAGAAGTCAAGCATCTGTTGTTAACTTGGGTGATTCGTCGGGACGTACGGCGGTTTATCGGCGATTGGCGGTTACCAGAATCGCCTCAGGGGACTACCATGGCCGCCCGGAAGTGGTGACACGCGCTGCCGGCCATTCGCCGAAAAGGTACGCGCCATGAATCACCCAGCTCCTGCACGTCGCTGCAACGAGGTGCTCGCATGAGCATCGCCCAGATCAGCCTGCCGAAAGGCGTCGGTCCGCACGCCGAAAAACTCTTCGATGCGATCACTCAGGCCAGCACCGCTGACGAATTGAACCGCGCCGGCGGCAAAGCCGAGGGATTCGTCCTGGGTCTGGAAAGCACCAAGGCGATCAAAAGCCAGGTCGCCGAATCGCTGTACGTCGCTTACGACGATGCCGCCAGCCAGCGTGCGAGCGAACTGAGTTAACCGCCGAACGTCACGGTGGCGAGCATCAGTTTGGCGTAAAGCAGCGTCGCGCCCAGTTGCACCAGCCACAGGGCCAAGCCGCCAAGAAAAACCCCCGCCGCCACTTGCAGTACCAGGCTTTTGCCGCGCTTGGCCGGGGTGCGGGGGGTGAAGTCGTTCAAGTCATCCAGGTCGTCGCGCTCGGCGCGCAGGTCATCGTTTTTCATATTGGCTCACATCGAATCCGGTGGTGTACACAAACCGTGTAGGAGCCGGCTTGCTGGCGATAGCGTCCGTCCAGCCAATAAGTAAGTTGGCTGACCCACCGCTATCGCCAGCAAGCTGGCTCCTACAGGTGGCATGTGTGCAGTCTAGAGGGCTTGGTTGTCGGGTTGAGAATTATCTGCGACCAATAAAAAACGGGAAGCCCAAGGGCTTCCCGTTTTTCGTGTCAGCGTACGACTCAGATCACCGCAACGATGGCCTTGGTCACGACGTCGATGTTGCTCTGGTTCAGCGCGGCAACGCAGATGCGGCCGGTGTCCAGGGCGTAGATGCCGAACTCGTTGCGCAGGCGGGTCACTTGCTCAACGGTCAGGCCGGAGTAGGAGAACATGCCGCGCTGACGGCCCACAAAGCTGAAGTCGCGCTGTGGAGCCTGTTTCGCCAGCAGGTCAACCATCTGGGTGCGCATGCCGCGAATCCGCAGGCGCATTTCGGCCAGTTCCGCTTCCCACTGGGCGCGCAGTTCCGGGCTGTTCAAAACGGCGGCGACGATGCTTGCACCGTGGGTCGGCGGGTTGGAGTAGTTGGTACGGATCACGCGTTTGACTTGCGACAGCACGCGCGCGCTTTCTTCTTTCGATTCGCTGACGATCGACAGGGCGCCCACGCGCTCGCCGTACAGCGAGAACGATTTGGAGAACGAGCTGGAGACGAAGAACGTCAGGCCCGACTCGGCGAACAGGCGCACGGCGGCGGCGTCTTCGTCGATGCCATCGCCAAAGCCCTGGTAGGCCATGTCGAGGAACGGCACGTGACCTTTGGCCTTCACCACTTCCAGGACGTTTTTCCAGTCCGCCGGGCTCAGGTCCACGCCGGTCGGGTTGTGGCAGCACGCGTGCAGCACAACGATCGAGCCAGACGGCAGGGCGTTCAGGTCTTCCAGCAGACCGGCGCGGTTAACGTCGTGGGTCGCGGCATCGTAGTAGCGATAGTTCTGCACTGGGAAACCGGCGGTTTCAAACAGCGCGCGGTGGTTTTCCCAGCTCGGGTCGCTGATCGCGACGACGGCGTTCGGCAGCAGTTGCTTGAGGAAGTCGGCACCGATTTTCAGTGCGCCAGTGCCGCCCACGGCCTGGGTGGTGATGACGCGGCCAGCAGCGATCAGCGGCGAGTCATTGCCAAACAGCAGTTTTTGCACGGCCTGGTCGTAAGCCGCGATGCCATCGATCGGCAGGTAGCCACGGGAAGCGTGTTGAGCGACGCGAATCGTCTCGGCTTCGACAACGGCGCGCAGGAGTGGAATTCGCCCCTCCTCGTTGCAGTAAACACCGACCCCCAGGTTGACCTTGTTGGTACGGGTATCGGTGTTGAATGCTTCGTTGAGGCCCAGGATTGGATCGCGTGGTGCCATTTCGACAGCGGAGAACAGGCTCATTTTTGCGGCGGCTCTGAATGGAGAGTGGAGGGACGTGTCGCGCTCCAGCCGAATGCACTAGAGCGGTGCACAAACGGGGAGCTAGTATAGAGGCCATCTGCGATTGAAGGCGACAGCCGATTCGGCTTTTAGCGTAAGTTTTTCCGATTATTTTTCGACCGTTAGTCGATTGATCGCGTCAAACTCATCAATGGATGTAGGACGTTTGCCTTGAAAGCGCGGGTAATCGACTCCACATTGAGCACAATCCAGTTTTTTCCTCGGGCGACGTCGGTCGTTTGTGGTCTTTCTCGTTGCCGTCCGGTCTGCCCGGGCGGGCGCGACCCAGAGGGTATTTCATGTCTGAATTCCAGCTAGTCACCCGCTTCGAGCCCGCCGGCGACCAGCCGGAAGCCATCCGCCTGATGGTCGAGGGCATCGAGGCCGGGCTGGCGCACCAGACGTTGCTCGGTGTGACCGGTTCGGGCAAGACGTTCAGCATTGCCAACGTCATCGCCCAGGTTCAGCGCCCGACGTTGGTACTCGCTCCGAACAAGACCCTGGCGGCGCAGTTGTACGGTGAGTTCAAGGCGTTTTTCCCGAACAACGCCGTCGAGTACTTCGTTTCCTACTACGACTACTACCAGCCCGAAGCCTACGTGCCGTCCTCGGACACCTTCATTGAGAAAGACGCCTCGATCAACGACCACATCGAACAGATGCGACTCTCGGCGACCAAGGCGTTGCTGGAGCGCAAGGACGCGATCATCGTCACCACGGTGTCGTGCATCTACGGTCTGGGCAGTCCGGAAACCTACCTGAAAATGGTGTTGCACGTGGATCGCGGCGACAAGCTCGATCAGCGCGCCTTGCTGCGCCGCCTCGCCGACCTGCAATACACCCGCAACGACATGGATTTCGCCCGTGCGACGTTCCGTGTGCGTGGCGATGTGATCGACATCCACCCGGCGGAATCCGATTTCGAAGCGATCCGCATCGAACTGTTCGATGACGAAGTCGAAAGCCTCTCTGCATTCGATCCGCTGACCGGCGAAGTCATCCGCAAGCTGCCGCGTTTCACCTTCTACCCGAAAAGCCACTACGTGACGCCGCGCGAAACCCTGCTCGATGCCATCGAAGGGATCAAGGTCGAATTGCAGGAGCGCCTGGAATACCTGCGCTCCAACAACAAACTGGTGGAGGCGCAGCGCCTTGAACAGCGCACCCGTTTCGACCTGGAAATGATCCTCGAGCTGGGCTACTGCAATGGCATCGAAAACTACTCGCGCTACCTGTCCGGCCGCGCGTCCGGTGAGGCGCCGCCGACCCTGTTCGATTACCTGCCGGCGGACGCCTTGCTGGTGATCGACGAATCCCACGTCAGCGTGCCGCAAGTCGGCGCGATGTATAAGGGCGACCGCTCACGTAAAGAGACGCTGGTGGAGTACGGCTTCCGCCTGCCTTCGGCGCTGGACAACCGGCCAATGCGCTTTGACGAGTTCGAAGGCATCAGCCCGCAGACGATTTTCGTCTCGGCCACGCCGGGAAACTATGAGGCAGAACACGCCGGACGCGTCATCGATATGGTGGTGCGGCCGACCGGCCTGGTGGACCCGCAAATCGAAATCCGTCCGGCGCTGACCCAGGTCGACGATCTGCTGTCGGAAATCACCAAGCGCGTCGCACTGGAAGAGCGGGTGCTGGTCACGACGCTGACCAAGCGCATGTCCGAAGACCTGACCGATTACCTCGCCGACCACGGCGTGCGCGTGCGGTATCTGCACTCGGACATCGATACCGTGGAGCGGGTGGAAATCATCCGCGACCTGCGCCTCGGCACCTTCGATGTGCTGGTGGGGATCAACCTGCTGCGCGAAGGCCTGGACATGCCGGAAGTTTCGCTGGTGGCGATCCTCGATGCGGACAAGGAAGGCTTCCTGCGTTCCGAGCGCTCGCTGATCCAGACCATCGGCCGCGCGGCGCGGAACCTCAATGGCCGGGCGATTCTCTACGCGGACCGGATCACCGGTTCCATGGAGCGGGCGATCGGCGAAACCGAGCGTCGGCGCGACAAGCAGATTGCCTTCAACCTGGCCAACGGCATTACCCCTAAAGGCGTGTTCAAGGACGTGGCCGACATCATGGAAGGCGCCACGGTACCGGGCTCGCGCAGCAAGAAGCGCAAAGGCATGGCCAAGGCCGCCGAGGAAAGCGCCAAGTACGAAGCGGAATTGCGTTCGCCGGGGGAGGTTGCCAAGCGGATCAAGGCGCTGGAAGAGAAGATGTACCAGCTGGCCCGCGATCTGGAGTTCGAGGCGGCGGCGCAGATGCGCGACGAGATTGCCAAGTTGCGGGATCGGTTGATTACTGTCTGATTGTTGCGTTGCCTTTACCGGCCTCATCGCGAGCAGGCTCACTCCTGCAAGGACTGGCGTAATCCTTGTAGGAGTGAGCCTGCTCGCGATTGGGGCGCCCCGATCTAATGGGCTTCGCCAGCCTTGATCCCCACCGGCAATTTCTTGGTCAACAACACCGCAATCATGCTGATCCCCAGCGCAATCCCGACAAAGTGAAACGCATCGTTGTAAGCCATGATCGACGCCTGCTGATGGGCGATTTCACTGAGCTTGCCCAGCGCCGCCGCTTCACTGCCAAACCGGTCGGTCAACGACGCCATCCGCTCGGCCACCTGCGGGTTGGTCGGCACAATCGCTTCGCGCAAATAATCAAAGTAAGTCTTGGTCCGCGCGTCCAGCAACGTGGCGAGGAGGGCGATGCCGATCGCGCCGCCGAGGTTGCGCAGGATGTTGAACAGACTCGATGCCGAGCCCGCATCCTGCGGCAGGATGTACGCGGTGGCGATCAGCGAGATGGTCACCATGATCAACGGCTGGCCCAGCGCCCGGATGATCTGGATCTGGTTGAACTGCGGCCCGGCGAAATCCGGGTTCAGCACGCCGGACGAAAAACTCGCCAAGCCGAACAGGCCGAAACCCAGGGTGCACAGCCATTTCGGTGAAATGACCTTCATCAGCTTCGGCACCAGCGGAATCAGGAACAGCTGCGGCACGCCCATCCACATGATCACCTCGCCGATCTGCAGGGCGTTGTAGTTCTGGATCTGTGCCAGGTACAGCGGCAACAGAAAGATCGAGCCGTACAAACCGACTCCCATTCCCAGGCTGGAAATACTCGACAAACCGAAGTTGCGATTGCCGAGAATGCTGAGGTTGATCAGCGGATTGGGCTTGGAAAACTGCACGATCACGAAGGTGATCAGGCTGATCAGGGCGATACTGCCAAGCGTCACGATCAAATCCGATTCGAGCCAGTCCTTGCGATGGCCTTCCTCGAGAAACACCTGCAAGCAGCCGAGGCCGATGCCGAGGGTGACAATCCCCATGTAGTCGGTGCTTTTCAGCAGTTCCCAGTGCGCCTCTTTCTTTTCCAGGCCGTACATCAGGCCGGCGATCATGATCAGGCCCGGCGGGATGTTGATGTAGAAGATGTATTCCCAACCCCAGTTTTCCGTGAGCCAGCCGCCGAGTGTCGGGCCGATTGAGGGCGCGAAGGTCGCCGTCATCGCGAACATCGCCATGCCCTTGGCGCGGTGGTGTTCGGGCAGCTTGATCAGCGTGAGGGTGAACGCCAGCGGGATCAGCGCGCCGCCGGTGAAGCCTTGCAGGGCGCGGAACACGATCATGCTTTCCAGGCTCCAGGCCATGGAGCACAGCAGCGACGAGGCCAGAAACCCGAGCGAAACCCACACCGCCAGGCGGCGCGCCGAGAGCAATTGCACCAGCCACGCCGTCAGCGGAATCATGATGATTTCCGCGACCAGGTACGACGTGGAAATCCATGAGCCTTCTTCAAGGGTCGCCGACAGCGCGCCTTGAATGTCCTTGAGCGACGAGTTGGTGATCTGGATGTCGAGCACCGCCATGAAGGCGCCGAGCATCACGCTCATCACCGCGATCCAGTCCCGCCGGGTCGGTTCGCCGGCCGGGCGGATCAGTTGATCACCGGCCATCGTCAGGGGTGTCTTTGATGTTCACTTTGGCGGTGACCGACATGCCCGGACGGATCTTGCCGTGCAGCGGGTTGTCCGCGGCGAAGGTCAGTTTGACCGGAATCCGTTGTACGACTTTGGTGAAGTTGCCCGTGGCATTGTCCGGCGGCAACAGGCTGAACTGTGCACCCGAGGCGGCGAACAGGCTGTCGACCCGGGCGTCGATCGGCGTGTCGCTGTAGGCGTCGAAGGTCAGCTGGGCTTTCTGGCCGGGCTGCATGTGGCCGATCTGGGTTTCCTTGAAGTTGGCCTGGATCCAGATGTCCTGGTCCGGAACGATCGACAGCAGGTAAGCACCGGCCTGCACGTATTGGCCTTCGCGCGCGGCGCGCTGGCCGATGAGGCCGCTGATCGGCGCATGGATTTCGCTGCGGGTCAGGTTCAGTTCGGCCTGGGCCAGATCGGTTTTGGCGTTGGCAATCATTGCGTCGAGGCGCTTGATTTCGGCTGTCAGGGAGTTGACCTGCTGGCGCTGACTTTGCGCATCCGCCTGGGCCTTGCTCACTTGCGAGCGGGCGATGTGGTTGTCGGCGGAAAGGGTGGTCACCCGTTCTTCAGAGACGTAACCGGGCTTGCGCAGGGTTTGTGCGCGGGACAGGTCGATCTGCGAGCGGCCGAGGCTGGCCTGGCTGGAAGCGACCTGTGCGTCGCTGGCGGCAATCAGGCTGGCTTGCTGGGTCAGTTTGCTCTGGGCTTGCAGGCGTTCAGCCTGGCGGGTGGCGAGGGCGGCATTGGCGCGGTCGACGGCGAGCTGGAAGTCATCGCCTTCGAGCCGGATCAGCAACTGGCCTTTCTCGACGTGCTGGTTGTCCTGCACCAGCACCCGATCGATACGCGCGCCCAACTGGCTCGACACACGGGTGATCTCGCCCTGGACATAGGCGTTATCGGTGCTTTCATAAAACCGTCCCTTGAAGAACCACTGGGCAAAAAAGCCCCCGGCAATCAGCAGGACGATCAACAGGAAAATAGACAGGCGACGCTTGAGTTGGGCAGGCATGGGGCAAACTGTAGTCGAGAAATTGTAAGGAAAGTTATCAGCAGGCGAATTTGGCATACAGTCGATAGTGGGTAAATGCCATCGGCTGATAATCCATCATTCATCCCGGCCAAGGCCCGTTGTAGACGCAAACTTGGCTTAAATGCCCTGTTCACTGGAGCCGGGCGGGCAACGCCTGTTACCATTCGCCCTTTGTTTTATCTTCATTTCGAGACTTGCCATGACCACCGTCCGCACGCGCATCGCGCCATCGCCTACCGGGGACCCCCACGTAGGTACCGCTTACATCGCTTTGTTCAACTACTGCTTTGCCAAGCAGCACGGCGGTGAGTTCATCCTGCGGATCGAGGACACCGACCAGCTGCGTTCGACCCGCGAGTCCGAACAGCAGATTTTCGACGCCCTGCGCTGGTTGGGCATCGACTGGAGCGAAGGCCCGGACGTCGGCGGCCCGCACGGTCCTTACCGTCAAAGCGAGCGCGGCGAGATTTATCAGAAATACTGCCAGCAGCTTGTCGATCTCGGTCACGCATTCCCGTGCTTCTGCACCGCCGAAGAACTGGACCAGATGCGCGCCGAGCAAATGGCCCGTGGCGAAACCCCGCGCTACGACGGCCGTGCACTGCTGCTGTCGAAAGAAGAAGTCGCACGTCGCCTGGCCGCTGGCGAGCCGCACGTGATCCGCATGAAAGTCCCGAGCGAAGGCGTCTGCGTGGTGCCGGACATGCTGCGTGGCGACGTCGAGATCCCGTGGGATCGCATGGACATGCAAGTTCTGATGAAGACCGACGGCCTGCCGACGTACTTCCTGGCCAACGTGGTCGATGACCACCTGATGGGCATCACCCACGTGCTGCGTGGCGAAGAATGGCTGCCTTCGGCGCCGAAACTGATTCTCCTGTACGAATACTTCGGCTGGGAACAGCCGCAGCTGTGCTACATGCCGCTGCTGCGTAACCCGGACAAGAGCAAGCTGTCCAAGCGCAAGAACCCGACCTCGGTCACGTTCTACGAGCGCATGGGCTTCATGCCGGAAGCGATGCTCAACTACCTTGGCCGCATGGGCTGGTCGATGCCGGACGAGCGCGAGAAGTTCTCGCTGCAGGAAATGGTCGATCACTTCGACCTGAGCCGCGTCTCCCTCGGCGGGCCGATTTTCGACATCGAGAAACTGTCGTGGCTCAACGGCCAGTGGCTGCGTGACTTGCCGGTGGAAGAGTTCGCCAGCCGCTTGCAGACCTGGGCGCTGAATCCCGAGTACATGATGAAGATCGCGCCGCACGTGCAGGGCCGCGTTGAAACCTTCAGCCAGGTTGCACCGCTGGCCGGGTTCTTCTTTGCCGGGGGCGTGAACCCGGATGCCAAGCTGTTCGAATCCAAAAAGCTCTCGGGCGATCAGGTTCGTCAGTTGATGCAGTTGATCCTGTGGAAGCTGGAAAGCCTGCGTCAGTGGGAGAAGGACAGCATCACTGCGACCATTCAAGCGGTGGTCGAATCCCTGGAGCTGAAGCTGCGTGACGCCATGCCGCTGATGTTTGCCGCGATCACGGGGCAGGCCAGCTCGGTGTCGGTGCTGGATGCGATGGAAATCCTCGGTCCGGACCTCACACGTTTCCGTCTGCGTCAGGCCATCGACTTGCTCGGTGGCGTGTCGAAGAAGGAAAACAAGGAGTGGGAAAAACTTCTGGGCAACATCGCCTGAGGTTGTTTGCCCCTGAAGGAACTGCCGAAGGTCGTGGTCTTTTGATCCTGATCTTCGGCTCTTCCCCCGAATTTACGGGGGGAGGGCGGTAAGTGATTGTTATGTCGGCAAAAAACTTTGGAAATTGTTAAAAATAAATTTGACACGTTTCCGAAGCGCCATTAAGATTCGCCCCGTCCTCAGCGATGAGGGGCTATAGCTCAGCTGGGAGAGCGCTTGCATGGCATGCAAGAGGTCGACGGTTCGATCCCGTCTAGCTCCACCAATTTACACTTCAAGGTCTGGCCACACCGGCCTTGAAGCGATCAACACTCAGCGTTGATCTGTTGTATAGAAGGGTTTGCGTCCCCTTCGTCTAGTGGCCTAGGACACCGCCCTTTCACGGCGGTAACAGGGGTTCGAGTCCCCTAGGGGACGCCAGTTTTACAGAAGCGATGTTGCAAGATGTCGCTCCGCCGCGAGGCGAAAAATCCGGGGCTATAGCTCAGCTGGGAGAGCGCTTGCATGGCATGCAAGAGGTCGACGGTTCGATCCCGTCTAGCTCCACCAATTTTACAGTTCAAGGTCTGGCCACGCAGGCCTTGAATCGATCAGCTCTCAGCACTGATCAGTTGTATAGAAGGTTTTGCGTCCCCTTCGTCTAGTGGCCTAGGACACCGCCCTTTCACGGCGGTAACAGGGGTTCGAGTCCCCTAGGGGACGCCACGATTACCCGCTCTGCGGGATTTTATAAGGGTCATTCAATTATTGAATGGCCCTTTTGTTTGTCTGGCGTTTGGCCAAATCCCCCATTTCTTTCAAACTGTTCTTCAGACCAGCGGTCACAATCACGACTTGCGGAAAATTATTATGAGAATAATATTCTAGTCGTAATATTCGGAGGCAACGATGAACGATAAAAAAGCTCAGACCCGCGAACGCATTCTCAAGGCCGCCAGCGCAGCGCTGATTCAGCGCGGACCGGCCGAACCGAGCGTGGGCGAAGTGATGGGCGCAGCCGGCCTGACGGTTGGCGGCTTCTATGCGCACTTCGAAAGCAAGGACGCAATGATGCTGGAAGCGTTCAAGCAACTGCTCGGTCACCGCCGCAGTATGATTGCCGACATGGACGCCGAGTTGACCGGCGAAGAGCGCCGCGCGCTGGTGGCGGCGTTTTACCTGTCACGCAAACACCGCGACTCCTCGGAGTCGGCATGCCCGATCCCGGCGTCCGTCGGTGAACTGGGACGTCTGCCGGACTCGTTTCGCGTGGCATTGAATGAGCACCTGGAAATGATGGTCGCGCAGTTGGCGGCCAGTCCTGAAGACACCGACAAAGCCCTGGCCGACATGGCCTTGATGGTCGGTGGTCTGGCTCTGGCGCGGGCGCTGGGGCCAGGAGATTTGTCCGATCGATTGCTGCGTGCCGCCAAGTCGGCGGTGCTATGACCTGAAGGCAATGGCCTGGGGAGTGAGAGCGATGAGCACGTTGAAGTGGGTTCGTGGCGTTAATGGCACCTTGGGCTGGTTTGCACCGAAGCTGGTCGCGAGCAAAATGCGACTGGCGTTCATGACGCCGCGGGATCTACCGCCGCGTGAATGGGAATTGCCGCTGCTGGCGAAATCCGAACGCATCACTTTGCGCTTCGGGCTCTCGGCGTTGCGCTGGGGGCAAGGCCCGGCCGTGCTGCTGATGCACGGTTGGGAAGGGCGTCCGACGCAGTTCGCCAGTCTCATCACCGCATTGGTCGATGCCGGATACACCGTGGTGGCGCTCGACGGTCCGGCCCATGGCCGTTCACCGGGCAACGAGGCCAACGTCGTGCTGTTTGCCCGCGCCATGCTTGAGGCCGCTGCAGAATTGCCACCACTTCAGGCGGTCATCGGTCACTCGATGGGTGGCGCCAGTGCCATGCTCGCCGTCCAGTTGGGCCTGCGCACCGAAACCCTGGTGACGATCGGTGCGCCGGCGCGGATTCTCGGGGTCCTGCGTGGTTTCGCCCGCTATGTGCGCCTGCCGCCAAAAGCCCGTTCGGCGTTCATCCGCCAGGTCGAGAAAGATGTGGGCATGCGCGCGGCGGCGCTGGATGTTGCGCACTACCAGCTCGACATGCCAGGCCTGATCGTTCACGCCGAAGACGATTGCTTTGTCTCGGTCAAGGAATCCCAGCTGATCCACGAAGCCTGGTTCGACAGCCGTCTGCTGCGGCTGGAAGAGGGGGGGCATCAGCGGGTGCTGGCGGACCCTCGGGTGATTGATGGTGTGTTATCACTGCTGTCGGGTCGCAGCCTGCAATCGCGCCAATCGGCCTGAGCATCCGTTACACTGCCCCGGTCGAATTATCTGACCGGGAGTGAGGCATGGGCTGGGATCGGGCAACGCCATTTATCATTGATCTTGAGGTGGGCGCCGAGGACATCGACGGGCTGGGGCACGCCAATAACGCGGTATACGTGACCTGGCTCGAACGCTGCGCCTGGCGCCATTCTCAGCGGCTTGGCCTGGATCTGGTCGAATATCGGCGGCTGGATCGGGCGATGGCGGTGGTGCGGCACGAAATCGATTACCTGGCCGCGGCCTACGAAGGCGATCAGCTGGAGTTGGCGACCTGGATCGTCGATTGGGACCAGCGCCTGAAAATGACCCGGCACTTCCAGCTCAAGCGCCCGAGCGACAACACCACGCTGCTGCGTGCGCAAACCACGTTTGTCTGCATTGAACTGTCCACGGGCAAGCCCAAGCGCATGCCGGAGGAGTTCATCGAGGGCTATGGCCCGGCGTTGCTATCCCCAGCATTAAGCACAACCCAGATCTAATGTGGGAGCGAGCCTGCTCGCGATAGCGATGTATCAGCCGACATCAATGTTGAATGACACTCCGCTATCGCGAGCAGGCTCGCTCCCACAAGGGATTCTGCGATGTTCTGCAGATTTCTCGCGCAATCCAGTAAACTGCCGCACGTTTTTCGTCGAGTGTGTTTTTCATGCAAATTGCTTTGGCGCCCATGGAGGGGTTGGTCGACAACATCCTGCGGGACGTGCTGACTCGTGTGGGCGGTATCGATTGGTGCGTGACCGAGTTCATCCGGATCAACGACCAACTGCTCACCCCTGCGTATTTCCACAAGTTCGGGCCTGAATTGCTGACGGACGCGCGCACCGCGTCTGGCGTGCCGTTGCGCGTGCAGCTGTTGGGTTCCGACCCGGTGTGCCTGGCGGAAAACGCGGCGCTGGCCTGCGAGCTGGGGTCCGAAGTCATCGACCTGAACTTCGGCTGCCCGGCGAAAACCGTGAACAAATCCCGTGGCGGCGCGGTGTTGCTCAAAGAGCCCGAACTGCTCAACCAGATCGTCGAACATGTCCGTCGCGCCGTACCCGCGCATATCCCGGTCACCGCGAAAATGCGTCTCGGCTTCGACAGCCCGGACGGCTCGCTTGTCTGCGCCACGGCCCTGGCCGAAGGCGGTGCGGAACACATCGTGGTGCATGCGCGGACCAAGATGGACGGCTACAAACCGCCAGCGCACTGGGAGTGGATCCCCCGCGTGCAAGAGGTAGTCAAGGTCCCGGTGTTCGCCAATGGCGACATCTGGTGCGTCGAAGACTGGCGCCGTTGCCGCGAAATCAGCGGTGTCGAAGACATCATGCTCGGTCGCGGCCTGGTCTCGCGCCCGGACCTGGCCCGGCAGATTGCCGCCGCCCGTGCCGGTGAAGAGGTGGTCGAGATGACCTGGGCCGAGCTGCTGCCGCTGATCCAGGACTTCTGGTTGCAGGCCAAGGCGCAGATGACGCCACGTCAGTCGCCGGGGCGTTTGAAGCAGTGGCTGGCCATGCTGACGCGTAATTATCCCGAAGCGGTCCAGCTGTTTACCCTGCTGCGCCGTGAAACGGAACTGGATCAAGTTTCGCGTTTACTGGGGTTACAGGTCGCCGAGGCGGCCTGAAAAAAATCTCGAAATAATCTCTTGAAATGCAATCAGCGGTCCCTATCTAAGGGTTACGCGATGCCGAATTCGGGTCGCGGAGACAAAAAACTTGCTGATTGTTTTCAGGAGATTTGAATCATGACTACCGCATTTTCCCTGGCCCCACTGTTCCGTTCCTCGGTGGGTTTCGACCGTTTCAACGACCTGTTCGAAACCGCCCTGCGCAACGAGCCAGGCAGCACCTACCCACCTTACAACGTGGAAAAACACGGTGACGATCAATACCGCATCGTCGTGGCCGCGGCCGGTTTCCAGGAAGAAGACCTGGACCTGCAAGTCGAGAAGGGTGTGTTGACCATCAGTGGCGGCAAACGTGACGCGACTGAAGGCGTGACCTTCCTGCATCAAGGCATCGCCCAGCGCGCATTCAAACTGTCGTTCCGCCTGGCCGATCACATCGAGATCAAGGCCGCCGACCTGCGCAACGGCCTGCTGAGCATCGACCTGCTGCGGGTCGTGCCGGAAGAGGCGAAAGCCAAACGCATCCCGATCAACGGGACGCAAAAACCTGCTCTGCAGCACTAAGGCAGGGGAATGAAAAAGGGCGCCAATGGCGCCCTTTTTTTGTGCCGGCAACCCACCTGTAGGAGCGAGCTTGCTCCGGGCGGCGTTCCGACGATGGACTTCTGGACGACGCGTTTATCCAGGCAGTACGCGTCATCGTTGACGACCATCGCGAGCAGGCTCGCTCCTACAGGAGATCGGGGTTACTTCAGGAGTTTTTCGAAGGCCTCCACCGGCAACGGCTGGCTATGTAGATACCCCTGATAAAAATGGCACTCCAGCCCCAGCAGGAATTCCAGCTGCTCCGGCGTTTCCACCCCTTCGGCAATCACTTTCAATTCGAGGCTGCGGGCCATGGCGACGATGGCGCGGATGATCTCGGCGTCGTTGGGGTCGGTGGTGGCGTCGCGGATGAACGACTGGTCGATTTTCAGGGTGTCGACCGGCAGGCGCTTGAGGTAGGTCAGCGAGGAATAACCGGTGCCGAAGTCGTCCATGGCGAAGCTCACGCCGAGCTTCTTCAGGCGGCGCATTTTGTTGATGGTGTCTTCCAGGTTCTGGATGACGATGCCCTCGGTAATCTCCAGTTTCAGCAGCGAGCAGGGCAGGCCGTGGGTGGAGAGGCTGTGTTCGATGCGCTCGACGAAGTCGTTCTGGCGGAATTGCCGCGGGCTGATATTCACGCACAGGCTGAAATTCAGCGGATCTATCAAGCCCTTGGCGATCAATTGTTTGAACGCATCGCAGGCCTCGTCGACGATCCAGGTGCCGACCTCCAGAATCAGCCCACTGTCTTCCAGGACCTTGATGAATTCGGTCGGCGATTGCGCACCGAGTTCGGGGTGGTTCCAGCGCACCAGCGCCTCGGCGCCGACGATGCGATTATCCCTGGCGTCGATCTGCGGCTGGTAATGCACGTCGAATTCGCCCCGGGAAAGGGCCAGGCGCAGGTCGGTTTCCATGCGCAGCCGTTCGCTGGCGGCCTTCTGCATGGTGTTGTGATACATCTGCGTGGTGTTGCGTCCCGAATCCTTGGCCCGATACAGCGCGATGTCGGCACGCTTGAGCAGGTCGGTCGGGGTCGAGCCGTGATCGGGAATCAGCGCGATGCCGATGCTCGGCGTCACTTGCAGGCGCTGGCCGTCGAGGAACATCGGTTCCGAGAGCAACTCGCGCAAGGTGTCCGCCAGCTCGCGGACCTGTGTCGTCACTTCATTGCGCGAACCTTCCAGGCCGCTGAGCAGCACCACGAATTCGTCACCGCCCAGCCGCGCGACGGTGTCCTCCATGCGCACGCTGGCTTCCAGGCGTGCGGTGATGATCTTCAGCACCGTGTCGCCCACCGGGTGGCCGAGCGAATCGTTGATATGCTTGAAGTGGTCGAGGTCGAGAAACATCAGCGCGCCTCGCAGGTTGTGGCGCTTGAGCAGGGCGATCTGCTGGCTCAGGCGATCCATCAGCAGCGCACGGTTCGGCAGATTGGTCAGCGGGTCGTGGTAGGCCAGGTGACGAATTTGCGCTTCGGCGTTTTTCAGCAGGCTGACGTCCCGTGCGGTCAGCAACAGGCAAGCCGTTTCGTTGAGGGTGATCGGTTCCACCGACACTTCGACGGTCAGCAACTCGCCGCGCTTGTTGCGCCCGAGCATTTCCTGGTGGTGCACGCGGCCCTTGATCTGTAGCTCGGCCAGCAGCGCCGAACGTTGTTTTTCCTCGGCCCAGATTCCGACCTGGTACACCGTACGGCCCACCACTTCGTCGGCGCGATAACCGGTCAGACGGCAGAAGCCATCGTTGACCTCCAGGTAACGCCCGGTGTCGCGTTCGGTGATGGTGATGGCGTCAGGGCTGGAGTGGAACGCCTTGGCGAACTTCTCCTCGCTAGCCTTGAGCGCCGCTTCCGAGCGTTGTTGCTGGGTGATGTCGCGCAACGTGGTGACGATGCACGGCTGGTCGCCGACGCTGATCTGACGGCTGGAAATCACGCAGGTCAGCACCTGGCCGTCCTTGTGCTGGACGAGGATGGCGACGTTGTTCAGGCCTTGTTCGCGGATAACCTGTTCGATCCGGCGCAGGCTTTTGGCCGACGCGTCCCAGAGGCCGATCTCGTCGGCGCTGCGGCCAATCACCTCGGCGGTGCTCCAGCCGAATGTCTGGGTGAAACTGGAGTTGATTTCGATGAACTGGCCAGTGTCCTGGCGGGTAACGCAGATCGGGTCCGGGCTGACCTGGAACAGCGTGGCGAATTTCTCTTCGGAGGCGACCAGCTTCTGTTCGCGCTCGACCTGATCGGTGATGTCCAGCAAGGTCCCGGCCATGCGGAACGGCACGCCGTTTTCATCGCGGTAGAGGCGGGCGCGGCTTTCCAGATAGCGCGAAGTGCCGTCCTCCAGTTGTACACGGTAGGTCAACTGATAGTTGCCCGCCGGACCTTCGCGCAGGCTGCGATAGGCATCGCGCATGCTGTCGCGCTCTTCGCCGGGCACGCCTTCGAAAAACTCTTCGAAGGATTCATGGAACGGCTTGGGATCCAGCCCGTGCAACTGGGCAGCCCGGGCTGAGCCATAGAGCATGCCGCTGGGAATATGCCAGTCCCAGGTGCCGAGTTGCGCCGAGTCCAGCGCCAGGTCGAGGCGCTCCTGGCTGTCCTTCAGGGCCAGTTCGGCGGCCTTGCGTTCGGTGGTGTCGAGGAAGGTGCTGAGCAGATAGGGCTGGCCCTCAAGCTCGACTTTCTGCGCGCTGAGGATGCCGTCGTGGACCTGGCCATTGCTGGCGCGGAACTGCACTTCCATGCTGATCAGCTCGCCTTTGGCCTTGGTCGCCTTGACCAGTTTCTCGCGTTGTTCCGGGTGCACCCACAGGCCCAGTTCCACGGTGGTGCGGCCGATCGCGTTCTGTACCGGCCAGCCGAACAGGCTTTCGAAATACTGGTTGGCTTCGGTGATCAGCCCGTCTTCCTGGCGGGTCAGCAGGACCATGTTCGGGCACAGGTGAAACAGCGTCGCAAAACGTTTTTCCGAGCTGCTCAGGGCCTGTTCGCGCTGGCGCTGGTGGGTGATCTCGCGGATCACACCAATCATGCGTGGGCGGCCGTTTTTGTCCGGCAGCAGGCTGCCGTTGATTTCCAGCCAGTGCAGGCTGCCATCGGGCCAGCGAATGCGGTGGTGCATCGCCTGTTCCAGCGGGGCGCCGGCAATCACCGCGTGGAAGGCGCGGATGGTTTTCGCCCGGTCCTCGGGTGGCAACAAGTCGAGGTATTCCAGGTCCTCCGGCAACGGCTGGCGGGGGTCGAAGCCGAACAGGGCCTGGGTGCCTCTGGACCAACTGATCTGCCCGCGCTCGATGTCCCAATACCAGGCGCCCAGACGTGCTCCGTTGAGGGCGGCCAGCAACTGCGGCGCGCTTTCCCAACTCTGCTCCGACCGTTTCGGGTCGAGCGCCTGGATACGTGGCATCGGAGGAATACGGTCAACAGATTTCGGCATTGGCAGGCCTTGGGCTGAATTGGGCGTTAGGCACAGGAATTCGAGGCTCTATAGGAGTAGCACAAGTTAGCCTTGAGTCCCTGGCAGATCGATTTGCGCATCCAGCAAAGCCATGAAGGCCCGTGCTGCGTTCGACAGCGTCCTTTCGGTGTGCAAGATATAGCCTAGCTGGCGAGTCAGTTGTATGCCCGGCAAAGGTATTCGCGCAACCTGATCATCCAGCATGGTGCGCGGCAGCACGCTCCAGGCCAGGCCGATCGACACCATCATCTTGATGGTTTCCAGATAATTCGTGCTCATGGCGATGTTCGGCGTCAAGCCTTGGGCCTCGAACAGGCGCTGGACGATGTGATGGGTAAAGGTGTTGCCGCCGGGGAACACCGCCGGGTGCAGGGCGATGTCCGCCAGGCTGACCGCACCATTGCTGATCAATGAATGCTCCGGGGCGACCACGAAGTCCAGCGGGTCGTCCCACACCGGTGTGGCCTTGACCAGTGCGTGGGGCTCTGGGGCGAGGGTGATGACCGCCAGTTCGGCGCGGCCATGGAGAATTTCTTCGTAGGCCACTTCCGAATCGAGGAACTGAATATCCAGCGCGACCTGCGGGTAGCGGCGGGTGAACTCCCTTAATAAGGGCGGCAGACGGTGCAGGCCGATGTGGTGACTGGTGGCCAGGGTCAGCCGCCCGGTCACTTCCCCGGTCAGGTTGGTCAGCGCGCGACGGGTGTCGTCCAGCACATTGAGAATCTGGTAGGCCCGCGGCAGCAGGGCGCGCCCGGCCTCGGTCAGGCCGACTTCACGGCCCAGGCGGTCAAACAGCCGCACCTTCAATTGCTGTTCCAGCCCGGCAATGCGTTTGCTGATCGCGGGCTGCGTCAGGTGCAGCCGTTCACCGGCGCCGGAGAAGCTTCCGGTCTCGGCGATGGCAATAAAGGCATTGAGGTTGGCGAGGTCCATTGCTGTATTCCAGTTGGTTATCCAAAGCATAAAAAATATGAATTTGAGTTATTTAATGTAACCCCCTAGGATCGACCTCACAAGCCAAAGGGTTATTGAATCTCTCAAGACCCAGGGCATAGAAACAAGCTGATGAGGACCGTCTGATGGCCGGCAAAACGCTTTACGACAAGCTGTGGGATTCCCATGAAGTGAAACGGCGCGACGATGGGTCGTCGCTGATCTATATCGACCGCCACATCATCCATGAAGTGACTTCGCCCCAAGCTTTCGAAGGCCTGCGTCTGGCCGGGCGCAAGCCTTGGCGCGTCGACTCGATCATCGCTACGCCGGACCACAACGTACCGACCACTCCGGATCGCAAGGGCGGCATCGAAGCGATTACCGATCAGGTCTCGCGCTTGCAGGTTCAGACCCTCGACGACTACTGCGATGAATATGGCATCACCGAATTCAAAATGAATGACGTGCGCCAGGGCATCGTTCACGTGATCGGTCCGGAGCAGGGCGCGACCTTGCCGGGCATGACCGTGGTCTGCGGCGACTCGCACACCTCGACCCACGGCGCGTTCGGCGCACTGGCCCACGGCATCGGCACTTCCGAGGTCGAGCACGTGTTCGCCACGCAGTGCCTGGTCGCCAAGAAAATGAAGAATATGCTGGTGTCGGTCGAAGGCAAATTGCCGTTCGGCGTGACCGCCAAGGACATCGTGCTCGCGGTCATCGGCAAGATCGGCACCGCCGGCGGTAACGGCCATGCCATTGAGTTCGCCGGTAGCGCCATTCGCGACTTGTCGATCGAAGGCCGCATGACCATCTGCAACATGTCCATCGAGGCCGGCGCTCGCGTGGGCCTGGTGGCGGCGGATGAAAAAACCGTGGCCTATGTCAAAGGCCGTCCGTTTGCCCCGAAAGGCGCGGAATGGGACCTGGCGGTCGAAGCCTGGAAAGACCTGGTTTCGGACGAGGATGCCAAGTTCGACACCATCGTCGAGCTCGACGCGACCCAGATCAAACCGCAAGTCAGCTGGGGCACTTCGCCCGAGATGGTGTTGGCCGTCGATCAGAACGTGCCGGACCCGGCGAAGGAAATGGACCTGGTCAAACGCGGTTCCATCGAGCGCGCCTTGAAGTACATGGGTTTGACCGCCAATCAGGCGATCACCGACATTCAGCTGGACCGCGTGTTCATTGGCTCCTGTACCAACTCGCGGATCGAAGACCTGCGTGCTGCGGCGGTGATCGCCAAGGGCCGTAAAGTCGCTTCGACCATCAAGCAGGCCATCGTAGTGCCGGGCTCGGGTCTGGTGAAGGCGCAAGCCGAGGCCGAAGGCCTGGACAAGATTTTCCTCGAAGCCGGTTTCGAGTGGCGTGAACCGGGTTGCTCGATGTGCCTGGCGATGAACCCGGACCGTTTGGAGTCGGGCGAGCATTGCGCATCGACCTCCAACCGCAACTTCGAAGGGCGTCAGGGCGCTGGTGGCCGTACGCACCTGGTCAGCCCGGCCATGGCCGCGGCGGCTGCCGTCAACGGTCGTTTCATCGACGTTCGCGAACTGATCTGAGGAACCGCACATGAGAGCTTTTACCCAACACACCGGTTTGGTCGCGCCATTGGACCGTGCCAACGTCGACACCGACCAGATCATTCCGAAGCAGTTCTTGAAGTCGATCAAGCGCACCGGTTTTGGTCCGAACCTGTTTGACGAATGGCGCTACCTGGACGTGGGTTATGCCTACCAGGACAACTCCAAGCGTCCGCTGAACAAGGATTTCGTGCTCAACGCCGAGCGTTACCAAGGCGCCAGCGTATTGCTGGCCCGTGAGAACTTCGGTTGCGGCTCCAGCCGCGAGCACGCGCCGTGGGCGCTGGAAGAATACGGTTTCCGCAGCATCATCGCGCCGAGCTACGCCGACATCTTCTACAACAACAGCTTCAAGAACGGCTTGCTGCCGATCATCCTGAGCGACGCTGAAGTGGATGAGCTGTTCCAGCAGGTCGAAGCGAACCCGGGCTACGAGCTGAAGATCGACCTGCAAGCCCAGACCGTGACCCGTCCGGACGGCAAGGTCTACAGCTTCGAACTCGACGAGTTCCGCAAGCATTGCCTGGTCAATGGCCTCGATGACATCGGCCTGACCTTGCAGGATCACGAGGCCATCGCATCGTTTGAAGCCAAACACCGGGCGAGCCAGCCGTGGTTGTTTCGCGACGCGTAAATTTGCATAAGGCGTGATGACGCCATCGCGAGCAGGCTCGCTCCTACATTTGAAATGCGAACTCCTGTAGGAGCGAGCCTGCTCGCGATGAGGCCCGAACCAACACCCCAAGACTCACCCGAAAAAGGAAGTCCCCATGACCAGCACCGCCCAGCACAGTCAGGTAGTCCAGAAACAATTCGGTGAACAGGCTTCGGCCTACCTGAGCAGCGCCGTCCACGCTCAAGGCACCGAATTCGCACTGCTACAGGCTGAACTGGCGGGGCAGGGCGATGCGCGGGTGCTGGACCTCGGTTGCGGCGCCGGTCACGTGAGTTTTCACGTGGCGTCGCTGGTCAAGGAAGTGGTGGCCTATGACCTGTCGCAGCAGATGCTCGACGTGGTCGCCGGCGCTGCCGTTGATCGTGGACTGGGCAACGTGTCCACGGTCCTCGGTGCCGCCGAGCGCCTGCCGTTCGCCGATGGCGAATTCGACTTCGTGTTCAGCCGTTATTCGGCGCACCATTGGAGCGATCTCGGCCTGGCCTTGCGCGAAGTGCGCCGGGTGCTGAAGCCGGGCGGCGTGGCAGCCTTCATCGACGTGTTGTCACCGGGCAGCCCGTTGTTCGACACTTACCTGCAAAGCGTCGAAGTGCTGCGTGACACCAGCCATGTGCGCGACTATTCCGCTGGCGAATGGCTGCGTCAGGTCAGCGAGGCGGGATTGCATACCCGCAGCACCACCCGTCAGCGCCTGCGTCTGGAGTACAACTCCTGGGTCGAGCGCATGCGCACGCCGCAGGTGATGCGCGCAGCGATCCGCGAGTTGCAGCAGTCGATGGGCAATGAAGTGCGCGAGTATTTTGAGATTGAGGCCGATGGTTCGTTCAGCACAGATGTACTTGTGTTGTGGGCTGAACGATAAGCATCGAGCGACAGACTTTTTCCGGGTGCGCCCATGGGCGCGCCGACTGATGACATGAGGAAAGCATGAGCAAGCAGATTCTGATTCTCCCGGGTGACGGCATTGGTCCGGAAATCATGGCCGAAGCGGTCAAGGTGCTGGAACTGGCCAACGACAAGTACAGCCTGGGCTTCGAGCTGAGCCACGACGTGATCGGCGGCGCCGCCATCGACAAGCACGGCGTGCCACTGGCCGACGAAACCCTGGAGCGTGCCCGTGCCGCCGACGCCGTTCTGCTGGGCGCCGTGGGCGGCCCGAAATGGGACACCATCGAGCGTGACATCCGCCCTGAGCGCGGTCTGCTGAAAATCCGTGCGCAACTGGGCCTGTTCGGCAACCTGCGTCCGGCGATCCTGTACCCGCAACTGGCCGAGGCATCGAGCCTGAAAGCGGACATCGTGTCCGGCCTGGACATCCTGATCGTTCGCGAGCTGACCGGCGGTATCTACTTCGGCGCGCCACGTGGCACCCGTACCCTGGAAAACGGCGAGCGTCAGTCCTACGACACCCTGCCGTACAGCGAAAGCGAAATCCGCCGTATCGCCCGTGTCGGTTTCGACATGGCCATGGTGCGTGGCAAGAAGCTGTGCTCGGTGGACAAGGCCAACGTATTGGCCTCCAGCCAGCTGTGGCGTGAAATCGTCGAAGAAGTGGCCAAGGATTACCCGGAAGTCGAACTGAGCCACATGTACGTCGACAACGCCGCCATGCAACTGGTGCGCGCGCCGAAGCAATTCGACGTGATCGTCACCGACAACATGTTCGGCGACATCCTGTCCGACCAGGCATCGATGCTCACCGGCTCCATCGGCATGCTGCCGTCGGCATCCCTGGATACCCACAACAAGGGCATGTACGAGCCTTGCCACGGTTCGGCGCCGGACATCGCGGGCAAAGGCATCGCCAACCCGTTGGCGACCATTTTGTCGGTGTCGATGATGTTGCGTTACAGCTTCAACCAGTCGGGCGCGGCGGACGCGATCGAGAAGGCCGTCAGTCTGGTTCTGGACCAGGGCCTGCGCACAGGCGACATCTGGTCGGCCGGTTGCACTAAAGTCGGTACGCAGGAAATGGGTGACGCAGTAGTCGCCGCGCTGCGGAATCTGTAATCTCTCGGGCCCGCTGCCACTTTCAAAATCGAAGGCAGCGGCCCACTTTTCAAGAAGGTGTAGTTGCGATGAAACGTGTAGGTCTGATCGGTTGGCGCGGTATGGTCGGTTCCGTGCTCATGCAGCGGATGCTGGAAGAGCAGGATTTCGATCTTATCGAGCCGGTGTTTTTCACCACTTCCAATGTCGGTGGCCAAGGCCCGTCCGTGGGCAAGGACATTGCTCCGCTCAAGGACGCTTACAGCATTGAAGAGCTGAAAACCCTCGACGTGATTCTGACCTGCCAGGGTGGCGACTACACCAGCGAAGTCTTCCCGAAGCTGCGCGAAGCCGGCTGGCAGGGTTACTGGATCGACGCCGCTTCCAGCCTGCGCATGCAGGATGACGCGGTGATCGTGCTGGACCCGGTGAACCGCAAGGTCATCGACCAGCAGCTCGACGCGGGCACCAAGAACTACATCGGCGGCAACTGCACCGTCAGCCTGATGCTGATGGGCCTGGGCGGTCTGTTCGAAGCCGGGCTGGTCGAGTGGATGAGCGCCATGACTTATCAGGCGGCCTCCGGTGGCGGCGCGCAGCACATGCGTGAACTGATCAAGCAAATGGGTGTGACCCACGGCGCCGTCGCCGATCAACTGGCCGACCCGGCCAGCGCGATCCTCGACATCGACCGTCGTGTGGCCGAAGCCATGCGCAGTGATGCGTACCCGACCGAAAACTTCGGCGTACCGTTGGCCGGCAGCCTGATCCCGTGGATCGACAAGGAACTGCCGAACGGTCAGAGCCGCGAAGAGTGGAAGGCCCAGGCCGAGACCAACAAAATCCTCGGTCGCTTCAAGAGCCCGATCCCGGTCGATGGCATCTGCGTGCGCGTCGGCGCCATGCGCTGCCACAGCCAGGCACTGACCATCAAGCTGAACAAAGACGTGCCGATCGCCGACATCGAAGGGCTGATCAGCCAGCACAACCCTTGGGTCAAACTGGTGCCGAACAACCGTGACATCAGCATGCAGGAGCTGAGCCCGACGAAGGTCACCGGCACCCTGAATGTTCCGGTTGGCCGTCTGCGCAAGCTGAACATGGGTTCGCAGTTCGTCGGTGCCTTCACTGTCGGCGACCAGCTGCTGTGGGGCGCGGCTGAACCGCTGCGTCGCATGCTGCGGATTTTGCTTGAGCGTTGATCGATTGACGCAATGAAAGAGCCCGCGCCTTGAAAGAGGTGCGGGTTTTTTTATGGGGTTGTGTTGCCAGTCAGGCCGCCATCGCTGGCAAGCCAGCTCCCACAAGGTCGTGCGCATTTTCAAAAAATGGCGCGCAACCTGTGGGAGCTGGCTTGCCAGCGATGAGGACATTAGGGTCGCCGCAAACCCTTGGCCGAATTGCCTGCACGCCACCCACCCGGTAAAGTGCCGCTCCCCCCGTTTCGCCAGAGGTAGCACCATGAGCCAGTCCCTTGATATTGCCGTGATCGGCGCCACCGGTACTGTCGGCGAAACGCTCGTGCAGATTCTCGAAGAGCGCGACTTTCCAGTCGGCAACCTGCACCTGCTGGCCAGCAGCGAGTCAGCCGGGCATTCGGTGCCGTTTCGCGGCAAGAACGTGCGGGTGCGGGAAGTCGATGAGTTCGACTTCAGCAAAGTCCAGCTGGTGTTCTTCGCCGCAGGTCCGGCGGTCACCTTGAGTTTCGCCTCGCGTGCCGCAGCTGCCGGCTGCTCGCTGATCGACCTGTCCGGCGCCTTGCCGGCCGATCAGGCGCCGCAAGTAGTGCCTGAGGCTAATGCCCAAGTGCTGGCCGGTCTGAAAAAGCCGTTCCAGGTCAGCAGCCCGAGCCCGTCGGCCACCACCCTGGCCGTGGCGCTCGCTCCGTTGCTTGGTCTGCTCGACCTGCAGCGCGTCCATGTGACCGCCGCCCTCGCTGTTTCTGCCCAAGGTCGAGAGGCCGTCACCGAACTGGCCCGGCAGACCGCCGAACTGCTCAACGTGCGCCCGCTGGAGCCGACCTTCTTCGATCGGCAGATGGCGTTCAACCTGCTGGCACAAGTCGGCAAGCCGGATGATCAGGGCCATACGCTGCTGGAAAAACGCCTGGTGCGCGAGCTGCGTCAGGTCGTGGCATTGCCTTTATTAAAGATTTCCGTCACTTGCATTCAAGCCCCGGTGTTTTTTGGCGATAGCTTTAGCGTGACCTTGCAGTCGGGCAGCGCTGTGGACCTGGCGAAAGTCAACGTGGCGCTGGAAGACGCTCCGGGTATCGAGCTGGTGGAAGCCGGTGATTACCCGACGCCGGTCGGCGATGCAGTCGGGCAGGACGTGGTTTACGTCGGTCGGGTTCGCGCGGGAATCGACGACCCGTCGGAACTTAATTTGTGGCTGACGTCAGATAACGTACGCAAAGGCGCGGCGCTCAATGCTGTGCAGGTGGCTGAATTGTTGATAAAAGACCTGCTGTAAAAGATACTTGGCAACAATTTGCAAGCTACTTCCAGCCGGGCGCTATGCTTGGCCAGATTGCTGAAGGCAAGCCACCCTGCGGGGCTTTCCGGGGCATGAAAGAAATTATCGCGCGCGACGACTCTTCGCCGTCGCGCGCAATGCCTTACGGCAGCGACTATCAACACCTTCTCGCTGGCCGAGGAATGTTCAAACAAAGGATGAGGCTATGGTTCAAGTTCGCAAACTGGTGTTAGCAATAGCGGCCGCCTCGGCGCTGTCCTCCGGTATGGCGCATGCGCTCGGGCTCGGGGAATTGACCCTGAAGTCGTCGCTGAACCAGCCGCTGGTAGCGGAAATCGAGCTGCTGGACGTCAAGGACCTCACCGCTGCCGAAGTGGTGCCGAGCCTGGCTTCACCCGACGATTTCGCCAAGGCCGGTGTCGACCGTCAGGCGTTTCTCAACGACCTGAGCTTCACCCCGGTGCTCAACGCCGGTGGCAAAAGCGTCCTGCGCGTGACCTCCAGCAAGCCGCTGTCCGAGCCAATGGTGAAATTCCTGGTTCAGGTGATGTGGCCTAACGGCCGTCTGTTGCGTGACTACAGCGTGCTGCTCGATCCGTCCAAGTTCTCGCCGCAAACCGCTGAAGCGGCTGCGCAACCGGCACCGACCCAGACGGTTGCCGCACCAGTCACCGGCGCCACCAAACCGACTCAGTACACCACCACGCCGCGCGATACCCTTTGGGAAATCGCAGCGAAGGCGCGCAACGGTGGTTCGATCCAGCAAACCATGCTGGCCATCCAGGCGCTGAACCCGGATGCGTTCATCAACGGCAACATCAACTTGCTCAAAACCGGTCAGGTCCTGCGCATGCCGGATCAGGCGCAAAGCACCAGCGTGCCGCAGCCCAAGGCAGTTGCAGAAGTCGCTGCGCAGAACACGGCATGGCGTCAGGGTCGTCGGTATGTGGCGAAGCCGGGCACCGGCCAGCAGCAACTCGATGCCACCAAGCGCGGTCGCGGCGAAGTCGCTCCTGCGAAGCCCGCCAAGGACAATCTGAGCCTGGTTTCTGCCGAGTCCGGCAAGACCGGCAAAGGTGCCAAGGGTGATGCGAAGGCCTTGAACAACAAGCTGGCCGTGACCCAGGAAAGCCTGGACACGACCCGTCGTGACAACGCTGAACTGAAAAGCCGCATGGCCGATCTGCAAAGTCAGATGGACAAGCTGCAGCGCCTGATCGAACTGAAGAACAATCAACTGGCCAAGTTGCAGGCCGAAGGCGCGGCGGCACCAACAGCGCCGGCCGCACCTGCGGCTGCCGTGGCGACGGCTCCGGTCATCTCCGCCGAACTGACGCCTGCTCCTGCGCCAGCGCCGGTCGAAGCTGTGCCGACGCCTGCTCCAGAGGCAGCACCGGCCCCGATCGAGGCGCCTGTCGAGCCGGCACCTGCCGCCTCTGACGATAAAACGTTCAACGAGCTGCTGACCAATCCGGTGCTGCTGGGTCTTGTCGGTGGTGGTGCGGTAGTTCTGCTGTTGCTGCTGTTGTTGCTGGCTCGTCGTCGCAAGGCCCAGCAGGAAGCCGAAAAACACATGCGGATGGCCCGTGCCTTGTCCGAGGAGCAGGAGTTCTCCGTTGAGCAGGACCTGCCGGAAAGCAGCTTCGAAGGTCTGGAAGTTCCGCCGCCAAGCGTGAACCTCGCGAGCGCGCCGACTCCTGCGCCAGCGCCGACCCCGGCACCTGCACCTGCACCGGCTCCAGCGCCTGTGGTTGCTCCAGTCGTGATGACTACGCCAATTGCCGCGCCATTGGTGGCGCCAGCCGCTGATCGTGATGACGACGTTCTGGGCAAGGTGCAGTCGCACATCGCCGCCGGTCGCCTGAATCAGGCTGCCGCGCTGCTGGAAGACGCCATCAAGCAAGAGCCTCAGCGCAGCGACCTGCGCCTGAAGCTGATGGAAGTCTACGGTCAGCAGGGCGATCGTGATGGTTTCGTCGGCCAGGAGCGCAAGCTGGTGGCCAACGGCGAAAACTTCGCCCGCGTCGAAGAACTGAAAAGCCGCTTCCCGGCCATGGCTGTGGTCGCTGCCGGTGGCCTGGCCGCCGCGGCCATCGCTGCCGAGCTGGATGCGCAGTACGTCAAGGACCTGTTGCTGGACGAGCCAGAGGCACCGGCCGCCGCGCTGGAAGACGCTGACTTCGACAGCGCGTTCGACCTGAGCCTGGACGATCTGGAAACGGCATCGCCGGCGGTGGTCGCTGCGGCGCCGACGCCGGAAGACCTGGCTGAGCTGGACGAGTTTCCGCTGGATGACGACCTGAGCTTTGAGTCGGTTCTGCAACAGCAGACCGAAATCAAAGAGAACCTCGACGACCTGTCGGACTTCGATCTGGACATGGACCTCGGCGCGGATCCGGCTCCGGCCACGCTGGCTGAAGACGATTTCCTGTTGAGCCTGGATGACGACGCCAAAGGTCTGCCTGCCGCTGGTGCGCCGGCTGTGGCTGAAGTGGCGCTGGATGACCTGGATCTGCCGGCTGATTTCGATCTGTCGCTGGCGGATGAAATGGACGCGCCGGATGCCTTCGCAGCCGAGCTGGACGACGTCAACGCCGAACTGGATCGCCTGTCCCAGAGCATCGGCGAGCCGACCTTCACGGCAGAGGATGCATTGGCTTCCGCTGCCGACGAGCCGGACTTCGATTTCCTCTCCGGCACCGATGAAGTCGCCACCAAGCTCGATCTGGCCCAGGCCTACATCGACATGGGCGACGCCGATGGCGCGCGGGACATCCTCAACGAGGTGGTCAGCGAAGGTGATGCCGGTCAGAAGAGCGAAGCCAAGGAAATGCTGTCGCGTCTGGCTTGAGTGATCGGTAAGGCATAAAAAACGGCAGCCCATCGAGGCTGCCGTTTTCGTTCCGGATCACCGTAATCCCCCCCTGTGGGAGCGAGCCTGCTCGCGAAGCGGTGTGTCAGACACCCTATGCGGCACTGGCACACCGCATCGCGAGCAGGCTCGCTCCTACACTTACGCCAGTAAATCCTCATAAAACGCACCAAACGGCCGGGTAGGGTGGGCGATCTGGATTTCCAGAATCCACAACCCGACATTCGGGCACTCCTCGAAATTGCCCAGATCCCCCGCACGATAAATGGCATGGGGAAAATCGCTGACCCGGTGCCCCTTGATCTCCAGGTTCAATTTCCAGCCCATCGCCGTCGCCTGTTCGTCGGCGTAACGGTACAGCTCCGGACCGGCCACCTGCCGGGTTCGCCAGTAATCGTGGACCTGATCGAACAAGGTCTTCGCCGCCACCGCGCACGCCGCCATCTCGGGATCGTGACCGACCACAAACGTGGCACCCGAGTCGCCTTCATGGCGATCCCAGACCACACCCAGGTCGATGAAGAAAATGTCGTCTTCAGCCAGTACCGGATCACCTTCGGAGCGCTGCTTGAAGGTTTTCAGGGTGTTTTCGCCAAAGCGGATCTTCGAAGGGTGCCAGATCCGGTCCATGTCCAGTTCGTTCAGCACTTCGAGGCTCATGGTCAGGGCTTCGGACTCGCGCATGCCGGGCTTGATGCGTCGGGTCATTTCGTCGATGGCTTCCCATGTCTTGCGTTTGGCGTGCAGCATGCCTTCCAGACTGTATGCCAGGCCGACGGCTTCTTTGAGTGTGGCGGTCATCATCAGGTCTCGGTGGTGTGGTGTTTTCGTTGTGTAGTTATCTATATAGTGAAGTCTGCACAGTCACCGCAACGCTACAAAAGCCACGCGCCGCTGGCGTCCGGGTACGACGGCCTTATAATGCCCGCCTTTGCGCATATCAGCAGGCTTTCACTCCTTGGCAAATATCGATAATCCGGCCGCCGAAATGGCAGCCGACGGCTTTTTCCGCATCGCCCTGGGCGTTGAATACAAAGGCTCGCGCTATCGCGGCTGGCAGCGCCAGGCCTCTGGCGTGCTCACGGTGCAGGAAACTCTGGAGAACGCCCTGTCCAAGGTCGCCGATTCGCCGGTGTCGCTGCTCTGCGCCGGGCGCACCGACGCCGGTGTGCATGCGTGCGGTCAGGTGGTGCATTTCGATACGCAGGTCGAGCGTTCGATGAAGGCCTGGGTCATGGGCGCCAACATCAATCTGCCCCACGATGTCAGCGTCAGTTGGGCCAAGGTCATGCCGGCGCATTTTCATGCACGGTTCAAGGCGATCGCCCGGCGTTATCGTTATGTGATCTACAACGATCAGATCCGCCCGGCGCACCTCAACGAAGAAATCACCTGGAATCACCGCCCGCTCGACGTCGAGCGCATGGCCGAGGCCGCGCAATACCTGGTCGGCACCCATGACTTCAGCGCTTTTCGCGCGGGTCAGTGCCAGGCCAAGTCGCCAATCAAGGAGTTGCATCACCTGCGCGTCACGCGCCACGGCAAGATGATTGTGCTGGATATCCGCGCCAGCGCCTTCCTGCACCACATGGTGCGCAACATCGCCGGGGTGCTGATGACCATCGGTGCCGGCGAGCGTCCGGTGGAGTGGATGAAGGAAGTGCTGGAGAGTCGGATTCGCCGGTCCGGCGGGGTCACGGCCCATCCGTTTGGCCTGTATCTGGTGCAGGTCGAGTACCGCGACGAGTTCGAATTGCCCGAGCGTTACATCGGCCCACACTTCCTTACCGGTTTCACCGAACTTGACGGCTGACGCCCTCGAACGCATTTGTTACCATCCGGGACTTTCCCGGATTTGCCCTGAGGTTTTATCGACATGTCGGCCGTTCGCAGCAAGATTTGCGGGATTACCCGCATAGAAGATGCGTTGGCGGCAGTCGAGGCGGGTGCCGATGCGATCGGGTTTGTGTTTTACGCCAAGAGCCCACGGGCGGTGACGTTCCAGCAGGCGCGCGACATCATCAAGGCGCTGCCGCCGTTCGTGACCACCGTGGGTTTGTTCGTCAATGTCAGTCGTTGCGAGTTGGGCGAATTGCTCGACGCGGTGCCGCTGGACCTGTTGCAGTTCCATGGCGACGAAACCGCTGCCGAGTGCGAAGGCTGGCACCGTCCGTACATCAAGGCGCTGCGGGTCAAGGCCGGCGACGACATCGCGGCGGCATGCGATGCCTTCCCGAGCGCCAGCGGTATCCTGCTCGACGCCTACGTTGAAGGCATACCCGGCGGAACCGGCGAAGCGTTCGACTGGTCTCTGATACCGCAGGGCTTGAGCAAGCCGATCATCCTGGCGGGCGGCTTGACGCCGGAGAATGTCGCCGGGGCAATCGCACAGGTTCGGCCTTATGCCGTGGACGTCAGTGGCGGGGTGGAGGCGAGCAAGGGCATCAAGGATCACGCAAAGATTCAGGCGTTCATTAACGCGGTACGCAGCAGCACGTAGTTGATGTGACGGCTGGCAGACTGCCGCCGTCCCAAAATGCACTGCGCTGCACAAAGCAGGCACGGCTGAGGATTGATGGGTTGTACGCAGGTCACGCTTCACTGACCCGGCCACCCGCCGATCATCGCCACACACATGAATTTAGCTCAAGGGCATACGCGGGGCTGCGAACCAGAGCGTTCGGGCCGCCGGTACTGGAGAAAGAAAGCATGAGCAACTGGTTAGTAGACAAACTGATCCCTTCGATCATGCGTTCCGAGGTCAAGAAGAGCTCGGTGCCTGAAGGTCTGTGGCACAAATGCCCGTCTTGCGAGGCTGTGCTCTATCGTCCGGAGCTGGAAAAGACCCTGGACGTTTGCCCCAAGTGCAACCACCACATGCGTATTGGCGCCCGCGCCCGTATCGACATCTTCCTCGACGCCGAAGGCCGTAACGAGCTGGGCGCGGACCTGGAGCCGGTTGACCGTCTGAAATTCCGCGACGGCAAGAAGTACAAGGACCGCCTGACCGCTGCACAAAAGCAGACGGGCGAAAAAGATGCGTTGATCTCCATGAGCGGCACCTTGCTGGGCATGCCGGTCGTGGTGTCGGCCTTCGAGTTCTCCTTCATGGGCGGTTCCATGGGTGCCATCGTCGGTGAGCGCTTCGTTCGCGCCGCCAACTACGCCCTGGAAAACAAATGCCCGATGATCTGCTTCGCCGCTTCCGGTGGCGCGCGGATGCAGGAAGCCCTGATTTCCCTGATGCAAATGGCCAAGACCTCTGCGGTGCTGGCGCGTCTGCGTGAAGAAGGCATCCCGTTCATCTCCGTGCTGACCGACCCGGTCTACGGCGGCGTTTCCGCCAGCCTGGCGATGCTGGGCGACGTGATCGTCGGCGAGCCGAAAGCCCTGATCGGCTTCGCCGGTCCGCGCGTGATCGAGCAGACCGTTCGCGAAAAACTGCCGGAAGGCTTCCAGCGCAGCGAGTTCCTGCTGGAGCACGGTGCGATCGACATGATCATTCACCGTCAGGAACTGCGTCCGCGCCTGGGTAACCTGCTGGCGCAACTGACCGGCAAGCCGACGCCGAAATTCGTCGCTGCGCCTATCGAGCCGATCGTGGTTCCGCCGGTGCCTGCGAACATATGACCCAACGTACCCTTGGCGAGTGGCTCGCCTACCTTGAGCAGTTGCACCCTTCGGCCATCGATATGGGGCTGGAGCGCTCGCAGCAGGTAGCGTCCCGCATGGGGCTGGGCAAGCCGGCGCCTCGGGTGATCACGGTCACCGGCACCAACGGCAAGGGTTCTACCTGCGCGTTCGTAGCTTCGTTGCTGCGGGCGCAGGGTCTGAAGGTGGGTGTCTACAATTCTCCGCACCTGCTGCGTTACAACGAGCGGGTGCAGGTCAACGGTGTCGAAGCGACTGACGCCGAGCTGTGCGAAGCCTTTGCAGCGGTCGAGGCGGGTCGCGGCGAGACGTCCCTGACGTATTTCGAGATGGGCACCCTGGCAGCGTTCTGGCTGTTCCAGCGCTCCGGGCTGGATGCCGTGGTGTTGGAAGTCGGCCTTGGCGGGCGTCTGGACACGGTCAACGTGGTGGATGCCGACATGGCGCTGGTGACCAGCATCGGTGTCGATCACGCGGACTATCTGGGCGATACCCGCGAATCCGTTGCCTACGAAAAAGCCGGCATCTTCCGCCAGGGCGCGCCTGCGCTCTGTGGCGACCTGAATCCCCCACAACCTTTACTGGATAAAGCGCGCGAGCTGGCTTGCCCGTTTTTCCTGCGTGGGCGCGATTTCGATCTCGGTGTGACCGATCACAGCTGGCAATGGCGCGGTGTTGACGCCCAGGGGCGTGCGGTAGAGCTGCATGACCTGCCGCTGCTCGATCTGCCGATGGAGAACGCCGCGCTGGCGTTGCAGGCCTATCTGCTGCTCGGTTTGCCTTGGGTGGATGCACAGATTATTGAGGCCCTCAAAGCTACCAAAGTGGTCGGACGTCTCGATCGTCGCCAGTTCGACTGGCAGGGCAAGCGTCTAAACTTGTTACTGGATGTCGGGCATAACCCTCATGCCGCCGAATACCTGGCTCGTCGCCTGGCGAGCCGGCCACCCGCAGGCAAGCGCCTGGCGGTGTTCGGTTTGTTGGCGGACAAGGACCTGGAGGGGGTTGTCGGCGAGTTGAAGGCCAGTGTCCAGCACTGGGCCGTTGCACCGCTGGATTCGCCGCGGGCGCGACCGGTTGCCGATCTGCAAGGGGCGCTGGAGAACCTTGGTGCTTCAGTAACGTCCTATGGCAGTGTGGCTGCGGCGCTGGAAGGGCAGTGCGCACAAGCGACAAGCGACGACGAGATTCTGTTGTTCGGATCATTTTATTGTGTCGCCGAGGCCCTCGAATGGCTGGCCCGGCGCTCCACGGAGGAAGCGGCAAATGGCATTGCTGGATAAGGCATACAAGCAGCGCATGGTCGGCGCCCTGGTTCTGGTGGCGCTGGCGGTGATTTTCCTGCCGATGTTGTTCTCCCGTCAGGACGAGCAGCGTCAGGTCACGGTCGAAGCGCCTGCGGCACCGCAGGCGCCTTCGGTGCCGCAAGTGCAGGTTGAGCCAGTGGTGGTGCCTGAGCCGCAAGTCTTGCCGCAGGAACCTGTGCCGAGCGATGACGACATCGCCCAGCAGGAAGAGCCGGCGATTCCGGCAGCACCGGTCGCGCCTGTCGCCCCTGCACCCGTCGCCAAGCCGATTCCGCAACCTCCGGCCCCGGTCAACAAGCCAACGACCGCACCGAGTCAGCCGATTACCGCTGCACCGGGCAAACCGGACACCACGCAAAGCCGCATCGATGCCAATGGCTTGTCGGTCAGCTGGTCGGTGCAACTGGCCAGTCTGTCGAGCCGTGCCAGCGCCGAAAACCTGCAGAAAACCCTGCGCAGCCAGGGCTACAACGCCTATATCCGCACCGCCGACGGCAAGAATCGGGTGTTCGTCGGGCCGTTGATCGAGCGTGCGGAAGCCGATCGTCTGCGTGACTTGCTGAACCGCCAGCAGAACCTCAAGGGTTTTGTGGTGCGCTTCCAGCCTGAGCGCGGTTGAAAACTATCGACCCGATTTGAAATGCACTGACAATCGCAGCTTACCGATAAGCATGGGCTCTGCTAAAATGCGCCGCCTTATCCGTCTGTAGGCTGCACTGTGCCATTTACCTGGGTTGACTGGGCGATCGTTGCAATCATCGCCATCTCCGCATTGATCAGTCTGAGCCGCGGCTTCGTCAAGGAAGCATTATCGCTGGTGACCTGGATCATCGCAGGAGTCGTCGCCTGGATGTTCGGTGGTGCATTGTCCGAGTACCTCGCCGGATACATCGAAACGCCATCGGCTCGCGTGATCGCGGGTTGCGCAATTATGTTTGTCGCCACGTTAATCGTAGGCGCAATGATCAATTATCTTATCGGCGAATTGGTTCGCGTCACCGGCCTGTCCGGGACCGATCGATTCCTCGGCATGGCCTTCGGCGCCGCCCGTGGCGTGTTGCTGGTGGTCGTGGCGGTCGGGCTGTTGAGCCTGGGGCCGGTACAGCAGGACGGGTGGTGGCAACAGTCGCAGCTCGTGCCAAAATTTCTATTGGTCGCAGACTGGTCCAAAAACCTGATCCTCGGGTGGAGCAGTCAGTGGCTTGCCAGCGGTATCAGCGTACCCGCTGAGATACCGTTCAAGGAGCATCTCTTGCCGACGGCCAAAACGCCTCAGTGAGTTGTGTTCAGTTCAGATCCATTAAGTAGGGGTTGCGTCGCATGTGTGGCATCGTCGGTATCGTCGGTAAGTCGAACGTCAATCAGGCGCTGTATGACGCGCTAACCGTCCTCCAGCACCGCGGCCAGGACGCTGCCGGTATCGTGACCAGCCATGACGGCCGGTTATTCCTGCGCAAGGACAATGGCCTGGTGCGTGACGTGTTCCATCAGCGTCACATGCAGCGCCTGGTCGGCCACATGGGCATTGGCCATGTGCGCTACCCGACCGCGGGCAGCTCGACGTCGGCCGAAGCTCAACCGTTTTACGTCAACTCGCCTTACGGCATCACCCTGGCGCACAACGGTAACCTGACCAACGTTGAACAGCTGGCCAAGGAGATTTACGAATCTGACCTGCGCCACGTCAACACCAACTCCGATTCGGAAGTGCTGCTGAACGTGTTCGCGCACGAACTGGCCCAGCGCGGCAAGTTGCAGCCGACCGAAGAAGACGTGTTCGCGGCGGTGACTGACGTGCACAACCGTTGCGTCGGTGGCTACGCCGTCGTGGCGATGGTGACCGGTTACGGCATCGTCGGTTTCCGCGACCCGCACGGCATCCGCCCGATCGTCTTCGGCCAGCGTCACACCGACGAAGGCGTCGAGTACATGATCGCCTCCGAGAGCGTGTCCCTGGACGTGCTCGGTTTCACCCTGATTCGCGACCTGGCGCCGGGCGAAGCGGTCTACATCACTGAAGACGGCAAGCTGCACACCCGTCAGTGCGCGACCAACCCGTCCCTGACCCCGTGCATCTTCGAACACGTCTACCTGGCGCGTCCGGACTCGATCATCGACGGCGTGTCGGTCTACAAGGCCCGCCTGCGCATGGGCGAGAAGCTGGCCGAGAAGATCCTGCGCGAGCGTCCGGATCACGACATCGACGTGGTCATCCCGATTCCGGACACCAGCCGCACCGCGGCGCTGGAGCTGGCGAACCACCTGGGCGTCAAGTTCCGCGAAGGCTTCGTGAAGAACCGCTACATCGGCCGGACCTTCATCATGCCGGGCCAGGCTGCGCGGAAAAAATCCGTACGCCAGAAGCTCAACGCCATCGAACTGGAATTCCGCGGCAAGAACGTGATGCTGGTGGACGACTCGATCGTTCGCGGCACCACTTGCAAGCAGATCATCCAGATGGCCCGCGAAGCCGGCGCCAAGAACGTCTACTTCTGCTCCGCGGCACCGGCCGTTCGCTACCCGAACGTCTACGGCATCGACATGCCGAGCGCCCACGAGCTGATCGCCCACAACCGTTCGACCCAGGACGTTGCCGACCTGATCGGCGCTGACTGGCTGATCTATCAGGACCTCCCTGACTTGATCGAAGCGGTCGGCGGCGGCAAGATCAAGATCGACAAGTTCGATTGCGCGGTGTTCGACGGCCAGTACGTGACCGGCGATGTCGACGAGGCCTACCTGAACAAGATCGAGCAGGCACGCAACGATGCCTCCAAGGTCAAGACGCAGGCAGTCAGCGCGATCATTGATCTGTACAACAACTGAGTAACTACCGGCCCTGAGGGGCCGGTTTTGTATCTACTGGAACAGGGCAAGGAGTGAAAGCATGAGTCAGGATTGGGATGCCGGTCGGCTGGACAGCGACCTCGAAGGCGTAGCGTTCGATACCCTGGCCGTACGCGCCGGACAGCACCGTACGCCGGAAGGCGAACACGGTGATCCGATGTTCTTCACGTCCAGCTACGTATTTCGTACCGCCGCCGACGCGGCCGCACGCTTCGCCGGTGAAGTGCCGGGCAACGTTTATTCGCGTTATACCAACCCGACCGTACGGGCGTTCGAAGAACGCATTGCCGCGCTGGAAAGCGCCGAGCAAGCCGTGGCGACCGCCACCGGCATGGCCGCGATCATGGCGGTGGTGATGAGCCTGTGCAGCGCTGGTGACCATGTGCTGGTCTCGCGCAGCGTGTTCGGTTCGACCATCAGCCTGTTCGAGAAGTACTTCAAGCGCTTCGGCATCGAAGTCGACTACGTGCCCCTGGCGGACTTGTCCGGCTGGGATGCCGCGATCAAGGCCAACACCAAGTTGCTGTTCGTCGAGTCGCCGTCCAATCCGCTGGCCGAATTGGTGGATATCGCCGAACTGGCGAAAATCGCTCACGCCAAAGGCGCGATGCTGGTGGTCGACAACTGCTTCTGCACCCCGGCGCTGCAGCAGCCACTGAAGATGGGCGCGGACATCGTCGTGCACTCGGCGACCAAGTTCATCGACGGCCAGGGTCGTTGCATGGGCGGCGTGGTGGCCGGTCGTAGCGAGCAGATGAAGGAAGTGGTCGGTTTCCTGCGCACCGCCGGGCCGACCTTGAGCCCGTTCAACGCGTGGATCTTCCTCAAGGGCCTGGAAACCCTGAACCTGCGGATGAAGGCGCACTGCGCCAACGCGCAGCAACTGGCTGAATGGCTGGAGCAGCAGGACGGTATCGAGAAAGTCCACTACGCCGGCCTGAAAAGCCATCCGCAGCACGCGTTGGCCCAGCGCCAGCAGAAAGGTTTTGGCGCCGTGGTGAGTTTCGAGGTCAAGGGCGGCAAAGAGGGCGCCTGGCGCTTTATCGACGCGACCCGTCTGATTTCGATCACCGCCAACCTCGGCGACAGCAAGACCACCATCACGCACCCGAGCACCACTTCCCACGGCCGTCTGGCGCCGCAGGAACGTGAGGCCGCCGGCATTCGCGACAGCCTGATCCGCATCGCGGTTGGCCTGGAAGACGTGGCCGACCTGCAAGCCGACCTGGCGCGCGGGTTGGCTGCCTTGTGATCGAGTTGTCCATGTCGACGACCGGTTCCAATGGACGCGTTGCACTGGTGACTGGTGCAGCGCGAGGCATTGGGCTGGGGATCGCGGCCTGGCTGATCAGCGAAGGCTGGCAGGTGGTGCTCACGGACCTCGACCGGGTGCGCGGATCGAAAGTGGCGAAGGTGCTGGGCGAAAACGCCTGGTTCATCGCCATGGATGTTTCGAACGAAGGGCAAGTGGCGCTGGGTGTCGCTGAAGTGCTGGGGCAATTCGGTCGCCTGGATGCGTTGGTGTGCAACGCCGCGGTGGCCGACCCGCACAACATCACCCTGGAAAGCCTGGATCTGGCTTACTGGAATCGGGTGCTGGCGGTGAATCTCAGCGGGCCGATGTTGTTGGCCAAGCACTGTGCGCCTTATCTGCGTGCTCACAGCGGCGCGATCGTCAACCTGGCCTCGACCCGTGCCGGGCAGTCGGAACCGGATACCGAGGCTTACGCGGCGAGCAAGGGCGGTTTGTTGGCCCTGACTCACGCGTTGGCCATCAGCCTTGGCCCGGAAATCCGTGTCAACGCCGTCAGCCCGGGCTGGATCGATGCGCGGGACCCTGGGGTGCGGCGTGCTGAACCTCTCACCGAGGCCGACCATGCGCAACATCCGGCGGGCAGGGTAGGGACGGTCGAGGACGTGGCGGCGATGGTTGCCTGGCTGTTGTCGAAGAATGCGGGTTTCGTCACGGGCCAGGAGTTTGTGGTCGATGGCGGCATGACCAAGAAGATGATTTACAGCGAATAGCAGTGCGGTGGCGGTCTTCACCGCTGATTCCGAATGGACCGGCGTCATCGCGAGCAGGCTCGCTCCCACATTAGAAACGCGATCCACTGTGGGAGCGGGCCTGCTCGCAAAGCGGTCTGACGGTCGTGCGCGTACCCAGGGATGACACGATTTTGTCTTTTTAAGAAAAACTTCAATCCTGCTATTGACTTAGCTTCGTTAGATGCGTAAATTTCGCGGCCTCAGAGAAGCAAAGGGTGATTAGCTCAGCTGGGAGAGCGTCTGCCTTACAAGCAGAATGTCGGCGGTTCGATCCCGTCATCACCCACCACTTCTTGAGACTCTTGCGAAAGCAGGAGGGAAGCTGAAAAGCCTCCACCGACGCGCAGCGGTAGTTCAGTCGGTTAGAATACCGGCCTGTCACGCCGGGGGTCGCGGGTTCGAGTCCCGTCCGCTGCGCCATATTTTCCGAGTCAGGTTTTCCTGGTTCGAGATTGAAAGCCTCGAAGCTTCCAGTCAGACGAGTTACTTGGATGAAAGTCCAAAGCGATACGCAGCGGTAGTTCAGTCGGTTAGAATACCGGCCTGTCACGCCGGGGGTCGCGGGTTCGAGTCCCGTCCGCTGCGCCATATCTGCTACAAGGCCCACTGAACGCCTTGGAGCTACGAAGAAAGCCACTGGCTTATTCGAGTCGATAGCAAAGACCCTGGTCGAAAGACCGGGGTTTTTTGTGTCTGCAATTTGCCTCCCCCCATACCTGAAATCCGTTCCCTGTAGGAGCGAGCCTGCTCGCGAATAACGTCAACGATGACGCGGCGCATCAGGCAGGTCGCGTTATCTGTCAGTTTTTCGCGAGCAGGCTCGCTCCTACAGTGGGTGTGCCATCTCACACCTTTCTGCACGTTCGATGCATAAAGCGCTTCCTTCACATCGCCGACATTAATTAGAATCACTCTCATTTACGATAACTCCTTGGCACAGGGCTTCTTGAGATGAGTGATGCAGCGATGCCGAAGGAGCAAACCCTTCACGACCTGTACCGCGATCACCGTGGCTGGCTGGAAGGCTGGTTGAGAAAACGCATGGACAACCGCTGCGATGCGGCTGACCTGAGTCAGGACACGTTCCTGCGCGTGCTCGCCAGTTCCCAGCGGATCGCCGACCTGCAAGAACCCCGTGCCTACCTGCTGACCGTGGGCAAGCGCCTGCTGAGCAATTTCTACCAGCGCCGCAGTCTTGAGCAGGCCTACCTCGCCGCACTGGCATCGATGCCGGAAGAATGCGCGCCATCCCCCGAGCAGCGCTGGTTGCTGCTGGAAACCCTGCAAGCGCTGGATGAACTGCTCGATGGATTACCGAGGGCGGTGCGTCGGGCATTTTTATGGAGTCAGCTCGAAGGCCTGAACTACCAGCAAATCGCCGAGCGGTTGCAGGTTTCCGAGCGCACGATCAAGCGCTACATGGCGCAAGCCTACGAGCATTGCCTGTTGGTGGACCTGTGAACAGCCAGGCGTCGGGTCCCCGTCAGGCCGTGCGAGCGGCCGCGCAATGGCTGGCGTTGCTGGAGTCCGGTGGGGCCAATGAGCAGGACCGGGCGAATCTGCAACGTTGGCGTGACGCCTGCGCCAGTCACGAGCAGGCCTGGCAGAAGGCTCAGGCCTTGCGCCAGCGTTTCGCCGACCTGCCTTCAGCGTTGGCGTTGAGCAGCCTGGATCGTCCTGATCCATCCCGGCGCATGGTGTTGAAGCGCGCATTGGGCGCCGTGGCGTTGGTGCCGGCCGCCTGGCTGATCAGCCGCCAGTTACCCCTGGATGTCTGGCGTGCCGACCTGCACACCGCCACTGGCGAGCGCAAAAAAGTGCAGCTCGCCGACGGCAGTTCCCTGCAACTCAACACCGCCAGCGCGGTTGATGTGGATGTGCAGGCCCGTCACGTTAAGTTGATCGAGGGCGAACTGTCGCTGAAGGTGCCGGGATCTGCTCCGCTGACGATCCAGACGAAGTTTGGCAACGTGATCGTCAGCCGGAGTGAAGTCTGCGTACGCCAGGATGCGCGCGGCTGCCGGGTGTCGGTGTTCAATGGTTTCGTGCAGTTGCAGCCTCTGCAAGGCCCGGCACTGGCATTGCGCGGAGGGCAGCAAGTCAGCCTTCAAGCGACGGGGGCTGGCACGATCACACCGTTCGATGCGCTGGCGCCGGGGTGGCGTGAAGGCGTGCTGATGGCGAACAACCAGCCGCTGGGCGATTTCCTCCGCGAGCTTGGCACTTACCGGCTGGGCGTCCTGCGCTGGGAGCCGGAGCTGGAAAACCTGCGGGTCACCGGCAGTTTCCTGCTCGACGATACCGATCGCGTCCTCGCGCTGCTCGCGGCCAGCCTCCCGCTGGAAGTGCATGCCCGCACCCGTTATTGGGTCACGCTGCAGCCGCGCAAAAATAGTGTGTAAAGCCTGTCCCCTTTTTTCGGCTCGCTTGTCATTCAAGGCATGTGAACGAATCAAGAGAGCAATTCCAATGCCTGCACCTTGTTATCCGCGTCTGCGTCCGTTGTTGCACCTGAGCCTGTTGCTGGGCCTGAGTGCCAGTCCGATGTTCATCACTGCCAGTTGGGCCGATAACAGTGCCAGGCGTACCTATCAGGTGCCTGCCGGCAGCCTGAGCGACGCGCTGACCCGTTTCGCCGGGCTGGCTGGCGTCAATCTGTCGGTGGACCCTGCACTGGTGCGCGGTCGCAACAGCAGCGGCCTTTCCGGCGAATTCGCGGTGGAGGAGGGCTTTGCCCGACTGTTGCAGGGTTCCGGTCTGCAACTGCAAGCGGTGGGCGAGCAGGCCTACATCCTGACCCCGGCGCCGGAAGGTGGCAGCCTGCAACTTGCGCCCACCTCGATCCTCGGTGCCACGGGCGGCGCAGCAGACGGCGAGGTGTACGCCGGCGGCCAGGTCGCGCGTCGTGGCTCGCAAGGTTTGCTCGGCTCGAAAGACTTCATGGAAACGCCGTTCAGCATGACCACCTACACCAGTGAGGCGGTGCAGAACCTGCAAGCGCGCACCCTGGGCGACCTGATCGCCAGCGACCCATCGGTGCGCGCCACCAACCCGGCGGGCGGGCGTTATGAGCAATTCACCATTCGCGGGTTCAGCCTGTTCAACAGTGACGTCGCCTACAACGGGCTCTACGGCGTCCTGCCGACGTACACGATCGACATGGAAATGGCCGATCGCGTCGACATCCTCAAAGGCCCGAGCCAGTTGATCAACGGCATTTCTCCGCGAGGTGCCGTAGGTGGCGGGATCAACGTGGTGCCCAAGCGCGCGACCGACAAACCGATCACCTCGTTCACCGGCAACTATGCGTCCGACAGCCAGGTCGGCGGTGCCGTGGATGTCGGTCGGCGCTTCGGCGAAGACAATCAGTTCGGTCTTCGTTTCAACGGCGTGAAGCAGTCCGGCGATACCGAATGGGATCACCAGAGCGTCGACCGCGAGATGGCTGTGCTGGGCCTGGATTTTCGTGGCGAGCGCCTGCGTCTTTCGACCGACATCGGGCGCACCGAGCGCGATACCGATGCGCCGCAGGAGCGCGTGCAGGTCGGGGCCAACGCGAAGGTGCCGAATGCCAACGATGTGCGCCACAACTATGCGCAGCCCTGGAGCAAGGCCAGCACCAATGACACGTTCGGTACGGTGAACGGCGAGTTCGACGTCAGCGATTCGGTCATGCTGTACGGCGGCGTGGGGGCGCGCAAAAGCAACCATGACTTCCTCCGCCATGCCGTCGCGGTCACCAACGACAAGGGCGACTTCAGCGTCCTGCCGCGTGATTTCACCCGCGACGAAAATGTCCGGACCGCCACGGCCGGCGTGCGCAACTGGTTCCATACCGGGCCGGTGAGCCATGAAGTCAACCTGGCGGCCAGTTACTTCTACATGGACTTTGAAAACGGCGGCGCCCGTTATGCGGCGGCCCCGAGCAACCTTTACAACCCGGTGGAAACACGCACGCCGGTCACGCCGACGCGACTCGATTCCAAGGTGTATACCGAGAACCGTTTCAGCGGTTTGGCGTTGTCCGACACCCTGGGTTTCTTCGATGACCGCTTGCTGCTGACCCTCGGCGCTCGCTGGCAGCGGGTGAAAGTTGATGACTGGACCGACGATGTCAAAGGTGACACGGCTTACGACGAGGAAAAGGTGTCGCCTTCCGGCGGCATCCTGTTCAAGGCCACCGACAAGCTGTCGCTGTACGCCAACTACATGGAAGGGCTGAGCCAGGGCAAAATCGCGCCGTCGACGTCGATCAACGAAGACGAGATCTTCCCGCCGTTCGTCAGCCGTCAGATTGAGGTGGGTGCCAAGTACGACGCCGGTCCGTTTGCCGTCACTGCGGCAGTGTTCCGGATCAAGCAGCCGGCCTACGAAACCAACGCCACGACGCGGGTCTTCGGTCCGAACGGCAAGCGCCAGAACGATGGGGTGGAGCTGAGTGTGTTCGGTGAGCCGCTCAAAGGGTTTCGCTTGCTGGGCGGCGTGATGTACATCGACAGCGAGTTGACCCACACCACCAATGGCACCTTTGACGGCAACCGCGCGCCGGCCACACCGAAATACAACGTCAACCTGGGCGCCGAGTGGGATGTGCCGCATTGGCAGGGGGTGACGCTGACCACGCGGGGTATCTATTCCAGCTCGCAGTATCTGGATCAGTCCAACGACAAGGAAATCGATTCCTGGGAGCGTTTCGATGTGGGGGCCCGCTATGCCTTCAAGGTCGAGGACAAGAACATCACCTTGCGTGCGAATGTCGAGAACGTGGCGGACAAGCGCTACTGGAGTTCGGCCGGGGCTTCGGATGACAGCGAGCCTGGGTTGACGCTGTCGACGCCTCGCACCTATCTGCTTTCGGCGACTGTGGATTTCTGAGGGTTCTTTATTGGCTGATCTGACGCTATCGCGAGCAGGCTCGCTCCTACATTTGATTTGTGTGCGACTCAGATCATTGTAGGAGCGAGCCTGCTCGCGATGGAGGCATCAGCCACACCACCAAAGGCTCAGCCTTGCAAATACACCGCATGCGTATGCGTGTACTCATACAACCCATGCTTGCCATCCGCCCCGCCAATCCCGGATTTGCGCACCCCGGCATGGAAGCCCTGCATCGCCTCGAAGTTCTCCCGATTGACGTAGGTCTCACCAAAATCCAGCTCGCGCATGGCGTGCATGGTTTTGCTCAGGTCGCGGGTATAGATCGACGAAGTCAGGCCGTATTCGCAGTCGTTGGCCAGGGCGATGGCTTCGTCCAGGTCGTCGATGATCTGGATCGGTAGCACCGGGCCGAAAATCTCCTCGCGCATGATGTCCATGTCCGCGCGGCAGCCCGTCAGCACCGTCGGCTGAAAGTGAAAACCGTTCGGCAGATCGGCAATTTGCCCGCCGCTGATCAGGCTCGCGCCCTGGCTCAACGCCGTGCGTACCTTGCTATTGACGCTGTCCAGGCCCTGACGGTTGATCAGCGGGCCCATCTCGACATCGGGTTGCGCAATCGGATCGCCGTAACGGGTCGCACTCATCGCCGCCGCAATGCGTTCGATGAATTGGTCAGCGACTTTACGCTCGACGTATACCCGCTCGGCGCAATTGCACACCTGGCCGCTGTTGATGATCCGCGAATCGCGGATGGCCTTCACGGCCAGGTCGAGATCGGCATCCGCCAGCACAATCGCCGGCGCCTTGCCGCCCAGTTCCAGATTGAGCTTGGTGATGTTCGGCGCGGCGGCGGCCATGATTCGCGAGCCGGTGTCGACGCTGCCGGTAAAGCTGATCATGTCCACACCCTTGTGCGCACTGAGCGCCGCGCCCACTCGACCGTCGCCGCAGACCACGTTGAACACGCCGGGCGGCAGATCGGTTTCCGCCACCAGCCGGGCGAATTCGAAGCAGTTGTTCGGGGTTTCCTCGCTGGGCTTGATCACGATGGTGTTGCCGGTCAGCAGCGCCGGCGCCATCTTGCGCGCGATGAGGAAGAACGGAAAATTCCACGGCAGGATCCCGGCGACCACGCCCAGCGGTTTGCGAAACAGGAAGATGTTTTCGTTCTGCCGGTCGCTGGTGATGATCTCGCCTTCGATGCGCCGTGCCCACTCGGCCATGTAGTCGAGGTAATCGGCAGTGAAGTTGACCTCGACTTCGGCCAGGCCACTGACCTTGCCTTGTTCCAGGGTAATGGTGCGCGCCAGGTGCGTGACGTTTTCCCGCAATTTGGCAGCGATCCGCCGTAGATGCCCGGCGCGCTCGATCGCCGGTTTGCGCGACCAGTCCTTTTGCGCAGCGCGCGCGGCGGCGAGGGCGCGGTCGACGTCTTCGGCGGTCGAGGCCGGGACTTTCGACAACACCGCACCGGTGGCCGGGTTGATCACATCGATATGCGCAGCGCTGGCCACGAACTGGCCGTTGATGAAGTTTTCGTAAACAGGCGACATGGGACGACTCCTTGATCAGTAGGTGCGCGACGGCGCGTGTTCGCTGGCCGGCGTGCGATAGCGCGCGAGAGTCGCCGTGGCGCTCTGGCGCAACAGGCTGATATCGATGGCCACCGCGATGAACTGGCAACCCCAGCTTTGATAACGGCGCGCGTCTTCTTCGTTCGGCGCGAGAATGCCGCACGCCTTGCCGGCCGCGAGCGTCGCTTGCACCGCGTGTTGAATGCGCTCCTGAACGTCGGGATGCCCGGGGTTGCCGGCATGGCCGAGGCCGATGGACAGATCCGCCGGGCCGATGAACACCGCGTCGACGCCTTCGACGGTGGCGATCGCTTCGACGTTTTCCACACCGATCCGCGATTCCACCTGGACGATCAGGCACAGCTGTTCATGAGCGGTGTTCAGATAATCCGGCACGCCATCCCAGCGCGTGGCGCGGGTCAGGCCGCCGCCGACCCCGCGAATGCCGTGGGGCGGATAACGCATGGCGCGCACCAGCGCTGCGGCCTGTTCGGCGGTTTCGACCATCGGGATCATTAGCGTCTGCGCGCCGATATCCAGCAATTGCTTGATCAGGTTGGCGTCGCCCGTCACCGCCCGTACCACCGGCGCGGTGGAGTAGGGCGCGACGGCCTGCAATTGCGCAAGCACGCCGGGCACGGTGTTCGGCGCGTGTTCACCGTCAATCAGCATCCAGTCGTAACCGGTGGTGGCGACGATCTCGGCGGCGTAACCGGTGGCGAATCCGGCCCAGATGCCGTACTGGGTCGCCGGGTTTTTCAGGGCGGCCTTGAAAGCGTTGTGAGGCATGTTCATTGACGGGTCCTTTCTCAGCGGTTGTAAGGCCGGTGCAGCTGGCATTCCGGGTTGAGTGTCACGCCGAAGCCGGGCTGATCGAGCGCCGACAGACGCATGCGGCCATTCACCGGCACCGGTTCGCCGAGCAATTGAGGGTGGAACATCGGCACCACTTCATCGGCTTTCGGCGCCATCATCAGGAACTCGGCGAACGGGCTGTTATGCCGCGTCGCGACGAAGTGATAGCTGTAGACCGACGAGCCGTGAGGAATGACCAGCGCGTTATGCGCGTCGGCCAGGGCGGAAATCTTCACCAGTTCGGTGATGCCGCCGCACCAGCCGACATCCGGCTGGATGATGTCGCAGCAGCCCATTTCCAGGAGCATGCGGAAACCCCAGCGGGTGGCTTCGTGTTCGCCGGTGGTCACCAGCATGCCTTTGGGCACGTTGTTGCGCAGGGCGGCGTAGCCCCAGTAATCGTCCGGCGGCAGCGCTTCTTCGATCCACTTCAGGCCGTGTTCGTGGGCGCCGACCGCCAGTTTGGTCGCATAGTTGAGGTCCAGGCTCATCCAGCAATCGAGCATCAGCCAGAAGTCCGGGCCCACCCGCTCACGCATGGTCGCCAGCTCTTCGAGGTTTTTGCGCAGGCCTTCTTCACCCTCGGCCGGGCCGTGGTGCAGCGGCATCTTGCCGCCGATGAAACCCATTTTTTGCGCGAGGTCCGGGCGGGCGCCGGTGGCGTAGAACTGCAATTCATCGCGCACCGCACCGCCGAGCAATTGGTGCACCGGCTCCTGGCGGATCTTGCCGAGCAAGTCCCACAGCGCCAGGTCGACGCCGGAGAGGGTGTTGATGACGATGCCTTTGCGCCCGTAATACAGGGTCGACTGGTACATCTGGTCCCAGATCTTTTCGATGTCGGTGACCCGTGCGCCTTCGAGGAAACGCGCCAGGTGTTTCTCGACGATGTAGGCCGCGGGCTCGCCACCGGTGGTCACGGCGAAACCGACGGTGCCGTCGCTGGCTTCGATTTCCACCACCAGGGTGCCGAGCACGTTGATGCCGAAGGTGCGGCGGCTCTGGCGGTACTCCGGGTATTTGCTCATCGGCGTGGCAATGTGATCGTCGATCCAGTGGCCGTCCGCCTGGTCGTGATAATCCGCGCCGCCGCCTCTCAAGGTGAAAGCGCGGACGTGTTTGATGGTTGGAATGCCCATGGTGTGACTCCTCAGGTTTAAACGGTGGCCGGTTTGTTCGAGGCTTTATGGCCGGGCGAACGCACGCCCAGCACCAGCAACGCGGCGACGACAGTGGTGCCGGCCAGCACGTACAAACCGGCGGCCGGTGAATGGAAGGCGCCTTCGGCCCAGTTCTTCAGCACCGGGGCGATGAAGCCGCCGAGGGCGCCGAACGAGTTGATCAGGGCAATACCGGCGGCAGCGGCGCTGCCGGCGAGGTAGCTGGACGGGAAGGTCCAGAACACCGGTTGCACGGCGATGAACCCGGACGCGGCGAAACACAGGGCGACGATGCCCAGGAACGGGCTGCTGAAGGTCACCGAGCAGGCAATCCCGGCAGCGGCCATCAGCAAGGTCAGGCTCGCGGTACGGCGACGTTCGCCGGTCCTATCGCTGTAGCCGGGAATCAGGTAGGCGGCCACCAATGCGCAGATCCATGGGATCGCCGTGACCAGCCCGACCATCAGCCCGACCTTGGTGCCGAGTAGCCCGCCCACCTGGGTCGGCAGATAGAACACTACCCCGTAGACGCTGGCCTGGATCAGTAGATAAATCAGGCACAGGTACAGCACCGAGGGTTGGCACAGAACGTTGAGCAGGCTGCGGCCGTGGTTCTGTTTGTGGCTGTCTTCCTGATCGAGCAGAGCCTGCACTTGCTGGCGCTCTTCGACGGTCAGCCACTTGGCATCGGTGGGGCGATTGTCCAGGTAGAAGTAGGCCCAGATGCCGACCACGGAAGCCATCAAGCCTTCCACCGCAAACAGCCATTGCCAGCCGTGGAAACCGGCAAAGCCATCCAGCTCCAGCAGCAGGCCGGATAACGGGCTGCCAAAAATGAAGGCCAGCGGCGCACCGAAGTAGAAGAACCCCATGGCTTTTCCGCGTACCGCGCTCGGAAACCAGTAGGTGAGGTAGAGAATCACGCCGGGGAAGAAGCCCGCCTCGGCCACACCCAGCAAAAAGCGCAGGACGTAGAAGGTGGTTTCGTTGTGGGCGAAGACCATGGCCGCGGAGACCAGGCCCCAGGTGACCATGATGCGGCACATCCACAAACGGGCGCCGACGCGGTGCAGGATCAGGTTGCTCGGCACTTCGAGCAGCGCGTAGCCGACAAAGAATACGCCGGCGCCGAAGGCGAAGGCGGCATCACTGATATGGGTGTCGGCCTGGAAAGCTTGCTTGGCAAACCCGACGTTGGCGCGGTCGAGGAAGGCCATGATGTACATCAGCAGGAGAAACGGGAGCAGCCGCCAGGAAATTTTGGCGAGCAGAGGCGCGGGTAGAGTCTTCATCGCAGTTTTCCTTTGGTAGGGCATTTGTTCTTATGTGAAGGACTGTACGGCCGCTGATCGATGCGTTACAAATCGAATCTAGCTAACAACTGATACCCTCAAGGTATCGACTGAAAAGGCCCGCCATGACCCAAAACCATTCGGTTAAACGATCGCGCTCTCCTGTAGGAGCGTGCCTGCTCGCGATGGTCGTCAACGATGCCGCGTGTTCTGCTGATTCAACGCGGCGCTCTCGAGTCCATCGCGAGCAGGCTCGCTCCTACAGAGTTTTCGAGTAAACGACATGACCACACCAACCATCTCCCGCAGCCTGCTCAACCGCCTGCGCTACAAGCATTTGCACATGCTGGTGGCGCTCAGCAGCAGCCAGAACCTGCACCGCGCCTCGCAAAGCCTGAACATGTCGCAACCCGCCGCGACCCGCATGCTGCATGAGATCGAAGACATGTTTGGCTGCGACCTGTTCGAACGCTTGCCGCGCGGGATGCGGCCGACGGCATTGGGGCAGGAGCTGATCCGGTTCGCTGAGTCCGCCATCAGCGGCCTGGATCGCTGCGCCGAAGACTTGATCGCGCGCCAGCAGGGCGGTTATGGCTATCTCTCCATCGGCACGATCATGGGGGCGGCTCCTGACCTGGTGATGGATTCGATCGCCGAAATCAAGGCGCTCAACCCGCAACTGCGCATTCGCATCATGGGCGACACCAGCGACCAGGTGATCCAATTGCTGGAACAGGGGCGCATCGACCTGGCCATCGCCCGGCGCAACGCGGCCACCGACAGCGAGCACTACACCTTCGAACAGTTGGGCAACGAACGCCTGCTGGTGGTGGTGCACGCCGGTCATCCGCTGGCCAAACGCAAGAAACTGGCGCTGGCGGAACTGGTCAGCGACTGGCCGTGGATCCTGCAACCGGAGACCAGCCCGGCGCGCATCGGCCTGGATCAGGCCCTGCAACGCCTGGCGATGCCGCTGCCGGCGGACATCATCGAATGCAGTTCGGTGTATTCCATGCAGCAACTGATTCAACTGACCGACGCAATCATGGTGCTCTCGGAAACCGCGTTGCGCGACTACCTGAAAATGGGCCTGGTGGTGGCGTTGCCGGTGGAGCTGGACGTGCAACTGGCGCCGTTCGGCTTGCTGCTGCGCAAGGGCGAGCACATCAGTCGCGAGCTGGGTTTGTTCATCGATTTGCTGCGACGCAAAGCGGCGGTTTTCTGATTCGCTGGTCAGATTTATGTAACCAGTTGTTTTCTAAAAGTGCATAAGCCTATAAAGTTAACCTTTCGGTCAGCTTTGCACTGTCAATTCAGCCCTTTGTTACGTCAATAAGGGCTTCTGCAAGACTCGAGATTTCCAGAACTAACCAGAAGGGCGGACCCATAACCGCCCAGAGGATGATCCATGTCCAACCGTGATATATCCCGGCGCTCGTTCCTTCAGGGCGGGCTGGTGGCGGGTGTGAGCGTGACGCTCACGCCGCTCAGCAGTCAGGCGCTGGCGGCCTTGATGGAAAACAGCGTGACCGTGCCGTCCGAGCAGTGGCTCGGCAACAACGGCAAGGCGCGCTCGCGTAACGATGCTTTGTCAAAAGTCTGCGGCAGCAAAGTCTTTGCCCGCGACATCCGCGCCAAGGACATGCCGGGCTGGCCGCAACAGCAGGGCCACGCCATGCTGCTGAAAACCATCAAGGCCGATCGCATCTACGCAGGCTACGACCTGTCGTGGCTCGGCGACGACCTGCAGCCGGATCGCATCGTCACCGCCGCAGACCTGATCAAGGACGGCATCGTCTTCCCGGAAGAGCACGCGCCGGATCCGTTGCTGCCGGAAGGCAAGGTGCCGATGTTCATCGGTCACCCGGTTGCGATCCTGATCTGGAACGATTTCGAGCGTTTCCGCCAGGCCAAGGCCAAACTCAAATTCAATGACAAAGCCATCCGCTACGGCGCTCAGGTTCCGTTCTACGAGGGCGACCCGTACGGCAGTTTCCGTTACGTGCGCGTCGGCGGCGCGACCTCGGCGGACGAAGACGAATTCGCCAGCCTCAAGGATTCGATCCTGTTCCCGATGCTGCGTAACCGGCGCCCGGTGTGGAATTCGCAACCGAACCTGCACGGCAACCTGACCGAGCGCGGGCTGTTTTACGCCGAGCGCATGAAGCAGCAGATCGACACGCCGCCCGACAACTGGCTGGTGTTCGACGAGCGCTACAAGACGCCATCGATCGAACCGGCCGCGATGGAGCCGGACAACGGCAACGGCTGGTACGACCCGGCGACCAAGACCCTGCATTTTGTCGTCGCCACCCAGTGCCCGCTGGAGACCGCCACCGAGACCGCGAAGATGATCGCCCCCTCGCGTTTCGGCCTCGCCAACCTGAACATGCACCCGGGTTACACCGTCGGCTACGGCTCCAAAGACCACAACATTTTCGTCTACTACGCAGCCCTCGCGGCGCTGTACGGCGCGGGTGTGCCGGTGCGTCTGGCCAACGATCGCTACGAGCAGTTCCAGAGCGGGATCAAGCGTCACCCGTTCGACATCCGCTACCAACTGGCGGTGGACAAGACCGATCACAGCTTCAAGATTTTCCGCGCCGAGATGAGCGTCGATGGCGGCGGACGGATCAACTACAGCCCGTCGGTGGCGGCGGTTGGCGCCACGGCGGCGCAGTCGATCTACTACATGCCGCAGAACGATTTGCAGGTGACGGCCTACCATTCCCGCGCGGTCGAAGCCGGGTCGATGCGTGGTTACGGCACCCTGCAAAGCATGGCGTCCACCGAGATGATGGTCGATGAAATCGCCGGTCGCCTCGGCATCGATGCCATCGACCTGCGCAAGAAAAACGCCATGGTCTCTGGCATGAAAAACACCCAGGGCGCAGTGCCTGCGGGTGCTTTGCGCCTGCATGAAATTCTCGACAAGGCCGCCGTGCACGAAGTCTGGAAAAACCGCGACGCAATCAAGAAACAACGCGAAGCCGCAGACCCGGACAACTGGTACGGCGTCGGTTTCGCCATCTGCCAGAAAGACTTCGGCACCGGTTCCGAAGCACCGATGGCGAGCATCGAGTTCAGCGCTGAAGGGCGCATTCACCTGCGTCACATCGGCATCGAAATCGGCACCGGCATGTCCACTTCGCAAGCCATGGTGGTGGCCGATTTCCTCGGCAGCCCGGCGCACGAAGTGAAGACCGGCGAGACCGAATGGAAAGAGTTGCAGCTGATCACCGGCGGCAACCCGTACATCATGAGCCAGGCCGAGCAGGACGCCCTGCTGCGCAACCCGCGCTGGGTCGGCAAACTGGCGTCGGCCTCGTCGGCGACCAACTCCGCGTACTACTTCAGCCACGCCACCCGTGAAGCGGCGCGCGTGCTGTTCAACCACGGCTTGTGGCCGGCGGCGTTGCAGATCTGGGGCCAGGGCCCATACGGCGGCCAGGCCAACCCGTACGTGGTGCGTCGCGAAGACGCGCATTGGGTCGACGGCAAACTCACGGCCAACGGCATGCAGCCGCTGAGCTTCGAGCAATTGGCCAAACACGCCCACGACAAAGGCCTGGTGACCGGCGCGACGGTGCACGGCTTCAACCGCTGGAGCTGGGCCGAGGCCGAGTTCAGCATCGACGGCGTACGCGAACGCCTGCCGCTCGACGGCCTGGCGGTGAAGTACGGCGATGGCGCACCGAACGTGAAAAAGGCGCAGATGAACAGTGCCGGTTTCCATCTGCTCGACCGCCAGAACGTGCACTACCCGGACACGCAGTTGAACAACGCGGCGGTGACCTACTACAGCCCGGTCGCGACGCTGGTGGAATTGAAAGTGAACAAGGGCTCTGCCGAAGTCCAGGTGCTCAACCACCACTCGTGGGTCGAGTGTGGTCGGGTGCTGGTGGAAGAATTGGTGAAGGGGCAGCTCGAAGGCGGGATCGCCATGGGCATCGGCCATGCGCTGATGGAAGAGATGCCGTTGTATGAAGGCGGGCCGGGGGAGGGTGACTGGAACTTCAACCGTTACCGCTTGCCGATGGCGCGCCACGTTGCGGTGTGGAAGCAGACGGCGGAAATCCTGCCGCCGCTGTCGCCGAGCGACCCGTCCAAAGGCATCGCCGAAGTGGTGATGATCCCGGTGGTCGGCGCCATCGGTAACGCCGTGGCCCACGCCATCGGCAAACGCGTCCGTGACCTGCCTATCACTTCTGCCCGCATCAAGGAGGCCCTCAATGGCTAACCGTCCGCTTCAACTGACCCTCAACGGTCAATCCGTCGGCCCGGTGGACATCCCTGATGACCTGCCGATGATCGACTATCTGCACGAATACAAAAACCTCACCGGCTCGCGTCTCGGCTGCGGCCAGGGCATTTGCCACGCCTGCGTGGTGATCGTCGACAACCCGGACGGCACCAGCGAAGAAGTGCGCACCTGCATCACTGGCGCGCATTACTTCGAAGGCAAGAAAGTGCGGACCATCGAAGGCCACGCGACCCGCGACGAGCAGGGCAAGGTCACCGAGCTGAACCCGATCCAGCAGCGCTTCGTCGATGAGTTCGCCTTCCAGTGCAGCTACTGCGCCCCGGGTTTCGTGAATGCCGCGACGGTGCTGGTGGAAAAGCTGCAGCGTCAGCCGATCGTCAAAAGCCAGCTGGAACAAGTGATCGAGGACAGTCTCGGTCACCACATCTGCCGTTGCACGGGTTATGTGCGTTATTACAGCGCGACACGCAACGTGCTGACGGATCTCGGCCTGGTCAAGGAAGGTTAAGCATGAAGACTCTACTTTCCCGTCTGGCATTGGCGGTCGGTCTGGCTGCGTCCGCGTTGCTGGCGCAGGCCGATGATCAGGTGGTGCGCGGGGCCTATCTCGCCCGCGCCGCAGACTGCATGGCCTGCCACACCGCGCCGGGTGGCGCGCCGTACGCCGGCGGCCTGCCGATTGTCTCGCCGTTCGGCACGATCTACGGCACCAACATCACCCCGAGCAAAGAGCACGGCATCGGCCTCTACAGCGATGACGAGTTCTTTGCCGCGCTCACCGAGGGCAAGCGTCGTGACGGCGCGAACCTGTACCCGGCGATGCCGTACACCTCGTATCACTTGATGCCGCGTGCCGACTCGGACGCGATCCACGCCTATCTGAAAACTATCGAGCCGATCGAACGTGCAGCGCCGGTCACCCGCCTGAGCTTTCCGTTCAACGTGCGCCTGGGTTTGATGGGCTGGAACATGCTCTACGGCAAGGACGTGAAACTGTCGTCCACCGAAGGCAAAAGCGAAGCCTTCAAGCGAGGCCAATACATGGTCGACGTGCTCGGTCACTGCGGTGAATGCCACACGCCGCGCGGTTTGCCCGGCGCGATGCAGCAGGACAAACGCCTCACCGGCGGTCTGCTCAACGGCTATCTGGCGCCCAGCCTGCTGGCCACTGACCTGGCCGCACGCGGCTGGAATCATCAGGACCTGAGCACCTTCCTCAAGCACGGCATGAGTGCCCAGGGCACGATGTTCAACGAGATGTTCCCGGTGTTCCACAACAGCACCCAGGGCCTCAATGATGCGGATCTGGCGGCGATGGCGACCTTCCTGCTCGGCGATCAACCGCCGGCGGCCAAAGTGCTGACCGACGTGCCGCTGGAGACCCTCAGTGCCAGCGCCCAGCGCGGTCGTCAGGATTACCTCAACGTCTGCGCCGGTTGCCATGCGGTCGGTGGCGAAGGCAAGCCGCACATCGCGGTGGCCATGCGTGGCAACACCACGCTACGCCTGGAAGATCCGCGCAACCTGGTGCGGGTGATCGACGACGGGATTGGCGAGCAGAAGTTTGCCGGGTTCGAGCACATGCAGCCGATGCCGGGGTTTGCCGAAAAGCTCAGCCACGAGCAACTCACTGACCTGCTGAACTACCTGCGTCAGGGCTGGGGCGGTCAGGCGGGTGATCTGGCCGTCAGTGATGTGCAGAAGCTGCGTGCCGATGCGCCGCCGCTCGAGCACAAGGCGCACTGACATGCAGCATCTCGATCTGCAAGTGGTGCGCCGGGCGCTGGCGTGGTCGACGGCCGGTCAGCGCGTGTGGCTGTGCACGGTGCTGGCTACCTACGGCTCGGCACCGCGTGCACCGGGTTCGCTGCTGGCGGTGAATGCCCAGGGGCAATGGATCGGCTCGCTGTCCGGCGGCTGCGTCGAGGAAGATTTTCTTGAGCGCGTCGCCGAGGGGGCTTTTCTAGAGCCCGTCACTGTCGTGCGGTACGGCGAGGGCGATGATCCGCGTTCGCGGGTCAGCCTGCCCTGTGGCGGCGTGCTCGATGTGCTGGTGGAAAAACTGGAGCCCGATTGTGAGGTCCAGGCGCATTTGCGCGAGCTGGAGTCGGCGCTGTTGGGCCAGCGCCGATTGATCCGCGAAGTCGATCTTGCCAGCGGCGCGCGCAGCCTGTTCGCGGATCACGAGCAAGGCGTGCGCATCGAGCGCGAGATCGATCGGGTACGTGCGCGCATCGGTGCGGCTCAGCGCTTGTTGCTGGCGGGTTATTCCAGTGTCGCGCAGGCGTGTGCGGAGTTCGCGGTGAGCCTGGGTTTCGAGGTGATTCTCTGCGATCCCCGCGACGAAGTGCTGGAAGGCGTGGTGCTGGAAAACGTCGAGATCCGGCGTCAATTGCCATCGGTGTTCATCGCCGACGGTGGTTGTCACCGCGACACCGCGGTGGTGGCGCTGACCCACGACCCGCGCATCGATGACCTGGCGATGATGGAGGCCGTGCGCACCGAGGCGTTCTACATCGGCGTGATGGGCTCGCTGCAAACCTCGCAGAAACGCTTCGAGCGGTTGCGCCGGATTGGTGGTTTGAATGACATCGAACTGGAGCGGATTCACGCGCCGATCGGATTGAACCTGGGCAGCAAAACCCCGGCAGAAATTGCCTTGGCGGTACTCGCCGACATCCTGCGAATCCGCAGCGGTATCCCCCGCGACCGGCTTTAACACAATCCCTGTAGGAGCCGGCTTGCCGGCGATCGCGGTGGTTCAGTCAATGTAATTGTTGACTGGACCACCGCGATCGCCAGCAAGCTGGCTCCTACAGGGGTCATCAATACCCGAACTTGTCCCGCAACCCGTAATACCACGCACCCAGCGCGGCAAACGGCGTGCGCAGCAATTGCCCGCCGGGGAAGGGGTAGTGCGGCAAATCGGCAAACGCATCGAAACGCTCGGCCTGACCGCGCAACGCTTCGGCCAGCACCTTGCCTGCCAGGTGCGTATACGTCACGCCGTGGCCGCTGCAACCCTGGGAATAGTAGATGTTGTCGCCTAGCCGACCGACCTGCGGCAGGCGCGACAGGGTCAGCAGGAAATTGCCGGTCCAGGCGTAATCGATCTTCACGTCCTTGAGCTGCGGGAAAGCCTTGAGCATCTTCGGCCGGATGATCGCTTCGATGTTCGCCGGATCCCGCGCGCCGTACACCACGCCGCCACCGAAGATCAGGCGCTTGTCGCCGCTCAAGCGGTAGTAGTCGAGCAGGTAGTTGCAGTCTTCGACGCAATAATCCTGAGGCAGCAGGCTTTTCGCCAATTCGTCGCCCAGAGGCTCCGTGGTAATTACCTGTGTGCCGCAAGGCATCGACTTGGCCGCCAGTTCCGGCACCAGGTTGCCGAGATAGGCATTGCCCGCGACGATGATGAATTTGGCCTGGACCTTACCCTGAGGCGTGTGCACCACCGGGTTCGCGCCGCGCTCGATGCGCACCGCCGGCGATTGCTCGTAGATAGTGCCACCCAGCGACTCCACGGCCGCTGCTTCGCCCAGGGCCAGGTTCAGCGGATGAATGTGCCCGCCGCTCATGTCGAGCATGCCGCCCACGTATTGATCGCAGTTCACCACTTCACGGATGCGCTGCTGATCCATCAACTCAAGCTGTGTATGACCGAAACGCTCCCACAGACGCTTCTGCGATTCCAGGTGACCCATCTGCTTGGCGGTGATCGCGGCGAACACGCCACCATCCTTCAAGTCGCACTGGATGTTGTACTTGGCCACCCGTTCCCGAATGATCCGCCCACCCTCGAACGCCATCCGCCCGAGCAACTCAGCTTGCTTGGGGCCGACCGTGCGCTCGATCACATCGATATCGCGGCTGTAGCTGTTAACGATCTGGCCACCGTTACGGCCCGACGCGCCGAAGCCGACCTTGGCGGCTTCCAGCACCGTGACCTTGAAACCGTTCTCCAGCAGAAACAGGGCAGAGGACAGGCCGGTGTAGCCGGCGCCGATCACGCAGACGTCAGTCTCTACTTCACCCTGCAAGGCCGGGCGCGGCGGAACCGCATTGGCCGATGCGGCGTAATAGGACTCTGGGTAGGGGGTGTTCGCCATCCTGCAGCCTCTGTTTAATATATTTTACGAGTGAGCCGATCCTACCCGAGTTAAAAATCGACCGCCAGCCACCGCAAATTCTTCTTTGCAGCGCTGAAATTAAATATTTTGCATATTCATAGGGTTAGCTCGAAAAAAGGTGTTGACACCCCTCCGGAATTCCGTAGAATGCCGCCTCACAGCAGGCACGTAGCTCAGTTGGTTAGAGCACCACCTTGACATGGTGGGGGTCGTTGGTTCGAGTCCAATCGCGCCTACCAAACAAAATCCGCTCTGCTGGGCGGTCTAGAAGGGCTCACCGAAAGGTGGGCCCTTTTTTGTTGTCTGAAATTTGGCAAGCCATTGAAAACGCTCATTTCGGAAACGCTAATTCTGCGTCTATCCGAAGCGCTGCATGCTGGCTTCGATGACGCTCTGCCACTGGGGGAGGCTAGCGAGGGGGGGCTCACTTTTGAGTGCTTGGGATGGTTTGGGGGAATTAATCCCCCAGGTAGAGCGGAAAATCGAGATCAGTCAGCCTCAGTGCCTTCGAGAGCTTTGCCGCGCCGAACCTGAAGCGCTTTCGATAGGGTGTTGCGAAGGTGGTTGTCGACTACTCCAAGCAGGCGCTTTCCTGGTTCGTCAGGCCTGCCGCTGAAAGACGTCACATGGAAATAGTCGTCATCGTCCGGAGAGACTTTGGAAAAATAGTAGTTGGATACGCAGCAGCGTGGCGTTTCAACAACGACTTTGCTCACGGAATGCCACGAATCGCGATTGGTATCCATTACCACCAGGCGGTTGAACTTGGAGACGATGGTCTTCTGTTGTTTGACCTTGCTGTCCCACAGTTCGAAGTTTCCACCGTTCTCAAGTGCCCAGTCCGGAGTCACGTAATACAGAAGGTTCAGTCGCCGGTACAAACCGCGACCGCCATCGTGGCTGTTATCGATATGCGGGTTCAGGAAGTTGTCCTTGAACATCATCGACAGGCCACCGGCGTAGAGAGAAGGGTCCGGGACAATGCTATCCACACCTAACAGTTCCGCTACCTTGCCTACAACCTCAGCGCTTTGCATGGCGTACGTGACGTCGCGCAGGATTTCCGGGCGGTCTTCAAGGTTTGCTAGCGTTTTCTTCTTCTCGCGAAATGATTTCTGATCAATGAAGCCGTCAGCGTCACGCGGGAACGCAGCATAGATGGCGTGGGTTATGTTCTCGGGTAGAAGACCATCGATAACGAAGTGGCGGGTATGGGTTCCTTGCGGGTTGTTCCATTGACTCAGGATATCCTCTCGGCAGCCCTCAAGGCGATCGACAATGAGGGCAGTAATTTCTTTGACGTCCATTCCAGTTCCTGGTTAGTAGATGACTTAGAGGCGGCGCGCATTTTCAAGTGGTGCGTACAAAGGATCAAACTATTTTTTGAGTAATTCAGGCACCCGCATGATCTGGTAGATGCGTGCGGATTTGTGGCTGAGGAGAGGAGCGCTGCGAGGATTAGCTATTCGCTGAAGAAGAGGCTCCTGTATGCAGCGTTAAGTTAATGCCTGTTACAGGCTGATGTTCCGATCTTGAGTGTATCGGAAACCGTAAGAAGTAGTGGCTATTTGGCATTGTCCGGATTTCCGGGTATGGTTACGCCAATCTTTTACAGGCAATGGATGGCGGTAATGATGTTGGAACCTTCGCTCGTGACGAAACGTGAGACTCACCTGGGTTACGAGATTCGGGTTGCTACAGTCGGGCCCATCCAGACAGAGCAAAACGAACCGGCAAATCTGCGTACCCATCACCAGACCAGAATTTCGATTTGGCTCAATGGCAATGAAGTCAGAGGGGCGGGTGACGCGCCTTTCATGCGTTTTTTGTCGAGGGAAGATGCCGATGAGTTTGGTTTCGAAATCGGTCGAATGATTGTCGCGCAACGTCGGCAATCAACATCCAATCTGATTGCTCGTACTCGTGAGCGCATCAAGTTGCCGCGACTGTTTTTCCGGAATTTGGCTTTCAGGTTATAGCAGGGTTGCGAAGCGGGCGACGGCTTGGCTCCCGTCACTGAAGTGTCGCTCATGCATAGTTATTCAGCTGCACGATTGATGTCTTTCATGAGTTGATGGCGCGCAGCCTCTCTTCCATCTTGTGCCGCAAGCAGGTTCCTGCTTTTTGAACTACTACTTCAGACCAATTCAAACCCGGCCTGAGGCGTATATCGATGCTTGTGCACTGGTTTCTTGCGACGATCCATCTATGGGCATTTGCCCTTGGTTTCTGGGCGGTCCTCTCCCGTGGTACGGCCTTTCGACACCTGGCTACCGGCGTGGGTGAGGTCCGCAGCGTATTGATTGCGGATAACCTGTGGGGGATTTCTGCGGTCGTCCTGCTCGTCACGGGTGGGATGCGTGCCTTTGGTGGGTACGAAAAGGGTACTGACTATTACCTTCACCAACCGCTGTTCCACCTTAAGATGACGCTCTTCGTCCTCATCCTGCTGCTGGAAGTGGCACCGATGATCACGCTGATCAAGTGGCGAGTTGCGCAGTCGCGCGGCACTGCGATCGACTCCGGTCGTGCGACGTTGTTTGCACGGATCAGTCATATCGAAGCAATGCTGGTGTTGCTGATAGTCGTCGCGGCTGCGGGCATGGCGCGAGGGGTGACGTTCGGTTAGCGAAGAACGGATCCAATAATAATCAGAAGCGTCTTACAGTCACGACGTGAGACAGGCCAGTAGTATTGGCTTCACGTGCTGCTGGGGGCTGTAATGATAGCGTCGCTTGAATCTTAGCCAGCCGTGATTCCGGGGCGAACGGGCTGGCTACTGATTGCAGCTGGATTCAGGATTGCGGCTTTTCCGGGGCGGTCAGGCCAGCTTGAATGCGCTGATAAATTTCTTCGCGGTGCACCGCCACGTCTTTCGGGGCGTTGATGCCAATTCTGACTTGCTGGCCGCTTACGCCCAGAATGGTGATCGTAATGTCATCACCAATGTTTATGCTTTCACCGACTTTGCGGGTGAGTATCAGCATGGTCTTCTCCTTGATTGCTTTGTGGGGCACCTGATTCGGACAGTGCAGGGGTCGGTGGTATGTATAGATTAGTGCGAAGTCTCACGGTTTGGGTGCCTCTTTCTGACGCGCAGATGCTGCATTAATTCCCAAGGCGTAACTATACAGAGGCCGCATCCATGATTCTCGTTGTTTTGCGCCCATTTTGCGGCACTCGCGAAGTATTCATGGATGTTAAAATCCCCACTTTCGGCATTCAGAGGGAAGCGTTGTGCGCAAAATGGCTTTGGTAATCGCAGTACTGGCACTGGCGGGATGCGGTGAGGACAAGCGCGTTGATGCGCCAAAGCCGCAGCCGGCCGTGGCGGCAGCCCCGGCAGCGGTGTCCGCGCCTCAGTGGGATCTGGAGGTGCGAGGTGAAATAACCCAGGCTGTCAGCGACCTGAGTGGCTGGCTGATCGAGCACAGTTTCGTTTCCAGCGTGATCAAGGAAAATGGCAAGACCCGAATCCTCATGGGGCCATTCAACTCGAAAGCCGAAGCTGAAGCCAAGCAGGATGAAGTGCGCGCAGCGCTGACCCGGGCGAAAAAACAGAACATCGAGTTACTGGTCATTGAGCATTCGGTGACTCAGTAATGTCGCCATCGCCGGTCGGGTGCCTTGGTACCCGCCGGGTTTAAAACGAAAAAGGCCTTGGGCATTCAACCTGAGGCCTTTTCGTTTTCAACAAGCGTTTAACCGCAAGCTTTCATGTCCACCGGCCCGACAAACTCGTTGCCGCGCCCCATCACGCACGCCACGCTCTGGTTGCGTTGGCGTTCCCAGGCTTGCACCGGGTAGGTCTTGTTCCAGGCTTCGTACAGCTGCCGATCCTGTTTCGATAGGCGCAAACCATACTGCTTGCTCATGTAGAAATAAGTCCGGGCGATCATGCCGCGAATGGACGGGCGGGGCATGACCTTCTTGGCTTTAAAGTCGACCTGGGTCAGGCACGAGCCATATTGACCGGACTGCTCCGGCAACCAGCCAAAACTGAAATTGCTCCGATCACCATTAACCTCTCCGATGCTGGGTACCAGGTTATGCAAATCGGCCTCGGCTTTCTGATAGGTCGGATCGTAGCGTGTGCAGTTCTTGCGCCCACCTTCCTGCCAGCACCGGCGCTGATGGCCGATCTCCCAGGCCGGGACGATGTGCTCCCATTCGATGCGGGCGGCACGCTTGGCATTTTTACGCGGTACATAACCGCAGGCGGAGAGATTCACCTTATTGCCGGTGTACTTGCACCCGCAATAGAACTCGGTGGATTGCGGGGCGTAGAGCTTCCAGGCGACTTTCTTGGCTTCGCTGAAGGTGCGCGGGGCGTCGGCCTGGGCGCCCATTGCGAAGAGCAGGAACAGCAAAGCAAAACAACGGACACTCATTGACTCAGTCTTCCTTCGGCACAACCCAGAAAATCTGCACGCCGCCATCGTCGCGATAGGCGAGGGTGACGTTGTCGTTCTCATCGATTTCTTCGAGCAACTGTTCCCACTCATCGACTGGCTCGTCCGGGAGGCGGAAGATCAGGGCTGACTTGGCTTTCTGGGCGGTGGGGGAATTGATGATTTTCTGAACGCGGATGCCCATGCGTTGATAGGCGTCAGGAGAAGCAGAGGTGGTAGCCACGGAATTGTCCTTATTAAGCTGTACGTGCATACAGTATTTAACTGTAAGCATTTTCGCAACCGCTTAAAATTCAAGAAAATCCTCTGACAGTGCTTTTTTCCATTTGGTGTAGGAAGAAGGAGATTTTTTTATCAGATGTCTGACCGCTCGCCGAAATCTGGCGAGCGGTGACAGCGGTGCCCGACCGGAGCCGGTCGGGCGAGGGCGAATCAATATTCCCAGAACATCCGTTGCAGCTCTTTGCTGTCGTTGGTCTTGGTCAGCGCGACCATGGCCAGGATGCGAGCCTTCTGTGGATTCAAGTCATGGGCGACTACCCAGTCGTACTTGTCGTCAGGCTGTTCGGCATTGCGCAGTACGAAACCGCCGGCGTTGACGTGGGAAGAACGAATGATCTGCACGCCATCTTTGCGTAGAGCCTGCAAAGCGGGAACGACCCGGGAAGACACCGAACCGTTGCCGGTGCCGGCGTGGATGATGGCCTTAGCACCCGACTGAGCCAGCGCCTTGTAGGCGGTATCACTCACGTTGCCGTAGGAATAGGCGATTTCGACGTCAGGAAGGCTCTTGATGTTCTTGATGTCGAATTCCGAATCCATGGTGTGGCGCTTGGCTGGAAGGCGGAACCAGTAGGATTTGCCTTCGACCACCATGCCCAATGGCCCCCAGGCGCTTTTGAACGCTTCGGTCTTGATGTTGATCATCTTGCTGACATCGCGACCTGACTGGATTTCATCATTCATGGTCACCAGCACGCCTTTGCCCCGAGCGTCTTTGCTGCTGGCCACGGCGACGGCGTTGTACAGGTTCAGCATGCCGTCAGCGGACATCGCGGTGCCTGGGCGCATGGACCCCACGACGATGATCGGCTTGTCGGTTTTTTCCACCAGGTTGAGGAAGTACGCGGTTTCTTCCAGGGTGTCGGTGCCGTGGGTGATGACGATGCCATCGACGTCCTTGCTGTCGGCCAGTTCCGCCACGCGGCGTCCCAGTTGCAGCAGGTTGTCGTTGGTGATGCTTTCCGACGCAATCTGCATGACCTGCTCGCCGCGAACGTTAGCCAGTTGGCTCAGTTCCGGAACCCCGGCGATCAATTGTTCGATGCCGACTTTCGCCGCTTGATAGGTCGCGCTATTGGCGGCGCTGGCGCCTGCGCCGGCAATGGTGCCGCCGGTGGCGAGAATCACTACGTTGGCCAGTTTCTGTTTGGTTTCGACTTCTTTTGCCTGAAGGGCTGTCGGAAGGAGCAGCAGGAGGGCCAAGGCGCCCGGAACGAAAGTCTTGAAAGCAGATGTCATTATTTTTCTCTCTAGTAGTGAGACGGTGCTGATGCAGGTTCATCTAGATGCGCCCCCGACGGATCTGAACGCCGGAGGTGAGAGAGAGGGAGCAGGATCTGTACCAGTCATATCCTGAATTGAAAAAATGCTACTAACCTAATGATTTGTATCAATTATTAGTTTTTCGTCGGAGAGGCCTTAAACGCCTTTTTGTCCGGGTTTCCGAATATTTCGGGCGATGCTGTTCGGCTCTCCGACAGACTTGTTAAGCCAGCCGTTTACTCATTGCTAAAGAAACCCGCGTACAGGTCGATGCCCTTCAAAGGATTTTTACTCCAGGAGTTCACATGTCATTTTCGATTGGTTTCCCCAACTCCGGCGCAATCACCATCGCTGGCAAATCCACGGCAACCATCAACGCTTTGAGCGAATCGACTTCCGAGGCGTCGACGTTGGCGTTGGGTACCGAGGACGAAGGTGATACCACTCAAGTTCGAGCCGGTGGCGGTGCTCCGGCCGAAGGAAAAGCAGAAAGTGGCGGCAATCAGAGCATCGCGGTGAAAATCCTGCTCAAGCGCATACAGGAACTGCAACAGCAGTTGCGAGAACAACAGCAGCAATTGGCTGCAGCCCAAGCGGCGTCGTACCCGACAGAGGAAGCCAAGGCTTCGATAGTCATGGCGATTCAGGGGCAAATAGCCGACACCAATGGCGCACTGCTGGAAGTGACCGGCCATTTGGTGACGGAGCTGGCAAAGGGCTCCAGCGCCGGTGGCGTGATCAGCACCACTGCTTGACCGTAGAAGCAAAAATCAGCTTTTTCGGTCGTTGACAAATCACGGCAGGATTCGCATAGTTCGGTCTTCGCAAACGTTTGCGCGGCATCGCTGATAGCTTGTCTTCAGCGAATGCAGTGAATTTTACGCCAGCGCAAGCGTTGCTCAGAATAATCATAAGATCGGAGTGAACCCATGAAGCTGCCATTCGCTGGACGTCTTCTCGCTGTCGCTATGCTGGCTGCCGCATCCGTCGCGTTGCCTGTCTCCCCGGCTTTCGCCGAATCTGTTGAAAAGCCAAAAGTCGCGCTGGTCATGAAATCCCTGGCCAATGAATTCTTCCTGACCATGGAAGACGGCGCCAAGGCCTACCAAAAAGACCACTCCGCCGATTTCGACCTGATCTCCAACGGCATCAAGGACGAAACGGATACCGCTGGCCAAACACGTATCGTCGAGCAAATGATTCTGGCCAAGGTCAATGCCCTGGTGATCGCGCCTGCCGACTCCAAGGCCATGGTCCCGGTGATCAAGAAAGCCATCGATGCCGGCATCACCGTGATCAACATCGATAACCAGCTGGATCCGGCTGTCGTCAAAAGCAAAAACATCAATGTTCCGTTCGTAGGCCCGGACAACCGCAAAGGCGCGCGTCTGGTGGGTGAATACCTGGCCAAGCAGCTGAAGGCCGGTGACGAAGTCGGCATCATCGAAGGCGTTTCCACCACCACCAATGCCCAGGCCAGGACGGCTGGCTTCAAGGATGCAATGGAAGCGGCGCAGATCAAGGTGGTGTCGCTGCAATCCGGTGACTGGGAAATCGACAAAGGCAACAAGGTCGCCGCTTCGATTCTCAGCGAATACCCGGAAGTCAAAGCCCTGCTGGCCGGTAACGACAGCATGGCCGTCGGCGCGGTGTCTGCCGTGCGAGCCGCAGGCAAGGCGGGCAAGGTCCAAGTGGTTGGCTACGACAACATCAACGCCATCAAGCCGATGCTCAAGGATGGCCGCGTCCTCGCCACCGCTGACCAGTTTGCTGCCAAGCAGGCCGTGTTCGGTATCGAGACAGCGCTGAAAGTCATCAAGGGCGAGAAGGTCGACAGCGGCACCAACGGCGTCATCGAAACGCCGGTAGAGCTGGTGACCAAGTAGTACTTCTGGCGACACAACGGTGCTCGCCCGAACGGGCGAGCGCATGGAGAGTTTTTTATGTCAGTTTCCGCTCCGAACGCTGTCCTCTCGGTCAGCGGTATCGGTAAGACCTATGCGCAACCTGTCCTCTCCGGCATTGACCTGACGCTGATGCGCGGCGAAGTGCTGGCGCTGACCGGCGAGAACGGTGCCGGCAAAAGCACGCTGTCGAAGATCATCGGCGGGCTGGTCACACCGACCACTGGCCAGATGCAATTCCAGGGTCAGGATTATCGTCCCGGCAGCCGCACCCAAGCCGAAGACCTGGGCATCCGCATGGTCATGCAAGAACTCAATCTGTTGCCGACCCTGTCGGTGGCGGAAAACCTGTTTCTCGACAATCTGCCCAGCAACGCGGGCTGGATCAGTCGCAAGCAATTGCGCAAAGCCGCGATCGAAGCCATGGCTCAAGTCGGGCTCGACGCGATTGACCCGGACACCCTGGTCGGTGAGCTGGGCATCGGTCACCAGCAAATGGTCGAGATCGCCCGCAACCTGATCGGTGACTGCCATGTGCTGATCCTCGACGAACCGACCGCGATGCTCACGGCCCGTGAAGTCGAAATGCTGTTCGAGCAGATCACGCGCCTGCAAGCGCGCGGCGTGTCGATCATCTATATCTCTCATCGCCTCGAAGAATTGGCCCGGGTCGCTCAACGCATTGCGGTACTGCGCGACGGTCAACTGGTCTGCGTCGAGCCGATGGCCAATTACAACAGCGAGCAACTGGTCACCCTGATGGTCGGCCGTGAACTCGGCGAACACATCGACATGGGCCCGCGCAACATCGGCGCGCCGGCGTTGACGGTCAAAGGCCTGACGCGCTCCGACAAGGTTCGCGACGTTTCCTTTGAGGTGCGTGCCGGCGAAATCTACGGGATTTCCGGTTTGATCGGGGCAGGGCGCACCGAACTGCTGCGCCTGATCTTCGGCGCGGACACGGCGGACAGCGGCACGGTTGCGCTGGGTTCGCCGGCGAAGGTCGTGAGTATCCGGTCGCCGGCGGACGCGGTCGGTCACGGAATTGCCCTCATCACCGAAGATCGCAAGGGTGAAGGTTTGCTGCTGACCCAATCGATCAGCACGAACATTGCCTTGGGCAACATGCCGGAGATTTCCAGCGGCGGTTTCGTCAACAACGGTGATGAGATGTCCCTGGCGCGGCGTCAGATCGACGCCATGCGGATCCGCAGTTCCAGCCCGACGCAACTCGTTTCGGAACTGTCCGGCGGCAACCAGCAGAAAGTCGTGATCGGCCGTTGGCTGGAGCGCGATTGTTCGGTGCTGCTGTTCGACGAGCCGACTCGTGGCATCGACGTCGGCGCCAAATTCGACATTTATGCACTGCTCGGTCAACTGACGCGTCAGGGCAAGGCGCTGGTGGTGGTGTCCAGTGATCTGCGCGAACTGATGCTGATCTGCGACCGCATCGGCGTGCTGTCGGCGGGGCGTCTGATCGAGACGTTCGAGCGCGACAGCTGGACCCAGGATGACTTGCTTGCCGCCGCTTTTGCCGGCTATCAAAAACGTGATGCGTTGCTCAATGAAGCAGCGCCTAGGGATCTTCCATGAAAACTGCAACGTCTGCCGGTAAACGTAGTGGCAATTTTTACGGCCTCGGCACCTATCTGGGCCTGGCCGGTGCCTTGCTGGCGATGGTCGCGCTGTTCTCGGTCCTGAGCAGCCATTTCCTGTCTTACGACACCTTCAGCACGCTCGCCAACCAGATCCCGGACTTGATGGTGCTGGCAGTCGGCATGACCTTCGTGTTGATCATCGGCGGCATCGACCTGTCAGTCGGGTCGGTGCTGGCGCTCGCGGCGTCGACGGTCAGCGTGGCGATTCTCGGCTGGGGCTGGAGCGTATTGCCGGCCGCGCTGCTCGGCATGGCGGCGGCCGCACTGGCTGGGACCATCACCGGTTCGATCACGGTGGCGTGGCGCATTCCGTCGTTCATCGTGTCCCTCGGCGTTCTGGAAATGGCGCGCGGTGTGGCATACCAGATGACCGGTTCGCGCACGGCCTACATCGGTGATGCCTTTGCCTGGCTGTCCAACCCGATCGCTTTTGGCATCTCGCCTTCGTTCATCATCGCCTTTCTAATCATCATCATTGCCCAGGCCGTGCTGACCCGCACGGTGTTCGGCCGCTACCTGATCGGCATCGGCACCAACGAGGAAGCGGTGCGTCTGGCGGGGATCAATCCGAAGCCGTACAAAATTTTGGTGTTCAGCCTGATGGGTCTGCTGGCGGGGATCGCCGCGCTGTTTCAGATCTCGCGTCTGGAAGCGGCTGACCCGAATGCCGGTTCCGGTCTGGAACTTCAAGTGATTGCGGCGGTGGTAATCGGCGGGACCAGCCTGATGGGCGGCCGCGGTTCGGTCATCAGCACCTTCTTCGGCGTGCTGATCATCTCTGTCCTGGCGGCCGGTCTGGCGCAGATCGGTGCGACCGAACCGACCAAACGCATCATCACCGGCGCGGTCATTGTGATCGCGGTGGTGCTGGATACCTATCGCAGTCAGCGCGCAAGCCGGCGGACCTGAGTCATGGCAACGATCAAGGATGTGGCCGCACTCGCGGGGATTTCCTACACCACGGTTTCCCACGTGGTGAACAAGACGCGGCCGGTCAGCGAAGAAGTGCGGATCAAGGTCGAGGCCGCAATCAAGAGCCTCGACTACGTGCCCAGCGCCGTGGCCCGCTCATTGAAAGCCAAGACCACCGCGACCATCGGCCTGCTGGTGCCCAACAGCCTCAACCCGTACTTCGCCGAACTGGCGCGCGGCATCGAGGATTACTGCGAGCGCAATGGCTACTGCGTGATCCTCTGCAACTCCGACGACAACCCGGACAAGCAGCGCAGCTACCTGCGCGTGTTGCTGGAAAAACGCATCGACGGGCTGATCGTGGCGTCCGCCGGTGGTGATGCGGGGCTGGCCGAAGGGTTGGCCGGCGTGCGCACGCCGATGGTCATCGTCGACCGTGGGCTGGAAGGCGTGAATGCCGATCTGGTGCGCATCGATCACGAGTACGGTGCTTATCTGGCGACCCGGCACCTTCTGGAGTTGGGGCATCGGGACATCGCCACGATTGGCGGGCCGGCGAGCACCAGCGTGGCGCAGATGCGTCTGGCCGGTTATTGCCGGGCCTTGAAAGAGGCGGGCGTCGAAGTGCCGCCCGGGCGCATGCTCGAAAGCGATTTCACCAGCACGGGCGGTTACAGCGCCGCCGCGATCCTGCTGGAGAAGAACCCGCCCAGTGCGATTTTCGCCGGCAACGACATGATCGGTATCGGCGTGCTGCGGGCTGCGGCCGAGCGCAATATCCGTGTGCCGGCCGAGTTGTCGGTGATCGGCTTCGACGATATCCAGATGAGCCGTTACGTCTATCCGGCGCTGACCACCGTGGGGCAGTCGATTCTGCAACTCGGCGAGATGGCGGCCAGCGTGCTGTTGCGCCGGATCGCCACGCCGGATCTGGCCACCGATCAGCGAATCGTGACGCCCAGTATTGTCCTGCGGGAATCGACTGCGCCGCTGGCGGGCGTTTTTGCCCAGTTCCGATAAACAGAAAGCACCGTTGAAATTGCATTTATGAGTAGTGATGTATGTCCGCAAAAGTAGTGGTGATAGGCAGCCTGAACATGGACCTGGTGACGCGCGCGCCGCGGTTGCCCCGTGGCGGTGAAACGCTGATCGGCGAGTCGTTTACCACGGTCTCCGGCGGCAAGGGCGCCAATCAGGCGGTTGCAGCGGCGCGGCTGGGGGCGCAAGTGTCGATGGTGGGTTGCGTTGGCAGCGACGCCTACGGAAAAGAATTACGTGACGCGCTGTTGACCGACCGGATCGATTGTCAGGCGGTCAGCACTGTCGACGGCGCCAGCGGCGTGGCATTGATCGTGGTCGATGACAACAGCCAGAACGCGATCGTCATTGTCGCCGGCGCAAATGGCGCGCTGACGCCAGAGGTCATCGATCGGTTTGACTCGGTGTTGCGGGCGGCGGACGTGATCATCTGCCAGCTGGAAGTGCCGGATGCCACGGTGGGGCATGCGCTCAAGCGTGGCCGTGAACTGGGCAAAACCGTGATCCTCAACCCGGCGCCGGCCAGTCGTCCGCTGCCGGCGGACTGGTATGCCGCGATTGATTACCTGATCCCTAATGAAAGCGAGGCCTCGGCCCTGAGCGGTTTGCCGGTGGACTCGCTGGCCACCGCGGAAACCGCTGCGACACGATTGATGGCGATGGGCGCAGGCAAGGTCATCATCACCCTCGGTGCCGAAGGGTCGCTGTTCGCCAATGGCAAAAGCTTCGAGCACTTCCCGGCGCCGAAAGTGAAAGCGGTCGATACCACGGCGGCGGGCGACACCTTTGTCGGTGGATTTGCTGCTGCACTGGCGGCCGGAAAGACTGAAGCCGAAGCCATCCGTTTTGGCCAGGTGGCCGCTGCGCTGTCGGTGACTCGCGCTGGCGCGCAACCCTCAATCCCCGATTTGTCCGATGTACAGGCCTTTAAGACACCATGAAGAAAACACCTCTGCTCAACGTCGCGTTGTCGCGGCTGATCGCTTCCCTGGGGCACAGCGACATGGTCGTGATTGGCGATGCCGGTCTGCCGGTGCCGCCGGGCGTCGAGCTGATCGACCTGGCCCTGACCCATGGGGTCCCGGATTTCATCAGTACCTTGAAAGTCGTGCTCAGTGAAATGCAGGTCGAAAGCCACGTGTTGGCCCAGGAGATTCTGGACAAACAACCGTCGGCACTGACCGCGCTGGATGAGCTGCACGCCGAGGGCGCACTGGGGCAGCGTGAGTTGCTCAGTCATGACCAGTTCAAGGTCTTGAGCCGACAAGCACGGGCGATTGTTCGTACAGGCGAATGTCAGCCGTACTGCAACATCGTCCTGGTCGCCGGGGTAACGTTCTGATTCGCTGATGTCTTTCCGCTTTCCCTTGCACAAGGAGTGCACCATGCAACGCTATGCTCAGAAACTGCATCACCTTTTCCGGAGTCTGCTGCTTTTGTCCCTGATTACTGCAACAAGCGCCCAGGCGGCGGAAAAGATCGACCTGATCATCGACACTGACCCAGGCGCCGATGACGTCGTCGCCTTGCTGTTCGCACTGGCCTCGCCGGAAGAGCTGAACATTCGCGCGCTGACCACCGTCGCCGGCAACGTGCGCCTGGACAAGACCTCGCGTAATACGCGACTGGCCCGCGAGTGGGCGGGGCGCGAAGAGGTGCCGGTCTACGCCGGCGCGCCGAAGCCGCTGATGCGCACGCCGATCTATGCTGAGAACATTCATGGCAAGGAAGGTTTGTCGGGCATTACCGTGCATGAGCCGAAGCAAGGCCTGGCCAAGGGCAATGCGGTCAATTACCTGATCGACACGCTCAAGTCCGCCAAGCCTCACAGCATCACCATTGCCATGCTCGGCCCGCAGACAAACCTGGCCCTGGCGTTGATCCAGGAGCCTGAAATCGTTCAGGGCATCAAGGAAGTGGTGATCATGGGCGGCGCACACTTCAATGGCGGCAATATCACCCCGGTGGCCGAGTTCAACCTTTTCGCCGACCCGCAGGCCGCCGAAGTCGTGTTGAAAAGTGGCGTCAAACTGACCTATCTGCCGCTGGATGTGACCCACAAGATCCTCACCAGCGAAGCACGCCTGAAGCAGATTGCCGCGCTGAACAACAAGGCAAGCAAGCTGGTGGGCGATATTCTCAACGAGTACGTCAAAGGCGACATGGAGCACTACGGTCTTCCGGGCGGCCCGGTGCATGACGCGACGGTCATTGCCTACCTGCTCAAGCCGGAGCTGTTCACTGGGCGTTCGGTCAATGTGGTGGTCGATAGCCGCGAAGGTCCGACCTTTGGGCAAACCATCGTCGACTGGTATGACGGCCTGAAAGCGCCGAAGAACGCTTTCTGGGTCGAAAGCGGCGACGCTCAAGGCTTCTTTGACCTGCTGACCCAGCGTCTGGCACGTCTGAAGTAAGTCTTAAGCCCGCAGGTGCCAGCCTGCGGGTTTCACTCCCGTTCGTTGTATTCCGCGCCCTTGTAGTCGGCCGGGTACTTCTCGAACACCTGCGCGATGAACGATTGCGCCGCTTCAGTCCCCAGCTCCTTGACCAATAGATCGATGCCAATGATTGCCAGCTCTTCCGGACTACCCGGGCTGTAGGAGCTATGGCCTTGTGGCCACTTGGCTTTGATGTCGGCGTCGATGCTTACGGTGGTCATGATGGCGCTCGTGAATTTGGAAAAGTCTGAGTGCGAGTTAACCATTTTGCCGGGCGTTTGGCACTCCGACTTAGGCATGAGGGGAGGGCTATGCGACACTTGGTCTTTGATATTTTCAAGGACCGCGCTGTGCAGATCGATTTGAACTCCCCTGACGGCTTGACCCTTGAAGCCGTGCGCCAGCTGCTGGCCTCTGCCAGTGATGACGAGCACACTCAATTGCGCGTGACCAAGGGTGGCATCGCCTACATTTCCTCGGGCGTCGTGGGCGGCACCGACATCGGTGGGCTGTTGTTTCGCCTGGAGACGTGGGCCAAGGGCTCCGGGTATGTGGGATTGGTCGCTGCCAGTGACGAGGTCTGGGTCATGCAGATCTACAACGCGTTGAAAGAGAACTGGCCGTCGCCACCGTTCGATTACATCGACATCTATTGAGCGCAGGTCATATTCAGTCACGATTGCGGGGTGAACGACCGGAAATGCTCAGGCAAACTCGCCGGTTATCCGGATCGAGGGCAGGGCTAAGGCGCTGTCCGTGAAACCAAACGCCAGATTGGCGGTCGCACGATCTCAGCTTAACTATTGAAAAAAGGAGGCTTCATGCCTTGGAAGCTCGCGTCATTGGGTACTTTGTTGGCCACTAGTCTGCTGGCAGGTTGCAGCAGCACGTCCACCGAATCGGCAACAGACCCTGTCACGACGACGGATACCGGCCACAGTCGTTGCGAAGCAAAGGCTGCCGAATTCACCATTGGCAAAAAGGCTTCGCCAGAACTGCTGGAGCAGGTACGCATCCGCGCAGGCGCGCAAAATGCCCGTATCCTCAAGCCCGACGACATGGTGACCCTGGAGTACCGTTCCGATCGCCTGAACCTGAATACCGATAACAACCTGGTAATCACGCGTATCAACTGCGGCTGACACCTTCAGGCTTTTGCTTCACCCATAAAAAACCCCGTCACATGGACGGGGTTTTTTTAGTGCGCCAAGAAATTACTCTGGGCGAACTTGAGCAGCTTGCATACCCTTTTGGCCTTTCTCAGCCACGAAGGAAACAGTCTGGCCTTCTTTCAGGCTTTTGAAACCGTCGCTTTCGATAGCTTTGAAGTGTACGAACAGGTCGTCACCGCCACCTTGAGGAGTGATGAAGCCGAAGCCTTTTTCATCGTTGAACCATTTAACGGTGCCGGTTTGGCGATTAGACATGGTGTATCTCCAAGAAACATATATTTTCAGTAGTACTGTGCTGCTCAGGCCAACTGGGCACACCGGGGTATCATAGTCGAAATGTTCGCTTTGGGAGCCCCCCGGACGTGCTGTTTGCCCTACAGTCGCGCTTTCTTTGTTGCTTGATATGGCTGAAAGCCCCGATTTAAAAGGCTTTCAGCCGAAAGTAAAGACGATAAAAAAAGCTGTAAAACCTGCATAATTTGTACGAAAAAGAGCTTTTCGGGGGCTTTTCATCGGCTATTGAGGCCTTCAAAGCGTCCTTTCGGGCTTATTTTTTTGCCTTGTTATCGGCCTTGCAGGCCGAAATCTGGGTCAGCGCTTTTTGTTTCAGCGCGTCACTCGCCGTGTTGTCCATCAACGACTGAATGTCGCTGGCCGGGTACGACTTGATGGCGTCAGCGCCACAAGCACAGTGGGCTTTGGCCGCCGCTGCGCCAATCTGCGGAGTCGCTGCCTGGGTGCACTGAGCCATGTATTTATCGCGCTCGCCCTTCGGCCAGTCGGCATGGGCGGCCAGTGGCAGCAGCAGGGCGATGGGGGCGACTACTGCGAACAAACGATTCAGACGCATGCTGGGATGCTCCTTGTGGGTCAATGTCTTGTTATCTGAGGGGCAAAGCGGGGTTCAAGTTCAGCACTCTGGCACAAAAAGGACTGATTTGCCCCAGCAGAAAACCTCGGCACCGCGGCGACCGTTCATCTGTGCTAGCATGCCCCGCTCGGGTATTTGCAAGCCTCGGAGACCTTCAGTCCCGGCGGCGGCAGTTGCCCGATTAACCCTGATTTGAATCCCAGTCACTCTGGTTCGGTTTTCCGGTTGGCCGCAAGGCTCCTGCCGCTGTAAGGCAGGCGTTCGTCATTGAATGGCCTGGATCGGATCTTGTACTGGCTCATCCCAACCCACGTGACCTTTGGTAGGGGTCACCACTAGGAGAGGAGGCGCCATGCCAACTATTACTCTTCCCGACGGCAGTCAACGTTCATTCGATCACCCGGTTTCCGTAGCCGAGGTCGCCGCATCCATTGGTGCAGGTCTGGCCAAAGCCACCGTGGCCGGCAAAGTCGATGGCAAGCTGGTAGACGCCAGTGACATCATCAGCGCCGACGCTACGCTGCAAATCATTACGCCAAAGGATGAAGAGGGGCTGGAGATCATTCGCCACTCTTGCGCCCACCTGGTTGGCCACGCGGTCAAACAGCTGTATCCGACCGCCAAAATGGTCATCGGCCCGGTCATCGACGAAGGCTTCTATTACGACATCGCCTTCGAACGTCCTTTCACTCCGGACGACCTGGCCGCCATCGAACAGCGCATGCAACAGCTGATCGAAAAAGATTACGACGTGATCAAGAAAGTCACTCCGCGTGCCGAAGTGATCGAAGTGTTCAAGGCTCGCGGCGAAGACTACAAGCTGCGCCTGGTCGAGGACATGCCGAACGAACAGGCCATGGGCCTGTACTATCACGAAGAATACGTCGATATGTGTCGCGGCCCGCACGTGCCGAACACCCGTTTCCTCAAGTCCTTCAAGCTGACCAAGTTATCCGGCGCCTACTGGCGTGGCGATGCCAAGAACGAGCAATTGCAGCGCGTTTACGGCACCGCATGGGCGGACAAGAAGCAGCTGGCGGCTTACATCCAGCGCATCGAAGAAGCTGAAAAGCGCGATCACCGCAAGATCGGCAAGCGTCTGGGCCTGTTCCACACCCAGGAAGAGTCGCCGGGCATGGTGTTCTGGCACCCGAACGGCTGGACTCTGTACCAGGTGCTCGAGCAGTACATGCGCAAGGTGCAGCGCGACAACGGCTACCTGGAGATCAAAACTCCGCAGGTCGTCGACCGCAGCCTGTGGGAGAAATCCGGGCACTGGGCCAACTACGCCGACAACATGTTCACGACCCAGTCGGAAAACCGCGACTACGCCATCAAGCCGATGAACTGCCCTTGCCACGTGCAGGTGTTCAACCAGGGCCTGAAAAGCTACCGCGAGTTGCCGATGCGCCTGGCCGAATTCGGTGCCTGCCACCGTAACGAGCCATCGGGTGCGTTGCACGGCATCATGCGTGTGCGTGCGTTCACCCAGGATGACGCCCACATCTTCTGCACCGAAGAGCAGATGCAGGCCGAATCCGCCGCATTCATCAAGCTGACCATGGACGTTTACGCCGACTTCGGCTTCAAAGACGTCGAAATGAAGCTGTCCACTCGTCCGGAAAAACGCGTCGGTTCCGACGAATTGTGGGATCGCGCCGAAGCTGCATTGGCTGCAGCCCTTGATAGCGCTGGCCTGCCGTACGATCTGCAGCCGGGCGAGGGTGCGTTCTACGGTCCGAAGATCGAGTTCTCGCTGAAAGATTGCCTCGGTCGCGTCTGGCAGTGTGGTACCCTGCAGCTCGATTTTAACCTGCCTGTCCGTCTGGGAGCCGAATACGTCTCCGAAGACAACAGTCGCAAGCACCCGGTTATGTTGCACCGGGCGATCCTCGGGTCCTTCGAACGTTTCGTCGGAATCCTGATCGAGCACTACGAGGGTGCATTCCCTGCGTGGCTGGCTCCGACCCAGGCAGTGATCATGAACATCACTGACAAACAGGCCGATTTCGCCGCCGAGGTTGAAAAAACTCTCAACGAAAGCGGATTTCGTGCCAAGTCTGACTTGAGAAATGAAAAGATCGGCTTTAAAATCCGCGAGCATACTTTGCTCAAGGTTCCCTATCTCTTGGTTATCGGAGATCGGGAAGTCGAGATGCAGACTGTCGCTGTGCGTACTCGTGAAGGTGCTGACCTGGGCTCGATGCCCGTCGCCCAGTTCGCTGAGTTTCTCGCGCAAGCGGTTTCCCGGCGTGGTCGCCCAGATTCGGAGTAATTATTATTAAGCGTGAAATGAGACAAGATAAACGAGCTGCACCGAAAGCCCCGATCAACGAGAATATCTCGGCACGCGAGGTTCGGTTAATTGGGGCTGAAGGTGAACAGCTTGGGATTGTGTCAATTGAAGACGCGCTTCTTAAGGCTGAAGAGGCCAAGCTGGATTTGGTGGAGATTTCCGCCGATGCAGTACCCCCTGTTTGCAAACTGATGGACTACGGCAAATCGATCTTCGAAAAGAAGAAGCAGATTGCCGCGGCCAAGAAAAACCAGAAGCAGATTCAGGTTAAAGAAATCAAGTTTCGTCCAGGGACGGAGGAAGGGGATTACCAGGTAAAACTGCGCAACCTGGTACGTTTCCTGAGTGATGGGGACAGGGCCAAGGTATCCTTGCGATTCCGCGGCCGTGAGATGGCCCACCAGGAGCTGGGGATGGAACTCCTCAAGCGAGTTGAAGGTGACTTGCTCGAGTACGGTTCGGTCGAACAGCATCCTAAGATGGAAGGACGCCAGCTGATCATGGTCATCGCCCCGAAAAAGAAGAAGTAATCAACAGGGCACGGCAGGCCTTCTGATTATGTTTATCAACTGAATGCGGAGTATCCGAACATGCCAAAAATGAAGACCAAAAGTGGTGCTGCTAAGCGGTTTCTGAAAACTGCTAACGGTATCAAGCACAAGCACGCTTTCAAGAGCCACATCCTGACTAAAATGTCGACCAAGCGTAAGCGTCAACTGCGCGGTAGCAGCTTGCTGCATCCGTCTGACGTGGCAAAAGTCGAGCGCATGCTGCGCCTTCGTTAATTTTAGTCAAGAATAGAGGAAGTAACTCATGGCTCGTGTAAAGCGTGGCGTCATTGCCCGTAAACGTCACAAAAAAATTCTGAAACTTGCTAAAGGCTACTACGGCGCTCGCTCGCGCGTATTCCGTGTTGCCAAGCAAGCGGTAATCAAGGCAGGCCAATACGCCTACCGTGACCGTCGTCAGAAAAAACGTCAGTTCCGCGCTCTGTGGATCGCTCGTATCAACGCTGGTGCACGTATCAACGGTCTGTCCTACAGCCGTTTCATCGCCGGCCTGAAAAAAGCGTCCATCGAGATCGACCGTAAGGTTCTGGCTGATCTGGCAGTGAACGAAAAAGCGGCGTTTGCTGCGATTGTCGAGAAAGCTAAAGCCACCTTGGCTTAAGTACCCCCGACAGTCACCCGGCCTCACCTCTGTGGGGCCAGGTGTTAAACGTCATAAATAGGGGAAGAGCCTTCAAGCTCTTCCCCTATTTTGTATCTGGAGTCTGTACATGGAAAACCTGGATGCGCTCGTCTCTCAAGCACTAGAGGCTGTGCAAAGCGCTGAAGATATCAATGCCCTGGAGCAAATCCGGGTTCACTACCTTGGCAAAAAGGGTGAATTGACTCAGGTGATGAAGACCCTGGGGAATTTGCCGGCAGAAGAGCGTCCGCAAGTCGGCGCCCTGATCAACGTTGCCAAGGAGCGTGTCACAGAGGTTCTCAATGCCCGCAAGGCGCTGTTTGAAGAGGCCGACCTGGCCGCCAAACTGTCTGCCGAGTCCATTGACGTGACCCTGCCTGGCCGCGGCCAGACCTCGGGTGGTCTGCATCCGGTTACTCGCACTCTGGAACGTATCGAACAGTTCTTCACCCACATCGGCTACGGCATCGCCGAAGGCCCTGAGGTCGAAGACGATTATCACAACTTCGAAGCGCTCAACATCCCAGGCCATCACCCGGCCCGGTCGATGCATGACACCTTCTATTTCAATGCCAACATGTTGCTGCGCACCCATACCTCGCCGGTACAGGTCCGCACCATGGAATCGAAACAGCCGCCGATCCGCATCGTCTGCCCAGGCCGTGTGTACCGCAGCGACTCCGATATCACCCACTCGCCGATGTTCCACCAGGTCGAAGGCCTGCTGGTCGATCGCGATATCAACTTCGCCGACCTGAAAGGGACCATCGAAGAATTCCTGCGCGTGTTCTTCGAAAAAGAACTGGCCGTGCGTTTCCGTCCTTCGTATTTCCCGTTCACCGAGCCATCCGCTGAAGTCGACATGGAATGCGTGATGTGCAGCGGTAAAGGCTGCCGTGTCTGCAAACAGACTGGCTGGCTGGAAGTCATGGGCTGCGGCATGGTTCACCCGAACGTGTTGCGCATGTCCGGGATCGACCCGGAAGAGTTTTCGGGCTTTGCCTTCGGCATGGGCGTTGAGCGTCTGGCCATGCTGCGTTACGGCGTGAACGACTTGCGTCTGTTCTTCGACAACGACTTGCGGTTCCTCGCGCAATTTCGCTAGTCGTAACGAATTCTTAGGAGAGCAGGATGAAATTCAGTGAACAATGGCTGCGTGGCTGGGTAAGCCCGCAGGTAAGTCGCGACGAGCTGGTTGCCCGTCTGTCGATGGCCGGTCTTGAGGTCGATAGCGTTACGCCGGCCGCCGGTGAATTCAGCGGTGTGGTCGTGGGCGAGGTGCTGAGCACCGAACAGCACCCGGACGCTGACAAGTTGCGCGTTTGCCAGGTCAGCAATGGCTCGGAGACTTTCCAGGTAGTATGCGGCGCGCCAAACGTGCGTCCGGGCCTGAAGATCCCGTTCGCCATGATCGGTGCCGAACTGCCGGGCGACTTCAAAATCAAGAAAGCCAAGCTGCGTGGCGTCGAGTCCAACGGCATGCTGTGCTCGCAAGCCGAACTGCAAGTGGGTGAAGGCAACGATGGCCTGATGGAATTGCCGGTTGATGCACCGGTAGGTCAGGACATTCGTGAATACCTGAACCTGGACGATGCCAGCATCGAGGTCGACCTGACCCCGAACCGCGGCGACTGCCTGTCCCTGGCCGGTCTGGCTCGCGAAGTCGGCGCGCTGTACGACGCCAAGGTCACCCGCCCGGTCATCGCTTCTGTTCCAGCCGTGCACGACGAAGTGCGCTCGGTTGAAGTGCTGGCGCCAGCCGCCTGCCCGCGCTATCTGGGTCGTGTGATCCGCAACGTCGACCTGTCCAAGCCTACGCCGCTGTGGATGGTCGAGCGCTTGCGTCGTGCCGACGTGCGCAGCATTGACGCTGCCGTCGACATCACCAATTACGTGATGCTGGAGCTGGGTCAACCGCTGCACGCGTTCGATCTCGCCGAAATCAATGGCGGCATCCGCGTACGCATGGCCGAAGAAGGCGAGAAGCTGGTGCTGCTCGACGGTCAGGAAGTCAGCCTGCGCAGCGATACGCTGGTCATCGCCGACCACACCCGCGCCCTGGCTATCGCCGGCGTCATGGGTGGCGAACACAGCGGCGTCAACACCGCGACCACGCGTGACATTTTCCTTGAAAGTGCGTTCTTCGATCAGATCGCCGTTGCTGGCAAGGCCCGTTCCTACGGCCTGCACACCGACGCTTCGCACCGCTACGAGCGCGGCGTGGACTGGCAGCTGGCCCGTGAAGCCATGGAGCGCGCCACTGGCCTGCTGCTGGAAATCACCGGCGGCGAAGCTGGCCCGATCATCGAAACCGTCAGCGAACAGCACCTGCCTTCCATTGCGCCGGTGACTCTGCGCGCGCAACGCATCTCTCAGATGTTGGGCATGGAAATGGATTCGGCCGAAGTCGAGCGTCTGCTCAGCGGCCTGGGTCTGAAGATTGCTGCCGATGGGGCAGGGCAGTGGCGCGTAGAAGTGCCAAGCCATCGCTTCGACATCAGCCTCGAAGTTGACCTGATCGAAGAGCTGGCGCGTCTGTACGGCTACAACCGTCTGCCAGTTCGTTACCCGCAAGCCCGTCTGGCGCCGCAAGCCAAGGCGGAAGCCCGTAGCGATCTGCCTGAACTGCGTCGCCTGCTGGTGGCTCGTGGTTATCAGGAAGCGATCACTTACAGCTTCATCGATCCGAAACAATTCGAGTTGTTTAATCCGGGTGTCGAGCCGCTGCTGCTGGCCAATCCGATCTCGAACGACATGGCAGCCATGCGCTCGTCCTTGTGGCCAGGTCTGGTCAAGGCGCTTCAGCACAACCTGAACCGTCAGCAGGATCGCGTCCGTCTGTTCGAAAGCGGCCTGCGTTTCATTGGTCAGCTGGAAGGCCTGAAGCAAGAGCCGATGCTGGCCGGTGTGGTGTGCGGTAGCCGTCTGCCGGAAGGCTGGGCACAAGGTCGCGATGTCGTGGACTTCTTCGACGTCAAAGCTGATGTGGAAGCCGTGCTGGGCTTCGCCGGTGCACTGGATTCGTTCACCTTCGTGCCGGGCAAACACCCTGCGTTGCACCCGGGTCAAACCGCGCGCATTGAGCGTGAAGGTCGTCTGGTAGGTTTCGTCGGCGCTATTCACCCTGAATTGTCGAAAACCCTGGGTCTCGATCGTCCGGTCTTCGTTTTCGAGCTGGTTCTGGCTGAAGTGGCGTTGGGCAAAATGCCTAAATTCCAGGAGTTATCGCGCTTTCCTGAAGTGCGTCGTGACCTAGCGCTGATTGCGCACAAAGACGTTGCAGCCTCGGCTGTACTGGACGTAATCCGTGAAAATGCAGGCGAATGGCTCACAGACCTCAGGCTATTTGACGTGTATCAGGGTAAAGGCATTGATCCTGATAGAAAAAGCCTTGCAGTCGGCTTGACCTGGCAGCATCCATCGCGCACTCTTAATGACGATGAGGTGAATACCACGACGCAAAACATCCTCACCTCGCTCGAACAAAGGTTGAACGCCACGTTAAGGAAGTGACGTATGGGGGCTCTGACGAAAGCTGAGATGGCGGAACGTCTGTATGAGGAGCTGGGCCTGAATAAACGGGAGGCCAAGGAATTGGTCGAACTGTTTTTTGAAGAAATCAGGCACGCTCTCGAAGACAACGAACAAGTCAAATTGTCCGGTTTCGGCAATTTCGACCTTCGGGACAAACGCCAGCGGCCTGGCCGCAATCCGAAAACGGGTGAAGAAATCCCGATCACGGCTCGCCGTGTGGTCACCTTTCGTCCAGGGCAGAAGTTGAAGGCCCGAGTTGAGGCTTATGCTGGAACCAAGTCATAACGACGAGCTACCCGTCATCCCAGGCAAACGCTACTTCACCATTGGTGAAGTCAGCGAGCTGTGTGCCGTAAAACCGCACGTGCTGCGCTATTGGGAGCAGGAGTTTCCTCAACTCAACCCCGTCAAACGGCGCGGAAACCGCCGGTATTATCAGCGCCAGGACGTGCTGATGATCCGTCAGATCCGCGCACTTCTTTACGACCAAGGGTTCACCATCGGCGGCGCACGCTTGCGTTTGTCCGGCGATGAAGCCAAAGACGACACCACTCAATACAAACAGATGATTCGGCAGATGATTGCCGAATTGGAAGATGTGCTGGTGGTCCTCAAGAAATAAATTCCTGCGTTTGAATACTTCCAGTTTTCAAAAGCTTGCGATATATTCTTGAGCGTTCTTCGAGATGAGGAACGAGTTTCACGCCTAGTCGGGGCGTAGCGCAGTCCGGTAGCGCACTAGCATGGGGTGCTAGGGGTCGAGTGTTCGAATCACTCCGTCCCGACCATATTTTTCAATGACTTGGGCCGGTAGCGAAAGCACCGGCCTTTTTCATGCCTTTCAAAAAACTCCACTTAAACCCCCACCCAAAAAATTCTGCCTGATGTTTGTCGCCTTCATAGGAATAGAGAGGACGGCAACTCCAATTCTGCGGGCATACATGGCCCATCCCAGACGTTCCGGCTGAGAGCGGTTATACAAAAAATACCGTTCGTCGGCACCCACGCACGATCAACCAGTTAGCCAGTCGATGTAGTAGCCCAATAAAAACAGGTGCCTATGCGACCTCTAATTCTAGATATGCCGAATGGGCGCGAGCTCATTGATGAGCTTGATCTTGCGACCGCTCTGATGATGTCCATCCCGGTCGAACTTCTCGGTAGCGTTCAATGGCAGGAAGCTGCCAGCAGGCAGTACCAGGCCTTCAAAAAATGGCGTGAGTACCTTCATCGCATGGCCGATGGGCGGGTACGTGTCGAGACATTGAAGGTTGCCTGACGAAATATCCCCAGCGCGCGTCCCGCTTGGCACCCAAGGATGCCCATCCCCCATTTGCCCGCTACAATGCCTGCCTCGACCGTGACAACCAGATAAAAAAATATGTCCTTGCCCAAACATCACCTGGAACTGCTCAGCCCTGCCCGTGACGTGAGCATCGCTCGCGAGGCGATTCTGCATGGTGCCGATGCCATTTATATCGGTGGCCCAAGCTTCGGCGCCCGCCACAACGCCTGCAACGAGGTGAGTGAGATCGCCGGGCTGGTGGAGTTCGCCCGGCGCTATCACGCGCGGGTGTTCACCACGATCAACACGATCCTGCATGACAATGAGCTGGAGCCGGCCCGCAAGCTTATTCACCAGCTCTACGATGCCGGGGTCGATGCGTTGATCGTCCAGGACCTGGGCGTGATGGAACTGGATATTCCGCCGATCGAGCTGCACGCCAGCACCCAGACCGACATCCGCACCCTGGCGCGTGCGAAGTTTCTCGACCAGGCGGGCTTCTCCCAATTGGTGCTGGCTCGCGAGCTGAATCTGCAAGAGATTCGCACCATCGCTGACGAAACCGATGCGGCGATCGAGTTCTTCATCCATGGCGCGTTGTGCGTGGCGTTCTCCGGCCAGTGCAACATTTCCCATGCGCAGAACGGTCGCAGCGCGAACCGTGGCGATTGCTCCCAGGCCTGTCGTTTGCCGTACACCCTCAAGGACGATCAGGGCCGCGTCGTCGCTTACGAAAAACACCTGCTGTCGATGAAGGACAACAACCAGAGCGCCAACATCCGCGCCCTGGTCGAAGCCGGCGTTCGTTCCTTCAAGATCGAAGGGCGTTACAAGGACATGGGGTATGTGAAGAACATCACGGCCTACTACCGCCAGCGCCTCGACGATGTGCTTGAAGACCGTCCGGACCTCGCCCGTGCATCCAGTGGCCGCACCGCGCATTTCTTCGTGCCTGACCCGGACAAGACTTTCCACCGTGGCAGCACCGACTACTTTGTCACCGACCGCAAGGTCGACATCGGCGCCTTCGATTCGCCGACCTTCACCGGTTTGCCGGTGGGCGTGGTGGAGAAGGTCGGCAAGCGTGACTTGCAGGTAGTGACCTCCGAGCCGCTGTCCAACGGCGATGGTCTCAACGTGCAGATCAAACGCGAAGTGGTAGGTTTCCGCGCCAACATCGCCGAGCCCAAGGGCGAGTTCCTCGAAGAGGGCGAGAAGCGCTATCGCTACCGTGTCGAGCCCAACGAAATGCCGGACGGCATGTACAAGCTGCGGCCCAACCATCCGCTGAGCCGCAACCTCGACCACAACTGGCAGCAAGCCTTGCAGAAGACTTCGGCCGAGCGGCGTATTGGCCTGGAATGGGTTGCCCGGCTAGACGAGCATCGCCTTGAATTGACCGCCACGAGCGAGGAGGGCGTCAGCGCCAGTGTGTCGCTGGACGGTCCGTTCGGTCTGGCCAACAAGCCGGAGCAGGCGCTGGAGCAATTGCGTGATCTGCTCGGCCAGCTCGGCACCACCGACTACCACGCCACCGACATCAAGCTGGAAGCCAACCAGGCGTTCTTCATCCCCAACTCGCAGCTCAAGGCCCTGCGTCGCGAAGTGATCGAAGCGCTGACCGCGGCCCGTCTGCTGGCCCACCCACGGGGTGGCCGCAAGGCCGAGACAAACCCGCCGCCGGTGTACCCGGAGTCGCACCTGTCGTTCCTGGCCAACGTCTATAACCAGAAGGCTCGCGATTTCTATCACCGTCACGGCGTCAAGCTGATCGACGCGGCGTTCGAGGCCCACGAGGAAACCGGGGAAGTGCCGGTGATGATCACCAAGCACTGCCTGCGGTTCTCCTTCAACCTCTGCCCGAAACAGGCCAAAGGCGTCACCGGTGTGCGCACCAAGGTCGCGCCGATGCAGCTGATTCACGGTGATGAGGTACTGACGCTGAAGTTCGACTGCAAGCCTTGCGAAATGCACGTGATCGGCAAGATCAAGGGCCACATCCTTGACCTGCCGCTACCGGGTAGCGTCGCTGAGCCGGTGGTCGGTTACATCAGCCCTGCGGATCTGCTCAAGACAATCCCGCGCGCACCACACTAACCCCTGTAGGAGCGAGCCTGCTCGCGATAGTCGTTAACGATGCCGCGAGTTTTGCTGACTAAACGTAGCGCTCTCGAGTCCATCGCGAGCAGGCTCGCTCCTACAGTAAGTCGTTCATCAGGGACGTTCCTGATGGGCGAGTCACTCGCCGAGCCGTTGCAAATAAACCTTCGGCGAACACCCCGTCCGCTCCTTGAAACACCGATAAAACGTCGACAACGAATTAAACCCCGCCGCCCCCGCAATCTCTTCGATCCGCGACGAATGCCGTTCTGCATTCAACCGCTCCAGCGCCTCATCCAGCCGCAGCTGATTGAGAAACCCATAGAACGTCTGCCCCCGAACCTGATTCAAGAAGAACGAAATCTGATTGCGCGTATACCCCGTCGCTACCGCGACATGGGACAGGTCCAGTTGCGGATCAAGATAAGGTTTCGATTGCTCGAAGTACTGCTGCAAATCATTGGCCAGTGCCCCCACCTGACGGGCCGACAACCCCAATCGGCTGACCGCATTGGCGCTGTATGCCGGGCGAGTGGTGGCAGGCGTCTGGCTCACCAGCACCGCATGTTCGTTGACCTTGATGATCAGGCCGTTCTGCATCGTCAGCGCTTCGACCGTGCGGAATGACACCAGGCCGTCGCTGCCATTGAGCGTCACGCGGTATTGCAGGAATGCGGTGTCGCCGTCGATGCGCAGGCGATCGGTGTAGGTCTGCAATTCCTCCGATCCCGTCGGCATGGTTGCCCCGAGGTAATCACGCAGTTGCGAGTAGTCGAGGGTGCGGTTCTGGAAGAAATCGTTGTACTCGACTGCCGGGTGATACAGCGCCATCACACCATCGAGGTCGCGGCGTTTCCACGCCTGGTGGTAACGCACGGCGACTTCATGGGTCTGCACGCTCGAAGGGTCCGCCTGGAAGGTGGGGGTGGTGTGTAAATCGAGTGCTTCCACGACGCGCTCCAGGGTGCAGTTGAAGGGGGCAGTCCGGAGTATTCCAGAAGCCGGGCTTTTCCGCCCGTGTCCGCTGCGAGGTTTGCCGCGCCGTTGTGCCTGTGAAAGCGCCGGTCATTGCTTTAGCGTCAGCCCATGATTTTTTCGGAGCCTGCACCCATGACACTTCACACCGCGAACCAGTCCCTGGCTGACGCCCGGCCTTATCCTGTCTGGCAGGAAACACGGATCACCGCGCCCGCTGCGCCAAGGCTCACCGGCGAAGTGCTGTGTGATATCGCAATTGTGGGCGGCGGGTTTGTCGGGCTGTGGACGGCGTTGATGGCGCGTCAGCGCTGGCCTGAGGCAGCGATTGTGGTGCTTGAAGCCGGTCAGTGCGGCGGCGAAGCCAGCGGGCGCAACGGCGGGTTCTGCGCGCCGAGCATTTCTCACGGGGTGTCCAATGCGCTCAAGCGTTGGCCGAAAGAAGCGGAGCAACTGGTGCGACTCGGCCGGGAAAACCTCGTGGCCTTCGAGGAGGATTTGCAGCGCTATGGCATGGATGCAGCGTTTGAGCGCTCGGGGAAATTGAACGTCGCGAGTCAGCCCTGGCAGGTGGAAGGGCTGAGGTCGATGCAGCGCAATTACGCACGCTTCGGTATCGATTGCGAATACCTCGAAGGCGATTCCCTCAAGTCGTACCTCGACTCGCCGGACTATGTCGCCGGTGTTTTCGAGCCCAACTATGCGTTGCTGAACCCGGTGAAGATGGTCGCGGAATTGCGTCGCGTATGCCTGGCGCTGGGCGTTCAGCTGTTCGAGCATTCGCCGGTCAGCGCCTTGCGCCAGGACGGTGTTCATCAGGTTCTCGATGCTGGTCTGGGAACCGTAAGGGCCGCGAAAGTCGCCCTCGGCACCAACATTGCGCCGCCGCTGCTGGGCTCGCTGAAGTCCAAGGTCATTCCGATTTACGACTACGCGTTGGCGACCCGGCCGCTCGACGATGATCAGTTGCGCGCCATCGGCTGGGTTGGGCGCTACGGCATTGCCGACAGCGGCAACCAGTTTCATTACCTGCGCAAGACCGAGGACAACCGCATTCTCTGGGGTGGCTACGACGCCATCTATCACTACGGAAGCCGCCGCGATGAGGCGTTGACGCAACGTCCGGAAAGCTTCGCGACCCTGGCCCGGCAATTTCAATCAGCGTTCCCGGCGTTGGCGGACGTCACGTTCAGTCATGCCTGGGGCGGCATCATCGATACGTCCGCGCGCACCACGATGTTCTGCGGCACCTCGTCTGACGGCCGCGTTGCCTACGCCCAAGGTTTTACCGGGCAAGGTGTTTCTGCTAGCCGTTTCGCTGCGTTGACGATGCTCGACTTGCTCGAAGGTAAATCGACCGAACGCACGCAGCTGGCGATGACCTCGACCGCGCCTTTCCCGTTTCCACCCGAGCCCTTGCGCTATGCCGGGGTGTCGCTGGCGCAGCGTTCACTGGCCCGCGAAGACCTCACCGGGCACCGCGACTGGCTGCTCAAAGGGTTTGATGCGCTGGGCATCGGTTTTGATTCTTGAACTGGAGTAAGCACGACCATGAGTAAACCCGAACACATCATCGACTTCGCCAATCCAGATTTGCCGGTTGTCGAGCTGGAAACCAGCGATCCGGCGCTGGTCGACACGCCGTATCGCAGCCGAAGCTGGCGGCACTTTGTCGAGCCGCAGAAAAAAGCCACCGCCGGCATCTGGGAAGCGCCGGAGCACTTGGAACGCTGTGAATGCGACTACGACGAACTCTGTCATTTGCTCGAAGGCCGTGTGCGCCTGACCGACAGCCATGGCGTCAGCCAGGAGTTCGAGGCCGGCGCCACGTTCGTGGTCGCCGCCGGCTTCAAGGGCACCTGGGAGAACCTCACGCCGGTGCGCAAGGTGTTCGTGATTCTCCGGGGCTGAGGCCTCAGTCGACCCGCGCAATCATTTCCAGCTCCCGCATCAGCCAGTCCGAAAAGGCTTTGGCCAGGTCATTAGCGCCGCGCGGCGGCATGATGATGAAGTAGGGGTGCGGGGCTGGAAATTCGATGTCGAACAGACGGATCAAGGTGCCCTGTGCCAACTGCTCGCCCGCCAGAATATGGTCGCTGATGGTGACCCCGGTGCCGGCAATCGCCGCATCGATGGTCAGCGAGGCGTTCGGCAGGTAGATGTTCTGCCGGCCCTGCAGGCTGGGAATGCCTGCCGCCAGGAAGTAGCGGCTCCAGTCGTAACCTTCATCCTCGTGCAACAGCATCTGTCGCTCCAGGTCGCGGGGTTTGCGCAACGGCTCGCTGCCGTTGAGCAGGCGCGGGCTGCACACCGGGAAGTACATGATGTCGCCCAGTGCCGCGATGCGCTGGCCTTCGACTTCGCTGTCGCCGAACGAGATCACCATGTCGGCGTTCTGGTGGGGCTGATCGAGCGGCAACATGTACAGCGACACGTCCGGGTAATCCCTGAGGAAACGATCGAGAATCTTCGAAATGCGCGCCAGCAGCGCCGGGGCGCAGGCGATGCGCAAGCTGCCGGAAGGCGTCGAGGTGGGCAGGGCGGTTTGAATGTCGCGCAGTTGCTCGAATGCGCCGTTGACCAGCTGGCTGAGTTTTCTGCCGGCGGAGGTCAGGTGTACACCTTTGCCCTGGCGCTCCACCAGCGCGACTTCCAGTTCTTCTTCGAGCTTCTTGATCTGATGGCTGATGGCGCTGTGGGTGACGTGCAATTCCAGCGCCGCGCCACCGGTGCTGCCTTGCCGGACGAGTGCATCGAAGGCGCGCAAGGCGATCAGGGAGGGCAGTCGGCGCGTCGCTTTCAGAGCCATGATTGACTTCTTTTCGGTTAGTTAAATTCACATGAAACCTAGAAAACAAATCATTTGATGTCAATCTGATTTGTCCTGAAGATGGCAGCACGCGTTAGCAATCCAACCAGTTCCAGGCGAGGGGTTTCGAATGTCGGTTCCGCATGAGCATTTTGTCGACCTGTTACGACTGGGCAAGTCCTATGGCGAAACCCGTGCGCTGAGCGACCTGACCCTGCATATCAAACGCGGTGAATTCCTCACCTTGCTCGGGCCGTCCGGCTCCGGGAAAAGTACCACCCTGATGATGCTGGCCGGCTTCGAGCAACCGACCGAGGGCCGCATCGAGCGCAACGGTCAGGACATCACCCATCTGCCGGCCGATCAGCGTGACTTTGGCGTGGTGTTCCAGGGCTATGCGTTGTTCCCGCACATGACCGTGGAGCAGAACATCGCTTACCCGCTCAAGGTGCGCAAAGTGCCTGCCGCGCAGATCAAGGAAAAAGTCGGGCAGATGCTGGAACGGGTCGGCCTGGCGGGCAAAGGCCAGCGCGGTATCAAGCAGTTGTCCGGCGGCCAGCAACAACGGGTGGCGCTCGCCCGGGCGCTGGTGTTCGAGCCGTCCCTGTTGCTGCTGGATGAGCCGCTGTCGGCCCTTGACCGGCGTTTGCGCCAGGAAATGCAGGTCGAACTGGCGCGCATGCACAAAGAGTTCGGCACCACTTTCGTATTCGTCACCCACGACCAGGAAGAAGCGCTGGCGCTCTCCGATCGGGTCGCGGTGTTCAATCATGGTCGGCTGGAGCAACTGGGGACGCCCCAGGAAGTCTATGAGCGCCCGGCGAGCCGCTTTGTCGCCAACTTCCTCGGCGACATGAACCTGCTCGGCGTACAAGGCATCTTCCGCCAGGACGACACCCTGATGTGCGATTACCACGGCCATTCGCTTGCAGTCACCCAGAGTGCTGACAACGTGGTCCCGAGTCATCTCGGGCAGAGCTGGCTGGCGATCCGTCCCGAACATGTCGACCTGCAGCCGTTCGCCCAGGCGGGTGCCGGTAACGGCGTAGTGGCCCGCATGGAAAAACTGACCTACCTGGGCACCCACGTCAGCCTCGATATGCGCCTGGAAAATGCGCAACCGATGGCGCTGCGCATTCCGGTCAGCCACCCGATGTTAAACAGTCTGGAGCGCGGCCAGCCGTATTGGTGCGCCTGGTCAAAACACCATGGCCACCTGATTTCCGCCTAAGAAAAACAATCAAGCAACACACCTAATAAAAACTGGTTCGATCACCTGCCCACAACCACTTCATGGGGTACCGAGGATGAAAGACAAACAGCGCTTTATCGACGACACAGTGGACATCGCCCGGGAAAAACTCGAGGCCGGCACGCTCAGCCGTCGCAGTTTCAACCAGGCCCTGATGGTCGCGGCCGCGATGGCCGGGCTGGGTCCGCTGCGCAGCGCCTTCGCCGAGGGCGGTTCGCTGGTGGTGTCCAACTGGGGCGGTGATGCGGTCCCGGCCTTTGAGAAAAGCTACCTGGATTTCGCCGCCGCCAGCGGCCTCAAATTGAAGATCGATGGCAGCGGTCCCACCGAAGGCGCGGTGAAAACCCAGGTCAACAGCGGCGCCGTGCGCTGGGACGTGTGCGACGGTGAAATGTATTCCTCCTACCGCCTCGGCAAAGAAGGCGTGCTGGCGCCGATCGACTACTCGATTGTCGACAAGTCGTTGATCGGCTACGGCGACATCCATGAATTCGGCCTGGCGAATTACACCTACAGCTACGTGATCGGGTACGACGCGAAACGCTTCGGCAAGAACCCGCCAAAAAGCTGGGCGGATTTCTGGGACGTCAAGAAGTACCCCGGCAAACGCACACTCTACAAATGGATGAGCGCGAATCTCGAGTGCGCTTTGCTGGCCGATGGCGTCGAACCCGACAAGCTCTACCCGCTGGACGTCGATCGCGCACTGCGCAAAATCGAAGAGTTGATGCCGCACGTGGTCACGCACTGGTCGACCGGCGCCGAGTCGCAACAACTGCTGCGAGACGGCGAGGCGACGATGGGCCAGATGTGGCACACCCGCGCCGAGCTGGTCAAACACGACACCGGTGGCGCGATCGACTGGACCTTCGACAACGCCATCGTCGCGCCGTCAGTGTGGATGGTGCCCAAGAGCAATCCGGCCGGCGCCGCCAACGCCATGAAATTCATTGCCTACGCGTTGCGCCCGGAAGTGCAGGCCAAGCTGATGGAGGTCTACAACATGGGGCCGGTGGACGAGAAGGTGAACGCGTTGCTCTCGCCTGAGCTGCAGCGGATCAACCCCACCGCGCCGGACAACCTGCGCAAGCAAGTGTCGATGAACAACCTCTGGTACGCCGATCACTACGGTGAAACGCTCGAGCGTTACCTGGCCTTGATCGGGGGCTGATATGCGAATCGGTTCCCAAGGCACGTTGCGCATCTACGCGCTGCTGATTCTGCCGCTGCCGGTGATCATTCTCATCGGTTACCTGCTGCCGACGCTGGGCGTACTGGGCTGGAGCCTCAGCCTGCCGCAACCCGGGGTCCAGCATTACGCGACCATCATCGACAGCGCGACGATTCACACGGTCATCTGGCGCACGCTGCGGATCTGCCTGCTGACGACGCTGATCAGCGTCGCCATCGCTTACCTGATCGCCTATCGCTGGCGCTTCGCGTCGGGCCGGGGCCGGCAGTTCATCGAGTTGTTCGTGCTGTTGCCGTTCTGGCTGTCGATGCTGATTCGGGCGTTCGCCTGGCTGGTGTTGTTGCGCAACGATGGCCTGGTCAACCAGAGCCTGCTGACTTTGGGGGTCGTCGACGAGCCACTGGCGCTGGTACGCAACGAGCTCGGGGCGTTGATCGGCATGGTGCATTTCATGGTGCCGTACGCGGTGCTGCCGTTGCTGTCCTCCATGCGCCAGATCGATGACGGCCTGTTGAGGGCGGCGAGCAGTCTGGGCGCCGGGCGCTGGGCCACGTTGAAGGACGTGTTCCTGCCCCTGACCTTGCCCGGTGTGGCGGCGGCCTCGGCGACGGTGTTCGTGTTCAGCCTTGGCTGTTTCGTGACGCCGGCCCTGTTGGGTGGCGGCAAAGCGGCGATGTTGGCGGAGAGCATCTACATCCAGATGTTCCAGTTATCCAACTGGGGTCTGGGCGCTGCGCTGAGCATTGTCCTGATGTTGATGGTCGCGGTTTGCGCGGTGGTGTTCGGCAAACTGGTGGGCTTTGGACGTTTTACCGGGAGAACCGCATGAGCACGGTGCCTACAGTGACTCGGCTGGCTGCGCAAACGCCTGCCGCCACCCGCTTCAAGCCGCGTCCCGATCTGGCGAAGCTGCTGTCGTTCGCCGGTCTGCTGCTGGCGGCATTGTTCCTGCTGCTGCCGATCCTGGTGATTGTGCCGCTGTCTTTTGGTGATCAGCGCTACCTGGCCTTTCCGGACGGTGCGTGGTCATTGCGGCATTACCTCGAACTGCTCAACGGCGCGTGGCTGAGTTCGATCCTGCAAAGCCTCGGGCTGGCGGTGGCGGTCGGTGTGGTCAGTACCGCGCTCGCGTTCCTGTTCGCCACCGGTATCTGGCTGGAGCCGCGCTACCGCGTCGCGCTGACCACCGTGGTGTTGCTGCCGATGATCGTGCCGCAGGTGGTGTCCGCCATGTCCATCTACTACCTCGGGGCGAAGGTCCAGCAGCTCGATACTTTGCTGGGCGTGGGTTTCGGTCATTTGATGATGGCACTGCCGTACTCGCTGATCGCCATGCTGGTGGCTTACAGCCGGCTTGAGACCAGCCTCTACAAGGCCTCTCGCTCACTGGGCGCGGGGTTGTGGATGACCATTCGCCAGGTGCTGATGCCGAACGTGCGTGTGGGCATGGCGGGCAGCTTTTTCATGGCATTCATCATGTCCTGGGAGGAGGTGGTGGTCACCTTGTTCACCAGCGGACTCAACGTCATCACGCTGCCCAAACGGATATGGGACGGCCTGCGCTACAACCTGGACCCGGCCATCGCGGCCGTCTCCACCCTGATGATCTTCATCACCCTGATCGTGCTGTTGGTGCGCCTGTACCGGCACGACAGAAACGCTGATTCACCGGGTCGCTAGCCGACCCGCAATCCCCTGATATTTCATTTTTACCCGTGCACCTTTTCCCTAAGGAGGGATACCTCATGATGACTGCATTTCCCCTGCGCACTTATCGTCAACGTATCGAAGCGGTAAAACGTCGAATGAGCGAACGTGGCCTGGACGCTCTGGTGGTCAATTACCCGGACAACATCAACTACCTGACCGGTTTCGACAGCCTCGGCTTCCTCTGGTATCAGGCGCTGATCATTTCGCCGAAACTGGCCAACCCGATCTTCCTGACCCGCACCAGCGAGGAGCCTTGCACCTACGAGTTGTCGAGCATGGAAGAGGGGATTTTCTACGACATCGCCAAGCAGGACCCGCTGCGCATCGTCGCCGATTCACTTGAAGAGCTAGGCCTGAGCCAGGGTCGTATCGGCCTGGAAATGCAGGCCTCGACCTTCAGTCCTCTGCAATACACCACGCTGTTGCGGCACATGCCGAACGCGCATTTCGAGGACGCTTCGGTGGTGGTGGCCGAGGAGCGCCTGATCAAGACCGCGGAAGAAATCGAGTACCAGCGCAGTGCCGCGCGGATGGCGGACTACGGCATGCGCGCCGCGTTCGAGGCGCTGCGTCCGGGCATGTCCGAGGTGGAGATTTCCGGGATCGTCTCCAAGGCGTTGGGCGAGGCGGGCAGCGAGTATTCGGCGATCAGCCCGATGTGCGCCACCGGGCGCCGCAGCACCATGACCCACGCCATGCCGCATCGCATCACGATCAGCCCGGGTGACGTGGTGATTCTCGAGCACGCCGGCGTGTGCAACCGCTATCACGCGATCCTGATGCGCACCGCCGTCATCGGCAAACCGACGGCGCGGGTGCGTGAGGTGTCGACCCTGCTGACGGAAGCGTTCAACGCTGCCATCGACGTCGCGAAGCCGGGCACGCCGGTCGGTGAGGCCAATCGGGTGTGCAACAAAATCCTTGATCGCATCGACCTGTCGCGGACCCGCGTGCACCGCATCGGCTACAGCCTCGGGTTGGCGTATCCACCGACCTGGCTTGAAGCAATGATGGTCGATGAGGCCGACGACCATGTGTTCCAGCCGAACATGTCGTTTTCCATCGAGCCAAACCTGTCGCTGTATTCCGAAGGCTTCGGGCTCAAGCTGGGCGACACGGTGCTGTGCGAGGCGGACGGTTCGCGCAGCCTGTCGGAGATTCCACCCGAGCTGACGATCATCGATTGAGGAGCACCTTATGTCTGGATTGATGGACGTTTTCTGGCATGACGATGTGCTGCGCCACGACACCGGTTACGGGGTGTTCGAGGCGCCGCCGAGTGACCTTCTGGAAACGCAGACCCAGCACCCGGAAAGCAGCCCGCGGCTGGTCAACATGCGGGCGATTTTGCGTAATGGTCCCGTGGCCGCGAATCTGCTCTGGCACACCGGCCGGCATGCGACGCGGGAGGAGTTGTTGCGTTTTCACACGGAGGATTACTGGCGAAGCATTCAGTCGGCGGATCAGCAGGGACGGCGATTCAGCAGTACCACGTTGATCAATGCCGGCGGTTTGGCTGGCCTGCTTGCCGCTGCCGGGACCAGTCTCGCGGCGCTTGAGCAAACGCTGCGCGAACGCCGTCCTGCCATGGCTTTGGTGCGCCCGCCTGGGCACCACGCGGCGCCCGACATGGCGGACGGTTACTGCTTTTTCAACAACGTTGCCGTGGCGGCGCGGGCTGCTCAGGCGGCCGGCATCGAGCGGGTCGCCATCGTCGACTGGGATGTGCATCACGGCAATGGCACCCAGGAGGGATTTTACGAGGACCCGTCGGTGCTCACGGTGTCGATGCACATGGATCACGGCGCCTGGGGCGCCAGTCATCCTCAGACCGGTGGCGTGGACGAGCGGGGCAGAGGCGCGGGGGTTGGCAGCAACCTGAATATTCCGTTGCCGATGGGGTCGGGCGACCTGGCGTATGAGCTGGCGTTCGAGCGGTTTGTCGAGCCGGCGCTGGCGGCATTTGCGCCGCAACTGTTGATCATCGCCAATGGCCTCGACGCTTCGCAGTTCGACCCGAATGGCCGGCAGCTGCTGACCATGAACGGCTTCAATCGCCTTGCACAGCGGGCTCGGCGGTTTGCCGACGAGCACTGTGAGGGGCGGCTGTTGATTGTTCAGGAGGGCGGTTACAACCCGGCGTACAGTGCGTATTGCCTGCACGCGGCGTCGCAAGGCTTTCTCGGGCAGGCCTCGACGCTGGCGGATCCGTTGGCGTACATGCCGCCGTTCGAGGAGAGAAGCGAGGACGATGTTTCCGCCCTGGGCCGCGCGTTGCAGGGAGCCGGTTGGGCGTTCCAAACAACGCAGGATTCGCGCCCGACGGCAATCAAACTGTAGGAGCCGGCTTGCCGGCGATCGCGGTGGCACAGGCGAATGCTTGGTTGACTGACACTCCGCGATCGCCAGCAAGCCGGCTTCTACACGGGAATGTGGTTGAGCGCGGGATATGCGCCCGACGATGATCAACTGTAGGAGCCGGCTTGCCGGCGATCGCGGTGGCACAGGCGAAGGCATGGTTGGCTGACACTCCGCGATCGCCAGCAAGCTGGCTCCTACACGGGAATGTTGTTCAGCGCAGGATATGCGCCCGACGCAGATCAAACTGTAGGAGCCGGCTTGCTGGCGATAGCGGTGGTTCAGGCGACGAGTTGGTTGGCTGGCACTCCGCGATCGCCAGCAAGCTGGCTCCTACTGGGGTTCTTATGCGTCGGGCAGCGCCATGATCGCCCGCGCCGCGATGTCAGTGCCGCGGGTCGCCTGCATGGTTTTACTGAACGCTTGCAGCCGTTGTTTCATCCCGTGATCGGCCAACAGCTGCTCAAGAGCGGCGGGCAGGGCGGCCAGTGGATTGGCAAAGCGTGGCAGGTAGCGGCCGACGCCGACTTCCTCGGCGCGGGCGGCGTTGTCGTGGCCGTCCCAGCAGTAAGGAATGATCAGCGACGGCAAGCCGAAGTACAGCGCTTCGCAGAAGCTGTTGTTGCCGCCGTGGTGGATGAACAACTGGCATTCCTTGAGCACGGCCGGCTGTGGAAACCAGCTGTCCAGGTACACGTTGTCCGGGACGGTGGTGTAGGTGTCGCGATAGGCACCGACGTTGATGAGGAAGCGGTAGGGCAACGGTTCGATGGTGCTGATCAGGCGCTTGATCATGTCGGTGTCGGCAGCTCCGAGGCTACCGAAACTGATGTAGATCAGCGGCGCATCGTTGTGCCGCGGAAAGCCGGGAACGATGTAAGGCGCCTCGCGCCGCACGCAACCGTCGAGGTACACGTAACGCTGCGGATCCAGCGGCGGCTGGCGCTCGTAACGCACCGGCGTCGGTGACAGCAGCAGGTTGAGCCACGGCGAATCGCCAAGGAACTGGCCGGGCGGGCAGGGCGCGGTGCCGTTGCTCGCAAGAAACTGCGAAAAGCGCTCATGGGCCGGTGCGACCGCTTTTTGATAATGCTCGACAAAGCGTTCGCGGGCCTCGGTATCGCCGGCCAGGCAGCCCGACAGGTAAGGCGGCACCGCAGGATCCGGCAGTTCGGTTTCCGCGCAGGACACCATGCGCACCCACGGGCATCCCGCGTTGGCGATGGCGGGGAACATGACCACGTTGTCGAGGACGATGACGTCCGGTTTCAAGCGGCCGAGCAACTGCTGCAGCGGCTTTTCCGCTTCGATCGCGGTGTCGATGATCGCTTCCCAGGCCGGCGCCACGTAGCTGTCAATCTGCGCCAAAGGCGTCTGGTCGAAGTAGGGAATGTTGCGCTCGATAAAGCGCTCCCAGTAATGCTGGTGTTCCGCTGCCGACAACGGGCTGGCTTGTGGAATCGGGTACTCGTCGAAGCCGTATTCGGCGAAGAGCCCCTGAAAATGTTCGTGGCAGATAAAGACCGGTTTTGCTCCCAGCTCACGCAGTGACTGGGCGATACCAATGCAGTTCAAGGCCGCGCCGAAACTGGCTTCCGGAAACAAGGCGATCAGTTTGTGTGTGTGCATGGCGAAGAAAGTCCATGGCGGGTAAAGCCCGCCCTGCCTGAGATGACTGGATGCTGTCTTATTTTATAAAAAAAATCATCATGTTTTTTGAGGGGCTTAGCGACGCCCGAACAAATGACCCTGGGGAATCCCGCGATTGGCGGTTTGCGGGCGCTGGGCGGCGCTCAATCGCAGGTGCAGGCGCAGCAGGTCGGCGGCGATCTCCAGTTGGCCGCGCTCGATGTGCGCAATGATTTGCAGGTGCTCGCGCAGGGCTTCCTGCAGGCGGTGCACGCTGACGGTCGGCAGCAGATTCGGCAGGCGCCGCAGGCTCTGATGCTGGAGCAAGGCATCACCGATAAAACGGTTGCCGCAGCTCTGGCCAATCAGTTCATGAAAGCTGATGTCCAGCTCGCGAAACTGCTGGATGTCGAAGTCTTCGACCGGCCTGGACAGCAAGGTTTGCATGGCGCTGCGCAGCAATGCCAGGCGCTGCGGATCGGCGTTGAAGTGCGGGCTGAGCAAGGCTTCCGGTTCGAGGATCAGGCGGAACTTGAGGCTTTCTTCGAGGGCGGCGAGGCTGTTCAGCGACGGGCGAAACAGCCAGGACTGGCCGGGGCCGCGCTCGATCGCCTGGCTTTCGCTGAGTTGCAGCAGGGCTTTTTGCGCGGCGGGGCGGCCGATGTCGTAGCGGCGCATCAGCTCGCTGATGCTGATGCTGTCGCCGAGACGTCCGGCCATGCGGTCGCGCAGGACCGAGGTCGCCAGTTCTTCTTCCTCGGCTTGTGGCAGCGCGGCGTTGAACGCCTGGCCGTCCGGTGCGGCGAGCAATCGATAGCCTTTGCCGGCTTCGTGGCTCAACAGGTTTTCTTCCAGCAGGACTTTCAGGGCGCCACGAATCAGCGTGCGTGATACCTGAAAGGTCCGCGCCAATGCTTGCTCGGCCACCGGATCACCGGCCACCAGTCCGGTTTCCTGGGTGTGCTCCAGGATCCGCCGGGCGAGTTCCAGGTGATTGGTGCGGGGTTTTTTCTCGGGTGTTGTGCTCAAGCGTCTTATCTCTGTTGGTCGCTGCGACTCAGGTGCTCATCTTATGTCATGCACCGTAAAACCGTCAGGCGCAAAAAAACCGTTGACATACTTCCATGCTGGTCCTAATTTCTAAAAAAAAACACATGCAATCGTTTCTCTTTTTGCCGTACTGCCTTCGAACACAAAAAAATAAACAATCGTCGGGTGAGTATTATGAGAAAGCTGAAAGGCCTTATGTGTCTGGGATTGACCGCCTCCCTGGCGATCGCTTCACAGGCCGCAAGTGCAAAAGACATGGTGATTTCCATCTGGGACGGATACATGGCCCCGGATGCGCTGGACAAGTTCAAGGCCGCCAGCGGCGTCGACGTCGACAAGGCGTTGCACGCGACCAACGAAGAAATCATGGGCAAGCTCATGGCATCTGGCGGGGAAGGCTATGACGTGGTGTTTGTCTCCTCTCCCTTCGCCGAAGTCCTGCACAAGCAAGGCCTGCTGGCCGACATCGATCCGGTCAAAGTCCCCAACCTGAAAAACCTCTACCCCGAAGCCACCCAGCTCGAATACGACAAGGGCAACCATTTCTCGGTGCCCTACACCTGGGGCACGACCGGGATCTGCTACCGCTCCGACAAGGTCACTCCGGCGCCGACCAGCTGGAACGAGTTGCTCAACCCGAGCGATGCGCTCAAAGGCAAAGTGACCATGCTCGCCACCGACCGCTGGATGCTCGGCGCCGGGTTCCTGGCCAAGGGCTGGTCGGTCAACGACAACGACACCAGCCACATCGCTGCGGTACGCGATCAGCTGATCGCCACCAAGAAACGCATCCTCGCCTTCGACGACACCACGTTCTATTCCAAGCTCGCTTCCGGCGAATCGCTGATGGCGCATGCCTGGGATGGCTGGTGCAACTACGGCACCCAGGCCAACGCGGCGATCAAGTTTGTCGTGCCGAAGGAAGGTTCCGACCTGTGGGTGGACACCATGGTCGTGCTGAAAAGTTCGAAGCATCAGGAGCAGGCGTTCAAGTTCGTCAACTTCATGCTCGCCAAGGAAAACCACGTCTGGGTCGCGGAAAACATCCTCTACAAAGTCCCCAACCAGGCCGCAATGGCCGGTTTGTCCGCTGACCTGCTCAAGCAATACCCCAACCTGACAATCGCCCCGAGCGAGTTGTTGAAGATGGAGCAATTGCGCGACCTGGGCGGCACTACGCAAAAGGCCTACACCCGGGCTGTCACCGAAATCATGGCGGCGCAGAACTAAGCCTTGAACACGTAAGCCGCAACGATACGAGGCATGCCCGGCATGCCTCGCCACGCTCGCAAGCCGCCTCTGTTCCGGGGCGGGAGGATATGGGTAATGAGTGCTTTGCATGCTGACAGGCGTCTGTCGGCCTGGCTTCTTGCGCCCGGCTTTGGCTGGCTGCTGATCTTTCTGGTGGTGCCGTGTCTGTTGGTGCTGGTCTACAGCTTCGTCGAACGCGGTGCCTACGGTGGTATCGATTGGCTGTTCACCTGGGAAAACTACCAGCGTGCGTTCGATCCGCTGTACCTCGGCATCCTGCTCAAGTCAGCCAAGATCGCCGGGCTGGCGACACTGTTCGCCGTGCTGATCGGCTACCCGGCCGCATACGCCATTGCCCGCGCGCCTCGGCGTCATCAAGCGGTGTTTCTGTTCCTGGTGATGCTGCCATTCTGGAGCAACTACCTGATCCGCACCTATGCCTGGATTGTCCTGCTCAATCGCGAAGGTCTGATCAACCGGATGCTGCAGTTGTTCGGTTACAGCGGCGATCCGATCAACCTGCTGTACACCGAAGCGTCGGTGGTACTGGGCCTGGTCTACAACTACATCCCGTTTGTGATCCTGGCGATCTTCTCCTCGCTGTCGCGCATCAACAACGAACTCTGGGACGCCTCGAAAGACCTCGGCGCCTCGGGCTGGATGACCTTCCGCCGGATCATCCTGCCGCTGAGCGTGCCCGGCGTCGCGGCCGGCGCGGTATTTGTCTTCGTCCTGAGCATCGGCAACTTCATCACCGCCGACCTGTTGGGCGGCAAGCAGGTGCAGATGGTCGGCAACCTGATCTACGCGCAATTCCTCACGGCGCGGGACTGGCCGTTCGGTGCGGCGCTGAGCTTTTTCCTGATCGCGATCATGCTGATCCTGTTGTTCATCCAGGCCCTGGTGGCCCGTCGTGCAGAAGGAGGCCGCGCATGAGCCAGCCTCGCTCTATCGGCGGCACCGTGCTCAGCACGCATTTGGGTTTGGTGTATGCCTTCCTGTATGTGCCGATCCTGGTTTTGATCCTGCTGTCGTTCAACAAATCCGGATTGCCGACCGCCTGGGGCGGCGTCTCGCTGAAGTGGTACGTGGCGCTGGCGCACAACTCGGCGATTTTGTCGGCGGCCCTCAACACCCTGATCGTCGCGTTGTCGGCAACCTTCATTGCCTGTGTGCTCGGAACCTTCCTCGCCCTCGGCATCGAGTTGCGCCGCAAGGGCAGCGAAAAGGGGCAGGTGGTCGACACCCTGCTGATGGCGCCGATGATCATTCCCGACATCGTCCTGGCGATCGCGCTGTTGAGCTTCTTCAACCTGCTCAAGGTCGGGCTTGGCCTGCACTCGATCATCATCAGCCACGCCGTGTTCAACATCGCCTTCGTCTGCGCGGTGGTGCGCACGCGGCTCAAGCATTTCGACTATTCGATTCTCGAAGCCTCGATCGATCTCGGCGCGAGCTGGTTCACCACCTTCCGCCGGGTGCTGTTGCCGGCGATTTTCCCCGGCGTGCTGGCGGGCGGATTGCTCTCGTTCACGCTGTCGGTGGACGAATTCATCATCGCCTTTTTCAACTCCGGTTCCGGCCAGGCTTCCACCACGTTGCCGATGCAGATCTACGCCATGATCCGCTTCGGCGTCACCCCGGAAATCAATGCCCTGGCGACGCTGGTGATGCTGGTCAGCATCACCGCGCTGCTGGCTTCGCAGCGTCTCAACAAGGCTCCTCGCACCCATGAATAATTCATCTGCGGTACTGATCCTGGACAAGGTCAGCAAGTCTTATGGCAACGGCCTGGCGGTCGACGAGGTGTCGCTGAACATCCGCGAGAACGAGTTCTTCGCGCTGCTCGGCCCTTCCGGCTGCGGCAAGACCACGCTGTTGCGCATGCTCGCCGGTTTCGAAACCCCCAGCGCCGGTTGCATTTACCTGGACGGCAAAGACATCTCGCCGCTGCCGGCCAACAAACGCCCGTTGAACCTGATGTTCCAGTCCTATGCGCTGTTTCCCAACATGACCGTGCGCAAGAACATCGCTTACGGCCTGGAGATGGAGCGCTTGCCCGAAGCGGAAATCCGCCGTCGGGTCGATGACGTGCTGAACACCGCGCAGCTCGGCGAACTGGCCGAGCGCAAGCCCGATCAGCTTTCCGGTGGGCAGCGCCAGCGCGTTGCCCTGGCGCGGGCACTGGTCAAACGCCCGCGGGTGTTGCTGCTCGACGAACCCTTGGGCGCGCTCGACAAAAAGCTCCGGGAAAAGATGCAGCTCGAACTCAAGCGCCTGCAACTCGAAAGCGGCATCACCTTCATCATCGTCACCCACGACCAGGAAGAAGCGCTGGTGATGTCGGACCGCATGGCGGTGCTCGACGGCGGCAAGGTCTGCCAGTGCGGCAGCCCCACCGAACTTTACGAAAACCCCAACAGCCGGTTCGTCGCCAATTTCATCGGCGTCAGCAATCTGTTCGAGGGCGTGCGCTCGGGGGCGAGCACGGTGCGGGTCAACGGTCAGGAACTGGCGGTCGAGACCGACACGCCGCTGGTGCCGGGGCAAAAGGTCGCGGTCGTCGTCCGCCCCGAGCGCCTGCAGGTGTTGGCGGCGGAGGAGGAGAGCTGCGCCAATCAGGTGAGCGGCCACATCGTCGAAATCGCCTATCACGGCCTCGACACCAACCTGCATGTGCAGACCGCGCTCAGCGACAAGGCGCTGATCGTGCGGGTGCCGTCCTCGCAGTTCGAATTCGCTCATTTTGCAATTGGCATGAGCGTCCGGCTCGGCTGGCAGGCTCGCCACGCCCGTGTGTTGACGCGCTGAACAATAAAAAGAGACCAGGCAGGAGTACCGCTCGATGAAACAGAAAGTGATCGCCTTCTTTCCGGAAGCCGCCTATGGCCCGGCGCTGAACTCAGTCGGTATCGCCCAGGCGTGCGAAGCCCTCGGCCACAAGGCGGTGTTCCTCACCGACCCCGGCATGAGCGGCGTGTACGCCGGGTATGGTTTTGAAGAACACATGGTCAACATGTCCGCGCCGATGCCGGCCGAAGAAATGGCCCGCTACTGGGTCGACTTCATCAACGGCCACATTCCCAATTTCCGCAAAACCCCTCTGGAGCAGATCGACAACTACGTGAAGGAATGCTGGGCCGCCATCGTCGACACGGCGAAGTGGGCACAGAAGGATTTGCCGGCGGTGCTGGACAAGGTCAAACCCGACCTGATCTGCGTCGACAACGTGATCCTGTTCCCCGCGATCAAGCAATACGGCAAGCCCTGGGTGCGGATCATTTCCTGCTCGGAAAACGAGATCGAAGACCCGGATATCCCGCCGCACCTGTCGGGCATGAGCGTCGACGACAAGGCCGGCCATGCGCGTTTCCGCCAGCGTTTCGAAGAGGTGGTCGGGCCGATTCACGAAGACTTCAACCAGTTCCTGCAAGCCCATGGCGAGCAGCCGTATCCGCTGGGCACGTTCTTCGAAGCCTCGCCTTACATGAACCTGTTGCTGTACCCGGACGCGGTCAAGTTCGAGCGCCGTCATCCACTGCCGCCGGAGCGCTTCCATTACCTGCAAGGCTGCGTGCGTCACGACACTTCCTACGAGATTCCCGAGTTCCGCGCCAACAACGACAAGCCGTTGCTCTACGTCAGTTTCGGCAGCCTCGGTTCGGGCGACGTCGACCTGCTGCAGCGTCTGATCAGTGCCGTCGGCAAGTTGCCGTACCGCGCGTTGTTCAACGTCGGCGAGCACCTCGACGAATACCCGGACCTGCCCGACAACGTGCTGATCTCCAACTGGTTCCCGCAACCGTCGGTAATTGCCCAGGTCGATGCGGTGATCCATCACGGCGGCAACAACAGCTTCACCGAGTGCCTGTTTTTCGGTAAGCCGGCGATCGTCATGTCCTATGTCTGGGACGGTCACGACAACGCCATGCGCGCCGAAGAAAGCGGCCACGGCTTCAAGCTCGATCGCTACGAGTGGAACGAAGCGCAGCTGGCGGAAAAACTCGCGGCGTGCCTCAGCGATGAGGCGATGCGCCAACGTCTGCAGCGCACCAGCGCGCAGATGCAATCACGCAAAGGGCCGGCAGACGCGGCCGCCATTCTCGACAAGGTGCTTAACGATGCCTGATGCAAACACCACGGCGGGTATCACGCCTTACCTCGAAGCCGTCAGCAGCCGCACCGACCTGGTGGACTGGGGCGTACAGAGCGACGCGGTCGAAGGCGTCTCGCACTCCAGCGGGCGGTTGCTGTTCAAAGGCCCGAACAACAGCCCTGAAACCGGGCTCTGGGTGTGTACGCCCGGGCGCTGGCGGTTGTCGATCCCGCGCGATGAGCTGTGCCATTTCCTCGCGGGCGAGGCCACGTACCGCAATGACAACGGCGAAGTGATCGAGATTCGCCCCAACACCCTGGTGCTGTTCCCGGCCGGCTGGACCGGCGAATGCCACGTCCGGGAAACCCTGCGCAACGTTTACATGCTGGCCTGAATCCGAAATGCCCTGTGGGAGCGAGCCTGCTCGCGAAAAACGTTTGGACGACGCGGTCATGCAGACAGCACGCGTCATCGTTGACGTCCATCGCCAGCAAGCTGGCTCCTACAAAAAACCAATTTATGTGGAGAAAACCAATGATTACCCCGTTCCTGTACAACCCGCTGAGCATCACCGACGTCAAAGACTGGGGCGTGATCCCGACCATGCTCGAAGGCGAATCCCGTGTCTCCGGCGTGGTGCTGCACAAAGGCCCCGAAGGCCAGTCCGAGTGCGGTGTGTGGATCTGCACGCCGGGCAAATGGTTTTGCCACGTCACCAGCGACGAGTTCTGCCATTTCCTCGAAGGCCGCTGCACCTACGTCCACGAATCCGGCGAAGTGATCGAGATCAAGCCCGACACCGCAGCCTTTTTCCGCAAGGACTGGAAAGGCGTGTGCACCGTCCACGAGACGGTGAAAAAGGTCTACATGATCCGGTGAATGCCATGACTGAGACACGTGCGTCATCGCCCGACCGCGAAGCCCAGCGCGCTGCCTTCCTGGCGCGTGCCGGTTTCGCCGGGGCGCCACTGATCGCGTTGCCGGCGGATGCTTCGACCCGGCGCTATTTCCGTTTGAGCGGTGAAGGCTTGCTGCTGATGGATTCGCCACCGCACAGCGAGCCGATCGGGCCGTTTGTCCAGGTTGCCCGGCACTTGCACGGCCTGGGGCTTTCCGCGCCGGCCCTGTTGCAGGTCGACGAGGTGGCGGGGCTGGCGTTGATCGAAGATTTCGGTCACGACACCTACACCCGTTTGCTGGCGGCGGGGCATCCACAAGCGGCGTTGTATCGGCTGGCGGTCGATGCGCTGGTGGCGTTGCATCGCGCACCGTCCACGGCCGAACTGGCGCCCTATGACGCCGGGCAACTGAGTGACGAGTGTGCGCTGTTCATCGATTGGTACGCGCCGTTGCTGATTGGCAAGGACGCGGCGTTGGGCCTGCGCGAGTCGTTTCTGGCGCTGTTCGCCGAAGCCTGTGGCGATGTCGCGCAGCGTCGTGAAGCGCTGGTGTTGCGCGACTTCCACGTCGACAACCTGATGCTGCTCGAAGGCCGCGAAGGTGTGGCGGCCTGCGGCCTGCTGGATTTCCAGGATGCCTTGATCGGCGCGGCGGCGTACGACTTGATGTCATTGCTCGAAGACGCCCGCCGCGATGTACCGGAAGCACTGCGCGTGGCGCTGTTGACCCATTACCTGATGCAACGCCCGGAACTCGATGCACCGCGTTTTCTCGAGGATTACCGGCGGCTGGCCGCCCAGCGCCACGCCAAGGTGCTGGGGATTTTTGTGCGCCTGGCGGGCCGCGATGGCAAGCACGCGTACCTGGCGCATCTGCCGCGCACCCTCGGGCTGTTTGTCCGCGCGCTCGACGCCGAAGCCTTTGCACCGCTACGCGCATGGCTCAACGGGCATGTGCCGGGCTGGCGCGATGAACTGCCGGCCGCAACCCTCGCGATGTTGCGCGAAACCCCTTATCGACTGGTTCAAGGATCTGCCCATGGCCACCTTTAACACTGACGCTGCCTTGCGTTTCATCAACTCCGAATTCCTGCCACTGACGAATGCGCGCACCCGCGAAGTGCTTGACCCGGCAACCCTGCAACCGGTCGGGCAGGTCGGCATTGCGGGTGAAGCCGACGTGCAAGCCGCCGTCGACGCCGCCACCGCCGCGCAAAAACAGTGGCGGCTGATCGACGCGAAAAGCCGCGCCGCCCGTTTGCATCAACTGGCCAATGCCATCGAACAGGACGTTGCCTGCAACCGTGAAGTGGCGCGGTTGATGACCCTGGAAATGGGCAAGCCGTTCCCCGAAGCCACGGGTGAACTGGCCAACTGCGCGCCAATCTTCCGCTACTACGCGGAAATGGCTCGGGACGACGCCGGCAAGGTCGCCGGCACCACCCAGATCGGCTCGTTCCAGCACGTGCGTTATGAGCCCTATGGCGTCAGCGTGCACATCATGCCGTTCAACTTTCCGATCCTGTTGATGTGCTGGACGGTCGCGGCTTCGTTGGCGGCGGGCAACGCCTGCATCATCAAACCGGCAGAAGCGACGACCCTGTGCACGCTCAAGTTCATGGAGCATTTCACCTCGTTGATGTCGGGGCTGGTGTCCTGTGTGCCGGGCGATGCGCAGACCGCGCAATGGCTGGTGAAATCCACCGGCACTCACGCCGTGGCGTTTACCGGCAGTGTCGCGGCGGGCAAAGCGGTGGCGGTGGCCTGTGCCGAACAGATGAAGCCGTGCGTGATCGAGGCCGGTGGCAGCGACCCGTTGATCATCTCCAAACACGCGCCGCTGGACGTCGCGGCGGCAGGCGCGGTGACCGCCGCGTTCCACCTGAGCGGGCAGATCTGTACCTCGGCGGAACGCTTCTACGTGGTCGATGACATCCACGACGAGTTCGTCGCGAAGTTCGCCGAGCGCACCCGCGCGCTGCGTATTGGCCATGGCCTGGAACATACGGAAATCGGGCCGATGGTCAGCGAAGCCGCGCGCAACAAAGTCATGCGCCTGGTCGACGACGCCGTGGCCAAAGGCGCCACGCTGGTGTGTGGTGGACGGATTCCGCCGCAGCACACGGTCGGTTGGTTCTACGAGCCGACCATCCTCACCGGCGTGACCGGCGACATGGCGATTCTTCAGGAAGAGTGTTTCGGCCCGGTCGCGGCGATCTGCCGTGTCGGTGATTTCGACGAAGCGGTGCGTCTGGCCAACGATTCGCCCTTCGGGCTGGGCGCGTCGCTGTTCTCCATCGACCTCGCCGAAGCCATGGAGGCTGCCGAACGTCTCGAAGCCGGGATGGTCTGGGTCAACAACCCGCTGATCGACAACGACGCGCTGCCGTTTGGCGGCTGGAAGGCGTCCGGCCTGGGCCGCGAACTTGGGCGTCAAGGCCTGGAAGCATTCCGGCGCTCGAAAATGGTCATCATCGATCACCAGCCGAAGATTCAGGACTGGTGGTACCCGTACGCCGACGACGTGTTCTATCGCGATCAGGTTTAACTCTTGGGGAGGGTCGCCATGAGCGACAACATTTCCTGGCCGACCCTGGCGGTGATCCTCGCCGCCGGGCAGGGCACGCGCATGCGTTCGCAGCTGCCGAAAGTCATGCACCTGGTGGGCAATCGCCCGCTGCTCGGTCATGTGCTGGCGGCGGTCGAAGCGGCGAACATCGAGCAATGCGCGGTGGTGCTCGGCGCTGGCAGCCGGGCGGTAGCCGATTATTTGAAACAGGCGGCGCCGACCGCGCGGACCTTCACCCAGCTCGAACAGCTGGGCACGGCCCATGCGCTGCTCGCCGCGCGGGCGGCATTACAGGCTCACGAACAGGGTTGCGTGCTGGTGCTGTTTGGTGATTCGCCGTTGATCAGCGCGCAGACCTTGATGCAACTGCGCCAGGCGTTGATCGACGGTGCCGCGGTCGCGGTCGCGGGATTTCACACTGAACAGCCGGGCCCGTACGGGCGCTTGCTGGTGGAAGAGGGGCGCTTGCTGGCGATTCGCGAAGCCAAGGACGCCAGTGCGCAGGAGCTTGAGGTCAACTTTTGCAACGGTGGCGTCATGGGATTGCGTGCGGACACTTGCCTCTGGCTGCTGGAGCGCATCGGCAATCAAAACGCCCAGGGCGAGTATTACCTCACCGATGCGGTGGCGACTGCCAACCATGCGGGCCTGACCGTTACGGCCGTCGAGGTGGATGAGACGGAAGTGCTCGGGGTCAACGATCGCGAGCAATTGCACGTGGCTGAACAGCTGTTCCAGCAGCGCCGACGCCGTGCGGTCATGCAATCGGGTGTCAGCCTGGTGGCGGCGGACACGGTGTTTTTCAGCGCTGATACGGAGCTGGCCACGGACGTGCGCGTCGAGCCGTGCGTGGTGTTTGGCCCGGGCGTGAGCGTGGGCAGCGGGGTGCGGGTCGACGCGTTCAGTCGCCTGGAGAATATTCGGCTGGAGCAGCCGGTGAGTGAAGGAGTTTGCCATGCGTGACTATCAACGGCTGTACATCGGCGGCGAGTGGATCGCACCGGTGCAGCGCGGCGTTTTCGAGGCGTTTGACCCTAGCGATGAGTCGGTGCTGGCCCAGGTCGCCGCCGCCACGGCGGAAGACATCGACCTGGCCGTCGCCGCCGCGCGCAAGGCGTTCGACGAAGGTGACTGGCCACGCTGGAGCGGTGCACAGCGTGCGCAAGTGCTGCGCAGAATCGCTGACGGCATCCGCGCGCGGCAGGACGAACTGGCCGCCATCGAGGTGCGGGACAACGGCAAGCCGCTGCCGGAAGCCCTGTGGGACATCGCCGACACCGCCGGTTGTTTCGACTTTTATGCCGGGTTGGCGGAAGGCTCGGATCAACACAGCGAACAGGCGATCAAGCTGCCCGATGAGCGCTTCAGCTCTTCGGTGATCAAGGAGCCTGTCGGTGTGGTTGCCGCGATTATCCCGTGGAATTTCCCGATGTTGATGGCGTCGTGGAAAGTCGCCCCGGCGCTGGCGGCGGGTTGCACGGTGGTGCTAAAGCCTTCGGAATTGACGCCACTGACCGCCCTAGAACTGGCCGGGATTGCCGATCAGGCCGGGTTGCCGGCGGGTGTGCTGAACGTCGTCAGCGGGCTGGGGCGCGAGGCTGGCGCGCCACTGGCTGAACACCCGGACGTCGACAAGATCGCCTTCACCGGCAGCGTGCCGACCGGGCGCAAGATCATGCAAGCGGCGGCGGCCGAGATCAAAAACATCAGCCTGGAACTGGGCGGAAAATCGCCGTTCGTGATCTTCGCCGACAGCGATCTCGACGCGGCGGTGGAATGGATTCTGTTCGGGATTTTCTGGAACCAGGGGCAGGTGTGTTCGGCGACTTCACGGGTGTTGGTGGAGCGTGCGTTGTACCCGGCCTTGCTGGAGCGGTTGGTCGCGGCGACGGAACAGATCCAGATCGGCCAGGGTTTTGCCGAGGGGGTGAAACTTGGGCCGCTGGTGAGTCAGGGGCAACTGGACAAGGTGCTCGATGCCATTGCGCTGGGTCAGCAAGAGGGCGCGCGGCTGGTGTTCGGCGGTACGCGTCCGGCGCATTTGCCGAAGGGGTATTACCTGACCCCGGCGATTTTCGCCGATGTGCCTGAAGAGAGTTCGGTGTGGCGCGAGGAGATCTTTGGCCCGGTGGTGTGTTTGCGTGCGTTTGACAGCGAGGCGGAGGCGATACGCCTGGCGAATGACTCGCCGTTCGGGTTGGCGGCGGCGGTGATGTCCCGGGACATTCCGCGTTGTGAACGGGTGGCGCGGCGTTTTCGGGCGGGGATTGTCTGGGTCAATTGTTCGCAACCGACTTTTGTCGAGGCGCCTTGGGGTGGTTACAAGCAGAGCGGGATCGGGCGGGAGTTGGGGGAGTGGGGGTTTAACAATTATCTGGAGACCAAGCAGATTACCCGATATAGCGGTGAGGCTTGGGGGTGGTATTTGGGGTGAGGGTACGGTTGGCCTGCTTGATTGAATGGGGGGTATATCCGTTGCTGCGGTAACTGCGGCTGACGGTTTCGCCCTTACGGCGAGTTACTTGGAAAAGCGCCAAGTAACCAAGCGCTTTTGCCCCTTTCGTTCGGTGCCTCGCCATGGCTCGGCATCCCCTCGTTCCGGTCCTGCTCCGTGGGCACGCCGCGATCGGCCATCCCTGGCCGTGCGCGGCTAACCCGGCATCCATGCCGGGTTGCCCACTGCGCAGAACCTCCACTCGGCCTCTCGAGGGGGCGACCACCGCCACAGCCGCCGAGGCGGCCTTAAGGCCGACCTGGCTCTCTTGTGTTCGCGTACCCTCATATCCGGATATGTACACCGATCCTCTGTAGGAGCCGGCTTGCTGGCGATGGGGGCCGTCCAGTCAATACATTCGTTGTCTGACCCACCGCCATCGCCAGCAAGCCGGCTCCTACAGTTGATCGTATTTCTCCAAACACACATGCATTTCCCTTGTAGGAGCCAGCTTGCTGGCGATGGACGTGAACGATGACGCGGGTTGTCTGGATGAACGCGGTGTCTTGGCGTTTTTCGCGAGCAGGCTCGCTCCTACAGGGGATGGGGTTCACACGTGCAAAATTGTAGGAGCCAGCTTGCTGGCGATGGACGTGAACGATGACGCGGGTTGTCTGGATGAACGCGGTGTCTTGGCGTTTTTCGCGAGCAGGCTCGCTCCTACAGGGGATTGGGTTCACACGTTCAAGATTGTAGGAGCCAGCTTGCTGGCGATGGACGTGAACGATGACGCGGGTTGTCTGGATGAACGCGGTGTATTGGCGTTTTTCGCGAGCAGGCTCGCTCCTACAGGGGATTGGGTTCACACGGTCAAAACTGTAGGAGCCAGCTTGCTGGCGATGGACGTGAACGATGACGCGGGTTGTCTGGATGAACGCGGTGTCTTGGCGTTTTTCGCGAGCAGGCTCGCTCCTACACGGGGATTGGGTTCACACGGTCAAAATTGTAGGAGCCAGCTTGCCGGCGATGGACGTTAACGATGACGCGGGCTGTCTGGATGAGTGCGGTGTTTGGGCGTTTTTCGCGAGCAGGCTCGCTCCTACAGGGGGATTGGGTTCACACGGTCAAAACTGTAGGAGCCAGCTTGCTGGCGATGGACGTCAACGATGACGGGGGTTGTCTGGATGAACGCGGTGTCTGGGCGTTTTTCGCCAGCAAGCTGGCTCCTACAGGGATCGCGTACGCTTTTGATCTTCACCACTCATCAGGCCGAGCGTCAGCTCGCCTTTCGCTTTTGATCTTGCGGTGCACGCCCCCTCGAGAGGCCGAGTGGAGGTTCTGCGCAGTGGGCAACCCGGCATGGATGCCGGGTTAGCCGCCCCCGGCCATGGATGGCCGATGGCGGCGGGCCCACGGAGCAGGACCGGAGCGAGGGTATGGCGAGCCTAAGCGAGCCACCGAACGAAAGGGGCAAGAGCCCTTGGTTACTTGGGGCTTTTCCAAGTGACCCGCCGTAAGGGCGGAACCAATAGCGGCCGTTACCGCAGCAACGGATATGTACACCCTCAAAAAAAACATCGCCTGACACACAGCCATCGCGAGCAGGCTCGCTCCCACATTGAATCGCCCAAAGACGCCTACTTCAGATACCAGCCCCAAGGCTGATCACTGACATACTCAGTCACCTGCTTCACCTCCAGATAATTGTGCAGCCCCCATTCCCCCAGCTCCCGCCCGATCCCACTGTGTTTCATCCCTCCCCAGGGCGCCTCGACAAAGGTCGGCTGCGAGCAATTGACCCACACAATCCCTGCCCGCAACTGATTGGCAACCCGAGCCGTCCGTTGCAAATCAGCACTCATCACCGCCGCAGCCAGACCAAAGCGACTGGCATTGGCCATCTGCACCGCCTGCTCCTCAGTCTTGAAGCGCTTGATGCACAACACCGGCCCAAACACCTCTTCACGCCACAGAATACTGCTGTGCCCAGGCTCGTCGAAAATCGCCGGTTCGATGAAGTAACCCTCCGGCAAATGCGCTGGCCGCTGACCTCCTGTGAGCAGACGGGCACCACTGGCAAGCCCCTGATCGATGAACCCCAGCACCTTCTCATGCTGACCCTGACTGACCAGCGGCCCCAGCAACACACCCGCGTCCATACCCGGTCCAATAGTGATCTTGCGAGTCTCCTCGACCAGTCGTTCGATCAACCGCGCAGCAATGTTGTCCTGCACCAGCAAACGTGAAGTGGCACTGCACACCTGACCCTGATTCCAGAAAATCCCGAACAGAATCCACTCCACCGCCGCGTCGACATCGGCATCGTCGAACACAATAAACGCCGACTTGCCGCCCAGTTCGAGGCTGATATTTTTAATGTCGCGAGCCGCCGCCGACATGATTTTCGCCCCGGTCGGCACGCTGCCAGTGAAGGCCAGTTTGTCCACACCAGGGTGCTCGGTCAGCGGGCCGCCCGCGTCGGCGCCCAGACCGCTGACCACATTCAACACCCCGGCCGGCAGACCAATACGGTCCGCGGCGGCCGCCAGCTCCAGCGCCGTGAGTGGCGTCAATTCGGACGGCTTCAACACCAGCGTTGCCCCTGCAGCGAGGGCTGGCGCGACTTTCCAGGCCGCCATCAACAGCGGGTAGTTCCAGGGAATGATCTGCCCGGCGACACCGATCGGCTCATGACGGATGCGGCAGCGAAAGCGCGCATCCGGCAACGCCAGCGGTTGATCCTGCTGCTGATCCAGTTCCCGGGCCAAACCGGCGTAATAACGGAAGCAGCCGATGGCATCGCCAATGTCCCACTGCGCTTCGGGCAAGGGTTTGCCGTTGTCGCGCACTTCCAGCTCGGCCAGATCCTGTTGACCACTTTCCAATTCATCGGCCAGCGCTTCCAGCCACTGTGCACGCTCGGCACCGGTGGTCTGGCTCCAGCCGTTGTCGAACGCGCGCCGGGCCGCGCGCACCGCATGGTCGACGTCTTCTTCGGTGCCCGCCGCGACCCGATGGAAAACCTGCCCGGTGGCCGGGTCGATGACGTCCAGGTAACCGCCCAGGTCCGGGCTGACCCACTCGCCGTTGATGTAAAGCTGATCACGCATGGTGAGACTCCTGGACGCCGGTGCGGCGGTTTTGCAGAGAGCGGGAAGTGAAGAGCAGGGCCAGCGAGGCGCAGATGATCACGGTCGACACCGCGTTGATTTCCGGCGTCACGCCACGGCGGATCGAAGAGAAGATGTAGATCGGCAACGTCGTCTCGGAACCGGCGACGAAGAACGCGATGATGAAATCGTCGAAGCTGAAGGTAAACGCCAGCAGAAACCCGGCCATGATCGCAGGGCTGATCTGCGGCAACGTCACCCGCCAGAACGTCTGCATCGGCGGTGCGTAGAGATCGGCCGAGGCTTCCAGCAAGGCCTTGTCCAGCGAGTCGACGCGGCTGCGCACGATCACCATGACCAGTGCCATGGTGAACAGCGAGTGCGCGGCGATCACGGTGAAGAAGCCCATGTTCAGGCGCGGAATATTCGGCAGCCAGCTCGCCAGCAACGGGTTGATCAGGTCGAACAGACTGATGAAAGCAATCAGGGTCGAAATGCCGATGACGATCCCCGGCACGATGATCGCGCAATAGGTCAGCGCATCGAACAGCAGGCGTACCTTGGGCCCGGCACGCTGCAAGCCGAACACGGCGAGGGTGCCGAACAGCGTCGCGATCACGGCGGAGGTGAAGGCAATGAACGCGCTGTTGCCCAGCGCTTCCATGATGAACGGGTTGCCGAACGCGCGACCGAACCATTGCGTCGAGCAGCATTCGAACGCCAGGCCACTGCGCCCGGCGTTGAAGCTGAACAGCACGATCAAGGCGATCGGCGCGTAGAGAAACAGGTACAGCGAAGTCGAATAGCTGCGCAGCCACATGTTACAACCCTCCGTCGGCAGGGCGGCCGCCGTAGCGCGCCACCAGTTTCAAATACACGCCGATGATCAGCAGCATCATCGCCACCAGGGTCATCGCCAACGCACTGCCGAACGGCCAGTTGCGCGATTGCAGGAACAGGTCGACCAACGCGTTGCCGACGAAGAACACCTTGCCGCCGCCGAGAATCGCCGGGATCAAAAACTCGCCCATCAACAGGATGAACGCCAGCATCACCCCGGTGATGATCCCCGGTGCGGAAAGGGGCAGGGTGATCCGCCGGAAGCTTTCGAACGCACTCGCGCCCAGGTCCGCCGACGCTTCGAGCAAGCGCTTGTCGAGCTTTTCCAAGCTGACGTAAATCGGGAACACCATCAGTGGCAGGTAGCCGTAGACGATGCCGATCAGCACCGCCCACGGCGTGTTGATCAGCCGCACGTCTTCCAGGCCAAGGCTAGCGAGCAAGGCCGGAATGCCCTTGCCGCTGAGGATGAAAATCCATGCGTAGGTGCGGATCAGGAAACTGGTCCAGAACGGCACGATCACCAGCGTCAGCAACAGCGAGCGGTTGCGGGTGACCTTGACCGCGAGGAAATAGGCCAGCGGATAGGCCGCCACCAGGCATACCAGCGTGCCCAGCGGCGCCAGCATCAGCGTGTTGCTGAACGCCGCGCCCCGGGAACCGAGGTTCAGGTAGTTGGCCAGGGTGAAGCCACCGGCATACCCGCCCACGGCACTGCGCTCGCCGAAGCTGAACACCAGAATGATCACCAGCGGCATCAACAACAGCAGCAGGAACCACAAGGTCGACGGCAAGAGCATCAGCAGGGTGATCCGCCGGCCGAGGCTGCGCCGCTGGCGCACCTCGACTGACAGGGCACTGCCCGGCTGCACCGTTTGCGGGTGGGCGGCGGCGTTCATGGGTGACTCCTCGTTGGCCATGGTCAGGCGATCAGGCGGACTTGAAACGCGCCATCAGTTCGGCGCGTGCCGGGCTGGTGAGCGTTGCGGCCGCGCCGAATTCCAGTGGGCTGAGTGCTTCGGCGGCCGGGTACATGATCGGGTCGCTGAGCATCGCCGTGGGCAACAGGGCGTCGACGCGTTTGTCGCCGCTCGGGTAGCCGTGGCTCAACACTTCAAGCTTGTTGTGCTGCGGATCGAGAAGGTAGTTGATGAAGGCGTACGCCGCGTCCTTGTGCTCCGAGCTTTTCGGAATGGCGAAGAAATCGCTCCAGAGTTCACCGCCTTCCTTGCCCAGTTCGAACTGCATCTGCGCGTTGTCGCGATGCAGCTGCGAGGCGTCGCCGGTCCAGGACATGGCCAGCCAGGCATCGCCGCTGCGCATCGACGGCTGGATGTCGGAGTTGATCGCGAACAGGTGCGGCTTGACCTCGATCAGCAGTTTTTCGGCGTCGGCCAGTTCTTTCGGGTCGAGGGAGTTGAAGCTGTAGCCGAAGCTTTTCAGGGCGTTGCCGATGGCGGTCAGCTGGTAATCGTGGACCATCGTGCGGCCGCTGGCCGGGCCTTGGGCGGCGGCCCAGAATTCTTTCCAGCTGGTGGGGCCGTTCTTCAGTTTGCCGGTGTCGTAGAGCATGCCGGTGGTGCCCCAGTTTTTCGGCACCGCGTAGACCTTGCCGTCCACCGTGCCCTGGGCCATGAATTTCTGCTGGAACGCCGAGGCATCGAAATTGGGAATGCGCGACAGGTCCAGCGGTTCGATCAGGCCCAGGCCGACGTAGGTGCTGATGGTGTAGTTGGTCGGTACCAGCACGTCCCAGCCGCTGCCGCCGGCCTGCAACTTGGCGAGCATTTCTTCGTTGGAACCGAACACGCTCATCGACACACGGGCGCCGGTGGTTTTGCCGAAGGCATCGAGGTTTTCCTGGCTGTGGTAGTTCGGCCAGGTGGCCAGCGACAGGCGATCACCCAGCTTGGTTTGCTCGGCCGCCTCCGCGGTGGAGGTCAGCAAGCCAGGCATGTTGGTGGCGACCACCGCGGCGGCAATCCCCAGGCCGGTGCGGCCAAGAAACTCGCGGCGGCTGATCGAGCCGTTCTGCCAGCTGCGCAGGGTTTTGATAAACGTCTTCTGGTCCATAGCACGCTCCACATCCGGTTGATGAATTGATTCGATGTCTTACAACGCCATGGCCAGGCCGTTGGCGTGATCCCAGCCGACGCTCACTGCCGCGCCGTGTTCGAATGCATTGGCGCCGTGATCCTGCTGGCGCGGCACCCGCACGCAGACCACGCCGAAAGCCTGGGTGCGCACGCGGTACTCGGTGGAATTGCCGAGGTAGATGCGGTCTTCCACGCAGCCTTGCAGCTTCACTTCGCGGGCCAGTTCGGCGTTGGCGGCGGCGATGCTGATCAGCTCCGGGCGCACGGCGATGCAACCGGCGGCGTCGGCGCTCAAAGCCTTGCCGGTGGGCGTCAGCGGGCTGGTCAGTTCCAGTCCCTGCTCGGTGCGCAGCACCACTGAGTTGCCCTGAAGGTGGCGCACGGTGCCGTTGAACAGGTTGGATTCGCCGATGAAATCCGCGACGTAGCGGCTGGCTGGCGCTTCGTAGAGTTGTTCCGGGGTGGCGGTCTGGATGATCGAGCCGTTGTGCATCACGCTGATGCTGTCGCTCATCGACAACGCTTCTTCCTGGTCGTGGGTGACCAGCACAAAGGTGATGCCGACTTCCCGTTGCAGGCGCAGCAGTTCCGATTGCATCTCCTTGCGCAACTTGCGATCGAGTGCGGCCAGCGGTTCGTCGAGCAACAGCACGGTGGGCTTGTTGACCAAGGCCCGGGCGAGGGCGACGCGTTGCTGTTGACCACCGGAAAGCTCGCTCGGTTTGCGTTGACCGAAGCCGCTGAGGCGCACCATTTCCAGGGCTTCATCGGCCATGCGCAGCTGTTGTTTTTTGTCGGGGCGCGGGGTGCGATAACGCAGGCCGTAGGCGATGTTCTGCGCCACCGTCAGGTGCGGGAAGAGGGCGTAATGCTGGAACACCATGTTCACCGGCCGCTCGAAGGCCGGCACGCCGGCGACGCATTTGCCGGCCAGTTTCACTTCGCCGCTGGTGGGTTGTTCGAAGCCGGCGATCATGCGCAGGGTGGTGGTTTTGCCGCAGCCCGAACCGCCGAGGAAGGAATGAAACGAGCCACGGCGCACCGCGAAATTCAGCCCGTTGACGGCCGACACCTCGCCATAGCGTTTGACCACATTGCAGAATTCGATATCGCTGGGCGAATTGTCGTTGTTCACGAGCGGGCTCCCTTGCAGTGATGAATCAGTGCGTCGAGGGCCAAACTAGCAATGGGGGTTTTGCGCTGTATATATCCCTTGGGGGATAGAGTCGTTTTCAGGTGTCAGGCGTCGACGACCAGCTCCTGGCCGGTGAGGTCGCGGATGAACAGCCCGAGCAGTTCGGACTGGCTGCCGATGCCGAGCTTGGCGTAGATGTTCTTGCGATGGATCTTCACCGTGCCGGGGCTGATGTTCAGTTGTTCGGCCACGGAAGCACTGGAGTGACCGCGCAACAGCAGCTGGACGATTTCCTGCTCGCGCCCGGTGAGGATGTGCGCGCCGAACTGATCGAAGGCTTCGCGGATCTTGTAGTCCAGGTCCTGCGCAGGGCGCGGCTGCTGGGCCTGACGCAAACGCCAGGCTTCGTTGATCACCTGTTCGACCACGGCTTGCGCGCACTCGATCAGCTGCATCTCGTCACGACTGAACGCACAGCTGGCGGAAGAGCGCATCAACGACAGCACCGCCATCGCACCGTCGCCCAGCTCGACGAAAAACGCCACTTCTTCCGCCAGGCCGGTTTGCTGGTAATAGGTCAGGTAGTACTCGCCGAGGTAGAAGTGGTCGGGCGCAAACTGACGCAAACGCCACAACCCGGGCGCCTGCCCACGGGTGCAGGCCAGGTAGAACGGATCGAGCAGATACGGCCCGCACTGATAGTCATCGACATACACCGCACGCTTGTCGGCGGCGAAGGTGTCGAACAGCGCCAATGGCCGGTGATTGCCTTCGTAGACGAACAGCACGAAATGATCGACCGGACACACCTGGCGCAACCAATGGCTCAGGCCCGCCAACCGCGAATGCCCTGCAGGCAGGTCAAGCAGATGGGCGACGCCGGTGGTCCAGAGTTTGAGTTCCTTGGGGCGCATGACGACTTCGGGCTGGATGGGATCCGTTTTAAATGCACGAATTACGCCATGGGCGTTTTGGCCTTGCGGGACGGGAGGCGTGGCGAAAAGTGATTTAAAAGACGCACCGCAACAGGGCCGGATGTTACCGAGTGCCACACTGTAGGAGCCGGCTTGCTGCGGGCGGCGTTCCGACGATCGCGGTGTGTCAGATAAGTAAATGCTGACTGAACGGACGCCATCGCCGGCAAGCCGGCTCCTACGCGGATCGATGTAATAATTCGGTGCGGTCAGATCGCGTAACCCGCCACCAACCCAATCGGGGCGTCCTGCGCATTCACGATCAGATGCAGCGGCACGCGAGGTTGTTCTTCAATCGAGGAGACTTCGAAACTGCCCACCACAATCGGTTGGCGTTCACACATTTCGGTCGACTCTCCCGCCAGGCTTTGCAACATTTTCGCGTGATTCGCTGCGATTTCACTGAGAGTTGACACGGTACATCTCCAGGGCGGATGACCCAGCGTCTCGCTGGTGTCGGTGAGTATAGATGAGGGCGGCGACGTCAGAATTACGTCGTTCTTGGGCCGCTACGGCAGCGTCTGCAAAGCTTGAGCCAGAGGCTGTGGCAATTTTATGACGGAGGCTTCGAGGCGACGAATGGTGACCGTTTGCAGCACCCGAATCGGGCGTAAACTGGCAGGGCACTTCATCAAAAGGAGCCGCACCATGATTGCCGACCGAATGACCGCACAGACATCCGCGGACAAAACCGTCTGGGATCAATATTTCTGCTCTGCCCTGATTGCGGAAAGCAATCTGACGGCGCCGGTGGTAGGAGGGGCTACTCATGAGGACAGGCAGAATCTGTTGATTGAAAGAGCCAAGGCGCTCGCCGACAAAATGATGGATACGCGCCAATGAAAGGACACATGTTCGATACCTCGGCCCAACCTGTTCAGGTTGGGCTTTTTCATGGGCGTCCTAGCCCGACGTGAACAGCTGGCGGATCAGGTTCGGTGTGGTGCCGGTCCAGCGTTTGAACGATCGCCGGAAGTTCGCCGCATCGTTGAAGCTCAAGTACTCCGCGACTTCTTCATTGCTGAAGCCCTTGATCTGATACAGGTACAGCGCCACGTGCTTGCGCACCAGGTCTGCCTGTTGCTGAAAACCTGTGTCGTGTTTTTGCAGTTTGCGCTTAAGCGTGGCCGGGCTCATGGCAAAGGCCTGGGCCGCCTGTTCGAGGCTCGGCGCTTGTCGCACATGGGTTTGCAGGTAGCGATAGAGACCATCGACGAAACTTGAGGAAAAACCCAATTGATCGATTTGCCCCTGGGCTTCCTGGCGGGCGACCTGGCCGGCGGTGGCCGACGCCGCGGGCCAGGCCAGCGCGAGGTATTCCCGGGGGATGCGCATCAGGTCCAGCGGGCGTTTGAACTGCGTGTCCTCGCCCAGATGCACCCAATACTGCTCGACATAACGCGGCTCGGCATGGCTGAAACTGCACTCCCACGGCAGGCGCTGGCCGCTCATTGCCCGACTCATGGCCACCAGTGACGTCATGCTCGCTTCCAGCAGGAAACGCCATTGCTCGCCGGCCCCGCAACTGTCCAGCCAATAGACCCAGGCGTGTTTTTCATCGACCACCAGCCGCGGTGTCACCAGCGGGCTGAGCAGCGCCTGTTGTTGCACCAGCGTGTCGAGGGCCTGGTGCAGGTTTTGCGCATGGCGCAAGGCGTGGCTGGCCGGGCCGTAGTGCCCCGGCAGCAAGCGCTGGCCAAACAGGAAACTGCTGTCGTCGGCATCCAGCAAGCGTCGGCTGTTGCTGATCAAACCGAAAAACTGCTGCGGGCTGAGGCGGGTCTGACCGGCGAGAATGTCTTCGTGAAACAGACCGGTTCCGCGCAGCAAGCGATGGCTGTCGATGTCGCGCGACAGGGCGAGATCGATCAGCGTCGCAGGCTGGTAATGCCCGGGAATGAAACGGCTGTCGTTTTCGTACCAGGTGGTTTTCAGGGTCATGGGCGCGCCTCAGGCCGTTTTTGCCAGCGGCTGCCTGACACGTGCCAGCGCGAGGTTGAGGCGTTTGAGCAGGGCCTCTGGCGTCTCGTTGACGGCCATGACCACGGCAGTGCTGGCCGACAGGTGCACACGTTCGCCGTGCTGCCGGGTTTTGTGCGCCAGGCCTTGAACCGCCTGTTGCAGCTCCAGCGCCAGGAGCCGTGCCTGGCTTTCGCCGGTGTTGGGCAGCAGCACCACGAAACGGTCGCCGGCCAGTCGGCAGAGCAAGTCCTGGCGGCGCAGGTTGAGCAGCAGCAAATGGCTCAGGGCCTGCAACACTGCGTCGCCTTCGGCATGGCCGAAGGTCTGGTTGATCGCGGTGAAGTCATCGACGTCCAGCGCCAGCAGCGACAGCGGCTGTTGTTGCTGCTGACTCTCTTCGAGACTGGCGGTCAGCTGGCGCTTGAGGTAGTCGGCGCCACCCAGGGGCGTGAGCTTGTCGAACAGTCGGTGTTCGCGGAACAGCTTTTCGCGCTTCTCCATTTGCGCGCTGATCGCCAGTTGTTCGCGGTGCCAGTGATAAATGCCGAGGGTCAGCAGAATCATGCCCACCGGCATTGGCCCGGATTCCAGCCAGTGGTCCCAGGTAATACTGTCGGGCAGGCGGATGAACTCGTCGAGGCTGTCGATCCACCAGGAGAAAAAGATCCCGCTCAAACCGAGCGCCAGGTAATTGGTGACGCGCCCGGCCGGACGACTTTTCAGCACCAGCCCCAGCCAGACCAGCGCCAGCAGGGCAGAACCGCCTTCGCCGATGATGTCCAGCCAGACCCATTCGCTGACGCTTTTCAACTCACCGGACGCCAGGTGCAGCAGCAGTCCCGCGTTTGCCGCCAGCAACAGCAGGGTGAGTTTCCAGCGATGGGGTTTGAGCACCGAGAACATGGCCGTGATCCTTTGGCAAAGAGGCAATGGGCGTCAGCACAGCAGATGTTTGTGACAGCGGGGTGACGGCGATGAAACACAGGTATGAGGTCGAATCAGCTCACCGGCCCACAGGATTTTTTGTAGGAGCGAGCCTGCTCGCGATGCACTCAAGAGCGCCACGTTCAGCCAGCAAACACGCGTTATCGTTAACGACCATCGCGAGCAGGCTCGCTCCTACGGAAAGCCGGATTCGCCAGCATTGGCTTCATTTGCGGGTCATATCAGCTCAGTTTGACCTTCGCCCCCCGGCAAAACCCCGATTTACCGCGCTTCCCGCCCACCGGTGTCACAGAACGGTCATCCCCCGACCCTAGCGTGCCCTCCCAGTTGCCGGGCCACTTGCCTGGCGTTAACGGACTCTTGGGGGAGGACCACCATGTACCAGCGCAGCAGCACTGCCGGGCTCGTCAGCTTCACGCTCACCGCATTGGCCATGGCGATGGCCAGCGAGCGCCTGAGCGCCGCCGAAACCACCGCGAACACCGAACACGTCGAAGTGGTGGGGCAGGCAGCGAGCATCGACCAGGCGCTCAAGGAACAACGCAACTCCGACAGCATCAAGAGCGTGGTGCATGCCGACGGCGTGGCTCAGCTGCCGGACGAAAACGTTGCTGAAGCGGTGCAACGCTTGCCGGGCGTCAGCGTCGAGCGCGATCAGGGCGAAGGGCGTTTCGTCAGCGTGCGCGGCCTCGGGCCGGACCTCAACAGCGTGACCATCAACGGCACGCTGGTGCCGTCGCCGGAAAGCGAACGCCGCGCCGTGGCCCTCGATGTGTTGCCTTCGGAACTGGTGCAATCGTTGTCAGTGATCAAGACCCTGACCCCGGACATGGACGCCAACTCCCTGGGTGGCACTGTCGATGTGAAAAGCCTCTCGGCGTTCGATCACAAAGGCCTGTTCTACACCGGCAGCAGCGAAGCCAGCTACGACAAGAACACCCACCAGACCAGCCCGAAATTTTCCGGCGCGATCAGTGACCGCTTCAGCCTCGGCGACGGCATCGACAACTTCGGCGTGGCCGCCGCGCTGAGCTGGCAGAAGCGCGACTTCGGTTCGGACAACGTCGAAACCGGTGGTGCCTGGGATTTCCAGCAGGGCGCCAAACTCGAAGAGTTCGAGCAGCGCGACTACGACATCAGCCGCGAGCGCGCCGGTGGCGGTCTCAACTTTGACTACAAGCCTGACGACCTGAGCAGCTATTACTTGCGCACCCTCTACAGCCGCTACAAGGACAGCGAAACGCGCAACGCCGCCAGCCTTGAATTCGCCGACCCGCAGGCGCCAGGCGAGCTGGGCGACGCCGAAGGTTCGCGCAAGCTCAAGCAGCGCGAAGAGACCCAGGAGATTCAATCCTACGTGTTGGGCGGCGAGCGCATGTTCGGTCTCTGGACCCTCAGCGGCCAGGCCGGTTACAGCCGTTCCAGCGAGGACAGTCCGGGGCACATCGCCAATGCCGCGTTCGCCGGCATCGATGACTTCGCCGACACAGGTTTCTACGACAAGGACAAGCCACGGCCGATCATCGGCCAGGGGTTTTATGACCCGGCCAACTTCAGCCTCGACAAGGTCGAATGGGAAAAGCAGAACACCACCGACACCGAAAAAAACCTGCGCCTGGACCTGGCCCGGGACTACGACTTCAAAGGCTACGCATCCCAGGTCAAATTCGGCGGCAAGGTCAGTCGACGCAACAAGGACAACGACCTCGACGCCTGGGTCTATGAAGATTTCGACACCCTGGGTTTCAGCGACGATCAGCTCAACCTGACGCAATTCAAGAAGGGCACCGTGGACTATCGCCTCGGCCAGTTCGGCCCGGGCATCAGCGGCAGCGCGATCAAGCAGTTGATCGGCGGCCTCAATCAGGCGGACTTCTATGACGAAGTCGAATCGCGGGTCAACGACTTCAAGATCAGCGAAGACATCAACGCCGGCTACCTGATGAACACCCTCGATATCGACGACTGGCGCTTCATCGCCGGCCTGCGCTACGAGGGTACCGAGTTCGAAGCCAAGGGCACCGGCGTGACCGATGGCGCGTTCCAGGCCACCGAGACCAAGCGCAACTATCACCACTGGCTGCCGGGATTGCATGCGCGCTATCAACTGGACAAGAACACCCAGGTGCGCGCGGCGTGGACCAAGTCCGTGGTGCGCCCGACGTTCGGCCAGCTGGCGCCGGGTTTTGTCATCGACGATGACGAAGCCACCTTCGGCAACCCGGAACTCAAGCCGCTGGAATCGAGCAACCTGGACCTCGGTATCGAGCACTACATGGGCCGCGCTGGCACCGTCTCGGCGTTCGTGTTCTACAAGGACATCAAGAATTTCGTCTACAACACCGACCTGGCGGGCACCGGTGCCTGGGTCGATTTCACCGAGGCGCACACCTTCGCCAACGGCGACAGCGCCAAGCTCTATGGCCTGGAACTGGCGTACTCGCAGAAATTCGACTGGTTGCCGGCGCCCTGGAACGGCCTGCTGATTGGCGCCAACACCACCTTCAGCCGCTCGGATGCCGAGATCAAGGGCTTCGACGCCGCCAGTGGCATCAACCGCAAACGCAGCATCGATTTGCCCAACCAGTCCGACACGGTGGGCAACCTGATGCTCGGATGGGAAGACGACAAGCTGAGCCTGCGCCTGTCGGCCAACTACAAGTCGGACTATCTCTATGAACTGGCCTCGATCAACGACAAGGCCCACGACCTGCACGTCGATGCCCAGACCTTCATCGACTTCAGCGCCCGCTACTCGCTGACCAAAAACCTGCAAGTCAGCTTCGAGGCGCAGAACCTCACCGATGAGCCGTACTTCGTCTACACCGGCCACCGCTCCTACAACGGCCAGTACGAAGAATACGGCCCGACCTACAAGCTCGGCCTGACCTTCACCCACTTCTAAACCCCGCCTCCGTAGGCACCGGCTTGCCGGCGATGGCCGCGACACGATTCCAGGACAATGACTTTCATGAGTATTCCGTTCAAGCACCACTGGCTGGCCGTTTTGGTCAGCCTGACCAGCAGCCCGTTAATGGCCGCTACCCCAAGCCTGACCCTGACCCCCTGGGCAGCGAACCTGTCGGTCGATGCCGTGGCGTTTCTGCCCGGCTCCGAACGCCTGGCCGCCAGCGAGCGTGACGGCTTGCTGCTGCTCGATGCCCAAGGCCAGGAGCTGGCGCGTTTGAAGGGATCATTCAGCCGCCTGGACAGCCGCGTCGCCGACCAGCACGCAGTGGTTGCCAGCCTCGACACCCGTCGTCAGCAAGCCCTGCTGGTCAGCGTCGATCCGATCAAGCGCAGCTGGGGCCAGCCGGTGTACCTGCCGGCGCGGGATTACCCGGTCAACGGCCTGTGCCTGTACCGCGACGAAGCCAGCAACCTGTTCCTGTTTCTGGTGGGCGAGGAGGGCAAGGGCGAACAATGGCTGGTGGGTAACGGCGCGACGCTCAACCCGCAACCCCAGCGGGTGCGCGGGTTGCCGCTGCCGCCGTCCGCCACGGATTGCCGGGTCGACGACGGCGCCAATCAACTGGTGGTCAACGAAGAGAACGTCGGTTGGTGGGCCTACCCGGCACATCCCGAAGCGGACGTCAGTCGCACACCCGTGGCGATGCGCGAACCGTTCGGCGAGGTCAAAAGAACCGCTGGCGCCATGGCGTTGGTGCCCGGTGGCGTCGTTGCGCTGGACCCGAAAGCGGCGCAGTTGCATGTCTATCAACAGCAAGGCGAACGCTGGATCGCCGAGGGCAGCATTGCGCTGCCCGGTTTGAAGGAGCCGGAAAGCCTCGCCCTGCGCCCGAGCGATAAAGGCCTGCAAATACTCCTGCGCGACGATGACGACGGACGTCTGTACCAGGGCGAGCTGAACTGGCAACCGACACCGGTGCCGCTGGCGCCGGTGCTGGCGAACGTGAAAGCACTCAGCCAGAGCGACCCGGTGGGGCGTCAGGGCGATGCGGCGGATGATCCGGCGATTTGGATTCACCCGCAGCAACCCTCGTTGAGCCGTGTACTCGGCACCAATAAAAAGCAGGGATTGCTGGCGTATGACCTGCAAGGCAAGTTGCTTCAGGAGTTGCCGGTCGGCCGCCTGAACAACGTCGATGTACGAGCGAATTTCAAACTCGGCCAACAGACCGTCGACCTCGCCGTGGCGAGCAACCGCGATCACAACAGCCTCAGCCTGTTCAGCATCGACCGCCGCAGTGGCGAGCTTCGCGAAGCCGGCGAGATCGCCACGCCACTCAAGGAAATCTACGGCATCTGCCTGTTTCAACCTGCCAGCGGCGAACTCTATGCGATCGCCAACGGCAAGGACGGCACGTTCCTGCAATACCGTTTGAGCGCACCGAACGGCACCGTGCAAGGTGAGCTGGTGCGCCAGTTCAAGGTCGACAGCCAGCCCGAAGGTTGCGTGGCTGACGATCAGCGCCAACGGCTGTTCCTGGGTGAAGAAGATGTCGGCGTGTGGGCGGTGGATGCCCGTGCCGATCAGCCGGCGACCTTGACCAGCGTGATCAAGGTCGGGCCGCAACTGCATGCCGATGTCGAAGGCCTGGCGCTCTATCAAAGCGCAGCCCATGACTATCTGGTGATTTCGAGCCAGGGCAACGACAGCTATCTGGTGCTGGACGCCGAGCCGCCGTTCGCGGTGCGTGGTGCCTTCCGCGTCGGCCTGAACGCCGCGCTCGGCATCGACGGTGCGTCGGAAACCGATGGCCTGGAAGTCACCTCGGTGAACCTCGGCGGGCCATGGGGCCAAGGTTTGCTGGTGGTGCAGGACGGCCGCAAGCGCATGCCCGAGCAGACGCAAAACTTCAAGTTCGTGCCCTGGGCCGAGGTCACCCAGGCCCTGAAGCTGCCCTGATCACGGCCCGTCATCAACCTGTCATCGCACTTTCATCCAATAGCTCAACGGCCGTCGCGCATCGACGGCCCGCGAGCGCCACACAAGGAGTTTCACCATGCAGGCCACGCTCGAACACATGACGATCTGGGGGCTGATCAGCGACGCCAGTCTGTTGGTCAAGGCGGTCATGCTCACCCTGTTGCTGGCGTCTTTGATCAGCTGGTACTTGATCATCCAGCGCGGTCGCGTGCTGCAACAGCGCGAGCGGCAGATGAATGCGTTCGTACAGCGCTTTCGCGGCGCATCCGACCTGTTGCCGCTGTACCGGGAAACCGCGGGCAACGACAGTGGCGTGGCCCCGGTTTTTCATGCCGGGCTGCACGAGTTCAATCTGCTCAATCAGCGCTCGGGCAATTCCCCTGACGTGGTGCTCGAAGGTGTCGAGCGCGCGTTGTACGTGGCCATCAGCGAACAGGAAGTGCAGCTGGAAAAAGGTTTGCAGTTCCTCGCCACGGTGGGTTCGGTCAGCCCTTACATCGGTCTGTTCGGCACGGTGTGGGGGATCATGAATTCCTTCCTCGGCCTGTCCCAGGTGCAGCAAGCGACGCTGTCGACCGTAGCGCCCGGCATCGCCGAAGCGCTGATCGCCACGGCCATCGGCCTGTTCGCGGCGATTCCGGCGGTGATGGCCTACAACCGTTATTCCTCTCGTAGCCAGACCTTGCTCACGCGCTACTACGCCTTCGGCAACGAGCTTCAGGTGCGTCTGCATCGCACGTTGCACGGCACGCCGATGAACCTGGCCGCCGCCGCTTGAGAGGAGCGTGAAAATGTTGATCAAACCGCAACGCAAGCACGGACCCAAGGCCGAAATGAACGTGGTGCCGTACATCGACGTGATGTTGGTGCTGCTGGTGATTTTCATGGTCACCGCGCCGATGCTGACCCAGGGCGTGAAGATCGAATTGCCCAAGATCGCCAGTGAAGCCCTGGCCACTGATACGCGCCAGCAGATACTCACGTTGTCGGTGAAGGCCGAGGGCGGTTACTACTGGAACCTAAGCGGTGAACTGGACACGCAACACCAGACCGACAGCGCCGTGAGCCTCGACGACATGCGGGCAAAAGTGGCGCAGATCGTGGCCGAGCGCCAGGACACCCAGGTCTACATTCGCGCAGACAAGGACGCCGGCTACGGCAGCGTCGTCGCGGCCATGGCGGCGTTGCAGCAGGGCGGCGTCAGCAACCTCGGGCTGGTGACCGAGGCCCCGCAATGACGGCGATGATCATGCACAGCCCCTCCCTGACGTTGCCGCGCATGGTTCGCAGCGGGTTCTGGCAGAACAGCCTGGCGGCGAGTCTCGCGCTGGCGCTACACGGGATCGTCTTGGCGCTGCTGGTGCATGGCTGGTCGCCGGAGAAACCGCGCGTCGAGCCGCCTGCCGTGTTGCGGACTCAACTGGTGATGTTGTCACCGGCGCCGCAACGTGTGGCACCTGAACCGGCACCGGCATTGGTCGAACCAGCACCGCCCGAGCCGGTGATTGCTGCGCCCGCCAAACCCGTTGTCGATCCACAGATCCAGGGGCAAAAACTCGAACAGGCCGCGTTGGCGCGCAAGCGTGTCGAAGACAAGAAGCGCGACCTTCAGGCCGAGCAGCAACGCCAGCGTCTGGACGCGGAAAAGCGCAGCCGCGAGGCGGAACAACAACGCCTTGCCGAACAGCAAGCGCAACAGGCGCACCAAGCCGAACAGGCACGCCTGAGCGCCGAGCGCGCCCGCCAGCAAGCGGCACAGGCCGCCGCCAACAGCCGCGAATATTTGCCCTTGAGCAAGGATGCACCGGACTACCCGCAACGGGCGCTGGACAAGAACATCGAAGGCGACTGCACCGTGGAGTACACCGTCAATCCCCAGGGCAAAGTGGAAAATCCCAAGGTGCTCGACGGCTGTCATCCGCTGTTCATTCGCCCGTCACTGGTGGCGGCCAACACCTTTCGCTATCAGCCGAAAGTCGTTGGCGGGCAGGTGGTCTCGGTGCCGGCGGTGCGTAATACCTTTCACTATCGGATCAAGTGATTGGGTCAGTAGCGTGACGAGGAAACATGCCCTCGCCACAGGACAGCACTTACTCGACCGGATCGAGTTGATCGAGCGCCCGGTTCACACTGAGTTCGGCCAGCATGATGACCTGGGCAATGCCCAACAGGGCATTGACGCTGGTCCCGTAGGTGCGATCCGCCAGATCCATGGTCATGACATGGGCCGAGGCCAGTGATACGCACGCATCGTCCAGTAGGGTTTGGGTATCGATTTGCGGGTCGATGATGTACATCGTGCAAGGTTTGCGTGGGGTGGCGCGGATGTCGGCGGCGGAGGGGATGCGGTCGGGGTCTTCGGGGTGGTTTACGGAATCGAGATTTTCGGGGGCTGTTTCTGGCGGATTGGGTGTTGGCTTAATCATTGATGAAACTCCTGGGATGTAAATGAGGAGCCATCACCCTTCGCTACCAAACGAGTGGGTGGCAGCCATACGCAGGTTGGTAGACCGGTCCAGGAACCCGGCGCGTCCGAAGACGCCCCGCGCATGGCCACCATAATGCAGCAGTGCTCAAGCTACTCTGCAAAGGGTGGCGCGATGCGCCTGGAAAATCCGGGCTACCAAACCCGATCACTGATTTTCAGCGACCGACCCACGATAAAACCCGACCCCAAGGCGCACAAGCCGGCGGATTCTGGCGTAACCGTAGGCAATGACGCAAGGCGCTGTAGCTTTCGTGAAGTAACCGGTGGGGCTTTTAAACACGGGCGTGTTTAACAGATTGAATCGATATCCAGCGTGTACGGCGCACCGACTGTGTGCCCATAAATCGAAGCTGTCAGCGCGTCATCTTCAGCGGTTTCCGGCGCCGTAGCGAACGGGTCTTCAACCTTGTTCTCGGGATGCGCCAGCCAACGATCGACGTTCTTCATCAGCTCTTCGGGCTGCTCGTATAGCGATCCGTAGAGCGCTTGTGCGCTGATCCTCTCAGGTTGAATCTTTTTGAGCCGGTTAACGGTGGTTTCGATCTTGCTCCGCTCAACTCTCAGCGCGGTGATGATTTTTTCTCGCGTGCGAGCATAAGCGTCCGAACGCCCGGGCAAATTATTTTCTTCATCCCTGAGCTGCCGAGTAATTCGTGCCAGCGAACTCGTGATCGAATTAAATTCGATATCGGTAACTCTCGACTTTTTCGATTCGTGCGCAACCTTCCACCGCAGCAAAACAGCCCAACACGCCGGAACATACCCGCCGGTCATCGAATGATTCCCAGCCTGGAAAATCTGCGCCAGCAAGGACGGTCGATCCGGCAACCCGTTTTTCTGTTGAATCGCCAAACTGCACGCGGCATGTTGAGTAATGGTGTCGCAGCCAGGGTCCCACAGGATTGCGGACATTTTCCCACGCTCAAACTCCACCGGCATGAAGTGCCGCAACGAACCATGGTGATCGTAGGGCTCGCCAGTCCAGTTAGTGATGCCCGCAAAAAACACCGACAACCCGGCCGGCACGTGGGCAAACGTCAAGGCCAAACCTGCCGTGAAGACGCCGGCCTTGGTGTCCATCCAGGTGCCCGGCACGCTCGGCACCGGGTCGTTGTGATTGACGATGCGGTGATGCACCAGGTCCACAGCGTTTTTGATGAAGTTGGCATCGCCGGCACGGGGTGCGCCGTAGGTGTAGAGCTGGAGGGTGTATCCCTCAGTTCTGCGACGCAGCATTTCCGAAAGTATCAAAGCCACTGCGCCACCGAGGCTGTGGCCGCAGATCACGAGGTTTTGCCCTGAGTAGAATTTATCCAAGTATTTCAAGACGAAGTCGTAAGCTTTTTGCGCAGACTCGTAGAAGCCACGATGGACCTTGCTTTCCGTATCTTCAAAAGGCACTTGGGAGGCATCGGCATCGCGCAACCCATCCGCCATAAGTTCGGACGTGCCACGCACGGCAATCAGGATCAATTCGTCATTGTGAGTAATGAACGCTTGGGTATCCGTCGTTTTCTCTCCCTGCTTTCTGTCATCGAGAAAGTGAACTTTCGCAGGGTTTTCCTGATTGTCTTTTAGACCAGGTTTGTTGACGGCATACAGGTTTGGATCGAATGGCACGATTTCCAGACGTTTGGAGTACGGGACATCCTCGTACAGTGGGTAGAAAGCTTTTGTTTGCGCCGCATCGACACGCCACAGCTCATCGGCCTTAGCTAATGCATCTCCAAACCAGTTTCCGACGCTCGGTTGGAAAGGGAATGATACTGACCCTGATTCAATGGGACGTTTTTCAGGTTTCATGCCGAACGGGCAATAGCTCAATGTCGCCATCAAAGCGAGTTGATAGAGATTCAGTACACAAAACTCGGGGCTTATAGACAGCATTGGGCGTAATGCCCGAAGAGGGCGCACTTCCAGCACAGTGTGTTTTTGCGGCATCAGGGCAACGCCTAGCTTGCGGTGTTGGCCCATAATCTTCGCGGTGCCCGTGCTGTGGGGAAAATGTCGATAAACTTCGGGAGGTAAGTGCGTGACATGCTCAACCAGATGGCACACTTCTACCTGGAGGAATATGTCGGCACAGTCTTGGGCTGGATTATTTTTGGTGCGGGTTGAATTCTTGTTCAAATAGCGGGTTTGTTCGGCGCGTACCTGGAGTTCAGTAATTTTTAACGGGTAATGAGGTCTTTCCTGTAGAAGCGAGTAGTATTTTTCAAGACCTTCGTACTGTTGGTTAAGCAGGAGCGCCACTGGCCCCGCAGAATGATTTTCTATTGTGGCCGCGCCAGTAATGTCCAGATTGCCACTGTATTCGAGCCCTTCCGAGTCCACAGCAGTAAATGTTAGTCCAGCGTAAGGCTCCCCTGATCCGGATTCGTCGACCAACTGAAAGCTAGTCCACTTACCCTGAAGCGGGCAGCCAAGCACACGATTGCTCAGCCTGGACTCCATCTCTTTTTCCAAGGATGTCATATCAAAATCTCCTTATTCCGTGCACCCGGGGTAAATAGTGCAGACGCGTCCATCCACCATTTTGAAGCTGCTAAAGTCTTTATGATTTCCGAAGCAAAACGCGTATTGATCTTCAAAGTTATCGCCCATACAGCGCTTCCAACCATCAGGAACTTTGACCCAAGTGTCACCAATGGCGGGCCTTTCCACTTCCGCCAACGTGATCTTCATTTTTACGGTCTTACCTGGCAGTTGGCTGAGGGTGTAAGCCGAGAACGGATGGCCTCGGTCCAACTCGCCATTGGCATCAGTTGACTTGCAGTCAAGAATTTTTCGGAGGATGCGAGGCTTACCTGAGGTGCGAAACAGCCACTGGCATTGACCGTAAAAGACACTTTCTCCCGTTTCGTCGAAAGTACTTCTGTACTTGCTTTCCACCTCATCGCGAATGACGACTGTTGCGAAATCTCCACTGAAATCGCCTCTTTGTTTGCCGTAAGAGGAGTTGATTTCGAGATCAATTTTCCAAATAACCAACGGACAGCCACTGACTCTCCTGTACATAGGGATTTCAGAGTTCGGCGTGTAACTTTCACGCCATTTCATGTTGTACCCAACTTCAGTGTTTCTTCCCCCCGGCACGGTGCAGGTTTCGCTCTTGGCGGGGACGTATACGGCAACGGCTTGATAGGCAAAATTGGGCGGCAAATCCGCAGTGAAGGTGAATGTGTCCCGCTGGTTGTTTGCGCACCCTGTGATTAACGCAATGGAGCAGCTGACAGCAGAAAGTTTCAGCAGAAATTTTTGCTGCGAAGAAAAAATTGGCATGTGATCAATGTCCTTATTCCGTGCAGCCTGGGTAAATAGTGCAGATGCGGCCATCTGGCATTTTGAAAGTGCTGAAATCAGAGCGATTTCCAAAACAGAACGCATCCTGATCTTCAAAACTTTTCCCCATGCATCGCTTCCATCCACCGGGTACTTCGACCCATGTGTCACCCCAGCCTGGCTTTTCTTCCGCAGCCAAACTGATCTTCATTTTGACGGTTTTGCCTTTCAACTGATCGAGGCTATACCCCGCAACGGGGTGGTCGCGTTCCGTCTCACCTCGGGCGTTCGCTGTCTTGCAATCAAGGATTTTGACAATGCGTCGCTGCGCACCTGAAGTGCGAAACAGCCACTGACAATGACCGAAGAAAGTGCTTTCACCTGCTTCATTGAACGTGCCTTTGTATTGTTCCTCCAGATCATCGCGGACGATGACCATTGCGCTGTCCCCACCGATGTCCCCTCGATGTGTCCAATAGGAAGCTTTGATATCCAAATTGATTCGGCTGATTACCAGCGGACAGCCACTGACTGTTCGATACATGGCAATTTCAGAATTTGGTAGGTAGCCTTCGCGCCATTTCAAGTTGTACCCCACGGCCGTATTCCTTCCCCCCGGCACGTTGCAGGTTTCACCCTTGGCGGGCATATACTCGGCGATGGCCTTGTAGGCAAAATCGGGCGGTAAATCGGCGGTAAAGGTGAATGTCTCCGGTTGCCCGCCAGAGCAACCCGAGACCAACGCAAGGCAACAACCCACACCTGCAATGCCCGTTATCAGTCTCATATCGACACATCCTCCTTCCAAAAATCGACTAACAATCTCACCCGTTCAACATGCTCCACCGGACTCTCATCCTCTTTCACCCCCCACTGCGGCGACAGCGCAAACCCCGGTGCCTGCAAGCTCTGAATCAACAGAAACGCCAACTGCTCCGGCTCAACCCAACCCCACTCATCCGCCAGCGCCAAACGCTCCCGCAACCACACATCCGGGTCATGCACTTCGGCAAGGTTGGCGTATGCCTCAACATGCTCGGCCAGCAAGTAACGATGGGCGTTGAGCCGCCGTATTTCCGAGGCTTGGGGGTGGGGCAGGGGCGTGTGCAACCAGAGTGGGTTGTCCGGCACGGGATACGTTTTAGGGGCGGGGTTTTGAGCGGTTTTCCAGGTCGTGCCGTCCCAGTAACAGACGCTGATCGTTGGTCCCAGAAAGGCCGGATATTCTTCTGGCGGAAGATGTTGCAGCGCGCGGCTCAACACTCGGTTGTCGTGAAAGCGGTACAGCGCCTGATAGGGCCGCGTCCCGACAATCAAGCGCTGTTGCCAGTGATTGACCAATCCACGCAAGGCACCTTTTTCCACGCTCGCGAGCCAGCCCCAGTTGCGTTCGGGATGATCGAGCAGGTCGTCGAGGCGTCTGTCGCCGGACTGTTCCAGGGTGAAAATAAACGGACCGGCATCGGCCAGATTCGCGAGGCTGGTGCCGTTGTAGACGCTCAGGTATTGGTCATGTCCGCTGGCTTTCATCAGTAACTGACGGGTGTGGCGTTCGTTCTGCGAGTCCAGCACCAGACACAGTTCATGGCCAAGGCGGCGTTGTTCGTTCATCCATTGGCGGGGGATTGGGTTGATCATGCGGCGGCTCCTTGGGTTGGGCAGACGCCATCTCGGCAGGCTTCGCAGATCGGGCAGAAGTCCGCCGCCAGTGCGTTGCTTGCGGCCATCAGTGCGGGTTGGGAAGAGGCGAGCATGGGCGGTAGCGCCGGGGGAACAGACAAACCATCAACTGACCGAGGTGCAGCGACCGAGGCGGCTGGCACGTGCATCGGCGCGCCACCGATCTGGTAGGCGCTGCTGCCGAATATCCCGCCGCCACCTACCTGTAAATGTTCACCACCGCCTTCGATCAAGACCTTGGTTGAGGCTTTCAAAATGATCAGATCGGCTTCAATAACAATGGCCCGGCCAGCACTGAAGGCCAGCGTTTGATCAACATGGGTGTGGCTGTTGCCGGTCACTTGCAGGTAATCGTTGGCCTTGAGCTGCGTGTGCCGATCACCACTGGTGGTGCGGTGCTCCGTGGAGTGAAGCACGGTCATGCTGTCGCCCTTGACGGTGATACGCTGCTCGTTGCCGACCTCGAGGCGGCTGTCGTTTTCGATCCGTTGTTCCATGTCCCGCTGGGCGCGCAGGTAAATCAATTCCTGGCCGGCGCGGTCTTCAACGTGCAGCTCGCTGAACCCGGTGCTGTTCGGTGTACTGTGCGAACGGAAGACGCTGCGGGTTTTGTTGGCAGGTAATTCGTAGGGCACAGGATTGGCACTGTTGGGGAGACAGCCGCTGATTTCCGGGTGATCGGGATCGCCGTTCTGAAAGGAAACCTGAACTTCCATGCCGACTCTTGGCACGGCGAAACCACCGAAGGCATTGCCGGCCAGGAGCGACGAAACCCGCAGCCAGCAGCTGCTTTTATCGTCGTGACGACCTTCGCGGTCCCAGAAGAACTGCACCTTGACCCGACCGAAATCGTCGCAGTGGATTTCCTCGCCTTTCGGGCCGGTGACCACGGCGCTCTGCACGCCGGCGATGCGCGGTTTGTCGCGGGTAAGGGGAGAGCGGTAGATCACGTCCCAGGGCGTGGCGAGGAACTGGTTGCGATAACCCTGAAAGCCGTTTTCAACGCCGGCGCCGGTGTAGGCCGCGTACTGCTGCAGGACTTGCGGCTGCGCGCCTTCGTGCTTGATCTCGGTCAGCAACCACAGGTCGTTCCACTCTTCGTCCGGGTGCTCGGACAACGGCAGGAAGTGCCCGCAGAGCAGCATTGGTTGATCGCTTTTGCCTCGCGCCACCCGGCACTCGGCGCCGTGACGGTCCTGCGCGCGTCGGCTCAACTGTTTGCCGCGCTCGCGCTGGGTGAAACGCCCGGGGTATTGGTAATCCTCCAGCGCCGGTTGAGTCCCGGAAATGTCGGATCGGCTCTCTGCCTCCAGCAAGATTCGCGCTTTTTTGAAGTCGTAATCGCGGCGCGTTGTACGGTGGGTGCCGGCTTTCACCTCTACGTCAAAATGGTTGATCACCGGCGTTTCAGCGACCAGGCCATTGTCGTGTTTAAAACGTGTCGGACGGTCGAGGCGGGGAAATACGGTCTGGTCGTCGCCGAACACCATCAGGTGTTTTTCGCGGCTGTGCTGGAAGTGGTAGTGCAGGCCTTCCTCCTGGCAGAGGCGTTCGATGAAGGCTCTGTCGGATTCGTTGTACTGAACGCAGTACTCGCGATCCGGGTAAACACTGCCCAGTTGAAATTGGTGGAAATCTCGATGGATGCCGTGACTTTCGAGCACCTGCGCAATGATTTGCGGGACGCTCAGTTGCTGGAAAATCCGGCAGTTGGTGCGGTGATCGAGGTACGCCAGTCGAGGCACCAGCGTCACGCTGTAGCGGGTCAGGCCATGGCCGAGACTGCCTTTGCCCACGCAGTGAATTTGCCCGTGAATACCGTCGCCAATGTTGTTGAAGGCTAGGAAGGCCAGTTTGTTCAGCAGCTCGTTCGGGTCCAGGTCGCGCTTGTCGCTGACCAGTTCGATCTCAAAGGCGTAGGGCTTGCTGATGCATTCCTTGCCGGTGAACTTGAGCACCTGCAGGTCGTGTTGAACGTCGTTGATCGTGAGGTTGAAGGCGGCATGCGGTTTTGCGTTAAACATCCAGGGTTCCTTTTCCTGTGACGTGGCACAGGCTCCGGGACGTTGGTGCAACACGTGTAAATGACCGTCCTTGGCCAGATAAACAGAACGTCCCGTTGCCGGGTTCTGTGTAACGCTACCAAGGGCTGGTAGGAATTGATGTCGGACGGTTCCCAAATTGCTGTTACATGTCTGTAGGACTTGCCGGCCATGGGGGCTTTGAGATCGCCATCGCCAGCAGGCTGGCTCCTACAGGTTTTTGTGTGCGCGACGAGCGCAGGCAAGCCTTTATATTTCTAAAAGGTATAAATAGATAATTATATATTCCTTTTAATGTTATTCCCTGAGGTGCATTTTGAGTGCCTGGCCATCCGTTCGGATGTGTTCGATCTCATACAGGAAGCTTCAACATGACCATCAAAGCGATCAACGTCCGTAACCAGTTCAAGGGCGTCATCAAGGAAATCGTCGAAGGCGACGTGGTCTCGGAAATCGACGTGCAAACCGCTTCCGGGATCGTCACTTCGGTGATCACCACCCGTTCGGTGCGTGATCTTGAATTGAAGGTCGGCAGTGAAGTGATCGCGTTCGTCAAATCCACCGAGGTGTCGATCGCCAAGTTGTGAAGCTTCGGGGGCGCCGAGGACACCCGGCAGCTCCGTTGCAGCGGTTCGGGCTGGAAGCGTGGTTTCGCTGCGATACTATGAAGACTCAACGGACGGCTCAGTCTTCATAAACTCGCCGAACATCGGCCAGCGCAAAGAACCGGATCATGCAAGACCGTACCTATCAACTGCTCGAAGTCGCCAACGGCAAACCGATCAAGCTCTGGACCGAAGGCGTGCCGGTAGAAACCGAAGCCAGGCAGCAATTGATCAACACCGCGAAGATGCCGTTTATCTTCAAGCACCTGGCGGTGATGCCCGATGTGCACCTGGGCAAGGGCTCGACCATCGGCAGTGTGATTCCCACCCTCGGCGCTATCATCCCGGCCGCCGTCGGGGTGGACATTGGCTGCGGCATGATCGCCGCGCGCACCTCGCTGACCGCTGCGGATCTGCCGGATAATCTGCACGGTTTGCGTTGCGCGATCGAAAAAGCGGTGCCCCATGGGCACACCGTCGGTCGTGGCGTTCGGGACACAGGTGCCTGGGACAACGTTCCCAGGCAGGCCGATCGTGCCTGGGGTGCATTGCACCCACGGTTCAAGGCGATTACCGACAAATACCCAAAATTGGCCAACACCAACAATCGCGCACACTTGGGCACGCTGGGCAGCGGTAATCACTTCGTTGAAGTTTGCGTGGATGAGGCCGACCGGGTCTGGTTCATGCTGCACAGCGGTTCACGCGGGGTGGGCAATGCCATTGGCAACCTGTTCATCCAATTGGCTCAGGCCGACATGCGCCAGCACCTCGCCAATCTGCCGGACCGGGACCTGGCTTACTTCAAAGAAGGCAGCCGGCATTTTGATGATTACGTCGAAGCCGTGGATTGGGCCCAGGATTTCGCCAGGCAGAACCGTGCGTTGATGATGCAGTCGGTGATTCAGGCGACCCGGAAAGTGATCGGCAAGCCGTTCGACGTCGCCCTGGAGGCGGTGAACTGCCACCACAACTACGTGCAGAAAGAGCGGCATTTTGGCCAGGAAATTCTGGTCACCCGCAAAGGCGCGGTGTCGGCGCAGAAGGGAGAGCTGGGGATCATTCCAGGGTCGATGGGCGCGAAAAGCTTCATTGTGCGCGGGCTCGGCAATGAACAATCATTCTGCTCTTGCAGCCACGGGGCGGGTCGCACCATGAGCCGGACCAAAGCGAAAAGCCTGTTCACCGTCGAAGACCAGATCCGCGCCACCGCCCACGTTGAGTGCCGCAAGGATGCGGCGGTGATCGATGAAATACCGATGGCCTACAAAGACATCGATCACGTGATGCACGCCCAACGCGAGCTGGTGGAAGTACTGCATACCTTGCGTCAGGTGGTGTGCGTCAAGGGTTAAGCGCGGCCGCTACCGGTACTTGATCACGATCCCCTTGAGTTTGCGCCCTTCAATGGTTCTGACATCGCGAGCCCACAGCGGCCCGTTGACGTAGGCGCCCATCGGCTGGATATGGTCATAGACCACCACCACGGCATCACCACCGAGCTTGGCCGATTCGTCCCGCAGTTTTTCTTCGACCTGAGTGATGGGCGGGGCGGGATCAACGCTGGCGTCGATCAGCACTTCACCCAAACGAATGTGCGGACGAAGGGGTTCGGTGCGCAACACCACGACCTCACTGGCCATCGTCGGCGCGGGATGTTCGACGCCCACATAAGCGGTGGTCTGGGCATCGACCGTGGCGCAACCACTCAACGCCAGCAGGGCGGCGACAAGTGCTGTTGCCAGCAGCGATATTTTTAAACGGGTGGACCAGGGCGCGTCATAGGCAGGCATGGTGGGGTTCCTCCGGAGCGGCTGCGCGATGCGGGGTGGCCTGTTGACGGTAGCAGACGGTCCGGGAGTTTCCAGAAAGCCCAGCCTTTTCAGGTTGGGCTTTTTCATGCCTTGGGGCTCACTGATCCTTTTCGCAGTTGACCATCCACGACACGCCAAACCGGTCGACCAGCATGCCGAAGCGTGCGGCCCAGAAGGTCGCTTCCAGGGGCATTTGCACGCTGCCGTCTTCGGCCAGCGCGTTAAAGACCCGTTCCGCCTCGGCAATGCTGTCGACGTTCAGCGAGACCGAACAACCGGCCATGTCATCAGTGGGGCGATCCGGTGTAGTGTCCGACCCCATGATTGCCTGATCGCCCACCGACAGGCGGGTGTGAATGATCAGGTTGTGCAGATCTGCCGGGACGTGCTCGCGCGCCGGGGTTTCGCCGAAGGTCATCATGGCGTCGAGCGTGCCCTGCAGCGCCTCGGCATAGAAAGTGAACGCGGCTTTGCAGTCGCCGTTGAAGATGAGGTAGGGATTGATTTTCATGTTTGCTCCCGTTGACGAAGGCGGAGGTTTTCCCTGTAGGAGCGAGCCTGCTCGCGATGGTCTCCAGAACGCCGCGTTTACCCAGACAGCACGCGTTATCGTTAACGACCATCGCGAGCGAGCTCGCTCCTACAACGGCATCAGCAAAGCCTTAGAGGGGGAGATTGGCAAAAATCGTTTAGATGGTTTTTCTATTGAACCGCTTTGATTTATCGCGCGCCGCCATTAGGCCGCATCCCGTGGCGCCGAGGGACGCAACAAACGTTCGATGGCCCCACCCACGAGGTTTTCCAGCATTTCGTCGCGCTCATGTTCATTCAACGCCTGGTTCGCCAGCCAGCAGGGTGCGCTGTTGAGCAGATTGGCTATGGTGTGTCCGACGGCCTGTTGCGCCTGTTCACTGAGACGGGATTTGCTCCCGAGCATCCGCAGCAATGTGCGTTCGTACTGTTCGCGCAATTGCCGGACCCGCGCTTGCTGTTCGTCATTCAGACAACCGCTGTCGCGTTCCGTCAGGCGAAAATGCCAGGGCATTTCCTGATGCAAAGTCAGGTGCGCGCGGATCAGGCAGCTGAGCCTGTCGCGTTTTGCCGGCGCCTGTTGCTCGATGCGCCCCAAGGTTGCCAACAGCTCCTCGTAAAACTCCTCGATCAGGTCGAGCAGCAAGTGCTGTTTGCTGGGGTAATGATGATACAACGAGCCCGGGGAGAGCCCCAGGCACGTCGCGAGCTCACGCATGCCGACCTGACCGAAACCCTTGCTGGCAAACAGTTCCAGCACCTTGTCCCGGTACTCGGCAAAGCGCGAGCAACGCTCAGGCATAGGCATGGAAGCCACGCCCCGTTTTGCGTCCCAGATAGCCGGCGGCGACCATTTCCTTGAGCAGTGGCGCAGGGCGGTATTTGCTGTCGTTGAACCCGTCGTAGAAGGCTTCGAGAATCGCCAGCACGGTGTCCAGGCCGATCAGGTCGGCCAGGGCCAGCGGGCCGATGGGCTGGTTGCATCCCAGGCGCATGCCGGCGTCGATGTCGTCGGCGCTGGCCAGGCCTTCCTGAAACACCAGGATCGCTTCGTTGATCATCGGCACCAGAATCCGGTTCACCACGAAGCCCGGGCGGTTGCCGGCGGTGATCGCGGTTTTGCCGAGGGTGGTCGCCATGTCCAGCGCCAGGGCGTGGGTCGCGTCGCTGGTTTGCAGGCCGCGAATCACTTCGATCAGGCCCATCACCGGCACCGGATTGAAGAAGTGCAGGCCGATGAAGCGTTCAGGCTGGCTGACGCTGGCAGCGAGCTGGGTGATGGACAGTGACGACGTGTTGGAGGCAATCACACACTCGGTGCCGACCTGCGCGGCGATCTGTTGCAGAACGCGCAGTTTCAGGTCGAGGTTTTCAGTGGCCGCTTCGATCACCAGTTGTGCCGACTGCAAGCTGCTGTAATCGGTGCTGGTGCGGATCTTGTCGAGGGTGGCGAGTTTCTGTTCTGGCGTCAGCGTGTTCTTGGCGATCTGCCGATCGAGGTTTTTGCCGACGGTCGTGAGGGCTTTTTGCAATGCGCTCTCGGAGATATCGATCAAGGTCACGTTGAAGCCGGCCTGGGCGCAGACTTGCGCAATGCCGTTGCCCATGGTGCCGGCGCCGATCACGCCAATGTTTTGCAGATTCATCTACACGTCCTTCCCGTCAAACCCTGCGATACCTTGGCCGACACACTGGCCGAAGGCGTACTATTGGCCGCGAGTCTAGAACCGGCGGGGCGGTTGTCCTATGCCGAAACTGTTCAACGGTGCTGGTGTTTTTTGCCATTCGGGTGATGGGGAGCGAAGCGTTCAAATGCGGGAAAAGGACTCGGTGGCCGCCTACTTTGTGCAGGCGATGATCCATGGGCTGGGGGACAATCCGCAGCGCCTCGGGGTTGCACTGGAACAGGCCGGTATCGACCCCGCGTTGATCGGGCAGCCAACGGCACGGGTGCCGGCCAGTGCGTTCGCGGCGTTATGGCTGATCCAGATCCGCGAACTGAACGACGAGTTCTTCCGGCTCGACTCCCATGGCATGCCGCCGGGCAGCTTCGCCCTGATCTGCCGGGCCCTGATTCAGGAGCCGGACCTGCACAAAGCCATGCGCCAGTGCCTGAACAACTTTGCCCTGTTTCTCCACGACTTCCGCGGCACGCTGACGGTGCGTGGCAAACGCGCGGTCATCAGCCTGGAAACCCGGGCGCAAAATGATGATCTGGCGCGGTTCGGCGAAGAGACGTTCCTGGTGCTGATGATCAGCCTGATGTGCTGGCTGGGCGGGCGGCGCATTCCCATCGACCGCGCGGACTTCCGTCATGAACGGGTGTCGCTCAGTGATGACCGTTTGCTCTGGGGCCCGAACCTGACCTTCGGCGCTGAACGCACCGAAATCGAATTCGCCAGCCACTACCTGCGCTTGCCGGTGGTTCAGGACCTGGCCTCGCTGAAGGTGTTCCTGCGCACTGCGCCGCAATGGCTGGTGATCCGCTTTCGCAACCAGCATGGGCTTGCGTCGCAAGTTCACCAGCGTTTGCGCAACAGCCACTACAGCCAATGGCCGACGCTGCAGGCCTTCGCACTGGAACAACACCTCAGCCCCAGCACCTTTCGCCGCAAGCTGGAGCGGGAAGGGTGTTCGTACCAGGAGATCAAGGATGAAGTACGCCGCGGGGTTGCGTTTGAACAGTTGCGGCAGAGCAAGGCCAGCATTGGCGACATTGCCGAGCAACTGGGTTTTCAAGAACCGAGTGCGTTTCACCGGGCATTCAAGAAGTGGACGGGGGAGAGTCCTGGGCGGTATCGGGCGCGGTTTTCGGAACAGGTGACGTCGGACACGGATTGAGTTTTTGTCCTGTTTTTCTTTGTTGAATGTAGGAAGATTTTTCGCTTGTAGTCCCACTTGTAATCCCGAAATTTCTTGTGACGACAGCACGTGCGCGGTGGATGACACAGGCCGTAGAGGTGCTGTATTTATTTGCCCTGGATCGAATTTTCAATGGATTGGAAAGGGCAATGGACAGCTTGATCAAGGAAGTGATCCCGCTACTGCAGTATTTGCTTCCGGGGTTTTTAGCGGCGTGGATTTTTTACTCGCTCACGGCGTTCAACCGACCGGATACCTTTGTACAGATCGTTCAGGCGTTGATTTTCACGTTTGTGATTCAGTCGCTGGTGGTCGGTTTGGAAGGGCTGTTGCTATTGGCGGGAGAACGGCTTTTTTCGATCGGCGTGTGGGACAGGAAATCTGAGGCGTTGTGGTCGGCGGTGATTGCGCTAGTGATGGGGTTTCTTTCCTGTCATATCGCTCATGGCGACAGGCTTCATGCGTTACTCAGGAAACTGAAAATAACGGCTAAAAAATCGTTCCCTTGCGAGTGGTACAGTGCTTTTTCATCGAGGCAAGAGTTTGTGATATTGCATTTGATCGGTGGAAGGCGTCTGTTTGGCTGGCCAAGCGAATGGCCGTCGACACCTGCGACCGGGCAGTTTGTTCTCGAGTTCCCTCGTTGGATCGATAGCGACGACAATCCGTTACCTAGCAGGGCCAAGGCCGTTGTTATTGATGCATCAAAAGTACAGTGGGTCGAATTCGCAAAAACAATAAGGTGATCAAATGACATGCAAAGCACCGCAAGAAATGCCGCCTGAGCTGAGGCGGTTAATGGAAGAATGGGAAAATGGCGGTCCTCCTCCCCCCGGATTGGTGATTCCAATCGGCCCTCCGCCTTTAAGAAGAGAATTCGAGAGACCGCGCAAGCGCAACCGATAAACATGCCTGCGCCCCTTTCCCGCGTCACCTCATTGCTCGACCAGGCCAGACGCGCCTTGCTCCTTGTCTGGGCCACTTCGCGCGGGTTGTTTCTGGGCCTGGTGCTGGCGACCCTGATCGCAGGCGTGCTCCCGGCGTTGGCGGCGTGGCTGGGGCAGCGCATCGTCGACGCCGTGGTGTTCGCCATGCAATTGCATGCGCAGCAGGGCAGTGCGCCGTTGTGGCCGGTGGTGCGTTACGTGCTGTTCGAGGCGGGGGTGCTCGCCTTGCTGTCCGGGACCCAGCGAGCGCTGTCGGTTCAGCAATCGCTGTTGCGGGTGCAGTTGGGGCAGAAGGTCAACACGATGATTCTGGAGAAGGCCCAGACGTTGTCGTTGGTGCAGTTCGAGAACTCCGAGTTCTACGACAAGCTGGTGCGGGTCCGGCGTGAGGCGTCGACCCGACCTTTGGCGCTGGTGATGAAGTCGCTGGGGCTGGTCCAGAACCTTATCGTGCTGATCAGCTTTGGCGTGTTGCTGGTGCATTTTTCACCGTGGGCACTGGTGTTGCTGGTGGTCGGTGCGTTGCCGGTGTTCTTTGCCGAGGCGCATTTTTCCGGGGATGCGTTCAGGCTGTTCACCCGCCGCGCACCGGAGAGTCGGCAGCAGAACTACATCGAGACGCTCCTCTCCCACGAGGCCTACATCAAAGAGGTCAAGCTGTTCGGCTTCGCGCCGCTGTTGCTGAAGCGTTATCGCGAGACTTTTGCGCGCCTCTACGCCGAAGACCGCCGGTTGACCTTGCGCCGCGATGGCTGGGGTTTTGTGCTGGGGTTGTTGGGAACTGGGGCGTTCTACCTGGCTTACGCGTGGGTAGTCGTCGATACGGTTCACGGCAGCATCACCCTCGGCCAGATGACCATGTACCTGGTGCTGTTCAAGCAGGGACAGACCGCTGTGAGCAGCAGCTTGAGCGCCATCAGTGGTCTTTACGAAGACGGGCTGTATCTGTCGAGCCTCTATGAATACCTCGCCGAGCCCGTGGTGACCGACACCGGCAGCCTGACCGTGGGGGCATTACCCGGCGATGGCCTGCGTTTCGAAAATGTCGGTTTCCGTTATCCGGGCGCGAGTCGCGCGGCGCTGGAAGGTGTCGATCTGCATCTGGTGCCGGGGCACAGTGTTGCGCTGGTGGGGGAGAACGGTTCGGGCAAGACCACGCTGATCAAGTTGCTGACGCGGCTGTATCGCCCGGATCAGGGGCGGATCCTGCTGGACGGCAGCGATTTGCAGGCGTGGGAAGAAGATGCCTTGCGGCGGCGCATCGGTGTGATTTTCCAGGACTACATCCGTTACCAGTTTTCCGTTGGCGAGAATATTGGTGTCGGCGACACCCTGGCGTTCAACGATGAACAGCGCTGGCAGACCGCAGCCGCCGAGGGCATGGCCGCGCCTTTCATCGAACGGCTGGACCGTGGATATGCCACACAGTTAGGCCGTTGGTTTGCTGGCGGTCAGGAGCTGTCCGGCGGGCAATGGCAGAAGATCGCCCTGTCACGGGCTTACATGCGCCGTGACGCCGACATCCTGATTCTCGATGAACCGACCTCGGCCCTTGACCCTGCGGCGGAGGCGGCAGTGTTCGAGCATTTCAGCGCGCACACCGAAAACCGCATGACGCTGCTGATTTCCCATCGGTTTTCCAGCGTGCGCAATGCCGACCACATCATCGTGCTGGATCAGGGAGCGATTCTTGAGCGAGGTAACCACGACAGCCTCGTGGCAGCGGGTGGGCGTTACGCGCAGTTGTTCAACCTGCAGGCGCAAGGCTATCGCTAACCGTCAGGAGTCCTGAGCGCCACGGGTGATTGCAGGCCCCGCCATTTGCGGCGGTTTTGCCTTCATCAGGTTTTCGAGCGCCTGGCGGTACTGGGTGCTGCCCAGGCTCATGCTGTTGTTGTGTGTACCGCCGGGCACCAGCAACAGGCGTTTGGGTTCGCTGGCGGCGTTGAACAACTGTTGGCTGAAACGTGAAGGCATGAACGTGTCCGCCAGGCCATGGACCACCAGCAGTGGCATGTCGATATCGACGATCTTGTCGATCGAATCGAATTTCTGCGACAGCAACCAGCGTACCGGAAGCCATTTCACCGGAAGGTTGCTTTCGGCCACTTGCGCCACGGCATCGCCCAGGGACGTGAAGGTGGACTCGATCACCAGGCCGCGCACCGGGACGACGGCGTGGTCCTTTTTCGCCTGTGCGGCCAGATCCGCGGCCAGGTCGATGGCCACGGCACCCCCCAGGGAGTGGCCATAGATCAGGCGTTTGCCGGGATCCGGTTGCATCGTTTTGAAGCGCTCCCAGGCGGCTCGGGCGTCTTCATAAACACTGGCCTCCGACGGCAGATCACCTTTGCTCTGGCCAAAACCGCGGTAGTCGATGGCCAGCACGGAATAGCCCATGGCGCGCAGTTGCTCGATGCGGAAGGCCTGGCCGGTGAGGTTCCAGCGCACCCCGTGCAGATAGAGAATCGACGGCGCATCCCGTCGTGCGGCCGGCCACCACCAGGCATGCAGGTTCTGCCCGCTTTTGAAGCTGGCGGGCTTGATGTCGAATTCCTGCACGTCAGTCGGTAAACCGCGGTACCAGCCTGCGGTGCCCGGTTCGATGCGAAACAGCAGTTCGCGCTCCGTGTGTTGAAGCACGCCGCAACTCACCGGCAGGCCGACAATCAGCGTGGCCATGCACAGCGTCGTCAGCCAGCGACGGCGCAGAAGTGAGAGGAGGGGGGAGAGCATGGGGCGGTCTACCGGTCAGTCACTGAAGTTCGGTTTTTAACAGAAGCGTCCGGGTTGTGGGAACATTTTCGACAGTCGTCCAAAGAGACCCCTGTAGGAGCGAGCTTGCTCGCGATGGTGTGTCAGCCAACATCGCGGCGCCTGACACACCATCGCGAGCAAGCTCGCTCCTACAGTGATTTGTATTGCTCCATATTGCAGATCAGTCCACCCGCAACACAATCTTGCCAATGTGATCACCCGCTTCCATCCGCGCATGCGCCTGCGCGGCATCCGCCAGTGGGTAAACCTCATCGATCATCGGCAGGCAACGCCCGGCCGCGAGGACCGGCCAGACATACTCGCGCAACTGCTCGGCAATCGAGGCTTTTTCTTCCGCGGTGCGTGGGCGCAACAACGAACCGGTCACGATCGCGCGTTTGCTCATGATCGCCAGCAGATCGACATCTTTGGCGTGGGCGCCACCCAGGAAGCCCAGCATGACCAGCCGGCCTTCCATGCCCAGCGCCGCGATGTTCGCGTTCAGGTACGAGCCGCCCATGATGTCGAGGATCACGTTGACGCCCTTGCCGGCGGTTTTTTCCTGAATGACCTGGGCGAAGTCCTGATCGCGGTAGTTGATCGGTTCTGCGCCTAACTTGCGGATCGCCGCGCACTTTTCCTCGCTGCCCGCGGTGGCGAAGGCTTTGACCCCGAACTCGCGGCACAACATCAAGGCGGTCGTGCCGATGCCACTGGTGCCACCGTGAATCAAGGCGCGCTGGCCCTTGCTGGCGCCGCCCATGTCGAACAGATTCGCCCACACCGTGAAGAATGTTTCCGGGACTGCCGCCGCCTGTATCCAGTCCATGCCTTGGGGAATCGGCAGTGTCTGGCTGGCCGGGGCCACGCAGTATTGCGCGTAGCCGCCGCCGTTGGTCAGTGCGCAGACGTTGTCGCCGACGATGAATTCGCTGACGTCTTTGCCGACCGCCACCACTTCACCGGCCACTTCCAGGCCGGGGATCGGGCTCATGCCGGGTTTCATCGGGTACTTGCCGGCGCGCTGGATCACATCGGGGCGATTGACCCCGGCGGCGTGCACGCGAATCAGCACCTCGCTTGCGCTAACCGTGGGCAAGGGCGCCTCGCGCGGTTTCAATACCTCGGGACCGCCGGGTTCGGTGATTTCAATCAGGGTCATGCGGGTGGGCAGCGTCATGGAAGCGTCCTGTCTGGAAGGTGTTCAGTAAGTGGGACCACATCAGTTCAAGGCCGGTTGCAGCCGATTATCCCGGTTCACCAGGCGCATGCCCTGTTCCAGCAGCAATGCCACAACAATGGCACCCGCCGCGATCATGAACAACAACCCGTGATGACCGCCGCTGGTATTGAACAGTGCCGAATAGGCAAACCCGGCAATCGCCTGGAACGTGGCGAACGACACGGTGGCGCGGCTCCAGGCGATCTGCTGGCGATGATGGTTCGGAATCAGTTCGTGAACCCGGGCCAATGCCAGCGGCACGATGCCTGGCGGGAACGAGCCGAGGATTACCGCCAGCAAGGCCAGTGCGGTGAATGAACTGGAAATCGACAACAAACCCACGGCAATGGCCTGGATCACCAGCACCAGGCGAATGCTCAACCGTGCGCCCAGTTTGTCGGCCAGAAAACCGTAGCTCACCGGCCCGATGATTGCGCCTATGCCGTACATCACCCAGATCAGCGCGCCAACGTGCGATCCGGCACCGAGACCACGGGCGACGTAATCCACCAAAAACACCATGGCCGGCACCAGCCCGGCGGCCATGAAGGCGTATTGGGCGAACAACAGATAAACCTGAGGGTCGGTCGGTACCGCATGCGTTTCATCCGACAATGGGGCAGCACCCGCCTGCGAGGCGGAAGGCCAGCCGAACCAGCTGGCCGCGGTCAGTACCAGTGCCAACACACCGAGGCCGAACCAGGTGTCCTGCAAGCCCAGGCTCAGCAGCGGCGGAACGATGGTTCCCGACCCGGCAATGCCCAGGCCGATACCCAGAAAGATCGCACCGCTGGCCAATCCTCGGCGGGAAGCCGGTACATGCGGCAGCACGGTGGCAGCGACCAGCACCATGATTGCACCACCGGCAATGCCCGACAGCAGGCGCCAGCCGAAGAACCAGCTCACCGACAACGGAAAGCCACAGGCGAAAAACGACAGCGTCACCGCCAGCATCATCAGGCGCAATGCGCTTTTGTTGGAGGTTCGGCGGGCCAGCGGGTGACCGATCAAGGCGCCGATCAGGTAGCCCACCAGGTTGGCGGCGCCGAGGTAGACCACGTCACTGGCGGAAAACCAGTGGGCCTGGATCAGCGAAGGAATCAGCGGCGTATAGGCGAACCGCGCCAGGCCGATGCTGACCAGGCTGGCGCAGAGGCCGGCGAATATGGGCAGCCAGATCGCGCTGCGCGGGGTGGTGGATGTGCTGAGCATGGGCGCTCTCCAGTGGATTTTTCTCTGGTGCCCAGCTTATCTAGAATTGTTGCTGCAATAGCGCAGCGAGTTTGCGTTATGGTGATGCGAATATGCATCAGTGGAGGCGGGTATGAATTGGGATGATGCGCGGGTTTTTCTCGCCGTGTGCCGGGAGTCGACGCTCCGGGGCGCCGCGCGGGTGCTGGGGGTTGATCAGGCCACCGTCGGCCGGCGGATCACGGCGCTGGAAAAGTCCTTGAGCGCGACGCTGTTTCTGCGCACATCCGAAGGCTACGCGCTGACGGCCGTCGGCGAAGCGGCGTTGAAGGCCGTGGAGAAAATGGAGCATTCCGCGCTGGAGCTGCAGCGCCAGATTCAAGGCCTGGACGACCGATTGACCGGCATCGTCCGGGTCAGCACCACGGATTCCATGGCCATCGATTTCCTGATCCCGGCGATTGCCCGCCTGCATGCGCTACACCCCGATGTGCGGGTGCAACTGGACGCTTCGACGCAGATTCTCAGCCTGGCGAAACGCGAGGCCGACATCGCCGTGCGCAATACTCGCCCGGATAACCCGGACCTGATCGCCCGGCGCATCGCCCGGTGGCCGGTGGGGTTGTTTGCATCGCGGGACTACGTCGACGCCCACGGCGAGCCGGCGCCGGGTTCGGCGTTCGAGGGGCATGATCTGGTGGTGTATCAGCCTTACTTGCAGGGCAATAAGGACATGACCCTGGTCTCGGAACCGCTGGGGCGCGGGCGCATTGTCTCGAGCCTGAGTTCCAGCCTGCTGGTGCGCCGAGCCATTGCTGCGGGCATCGGGCTGGGGGAAATTCCGGTGTACATGGGGGAGCGGGACGGGCTGGTCCGGCTGTGGCCGGAGCGCACGCGGCCGTTGCCGTATGACGTATGGCTGGTGACGCACGCGGACTTGCGGCATACCGCCAGGGTGCGGGTGGTGATCGATGAAATAGTCGAAGGGTTCGCCGAGGCTTTGTAGGAGCGAGCTTGCTCGCGATGGTCGTCAACGATAGCGCTTGGTTTCAGGGTGTACGCGTCGTTTTTGAATCCATCGCGAGCAAGCTCGCTCTTACAGAGAAGTTACGGCATTTCAGGCAGTTCTTGCGGCCGCAAATCGAACACCAGCACTTCAGCATCCACGCCATTGCTCAAGGTCAACAGCTGCTCATCCCGAACCCGCACGCCATCGCCTTCCTTCAGTTGCATGCCATTGAGTTCGACGCTGCCGCGCGCCACATGCACGTAGGCATAGCGATTGGCGGCCAGTTCCAGCGTGGCGCTTTCCTTGCCATCGATCAGTCCGGCGTACACCCGTGCATCCTGACGCACCTTCAGTGAGCCGTTTTTCCCCTCGGGAGAAATGATCAGTTGCAGACGCCCGCGTTTTTTCTGGGTGCTGAAATGCTCTTGCTGGTAGCGCGGTTTGGCACCGCTGACATCCGGCACGATCCAGATTTGCAGGAAGTGCACGCCACGCGTTGCCGAGTGGTTGAACTCGCTGTGTGCCACGCCACTTCCGGCGCTCATCAGCTGCACGTCGCCGGGGCGGATCACCGAGCCGGTGCCCAGGGTGTCCTTGTGTTCCAGCGCGCCTTCGAGCACATAGGAGAAAATCTCCATGTCGCGGTGCGGGTGCTGGCCAAAGCCCTTGCCGGCCGCGACGCGGTCATCGTTGATCACCAGCAGATCGGAGAAACCCTGTTCTTTCGGGTTGCGATAGTTGGCGAAGGAAAAGGTATGGAAGGACTTCAACCAACCGTGATTGGCCAAGCCGCGATCGGAAGCTTTGCGAAGGGTCAGCATGATGAAATCTCCTGAGGGGACGTTGATTCGTCCGAGTGAGGAGAAGGTTAATGGTTATCCTTTGGTGCAATAAGTAGATGAAAATTGAAATACTGTCCCCTTATAGTTGACAATAATAAACAGGCTGTTCCCGTCACACTTGGCCATAATGAAGCATCGCCATACCTCGCCCTGTAGGAGCCGGCTTGCCGGCGATAGCTGTGTGTCAGTCGCCAACAGCATTGGCTGATAGACCGCTATCGCCGGCAAGCCGGCTCCTACAGGTCGAGGTACGGCCAGTGTTCTTTTATTGATTTGAAGTGATGTGTAAACGATGAAAACCGTGGCTATGGTGCTGTTTCCCGACTTTCTCCTGCTCGACATGGCCGGGCCGATGGAGGTGTTTTCCATCGCCAATCGTTATCTGCCCCCCGCCGAGCGTTACGAACTGTCGACCATCGGCACCGAATCGGGCGCGTTGCGTGCCTCCAACGGCGTCAATGTTCACGCTGATGTGCACATTGCTCAGGCGGATCAAGCCTATGACCTGTTGCTGGTGCCGGGCGGCCCCGGCGCCTACAACGAAAAACATCCGCCGCTGCTTGCCTGGCTCAAAGGGGCTGTCGCCCGGTCCGGCAGTTATGGCTCGATCTGCACCGGCGCGTTTGTGCTGGGGCATGCCGGCCTGATCGACGGGTATCGCGTGACCACGCACTGGCATTACACCGAGCGGCTGATCAAGGGCTTCCCGAGGGCGACGGTGGAGACTGACCAGATTTTCGTGCAGGACCGCAACCTCATTACCTCCGGCGGCGTCACCGCCGGCATTGACCTTGCCCTCGCGGTAGTCGCCGAGGACCATGGCAAGAAAGTCGCCCAGGACGTAGCCAAGGTGTTGCTGGTGGTGATGAAACGCCAAGGCGGGCAGGCGCAGTTCAGTCCGTTGATGGCGACCGTCGCGCCCCATGAAACCGCGGTGACCCGCGTGCAAAATCATGTGCTCGAACACCTCGACGAAGCGTTCAGCATCGAGCGCATGGCGAGCCTGGCCACCATGAGCGCCCGTCATTTCGCCAGGGTGTTCGCCCGGGAAGTGAATATGACCCCGATGGAGTTTCTGCAAAGCGCCCGCATTGACCACGCCAGAAATCTTTTGGAAACCAGTGACTTGCCGCTCAAGACCGTGGCCTTCAAAAGCGGCTTCGGCAGCGTGCGGCACATGCGCTTCCTGTTCAGCGAAAAGCTCGGCCTGACCCCGACCCAATACCGCGAACAGTTCAGCTAGAGCCTTCTTGTCCGTTAAGCGCACCGGGATGGCCGTGACGCTCCCCCCGTGGCAGTTGTTCCGTCACCGAGGCCTGCGAAGATACCCGTTGAACTCTTTTCGATGGAGGTGTGCGAGTCTGGCGCGCGACAGATTTTGCTGTCTGTTGAGTTGCCTCGGGTTTGCACGCGTGAATGAGCATGAACAGCCTCACAGACATCCACAGCGATACGGTCCTGCAATTCGGCCCCTACGCTTTCCACTTGCGGCAACGCCTGATCCTGGAAGGTGACCGGCCGCTGCGCATGGGCGGGCGGGCCCTGGAGATTCTGCAGGTTCTGGTCCAGCGCGCAGGCACCGTCGTCAGCAAGGACGAGCTGATTGCGCTCGTCTGGCCGACCTCGGTGGTCGAGGAAATCAACCTGCGGGTGCACATCGCCGCGCTGCGCCGTGCCTTGGGCGACGGGCAGAACGGGCAGCGCTACATCGTCAACATTCCCCAGCGCGGTTACAGCTTTATCGCGCCGGTGCAGCAAGTGCCGGCGGGTTCGCTGGCGTCGATCGAGACCGTGCAGGAAACCCAGCACAATTTGCCCGCGCGGCTGACCCCGGTGACCGGCCGCGACTCGATCGTCGGCAGCCTGGTTCGTCAGTTACCGGTTCGGCGCCTGATGACGCTGGTCGGGCCCGCCGGTATCGGCAAGACGACCGTGGCGCTGCGCGTCGCCGAGTTGCTCTTGCAGCATTATCGGGATGGCGTCTGGCTGGTGGATCTGGCGGCGATCGATGACCCCGCGCAAGTGGTCGATCAACTGACGCGCACGCTTGAGTTGGACGTCGGTACGACCCTGGATACCCTGGCGAACTGGCATGCGTTGCTGGTGCTGGACAACTGCGAGCACCTGCACGAGCGCTGCCGGGCATTGGTCGAAGACTTGCTGATATCGGCCCCGCGGCTGTCCATTCTGGTGACCAGTCGTGTGCCCTTGCTGGCCTCGGGGGAAACGGTCCAGCATTTGCCACCACTGGCGGTGCCGCCGGCGTCGGCGCTGCACAGTGTGGCCGAGGCCATGGGCTATTCTGCGGTGCAGTTGTTTGTCAGCCGCGCCCGCGCTCGCCAGCAAGGGTTCACCCTGCGCGAACAGGACCTCAAGGGCGTGCGCGAAATCTGCCGCCGGCTCGATGGCCTGCCACTCGCCATCGAGCTGGCGGCCGCGCAGATCGATGCGCTGGCGCTGGTGGGGCTGCAAGCCCAGCTCGACAACTGTTTTGAGCTGCTGACCCAAGGGCGACGCACCGCCGTACCCCGGCATCAGACTCTCAAAGCGGCGCTGGACTGGAGCTATGAACAGCTCTGCCCGCTGGAGCAGACCGTGTTGCAGCGTCTGGCGGTGTTCAAAAAGGCCTTCACGCTGGATGCGGCGATTGGCGTGCTGGGAGGCGCAGCGCTGTTGCCCGGTCGTCTGGCTGAAGTCGTGGAAGGCCTGGCGCTGAAGTCGTTGCTGTCGCTGGAGCAGGGCAGTGGCCTGAGCCGTTACCGTTTCCTCAACACCACACGCAGCTACGCCCTGGAAAAGCTTGAACACAGCGGTGAGTTGCGGACCTTTGAAATGCGTTACGCCCATTACATCAGCCGCACGCATTCACCTGTAGGAGCGAGCCTGCTCGCGAAAAACGCACAGGCAACGCGTTAATCCAGACAGTACGCATCATCGTTAAAGACCATCGCGAGCAAGCTCGCTCCTACAGGTGCGCTGAAGTTCGTCGAGCAGTCGGCGTACTTTTCGCAGGTCCGGCGTGGCGAAACCTTCAGTGAACCGGTTGTAGATCGGCGTCAGCAACGTCAGCGCCTGTCGATGCCGCCCCTGTCGTTGCCACATCTGCGCGAGCGAGGTGGCGCTGCGGAGTTCCCAGGCCAGGGCACCTTGGTGTTTCGCCACGTTCAACGCGCGGATCAGCACGGCTTCGGCGGCCGCGGTTTGCACCGGGCAATCTTCAGCGAGCAGTTCATCGGCCCGGGCGCGCAGGATCTCAGCGGTGCTCCAGCCCGCCGTGCCGGTGTCTGCGCGTTGCAGCAGGTCGTCATCGACGAATCCGCTGTCGAGCGTGACCATGATGTCCTTGATCAGCCCCGTGCCGGGTTGAAGTGGGAGCGGTGTGGCGGTGCGATCGATCACCTGCGCGTAGTGCCGGGCCCAGGTGTAGAACAGCAGCACCGAATGTTTCTGCGCTTGCTCCAGCAGCAGGCGCAGGAGTTCACGGGCCGTGCGCGCATCGCCGTTGTAGTGCGCGATCAGGCAACCGGCCAGCGCCAGGGTGTAGCAGATGGACGTGCCGTGGTTGATCTGGATCGCGATGTCCAGCGCCTGTCGGGCGGTGCGCCAGGCCTGTTCCGGCTGACCCTGCAACCAGAGAATGCGCGCGAGAATGGTCAGTGAGGCGACGCTCTGGTCGTACTGCACGCCAAAACCATGGGTGAAGCGGTTGAGGTGCCCGCTCTGGGCCATGCGCTGCAGCACCTGCTCGGCATTCAGCCGCGCCTGGGGCTGGTCCCCGGCGAAGTGCAGCGCCAGCACCCGCAAGCGGTGGGTGCTGAGGGACAACACCGCATCGCCGTGCAATCCGAGGCGATCGAATTGCTGGCTCTGCGCCAAAGCCATCTGATAGTTCGCGCAACTGAGGTTGACCGCCATGTGGCCGGACACCGCGCGCAATTGTCCGGGCAGGTCGTTGCACTGTCGGGCCAGGGTCCTGGCACTGACAAACGCCTCGATGGTTTCCGCCGTGCCGCCCTGTGAGTGATAGCAGGAGCTGCCGAGGGCTAGCTTGAGGGCGATTTCCAGGCGAGGGCAGGGTTCGGGCGAGGCGTCGAGCAGGGCCAGCGCCTTGCGCACATACACACCGTGCTCCTTGAGCAGCGACAGTTCCTGCCATAGCGGTGTGGATGTTGCGGTCAGGCGGATCGCCAAAGCCTCTGGGCCTTGCGTGTTGAAACCCCAGTCGAGGGCCGAGCGAATGTCTTCCAGGCCACGGGCATAACGCTCGATCCAGGTGCCTGTCGGAATCAGCTCCCAGTCGTGTTGCGCTGGATGCATCAGGGCCAGGCAACGCTCGGCATGACGCTCCCGGGTACCCGCCAGATCGGCTGCCAGGTCGAGTTTTTCCAGGGCATAGCTGCGCGTGGTGTCGAGCAGGCGGTAGAACACATCTTCGTCGCCCACTTCCACGTTCAGCAGCGACTTGGCCACCAATTGCGTGATCGAGCCAAACACTTCACGCGGGGCGATGTGTTCGCCGACGATCACCGCTGCCGCCGATTCCAGAGTGAAGCCGCCTCTGAATACACCCAACCGGCGCAGGCAGGTTTGCTCGCAGGCGCTGAGCAGCTCGTAGCTCCAGTCCAGCGTGGCGCGCAGCGTCTGGTGCCGGCCCAGCGTGGACTGACAGCCCTGGGCGAGCAGACGAAAACTGCCTTGCAGTTGCGTCAGCAATCCGTGCACACCCAGGCTGCCGACTTGCGCGGCGGCCAGTTCGATCGCCAGTGGAATGCCGTCCAGGCGCCGGCAGATTTCAATCGCCAGCGGCAACTCGTCATCGTTCAGTTCGAAGCTGTCGTGGCTGGCCATCGCCCGTTCGACAAACAGTTGCAGCGCGGAAAAGGTCAGGGCCTGAGCGCGGTCGAGCACTGCGATGGGCGGCGGGCAGTCCAGTGATTCCAGGCGCTGGACGAACTCGCCCTCGGCCCGCAGGCTCTCGCGGCTGGTGGCCAGGATGTGCACCTCGGGCGCGGCGCGCAGGATGCTTTCGCTGAGCAGGGCGATGGCGTCGAGCAGGTGCTCGCAGTTGTCGATCACCAGCAGCATCTGCCGGTCACGCAAAAATGTGGCGAGGCCGTTCATCGGCTCGTCGTCGTGCAAGGACAGTTCGAGCAAGGTGGCCAGGTGAGCGCTGATCATCGACGGATCGTTGATCGGCGCCAGGTCCAGCAGGCGGATGCCGTCCCGGTAGCGCCCGATCAGTTGCTCGGCGACGCGCAGGGCCACGGTGGTCTTGCCGATCCCGCCGGGGCCGACGAGGGTGATGAAGCGCTGGCGAGACAGTTGCACCATCAGGCTGTCGACCAGGGATTGCCGGCCGATCATGCGGGTCCGCCGCACGGGCAGGTTGTGGCCACTCGGGGGCAACGTCTGATTCGTCGCCGGTTGCTCGATGTGCTCCAGCGAGTATGGCGCGACAAAACTGTAGCCGCGCTGGGCCACGGTGACGATGTAGCGCTGACCGGCCTGACCATCGCCGAGGGCCTTGCGCAAGGCGGCCATGTGCACCCGCAGGTTGATGTCCTCGACCACGCTTTTGGGCCAGACCCAGGCGATCAGCTCTTGCTTGCTGACCACGTTTCCGGCGTGTTCCAGCAGGATCAACAGAATGTCCATGGCACGCCGACCCAGGCGCAGGGGCTGGTCGGCCTCCATCACCAGACGTTGTCCGGGATAGATCCGGTAGGGGCCGAAATGGAGGGCCTGTTCGGGTGGAAGGGTCAACGGGTTGCTCCTGCTTGCAGCCGTCTGGTACGGGGGTTGTGAGCATATTCGTCAGGTTTGTTCATTCGCGCAATGCGCTGGCCAGCTGACTGCAGGGTGTTCACCTGGACTGGCGGTTTCCGATCCTCAACGTTCTTCGCGGTTTTACTGGGCGCGGTGCGGGTGCCCAAGGCGTCGGGGTTTTTGGCGCGCCAGGGAAAATTAACAACGTTTAACTCGTGCAGGGTCTGGTCTACGCCCAAAACTCCAGCACCGCAACTGCTCAACCTGTAGGAGCCGGCTTGCCGGCGATTGCGATGTACCAGTCGCCGACAACTTCGACTGATGCACCGCAATCGCCAGCAAGCTGGCTCCTACAAGGGTTTTGGGGATGTTCGCTAGAAGTGATGGGCTGTCAGGCCGCCATCGCGAGCAGGCTCGCTCCCACAGGGGGCAGTGTTGTGAAAGGGGATTTATTCGTCATGAGGACGACGGAATGAGCAACGTAGTGGTGGTCTATCACAGTGGCTACGGGCACACCCGTGTCATGGCCGAGGCCGTGGCCCAAGGCGTCGAGCGGCACGCGGGCAGCACCTGCCAGCTGATTTCGGTCGAGGACGTCGAGCAGCACTGGGAGCGCTTGCACAACGCCGACGCGATCATCTTCGGCGCGCCGACCTACATGGGCAGCGCCTCGGCAGCGTTCAAGGGTTTCATGGAAGCCACCGCGGCGTTCTACCTCGCCCAGCCCTGGCGCGACAAGCTCGCGGCGGGCTTCACCAATTCCGGCTGCCTGTGCGGCGACAAACTCAACACCTTGCTGCAGATGGCGGTGTTCGCCGCGCAGCATTCGATGATCTGGGTGGGCCTCGATCTGCTGCCGGCGCGCTCCGGCACTGGCGTGTTCGATGGCCAGCTGAACCGCCTCGGCAGCTCGCTGGGCGCCATGGCGCAGTCGAACGTCGAACAGTCCCCCGAATTCGCTCCACCCGCCGAAGACCGCTGCACCGCTGCGCATCTGGGCGAGCGCGTCGCGCGGCTGGCTGAACGCATGAGCCACTCACCGGTTTGATTCACCCCCAACCCTCGCTACGGAGACATTTGCATGAGTACGTTCACGACCCGAGACGGCACCGAGATCTACTACAAGGACTGGGGCACCGGTCAGCCCATCGTCTTCAGCCATGGTTGGCCGCTGAACGCCGATAGCTGGGAATCGCAGATGATCTTCCTCGCCTCGAAAGGCTATCGGGTCATCGCCCACGACCGTCGCGGTCACGGTCGCTCCAGTCAACCGTGGGCCGGTAACGACATGGACACCTACGCCGATGACCTGGCGCAACTGATCGAATTGCTGGACCTGAAAGATGCCGTGCTGTTCGGCTTCTCCACGGGCGGTGGCGAAGTGGCGCGCTACATCGGTCGCCACGGCACCGGGCGTGTGGCCAAGGCGGGGCTGATTTCCTCGGTGCCGCCGCTGATGCTCAAGACCGAAGCCAACCCTGGCGGCCTGCCGATCGAAGTGTTCGACGGTATTCGCCAGGCATCCCTGGCCGACCGTTCGCAGCTGTACATCGACCTCGCCAGCGGTCCGTTCTTCGGCTTCAACAAACCCGACGCCAAACCTTCTCAGGGCATGATCGACTGGTTCTGGATGCAGGGCATGACCTCTGGCCACAAGAACGCTTATGACTGCATCAAGGCGTTTTCCGAGACCGATTTCACCGAAGACCTGAAGAAGTTCGACATCCCCACGCTGGTGGTGCACGGCGACGCGGACCAGGTGGTGCCGATCGAGGCCGCCGGCATTGCTTCGGCAAAACTGGTGAAAGGTTCTACGCTGAAGGTCTACCCCGGCGCGCCCCATGGCTTGACTGACACCCACAAGGATCAGCTCAACGCTGACCTGCTGGCGTTCCTCAAGGGTTGATGTGCCCTCGGCGCGGGCGTAGATCCGCGCCGTTCCTGCTCCTGATGAGCCGAATCCTTCGAGTACAGACCATGAAAAAGCTGACCAACGCCACCGGCGCACCGGTGGCCGACAACCTCAATATCCAGACCGCCGGCCCTCGTGGACCGGCGCTTTTGCAAGACATCTGGCTGCTGGAAAAACTCGCGCACTTCGACCGTGAACTGATCCCGGAACGCAGGATGCACGCGAAGGGGGCGGGGGCCTATGGCACCTTCACGGTCACCCATGACATTACCCGCTATACCAAAGCCAATATCTTCAGCGCAGTGGGCAAGGAAACGCCGCTGTTCGTGCGCTTTTCCTCGGTGGCCGGCGAACGCGGCGCGGCGGATGCCGAGCGTGATATCCGGGGTTTCGCGGTGAAGTTCTACACCGACGAAGGCAACTGGGACATTGTCGGCAACAACACGCCGGTGTTCTTCTTCCGTGATCCGCTGCGTTTCTCCGACCTCAACCACGTGGTCAAGCGCGACCCACGCACCGGCCTGCGCAACGCCACCAGCAACTGGGATTTCTGGACCCTGCTGCCCGAGGCGCTGCACCAGGTGACCATCGTGATGAGCGATCGCGGGATTCCCACCAGCTTCCGCCACATGCACGGTTTCGGCAGCCACACCTTCAGCCTGATCGACCGCGACAACAAACGCGTCTGGGTGAAGTTTCATTTTGTCTGCCAGCAGGGCATCGAAAACCTCTCGGACGCCGAGGCTGAAGCGGTGGTCGGCAAGGACCGCGAAAGCAATCTGCGGGATTTGTACGAAGTCATCGAGCAGGGCAATTTCCCGCGCTGGAAGCTGTGCATTCAGGTGATGACAGAGGAACAGGCCAACACCTACCGGCATAACCCGTTCGACCTGACCAAGGTCTGGCCGCACGGCGAGTTTCCACTGATTGACGTGGGCGTGATGGAGCTCAATCGCAACGCCGAGAACCACTTCGCCGAGATCGAGCAGGCGGCGTTTTCGCCTGCCAACGTGGTGCCGGGGGTGAGTTTCTCGCCGGACCGCATGCTCCAGGCGCGGCTGTTTTCCTATGGCGATGCCCAACGTTATCGCTTGGGGGTGAATTTCAATCACATCCCGGTCAACGCGCCACGCTGCCCGACCCATAGCTACCATCGTGACGGCGCCATGCGCACCGACGGCAACCTGGGAGGCACCGCCAGTTATTTCCCGAACAGTGTGGGTGAGTGGCAGGATTCTCCAGAGTTGTCTGAACCGCCGCTGCCGCTGGAAGGGTTTGCCCAACACTATGATCACCGGCTGGAAGAGGATCATTACGAGCAGCCGGGGAATCTGTTTCGCTTGCTGGATCCGGTGCGCAAACAGCTGCTGTTCGACAACACCGCACGGGCCATGAACGGCGTGCCGCAGGCGATTCGTCAACGCCATATCGACAATTGCACCAAGGCTGATCCTGCGTACGGGTTTGGCGTGGCCGAGGCGTTGGAGCGGTTGGTGCCGTTGGGTTAGCACGCGATCGGCTTGCCGGCGATGGCGTCCGCAAAATCGCTATCGCCAGCAAGCTGGCTCCTACAGATTTTGCGTGATGCCCAGATCCCGAACATTCCCCCGCCCCCTGTAGGAGCCGGCTTGCCGGCGATGGCGCCCGTGAAATCGCCATCGCCAGCAAGCTGGCTCCTACAGATTTGCAGCGTGCCGACTTTTTCGAACATTCCCCCGATCCCGTAGGAGCTGGCTTGCCGGCGATGGCGTCCGTGAAATCGCCATCGTCGGAACGCCGCCCGCAGCAAGCTGGCTCCTACAGATTATTGCGCGCCAGCGGGCGTACGGCCCGGCAGCGCCAGGCGAACGGGTTGATGCCTTCGCTGCGGGTGAAGATGTGGCAGAAGTGCGCCTGATCGCAGAAGCCGCATTCGAGGCTGATCTGGGTGAGACTGAGGTCGGTGCTCTGGATCAATTGCTTGGCGCGGGCGATGCGCTGCTGGCGAATCCAGTCCTGGGGCGAGAGGCCGGTGCTGCATTTGAAGGCGCGGGAGAAATGACTGCGCGAGAGCGCACAGGCTCGCGCCAGTTCGGTCACTTCGACGGTCTCGCTCAATCGATCCAGGATCAGCTGCTTGGCCAGGCTTTCACGCCACGGGGTCAGGCCGCCGGTGGTTTTCTTTGGCGTTTCAGTGATTGCCGCGCGAGCGGCGTTTTGCTGGGAATGAGCCATGACAAATGTCCGTGTCGGTGAGCTTCATTCTTGGTCGCGGCGCTCTGACCGGCGAGTTAAACGTTGTTAATTCTGCTGCTGTGCAACGGCGCACAACATCGCTAACTCAGCACATTGCTGCAATTTCCAGGACGTGTTGGCGTGCATGATCGGTGTCATTCGGCGGACCCTAGGGGCTGCTTTTATGACTCGATCAAAGGTGACGGCATGAAACATTCTCTGGTGGGCGCGTTGGGCCTCGCGATGGCCTTGGTGTCAGGAATCTCTGCGGCTCAAGCGCCGGCGCAAGTCGGCACCCAGGCGCCCGGCTACTTCCGCCTGGCGGTGGGCGACATTGAGGTGACGGCACTGTTCGATGGCTACAACGACCTGTCGCCGAAACTGCTCAAGGGCCTGACCCAAAGTCAGATCCGTGCGTTGCTGGCTCGTCGCTCGATTGAAACCCCCGGCGTACAAACCGCGTTCAACGCGTTTCTGGTCAACACCGGCAAGCAACTGATACTCGTCGACACCGGTGCCGGCCAGTGCATCGGCGCCACGGCCGGCATGCTCTCGGACAACATGAAAGCGGCGGGTTACGAGCCTTCGCAAGTGGACACGATTCTGCTGACCCACCTGCATCTGGACCATGTCTGCGGACTGGTCGATGGCGAGAAAAAACCGATATTCGCCAATGCCACGGTCTACGCGGCGAAGGCAGAAGCCGATTACTGGCTCGATCCTCAGGCGCTGGCCAAAGCCCCCGAGGGCGCCAAGCCCTATTTCAAGATCGCCCAGGATTCCACGGCACCCTATGTCGCGGCGGGGCGTTTCAAGACGTTCGACGCCGGCCAGTCGCCGGTGCCGGGTGTCGAGGCCACACTGGAAAGCGGGCACACGCCGGGCAGCACCACGTATCGCTTCACCTCCCAGGGCCAGAGCATTCTGTTCATGGGCGATCTGGTGCATAACCTCGCAGTGCAGTTCCTGCATCCGGAAGTCTCGATCGGCTTCGACGTCAACAGCCAGCAAGCGATCAAAAGTCGCGCCAAAGTGTTCAGCGATGCCGCAGCGAGCAAGACCTGGGTGACCGCCGCGCACCTGCCGTTTCCGGGCATCGGTCACATCGCCGCAGAGGGCAAACACTTTCAGTGGGTACCGGTTGAATACGGCCCGTACAAACGTGCGGCCAAAGTTCCGCTGATCGAGTAAAGTCCGAAGCCCTCACAAGGAAACCGTGCCTATGAACCGTAACGATCTGCGTCGCGTCGACATGAACCTGCTGGTGATTTTCGAAGCATTGATGTTCGAAAAGAACCTGACCCGTGTCGCTGAAAAACTGTTCATGGGCCAGCCGGCCGTGAGCGCGGCGCTGGGGCGGTTGCGGGATCTGTTCGACGATCCGTTGTTGTTGCGCAATGGCCGGGGCATGGAGCCGACCGCGCGGGCGTTGGCGATTCTCAAGGAATTGCAGCCGGCGATGGATGTGATTTCCGGGGCGGTCAGCCGCGCGAAGGAATTTGATCCGACGACCAGCTGCGATGTGTTTCGCATTGGTTTGTCGGACGACGCCGAGTTCGGTTTGTTTCCACCATTGTTGCGGCAACTGCAGGAAGAGGCGCCGGGGATCGTGGTGGTGGTGCGTCGCGCCAACTACCTGCTGATGCCGGCCTTGCTGGCCTCGGGAGAAATCTCCGTGGGGGTGAGCTACACCACGGATTTGCCGGCGAATGCCAAGTGCAAGAAATTGCGCGACATTCCCTGCAAGGTGCTGCGCGGCGACAAACGCCCCGGGACGCTGACCCTCGACGAATATTGTGAACGACCGCATGCCATGGTGTCGTTCTCCGGTGACCTGAGCGGCAACATCGATCTGGACCTGGCCAAGGTGGGCCGCAGCCGTCGAGTGGTATTGGGCGTGCCGCAGTTCAGCGGGTTGCGTGCGTTGCTCGCGGGCACTGAAATGATCGCCACCGTACCGGATTATGCGGCGTGCGCCCTGGTGGAAGGGTGTGCGTTGCGGGCTGAGGACCCACCGTTTCCCATCGATGCCGCGCAGCTGTCGATGGCCTGGAGCGGGGTGCACGACAACGATCCGGCGGAGCGCTGGTTGCGCTCGCGGATCAGTGAGTTCATGTCCCGGCCTCTACCGCTATCTGCCTGACCGTGGCGGCCTTCGGGCCGACACCATTCTCCCCGGTGTAACCGCTCCCCCTGTAGGAGCCGGCTTGCCGGCGATGGCGATTTCACGGACGCCATCGCCAGCAAGCTGGCTCCTACAGTTGATCGGTATTCGACGGGCCATTGTGGGAGCGAGCCTGCTCGCGAAGGTGGCTTGCCAGCCAACCAAATTCCTCCAGATATACCCAATCCTAGTAGGAGCCGGCTTGCTGGCGATGGCGGTCTCGAAAACACCACACCCTCCGAAATTTTTCGCCAGCAAGCCGGCTCCTACAAGGTCTGTGCGATGCCTGTGAAAAAGAGCACGTACATTCAATTTTCCCCACCTCGCTCCCTGCATTATCGAATGACGTCCCGGCGCTCTGACGCCGGTGGTTTTTCATTCGTGCAGGTACCCCATGAACGCTTCGCGATGGGATCAACGGGCTCAGGATACCGGGCTGCTTTTTTTGCGGGTCAGCGGCGGTTTGTTTCTGCTATGGGTGCACGGTTTGCCCAAGCTGCTTAACTACAGCGCTCAACTGCAGGTCATCGAAGACCCTTTTCACCTCGGCGCGAACGTCACGTTGATGCTGGCGATATTTGCCGAGGTGCTGTGCCCGCTGCTGATCATCGCCGGGATGTTTGTACGGTTGGCGTGCCTGCCGATTTTGTCTGTGCTGCTGGTCGCACTGCTGGTCGTGCACCCGCAATGGAGCCTCGATGAAGGGCAGTTCGGCTGGCTGCTGTTGATCCTGTTCACCAGCCTTCTTATCGCCGGGCCGGGACGGCTGGCGCTCAATGTCCGATTCGCCGGAGCTTTGCGTTATGCCTGAATCTCATCCTTTCGAAGAAGTCGTGACCCTGGTCATCAAGCACCGGGTCAAGGCCGGTTTTGAAGCACCCTACGAAGCCTGGCTGCGCAATATCGTCAGCATCGCCGGCAAGCAGGACGGGCACCTGGGCGTGGACGTGATGCGCGGTAAAAACGCCGGGCTCGACACGTACACCTGCGTGCTTCGCTTTTGCTCCACCGACGCCATGCAGCGCTGGCTCGATTCGCCGCAGCGCCTGGAGCTGGTCAAGGAAGCCACGCCGATGCTCGCCGATGGCGACCAGACCGAGGTCAACCCGGTCAAGGAATTCTGGTTCGCCCCGCAGGCTGAAACCGGTTCGCCGCCGCCGCGCTGGAAGCAGGCCATGGTGACGTTGCTGGTGATCCTGCCGCACACCTTGCTGGTGCCGCTGATCTGGGGCCCGCTGCTGCGGCTCAATGCATTTCTGTCCAATTACGTGGTCGCCACGTTCCTGATCACGCTGACCATCGTCGTTTCGGTGGTGTACCTGTTCATGCCGATGGCGACGCGTTTGTTTGCGCCTTGGCTGTCCCCCTCCACTCAGCCCAAGGAAACGCGATGAACGCCGATCTGATTTTGTTCAATGGCCAATTTCATACCGTTGACCGTGAAAACCCGCGCGCCAGTGCTGTCGCCATCCGCGATGGCCGCTTCGTCGCGGTCGGCACCGACGCCGAAGCCATGGCCCTGCGCGGCTCCGGCACCCAGGTCATCGACCTCAAGGGCCGCTGCGTCATTCCCGGCCTCAACGACTCGCACTTGCACCTGATCCGTGGCGGCTTGAACTACAACCTCGAGCTGCGCTGGGAAGGCGTGCCGTCGCTGGCCGATGCGTTGCGCATGCTCAAGGACCAGGCCGATCGCACGCCCACGCCGCAATGGGTGCGCGTGGTCGGTGGCTGGAACGAATTCCAGTTCGCCGAAAAGCGCATGCCGACCCTCGAAGAGCTCAACCAGGCCGCACCGGATACCCCGGTGTTCGTGCTGCACTTGTACGACCGCGCCTTGCTCAACCGCGCTGCGTTGCGCGTGGCCGGTTACACCCGCAACACGCCGAACCCACCGGGTGGCGAGATCGTCCGCGACAGCAACGGCGAGCCGACCGGCATGCTGGTGGCCCGTCCTAACGCGATGATCCTGTACTCGACGCTGGCCAAGGGGCCGAAGTTGCCGCTGGAATACCAGGTCAACTCGACCCGCCAGTTCATGCGCGAACTCAACCGTCTCGGCCTGACCAGCGCCATCGATGCCGGCGGTGGTTTCCAGAATTATCCGGACGATTACCAGGTGATCGAGCAGTTGGCCAAGGACCAGCAACTGACCGTGCGCATCGCTTACAACCTGTTCACCCAGAAGCCGAAAGAAGAGCTGACCGACTTCAAGAACTGGACCAGCAGCGTGACCCTGCACCAGGGCGATGATTACCTGCGACACAACGGTGCCGGGGAAATGCTGGTGTTCTCGGCGGCGGATTTCGAGGACTTCCTCGAACCGCGTCCGGACCTGCCGCAGACCATGGAAGATGAACTGGAGCCGGTGGTGCGCCACCTCGTCGAGCAGCGTTGGCCGTTCCGTTTGCACGCCACCTACAACGAATCCATCAGCCGCATGCTCGACGTGTTCGAGAAGGTCAACCGCGACATCCCGTTCAATGGTTTGCCGTGGTTTTTCGACCACGCCGAAACCATCACCCCGCAGAACATCGAGCGGGTGAGGGCGCTGGGCGGCGGCATTGCGATTCAGGATCGCATGGCGTTCCAGGGTGAATATTTCGTCGAGCGTTACGGTGCCAAAGCCGCCGAAGCCACGCCACCGATCAAACGCATGCTGGCCGAAGGCGTGCCGGTCGGCGCCGGTACGGACGCAACCCGGGTGTCGAGCTACAACCCCTGGACCTCGCTGTACTGGATGGTCAGCGGTCGCACCGTCGGCGGTCTTGAACTGCACGCCGAGGGGCTGTCCCGGCAGACCGCGCTGGAACTGTTCACCCATGGCAGTGCCTGGTTCTCTTCCGAGCAAGGCAAGAAAGGCCAGATGAAGGTCGGCCAACTGGCTGACGTCGCCGCCCTGAGCGCGGACTTTTTCAGCGTCGACGAAGAAGCGATCAAGTGGATCGAATCGGTGTTGACCGTTGTCGGCGGCAAGGTGGTGTACGCCGCCGGAGATTTCGAAAAACTCGGGCCGGCCAGCGTGCCGGTGCTGCCGGACTGGTCGCCGGTGGTCAAGGTGCCGGGTCACTGGCGCCCGACCTCGCCGATACAGGCGCAGGTTCACCATTGCAGCGGCCCGTGCGGCGTGCATGCCCACAGCCACGAAAAGGCGCGTTTGTCGAATGCGCCGGTCAGCGATTTCGCCGGTTTCTGGGGCGCCTTCGGTTGCTCGTGCTTCGCCTTCTGACAATCAGACAAGCGCCGGCCCTGTGGGTCGGCGCGCAATGTAATACCCATCCATCGAGGAGTTTCACATGAGCAACGTTCCTTACAAGCGCCTGAACAAAGACGATGCCGTTGTCCTGCTGGTCGACCACCAGACCGGTCTGATCTCGCTGGTTCAGGATTTCTCGCCGAACGAATTCAAGAACAACGTGCTGGCCCTGGGCGACGTGGCCAAGTTCTTCAAGCTGCCGACCATCCTCACCACCAGCTTCGAAAGCGGCCCGAACGGCCCGATGGTTCCCGAGCTGAAAGAGCAGTTCCCGGACGCGCCGTACATCCCGCGTCCAGGCCAGATCAATGCCTGGGACAACGAAGACTTCGTCAAGGCCGTCAAAGCCACTGGCCGCAAGCAACTGATCATCGCCGGTGTCGTGACTGACGTTTGCGTGACTTTTCCGACGCTGTCGGCGCTGGCCGAAGGCTTTGAAGTGTTCGTGGTGACCGACGCTTCGGGCACGTTCAACGAAACCGTACAGCAAGCTGCCTGGGCGCGCATGGCGGCGGCGGGCGCTCAACTGGTCAACTGGTTCTCGGTGGCGTGCGAGCTGCAGGGCGACTGGCGCAACGACATGGAAGGCCTGGCGAACTTGCTGTCACCGCGCATTCCTAACTATCGCAACCTGATGAACAGCTACTCCGTACTCACCTCGAAGTAAGTCCGCCCATCCCCTGTGGGAGCGAGCCTGCTCGCGATGGACTCGAGGACGCCGCGTTTATCCTGGTAAAACGCGTTACCGTTAACGACCATCGCGAGCAGGCTCGCTCCCACATTTGGATTTGCGTCATGCCTGGCGTTTTTGCAGCCAGCTCAGGAATCCGCCTTTCTTGATTGGCACCGGTTTCGCCAGCAACGCCAGCCGGCTGTTCTGTTGCCGGACCGCCTGCAACTTGTTCAACGCCCGACCCACTTCAACCCGCTGCTCCATGCAGTGGCGGGTCAGGGATTTGTCGATCCGGTAGATGATGCACGACGTCAACGCGGTGAATGTCGCTTGCGACGGCGTGTCGGTGAGGATGCTCTGTTCACCCATGACCTCGCTCGGTCCCATGCGACCGGCCTCGGTTTGCCCGGCACCGTCCGGCACAGTCGCGCTGACCACCCCGGTGGCGATGACCATCAGGCTGTCCGGCACTTCGCCCAACTCCAGCACCACCTGACCGGCCGTGTACTGCTGCGCAACCATCGATTGCGCCATTTGATCGCGCTCGTCCTCGCTCAGGGAACGGAAGACTTTCACCTCGTCCAGCAAGGCCCGCGCGCGGGTCGTCGGTTCGATTACGCCGTCGAGCTGCCGGGAAATACCCGCCGCTTCGAGGTGCCGATGGGCGAGGTCGAACAGTTGATTGCGCACTTCGCTTTTCTTGCCGAGCTCGGCGATGAAACCGCTGGCCACGTATTCGGACATGGTTTCGCCGGCCTCTTTCAGCACCGCTTTCGGCGCCGGATTGAGCAGCAGGCTGCTGCTGCCCTGGAGCGTGCGATCCAGTGCATCCAGCACCCGACGCGGGCGGATGTGGTTCGGCACCTGGATGCTGATCGACACGCCATGCATGTTGCCGGGGCGGCTGAGGTTGACGATCTTGGCCTTGGCCGCGACCGAGTTCGGCACCACCGCCGTACTGCCGGCGCTGGTCAGCAAGTGAGTGGCGCGCCAGTCGATGTCGAGTACCTTGCCCTCGACGCCGTCGATCACGATCCAGTCATCCACCTGATACGGCTTGGTGGTGTTGAGCACGATGCCGGAAAACACGTCGCTCAAGGTGCTTTGCAAGGCCAGGCCGACGACGATTGCCACCACGCCGGAGGTGGCCAGTAGACCTTTCACCGGCAGTTCCAGCACATAACCGGCGGCGGCCACGATGGCGATCAGAAACACCAGTGCGCCGATGACGTCCTGCAACAGCCGACCGCTGTGACCGATGCGGCGCATCAGCACCAGGCCGATGACTTCGGTGAGCACGCGTGCGGCGTACAGCCACCAGAGAATTCCCAACGCTGTCGCGCCCAGTTGCGCCACGCGATCGTCTGCCAACAGTGGCGCCTGCAACGGGCTGACGCCGGCGTTGATGATCACCGCGCTGAACATCAGGAACAGCGCCAGGCGCACACCGACCCGGGCAACGCGATGCTTGAACGGCGCGACGTGCCAGAGCACGGCGTCGATCACCAGCAGCAAGACACTCCAGGACAGCAGATGACCGTAGATGAGCGACATGGAAAAACTCCGGAATAGATGTTTTTGTAGGAGCCAGCAAGCCGGCTCCTACAGGGGATCGGGTTCACAAGGTCAAACTGTAGGAGCGAGCCTGCTCGCGATGGAGGTTAACGATAAAGCGTTCATTCAGGCTGCCCGCGTTATCGTTGGCGTCCATCGCGAGCAGGCTCGCTCCCACAGGACTCAGTTCAGATGAGTCTTGAGCTCCAGCGCGGCCTGACGCACCGCCGCTTTCACTTCCGGAATCTGGCTCAGCGGGTTCAGCAGGCCAAAGTCGTGGATCATGCCGTTGTAGCGCACCGCCGTGACCGGTACACCGGCCGCATCGAGGTGGCGGGCATAGGCTTCGCCTTCGTCACGCAGCACGTCGAACTCGGCGGTTTGCACCAGGGCGGCAGGCAACCCTTTGAGCTGTTCGGCGCTGGCCCGCAATGGCGAGGCATGGACCTGCGCACGCTCGGCCTGATCGGTGGTGTAGTTGTCCCAGAACCAGTTCATCATGCCCTTGGTCAGGAAGTGCCCCTCGGCAAATTGCTGGTACGAGCCGGTGTCGAACCCGGCGTTGGTCACCGGCCACATCAGCAACTGGAAGCGCAGCGCCGGGGTTTTCTGTTCCTTGGCCATCAACGCCACGACCGCGGCCATGTTGCCGCCGACGCTGTTGCCGGCTACCGCGAGGCGCTTGCCGTCGACGCCGATGTCCTTGCCATGTTCGGCTACCCAGCGGGTCGCGGCGTAAGCCTGGTTGATCGCGGTCGGGTAGTGCGCTTCCGGCGACGGGGTGTAATCGACATACACCGCGACGGCGCCGGAGCCGACCACCAAGTCGTGGATCAGACGCTGGTGAGTCGGGTAATCGCCCAGCACCCAGCCCCCACCGTGGAAGAACATGAACACCGGCAATTCACCCTTGACCTTGGCCGGACGGACGATTTTCAGGTTGATGGTTTGCCCGTCGACCTTGATGGCGCGGTCGCTGACGTCTACACCCGACAGGTCTACCTTCACCGAATTCTGCGCACCGGTCAGTACCGCGCGAGCGTCTTTCGGGCTCAGCTGTTCAAGCGGCTTGCCACCCCCGGCGGCGAGTGCTTCGAGGAACGCCTGGGTGTTGTGCTCGACGCCCGGGCTGCCCGCGGCAAAAGCGTTGCCAACGGCGAGGGCGAGGAGGGAAGCGGTCAGGGTTTTCTTGACGAGGTTCATGGGGTAAATCCTTTTTAGTTAGTTAGAAGTTGATTACCTAAGGGTCAGGTGGCTGCTGGCATTTCAGGCCTCAGCAACACCGTGGACACAGATTAATAGGGTGCCTGAAAGGGAAAAAGCCGCTATAAAGCGTTTAACTGTCAACCAAGGCGTGACAATGAACCCGTTCGAAGACATGCGTATTTTTTGCCAGGTGATGGACTCCGGCAGCTTCACCGCGGCGGCCGATCAATTGGGCCTGTCGAAGCAGTTCGTCAGCCGGCGCCTGATGCAGCTGGAAGAGCGTCTGGGCGTGCGTTTGCTCAACCGCTCGACACGGCGGCTGGACGTGACGCCGCTGGGCCAGAGCTATTACGAATCGGCGCTGCGCCTGCTCAGCGAAGTCGAGCAGGTGGAGCAGGGCATCGCCGGGCAGACCACCGAGCCGCGCGGGACTATCCGGGTGAGTGCGCCGTTGTCGTTTGCGCTGGCGCACCTGGGGTGTCTGTTGCCGGTGTTTTTGCAGCGCTATCGCGAGGTCACCGTGGAGGTGGACTTGAGCGATCGCCCGGTGGATTTGCTCGGCGAGGGATATGACCTGGCGTTGCGCATTGGCACCCTGGAAGACTCGACGCTGATTGCCCGGCGCATCGCCTCGATCCAGCGGGTGTATTGCGCCAGCCCGGCTTACCTGGCGGAGCGCGGGACGCCGCTCAAACCCGAGGACCTGCACGCGCACGACTGCCTGCCGTACGGGCATGGTCGTCAGGTGCAGTGGCGTTTTGCGGGGCAGGGCAAGCCGCTGGTGGTGAATGTCACCGGGCGGATGCGGGTCAACAACGGGGAGCTGCTCAAGGATGCGGCGATTGCCGGGATGGGGATTACCTATCTGCCGACGTTCATCGTCGGGGCGGCGCTGAAGGATGGACGGCTGGTGCCGGTGCTGGACGAGTTTCGCACGGATCCGCTGACCTTGTCGGCGGTGTACCCGCAGCATCGCCAGCGTTCGCGACCGGTGCAGGCGTTGGTGGAGTTTTTGCGTGAGCGGCTGGATCAGCGCGAGGGCGGTCTCTAGGTTCACACAATCCTTGTAGGAGTGAGCCTGCTCGCGATAGCGGTGTATCAGTCAACATAGTGTTATCTGACAAACCGCTATCGCGAGCAGGCTCACTCCTACATTGGATTTAGGGTGGTCTTGAGATCAGCGGTGATCAGGACCTTCTGTCATCCCCCGGTTCGCCACCGACGTGCACGCCGCGGTCATCGCCGATTTCACCGGCGCGGTGAACGCCGTGGTCATCACCGATTTCACCGGAGCGATGAACGCCGTGGTCATCGCCGATTTCGCCGGCGTGATGCACACCGCGGTTGTGGCCGATTTCGCCGGCATGGTGAACCCCGCGGTTATGGCCGACTTCACCGGCATTGTGAACGCCGTGATCGTCTCCCGGTTCGGCATGGGTGCCGCTGCGACCGGATGAGGCGGTGTTGCCGGAATGTCCCGAGCCATGGTCGCTGCTGCTGTGACCGCTGGCGCTATTGCCGCCGCTTCCACTGTTGCCGCCACTGCCGCTACCACCGTGACCGCCGCTGTTGCCGCCATTGCCGCTTCCGCCGTGACCGCCGCTGTTGCCGCCACCACCGTGACCGCCGCCATTGCCGCCACCACCGTTTCCGCCGCCGCCGCCACCACCGCTACCACCGCCACCACCGCCACCACCACCATCCTTGGCCTGAGCGCTCGATACGCCGGACAGGCTATCCGGAATCAATACGGTAGACGCCGACAGGACCGCGCCAATCGCTACTGCCAACAAGAGCTTGTTGATGTGCATGTCGTTCTCCGTTTTCTTATTCAGGTTGGAACGTTGATGAACACTGCAACGTGCTGATCGATTCAGTGGGAGAACACCGCAACGCGCGGATTAATTCAGTTGCAATGTCGTTGAACGATGAACGGTACAACTCGACCTTGTCCCAAGGGTTCAGTGAATGCTCGAGGCCAGTTCGAAAATCGGCATGTACATCAGGATCACGATGACCCCGATCAGCAGGCCGATGAAGGTCATGAGCAAGGGCTCGAACAGGCGCACGAACCATTCGATCCAGCGGCTGATTTCCTCGTCGTAGAAGTCGGCGCTGCGTTCCATCATTTGCCCGAGGTTGCCGGACTGTTCGCCCGCCCGCAGCAGGCGCAGGGACACCGGGGTGACCAGGTGGTTGAGTTCCAGCGCGGCCGACAGCGATTGCCCCTCGCGCACCCGCTCGCAAGCCTGGTCCAGGCGTGTGCGGGAGGCCACGGTCAACAGGCCGCGGACCATGCCCATGGCCGTGACGAGCGGGATGCCGCCCTGCAGCAGGATGCCCAGCGAGCGGTAGAAGCGCGCCAGTTCGTACATGAATATTCGCTGGTGGACCGCCGGGAGTTTTTCGATCACCCGGTCCACGCCCCGGCGAAAGGCCGGTTGGCGTTGCAGGAAGGCGAGGGCGACGATGATCGCCCCCAGCCCGCCGAAAAATTCGAGCTGGTGGGCATGCAGGAACATCCCGCTGCTCATCAGGATCTGCGACAGCCACGGCAGGTTCGAGCCCAGCCCTTCGAACACCAGGCTGAAGCGCGGCACCACGTAGCCCATCAGGAACAGCACCACGCCACCGCCCACCACCAGCAACAGCATCGGGTAGATCGAGGCGCTGACGATCTTCTGTCGAACCTCGTCCATGCGCTGGCGATAGCTGACATAGCGGCCCAGGGCATCACCCACGGCGCCGGTTTTTTCGCTGGACTGCACCAGTGCCACGTACAGAGGCGGGAACACCGCTGACAGTTGACCCAATGCCTGGGAGAACGATTTGCCCTCGTACAGCAGGCGCACCAGTTCACTCAAGGTTTTGCGGGCCTGGGGCGCGGTTTCCTTTTCCGCCAGGCTTTCCAGGGCATCGATCAATGGCAGGCCCGCGTTGAGCAGGGTGGTCAGTTCCTGGCTGAACAGCACCAGGTTGAACGACTCGCGCTTTTGCAAACGCAGTGCCCGCCAGTGCCGCTCGGCTTGCAGGCTGAGCACCCGCAAGCCCTGGTCTTCGACGATGTGCCGGGCTTCGCTGTCCCCTTGGGCCTCGACGGTCATCGAGACCACGCCGGCCTTGCCCACGGCCTTGAGATGAAAGCGCATGGTCGCCTCCCGTCACTGCCAGCTGGTGACTTCGGCGTTTTCGCCTTCGCCGCCGGGTTGGCCGTCCTTGCCCATGGACAGCAAGTCGTACTCGCCGTTTTCGCCGGGGTAGCGGTAGGTGTAGTTACGGCCCCACGGGTCCTGGGGCAGTTTTTTCTGCAGGTACGGGCCCGTCCAGCGAGTTTCGTCGCTGGGTGCGGTGACCAGCGCCTGCAAACCCTGTTCGGTCGACGGGTAGTGGCCGACCTCCAGGCGGTACAGGTCCAGTGCCTTGCCCAGGCCTTCTATTTGCGCCTTGGCCACTTTCACTTCGGAGCGGCCCAGCTGGGCGAAATACTTCGGCGCGACGATGCCGGCCAACAACCCGAGCACCACCAGCACCACCAACAGTTCGAGCAGGGTGAACCCGCGCTGGGTTCGCGGTGAACCGTTACGCAGGGCACAACACAGACGCTGATTCATGATGACCTCACACAGTCGGCAGAAGGGTCGCCCTGCGGCTCATGCAATTGCCATGCTCACCCCCACTCACCTTCCTGAGACCCCCGTAATACGGGGCTTTTGTCTTCCGGCACAGTGCTTGCGTATGGCTGGTTTACTACCGGCCATTGGGGCATTACCCCCATTTTTCGGGGTCGGTCAGGGGAGACAGAAGAATGAAAACACTCACCACAGGACTGCTCGGCTGTGTGTTGTTGGCAGGCACAGCCCAGGCCGATGTATTCGTTTCCTTGGACAGTAAAGGCAGCTACGTCTTGTCCAATGTCCACCGTCCCGGTCGCGTCTATGAACGGGTGATTCATGAGCCCGAAAAGGCGCTGGTCAGCCTTGATCAGCAGCCGCAATTGATCGCCACCCGACCCTATGCCGAGCTGGTCTCGGCGGCCGCCACGGCCAATGAATTGCCGGCGGCGCTGTTGCATGCGGTGATCCAGGCCGAGTCCCACTACGACTCGGGCGCAACGTCAGCGAAAGGCGCGGGCGGGCTGATGCAATTGATGCCCGACACCGCCCGCGAGATGGGTGTGGCCAACGTCTACGACCCCAAGGCCAACATCCAGGGCGGGGCCAAATACCTCAAGCGCCTGATGACCCTGTTCGACAACGACATCGCCCTTGCCGTGGCGGCCTACAACGCCGGACCGCAAGCGGTGCTGAGCCGTGGCGGGGTGATCCCGCCGTTCGCCGAAACCCAGCGTTACGTGCCTAGCGTGCTGCGCCAGTACCGCCGCTTGCAGGGCCTGGCCGAGGATGCGCCGCTGTGATGGGGGGTTGGCCCCACATGTGGGGAACCACGCCTTGCACGAAATCCCATTGTGGGAGCGAGCCTGCTCGCGAAGGTGTGTCATCCGACTTCTCTGCTGCTGACACACCTTCGCGAGCAGGCTCGCTCCCACAGGGTACAGGCGTTTCAAAGTGGAATTGGCGTCAACCCGAAAAGTGGGGATTGGGTGGGGAATATCCCCCGACTTATCAAGTCGTTTACATAAGTGCATGAAAAACAAACATATTATTTATGGCATAGGGATTGCTCTGGGGGATTTGTCGAGAACCATTCCCTGTGAGCACCCACAGCGAGGCCCATGATCATGACCGGCATACCCCACGCTCATCACTTGGTTAACCTGCTGTTATTTCTTGCGCCGCTGCTCGGCATCGAGCTCGCTGAGGCCGCGGTGCGCTGCGAGCGCAATCTGGTGGCGAACGTCGTGGCGCTGGACCAGCCGCTGATGTTCAACCGCCTCGGCGCACAGAACGCCAACGGCATGATGTTCGCCCTGCGCCGTGACGTGGTCGATGACCATGACATGCCGCTCTCCCAGGGAGGCGCGGCGGTGCCGGGCAAGGTTTCGCTGCGGCCCGACAAGCGTCCGCGTCCGCTGGTATTGCGCGTTGCCGCCGGTGACTGCCTGACCGTCAACCTGCAGAACCTGCTGGCCTATCAGGCCAACCCCGGCAGCCACGACGATGGCGAGGAAGAAGAAGGAGAGATCGAAGGTGAAGTCGAAATCGGCGCAGCCGAAGACTTCAAGGTCGACGAGCAAGTCACGGACCGGCATGTCGGCTTCCAGGTCAATGGCATGCAAGCGGTCAACAGCATCGACGACATCTCGTCCTACACCGGGCGCAATGCCAATACCCTGGTGGCCCCCGGTGCGAGCCGTTCCTATACCTTGTATGCCGAGCGTGAAGGCGCATTCGCGGCCAGCAGCCGCGGCGCGACGTTCGGTGGCGAGGGCGATGCAGGCAACGTGGCCAACGGCCTGTTCGGCGAAGTGGTGGTCGTGCCCAAGGGCGGTCGCACCTATCGCAACACCCTGACTGAAGAAGAAATGCGTCTGGCCAGCACCGGCCGCACCCCCGCCGGGCAACCGATTGTCGACTACCAGGCCCGCTACCCGCAGCGCGAACCGTGGATTCGTGAAGGCAAGGCCGGTACGCCGATCATCAACATGGTCGACGGCAATGAAATCATCTCCAGCGAGAGCGACGCGATTGTCATGGGCAGCAACGCCGACGGCAGCTTCCCGGCGTCGACCTATCCGCTGGAAGCCATCGGCAAACGCAACCCCGCGCTGCCGAACCGGCTGGAACCGTTCCGCGATTTCGCGTCCCAGTTCCAGGATGAAACCGCTGCGACCCAGGCCTTTCCCGCGTACTGGGAAGACCCGGTCATGGCCCATGTGCTGGAACCGACCCGCGACTCGTTCATGATCAACTACGGCTCCGGCGGCATGGGCGCCGAGGTAGTCGCCAATCGCCTGGGCGTCGGGCCGATGCACGATTGCCTGTCCTGCGCCTACGAAGAATTCTTCCTCAGTTCCCATACCGTTGGCGACGTGGCGATGCTGGTGGACGTACCGGCCAACGCCGGGCTGGAAAACATCCGTCCGGGCGAAACTCCTCGCGCCGATCAGGTCGGGGTCAAGGCGACGATGGCGCTGTATCCGTCGGAGCCGGCCAACGTCAACCACAGCTACATCGGTGACTTCGTCAAATTCCGCAATACCCACAACGGCCACGAGCAGCACATCTTCCACCTGCACGGGCATCAGTGGCTGTTCAACCCCAACGATGACAACTCCGACTACGTGGACGCCCAGGGCATCGGGCCGGGCGCCGGCTACACCTATGAAATCGCCAACGGCGGTTCGGGCAACCGCAACCGGGTGGCAGGCGATGCGATCTATCACTGCCACTTCTATCCGCATTTTGCCCAGGGCATGTGGAGCATGTGGAGGGTCCACGATGTGTTTGAAGAAGGCACGCGGCTGGAAGTCTCGCAGCAAGGTGCCGACGGTTATCACAGCGAACCCTATGCGCTGCGCAGCGGCAAACCGGCCGCGGGTGCCCGGGCTTTGCCCGATGGCGAGATTGTCGCCGGCACGCCGATTCCCGCTGTTGTGCCGTTGCCGGGCAAGGCCATGGCGCCCATGCCTGGCAAAGTCGCGGTCGTGCCGAAAATCGGCGAGACCCTGGTTGCAGCCAATGACGACGATGATGAAGAGGAGGGCGACGATGACGACGGCGAACACCATGGCGGTGGCGCTCAGGCCATCGGCTCCCTGGCGCTGGTTGACCGCAGTGAAGCCAACCGCAATGCCGACGGCAGCCTGAAAAACCCTGGTTATCCGTTCTGGATCGGCGGCATGGAAAGCTCGGTCGGCCAACGCCCGCCAACCCCGCCGCTGGACATGCTCGACGCCGCCAAGGCCCAGGCCTTGAAAGGCAGCGGCAATGCCTTGTGGGCGAACCTCGATCCGGCGCAGTCCGGTGGTTGGGACGGCGGTCTGGGGCGTCATTCCCTGGACGGTTTCTCCTCCGGCGGCGAGGCGCACACCGTGACCACTTCGCTGGATTTCTCCAAGGAAGTGACCCGCGCCAAGCCGCTGTACCTGCCGGAAGAGGGCACCGAAGTGGAACAGGCCGCCATGGCTTTCCACGCGAAAAAAGATCACCCCAGCTTTGCCGTGCTGCCTGGCAATCAAATCGTTGCGCGTGCCTTCCGCACGAACGGTGCGTTACCTACCGCCGGTGCGCCGTACTACGAACCGTGCATGGACGACCGGCAAAAACGCCTGACCAGCAACGCCGGTATCGGTGAGTTTGCCAGCGGCGAACGGCTCGACGGCATGTCTTACAGCGGGTCCTCGACCTTCACGGCCGACCGTCCACGGGTCTACAAAGCGGCGAACATTCAGTTCGACGCGGTGTACAACAAGGTCGGTTATCACTTCCCGCAAGCCCGCATCCTGGCACTCTGGGAAGACGCCTGGCCGGTGATTACCAAGCAGCGTCCGCCAGAGCCTCTGGTGATGCGCATGAACACCTTCGACTGCGTGCAGTACCAGCAAACCAACCTGGTGCCGGCCATTTATGAAATGGACGACTACCAAGTGCGCACGCCGACCGACGTGATCGGCCAGCACATTCACCTGCCGAAATGGGACCTGACGGCGGCCGACGGTTCGGCCAACGGCTGGAACTACGAGGACGGCGTGCTTTCCCCCGGTGCGGTGCAAGAGCGCATCCACGCCATTCGCGAGTTCAACCAGTGTGAAAGCGCCGATCCGCGAGACGGCACGGCCGCCTGCCCGAAAGCCAAAAACCATCCGTACTTCGGTCAATTCGGCCGGGCGGACTGGGTCGGGGCGCGCACGGCGATGCAGCGCTGGTTCGTCGATCCGGTGATCAACACCAAAGGTGTCGACCGTGGCCTGGGGACCATCTTTACCCACGACCACCTCGGCCCATCGACTCACCAACAGATCGGTCTGTACGCCACCGTGCTGGCCGAGCCGGCCGGCTCGACCTGGTTCCACGCTGAAACCGGCGAGCCGTTGTACAGCGGCGCGCGTCAGGACGGCGGGCCAACTTCGTGGCAGGCAGTGGTGTCCACCGGTGACCTGGATGGCGACGGCAAGAACGACAGCTTCCGCGAGTTCTTCCTCGAGTACAGCGACTTCCAGCACGCCTATGAAGCCGGTGTGTATGTGGGCGCCGGCCCGAATGGCGTGCCGAACCCGCAAGCCTTCCCGGCCACCGCGGACAGCTTCCGCTACGCCATCAATCCGCCGGTGCGCAACAATGCCAGCACCTTGCTCGATGGCATCATCGAAGTGCAAGGCGGCATGGTGCCGGGTTGCCCAAGCCGGCCGTGCCCGCAAGCGATCTCGGTCGATGATCCCGGCATGTTCGTGGTCAATTACCGCAACGAACCGCTGGCCCTGCGGGTGTATGACCCGAACAAGGTCGGCCCGGACGGCAAGCGCGGCATGCAGGCCGACGGCCTTGGTGGCGACCTCGCGTACGCCATGCAAAGCCGCACCGACCGGGCGATTCCGGCGATGAACCTGGCGCCCAACCTGGTCACTGCGGCCACCGGCCCAACCGGCGGCACCACCTTGTTCCCGCCGCACATCAACCGTGGCGGCGCCGAACCGGGCGACCCGTTCACGCCGATGCTGCGTACCTACACCGGTGACAACGTGCGGTTGCGGGTACACGCTGGCGGTCATGAGGAGGAGCACAACATCACCTTGCACGGGGTGAAATGGCTGCAGAGCGGTTCCGGCTTCGGCAACAGCTCCAACTCCGGCTGGCGGGCGTCGCAGATGGTCGGCATCTCCGAGCAGATGGGCTTCAATGCGCCGGTCTCGATGCTCTCCAGTTCGGCGGCGACTACCGGGGATTACCTGTACTCGATGGACGCTTCCATCGAAGGTTACTGGAACGGCATCTGGGGCGTGATGCGCAACTACACGGCCCAGCGCAGCGACCTGTTCGCCGTGCCGAACAACCCGAAACCGGCGGGCATGCGCAACACCGTGGCATTCGATGGCTCTTGCCCACGGATCAGCGCCAACCCGAATGGCATCGGCACCCGGCCAACCGTGCAACGCAACTATGAAGTGGTGGCAGCGCTCGCCAACGACATCTTGCGCAATCCGTTGAACCTGACCATCGGCGATCCAGCCGGCGTCGGCCAACACGTCGGTGGGCCGTTGAATGCGGCGGGTGGCACCCTGGTGTTCAACTCGCGGCCGGTCAATATCCCGCAGGTCACTGTGGTTGATCCGGAAGATGGCGAGACCATCACCATCGGTGGGCAGAGCGGGCCGTTGCATGATCCGACCGCGATTCTGTATGTGCGCAAATCCGACCTCGACCCGAGCACCGGCAAGCTGAAAGCGGGTGTACCGGTAGAACCACTGGTATTGCGCGCGGCAGCGGGTGACTGCATTAACGTCACCCTGGAAAACCGCTTGCCGATGATCATGCCTGATCTGACCCAGACGGCCGTGATGCAAGGCTTGGTCAAGCGTGATCGCAACAGTGGCCAGGGCTCGACCATCTTCACCAACAACCTGATTCGTCCGTCCAGTCATGTGGGTTTCCATGCGCAGCTGCTGTCGTATGACATTACGAAATCCGACGGCACCAACGTGGGCGCCAACCCGATCCAGACCGTGCCACCACGGGTCGGCAACACCGGTGCATATCCGACGCGTACTTATCAGTACTACGCCGGGCATCTGGAGCGTGAAGGCAAACCGATCACGCAACTGGGCCGCAGCGTCGACAACATCAACGCCACGGCGGTGGAGTTTGGCGGGTTGAACATCACCCCGGCGGACCTGATCAAACAACCGCAAAAAGGACTGGGTGGGGCGATGAGCATTCTGCCGATCGGTGCGACCTGGGTTGAGGACGCGCGTAAAACCAACGCGACCGTCACAGCACCGGGGCAGGCTGTTTACCGCGACTTTGCGATGGTCTGGCAGAAAGCGTTGAACATACGCTGGGCCAACGGTCGGCCGGTGGAAGGTATTGCTGCCGAAGGTTTCGGGGTTCCGACCGATCCGCAGGACAACTCGAGCATGGCCATCAATTACAAGGCAGAGCCGCTGTGGTTCCGCTTTGGGCTGGCGCCGGATGCGCCGTTCGGTCACGCCGACGGTGCCGGTTACGGTGATATGCCGAACGCGCACATGGCCTACAGCAATGCGCTGATCGGCGGCGACCCACAAACGCCGGTGCTGTATGTGAAACCGGGGCAACCGTTCCGTACGCACATCCTGATGCCGAGTGGTGGCAGCCGCGGTACGACGTTCCAGCTGGACGGTCACGTGTGGTCGGTCAACCCGTTCCAGTCGGAGAAGAGTGACACCGGTGGTTACCCGATGAGTACGCCAGGCGTGGGGTCGGTGCGGTTTGGCTACAACCCGATGTCGATGTACATCGGCGCCCGTGAAAGCGTCTTGCCGGCGGCGCACTTCAGCTTCATGCACCCGAGCGCCGGGGGCAGCAACGCGATACCGGGCGACTACCTGTTCCGTGATTACGCCGCCTACGGCAACACCGCCGGGCTGTGGGGATTGCTGCGGGTGACCAATGAACCCGAACCGGCGCCGGCGCCATAGGCATTGAACGACGCTGACCTGTAGGAGCCGGCTTGCCGGCGATGGCGGCCTGGAGGGCGATGCAGGGTTTGAGGCCCTCATCGCCGGCAAGCCGGCTCCTACAGGGGATCGGGTTCACAAGGTTCCAAATTGTAGGAACCGGGTTCACAGGGTTTCAAATTGTAGGAGCTGCGATGCGGCGGCCCGACTTGCCAGCGATGGCGTCCGTAAGACAGGCACAGATCTGTAAGGGGAAAGGCTGATATGAACAGAACTATTGGAACTGCCGGATGTGCGCTGGTTGTCGCCGTGGCGCTGCTCTGCCTGGGCGTCTGGCGCACGGCGCCCTCGGCCATGCTCAGCGAGGTAGCGCTGCCAGACACCTGGAGCGGCCAGACCCTTGAGCGCGACGGTGTCTCGGTCGGGCTGGAGCTGCGTTCATTGGCGGGGGACGGCGTACTGCGTGAAGGCGAGTTCGCCGACGTGCTGTTCCGGGTCAGTGACAGCACCTCGGGCCAACCCCTTTCCGGGGTCAACCCCGGTGCGTGGCTGGACCCGGAAGCCGTTGCCGCCGACCAGGCCCAGGGCCGTGAAAAGAGCTGCAAGTCCCGGGTCGGGGTGTTCCTGAAATCAACCATCGGCGCACGCCCGCTGCTCGACCTGAACAGCTACTTCCTGCTGGTGATGAACCGCGACGCCAGCGTCTCGGTGGTCGATCCATCGGTCTCGGTGGGCGGCATCACCAGCACGCTGGCGCGCATCGACATCAAGCAACCGCCGATGGACTGGGTCACGCCGAAAGACAACAAGCGGGTATTTGTGTCGATGCCCACCGCCGGTGAAGTCGCCGTCATCGACAGCGAGCAATTCAAGGTGCTCGACTCGGTGGCGGCCGGCAGCAACCCGGTGCGCCTGGCCTTGCAACCGGACGAGCGCCTGTTGTGGGTCGGCAACAATGCGTCGACGGCCGAAGCGTCCGGCGTCACCGTGATCGACAGCCAAAGCCTCAAACCCCTGAAACACCTGGCCACCGGCCGCGGCCATCACGAAATCGCCTTCAGCAAGGACAGCCGTTTCGCCTACGTTAGCAACCGCGACGACGGCACCCTGAGCATCATCGACATCGCCAGCCTGACCATCGACAAGCAACTCAAGACCGGCTCGAACCCGTTGTCGGTGGCGTACTCGCCGCTGTCCGGCGCGGTGTACGTGGCCGATGGCAAGGACGGCACCATCACTGTTGTCGATGCCGCGAGCCAGTCGGTGCGTCGGGTGATCAAGGCCAAACAAGGCCTGGGCCCGATGGGTTTCAGCGCTGACGGGCGTTTCGGCATCGTGCTCAACACCCTGGAAAACCAGGCCTCGGTGATCGATGCCGCCACCGATTCACTGATCCATCAACTGGACGTCTCCGCCGAACCCTACCAAGTGGTGTTCACCAAGGCCTACGCCTATGTGCGCGGGCTGGCGTCGCCCAAAGTGACGATGATCAACCTGTCATCGCTCGGTGAAGGTCGTCAGCCGATCAGCCAGGGCTTCGAAGCCGGGCCGCAAGCGCCACGCCTAGCCGGCGACCTGCCACTGGCGTCGAGCCTTGCGGTGTCGCGGGATGACAACGCGGTGTTCGTGGTCAACCCGGTGGACAACACCACCTATTTCTACGCCGAAGGCATGAACGCGCCGATGTCCGGCTACCCCAATCGCGGGCAGGTGGCGCGAGCGGCCATGGTCATCGATCGCAGCCTGCGCGAAGTCGAACCGGGGCTGTACAGCGCACGGATCAAACTGCCCAGCGCCGGACGTTTCGACGTGGCGTTCCTGCTCAACCAACCGAACATCGTCCATTGCTTCACCGCCCTGGTTGAACCGGACAAAAGCCTCGCCCGGCACCCTGGCGTGCCTAAAGTCGAGTTCCTGCTCGACAAGTCCACCGCCGAAATCGGCAGCCCCTACACCGTGCGTTTCCGCATCGTCCAGGGCCAGCACAAGACGCAGCGCAGCGGCGTGAAGGATGTTCAGGTGCGTTACTTCCGCGCGCCGACCTCGCATGCCCGGGAAGTCGCTGCGCTTGAGGTGGCCAACGGGATCTATGAAGCCCCGGTGACCCTGGAGCGGGACGGCGCCTGGTACCTGCACGTACGCGCCGCGTCCCTCGGCGCCGGTTTTGATGACAAGACTTTTGCCAGCGTTCGGGTCCTGCCCGGCGATGCCCACTGAAGAGGAAATCGACATGAACCGATTCGCACCCCGTGGACTGCTGACGTTCTGCCTGTTGGCCGCCGGTATCGGGCAAGCCCTGGCGCACTCGGCGGATGAACATGCCGGGCACGAAATGCCGGCCAAAAGTGCCCGCGCCGAAACGGCCCAGGTCAAATTCGCCGACGTGGCGCTGGTGGACCAGAGCGGCAAGCCGGTGCGCCTGGAAAAAGACCTGGTGACCAACAAAATCGTGGTCATGAGCTTCATCTACACCAGTTGCACCACGGTCTGCCCGGTGGTGTCGTCGATCATGGGCAAAGTGCAGAAACAACTGGGGGCGCGGGTCGGCACCGAGGTGCAACTGGTGTCGATCAGCATCGACCCGCAGCGCGATGACGCCGAACGTCTGAACGACTACGCCCGCAACTTCCAGAAGGGCCCGGGCTGGAGCTGGCTGACCGGCAGCACGCAATCGATCAACGCCACCCTCAAAGGCCTCGGCACTTTCAGCGGTGACTTCAAGAATCACCAGCCGCTGATCCTCGTCGGCGACGGCAACAGTCGCCACTGGACGCGCTATTACGGCTTCACCGACCCGGCCGTGCTGACCCGGGAAGTGGAAAAACTCAGCGGCCAGCGCAATGCCCACGCCAAGCACACCGCCATCGCCATGGAGCAGCAACCATGAGAGCCACCGAGTGGGTTGCCCTGAGCCTGTGCTTCTGGATATTCAGCTCGATGGCCTTCGCTCACGAAGACCACGAAAAACCTGCGCCCACCGTGGCCGCCGCCCAACCGGCGGGCGGCACGCGCGATGCGAAAACCTGGTTTACCGACACGCCGCTGCAGGATCAGAACGGCGAGACCCTGCGGTTCTATAGCGATGCGCTGCACAACCGCGTGGTGCTGTTGAACGTGATTTTCACCAGTTGCACCGATGCCTGTCCGCTGATCACCCGCAAGCTCAAGGAGGTGCGTGAGTTGCTGGGGGACAAGGCGGACGGCATTACTTTCATTTCCCTTACCAGTGATCCGCTGCGGGACACGCCGGCGGTACTCAAGGCTTACACCTTGAAGCAGGGCGTCAATGGGCCCCACTGGCTTTTTCTTACGGGCGACAAGGCCCAGATGGACCTGGTGCTGGGGCGTATCGGGCAGATCGTGCCGACGCCCGAACAGCATTCGACGCAACTGATCGTGGGTGACGTGGCCAACAAACGCTGGAGCAAGATTCGTCCCGATGCCCCGGCTGCCGCCATTGCCCAGCGCTTGCAGTTGCTGACAATGCCCGTGGCCGGCCGCTGAGCCCCGCACCATGAAAGCCTCCCTGATCCTTGGCCTGTTCCTGATCGGCAGCCTGCATTGCGCCGCCGCGACGCTGCCCTTGAGCCCTGACGAAAGTGCCGGCAAACGGCTGTACCGCGAGGGTGTGTCGGGCAGCGGTGAACCGATCATGGCGCGGGTCGGGGCGTCGGGCATGTTGCTGCCGGCGACCAGCCTGCCGTGCGCCAACTGTCACGGCAGCGATGGTCTGGGCCGCCCCGAAGGTGGGGTGCGCCCGCCGGAGCTGAGCTGGTCACGACTGACCGGCCCCTACGGCCAACGGCAAATCAATGGCCGCAACTACCCGGCGTACACCGAAGGGACCCTGGCGCGGGCGATCCAGGAGGGACGCGATCCGGGCAACAATCGCCTCGACCCGGCGATGCCGCGGTTCGTGCTGTCGATGAACGATCAGCGCAACCTCACGGCCTACCTCAAACGCCTGGCCGATGACCGCGATCCCGGCCTGACCCCGGACAGCCTGCACCTGGGCACGTTGCTGCCCAGTCAGGGGCCGTTGGCCGAGGAGGGCGCGACGGTGGCCGCGGTACTCAACGGCAGCGTGGCGCGAATCAACAAGGCGGGGGGCATTCATGGCCGGCAGTTGCGCCTGACGATCCTCGATCCGGGACCGGACCGCTTCAGTGCCGAGCGGGCGCTGGATCAGTTGATCGATCAGGAGCAGGTGTTCGCACTGATCGCGCCATTGGCTCCGGCACTCGACTCGCAGATGGCTTCGCGTCTGGAGCAGGCGGGCATTCCGCTGATCGGCCCGCTCTCGCTGCAAGGCACCGCACAAGCCAGTCGGCAGATTTTCGAGCCGATGCCGGGGGTTCGCGAGCAACTGATCGCCCTGGCCGATTACGCCTCCGGCAGTTTGCGCGTGCTCCAGGGGCCGACGCTGATTACCTACACGGACGACCCCGGCCAACAGCTGGCGGCGCAGACCCTCGGCCAGTACCTGCAAGATCACGCCTGGCAGAATGTCAGCCTCAAGGCTTACGACGCAGCACAGGGCGAACTGCCGTTGGGCTCGCGCTCGGTGTTTTATCTGGGCTGCGGCGGCGACTTCAGCCTGCTCGCCGCGCGGTTGCAGACAGCGGGGCAGGTGCCGTACCTGTTCGCCATGTCGAATCAGGTGGCGGGAGACCTGTTGCAGGTGCCCAGCGGTTTTTCCCGACGGGTGTTCCTGTCCTATCCGTTCGTTCCCAGCGACTGGACCCGGGCCGGGCGCCTGGCCCTGACCCAGGTGCGCGAACAGCAAGGGCTCGGCGGCCAGCACTCGGTGCTGCAAGTCGGCGCGTTCAGTTCGATGCTGCTGCTCAGCGAAGGCATGAAGCAGGCCGGGCGCGACGCCAGCCGCGAGAAGCTGATCAATGCGCTGGAAGGCCTGCATGACTTCGATACCGGGCTGACCCCGCGGCTCAGCTTCGGGCCGGGCCGTCGCCTGGGCCTGAACGGCGCGCATATCGTCACCGTGGACTTGCCCGACCAGCGTTTCTATCTGGTCGCCCCTTACAAATCCGTTACCGCGACACCCTGACCGGAGGCCTCGATCATGACGCTCAAGACTCTGATGGTCCTGCTGACCCTGATGGCCCTGTGGCTGCCCATGGCGTTCGCCAGCAATGGTCCGGCCGCCGCGCGGGTCAATGGCGAAGAGATTTCCGAGTTTCGCCTCGAGCGCTATTTTGCCGAGTACCTGGAGGACCAGGGCCGGGCGCTCGGCAGCATTCGCAATCCCAAGGCCTACAAGCAACTGCGGCAAAAGGCCCTGGACGCGCTGATCGACCGCGAGCTGCTGTGGCAGGAGGCGGTGAAGCGCGGCGTGGTGATCAGCGATGCCGTCGTGCAACGCCAGGTTGAACAGACCCGGCAGGCTTTGGGCGGAACCGAGAGGTTCGCCCGGCGCCTGGAAGACGCCGGTTTCGACGAGGCCGGTTTTGTCGAATACACCCGTCAGGAACTCGCGGCCCAGCAGGTGTATGCCGAATTGACCCGCGTCGACGGCCCGGACGAAAAGCAGGTCCGCGCGTTTTATGAGGAGCACCGCGCCGAGATGAACCGGCCCGAAGCCGTGCAGGCGCGGCACATCCTGATCAAGGTGCCGCCGCAAGCCGATACCGCCACAGTCGAAGCGGCACGGCTACGCTTGGTAGAGATGCAAGTGAAAATCAGCCAGGGTGAGGACTTCGCCAGCGTGGCCCGCAGCGGGTCTGAAGACGCTTCGGCTAGCGAGGGCGGAGATCTGGGCTATTTTCCACGTGGACGCATGCTGCCTGAATTTGAAGCAACAGCGTTTGCCCTGGCGACGGGGAAGGTGAGTGAACCGGTTCGCACACCACTGGGCTGGCACTTGATAAATGTACAGAACCACTCGGAGGCAGCCGATGTCACAGAGGAGCAGGGACTTGCGATGGTCAGGGCGTTCCTTGCCCGACAGCAACAGGCCCAGGCTCGTCTCGAGGTTCTGGCGCAATTGCGGTCGAGCAATCGAATCGAACGGATTGACGACGAATGAAGCTTCCCCCCCAATAGTGGGGAAAAGCTTCAGGCCCATTCCGTGTGCGTCCCCGCCTTTGGGGGAGGCTGTACTCGGGCGAAAAGGCTTTTTTATGAAAATCAAACACATGCAGCGGTGAAACAACCGGCGATCAGCCTGGCATGAAGTGTGCGTTAGCCTCGGTAAGGCGGGCACTTTGCCAGGTTCGGAAATCGGACCTGCGGTTTCAAGGAGTCCACCTTGTTAAACAAAGTACTGGTTGTCGAAGACGAACAGCTTCTTGCCGAAAACCTCAAGGATTACCTTCAGGCGCAAGAACTGGACGTCCGGATTGCACATGACGGTGCGACGGGTATCGGCGAAGCCGAACGGTTTGCACCCGATGTGATGGTGTTCGATTACCGCTTGCCGGACATGGAAGGTTTTGAGGTGCTCGATGCCATCCGCCGGAACAGGAATTGCCACTTTGTGCTGATTACCGGGCACCCGACCGCTGAAGTCTGTGAGCGGGCCCGGCAACTGGGAGTCAGCCATATCCTGTTCAAACCCTTTCCGTTGGCGGAATTGGCCCGTGCAGTCTGCGATCTTCTGGGGATGGAGCGCGAACCCAAAGCGGGCGTGGGCACATCCGAAGGTTTCGTCGAACGACGCCAGAGCAGGACCGAGAGTTTCCCGCTGCAGTTGTACGACGGCAGTTGGGTGCTGGCGGATCGTCGACGAAGTACCTCGACGGCCATGGCACCAGACGACGAACAATTGCTCACCGGGGAGTAGTGGCGCGACAAGCCGTTGCGGTAATGCCGTAATTGCTCGCCGCGTCGACAGGGCTCAAAGCCCCCGGCGTTGGAGAGCAAGCCATGGACCGTCTATCCCTTGCCGTTGAACCGGCGCAGTTGGAACCCGTACCGTCGCGCTTTTCCAGTGAGCAATTGGCCCAGGCACGATCACTGGCCGCCAGTTCCGGCGAACGGATGCTCGAAGCCCTTGGGGAATTGTGCGAACTGGCCCCCATGCCCTTCATCCAGTGCCTCGGCGCCACCCTGCATTACCCGGTGCTCGACACCGACAACCTGTTCAAGTCCACTCCCGTATTCGATCGGGTCACCCTGGCCCAATGCCTCAAGCGCGAATTCATCCTGCTACGTCACGACGATGCGGTGATCGGTGTGTTTGCCGACCCCTTCGACACGTCGCGCCTGGCCTGGATCGATGACTGCCTGCACGGCGCGCCGCTGTACCTGGTGCATGCCGACGACCTGAAGGCGTACCTGGCGCGGCACGAAGAAAGCTTCCACGCGGTGGAATCGCTCAACGCCCAGGCCGACGCCAACATCGAAACCGACACCCTGCAAAGCCTGTCACTGACCAGCATCAGCGAGGACGCCAGCGTCGTCGTCAAGCTGGTCAACTCGACCCTGTACGACGCCTTGAAAATGCACGCCAGCGACATCCACCTGGGCACCACCGGCACTGGCCTGGTGATCAAGTACCGCATCGACGGCGTGCTCAACAACATCAGCAAGATCCAGGGCAGCGAGTTCGCCGAACAGGTGATCTCCCGGGTCAAGGTCATGGCCGAACTGGACATCGGCGAGAAACGCGTGCCCCAGGACGGTCGTTTCAAGATCGGCATCAGCGGCCGGCAGATCGACTTCCGGGTGTCGATCATGCCGAGCATTTTCGGCGAAGACGCGGTGTTGCGGGTGCTCGACAAACAGGACCTGGCGGACAAGGTCTGCGGCGTGCAATTGCAGGCGCTGGGCTTTGAAGACGAAACCCTCTGCCAACTGCGCAGGCTGGCCGCCGAACCCTACGGCATGGTGCTGGTGACCGGCCCCACCGGCAGCGGCAAGACCACCACGCTGTACGCGATGATCACCGAGATCAACCACGGCGTGGACAAGATCATCACCATTGAAGACCCGGTGGAATATCAACTGCCGGGCGTGCTGCAAATCCCTGTGAACGAAAAGAAAGGCCTGACCTTCGCCCGCGGCCTGCGCTCGATCCTGCGCCATGACCCGGACAAGATCATGGTCGGTGAAATCCGCGACCCCGATACCGCGCAGATCGCCGTGCAATCGGCGCTCACCGGGCACCTGGTGTTCACCACCATTCACGCCAACAACGTGTTCGACGTGATCGGCCGCTTCACCCAGATGGAAATCGACCCCTACAGCCTTGTTTCCGCACTCAACGCCGTGCTGGCCCAGCGTTTGATTCGCCTGGTCTGCACCACGTGCAGCGCCCCTTGCCAGCCGAGCGATGATGAACTGCGCGACTCGGGGCTCGATCCGCAAAAAGTCGGTCACTACCACTTCGTGCATGGCAAAGGTTGCGGCCATTGCCGCGGCACCGGGTACCGCGGGCGCACGGCGATTGCCGAGCTGCTGCACCTGGACGACGAGCTGCGGCAGATGATCGTCGAGCGCCAGCCGATCTCGAAAATCAAGGCCCATGCGTGCAAACGCGGCTTGCGCCTGCTGCGCGAGTCGGCACTGGAACTGGTTCAGGAAGGGCGGACCACGCTCGAGGAGATCAATCGTGTCACTTTTGTCTCGTGATCGTTTTATCGCCGTCATCGGCGCCAGTGGGGTCGGCCTCGGTCAGCGCCGGGGCAATGAAACCCTGTGGCTGGGCAGCGTCGGTTTCATCGACGAAGGCTTCCATGCCTGGACCGTGGCGCTGGACACCCTCGACCATCTGCTGGCCGATCACACCCGCGCCGGTGCCGAGTTGAGCGTGGTGATTTCCGGGCACTTCAGCCGCTTCTGCCTGGTGCCCTGGAGCGAGCAGATCAGCCGCCCTGACGAACTGCTCGGTTTTGCCCAACTGTGCTTCGAAGACCTGTACGGTGCGCCGACTCAACCCTGGGCCCTGGTGCTCTCGGCAGAACCAGCGGGTTACGACCGGATCGCCAGCGCACTGCCACAAGATTTGCTGGCCCGCCTGCGGACCCTGGTCAGCGCCCGTGGCCTGCGTTTGAAATCGGTGCAGCCGTACCTGATGGCGGCGTTCAACCACTTCGACAAAAGCTTCAATGCCGGCGACTTTCTGTTTGTGGTCGCCGAGCCGGTGCGCAGCGTGTTGCTGCTGGCCCGGGAAGGTCGCTGGACCTCGGTGCGTTCGGTGGGCAGCAGTGACAGCGACGCCGCGCTGAGCGCCTTGATCGGTCGCGAAAGCCAGTTGCAGGCCTCCACCAGCGAACGTCCCCTGAACGTCTACCTGCATGCCCCGGCGCGCATCGACGTGCAACCCGACGTACCCGATGTGCACTTGCGCACCCTCGAAGAAGGCCGGACACCCGTACGCGATTGCCTGTACGTGATGTCCCGGGCGGTGGCCTGACATGCGCGCCCTCAACCTCGATTTTCAGCCGCGTCGCCGCTCGGGCCCGTTGGGCTGGAGCCTGCTTGCCGGCGGCGTGGCACTCGCGCTGACCTGCTTGCTGGTTCAGCAACACCTCAGCGAAGAGATCGCGCAACAGCAGGGTCACCTGCAAACCACGCAACGCGTCCTGACCGGCGACACCGGCGCCAAGGTCAGCCTGACCCCGGCGGAAACCCGCGAGCAGGCACAGAACCTGGCCGAGATGCGCAAGGTCTCGCAGCAACTGCGCCGGCCCTGGGAAAGCCTGTTCGCCATGCTCGAAGCCATGCCGCGGGACAACATCGCCTTGCTGACCCTGACGCCGGACGCGCGCAAGGGCCAGGTACGGATCAGCGCCGAGGCGAAAGACCTCGATGCGATGCTCGATTTTCACCGTCAACTCGAAGCCAGTGACGAGCTGTCCGATGTGTCGCTGCTCAGCCACGAGATCGTGGCCAACGTGCCGGAGCACCCGGTGCAATTCAACCTGTCGGCTAGCTGGGAGATTGGCGATGCGAATCCCTAGATTGATCGTCCACGAATACCTGCAGGGCCTGGGCGTTCCCGGTCTGGCGGGGCTGGCGATGCTGTTGCTGGCGTCGGTCTATGGCCTGGCGGGCCTGATGCACGACTGGCAATCGCTGCAACAGCTCAGCCAGCAGACCCGTGATGCCAGCGACTACCTGGCCAAGGTCGAAGACGGCAGCATCGCCGCACCGGTGGTACCGCAACGGCAGCTCGATGATTTCCGCAGCAAGCTGCCGTCGCAACCTCAGGCCACCGTTGCCATCGACAAGATCTACGCGCTGGCTGCCCAGGAGCACATCACCCTGGCGCGCGGTGAATATGCCCTGGGCATCGACCCCAAGACGCACCTGGCGCGTTATCAGATTCTGCTGCCGGTGCGTGGCAGCTACCCGCAACTGCGGCGCTTCCTGCATGCCTTGCTCGGCCAGTTGCCGGCGGTGGTGGTGGAGGACGTGGAGTTCCAGCGCAAGAAAATCGCCGACACCGACCTGACCGGGCGGATCCGCATGACCCTTTACCTGTCGAGGTCATGATGAATACCAAACGCGTAGCAGGATGGGTGGGGTTCTTCGGCGTCGCGGCGGCGCTGGCCTGGTTGCCCGATTACTTGATGCCGGCCGATGAGGGCGATGCCAGCGTCGCCGTGGTCGCCCCGGGCAGCAGCAAAACCCGTGGCGCGCTGCCTGCCGCCCCGGCGGCGGGTAAACCGTTGGTGGTGAAAGACCTCAGCCCGGCCGGCGACCTGTTCGCCGCCCGCAGCTGGAAAGCCGCACCGGTCCTCGCCAGTGTCACTGAGCAACCCGTCAACCCGGTCCCGGTGGTGCAAGCCCCTGCTGTACCACCGATGCCTTTCCAGTTTGTCGGGCGCATGGATGACCGTTCCGATCTGCAAGTGTTTTTGCAGAACGGCGAAAAAATATACGTCGTACGCAAAGGGGATGTGATCGACGAAACCTGGCGGATCGAGGGCATTTCCGATGCGGAACTGAGCCTGGTCTACCTGCCTTTGCATTTGTCCCAGACCTTGTCTGTGGGGAGCGCGCCATGAACAGATCCCGTTTGATGATGAGCCTGTGCCTGTGTGCCGGGCTGGCCGCGTGCAGTTCGGCGCAGGTCGCCAACAAAGAGGCGTCCGAGCTGACGGAGCAGGGACAATACGAAGCCGCGCTGGCGCGTATCCAGGAAGGCTTGCGCGAAAATCCGCGCGATACCGATCTGCACCTGGCACTCAATACCACCCGCGTCAAAGCGATCAACGCGCTGTTGACCGAAGCCGACACCGACCGTTCGCGCCGGGATTTTTCCGCCGCGCGGGTGAACTACAGCCGGGTGCTGACCATCGAGCCGAACAACCGCCGTGCCCAGGATGCGATGCGCCAGCTCGACTACATGCGCAGCCTGGATGAAAAACTCGAACTGGCCCGTGGCGACCTGCGTCGCGGCGACATCTACGGTGCCGATCGCCAGGTCAAACAGATCCTCGAACTCGACCCGAAAAATGAAGGCGCCCTGGAACTGCAAAGCAACATCCGCCTGGTCCAGAGCCGCAACGTCATCCCGTATCCACAACTGCGCACACGCCTGGAACGGCCGGTGACCCTGGAGTTTCGCGACGCCAACCTGAAAACCATTTTCGAAGTGCTGTCCCAGGTCGCCGGGTTGAACTTCATCTTCGACAAGGACCTGCGCCCGGACATGAAAGCCACGATCTTTGTGCGTGACGTGCGCATCGAAGACGCCGTGGAACTGCTGCTGCAACAGAACCAGCTGCATCAGAAAGTGGTGAATGAAAACACCTTGCTGATCTACCCCGACTCGCCGCAGAAGCTCAAGGATTATCAAGAGCTGGTGATGCGCACGTTCTACCTGACCAGCATTGATGCCAACACCGCGCTGAACATGGTCAAAACCATGCTCAAGACTCGCGATGTGTTCGTCGATGAACGCCTCAATACCCTGACCATGCGCGACACCGAAGACGCGATCCGCATGGCGGAAAAACTCCTGCAGTCGCAGGACCAGTCCAACCCGGAAGTGGTGCTGGAAGTGGAGGTGATGGAAGTCGCGACCCAGCGGATTCTCGACCTCGGCCTGCAATGGCCGAACACCTTCGGTGTGGTCAACAGCGACGGTTCGCCGGTGTCGATTCTCGATCAATTGAAAGGCATCGACTCCAGCCGGATCACCATCTCGCCTTCGCCGCAGGCCAAGATCAATGCTCAGGACAACGACATCAACACCCTGGCCAGCCCGACCATTCGCGTCAGCAACCGCGAGCAGGCGCGCATTCACATTGGTCAGCGCGTGCCGATCATCAGCGCCACCTCGGTGCCGTCGACCCAGGGGCCGGTGATCACGGAAAGCGTCACCTACCTGGACGTCGGTCTGAAGCTGGAAGTGCAGCCGACCGTGCACCTGAACAACGAAGTGGCGATCAAGGTCGCTCTGGAAGTGAGTAACGCCACGCCGCTGGAACCGACCCGCCAGGGCACGATTCCGGTGCAGGTCGACACCCGCAACGCCCAGACCACCCTGCGCCTGCATGACGGTGAAACGCAGATCCTCGCCGGCCTGATGCGCAACGACCATGGCGCCACCGGCAACAAGATTCCGGGCTTGGGCGACATCCCTGGCCTGGGCCGGTTGTTCGGCAGCAACAAGGACAACGTCAGCAAATCGGAACTGGTGCTGTCGATCACCCCACGGATCGTGCGCAACCTGCCGTACCAGAGTCCCTCGGACATGGAATTCCCCACCGGCACCGAAACCAGCATGCACATTCAGGCCCCGGACCGCCGCATGGAAGCACCGATTCAGAACGAACACATCGACCGGCCGGTGGCGGCGGCGACGACCCAAGTATTTATCGAGAAGCCTTGATCATGAACGCCTCGCAACGCGGTTTTACCCTGATCGAAGTCGTGGTGACGCTCGCCCTGGTCGGCCTGTTGGCCGGCATGGCCGCGCCGCTGACCGAGACCGTGGTGCGCCGGGGTAAAGAACAGGAACTGCGCACCGCGCTGTACCAGATCCGCGATGCCATCGACGCCTACAAACGCGCGTTCGATGCCGGTTACATCGAGAAGTCGCTGAACAGCAGCGGTTATCCACCGAACCTCAAGGTACTGGTGGACGGCGTGCGCGATGTGCGCAGCGCCAAAGGTGCGAAGTTCTACTTCCTGCGTCGCGTGCCCCATGACCCGCTGCGGCCGGTCAAGCGTGACGACGAAGGTGGCTGGGGCTTGCGCTCCTATGACAGCACGGCTCAAAACCCGCGGGAAGGCGAGGACGTCTTTGACGTTTACTCCCAGGCACGCGGCAAGGGGCTTAACGGCATCGCCTACCGGGAGTGGTGAGCTTATGCGTCGGGAAAAGGGGTTTACCCTACTGGAATTGATGGTGGTCATGGCAATCATCGCGACCCTGATGACCATCGCCTTGCCGCGCTATTTCAATAGCCTCGAGACCTCGAAAGAGACCACGTTGCGCCAGAGTCTGTCGGCGATGCGCGAAGCGCTGGATCACTACTACGGCGACACCGGGCGCTATCCCGATTCGATCGATCAGTTGGTGGAGCAGCGTTACCTGCGCAATCCACCGATGGACCCGATTGCCGAACGCAAGGACCTCTGGGTGTTGGTCGCGCCACCGGAAGGTGTACCGGGCGGGGTCGCGGATATCAAAAGCGGAGCGACCGGGAGGGCGCGTGATGGCAGCCTTTATTCCGAGTGGTAAACCGGCGGGTGAGGGTGGTTTCACCTACCTGGGCGTGCTGTTCCTGATCGTCGTGATGGGCATGGGCCTGGCCAGTGCCGGCGAGTTGTGGGCCACCGCGTCGCGCCGTGATCGGGAGCGTCAGTTGCTTTGGGTCGGCACCCAGTACGCCCAGGCATTGCGCAGCTATTACCGCAGTTCGCCGGGGCTGGCGCAGTACCCGAAAGCCCTTGAAGACCTGCTGCAGGACGAGCGTTTTCCTAACCCCAAACATCATCTGCGGCAGCTGTATCCGGACCCGATTGGTGGTGGCGAGTGGAGTTTGATGCGCGGTTTCGACGGACGCATCACCGGCCTCAACAGCGCGTCCACGGACAAGCCTTTGAAGCAGGCGGATTTTCCTACCCAGTGGTCGGATTTCAACGGCATGGCCAGCTACAAGGACTGGCAATTCGTCGCCGAGAAAGCCTTCCTCGATGGCACCTCGGGGCCTGCCAAGGGCCAGTCGAAATCAGCCCAGGCGTTGCAGCCATGAACCGCTTCTGTGTGGCCGTGATCCTGATGCTGGCGTCCGCTGCGGCCCCGGCCGGCGAAGAGGACGAAATGATGGGTTTCATCGTCGATGACACGATCTCGCACATCGGCCACGACTTTTACTACTCGTTCAGTGAACGCCTGCGCGCCACCAGCCCGATGGATTTCAACCTGGTGGTTCGCGAACGACCTTCGGCACGCTGGGGCGCACTGGTGACCGTGGAATATCAGCAGCGTTTGGTTTACCGGCGGTTTCTGCCGCCGAACACCGTGGAACTCAAGGACGAGGCCTATGACGCCGCCGACTGGGTTCGCGGGCAGATCGTCCAGCGCAAGCTGGAAGCCATGTTGCAGGACACAACGGACCTTGAGAGGGACGAATTATGAAAACAAAAATGTTCTCGCAGCGCTCCGGGCTGTCATGGGCGGGGCTCTGCCTGCTCGGGCTCGGCAGCTGTGGCCTGGTCCAGGCCACGGAGCTGGTCTACACGCCCATTAACCCGTCGTTTGGCGGCAATCCGTTGAACGGGACCTGGTTGCTCAACAATGCCCAGGCCCAGAACGACTACGACGATCCCGACTTGAAAAAACGCACGGCCGCGGCCGGGACGTCGGCGCTGGAGCGGTTCACCAGCCAGTTGCAGTCGCGGTTGCTCGGGCAGTTGCTCGACAACATTTCCGCGGGCAACACGGGGAGCCTGACCACTGACGCTTTTATCGTCAACGTCGTCGACGACTCCGGGCAGTTGACCATCGTCGTGACGGACCGAGCGACCGGTGAAGTCTCGGAAATCCAGGTGAGTGGCCTGGCCCCTTGACGGGGATTCGGGTGGATGGGGAGTGAAGGACATGAAAAAAATAATCTTGCTAGGGCTGATGTTGGCGACATTACAAGGGTGCAGTCTGCGCGAGCCGGTCGGGGCTGAGCAGGACACCGAAACCCCGACGCTGACACCGAGGGCTTCGACCTATTACGACTTGATCAACATGCCGCGACCCAAGGGCCGGTTGATGGCGGTGGTCTATGGTTTTCGCGACCAGACCGGTCAGTACAAACCGACCCCGGCCAGTTCGTTTTCGACCAGCGTGACCCAAGGTGCGGCGAGCATGCTGATGGATGCGTTGCAGGCCAGCGGCTGGTTTGTGGTGCTGGAGCGCGAGGGGCTGCAGAACCTGCTGACCGAGCGCAAGATCATCCGCGCCTCGCAAAAGAAACCGAATACGCCGGTGAATATCCAGGCTGAATTGCCACCGCTGCAAGCGGCGAACATGATGCTGGAGGGCGGGATCATCGCCTACGACACCAACGTGAAAAGCGGTGGGGAAGGGGCGCGCTACCTGGGCATCGACATTTCCCGGGAGTACCGCGTGGATCAGGTCACGGTGAACCTGCGGGCGGTGGATGTGCGCAGCGGGCAGGTGCTGGCGAATGTGATGACCAGCAAGACCATCTACTCGGTCGGACGCAGTGCCGGGGTGTTCAAGTTCATCGAGTTCAAGAAGTTGCTGGAGGCGGAGGTCGGGTACACCACCAACGAGCCGGCGCAGTTGTGTGTGCTGTCGGCGATCGAGGCGGCGGTGGGGCATCTGCTGGCGCAGGGGATCGAGCGGCATTTGTGGCAGGTCGCAGGGGACAATTCGCCTCAGAGCAGCGAGACGCTCGACCGTTACCTGACCCAGAACAAGATCGTGCCTGAAGAGGAGTGAACCTGAGCGAGCTGGTTTTGTTTCTCATGCGGACCCTGGCGGCCTGATAGCCGACCAGGCTCTGCATATTGTGGGAGCGAGCCTGCTCGCGAAGGCGCCCCGACAGCCAACCCACTCTCGCGGCTACCCCCGCACCCACTGTAGGAGCCGGCTTGCCGGCGATGGCGCCCAGACAGCCAATCCACATCTCGCGGATGTATCCGAAACCCCCTGTAGGAGCCGGCTTGCTGGCGATAGCGCCCTGACAGCCGACCTATCTCTTGTTGGCCGCGTACATATCCATTCCTGCGGTAACGGCCACCTAGGGTTTCGCCCTTACGGCGAGTCCCTTTTGTCAAACGCCACAAAAGGAACCAAAAAGTCTTGCCTCAGCGTCCGGCCCCTCGCTTGGGCTCGGCGTTCCCTCGCTCCGGTCCTGCTCCGTGGGCGGCTAGCCCGGCATCCATGCCGGGCTGCCCACTGCGCAGAACCTCCACTCGGCCTCCCGAAGGGGCGGGCAGATCAAGATCAAAAGCTGCAGGCGAGCTAACGCTCGGCCTGATGAGTGGTGAGAAGCAAAGGCGTACGCGATTCCGTGTAGGAGCGAGCCCTGCTCGCGAAAAACGTCCAGGCACCGCGCTCATTCAGACAACCCGCGTCATCGTTAACGTCCATCGCCAGCAAGCTGGCTCCTACAGTGTTGACCGTGTGAACCCGATTCCCGTGTAGGAGCCGGCTTGCTGGCGATTGCGGCCTTATTGGCGGTGAGGATCTGAAGCCATCATTGCCAGGGAGCCATCCCCCGACAAAAAAAAGCAGGCACAAAAAAACCGCGATCCCCACAAAGAGATCGCGGTTTTTGTTCCTCGCAATTACTGCTGCAACACCGCCGCCCGGTTATCCGTGCCCAACTGTTGAATGGTCGCCATCTGGGTCGTGCCGCTCTGGTCAACCGTGGCAATGTTCCCGGTGCCGCCCTGGGTCACGTAGGCCACGTTCATGGTATCAGCCTGTTTCACAGTGATCTGGTTGTCGCTGCCCCACTGTGCAGTGTTCGCCTGGTTGCCGGTGCCTTCCTGGTTGAAGTCGGTGCTGTTGCCGGTACCGTTGCTGCTGCCTGAGGCCAGGTTGTTGGAGCCGCGCTGGTCGGCGATGAGGATGTTGTCGCTGCCGTTCTGGTCGAAGTACAGCTCGTTGTAGTTCTCGGTCTGGCTGACCGTGGTTTTGTTGCCGGTCCCTGTCTGGTTGGTGGTCATGATGTGGCCGACGCCGTCCTGGGTGAAGTTGGCAATGTTGGCGCTGCCGGTCTGGTTGATGGTTGCGCGCTGGTTGCTGCCGAACTGGCCGCCTTTTTGCGGACCTTTCCAGTTGCTCGCGTAGACCTTGTTGTCGCTGCCCACCGACGTGGCGTTAAGTGTGTGACCTTCGCCGGTCTGGTAGGTGAAATGCGTGTTGCCCGTACCGGTCTGGTACAGCGCGATGGTCGAACCGGTGGATTCGAACTGGTCGGCATAGATTGCGTTGAGGTCGCCAACCTGGAAGACCTGGGCCGTGTTGTTTTCACCGAAGCTTTGGTCGACCACGGTTTCGTTGGTCATGCCGATCTGGTCCACGGCGGCGGTGCTGCCGGTCTGGCCGTCCTGCCAGACTTCGGTGCCGTTGCCGTCGCCGAGCTGGTTGATGGTCAGGTTGCCGCCGATGCCGTTGCGCTGGTCGCCGTAGGCATAGTTGTTGGTGCCGTTCTGGTTGATGTCGATCTGACCGCCCATGTGGAAGATCTGTTCGGCGGTGGCGTAGTTGGTGCTGCCGTACTGGATGATCATCGCGTTATTGGCGGTACCGATCTGGATCTGTTCGATGTTGGCTTCGTTGCTGTCACCGAACTGGAAGGTCTGGCCCGTCGTGCCTTCCTGGCTGTCCTGATAGACGAACGAGAAGTTGCCGGTGCCTTCCTGTTGTTGTCGCACTTCACCGCCACCTACGCCGATGGACTGGCTGGCATGGCTGGTGTTGAAGGCGCCGCTCTGTTGCTGGGTGATCTTGCTGTTGTCTTCGAACAGTTGCTCGGCGTAACCGGCGTTGAATTCGCCGCTCTGCAACTGGTCGATGGTGCTCGTGGCCGTATCCTGCACGGCCGCCGCGTCGTTGCCCTGGCCAAGTTGCTGCTGGAAGGCGGAGCTGAACGGTGCCTGGGTCTGCTTCACGTCAGCGACGTTGGCGGTACCGGTCTGGTCCTGGGTGGAAAGGCTGTCGTCGGCCAAGGCCTGGGCACTGACAATGACCAGGATGGCGGCGGTGAGGGGCGTCAGTTTGAACATGATGAAACCTCCAAGGTGGTGCAGTGCTTTAGCGGTATTGTTTGACCGAGACGCTCATCCCGTTCCCCGACTGGCTCACGGCGCTGGAAAGCCCCGTGCCGGCCTGATCGATGCTGGCGTCGTTGTTGTTGCCGTTCTGGGAAATCTGCGCGCGGTTCTGGCTTCCGGTCTGGGTGATCGAGGCCGAGTTGCCTGAACCTTGCTGATTGATCATCGCCATCAGGTCGCTGCCTTGCTGCAGGATGTAGGCTTCCTGATTGCTGCCTGACTGGACGATGGTGCCGAGCAACGACTGACCGTTCTGTTGCACGAGCGCCACGTTGGCCTGGCCGTTCTGATTGATCAGCGCTTGCTGGCCAATCGGCGGTGGCAACTCGCCGAGGTCGGCGCCGAAAGCCAGGTCGTCGTTGTCCATCAAATCGTCGGCGCGCGCACCCGCACTGCTGCAAAGCAGAAGCAGGCAGAGCAGGGCGGCGGTCGACGTTTTCATGGTGTTGTCCTTGGGTAAGAGGCCGGCCCCATCAACCACGTGGCTGATGGGGCGAGGACTCAGTTGGAGATCACCGCTACCGAGCGGGTGGTGCCTTGGGACGAGGTGATGGTGGCGGTCGGGTTCGCCGACGGAACCACCGTAGTGGTGTTGTTCACCGTCAGCCGCCAGCGACCGGTCACCGGCACCGTGGTGGTGCCCAGGGTTTGCAGCCCGGTCGGGGTGGAAACCTGAACGGTGATGGTGTTGCCGGTGGTCACCGACGAGGTGCCTGCGAAGTCCCAGGTGAAGCGGTTGTTGGAACGCGCCGAGACCGTTGCCGTCGTGACCGCGAAGGTTTCTGCCGGTGGCCGTGGCGAGACTTGCACCGTGACCGTGGCTGGCGACGCCGATACCGCACCGAAGTTGTCCCGGACGAAGTAGGTGAAGGTCGTGGTGAACGCCGTGGTCACGGTGGCCGGTGGGGTGTAGGTGAGCACGGTGCCGTTACTGCTGACGCTGCCGCGGTTTGTCGGTGGTTGGGAGAAGCTGGCGATAGCGAGCGGCAAGTTGCCTTCCGGATCGGTGTCGTTGGCCAGCACGCTGATCGGCACCGCTACGCCCAGGGTTGCGACGCTGTCAGCGACGGCCGTTGGAGCCTGGTTAGGCGCTACGGTAATGGTCACTGTCGCCGGGGTGACCGAAGCCAGGCCTTTGATGTCTTGAGCCTTGTAGGTGAAGGTCGCGGTCAGTGGCGCATTGACCACGGCCGGTGGGGTGTAGACCACCGCTGTGGTGCCGCTCAATGCCACAGTGCCCTGGCCTGGAGCTGGTGGGGTCAGCGCGGTGATGCTCAGCGGCACGTTGCCGTCCGGGTCGCTGTCGTTGGCCAGCAGGGAGAGGGTGATCGGCACGCCGAAGCTGGTGCTGGCGTTGTCGGCCACGGCGAGCGGCGCCTGGTTTTCACCGGTGTTCGGTGCCGTACCGACTACGACCACAGGTTCGGTGTCGTTGCCGCCAGCGGCGGATTTGATCGTGACACTGGCCGGTGGCTGTGCCAGATCAGCAACGGTCAAGCGCTGCAAGGTCCCGGTTTTGGTCAGCCGTCCGTAGCCTTGGGCGACCATGTCTGGCACCTGCACTTCATCCGTCGAAGTGGCTTCGATCAGCAGGCTGTGATTGCTCCAGTTGTAGCGTGCGGTCTGGATTTTCACGATGTCGGTGACTTTGCTCGACACTGCCGTTGGCCGGTTGGTGCCACTCGGGTCGGTAGCGGTGACCACCACCACGGGTGGAACGGTGCTGCCGGTCAGGTGCTGGGCAAAGAACTGGCCGGTGTTGTCACCGGTCATGCTGACCAGGCAAGGCGACTGCGGTGGTCCGGGAACCAGCGGCACGGTTTCGCGGAAGCACAGGCTCGAGCCGTTGGTTGACTTGCCGAAGACTTCTACCCGGGTACTGCTGGTGCCAGGACCTGTAGAGGTGCGGCGGTAAGTGGCGCGGCCGATTTCCACCGGGGTCTGCGCACGGCTGTCGAGGATTTTGCCGGACACGGTAAACAGGGTGGTCTGGATGGTCCCGGCCGGGCCCTGGACCCGCAGGAAGTTGTTATTGAACGGGCTGCCGGTGACCGCTTCAGAAAGGTTCGGATCGCCCACGAACCGCTCGATGGCGCCGGTGTCCGGGTTCACTTCGGTGTACGGACCATTGACGCTGCGCAGGAAAGGCCCGACGTCGCCATTGAGCGCACCCGAGAAGTTGCCCGGTGCGCCGATACCGATGTCGCGGGTGATGTTGATCGCCCGACGGCCCGGTGTGGTGACGTTGACCGTTTCCACGCCGTACGGGTGGGTGATGGTGTAGGTACCCGCGACCGGCACGTTCACCCGCAGGCGAATCCGCGCGAAGCTGGCCTGGTCGCCATCGATCGGGTCTTCCGCCGTGAAGGCCGCTTCGATCCCGGCCACGTAGGCATCCACGCCATAGCCGCCGACATCGTTGATGCTGGTCTCGGCGAGAAACCAGAACGCTTCCGGCGGCCAGTTATCCGGGAACACCATCGGCAGGGTGTCGTCGAAGAAGCCCGGTTCCGGGTTCAGGATGCACATGTAGGACGGCGCGCCAGGCGCACTGGGTACCCGCGAGCTGGTCGCCCGCGACTGGCACAGTTCCAGCGACAGCAGATCGCTGTCCTGATACCACATGGGGAATTTCCCCGTGGCGAAGGTGTAGGGGCCGGTATCGACGGCAGAGAGTTGCGCGAACGCACTGCCGGACAACGAGAGAGTCAGCCCGAGCGCGTTGAGCGCGAAGCGTGGCCACTTGTTCATGATGCCTCCTGATGCGGATCTGGGCATGAGAGCGTTCATTGCACGATGACCACTTCTTCGGTATCGGTGCCGCCATTGGATGACGTCACCCGAACCTTGGCCGGTGGAATCGGCGAGATGCCGGTCGACAGCGATTTCTCTGCGCCGTTGCCACTGAGGGCGCCGATGGCGACACCCGTGCCGGAGGTGACGGTGAGTATCGGTGGCGATGTTTCATCGCTGGTCGACGCCACGACTGTGATCTGCCCGCTGTTCAGGCTGTACTCGGCCCGTGAGATCACCACCAGGTCGGTCAGCGGCATGGTCAGGGAGGTCGGTGTGCTGGTGGGGATGGCCAGGTGGTTATCGGCTGTCACCAGCAAGCTGCTCGGCAACGTCGGGTTGGTGGCCGATTGGGCGTACCAGTGGCCGGTGGTGTCGGCTTCGGTCATGTTCAGCACCGGGCTGTTGCTGTCCACGGTCACGGTGGCCGGTGGCGGCGGGGCCAGGACAAACACATCCTGCTGGGCCACCGGCGCGCTGCTGCCCGCCTTGCGCGAATAGGTGCTGCGTTCGGCGATGATCGGAGTGGGGCGGGCCACCGTCGACAACCGGCCGGAAATGGCCATCACCGTCGTGCGCAAGTCCAGCCCGTTAGGCCCTTCGATGCGGATGTAGTTGGTGTTGAAAGGACTACCGGTGAACGCCTCTTCGATGTTCGGATCGCCGACGAATTTGTCGGCGGAACCGGTGACCGGGTTCGTCTCGGTGTAGGGCCCGTTGACGCTGCGCAGGAACGGGCCGATGTCAGACTTGAGTGCGCCGTCGTAGGTTTTCGGCGTGCCGATGCCGATGTCGCGGGTCATGTTGATCGCGCGGCGCCCGGGGGTGTCGACGTTGAAGACGTCGACGCCGTAGGGGTGGGTGATGACATAGGTGCCCGCCGTGGGCACGTCGACCCGAATGCGGATCCGGCCGAAACTGACCTGGTCGCCTTCCACCGGATCTTCAGCGGCGAAGGCGGCTTCGACGGCGCTGACGTAGGTCAGGTCGATGCCCCGGGCCGCGTCGACGATGGAGCCGTCGCCGGTGAACCAGAACGCTTCATCGGGGAAGTTGGTCGGGAAAACGATGGGTTGGGTGTCATCGAAAACCCCGGGCGTGGGATTCAACAGGCACATGTAAGCCGGCGCACCGGGTGCGCCGGCAACCCTGGAACTGACTGCCTTCGACAGGCAAAGATCAAGGGTCCGACCATGGGAGTCCTGATACCAGGAAGCAAAGTTTCCGTTGGCGGGAACATAGGGGCCGGGGTCGACAGCAAACAGCGCAGCCTGGGCGACGCCTTGAGCCAGAGCGGACACGACCAGAGCGATCGCGGTTTTGGACAGTAAAGGGTGCATGAGTATTCCCTCTATCAGAGACCTGCCCCGTGGGGATGGGTCAGTTGAGGACGCTTCGGCAACTTCCATACCAATCACGGAAAAACTCCGGCAGAGGCCCGGCGCTGCGGCGTGTCACGCATTTACGGAGGTCTCGACCGCGAACCGGCCAACGGGCAACTGTCCCCAGCATTGGGGGTAGGTGGGGGCAATGGGGAGGGGGGATGTCTACGGGGGACACCGATCAACTGTAGGAGCCAGCTTGCTGGCGATGGACGTCAACGATGACGCGGGTTGTCTGGATGAACGCGGTGCCTGGGCGTTTTTCGCGAGCAGGGCTCGCTCCCACAGGGGATCGGGTTCACACGGTCAAAAATTGTAGGAGCCAGCTTGCTGGCGATGGACGTCAACGATGACACGGGTTGTCTGGATGAACGCGGTGCCTGGGCGTTTTTCGCCAGCAAGCCGGCTCCTACAGGGATCGGGTTCACACGGTCAAAACTGTAGGAGCCAGCTTGCTGGCGATGGACGTCAACGATGACGCGGGTTGTCTGGATGAACGCGGTGCCTGGGCGTTTTTCGCGAGCAGGGCTCGCTCCCACACGGGGATCGGGTTCACACGGTCAAAACTGTAGGAGCCAGCTTGCTGGCGATGGACGTCAACGATGACGCGGGTTGTCTGGATGAACGCGGTGCCTGGGCGTTTTTCGCGAGCAGGGCTCGCTCCCACACGGGGATCGGGTTCACACGGTCAAAACTGTAGGAGCCAGCTTGCTGGCGATGGACGTCAACGATGACGCGGATTGTCTGGATGAACGCGGTGCCTGGGCGTTTTTCGCGAGCAGGGCTCGCTCCCACACGGGGATCGGGTTCACACGGTCAAAAATTGTAGGAGCCAGCTTGCTGGCGATGGACGTCAACGTTGACGCGGGCTGTCTGGATGAACGCGGTGCCTGGGCGTTTTTCGCGAGCAGGGCTCGCTCCCACACGGGGATCGGGTTCACACGGTTGAAATTGTAGGAGCCGGCTTGCTGGCGATGGACGTCAACGATGACGCGGGTTGTCTGGATGAACGCGGTGCCTGGGCGTTTTTCGCCGGCAAGCCGGCTCCTACAAGGGATTGGGTTCACACGGTCAAAACTGTAGGAGCCAGCTTGCTGGCGATGGACGTCAACGATGACGCGGGTTGTCTGGATGAACGCGGTGCCTGGGCGTTTTTCGCCGGTAAGGGATTGGGTTCACACGGTTGAAATTGTAGGAGCCAGCTTGCTGGCGATGGACGTCAACGATAACGCTGACTGTCTGAATCAACGCAGTGTCTGGGCGTTTTTCGCCGGCAAGCCGGCTCCTACGGTTTGATCGGGGCATCAGCGGAAACGACATGGCATTCAATTCCGCGGGGCGATCAAGGGTGGGGAAAAAGTGGGGACCCAAGGTCGGGCAAACCACCATGAGTGGGCTATAACCAATGGGGGGAATCGCCGAGAAGTAGCCCATGAACATGCCGACACAAACACTCCAGTCCGAGGAGGGCGACATCCGCCTGAGCTCGCGCAAGCAGCCATTCAACCTGCTGCGCTGGTTTTCGCTCATCAGCATGGCGGTGATCGGCACCGTGGCCGTGGCACTGGGCGCCGTGTCCACGCGATTCGTGATCACCGAGAGCGTGCAGCGCGACGCCTTGCTCACCTCGCAGTTCATCCAGGCGATCGCCTCGGCCGAAGTGCGCCACGTCTCCATACCCAATGTACGCACCATGGGCGAACTGCTGGACCCACGCCAGGACCGCAACTTTCCCGACGTCGACCCGCTGGCACGCGCCAATGCCCGGGGTGAATTCCTCGACCACATCGAACACTTGCCCGACGTGATCCTGGCCAACATCTACGCCCCCGACCGCATGGTGATCTGGTCAACCAACCCGGCCCTGATGGGCACCACCATCGAAGCCGACGAAGACCTCGACCACGCTTTCGAATTCAAGACCCCGGTGTCCGCCAGCTACCACGACGTGGACGAGGCGCGCATGGAGCAGAAGTTTGTCACGCCGCCGGAATACATCTTCATTGAAAACTACATCCCGCTGTTCGATGCCGAAGGCAAGAACGTCACGGCAATGGTCGAGATCTACAAGGAACCCAAGGACCTGATCGAACGCATGGAACGCGGTCTGGTGCTGATCTGGCTGGCCACCGCCATGGGCGGCGGCCTGATCTATCTGGGGCTGTACTGGATCGTGCGGCGGGCGGCGATTCTGCTCGCGGTGCAACAAAAACAACTGATCACCAACGAAACCTTTGTCGCCCTGGGCGAGATGTCGTCGGCGGTGGCCCACAGCTTGCGTAACCCGCTGGCGACCATTCGTTCCAGCGCTGAACTGGCGCTGGAATTCGACAGCGGCCCGGCGCACAAAAACATCTCCGACATCATTGGCCAGGTTGATCGCATGTCGAAGTGGGTCAGGGAATTGCTGCAGTCCCTGCGCCCGCTGAACGACGAACCTGAACCGGTGAACCTGGTGGCAGCGTTGCATGACAGCCTGCTGGCGTTCGAACAGCAGATCGCCAAGGCGGGGGTCAGCGTGGTGTTCGAGCCCCAGGAAACGCCGATGGTCCTGAGTCAGCAAATGCAGTTATCGCAGATCCTCAACAGCCTGCTGGCCAATGCGCTGGAGGCCATGGACAGAGGCGGCACACTGACCATCACCCTGGAACCGAGCGGCCCCCGAGGCGTCAGTGTGGTCATCAGCGATACGGGCAAAGGCATGAACGAGGAACAACGCAGCATGGCCTTCCGGCCGTTCTTCACCACCAAGCAAGGCGGGCTCGGTGTCGGGCTGGTGCTGGTCAAGCGGATCATGGAACGCTGTGGCGGCCATGTGAGCCTGGAAAGCCGGGAGGGCGAGGGCACTTGCGTCCGTCTGTCGTTCAAGCGGCTTCCCTGAAAACGGGGGTGAACTTTGCCCGTTAGCGGGTGTCATTCCCCAGTCTTTTTTTCGGGTATGGCACATTGATGTTGATAAGCCATTGTTTTTTTGGTGATTAATACTTTTGTATAAAGTTGTTACAAATCTGGCGAGTTCCTTGCAAAACCCCCATCACCCCCTTCATGACTTCGAGGCGGCTGGTGATGGACAGAAAAGCGCGGCACCCCTTCAAATGGTTTGGCCTCCTGACGCCGCTGAGCGTCCTTCTGACAATGACGCTGGGCACAGCGACACTCCGCGCCAGCCCCATCGATGATGAGCGACAGCCCGAACCGACCGACCCTTCAGCGTACTACGACGAACCGGCTGACGAAGCCGCGGCGCTGAGCGCCATCCTGACCATGCCCGAGGCCAACGAAGACTCCTTCGATTTGCCTGATGGCGTCAAAGGTACGCGCGATACAACGCGGGTCGAAAACAAGCTGCCACCGGCGCAGCAGACCAGTTTCAATTACCCCACCAATGGCAAGCCGAGCCCGTTGTTCGGCGCTCTGCCGTTCACCCAGCAGATGGTGCTGTTCGAGGAGTTCGGACCGGAAAAACTCGACCCCACCACCCCGGCGGCACCATTGCCGTTTCCACCGGCGGCCATCGGCCCGCTGCCGCAACAGGACCCCACCAGCGCGGCGCGCAGCGCGCCACCGAGCGTGGCCCTCGATACTTTCCTGCGCCAACCGGGGCTGACGCCGTTCCCCAGCCAGTACTCCAACGTGGTGGACCGCAACCCGTGGCAGGCGCAGATCGAATATTTCCTCAATCGCCACATTGGCTCGTCCGCTGAAGGCCGGCCGCCAGGAAAGGGCTGGTCGCATCAGCGCTGGAACGAGTTCTACCCGCAACTGGCCTACAAGACCGTGCAGACCGGTGCGCGAGTCAACGGCGGTTTGCGCGATGACCGGCAAATGCACCACTACGCCGTAGGCGAGTTCGGCCCCGGCGGTCTCTACCACAACGTCGCGGGTGTGCCGGCAACGGACGGTACGGCCAAGGGCGTCGATGCGCGTTTCCACCCGAACATGCCGGTGCAGAACCACAACTCGGTGTGGACCTTCGACGGCACTTTGCCGCCCAAATTGTTGATGGTGCGTTACGGTCAGCCGGTGTTGATGCGTCATTACAACGGCTTGCCGATCGATCCGTCCGCCAACATGGGCTTCGGTCTGCACACCATCAGCACCCACGAACACAACGGTCACGCACCGGCGGAAAGCGATGGCTATGCCAACGCGTTTTTCTTCCCGGGGCAGTACTACGACTATCGCTGGCCGATCCAGCTCGCCGGTTACGACAGCATCAACACCAAGGCTGAAGATCCACGAGCTGCGTTCCCCTGCTCGCCGGGCGAAACCCTGTGGACCAACGACATGAGCCCCAGTCTCAAGACCTGCGACCACGGCACGATCAAGATCCGTGGCGACTGGCGCGAGACCATGAGCACCCACTGGTTCCACGACCACATGCTCGATTTCACCGCGCAGAACGTCTACAAGGGCAACGCGGCGATGATGAACTACTACAGCGCCCTGGACCGCGGCAACGAATCGGTGAACGACGGCGTCAACCTGCGTTTCCCCAGCGGCAGCGCCTTGCCGTGGGGCAACCGCGACTACGACGTCAACCTGGTGTTCGCCGACAAGGCCTGGGATGCCAATGGTCAGTTGTGGTTCAACCCGTTCAACACCGACGGCTTCCTCGGTGACCAGGTGCTGGTCAACTGGCAATGGAAACCGACCCTCGATGTGCGGGCCCGCAGCTATCGGTTCCGCATGCTCAACGGCTCGGTGTCGCGGTACTACAAACTGGCGCTGGTGCGGGAAATCAAGGGCAGCAGCGGCGAGTTCCAGGGGCCGAAAGGCTCGGGCGTTTCTTATGCCCGGGTGCCGTTCCACATGATTGCCAACGACGGCAACATCATGGAACACAGCGTGCCGTTCGACGGCACCATGGACCTCGACGCCGACGGCGACAAGCAGAACCACAACGCGATCCTGCCTACTCAGGGCATTGCCGAGCGGTTCGACATCATCGTCAATTTCGCCAAAAGCGGGATCAAGCCGGGGGACAAGGTTTTCTTCGTCAACCTGCTGGCTCACGACGATGGCAAAGGCCCGAAAGAACCGATCTCCCTGGCCGACGTGCTGTCCGAGAAATACCTGGCGGTGATCAAGCAAACGAGCAAAGGCCCGCAGTGGGACCGGGGTGATCCGGCCGTGGGCAAGGTGTTGCAACTCAACGTCAAGGCCTACACCGGTCAGGACCTGGCCATGGACCCGGCCGCGTATGAACCGGCGAAACCGGGCAAGGCTGAAGGCCTGGTGATGATTCCGCTGAAAATCCACCGCGACAATGCGGCCGACAAGGTCCTGCTGTCCCAGGCCCGTCACCGCACCTTCACGTTCGGCCGTTCCGACGGCACCGATGAAGCACCGTGGACGGTCAAGACCGATGGTGGCTTCGGTTTCCACATGGACCCTCGGCGCCTGAATTCGGCGACCCAGTTGAAAACCGGCCCGACCGATGCCGGCGTCAGTGGCTTCGGCACCCTGGAAGTCTGGAACATCAAGGCCGGCGGCAAGGGCTGGAGCCATCCGGTGCACGTGCACTTCGAGGAGGGGATCATCCTCAGTCGCGGCGGCAAGGCACCACCGGAATGGGAAAAATGGGCACGCAAGGACGTGTATCGCATCGGTTCGGAAAACGATGGCCTGGACAGCGTCGAGATGGCGATCAACTTCCGCGAATTCGCCGGGACCTACATGGAGCACTGTCACAACACTCAGCATGAGGACAACTCGATGCTGCTGCGCTGGGACATTGAAAAACCCGGGCAATTCCAGTTGATGCCGACACCGTTGCCGAGTTGGGATGGCGTGCGTTACGTCAATTCCGCCGCGCTGCCGACCTTCCGCAATGGCGATGGCTTTGGCCCGCAAGTTAAGGTGCAAAGATGATCCGCCGGGGAGCCGACAAGCCACCGCATACGCCGCGCTCCCGCGCCCTGAGCATGCACCTGATTCTGCTACTGGTGACGTTTCTGCTGGTCAGTCAGGTGCTGCTCGCCCATGAGGGCGCGCTTGAAACTGCCGTGCCGCCGACCGAGTCGGCGACACCCTGGGGCGGCGATTATTTCCCCAACACCCTGCTGACCGACCAGGACGGTCGGCAGGTGCATTTTTTTGATGACCTGATCAAAGACAAGGTGGTGGTGATCAACTTCATCTTCACCTCGTGCAGCGATTCCTGTCCGCTGGAAACCGCGCGCCTGCGTCAGGTGCAAAAGCTGCTTGGCGACCGGGTGGGAAAAGACATCTTTTTCTACTCGATCAGCATCGATCCCTTGAGCGATACCCCCGAAGTGCTCAAGACCTATGCCCAACGGTTCAAGGTCGGGCCGGGCTGGCAGTTTCTCACCGGGGAATTCGACGCCGTCACCGACCTGCGCAAAAAACTCGGGCTGTTCATCGAGGGCGTCGATAACGGCCGCAACAAGGACCACAACCTGAGCCTGATCGTCGGCAACCAGGGCACGGGGCGCTGGATGAAAGCTTCGCCGTTCGAAAACCCGTGGATCCTCGCCGATCAATTGGCCAACACCTTGCAGAACTGGAAGCACGCCAGTGCCGAAGAAAGCTACGCCAATGCGCCGGAAATCCGCCCGCCGAGCAACGGCGAAGAATTGTTCCGTACCCGCTGCGCGTCGTGCCATAGCCTTGGCCCGCAAGACGGGCAAGGCATCGGCATGCGCAGCATCGGCCCGGACCTGATCGGCGTGACCCGCCAGCGCAATCCGGCGTGGCTCAATCGCTGGATCCGCGAACCGGATCGCATGCTGGCCGAAAAGGACCCGATTGCCCTGGAACTGTTTCAGCGCTTTGACAGAGTACCGATGCCCAACCTGCGGCTGGACGAAAAATCCGCGCAGTCCATCGTCGAATTCCTGCAGGAGGAAACCGATCGTCAGCAACCCTTGCAAGCCGCGCAGGTGCCGTAGCGGCTAATTACAATCATTGAGCCATCGGGCTTGAACAATGCCACCTACACTGATCCGAAACTCCACTGAAAGGCTCCATGCCGGAACCCGGGAAGCCACCATGCAGATACTGGAACAACCAAAAGTACCTGCGCCGTCGAACACGCTGGCGGGGGATAGCTCGGGCTGGCGTGGCCGTTTCAACCTGCTGCGCTGGTTTTCCCTGGGCAGCTTTCTGATCATCGCCGGCGTCGCGCTGGCGCTGGGTTACATTTCAACGCGTTTCGTGGTCGAAGAGAGCATCGAGCGTGATTCGATGCTGACCGCGCAATTCGTCCAGGCCATCGGCGATGCTGAAATCCGCCACGCGTCGATCACCCCGAAAAGAACCATGGGCGAAATGCTCGACCCGCGCCAGGATCACGCCTATCCCGACGTCACCCCGGAAGCCCGGGCCGCTTCGCGCACCGAGTTTCTCGATCACGTGGACCATCTGCCGGACCTGCTGTTGGCCACGGTGTACGCCCAAGATCGCACCGTAGTCTGGTCGACCAACCCTGAACTGATCGGCGTGCGCATCGAAGACGACGAGGAACTGGACGAATCCTTCGAAATGAAGGAGCTGGTGTCCACCAGTTACCACGAGATCGATGAAGAACGCCCCGAACAACGGCTGCTGCGGGAACCTGAATACCTGTTCATTGAGAACTACATCCCGATGTTCAATGCCGACAAAAGCAAAGTGATCGCCATGGTCGAAATCTACAAGGAGCCGGCGGACCTGGTGGAGCGTATCCAGCGCGGCTTCAAGGCCATCTGGTTCGCGACGTTGCTGGGTGGCGCGGCCATTTACCTGGCGCTGTTCTGGATTGTGCGGCGGGCGGCCAAGCTGCTGGAGAGCCAGCAAAAACAGCTGATCGCCAACGAAACCTTCGTGGCGCTGGGGGAGATGTCCTCGGCCGTGGCCCACAGCTTGCGCAACCCGCTGGCGAACATCCGCTCCAGTGCCGAAATGGCCCAGGAAATCGCCAGCCAGAGCGCGCAGAAAAACATCGGCGACATCATCAATCAGGTCGATCGCATGTCGCGTTGGGTTCGAGAGTTGCTGGTGTCGTTGCGGCCAGTGAATGACGACTACGAAGCGGTGGACCTGATGCTGGCCATCGACGACACCCTGAGCGCTTTCGATGCGCTGATCAGGCGCTCCAACGTTGAAGTCCGCTTCACGCCACAGGTCTGCCCACCGGTCGTCAGCCAACAGGTGCTCCTCACGCAAATTCTCAATAGCCTGTTCGCCAACGCCCTGGAAGCGATGCCCAAGGGCGGCGAATTGAGCATACAGGTCGAGTCGCCGCGCCCCGGGCACGTGCGCATGACCTTGAGCGATACCGGCAAGGGCATGACCAAACAGCAGCAACAAATGGTCTTCAAGCCGTTTTTCACCACCAAACAAGGCGGGTTGGGCGTCGGCCTGGCCCTGGTCAAACGAATAATGGAGCGCTTCGAGGGCTCGGTCGAACTGACCAGTCAGGAGCAGGAAGGAACCCGCGTCAGTCTCAACTTTAAAGTGGCAACGGGAGGGGAATATGGAGCACAGCATTCTGCTGGTCGAGGATGACGAACTCCTCGCCGAGAACATTCAGACCTACCTTGAACGCAAAGACTTCGAGGTGACGGTCTGCCACTCGGCTGAAGAGGCGCTGGAGCAAATGAGCACGTTTGCCCCGGATGTGGTGCTGACCGACAACTCGCTGCCGGGCATGAGCGGTCACGATCTGATCCAGAAGCTGCGCATCAGCGCGCCGGATCTGAAAGTGATCATGATGACCGGTTACGGCAATGTCGAAGACGCCGTGGTGGCGATGAAAGAAGGGGCGTTCCATTACGTCACCAAGCCGGTGGCGCTGCCGGAACTCAAGTTGTTGCTGGACAAGGCCCTGGCCACCGACCGGATGGAGCGCACCTTGTCGTTCTACCAGGAACGCGAAGCGCAAAAGTCAGGCGTCCAGGCCCTGATCGGCGAATCAGGCCCCATGCACTACCTGAAAAACACCATCGGGCAGTTGCTCGACGCCGAGCGCCGAATGGCCAACGCCGATCTGCCGCCCGTGCTGGTGGAAGGCGAGACCGGCACCGGCAAGGAACTGGTGGCCCGGGCGCTGCACTTTGACGGTCCGCGCAGCAAGGGCCCGTTCATTGAATTCAACTGCGCGTCGATTCCGTCCAACCTCGTGGAATCGGAGCTGTTCGGCCATGAGAAGGGCGCCTTCACCGATGCCAAGGACCGCCGCGTCGGCCTGGTGGAAGCGGCGGATGGCGGCACGCTGTTTCTCGATGAAGTAGGGGAAATGGACCTGCTGCTGCAAGCCAAGCTGCTGAAGCTGCTGGAAGACCGGACGATTCGCCGGGTCGGTTCGGTGAAGGAGCGCAAGGTCGACCTGCGGGTGATCAGCGCCACCAATTGCAACCTCGAACAGATGGTCCAGCAAGGCAAGTTCCGCCGCGACCTGTTCTTCCGCCTGCGCATCATCTCGATCAAGGTGCCGCGCCTGTATGCCCGGGGCGAAGACATCCTGTTGCTGGCCCGGCATTTCCTCGCCGTCCACGGCAAGCGCTATGGCAAACCGAACCTGCGTTTCAGCGATCAGGCCGAGGAGCTGATGCTCGGCTACAGTTGGCCGGGCAACGTGCGCGAATTGCGCAACATGCTCGAACAGACCGTGCTGCTGGCTCAGAGCGACATCGTTGCCGCCCACCAGTTGAACGTCTGCATGAGCCTGGTGGATGAGCCGCTGGCGATGCCCGAGATCTCACATCACCATCACCACAGCGAGCCACGCCCGGTCTACAACGGCACAGAGTCGATGAACCTGCCGGAAGTGGAGCGCGACATGGTGCGCAAGATGCTCGACAAGACCGACTGGAACGTCACCAAGTCCGCGCGCCTGCTGGGGTTGAGCCGCGACATGCTGCGTTACCGGATCGAAAAACTCGGCCTCGCGCGCCCGGACAAGCGTCAGTGGTAGACCGGCGTCGCCTGCCCCTGTCGACTGAGACAGGCCAGCAGGCAGGTCGGGTCGACGACTTCTTCGTTGACGTAGACACCGCGCTCCTCGTCGTAGGAACGGATGAACACCCGAACGGTCGCATCCGCGACCGTCGGCAACCGTGAGTCGGAGAACACGTGCTCGCTGGAAATCGGAATGAAATCCAGCGGTGCCGTGGGGATGTACGAGCGTGGCGGCACCGAGCTCAGGGTCGGCGGAACGGGATGGGCGAACGGCTGGTTGTTGCCGTAATAGTTGAACTCGCTGCTGTACTCGGACGGCGGCGTCAGTTCATCGGCGTGAACGGCCGTGGTGGCGGTCAGGCAGAGGGCGAATAACAGCGGCATGGCGGTGTGTTTCATGGCGGCACCTGCGAACTCGGTATACACGCATTTCCCCAAGGCCATTAACTATAGCCGTCGTACGTGTGCGTTGCCGGCTTACAACATTCCAACAAACGCCACATGGGTTTTCATCAAGCGCTGATCTAGACTCGGGCCGGTTTGAATCAACCCGAATTCTGGAGCGTGCAATGGAAATGCCGACAAAAGAAACCGCCATCGCCAGCAATCGTGATGCGTGGAATGACTCTGCCCGACACCACCGGGACAATCCTGAATGGCCGTCATTACTGGAGGCCGTGGCACTGGGCGACTTCAGCTGTATCGACGAGACGTTGCGCGGTGTGCTTGAGCAGGTCGGCGTCGACGGCAAGGACGTGGTGCAACTGGGCTGCAACAATGGCCGCGAAAGTCTTTCGCTGTTTGCGCTGGGGGCCCGCAGCGTTGTCGGTGTCGACCAATCGGCGGCGTTTCTCGAACAGGCCCGGGAGCTGGCAACCCGTTCGCCCCACGCACCTGAATTCATAGAGGCCGACATCCACCGTCTCCCGACCGAGCTACATGCGCGATTCGACGTGGCCCTGATCACCATCGGCGTATTGAACTGGATGCCGGATATCGGCGAATTCTTCCGCCACGTCGCCCGCACCCTCAAGCCCGGTGGCGCGCTGGTGGTGTACGAAACCCACCCGTTCCTGGAAATGGTCGACCCCGAGTCAGACGATCCTTATCGCCTGGCGACCTCCTACTTTCGCAAAGAACCGTTCGTGCAGGACCAGCCGATCGTCTACGAAGGCAAGATCGAACAGCCGGCGGCGACGTCCTACTGGTTCGTCCACACCCTCGGCGAGATATTCACCGGCGCCATTGAAGCGGGGCTGCAGATCAGCCATTTCAAGGAGTATCCGCATTCCAATCGTGAAGAGCTCTATGACCGTTACCAGCAACGGGAGGCGCAGTTGCCGTTGTGTTTTACGTGGGTGGGGGTGAAGCGCGGCCAGTAAAATGAGTTGCCTCCTTCGCGAGCAGGCTCGCTCCCACACTTGATCTGTGCCATTGGGAGATCCAATGTAGGAGCGAGCCTGCTCGCGAAGGGCCCTGGCATTCAGCGCAAAATTGAGATCTGCCCCAACCCGGCAGCTATCCTTTGCCCCATATCCCCTCAAACAGGTCCCCCCATGCTTTCGGTCCAAGGCGTCTTCAAAAGCTACGCCACTCCGCAAGGTCCGCTGCCGGTGTTGCAAGGTGTCGACCTGACGCTGAAACCCGGCAGCAGCCTGGCGCTGATGGGCGAGTCGGGCAGCGGCAAAAGCACGTTGCTGCACCTGATCGCCGGGCTGGACAAGGTCGATCGCGGCAGTATCCGCAGTGGCGAGCATCAGCTTGAACGGATGAGTGAAGGGCAACTGGCGAACTGGCGGCGCACCGAAATCGGCCTGGTGTTCCAGCAGTTCAACCTGATCGGCAGTTTGCGCGTGGAGGACAATCTGGCGTTCCAGGCGCGGCTGGCGGGACGGCACGATGCGCGCTGGCAGGCGCATCTGGTCAAGCGGTTGGGGTTGGGAGATGTGCTGCGGCGTTATCCGGAGCAACTGTCCGGCGGCCAACAGCAGCGGGTCGCATTGGGTCGGGCGCTGGCCTCGCAACCCAAACTGCTGCTGGCCGACGAACCCACCGGCAGCCTCGATGAAGCCACCAGCGATGAAGTGTTGAAGTTGTTGCTGGAACTGCTCGACGACAGTCCGACCACGTTGTTGATGGTCACCCACAGCCCGCGAGTGGCGGCGCGGCTGGCGGAGAAAGTGGTGCTGCAGCGCGGTCGTCTGGCTGACGCGGACGAGCGCTGAGGTGCGGGTTTTTCGCGAAACCCTGCGCGCGCTGCTCAGTCACTGGCGACAGCACCCGGTGCAGTTTTTCAGTGTGCTGACCGGGCTGTGGCTCGCCACCAGCCTGCTGACCGGGGTGCAGGCGCTGAACAGTCAGGCCCGGGAAAGTTACGCGCGGGCCAGTCAGTTGATTGGCGGCGAACCCCAGGCCAGCCTCAGTGCGCCCGGCGGTGGGACGTTTGCCCAAGCGCTGTTCGTCGAGCTGCGACGGGCGGGTTGGCCGGTGTCGCCGGTGTTGCAAGGGCGGCTGACGCTCAAGGGGCACGAAGACCAGCGTTTGCAACTGATAGGCATCGAACCGGTGTCGTTGCCCACCGGTTCCGCGGTGGCTGGACGGGCGTTGGCGATCGAACAGGTCGTCGAGTTTTTCAGCCCGCCGGGCAGCACCTGGATTTCGCCGCAGACCTTGCAGGCCTTGGGGTTGCGCGAAGGCGATCGCCCTTACAGTGTGAGCGGCGTGGCCTTGCCGCCCCTGCGCGTGCAAACCGACATGGCCCCCGGTTTGTTGCTCGTGGACATCGGCTTCGCCCAGCAGATTCTCGGCCTGCCGGATCAACTCTCGCGTCTGCTTCTGCCCAAGGATTTCACCGCGACACTGCCGGAACGGTACAAGGGGCAGCTGCAATACAAGAGCAGCGGCGAAGAGAACAACCTTTCGCGCCTCACCGAAAGCTTTCACCTGAACCTCGATGCCCTCGGGTTTCTCTCCTTTGTCGTCGGCCTGTTCATCGTTCACGCGGCTATCGGGCTGGCACTGGAGCAGCGTCGCGGCCTACTCAGAACCTTGCGCGCCTGCGGCGTCAGCGCGCGCCGGTTGATCGCATGCCTGGCGATTGAATTGGGCGCACTGGCGCTGATCGGCGGTCTGTTTGGCGTGGTCAGCGGCTACTGGCTGGCCAGCGTGCTGTTGCCGGACGTCGCCGCCAGCCTGCGCGGCTTATACGGCGCCGAGGTGGCGGGGCAGTTGAGCCTCAGTCCAACGTGGTGGTTCAGCGGTATCGGCCTGAGTTTGCTCGGCGCGTTGCTGGCCGGCGCCAACAGCCTGGTGCGCGCAGCGCGTTTGCCGTTGCTGGCCCTGGCGGATCCGCAAGCCTGGCATCAGGCCCACGCGCGCTGGTTGCGACGCCAGGGGTGGGTCGCGGCGTTGGCAGGGCTGATCGCGCTGCTGGCGTTGGTCTTCGGCGACAGCCTCGCCAGTGGATTTGTGCTGATGGCCGCACTGCTGATCGGTGCTGCGCTGGCCTTGCCGGTGGTGCTCAACACCGTGCTGAACCTGGTGCTGCATCGCAGCCGTTCCGTGCTCGGCCAGTGGTTTCTCGCCGATTGCCGCCAGCAATTGCCAGCCCTGAGCCTGGCCTTGATGGCGCTGCTGCTGGCGCTGGCGGCGAACATCGGCGCCGGCAGCATGACCGCCGGTTTTCGCCAGACATTCAGTCACTGGCTCGAACAGCGGTTGACCGCCGAGCTGTACATCAATCCGCAAAACCCGGCCCAGGCCCGAGAACTGCAAAGCTGGCTCAAACAGCAACCCGCCCTTGGCGCGGTGCTGCCCAACTGGCAGGTGTCGATCCAGTTGCAGGGATGGCCAGCGGACGTTTTTGGCGTGATCGATCACCCGACCTATCGCCAGCACTGGCCGCTGTTGGAAGCCCTGGGCGATAACCCGTGGGACCGGCTGGCCAAGGACGACGCGCTGATGCTCAGCGAGCAACTGGCGCGGCGCCTGAAAGTCCGTCTCGGCGACCACCTCACGCTGCCTACGCCGACGGGGCCGTGGTCGCCGCGGATCGTCGGGATTTACGCCGACTACGGCAACCCCAAGGGACACATCCTGGTCAACGTCGACCACCTGCTGCGTGGCTGGCCCCAATTGACGCCCAATCGCTTCAACCTGCGCATCGAACCGCCGCTGATTCCGGCATTCCTGAAAACCCTGCAGACCCGCTTCGCCCTGGACGACAGCCGCATCGTCGATCAGGAGCGGCTCAAGGGCTGGTCCACCCAGGTTTTCGAACGCACTTTCGCCGCCACCGCCGCGTTGAACAGCCTGACCCTCGGCGTCGCCGGTGTGGCGCTGTTCATCAGCCTGCTGACCCAGAGCCAGAGCCGCCTCGGACAACTTGCACCGCTGTGGGCACTGGGCGTGACGCGCCGACAATTGATGTTGCTCAACCTAGGGCAAACCTGGTTGCTGGCGGTGCTGACGCTGGTGCTCGCGTTGCCGTTGGGCATCGCGCTGGCGTGGTGCCTGGACACGGTGATCAACGTTCAGGCTTTCGGCTGGCGCCTGCCGTTAATGGTATTCCCGTTGCAGCTGTTGCAGTTGATGGGGCTGGCGTTGCTTGCGACTTTGATGGCGTCGGCGTGGCCGCTGTACTCGCTGTATCGCACGCAACCGGCGGATCTGCTGAGGACGTTTGCCCATGAGGATTAAGCTTGGCGCGTTGCTGCTGATGCTGTTGTTGAGTGGTTGCGATAACTCGGCACCGGTTGAAAAAGGCTTTGCGGGCCTTGGTAATGAAGCCGCCGCATTCACCCCCGTGGTGCCTGGGCGGGAGTTCAGCTTTCCCGCCGATCACGGTCCCCACGACGGTTTTCGCATCGAATGGTGGTACGTCACCGCCAACCTCAAGGACGATCAGGGTCGCGAGTTCGGCGTGCAATGGACGTTGTTCCGCAGTGCATTGAACGCCTCGCCCGAAGTGCCGGGCTGGGAAAACCAGACAATCTGGCTGGGCCACGCGGCGGTGACCTCGGCGACGGCGCATTACGCCGCAGAACGCTATGCCCGTGGCGGCGTCGGCCAGGCCGGGGTAAACGCGCAGCCGTTCAATGCCTGGATCGACGATTGGCAGTTCGGCAGTCAGGGGCCGGATGGACTGGTCGATCTTCAACTTAGCGCGCGTGACAAGGGATTCGGTTATGCGTTACGACTGACGTCCACGCACCCGCCGGTGTTGCAGGGCGACAAAGGTTTCAGCCAGAAATCCGAACAGGGCCAGGCGTCGTACTACTACAGCCAGCCGTTTTTCCAGGCCAGCGGTACGCTGGACATCGACGGCCAGACGTATCAGGTCAGCGGCCCGGCGTGGCTCGACCGCGAGTGGAGCAGTCAGCCGCTCACCGCCAACCAGAGCGGTTGGGACTGGTTCTCCCTGCACCTGGACAGCGGCGAACAGGTAATGCTCTACCGCATGCGGCAGAAGAACGGCGAGCCGTACCTCACCGGCACCTGGATCGACGCGAAAGGGCAGACGCAGTTACTGCATGCCGCCGATATCAGCCTCACCCCCCAAGACACCGCCAACGTCGCCGGCCGTTCGATGCCAGTGCGCTGGTCGATCAGGATTCCAGCCAAACAACTCTATATCACCATCACCGCGCTCAACCCCAACGCCTGGATGGATTTGCGCATTCCCTATTGGGAAGGACCGGTGCGCCTCAGCGGCAGCCACGGGGGGCAGGGCTATCTGGAAATGACGGGTTACTGAGCCGGAACTCTCGGCAACGCGGCGTCCTCCTAATTCAACAACGCCCGTTCACAGGAGCCCGCCATGAGTGACGACCTCACACCACCCGACCTCGCCGCGTGGCAGCGGCTGTTCGAAGACAAGGCCTACTGGCAGCAATCCCCCGACGCCCATTACGCCGAACTGTTGCGAGTGGCCGACGATTTGCTGGGGCAGGGCACCATCGACCTCGACCAGTGGCAGGCGCTGAAGGACAAGGCCGAACAATCACACAAAGACTCGCCCGCCGTGAACGTGGCTAACGAAGTCGACGATCCCGAAGCCTGAACGCGAACAGCGTCTATGCTCACTGGCACGCACGGCGCTGACACTTGATGTCGAGCCGTGCGCTGCCATCCATCACAGGGAGCGTACCGCTTATGAAACTTCACGCACTGACCAAAGCCATCACCCTCGCCACCGTGCTGTCTGCCGCCAGTTTCAGCGTCATCGCCGCGGACATCCCGCTGTCCGCCGTCGTGGAAAAGGACCAGGTCACCACCAAAGTCCTGGCCGTCGACGCTGCCAAACACCAGGTCGTCCTCGAGGGCGCTGAAGGCCGTCAGGTTCATGTACAACTCACTGACAAGGCCAAGAATCTGGACAACCTGAAAGTCGGGGACAAGGTCGACATCGAAGTGACCCACTCAGTCGCCTCTTACCTGGACACCGACGTCGACAAAGGCTTGCCAGGCTCCACCGAACGCACCGGCGAAATCCGCGCCACCAAAGACAACCCCAACCCGGGCGGCGAGGCTTACCGTCAGATCCAGGTCCAGCTGAAAATCACGGCCATCGACCTGAAGAAAAACCAGGTGACCTTCGAAAACCCGGCGGGCCAGTCGAAAACCGTCAACGTCGAAAGACCTGAAATCCAGAAAAAACTGAAGGATTTGAAAGTAGGGCAGAGCGTTGTCGTGACGTACACCGACATCTTGAAAGTGACCACTCAGCACTAAAGTCGAGTATTAACTCTATACATTGATTGCTCTTGTACAACTTACGTGTACAGGAGTAATCAGTTTTATGGCCTAACTGGTGAGTTTAAGGGATGTATGTAATTCATATTTAAGATGTCATTCAATCATTGCTCAATAAATTTCATGTTATAGGCGCGGACACAGGCGGAAAGTTCTATTAAAATACCCGCCGTTCGCCCAGTGGCAGGGCTCTTTACCAGTGCATGGATTGCCGAGGCCATTACACTGGGCGGACACCTTTTTTCGGGGTTCATTAGATCTCTAAAGCCTACCCTTGGTGATTTGTAATTTCTGCAACGCCACCTCTAGATCGCCCGTTTTCCGTTGTTAGTTTTTCGATCAGAGTTCTTGCTGGCATCGAAGTACGTCATGAAGTTCTCGCCCTGGGCAAAGGCCTTTTCAATTTTTGCGCTTTGCAGAATCAACTCGGTACTCGGTTGTACCCATTGCTCCGGTGGCAGTGGTTTCGACCAGTCGGCAATCGAATTCGGCAGGCTTTTCATGCTGTAGCCATGGTCCCACTCGGCGACCCAGTAAGGGAAACGCCACCACGTGATGACGTGGGACAGATACCACCAGCCAACACCAATGACCGAACGCTCTTTGTGCCGATACTCTTCGTGCATGTCAGCACGTTCTTGATCGAAGGTGTGGCGGCCTTCGTAAGGTGCCACGCCGGGGCAGTATTGCGGTCCTTTTTCCATATAAACGCGGATCGCTTCCCACTCGCTCAAACCATGGATGGGTGTTGCTACGCTTTGGTTTACGAAATGTACTTTGTCGAACTTCGGGTCATCGAACGACATGCCTAAGGTGTAGGTGCTCACTATGCCTACGCCGGTTGAGCCGGTACTGATCGATATCCAAGCGACCAGTTCTTCCCATGGCTGGATGACGGGTTCGTCGTAGTTGTTGGGAAAAAAGCAGACTTCGCGGCGTTGGCGGTTGAAGCGTATGGGGCGGGTTCGGGATTTGGTGAGTGTGGAACTGATGACAACATACACCCCTAAAACTGCTGCACCGGCGGTTCCCCAAGCGCCGATGGCGGCGCCAGTGGGGAAAAACTCCATGAAAATGTATATAAATGTTCGGCCGTAGGGATCGCCGATACTCATCAGACCTGCGATGAAAGGTCCTACTATCCAACTGACAATCAACAAGAGCATCGCGCTCGCGATCATAACTCTGGTTTGAAAAGCTTTATTGAAGTTACTACTACCTACATCGAGATAAGCATCGTTGATTTCAATAAAACATCCGCCTAAGTCCATGGGTGTCTGCCCAGTAGGGACGGGTAATGGTGAAAAAAATACTGCCTCACCGGTAGCGAAATGTCGGGACTCACCGGCAGTAGGGCGCTGGTTTTTCAAGTCCCACCGATCAACGGGCTGATTGATTTCTGCGCTCATAAAGCCGAGTTATCTACTGACTCTTTTGTCCGGGCTTCATTTAAGTTTGTGTTGAAGTACGCCATGAAATCCTGTCCTTTAGCGAAGGCGTTTTCGATCTTGGCGCTTTGCTCTTTCAAAGCTTGGCTCGGCTTCGCCCACTGCTCAGGCGGTAGAGATTTTGACCATTCAGCAATGGATTCAGGCAGAGACTTCATGCTGAAACGATGGTCCCATTCCGCGACCCAGTACGGAAAACGCCACCAGGTGATCAGGTGTGTCAGGTACCACCAGCCAACGCCTAATGCTGAACGCTCGTTGTGCTGGTATTCCTCATGCATGTCTTGTCGTTCTTTATCGAAGGTGTGGCGACCTTCATAGGGTGCTTTGCCAGGGCAGAACTCCGGGCCTTTTTCCATGTAGACACGTATGGCTTCCCATTTGCCTAGTCCATGAATAGGAGTCATGACTTCCTGTGTTAGAAAGTGCACCGTTTCGGCCTTGGGATTATCTATGGCCATGCCAAAGGTGTAGCTACTGATTACGCCTACTCCTGTAAATCCGGTACTGACGGAGATCCACGCAACCGTGTCTTCCCAAGGCTGGATCACCGGTTCGTCGGAGCCCTTCGGGAAGTAACAAACCTCTCGGCGTTGACGGTTAAATCGAATAGGCCGGGTACGGGCTTTGCTTCTTGTGGTGCTGATAATCGCGTACAGGCCAATCAGTGCTGCTCCCCCTCCACACCAGAGCGCTAGTGATATTCCGAACTCAAAAAAATCGTTGAAGTAAAACCAAAAGCTTCTGCCGAATGGATTTATGAATGCCGCGAAGCCCATCAAGGTTGGGAGAACAAATAGGCAAACGATAACTACGACTGTCGGGAGTGACACAGCTAATCGTGCTTGGAAAGACTTGGTGAGATTGCTGCTGCCCAAGTCCAGATAGGTGTCGTTGACTTCAACAAAACTACCGCCGAGATCCATTGGGATTTGCCCGGTAGGAACTGGCAGCGGTGAGAAAAATAATGCTTCACCTGTGGCAAAACGACGAGTTTCCCCTGCCGTGGGACGGTGGTTTTTGAGGCCAAGTTCGACTTGCTGTTCAGGTTTGGATGGCATGCAATTCAACCGAAGAAATGTAGGCGGGTTAGGCAACTAAAGGGAGTCGCTAGTTATTAGCAACCAAGGGGCATCCGTGGTACGCGTCTTTAACACAGACACTGATTGGAGGAGTTTGCCATTCTGCGCGTTTAGGGTCGTGGTTTCGAATCGCTTCTCTCGGAAAGATTTATCACCGGCTACGGGGTGGTAGCGTAAAACGACGGCAAGGCCATGCTGGGCGTTAGCTTCGTGTTGGAATATTTCCAAGCCCAGCTTGAGAGGTTCGTCCGGGGCACCTAGCAGATTGAGTTGATAAAGCAATGGTTCGCTCCACGCTTCCCAGTCATTGCGCTGATGGTTAGTCAGCCAGTAAGCACTGAGGCCGAGACTGACGTCTTCCAGATCATTGGCTGTCATCCCCGGTACGCTCAAGATGGCCATGGGCTTGCTGTTTACTTGCTGTAGGGCTATCTGCGGAGCGGCAGTAATATTTGCTAACATCAAACGCTCCTCCGCAAGACTTCGGTTTGCGCTCTGCTTGCCCCAAGGACCTTTAAGCAGCCATTTATCCAGTTCAGTCTTATTATTACGGTTGTATAGCCATTCACCACCCAATTGGAGTCCTGTCAGGACTAGGCCAATCAGGTTGGCCCGTGCTGCGACGCTGAGCAATTTACCGCCAGCCGTAACCCATGCGAGAGCGCGCGCCTGGCTTACATTCGTCATAGCTTCAAACGTGTATTGAACTGTTCGTGCAGTTGCCCAGCCATTGACAGCTAGTTGGCCGGAGTCCCCAGCCAGCGTCATGCTCGCCCCAGCTAGCTTGGCGCCATCTCCCGACCGTAAAGCTTCGGTCCACCTCGCGGCAGACCCTTTTTCTCCGTACAAACCCGTGCCTGCGGCAATAGCGCCAAAAAGGTATGAAAACGGCCCCAATACTCCTGTAATTTTGCCTAATTTGGCTGCTAATCCGATTTTAGCTGCGGCACTCGCATAGTTTTCAATTGCGACAGAAAGGCCGGTAATGGCAATTCCTTGAGCTGCGGCAATAGTCCCCCCAATCATTGAAAAAAAAGCATTTGCTACAGCCAACTTGTCGGAGAAGTCCGCTTCTTTTTTTCTAGCAAATTCACTATAAACAGTCGCAAAGCTGATGATTTGCAGAACCGCTGCCGCTGAAGAAAACAAATCCCCTCCAGCTGATGCGAAAACCGCCTTGCTTATTCCTTTGGAAGGGCGCTTGAGCCGATAGTCATCGGCCATCCGCTCAAACTCAAGCACCTGAGCATTGTTAAGCCCTTTGATCTTGAAAGCAGCCTTACCCGGCCCGTCACCAACAGGGCTCATGGCCTGAGCTACCCGCCCTTCAAGTGGAGCTACCGTCTGCTGAATGGCTTTGCGGCGGGATACCAAAGTTTTGTAACCGCCTTTTGGTGACCTGCCTTTACGTTCGTCGGCCAGGGTTTGCCGAATCTGATTTTTCAGCGAGGTCATTTGCTGGCGCAGATCTGTCAGTTTGGCTATATCAGCTTTGAACGCGGCAATTTGATTCGCAGAGGCAAACTCCAACGTAATACCTCCCTTACCGAAGGCTCGCAGAACATCTATCCAGGCCGAGCCAGGAATTTGGCGCAATACTTTTGCTGGATCTAGCGGCTGACCACTGCGTAGCGCTTGCATGGCCTCATCCAACGCTCCTGCCAGGCGTAATTGCTTTGCCGGTTCATACGCCGTGTCACGCAACTGACCGAGCACAATGCCGTTTTCACTCAACTGCATTGCTGCTGCGAGATTCTGAGTGAGCAAATTGCCAAATTTTCCGCTGAGTGCCTGTGCACCTTGATAGTCGTCCTTGACCATATAGGTATCGCGCAGGGACTTAATGAAAGATGTAACCTTTGCGTGCATGTCCTTCTGATCAGTCAAGCTCAACGTAAAGAAGGTTGGTACGGTAAAACCCGGTTGTTTCTCAAGCAAATCGGCAAGCTTTTCAGTCGCTTTATCCGTCCGGCAAATATCTCTCATACAGGCATATTCAGTAGCGAGAGTCGTGTCGAGTTGATCGCCAAATTTTGGGTCGAAATACCAGGCTGAGCGTTGGAAGCGTTCTTCACTGATCAGACTCGCGCGATCGTCACTGATCAGATCCAGCCGTTTGTTCCAACGACTGAGTTGGGCGCGTTGCTGTTTCAGAAAAGCTTCCATAGCGGGCCGATCGATCAGATCGTTGATGCCTTGTTGTCCCATTTTCGCGCCGTCGAGCGCGTCATCCGCATTGTCCTCGATGGTCTCGATCAGGTCTTCGTACTTGGAATGCAAAGGTCCAAGACTCGTACGCATCCGTGACTTTGAAGCTGCAATAGCCCCGCGATGCGTACCTGCACCGGAATACTGGGTTTGATTTTTAACGTTGACGTAGTCGACGATGGATTGCCGCTGTTCTTCGCTTGTTTCGTCTTTGAGTTTGGCAAAACGAGGGTCGCCTTGGGCGGCATTCAGAATGGTTTCGCCGGTTACGGTGTACAACGATTCAATGTAGCAACCAAACACATACTTCTTTTGATTGGCTTCAGCATCACTCCAGTCGCTGATCCAGCCAGTGACCAAATCCTGATGCTCAGCAAGATCGCGCAGCACACCTAGGTCATCCTGTACGACCAAGTACAGATGGTCACGCTCGTTTTCTGCCTTGACTTGCTTTTTGAGCGCGCCCAACTGAGTTTTCTTGAAGTGCGACGCTTGCCCCCAGAGATAGTCTTTGCTTTCCTCAGGTTTGGCACCCGTAACCGCCGGCTCCTTACTCGGCTGCTCCGCGACCTCCGCAATCCACTTCTCCGCCTGACTCGGCGTCAACAGATTAGCCGCGCCTTTCTCCGGATCAGCCTTGGTCAGGTCCACTGCCTGCATGAAGTATTCACGCTCGGACTTGTGCTTGATGACCTGCGCGCATTTGGCGGCGGTCCATTGCACTTCGGAGTAGTTGACGTAGAGCTTGCTCAAACGCGGGAAAACCAATACGGCTTCGCCCACGTTGCTTTCACGTTTGTTGGCGGTGATTTCGCCTTTTTCCCACAGCAGTTGGGTCACGATGCCGTTCTGGATGCGGTATTCGTGCATGACGGCTTGAGGTTTCTTGTCGACGATGACGTAGAGCCATCCGTCGCGGATCAAGCGAATGCCCAATGGGCGGGAAGTGGTTTTGTAAGGCATCGCCAATGCGCTGGACGGGTCGAGTCGTTCGACCAGACCGTAGCGCAGAGGGATGAGCTGGATCTTGGCCTTCATCAGGGAGCAACCGCCCATGGCGCACTTGCCGTCGTCTTGGCTTTTTGCAACGTTGTTCGGGCTTTTGCCGGCCGATGTTGGCGTGGTCATCCTTGATTCCTGTGCAGGGTTTCGGCCCGTTCCTGGGCAATATCAGCGACCCGTTCGAGTCGCTGAGCGGGCGTTTGTTCCGACGGGGACTTGAGTATTGCGTCCAGGTCCGGATGCTCCTCCAGCGCTCGCTCACCGAGGAACCCGTGAATGTTGGCGTAGAGGGTGATGTCGAGTTCGGTGTTGAAGCCGCGATCGTACGAGGTCGAGGCCAATGCGTGCAGGTGTTCCCAGCGGTGCAACGGCATCGATTGTGCCTGATAGGACGGAAAGTATTCGTGCATGTGTTGGTCGAGGCGCAGGACGATGCTGCGGAAATTCACTTCGTCCAGTTGGCTGAGTTGCTCGTCGCTCAAGCGGTAGCGTTTGCGGTGGTTGGGCTCGGGGGCGTTGCCCGGTCGCTGGTTGATGTGCCAGCAGCCCAGTGCCGCGTCGGCGGCGGCGATCTGTGAGCAAGGGCCAAACAGGGTAGGATCCTTGAGGCTCTCGGCGTGGCTGAGCAATGCGTGGGCCACGGCTGGGTCGGCGATGCGCAGCAGGACTTCTTCACCCTGAGGGTGCATGACGCTGGTCAGCCAGCGGAAGTGCTCGACCATTTGCGCCCAGGTTTGATCGCTGAACACCAGGTAGCCCCATTCCTGGCGGGGCTCAGCCAGAAACTTTGCGAGGATGGGATTGTTCTGGGTTTTTATCTGGACAAGGCACGGCGAGACGTCACCCAACTCGGCCCACTGCGTGCCGAGGTAGAGTGGCTCGAACACCGGATCGTCCGACCATTGATAAATGTGCTGGGGCAGTTTTTCGACGCTGACGCCATCCAGCAGCAAACCGACGGTGCCATTCCACGGCAGGCCTTGGGGCAATCCGTTTTCCAGTGGCCAATCGGACTTAAGCATTTTGTGCCTCCAGCTTGGCCTTCTCGCAGATCGCGCAGATCGGCTTCTTCTGCATCAACGCTTGCCGCTGTGCGGGCACCAACAATTGCCCGGCCTTGTCCGCATCCGCCTGCTTCAACGGCCCCGGCAACAACGGCGCGGCCCCCGTCCCACTGCCCGGACTGCCGCCGGAGTTCATGTTGATCGCCGGCCCGCTCATCGTCACGCCACCGGCGTCGATCTTGATGAAGCTGCCGCCGCCGATCAGGGTCAGTTCGCTGCCGGCTTCAAGCACGACTTTCATGCCGCTGCTCAGGTGGATTTCCTGGCCGGCCTCGATGAATTGCCCGGTACCGATCTTGATGTGCTGGTTCACGCCCACGGTCAGGTGGTCGTTGGCGCAGGTTTCGACTTTGCGGTCTTCGTAAACGGTGTGATGTTCTTCGGCCTTGAACTCGCTGTAGCTGTTCTTCTCCACGGTGTCGTGGCGTTCGTTGCCGACGCGGATTTTCTGGTCGTGTTCGACGTTTTCGTCCCAATCGCGCTGGGCGTGGAGGAAGATCTGTTCCTGGCCTTTCTTGTCTTCGATGCGCAGTTCGTTGAAACCCGCGCCACCGGGAGAGCTGAGGGTTTTGAAGGTGGTGCGGGTCTTGTTCGCCGGCAGGGCGTAGGGGACGACATTTTCCTTGTGGTACAGGCAGCCGCTGATCAGCGGTTGGTCGGGGTCGCCTTCGAGGAAGGTGACCAGCACTTCCATGCCGATCCGCGGGATGGCGATGCCGCCGTAGTGAGCACCGGCCCAGGCGGAGGAGACGCGCAGCCAGCAGCTGGTCTTGTCGTCGGCCTGGCCTTCGCGGTCCCAGTGGAATTGCACTTTGACGCGGCCGTACTGGTCGCAGTGGATTTCTTCACCTTTGGGGCCGGTGACCACGGCGCTCTGGCTGCCGAGAATGCGCGGCTTCTTCTGTGTCAGCGGCGGACGGTTCGGCACGTCCCACGGGGTGGCCTGGAAGCGGTTGCGATAACCCTGATGGAAGTCGTCCTTCAGATTGGTGGTGTTGCTGGTGACCGATTCTTCCAGCACCTGCGGCTGTTTGCCTTCATGCAGGACTTCGGTCAGCAGCCACAAGTCGTTCCACTTGGCTTTCGGGTGTCGGGTCAGGGCCAGGAAGTGGCCGCTGACCAGCAACGGCTGATCGCTTTTGCCTTCAGCCAGCTGGAAGTCGCTGCGATGACGTTCGAGGGCACGTTTGGCCAGGTGCTTGCCGCGCTCACGGTCGACGAAACGACCGGGGTAATCGTAGTCCTCGAGATCGGGCAGGGCGTCGCCGCGGTTTTCGCTTTCAAGGGTGAGTCGTGGCTTTTCGAAGTCGTAGTCGCGGCGGGTGATGCGGCTGGTGCGGGTTTCCAGGCGCAGGTCGAAGCGCTTGATCACCGGGTCGTTGGCAACCATGCCGGAGTCTTGCTGGTAGGCCACGGGGGCGAGTTTCGGGAACACCGTCTGGTCATCGCCGAACATCAGTTTGTGGGCCGTGGCGCTGTGCTGGAAGTGGTAGTGGATACCTTCTTCCTCGCACAGGCGCTGGACGAACTGCAGGTCCGATTCATCGTACTGGACGCAGTAGATACGCTCGGGATAAATCGCCCCGACCTTGAATTCGTAGGCGTTGCTCTGGATGCCGTGCTCTTCGAGGACCTGGCCGATGATTTTCGGCACGGTGAGGTTCTGGAAGATGCGTTGATTGATGCGGTGCGCGAGGTAGGACAGTTGCGGGCGCAGGGTCACCGCGTAGCGGGTCAGGCGTTTGCCGGAATCACCCTGGGTCGCGCGATAGATTTGCCCGTGAATGCCGCTGCCGTCGGGCGAGAGCTGCAAAAAGGCCGGTTTGTGCAACAGGGTTTCGAGGTCCAGGGACGGCTTTTCACTGACCAGTTCCACCTCAAACACAAACGGCTGGCTGATGGCTTCCCGGCCTTGCAGGGACAGGACCTGGAAGTCGCTGGAAAGCCCTTCGATAGTCAGGGCAAAGTGAGTCTGATTGGCCGGCGCGAACATCCCTTGTTCCTCGTGCTGTGGAGCGGCGTTCGTCGACAACCGCCAGGCGGTTCAACGCACGCGAAATTCTGGAGGGGCGTAAACAACATCGACCAGCAGAGCTGGCCGATGCTTGTAACGATCAGCCGTAATTAAACGACTGGAGCACGCCAATCATCGGAACCCGAAGTACCGGATACTTCGTGGGTCCAGGTGATTTTGCGGTAGGTGAACTGCACTTCTTCCAGGTGGGTGAAGTGCGAGTTGCCTGGGTCCTGGCAGTTGTGCATTTTGTTGTTGATGGCGACGATGATCGCGTCTTCCAGTTTGGTGGTGTAGTAGTGCTCTTGAGTACCTTGAGCCGAAGTACGGAACCACTGGATAACGATTTCGCTCATGCGCTCGCCGGAGGTCAGGGCCGCCTGCAGCAGTGGCGAAGCCTTGTCGTAGACCTTGGTGATCACGACTGGCTTGTGGACGCGCTGACCGGTCGGTTGGCCGGATTGCGGGTCACGCGGGATGATCACGTCGTGGCTGAAAGCCTGAACCATGACCTGGTCTTCGTGGCCTTCCTGGTAGGTGTTGCCAACGGAGTCGGCGGTGAAGGCGCCGGCAGTGATCAGGCCTTGTTTTTCGCCAGTGACGGACATGTACGCTGGTGTTGCCATGGATGCTCTCCTTGCTGAAAAAAGTGAGGTGCCCGGGAGGCGGTATCGCCCGGTGGGTACATGGTTGTTATCAAGGTCCGTGCCAGAAAGGTTTAAAGCTTTATAAATCATGGTCTTGCGATGGGATTTTGTCTGCGGGAAGCTTTTCGGGCATCAATCATCGTGGGATGTGCGCAAGAAGTTGCGCAGTGCTGCGCAACTTCTTGCGCACCGGGTTCAACCCCCTGATAAACGGGGTATTCAGCACTGAAGATGGGACGAACCCAATAACGGATTGCGCAACTTCTTGCGCATCAAGGCGGCTGGCCATCGCTGAGTGCGACAGCGTGAAAGGTGCAACGAACGGCGCAGCCCGGTGGTCAAACCCTGCGCTGAGGTAAATGAACATTTCCCGACTTCAAGGAGCGCGACATGAAAATCCTGATGGTTCTGACGTCCCACGATCAATTGGGCGATACCGGTAAGAAAACCGGCTTCTGGCTGGAAGAATTCGCCGCACCGTATTTTGCTTTCAAGGATGCCGGCGCTCAGCTGACGCTGGTTTCACCCAAGGGAGGCCAGCCGCCGCTGGACCCCAAAAGCGACGAGCCCGACGCACAAACCGCGGCCACCGATCGCTTCCGCAAAGACTCCGCAGCCCAGGCTGCCTTGGCGTCTACCGCGCTGCTGAGCAGTGTGCGAGCCGAAGATTACGACGCCGTTTTCTACCCCGGCGGCCATGGCCCGTTGTGGGACCTGACCGAAGACAAGAATTCCATCGCGTTGATCGAGGCGTCGTACAAGGCCGGTAAACCGGTAGCGTTGGTCTGCCATGCGCCAGGTGTGCTGCGCCACGTCAAGGGGGCGGATGGCCAGCCGCTGGTCAAGGGCAAGCGGGTGACGGGCTTCACCAACTCCGAAGAGGAAGCGGTGCAGCTGACCAATGTCGTACCGTATCTGGTGGAGGACATGCTCAAGGAAAAGGGCGGGATTTACTCCAAGGGTGATGACTGGGCGAGTTACGTGGTGACCGACGGGTTGTTGCTGACCGGGCAGAACCCGGCATCGTCCGAAGCCGCGGCGCAAGCGCTGCTGACGAAACTGAAATAATCACGATTGCCCAAAACCCTGTAGGAGCCGGCTTGCTGGCTCCTACAGTACGTGGTGATCAGCGCAGCGCTGCAATGGATTCCTCAATCGAGCGCCGCTGCGTCTCGGCATACAACCCCAGCTCATCGATGGTCGGGCATCCCAGCGCCTTCTCGAACGCATGCCGGTTCGAGTGCTCGCCATAGTGGGTTTGCGCCGCATCCCCCAGGTTCGACTGAAAAATCCCCGCCGCACTGACCGGCAGGAAATCTTCGTACACCAGCGGTTCCACTCGCAGATAGCCGTTGCCGAGCAAATCCTCCAGCGCCGCTTCCCGAATGCCCACCGCCGACAGGCCTTTTTCCGTCACGAAGTAGCGGAAGTACGCCAGTCCCTGTTGGCGCATGCCTTCAAAGGTGTCAGGGAATTCGCCAAAGTGCTGCGTCATCAGCGCGTTATAGCGTGCAGCATTGCCTTCATTGGGGAAGTCCTTGAGTTCGTCGCGGGCGGCGTTGAGCAAGCGGTCATAGAGTGCCCGACCCTTGGGGGTGAGCGCCGCGCCGCGCTGCTCGATCTCACCGAAACGTGCGCTGTGGCTGCCGCGGCTTTCAGCTTGATCGGTGAACGCAACCGGTTCGTCCAGGGCCTTGAAACTTGTCTGGCGCAGCAGGATCGGGCACTGCCGGCGGGGCGGGCCTTCGATCACGGCTTTGGGGGTGATGTCGTGGGCCGGCATTTGTGCCTGGACGATGTCGATGTCCAGGGTGCGCGGTGTCAGGTGGTTGATGTGCGGGCCTTTGAACGCCACCACGTCAGCGATCAAACGATGCTGGGCGCTGAGCTGCTGGTATTGTTCGGCGGTAACGGTGGCGCTGTGATGCCAGCGGAAGGTTTCCAGCGCCTGCAACACGAAGTCCTGCGCGTCCTGCTCGCTGAGCCCGCCCTCGGCTTCCGCACGTTCGATGAGGGTCAGCGCCGAGGGGGTGAAGATCGTGCGTTTATCCAGCACCGATTGCGCAAAGGCGCGCAGCTCCGCGTCTTCGATCAGCTCCAGGCGCAGCAGCGAGGTAAACACCCTGAACGGGCTGACCTGCAACGCTGCTTCATGCACCGCGCGAAACGCCGTGGAATGCACCGGAACGCCGGCCGGCGTCAGGTCGTAATAGCCGACAGGCTGCATGCCCATCACCGCGAACAGGCGGGCGAGGGTGGCGAGCTCATTGGCCGTGCCCACACGAATCGCGCCATGGCGCTCCATGTCCAGGCGCTGGATTTCGCCGGTGCTGTCCAGCTGCCGGGCGATCTGCGGGTCGCTGTCCAGCACATGGCGGTTGGTGTGTTCCACCAGCTCCATCAGCGCGCCGTACAGCGGCACTTCTTCGCGGTACATGTCGGACATCGCTTTGGAGAAGCGTTGGCGGATCAGGTCAGGGCTGACAAAACGTGGGTGGCTCATGAAAAGATTCCAGGCGCGGTGACGTGAAGGATGGGAGAAAAGATCGCAGCCTTCAGCGACGCCGACAAACGAAGAATCTTACGGACTTCATTCTGCAAAGGACTGCATCCTCAGTGCATCCGCTGGTCCTGAGGGCTTTCCAGGCGCTGGGATGCCAAAAACTCCCGATACAGCCGCGCCGAACCGGCCGGTGCCTCGACCATCGGCATATGGCCGACGCCTTCCCAGATTTCCACCCGCAGGTCTTCGATACCTTTGCTCCAGACCGCCACGCTGCTGACGTCGATCAAGCGGTCCTTGCGCCCCCACAGCAACAGCGCAGGGCACTTGATGTCGGCCAGTTTCGGTTCCATCGGCGGGCTGGCACGAAAGTCTCTGAAGATCTCTTCCAGTTCATCCCGTGACTGCTCGTAACGCTGGGCGATGGCGTCCAGCACGACGCCGGGTACCCACGGCGGCTCGGCCATGGTCATGGCGTAGAAACGCCGGAATTCTTCGCGGGAGTTGATCAGGAACGGGTTGTGCCCCTTGGCCAGATGGCGTTCGAGGTCGCTGACTTCGGGGGCGGTGACGCCCGCCGGGTCGATCAGGGCGACCGAGGCAATACGGTCCGGGTAAGTCGCCGCGAGCCACGCGGCCATGTAGCCGCCCATCGAATTGCCGATCACATGCACCTTTTCGACGCCGCAGACGTCGAGCAACTGGATCATCCGCTTCGCCTGCAGCGGAATGTCATAACCGCCACCTTCCTTGAAGCCGGTTTCGCCATGCCCGGCGATGTCGGGAATGATCACCCGATAGGTGCCGACGAAATGCCGGGCGAAGCGCAGCCAGATATTCTTGTCGGCGCTGTAGCCATGAAGCATCAGCACGCTGCTCGACGCTTCGTACGGCCCGCCTTGCCAGGTCGAAACGGTCATTTCGGCAATCGGCACGACAATCTTGTGCAGCCGGTACAGCTTGGCTTCGGCCGCCATGTTCAAGTCATAGAGCCAGTAACCGATGGCCGGGTAGCTCAACCAGCTCCAGGCCGCGAAAACCGCGAGTGCGACAACCAACAAAAGCATCAGACGTCTCCCTTTTCTCTGATCAGGACAGGATGTGGTCGGCGGGTTTCAGCGTCCGGGTCAAGCGGTGGTAGCTGAAACTGAACCCTGGAAACATGGCGATCACATGGCCGCTCCTGCTTTGATACCAACTGTGGCAGCCTCCGGACTTCCACACCGTGCGTTCCATTTCACGGTGGATCATTTCAGTGTAGGTACGTTCTGCCTCGGGGCGTACTTCGATGCTGCGCAAACCCTGTTCTTTGAGCGTACGAATGCAATCCAGAATGTAGTTCATCTGGGATTCGATGATAAACAGCGCGGAAGTGTGGCCGATCCCGGTGTTGGGGCCGGTGACGATAAACAGGTTGGGGAAGTCCGGCAGGCTGGTGCCGAGGTACGCGCGTGGATAGGTCGCCCAGAAATCCCGCAGCTGCTTGCCGTTTTTTCCGCTGACCGGGTAGGAAATCACCCCGTCGGTGGCGTCGTAACCGGTGGACCAGACGATCAGGTCCACGTCGATGTGTTGGCCGTCCCGGGTGACGATGCCGGTTTCATCGATGGCCGCGATGCCCTGTTCACGGCTGTGCAAGGTCACATTGTCGCGGCCGAGCGCCGGGTACAGGGTGCTGGAGACGATGACCCGCTTGCAGCCGATGGCGTAGTCCGGCGTCAGTTTTCGTCGGAGTTCCGGGTCGGGCACTTGCCGTTTGAGGAAACGCAAAGCGTGTTGCTGGACCATGCGGATCGCCGGTTTCGAGTATTTGAAGGCAATCACCCGGGTTTCGAATTGCCAGTAAATCATCCAGCGCAGCAGTTTGTAGGCGGGTTTAAGGCCCAGCAGCCAGCGCTGGAACGGCCCGAAGGCACGGTCGCCCCGGGGCAGCACCCAGTGTGGAGTGCGCTGGAAAACATGCAAATGCGCGACGTCCGGGGCGATGGCCGGAATAACCTGCGCCGCGCTGGCGCCACTGCCGACGATGGCGACGCGTTTTTGCCGGTAGTCGTAGGAATGATCCCAGTTGTTGGTGTGAAAGGTTTTGCCCTTGAAGCGTTCCTGCCCTTCGAAGTGTGGGACGACCGGTTGGCTCAGCGGCCCCGTGGCATTGATCAGGAACCGCGCGTAGAACGTGCCTTTGGCGCCGGTGTGCACGGCCCAGTGTTTGGTGGCGTCGTCCCATTCGACGTGTTCGACATTCGCTTCAAGTTCCACTCTGTCACGCAGGCCGAATTGATCCACCACGTACTGCGTGTATTGGTGGAGTTCGGCCTGTTCAGCGAACATCTGCGTCCAGCGATAGGGTGCGAAGGACAACGAATAGAGCGGCGAGGGCACATCCACGGCTGCGCCAGGGTAGGTGTTCTGGCACCAGGTCCCGCCGAAGAAGTCCCGTCGTTCCAGCAGGCGAAAATCATCGATGCCTGCCTTGAGCAAATTGATCGCCGCGCACTGCCCGCCGAAGCCGCTGCCGATGATCAACACCTGGAAAGTCTGCATGGGCCGCCTTTTTAATCGTTGCCTGTTGAATCCTCCCTTCATGTATAGCCAAACATTCGGCGCACGCCTCGCGGTAATACCGGGATATTCAGGGTGCCGGCCGGTGATGGCTATTTGACGTCGCCCTGTTAGACTCCCAGCACACCTGAAAACCCGGTGTGAGCAGGATTCATTCAGTGGTACAGAGGCTCCTATGGGAAAAACGGGAGGAAAAGGACTTTCACTGGCGAGGAGGCTTTACGCATCGCGAACCCTGGGGCTGATCCTGGGATTGTTGTGTGTCGGCGCAGCAATGTATCCGCTCGATCCGGCACCGTGGGTCTGGGGGTTGATGGTCATCAACGGTGTTTTCTGGCCGCATGTTGCTTATCAATGGGCGCGCCGGTCACCGGTTCCCTATCACGCCGAACACCGTAACCTGTTGGTCGATGCTTTTCTTGGTGGCGTCTGGGTCGCGGCGATGCAGTTCAACCCACTCCCGAGCGCGGCGACGCTGGCCATGATGGCGATGAACAACGTCGCGATTGGCGGCTTGCGGTTCATGCTGGCCGGGGCCGCTGCGCAAGTCCTCGGGATCGGCGCCGGTCTTGTGGTTTTTGCCCCGGCGTTCGTCCCCGAAACCAGTCAGTTTCAGCTCTATGCGTGTTTACCGTTGCTATGCCTGTACCCGATGGCCCTCGGCTGGATCTGCTTCCGTCAGGCCTCCACGTTGGGCCGGCACAAGCGCGAGTTGCTGGCCCTGAGCCGCACCGACAGCCTGACCGGACTGCTGAATCATGGCGCCTGGAAAGACCAGCTGGAAGTCGAATTCCAGCGCTGCAAACGCCAGCATCAGGGCGGGGCGATCGCGCTGATCGACATCGACCACTTCAAAGCCATCAATGACACCTATGGCCATGTCGCCGGGGACATTGTGCTGCGCCAGTTGAGCAAGATGCTCAAGCAGAACCTGCGGGCGACCGACGTAGCGGGTCGTTATGGCGGTGACGAGTTTTGCGTCATCCTGCCGGACCTTGCGCTTGATCATGCGGCGGTCGCCATGGATGCCCTGCGTGATCGCTTTGCCACCCTCGGTTACGAGCAGAGCCCGGCATTGGAGGTCAGCCTGAGCATTGGCCTTGCCGCTTTCAACCCGGCGCACAGCGAAGCAATGCTGTGGCTCAACGACGCCGATCAGGCGCTCTACGAAGCCAAGTCCACCGGGCGCAACCGCGTTATCTGCAGCGGCGATGGCACCTCCCGTCATGAACTGCTCGATTCGGTCTAAAACCCTGCACAAATCCGTCGCAGGAGATCACCCCGCCCCCAGCAACGACAATGTGTGTTCGTAGAACGCTGTTTCCTGTGTCGCGATGCCGGGATACGTGGGCAAGAAGTCCTCGTCGAAACACCAGGCCTGGGCGGTGGTCGTGGGGGGCGCATGAATGATCAGGCTCAATGAAGCAGACATCTCCCGGGGCGGCAGTTGCCGGTGTACTTCGTAATACGGTTGCATGTGCAGCACTTCGCCCAGGGCGAGTTTTAAAGTTGTTTCTTCGCCCAAGGGAGGGCGAATACCGGCGCGTAATGGCTGCTGGTCCAGGATCTTGCGTTGAACGGTGGTGTAACCATCGCCGCTGTAACCCACCGCGTAAATCTCGAAATCGTGGCTGTGGTTTAAGTGGTAGATGAACGTTTCACTTTCGTCGTGGCTCGACACTGGAGCCCAGAAACCCAGGCGGACACTGTAGGCGTCCGAGGAATGCAGTACAAACGCGTAGGCGTTGTACAAACTGTTCTTGGTGCTGTATCCGTCACGCTGAAGGGTGTTGTAAAGATGTTCGCTCAGTAACGTTCGGTTGGTGGCGAGTTCTCGAAGGTCCGCGATGATGCGTGATTGGTCATGCTGAAGGTCGTACGTGTTCATGCGTTCGACAAAGCGGGTTAATTTCATGCCATCTCACCCATGTGCTGATCCAGCAGGTCATTGAGTCGGGTGTTTTGCAGTTTTCTTAACAGCGGCGCATAGCCCAGTGCTGTGGCCGGATTGTCCCGATGAATCATCTGGAATGCCTTCCAGGCGACAGCGGGGTGATAGTGGTAAATCAGCTCCTCGGCCACTTTTCTCGCGCCGGGATCCCGGGCCGCTTCCAGCAATTCCAGGCTGACCAGGTAGCGGGCAGCGCTGTTGTCATGGGGGAACCAGCCGATTTTCTGTAATGACATGCGATCGAAAACGCCAATGTCGGCGCTTCTGTCAGGAAAGTTGAGACTGCCGATGAATGCCGGATGTCCGGCGTCTTCCGTATTGCTGTCAAACAGGGTGGTTGTACCGTCGATGAACAACGGGTTGTTGGTATCGACGATGACCTGCTCACCGCGAGTCAGATGTTCCTCTTCGAGTGTGTACAGTTGAATGGGGAACGACGCTGCGTTGATCGCAAATAAAACACTGTTGCCAGGCACGGAGTAGAGTTGCTCGGGCGCCGGGGCGTTGTCTGGTGCCTTGAGACTGATATTGCCGCTTTCGTTGCAATGCAAAGTTAATGTGCCCGTATGGGTATTGGTCAGTTTCATGATCTTGGCACAATGAGACGGATCAAAAACGAGTGCTGTCTTTTTAGGTAACTGCTCTGCCAGATTTTTTATCTCGATATTCATATTGAGTGCCTTGATGCCCGTAATAAGTTGTGCTGGCGTCAAGTCACGGTTGAGCAGTGTTTTTATCATGAGGGCTTCGTCTTTATTTTTATGAGGTGGAGCGGGTTGTGTTGCTGTTTTTTTGCCGTTCTTTTTATCAAATACCGTGACCGTTAGCGGACGTCAGCAGCTAAACATGGTGCCCACCGACGTCCAACTAAAAAGTAGACAGTGCTGTCAGGCAGTTTCGGATATTTCGCTCAATTGCCAGTAGCACTTGATTTGGTGGAGGTTGCCAACATTAAGCCGGGGTGTACTTCCCCAGCAGTCGATGACGTGGTGTTTTTTGATCGGCACCGGTATGACGTTTTTTTCCGCGTGAAAGAGTGGTGTTCTGGACCAGTGGGTGTCTGAAGTTTGCATTGAGTCCTCGCTATTCCGGGTTCTAAGGCTGGAGTCAGCTATAAGAATTTCAGTTCTTGTCCGACAGGTTCCAGAATTTCTTGATTTCGTGGAGGTTACCCAGGTTAAAACGCAGACCGTCTGGCGTGGGGCAGTTGGTCTTGGATTCGCAGACTGTCGGTGTGGTGATGATGTTGGCGCCAGCGTGTAACAGGGCAGCATTTTGCCAATTACCAGTGACAGGTTTCATGGGCGTTCCTTGTTGTTTTAGATTGATAAAGGTTATGCGTGTCGCGGTAAAGCTTCAGGCAGACATCAGGTTTGTTGTCACTAATGCCTGCAATTGTTGAAGAAGTGGGTGCTTTATTTGACGTCGTGGATTATTTGGTCGAGTCGTCAGTCACGTTCCAGAATTGCTTGATTTCATGAATGTTGCCCATGTTGAAGCGGGGCATAACACCACTGCAGTTAATTTCGTTGTCGGATTTTGCTGGCGTGGTGATGACTTTGTTTTCGCAGCGTAGTAAGGGGGGCGGTTTGCCAGTTTCTGGTTGTCATGGGTATTTCCTTTTTTATTTTGAGTTGGGTCATTCAGTGTCAATCCAGCCTGGAAATAGCAATGCTGTTGTTTTCAGGGTTGGAAGTCTTTGTGTTTGACGGTTTTAAGATAAGGGGGTGCGATATTTGATATCAACTATTGAGTTGTTATCAGATATTGGTGTTTGTTTGAGGGTGTGTATTTTTAGCAGGAACAACTGATAGCCATTGCGCACGAATCCCGTGCAACCCTGCCGGTGACATTGCGTCTACCGGCCGAATCACACGATGCGTCAGGAGCCGAAGTCAGTGAATCCTTATTCCTTGACGCTCATGAACTCCTCCGCCCAACGGATGTATTCCTCGGGCTGGGTGTAGGTATGCGTCAGTTCGGTCGCGCTCAGGTCTGACGTCTGGGTGAAGATTTGGCGTTGTTCGCGCAGGCTGTCATACGTTGCCTTGATCGCCGCGAAGTAAGCGCCATGCCCGTCAATGGTGACCCGTACACCCAGTTCGGCCAGGCGATCATCGTCGCGCAGCAGCGGGTTGCCGTAGGTGACCAGCATCAGCGGAACGCTCAGGTGCTCGGCGATCTGTTCCAGATGATCGAAGTCACGCACACCGACCATGCAAATCCCGTCAGCACCGGCTTTCTGGTACTGCTGGGTGCGGCTGATGACTTCCTGCACCGGCAGGATCCCGGCATTGGTGCGAGCGATGATCGCCATCTCGGTATCGACCCGTGCTTCCAGCGCCGCGCGAATCTTGCCGACGCCTTCGGCGACGCAGATCAGGTCGGTGGACTTGCGGCCGAATTGCGCGGGCAGCAACGTGTCTTCGATGGTCAGGGCGGCCACGCCGGCGCGCTCAAGTTCGACGATGGTGCGCATCACGTTGAGCGCGTTGCCGTAGCCATGGTCGGCGTCGGCGATGAACGGGAGTTGAGCAACGCGGCCGATGCGGGTGGCTTGCTCGGCGAACTCGCTAAGGGTGATCAGGGCAAAGTCGGGGGCACCCAGGACCTGCAACGAGGCGACCGAACCGCCGAGGATCCCTACTTCAAAACCCAGGTCCGCCGCGATGCGTGCCGACATCGGGTCGAAAACCGATGCGGTGTGATAGCACTTGTTGGAAGCGAACAGTTCACGGAAATTGCGGCGCAAATCCTGATGGGAAAGCCTGGACATATAAGTTCCACCAATACAAAGGAATGGAAGGGCTTGAGCAAGAGTGTCAACGCCGAAGATACAAAAGGCTATCACGCCACAGGGGGGAGAATGATGACGATTTTGTCGGGCAGGCTAATCGGAAGCGATCCTGTGAGGAGGTCGCACGCCTGTCACGCGGCGACCGCCTGCTGCTGTTGATTGAGCAACGGCACCGCGCGGACCGAGTCGCCAGGCTGCAATTGCAGGCGCTTGGCGGTAAGCCGGTCAACGATCAGGCTGTTGCCCACCAGACGGGCCGGGGCGGCGGTGATGCGGCAGTTTTCCAGTCGGCGATTGTGGATCAGCCAGACCGGAGCCTGCTCGTCCGGCGTGCCGATGGCCAGTATCAGCGCCTGGCTGTCACGCACGGTGCGGATTGTCGACAGCGGCGCCTCGATGACCGGACCGGCGTCGAAGATATCGATGTACCCTTTGTGGGTGAACCCTTCGGCCGTGAGAATTTTCAGTGCCGGCTCGGTATTGGGATGAGCCTTGCCGATCACCGCCTGGGCCTGCTCGGTGAGGAGGCAGGTGTACAGCGGTTGGCGAGGCATCAGTTCGGCAATGAACGCTTTGCTGCCCAGGCCCGACAGGTGGTCCGCGTGGCTGAACTCCATTTTGAAGAAGTGTCGGCCCAGGCTGTCCCAAAACGGTGAGCAGCCTTGCTCGTCGGCGCGACCACGCAATTCGGCGATGAGCTTGTCGCCGAACAGATGGGCGAACTCGGCGACAAACAGCAAGCGTCCCAGCGACAGCAACCGACCATTGCTTCCCGTGCGTAGATCCGGGCGCAGGAACAGGGAGCAGAGTTCCGATTGTCCGGTCATTTCGTTGTTCAGGAACAGCGTCGGGATCTGCCGTTGGATGCCGAGGTCCGGTGACGAACTGACCGTCAGCCCGACCCGATAGTTGTACCAGGGCTCGCGCAGGCCAACGGCCCCTGTCAGTGCGCTGACACCCACCAGACGCTGGTCGTCGTCTTCGAGCACGAACAGGTAGTCCGCGTCGGCCCGCTCGACCTGTTCGGCGAATGTCCGCTGGGCCCAGCGCAGCCGGTGGGCGAGGCGGTCCTCGTTGGCGGGCAGGGTGGTGAGCCCCGGACCGGCCTGCCGCACCAGTGCCAACAAGGCTGGCAGGTCGGTGACGTGTACCGGGCGGACGATCATGGTGCAGTTCCTTCTGCAGACGGGTTTGCCCGCCGGGCTTGGGGCCGGGACATACTCACAGGGCGACCACCCGGACCTGATGGCCTTCGGTCACGTTCAGGGCGGTGCACATCTCGGCGCTCAGGGCCACGGGGCGTCCGGCGTTGTAGTCCAGGTCGGCGACGATGGCGCGATACTCCTTCAACGAATCGTTACTCACCAGATAGCGACCGTGAGCATCGATGTCCTCACTGATTGTGGCCGTATCGGTCCGGCTTTGCGCGATGGAACGGATGCCGGCCAGGCGCGCGTACAGGGTTGGCCCGCCGTCGAACAGGTCGATGTAACTGTTGGTCTCGAACCCCTCGCGTTCAAGGATATCGAACGCTTCCTGGCCATCGGGGTGGATGCGCCCGATGCAGTCCTGCGCCGCCTGGGGCAGCATCGGCACGTAGATCGGGTATTGCGGCATCAGCTCGGCCAGGAAAGTGCGGCTCTCCAGCCCGCAGAGACGCTCGGCCTCGGGATAGGGCAAATCAAAGAAGTGTTTGCCCAGTGCATCCCAGAATGGCGACTGGCCTTCGTCGTCGCTGTAACCGACGATCTCGGTGATCACCGCTTCGGCAAAGCGCGGCGCGTGCGCGGCGATGAACATCAGTCGGGCCCGCGACAGCAGTTCGGCGGCCGGTGTGCCCACGAACGCTGCGTCGATGTGAAAGCCCCGCAACAAGGTATGGCCATTGAGGTCCTGGCATAACGACAACGCCGGCACGCCGTGTTCGATGTTCAGCTCCCGCGAGGCACTGGTGAAATGGCGGTTGCGCAGACTGTAGAAGGGTTCGTTGAAACCGGCCGTGGCGAGGATTTCCGAGCAGCCTGCCAGACGCTGACGGGGCAGGTCCTCCAATACGAAAAAGTAGTTCTCCGGGCCCTGATTGTGCACGTCTTTATCGAATGAGGCGCAGGAGTCCAGAATCCGCTCGCGCAAGCGTTCGGTATCGTCTGGCAACGAGGTGACGCCGACCAGGCTTTCGCGCGCCAGCCGCTGTAGCTGGGGCAGGTCGGTTAACTCCACTGGGCGTAAGACCAGCATGGATGCACTCCTGTATCAAAGGGTTCGGCATTGGGCACGAACCTGACTATCACTGTCGGTTTCCACGCATTGAATCGGCGGTCGCCTGATCGCCTGGCGCCGCTCTTTTTTTCCAGTCAGCCATTATTTGAAGAAGCACCGCATCGACACAGGGTGTGTTGAGTGGCCGGTCGGAATTCTGACAACGGAGGCGGTGGTTCATAACGCTGGAAGAGGTATCCGGGCTCCTGCTGGATGGGGAAGAGTGTTTATGTTTCTTGATCCGTTACGGCAGTATTTATTTAACCCGCGCCACATGTCTAGTGAATTTTTGCCTGGCCCTTTCAGCCCCAAAACGGGGCGAAAGGGCCGTGCGTTGGGGCTTACACGGATGTCGATCAGCCTTGTAGGCCCTCGCTGACATTGATGTCAGAGAAGGCCGTTTTTCTAGGACGACCGTTGTAACGAAATGCCCCCATTCGCCTTTCTTGCGGCACAATTGCCCTCGGATAATTGACCTGATGCCGTTTCTCTTCCTTCAACCGAGTGATCTTTCGTGCTGGCGACCCGTTTAACCCTGATGTGCCACGCTCGAACCGTCGCACAGAAATTGGCGTGTTTTCCTACGGATGAGCCGGTTGAGATGGATTGGCAGTCGGCAGAGGGTTCGCTTCGCTCCCGTTTCAAGGGAACGCCGCGCCTGGTCAGCGGCCCGGAATTGCGAGCCCGACAAACCGCTGCGTTGTTCGGCGCCGAGGTGGAAATCATCGAAGCGCTGAGGGATTGCGATTTCGGGTGCTGGAAGGGGGCGCGAATCGACGATCTGCAGAAGTCCGATCCCGAGTCGCTGCAGGCCTGGCTCGACGATCCACAGTCGGCGCCACACGGTGGCGAATCCGTGGCTCAGCTCGGCGAGCGAGTGGGCGCTTGGCTGTCCATGCTGGAAGCCACACCGGGACATATCGTTGCAATCACCCACCCGTTCGTCATTCGCGCGGCGTTGACGCACGTGTTGCAAAGTCCGGCATTCAATCTGATCGATGTCGAGCCACTGTCAGCCATCGAGCTACGGTTCAATGGTCGCTGGCGCCTGCGTTTGTCGGGCACTGGCCTTGAGGGTTTCTGATAATGAAAAAACTGATGATCATCGGCATCGGTGCCGGCAACCCCGACTACATCACGATGCAAGCCGTGAAGGCGTTGAACCGGGTTGATGTGTTTTTCCTGATGGACAAGGGCCAGAGCAAAGACAAGCTGATCGACCTGCGTCGCGAGATTTGTGAACGCTATATCAACGACCACGACTATCGCTTCGTCGAGGCCCATAGCCCGGAGCGCGAGCGTGGCGATGTGGACTACAAGGCCAGCGTAGAAGATCTGAACCTTGCCAAGCAGCTGACCTTCGAACGGCTGATCAATGAAGAAATGTCCGACGGCGAGTGCGGCGGATTCCTGGTGTGGGGCGACCCGGCGCTGTACGACAGCACCATTCGAATCCTGCAGGCGATTCTGGCGTCGGGGCGATGTGCCTTCGAGTTTGACGTGATCCCCGGCATCACCAGCGTTCAGGCGTTGGCGGCGCAGCACAAAGTGCCGCTGAACCGCATCGGGCGTTCGATTGAAATCACTACGGGCCGGCGATTGGCGGCGGGGCAGGTGAGTGATGCCGACAGCCTGGTGGTGATGCTCGACGCCGAAGATTCCTACCATCAGGTGGAGGATCAGGAGACGGAGATCTATTGGGGCGCGTATCTGGGGACGCCGGATGAGATCCTCATCAGCGGCCGGCTCAAGGACGTGGCGGATGAGATTGAGCGGGTACGCAAGGCGGCGCGGTTGGCCAATGGGTGGATCATGGATACCTATCTTTTGCGCAAGCCTTGAGTTCTTCTGTGTCTGGGCGGGCGCCATCGCGAGCAGGCTCGCTCCTACAATTGAAATGCATTCCCCCTGTGGGAGCGAGCCTGCTCGCGAAGGGCCCGCAAACACAGCTCAAAAATGTGCTCTGACCTCCCGCCCAAACCGCTCCCGATACACCGACGGCGGCACACCGACGACATTGCGAAACGCCACCCGGAAGCTTTCCACCGAGCGATAACCGCAGCGTTCGGCAATCTGTTCTGTGTTCTGCCCACTGCTTTCCAGCAACTCGCGAGCCCGCGCCAGGCGCTCATGCTGCAACCAGGACTTGGGCGAAAAACCGGTGGCTTCTGTAAACCGGCGCAGGAACGTCCGTTCACTCATGGCCGCCTCACTGGCCAGGTCGCGAACCTCCAGCGGGTCATGCAAACGTTCCCGGGCCCACTGCATCACGCGTGAAAGATCGCTGCGCGGCGTAGGACTGACCGGCGTCGGAATGAACTGCGCCTGACCGCCGGTGCGTTGCGGCGACATCACCAGCCGCCGTGCCACTGAGTTGGCGACTTGCGTGCCGAAGTCCCGTGCCACCAGGTGCAGGCAGGCGTCGATGCCGGCCGCGCTGCCGGCCGAGGTAATCAGTTGGCCGGAGTCGACGTAGAGCACGTCCGGGTCCACCAGAATGTTCGGGAAACGCTCGGCCAGCTCTGCGGCGTAACGCCAATGGGTGGTGGCGCCGTGACCGTCGAGCAAGCCGGTTGCCGCCAGCACGAACACGCCCGAGCAGATCGACAGCAACCGTGCGCCCCGTGCATGGGCCTGGCGCAGGGCGGTGACCAACTCTTCCGGCACCGGGGCACTGCGATCACGCCAGCCCGGAATGATGATGGTCCGGGCGTCGGCGAGCAGTTCCAGGCCGCCGTCCGCCAGCACCTGAATGCCGCCCATGGCGCGCATCGGGCCCTGGTCCACGGCAGCGATCCGGTGTGCGTACCAGGGAAATTCGAACTCGGGCCGCGCCAGGCCGAAAATCTCCACGGCGATGCCGAATTCGAATGTACAGAGGCCGTCGTAGGCGAGGATGGCGACCAATCCAGGGGTGGGCTGCATTTGGCGGAAAGTTCCCGGTGAGTGTCTTGTGCGCCACTTTAGCCGCAAGTGCGCCGCGGATAAAGTCGTCTCACACCCACCGAGACTCTGGAGTACGCCCCATGACCAGCCTGGTTCGCCTGATTCCCGCCGCCCCATCGGCCATTGCCCTGATGCATTTCAGCAACCGTCTGACCTTTGAAACCGATTGTTCCGACGTTCACAGCAGCCAGCAGGCAGGCGATGTGGATTTTGTGCTGATGGACGTACGCGGTCCGCTGGCGTTCGAGCGCGGTCACGTGCTGGGTGCGATCAATCTGCCGGGACGCTTGCTGACCGCCGAGGCGTTGGCCGGTTATGCCAAATCCACGCTGTTCGTGGTGTATTGCGCCGGGCCACATTGCAACGGTGCCAACAAGGCGGCGGTGAAGCTGGCGGCGCTGGGTTACCCGGTCAAGGAAATGATCGGCGGGGTGACCGGGTGGCTGGATGAAGGGTTTGTGCTGAGCACCGAGGTGCAACGACCAACCGCCATTGGCTGCGACTGCTGATCCAGTCCGTGTAGGAGCCGGCTTGCCGGCGATTGCGGTCGTTCAGACGATAGACGCGTCGAATCATCCACCGCCATCGCCAGCAAGCTGGCTCCTACAAATTTGCAGTGGACCACCAATCATCGAGCGTCGCCTCAAGCCATTGAAATACGGCGGCATGCGCGGCGCTTTCCGGCTCGCCCCGTGGCAATGGCGATTCATCCCCAAAGTGCTTATTCAGCGTTGCCACCGATTCGGCATTCCACTCCGGATGAAACTGCAACCCCACCCGCGCAGGCCCCGCGCGATACATTTGCTGCGCGCATTGATCGCTGCTCGCCAGCAGCTGCGCACCGGGCGGCAGGTCGATAGCGTCTTCGTGCCATTCCAGCACCTTCAATACCTGGCCATCGGCAAAGCAAACTGGCGTCCAGCCGGTTTCGGTCCGATCCATCCTGCGCACGTTCCCGCCCAGGCTTAGCGCCAGCAGCTGCGCCCCCAGACAAATCGCAAACACCGCCGCGCCCTGATCGAGGCATCCCGCCAGCCACTGACGTTCCGCGCCCAACCACGCCGGCCCGGCGTTGGATTCATAAGGGCCGCCCAACAAAATCAGGGGTTGTGCACTGACGGGCGGCAACTGGCCCAGATCGGCGCGAAAGACATTCAGCGTCAACCCGCGCGACCCGGCCCACTCGGCAATCGCGCCCGGACCTTCGGCGGGGTGGTGCTGGATCAGGTTCAGTCCGCGAATCTCATCGTTCATTCAGTTCGCCTTTTTTATAAGTATTTGTCGCTTATGCACAATTTACCCGCCTGAAGCCGCTCTAGACTGCCGGCCACTTCGGTCTTCTCCAACAAAAAAGCTCTGACCGAAAGCTACCAATCGAACGCTGCCAATAAAAGTCTCCGCACACGGGAGTTATAAATGAAGAAGCTAGTGATGTTCGGTGCCCTGGCACTGTCGATGTTGTCCCTGACCGCTGTGGCCGATGACGCCAAGCCGATCCGCATCGGTATCGAAGCCGGTTACCCGCCATTCTCGATGAAAACCCCTGACGGCAAGCTCACCGGTTTCGACGTCGATATCGGCGATGCGCTGTGCGAACAGGCGAAACTGAAATGTGTGTGGGTCGAGCAAGAGTTCGACGGCCTGATCCCGGCATTGAAGGTCAAGAAGATCGACGCGATCCTGTCGTCCATGACCATCACCGACGACCGTAAGAAGAACGTCGATTTCACCATCAAGTACTACCACACCCCGGCGCGCTTCGTGATGAAGGAAGGCACCGACGTGAAAGACCCGCTGACCGAGCTCAAGGGCAAGAAAGTCGGTGTACTGCGCGCCAGTACCCACGACCGTTTCGCCACTGAAGTGCTGCAGCCGGCCGGTATTGTCCTGGTGCGTTACGGCTCCCAGCAGGAAGCCAACCTGGACATGGTCTCCGGTCGCCTCGACGCGATGCTGGCCGACTCGGTCAACCTCGACGACGGTTTCCTGAAAACCGACGCAGGCAAGGGCTTCGCATTTGTCGGCCCGACCTACGAAGACGCCAAGTACTTCGGCGGCGGCGCCGGTATCGCCGTGCGCAAGGGTGATACCGAGCTGGCGGACAAATTCAACACCGCCATCACTGAAATCCGCGCCAACGGCAAGTACAAGCAAGTGCAGGACAAGTACTTCAATTTTGACGTTTACGGCGAGTAATCCGGCCGTATAAGAAAGTGGCAACCGTGAAGGCGGTTGCCACTTTTTTTATGTTCTCTTTAATGAAATGAGAACCCTGTAGGAGCGAGCCTGCTCGCGATAGCGGTGTATCAGCCAACATTTGTATCGACTGACACACCGCTATCGCGAGCAGGCTCACTCCTACAGGGGATCTCTGTGTTTTGATATTCAGGAGTCGTTTCATGCAACGCATCGACCACCCATTGCCCTGGAGCCACCTGGGCACCGAACGCACCCTCAGCGTGTTTCGTTACGGCACCGGCGCGCGTAAGGTCTACATCCAGGCCAGCCTGCACGCTGACGAATTGCCGGGCATGCGCACCGCCTGGGAACTGAAAAAACGCCTGGCCGAACTCGAATCCCAGGGCCAGTTGCAAGGGGTGATCGAACTGGTGCCGGTGGCCAATCCCATCGGTCTGGACCAACACCTGCAAGGCAGTCACATGGGCCGCTTCGAGCTTGGCAGCGGCAAGAATTTCAACCGCTCGTTCGTTGAACTGAGCGCGCCGGTCGCTGAACTGATCGGCGATCAGCTGGGCACCGATGCCCAGGCCAACATTGCGTTGATTCGTCAGACCATGGGCCAAGTGCTCGATGATCTGCCTGCACCCAAGTCGCAGCTGGAAGCCATGCATCGCTTGCTGTTGCGCCACGCCTGTGACGCCGACATCACCCTCGATCTGCATTGCGATTTCGACGCGGCGATTCACATTTACGCCTTGCCGCAACACTGGCCGCAGTGGCAACCGTTGGCGGCACGCTTGAAGGCCGGCGTGGCGCTGCTGTGTGAAGACTCTGGCGGCAGCTCTTTCGACGAGTCCTGTTCTTCGCCATGGTTGCGCCTGGCCAGGGCTTTCCCCGAGGCGGCGATTCCACCCGCGAATCTGGCGACCACACTCGAGCTGGGCAGCATGGGCGATACCCGCGTCGATCAGGCTCAGGCCAACTGCGAGGCCATTCTCGGGTTCCTCGCCGAGCAGGGTTTTATCAAGGGCACCTGGCCGGCGGCACCGAGTGAATGCTGTGAAGGCATGCCGTTTGAAGGCACGGAGTACCTGTTTGCGCCGCATCATGGCGTGGTCAGTTTTCTGCGCGAGGCCGGTGAATGGGTGGAGCAGGGCGACGCGCTGTTCGAGGTGGTCGACCCGTTGCATGACCGCGTCACAACCGTGCGCGCCGGCACCAGTGGCGTGTTGTTTGCGATTGATCGCGGGCGCTACACGCAGCCGGGTACGTGGCAGGCGAAAGTCGCGGGGCGTGAGGCGATTCGGGTTGGCAAGTTGATCAACGACTGATCGGAATGCTTTGGTGTCGTTGATATTGTCATCGCGAGCAGGCTCGCTCCCACAGGGGAATGCATTTCAACTGTGGGAGCGAGCCTGCTCGCGATGACGGTATCAGCAGCTCCGCGAGTGCATCGGCAGCAGGAGATGTTAGGCTCAACCCCGAATCCTGCGCTCTGTGAAGGAAGGTTTATGTTTAAGGTTCTCGCTCTGCTGACACTCCTGGCGTCCACCGCCGCCCACGCTGAAACCCCGCTGCACACCGATCTGCCGCTCAAGTACCTGGAGCAGGCCCATCCCGATTCCGTCAATCAGCCCCTGGTTATTTTCCTCCACGGCTACGGCAGTAACGAACAGGATCTGTTCGGCATCAAGGATGAGTTGCCGGCCCGATACAACTACCTGTCGGTGCGCGCGCCGATCGTGATGGAAGAGGGCAGCTATCAGTGGTTTCGCAAGAAAGGGGAAGGTGCCTACAACGGCGAGACGGATGATCTGAAGGCCGGCGGCAAGGTCTTGCTGGACTTCGTCGCACAGGCGGCGAAGAAATATCACACAGAGCAGAACAAGGTTTACCTGGTGGGCTTCAGTCAGGGCGCGATCATGTCCTACGAGGTCGGGCTGCGTCACCCTGACGCTGTGGGCGGGATCGCGGCGTTGAGCGGGCGGATCCTGCCGGTGCTCAAGTCTGAACTCAAAGCCGATGAAAAACGCCAGCAGTTGGCGATTTTCATCGGGCACGGCACCGCGGACAAACGTCTGCCGTTCAACGACGGCACCGAAGCGAACAGCCTGTTGCAAAGCCTGTCACTCAAACCTGAGTTTCATGCCTACCAAGGCGTGGGCCACAACATCAGTGCCGAAGAAATGCAGGACCTGAACGCGTGGTTACAGCGCCTCAACCCCTGAGCCTTACTTGCCGGAAACGATCTGTTTAACCAGAGCCTCGTGGCCCGCATTGTCGCTGAGACGGGAAATCACCTGAACCAGCGCCATACGGGTGCCCGAGGCGGCCATCAGCGTGGTATCGAGGGTTTTGCCACCGCCCTGGGTGGCGATGCTGTCGAGCTGGCGCAGACCTAGGCCTGTGCCTTTCTGGGTCAGGCTTTTTTCACTGAGCTTGGTGAAATCAGGCAATGCCTTGGCCTGTTGGGTGGCGAAGTCGGCCGAGGTGCCGTCGAGGAAGCCACCGTCGTTGTCCTTGACGTTGGCGCCACCGGGGATGGTGTTTTCAGCGGCGATGACCACGGTTTTGGTGGTCTCGTTGGTGTACATGGTGCCGCTCGCGCCAGTCGCGTCCGCCGGAAGCGGATTGGAAACGAAGCCCTTGGGCAGGGTGAACTTGAATTTTCCGCCCAGCATCGAGACGTTCTGCGCCGGCGCTGTCTCTTTAGCCGCCTGCGCATTCAAAGCCCCCAGGCTGGCAACCGCAGCCAGCAGCAGGACAACGGCTTTTTTACTCAACAAAAACATTCTGAATCTCCAGGGATGATCGCGCTTTGAGGGCGATCATCCCATGGAATCCTTTTTGTAGCAGCTGCGTTCAGACGGCGCGGCGTGCTGGATAGCTCTCGATCACATCCAGAAACTCGATCCGGCGATCGCTGGCCAACAACTCCGGCAACAGCTGTTCATAGTCCTGGCGATACGGCTTGCTCAGGTGGCGCGCGATGAAGTCTTCCTTGCTGCAATTCCAGGTTTCGTAGAGCACCAGGGTGTTCGGCTCGTCCTGCAACTGGTGGACCCAGGTGTTGACGAAGTCCGGCTCGGCCGACATCTGGTGAACCACGTCGAGCAGGCGCTCTTTGGTTTCGGCGAAACGTTCCGGTTTGGCTGGCAGGTAAACGATAAACGCGACTTGATCACTCATTTCATCACCTTCGCATGCGGGGAATGGGTTACTGCGCCTGGTTCTGCGGGAACAGGTTGCGACGGGTTTCTTCGTCGAATTCCGCTTTCAGCACCAGCTTCTCTTTGAGGCCGTGAGCCCGCACGGCCGCAGGGCGGGCGCTGATTTCGTCGAACAGGCGCTTGACGTTCGGGTAGGCCGCCAGGCCATTTTCGCCAAGGATGTACGGCGCGTAGTTGGCCCAGCCCCACAACGCCATGTCGGCGATGCTGTAGGTGTCGCCGGCCAGGTATTGATGGTCGGCCAGGCGCTCATCGAGTACGCGGTAATGACGCTCGACTTCTTTCAGGTAGCGGTTTTTCGCGTAGGCCAGGTCTTCCGGTGCGTGGTGCAGGAAGTGCACAGCCTGGCCGGAAAATGGCGACAGGCCGGTGGCGATGAACATCAGCCACGACAGCAGTTCGGCCTGGCCGGCGACGGTTGTCGGCAGGAATTGCTGATGTTTTTGCGCGAGGTGCAGCAGGATCGCTTGGGAGTCGAACACGGTGGCATCGCCATCGACCAGTGCAGGTACTTTTGCGTTCGGGTTGATCGCCAGGAAGGCTGGCTGGTGTTGCTCGCCCTTGAAGGTGTCGACGCCGATCAGCTCGTAGGGCGTTTGCAGTTCTTCGAGCAGCAGAGCAACTTTCATCGGGTTTGGCGAAGGGTGGAAAAAGAATTTCATGGTGTAGGCCTCAGTGAGTGGTTGGTCGGTAACTGAGGCTTATGGTGGGCGAAACCTGTTCGATTGACGTACGGGGTTTTTGTTCTACTCGTTCGAAATAGTTGAACGGGTTGTCGGCGTTGCCACTGGTTTGGCCAGCAGGCGCCGGGTGACGCCGAGCATGGCCACGGACACTGCGACGCCCAGGCCGAAAGCCTTCAGACCCATGCCTGGCAAGGTCAGCGCCAGGACCAGGCAGAACGCGCTGAACGAATACATGCCGGTGGCCGTGGCACGCAACAAGGCTGCGGTGAACGCCGGGCCACGGGTTTGCTGGGAGAACACCGCCATCACGCTGCCCAGTACCGGGAACACCGCGAGCAGACCGCTCCAGCGTTCGCCGACGGTACTGGCCAGCCAGGTGACCGCGAGCGTGAGCAGGGCGCCGGCAATCATGCGCAACAGCAATTTGTCGGACTTGGGCGCCGGTCCCGAAACGATCGGCTGCACCTTGGGAAACAGGTATGGCGCCGCCAGGAGCGCGGTCGCGGCGGCGATCACCGAGAAGGTCAGCGACGGTGGAATCACCGACAGGACCACGGCAGCCGTCGCCCAGACCAGCAGCGAAACCACCAGCGCCCAAGGCCATCCGGACCGTTGTGCGACCTGGGCATAGGTCACGCAGAAGGCAATCATCGCGAACATCGCGGATAACGCCGCCGTCGCCGATTGCGCGGCGAACACTTCGCCTTGCTCGATGGCGAGGAAGAACAGAATCGGCCCGACCACCACCGGCAGCCCCGACAACCACCCGGCGACGCTCGGCCCCCAGCGCTTGCCCGCGAGGGAGATCAGTAGGAGAAATCCGGGAATGACCAGCAGTTTGAGCAGCAGCACGAAGGCGCCTCCGACCTGTGTGAGGCGGCAACGTTAGCACTGCCGCGGACAGATTGCTGCAAGGATTGTCGATTTTTGTATACAAAGCTGCATGCTTGTACCGCAACGCATTTTGCGTATAAGTATCAGCATCCATTCGCGCTGAATCGAGCCGATCATGAACCGTCTCCACTCACCTTTACGTCATGGCCTGTGGCTGTTGGTTTTGCTGGGCGGCCAGGCATTGGCCAATTGGCAGGACACGCTGCCCGGGGCGCGGATCATTGGCACGGGCGAGTTCCGGATGTTCGGGTTCGACGTCTATAACGCGCGTTTGTGGAGTGCCGCGCAGCCGTTTGTGAGCGACCAGCCGTTTGCCCTGGAGCTGATTTATCAGCGGCGGATTTCCCGGGAGGATCTGGTCAAGGCCAGCGTCAAGGAGATCAAGCGTTTGTCGGGGACGTCGGTCAGTGCCGGGCAACTGGCGCAATGGCAGGCGCAGATGCAGGAGGCGTTCGTCGATGTGGAGGCCGGGACCCGGCTCACCGGGGTTTATCTGCCGGGGCAGGGCGCACGCTTTTTTGTCGGCCAGCAGTTGCTGTACGAAGTGAAGGATCCGGTGTTTGCCCGGGTGTTTTTTGATATCTGGCTTGATCCGCGTACGAGCAATCCCGAGTTGCGGGAGCAGTTGTTGGGCATTGCCAAGCCCTGAGCATCACCGCGATTGCATTTGATCTTGTAGGAGCAAGCTTGCTCGCGATGGTCGTTAACGATAACGCGTGCTTCCTGATTAAACGCGGCGCTCTTGAATTAATCGCGAGCAAGCTTGCTCCTACAAGATCAAGATCAAGATCAAGATCAAGATCAAGATCAAGATCAAGATCAAGATCAAGATCAAGATCAAGATCAAGATCAAGATCAAGATCAAGATCAAGATCAAGATCAAGATCAAGATCAAGATCAAGATCAAGATCAAGATCAAGATCAAGATCAAGATCAAGATCAAGATCAGGAGCAAAAGCAATCACGTTGTTCTTTTGCGTTTTGCCGGTACACCGAAAAGCGCGAAACGTCTAAGCTGCCTCCTCCCGCCGGTTTTCTGGAATGTTCGCGTGAAATTCACTTTGCCCAAAGTTGCCACGGCGCCGTTTTGCCCGCCGGAAGTGGCCGGTAGCGTCGCCGTTGATCCTCGCGCGTCATTCTTCAAACGTGTCTTGCGTTTCGCCGGTCCGGGCTTGCTGGTGTCGATCGGCTACATGGATCCGGGCAACTGGGCTACGGCCATCGAGGCTGGGTCGCGTTTCGGTTACAGCCTGTTGTTCGTGGTGCTGCTGGCCAGTCTGGCGGGGATGGTGGTGCAGTGCCTGTGTTCGCGCCTGGGCATCGCTACCGGGCGAGACCTCGCGCAATTGTCCCGCGAGCGCTACAGCACGCGGACCGCGCGTACGCAGTGGGTGCTGGCGGAAATCTCGATCATCGCCACCGACCTCGCCGAAGTGCTCGGCTGTGCCCTGGCGTTCCACCTGCTGCTGGGTTGTTCGCTGACGGTCGGCATTGCGCTGACGGCGTTCGACACCTTGCTGGTGCTGGCCCTGCAAAACCGAGGCTTCCGTCGACTCGAAGCGATCATGCTGGTGCTGGTGAGCACCATCGGCGTGTGCTTCTTCGTTGAACTGCTGTTGATCAAGCCTTACTGGCCGGACGTCGCTCGCGGGTTCACGCCGTCGCTGTCCGCCATCGGCGATGCTGCGCCGCTGTACCTGGCCATCGGCATTCTCGGGGCCACGGTGATGCCGCATAACCTGTACCTGCACACGTCGATCGTGCAGACCCGGATGATCGGCAAGGATCTGGCCAGCAAGCAGGACGCGGTGAAACTGGCGCGCATCGACACCATCGGTTCCCTGGCGCTGGCGCTGCTGGTCAACGCGGCGATCCTGATTCTCGCGGCAGCGGCCTTCCACAAGACCGGTCATACCGATGTAGTGGACATCCAGGACGCTTACCACTTGCTCGATCCACTGGTCGGCGGCGCCCTGGCCAGCGTGCTGTTTGGTGTGGCCTTGTTGGCGTCGGGCCAGAGCTCGACGTTTACCGGGACCATCGCCGGGCAGGTGATCATGGAGGGTTACCTGAACCTGCGGATTCCTTGCTGGCAGCGGCGCCTGATTACCCGAGGGCTGGCGTTGATCCCGGCGTTTATCGGCGTCTGGCTGATGGGGGATAACGCGATCGGCAAGTTGCTGGTGTTGAGCCAGGTGGTGCTGAGTCTGCAGTTGCCGTTTGCGTTGTATCCGTTGATTCGCATGACCAATGACCACAAGTTGATGGGGCCGTTTGTGAACCGGCTGCCGACGCGGGTGTTGGCGTGGGGGTTGTTTGCGGTGATCAGTGGGGCGAATAGCTGGTTGATTTTCCAGTTTTTGGGGTGATTGATCGGGCCTCATCGCGAGCAGGCTCGCTCCCACAGTTGGACTGCATTTCCCTGTGGGAGCGAGCCCTGCTCGCGATGAACGATTACACGGTACCTGCCTGAAATGCATTAACGACAAAATCGATAAACACCCGGGTCTTGGCCGGCATCAACGTTCGGCTCGGGTAATACAGCGAGATCGGCCCCGCATCGGCGTGCCAGTCCGGCAGCAGCCTCACCAGTTCCCCACGCTCAATGTTTGCCGCCACGTCCGGCAGCACCAGCAGCGTTACCCCCAAACCCAGTACCGCCGCCTCGCGCATGGCCGCAGGGTCATTGAGCACGATGCTCTCGCTCAGGCTGGCCGACGCTTCATGCCCGGCGCCGTCCTGCATGACCCACTGCCGAATCCGCCCGGTGCGAACGCCGCGCATGACGATGCCGTCGAGCCGATGCAAGTCCGCAGGGCTGTCGGGCAACGCGCGCCCGGCGAGGTAAGCCGGGGAGGCCACCGCCACCACATGCGCCGCCGCCAATGTGCGCGACACCACCCCCGGCGTTAATTCGAAACCGCCGCCAATGGCCGCGTCATAGCCCTCGGCAATCAAATCCACGGGGCGGTTTTCGAAGTGCCATTCCGGGCGAATCAACGGATAACGCGCCAGAAATGCCGGCAGCAGCGGCAGGATATGGCCTATGCCAAAGGTCGGTGCAAGGCTCACTTTCAACACACCCGCCGGCTCGCCCCGGTCGGTGGTCACCGCGCTGATCGCCGCCTGCAATGCTTCAAGATTGCCACCGATGCTGGCGAGGAAACCTTCCCCGGCTTCGGTCAGGGACAGCTTGCGGGTCGAACGCTGGAACAGCCGTACGCCGATGTTGCGTTCGAGCATCGCCACGTTGCGACTGACCGCCGCGGGCGTCAGGGCGAGCAAGCGCGCTGCGGCGGAGAAGCTTCCGGTCTCGGCGCTGCGCACGAAGGATTCGAGGTTGGCGAGGGTTTCCAAGGTTTACACCTGCTATCAATGCTTGAAGATGATTCAAGCCATTACCCGCTAATCAAGGGCTAATGGCAAGCGCAGTATTCACTCCATCCCAATCACGGAGTGACACATCAATGACAACTTCCCACCTTCCTCTGGCCGGCAAAACCGCTTTGGTGACCGGCGGCTCACGCTCGATAGGCGCTGCGATTGCCAAGCGTCTGGCCGCTGACGGCGCCAACGTCGTGCTGACGTTCAGCGCCTCGCCGAACAAAGCGTTCGAGGTGGTGCAAGCCATCGAAACCGCAGGCGGTCGCGCCTTGGCCGTCGCGGCTGACGCCGGTGATCCGGTGGCGGTGCGTGCCGCCGTGACGCGCACGATCGAGGCGTTCGGCAGCATCGACATTCTGGTGAACAACGCCGGCATCGCCCTCGGCGGACCGATCCAGGACATCAGTTTCGACGACTACCAGCGGATGATCGCGGTCAACGTCACCGGCGTGTTCGTCGCCACTCAGGAAGCGGCGCGGCACATGAAGGCGGGCGGGCGGATCATTCACATCGGTTCGTCGATGACTCACTACGCCGCGTTCCCGACCGCTTCGCTGTACACCCTGACCAAAGGCGCCATCGCTGGTTTCAACCGCAGCCTGGCCCGTGATCTCGGCCCGCTGGGCATCACCGTCAACACCGTTCACCCCGGCCCGACCGACACTGACATGAACCCCGATGGCGGCCCGGTGAGCGAAATCGTCGGCCCTGGCATCGCTGTCGGGCGTTATGGCAAACCCGAGGAGATCGCCAATGTCGTGGCGTTCCTCGCCAGCCCGGAAGCGGCGTTCGTGACCGCTGCCGACATCATCGCTGACGGCGGCTTCACCGCCTGATTACTTTTTTGAGGAGAGCATCATGAGCACAATCGGAATCATCGGCGCCGGCGCTATCGGCGCAGCGTTTGCCCGCGCGCTGTCGCGGCAAGGCATTGAAGTGGTCATCGCCAACAGCCGCGGGCCGGAAACCCTGGCGTCGCTGGTGGCAGAACTCGGTCCGACGGCACGCGCCGGGACCCGTGAAGAAGCGGCAGCACAGCCGATCGTTCTGGTGGCGGTCAACTGGTCGAAGTTGCCGACCGCACTCGCGGGGCTGCCGGACTTCGGCGGGCGCATCGTGATCGACGCCAACAACTCGATTGAAGCGCCGTCGTTCAAGGCCGTGGATTTGCAGGGCCGTATGTCTAGCGAAGTGTTCGCCGAATGGGTGCCGGGGGCGCGGGTGGTAAAGGCGTTCAATCACCTGGCGGCGCGTTTGCTGGAGAGCGATCCGGCGGCGGAGGGCGGTCGACGGGTGCTGTTCGTGTCGGGCGATGACGCCCAGGCGAAAGCTCAGGTGGTCGCGTTGACCGAGCGTTTGGGGTTCTTCGGGATTGATCTGGGGGAATTGAGTGTCGGCGCGCGACTGGTGCAGTTTCCGGGCGGTCCGCTGCCGGCGTTGAACCTCGTAAAATTCGCCTGAACGCAAACCCTGTAGGAGCCGGCTTGCCGGCGATGGCGCTGGAACAATCGACATTGATGTCGCCTGACACGCCGCTATCGCCGGCAAGCCGGCTCCTACAGAAATGCTCCCTCGCTCGAGAGTGAGGGGTGTTGCCGGACGGCGCGGATCTTCGTGGGTCCCCGCACCGCCCGTTTAACGCTTTAAACCCGTTCCAGCGCCAGTGCCACGCCCTGACCGCCACCGATGCACAAGGTGGCGAGGCCTTTCTTGGCGTCACGCTTGATCATCTCGTGCAACAAGGTCACCAGCACACGGCAACCCGAAGCACCAATCGGATGGCCGAGGGCGATGGCGCCGCCGTTGACGTTGACCTTGTTCAAGTCCCATTCCAGGTCCTTGGCCACCGCCAGGGATTGCGCGGCGAAGGCTTCGTTGGCTTCGATCAGGTCCAGTTGATCGATGGACCAGCCGGCCTTGTCCAGGCAACGGCGCGTGGCCGATACCGGGCCGATGCCCATGATCGCCGGGTCCACGCCCGCGTTGGCGTAAGCCGCGATTTTTGCCAGCACTGGCAGGCCCAGGGCCTTGGCTTTGTCCGCGCTCATCAGGATCACGGCGGCGGCGCCGTCATTCAGCGACGAGGCGTTGCCGGCGGTCACCGAACCGTCTTTCTTGAAGGCCGGTTTCAGTTTGCCGAGGGACTCGGCGGTGGTGCCGGCACGCGGTTGCTCATCGGTGGCGAAGGACAGCGGATCGCCCTTGCGCTGTGGAATCAGGATCGGCGTGATCTCGTCGACAAAACGCCCTGCTTCGATAGCGGCCGTGGCTTTCTGCTGCGAGGCGGCAGCGAAAGCGTCCTGCTGTTCGCGGCTCAGGTCGTACTTCTGCGCCAGGTTCTCGGCGGTGATGCCCATGTGGTAATCGTTGAACGCATCCCACAAACCGTCGCTGATCATGGTGTCGACGATTTGCGCGTGACCCATGCGCAGACCGGTGCGCGCGCCCGGCATCACGTAGTTGGACAGGCTCATGTTTTCCTGGCCGCCGGCAATGATCACCTCGGCGTCGCCGCAGCGGATGGCCTGGGCGCCCAGGTGCAGGGCCTTGAGGCCCGAACCGCAGACCTTGTTCAGGGTCATTGCCGGGACGGCGAACGGCAGGCCGGCCTTGATCGAGGCCTGGCGCGCAGGGTTTTGCCCGGCGCCGGCGGTCAGCACCTGGCCCATGATCACTTCATCGACTTCAGCAGGGTCCAGGCCGGTTTGCGCCAGCAACTGGCGGATCACCGCAGCGCCGAGGTCAACCGCGGACACATTGGCCAGCGCACCCTGGAAGCTGCCGATGGCAGTACGGGTGGCGGCGACAATGACGACTTCTTGCATGGAATGATTCCTCACTGGGCAGCGAACTGCATTTCCGGAACGTGGTCCGGCACGATCAGTTTACCGGCGGTCTTGGCGACGATCTCTTCGACGCTGACGCCCGGTGCACGCTCTTTGAGAATGAACGCGCCGTTTTCGATTTCAAGGTACGCCAGGTCGGTCAGCACGCGCTTGATGCAACCGGCGCCGGTCAGCGGCAGGCTGCATTGGGACAGGAGCTTGGACTCACCGTCCTTGGACGCGTGGGTCATGATGACGATGATGTTGTCGGCGCCGGCCACCAGGTCCATCGCACCGCCCATGCCCTTGACCAGTTTGCCGGGGATCATCCACGAGGCGATGTTGCCTTGCACGTCCACTTCAAACGCACCCAGCACGGTCAGGTCGACATGACCGCCGCGAATCATCGCGAAGGACTCGGCCGAGGAAAAGATCGACGCGCCGATGCGTGCGGTCACGGTTTGCTTGCCGGCATTGATCATGTCGGCATCGATGGTGTCTTCAGTCGGGAACGGACCCATGCCCAGCAGGCCGTTTTCCGACTGCAGCATGACTTCCATGCCTTCGGGAATGTAGTTGGCGACCAGGGTCGGAATGCCGATGCCGAGGTTCACGTAGAAGCCGTCCTGCATTTCGCGGGCGACGCGTTGAGCCATTTGTTCGCGGGAAAGTGCCATTGTTGTTATTCCTTCATTCGGTCCGGGGGCAGGGGATCACTTACGCACGGTGCGCTGTTCGATGCGCTTCTCGAACGTGCCGCAAATGACCCGGTCGACGTAGATGCCAGGGGTGTGGATCTGCGCCGGGTCCAGCTCGCCGGGTTCGACGATTTCTTCGACTTCGACCACGGTGATTTTGCCGGCGGTGGCGGCCAGCGGGTTGAAGTTCTGAGCGGTGTGGCGGTAGATGACGTTGCCGAAATGGTCGGCTTTCCAGCCTTTGACGATGGCGAAGTCACCGGTGATGGATTCTTCCATCAGGTACTTGCGGCCCTTGAATTCGCGCACTTCCTTGCCTTCGGCGACCGGAGTGCCGACACCGGTGGCGGTGAAGAATGCCGGGATGCCGGCGCCGCCCGCACGCATTTTCTCGGCGAGGGTGCCTTGGGGGGTCAGGATGACTTCGATTTCGCCTTTGAGCAGTTGCTCTTCGAACAGCTTGTTTTCGCCGACATAGGAGGCGACCACTTTGCTGATCTGGCGGTCGGTCAACAGCACGCCGAGGCCGAAACCGTCGACGCCGCAGTTGTTGGAGACGACGGTGAGGTCGCGTGTGCCCTTGCGCTTGATCTCGGCGATGAGGTTTTCCGGGATCCCGCACAGGCCGAAGCCGCCGGCGATCACGGTCATACCGTCTTCAAGACCTGCCAGAGCTTCCTCGTAGGAACTCACGCGCTTGTCGAAACCTGCCATATGCACCTCTTTTATTCTTTGTGGGCGGCTGGCTAGCCGTATGGGTTGAAGTGTCTCGCCGGGGGATTTATTTGTTAAGTTGATTTTTAAGGTTGATTGATAGATAAAACTCACCAATAAACCCTGTAGGAACGAGCTTGCTTGCGATGATCGTTAACGAAAACGCGTGTTGATTGGCTTAATGCGGCGCCCTTGAGTCCATCGCGAGCAGGCTCGCTCCTACAGAAGAATGCCTCTGTGCCCATTACTGGAGCAGTTCAACCATGACAGTCAAGCAGATCAGGGCTTTTTTAGCCGTGGCCCAGAGCCTGAGCTTCGCCGTCGCCTGCGAACGCCTACACCTGTCGCAATCGGCGTTGAGCCTGACCATCAAGGCGCTGGAAGAAGGCCTGGGCGGGCGCTTGTTCACTCGCAACACGCGCAATGTGGCGCTGACCGCCGAGGGCGAATCCCTGGTGCCACTGGCCCGGCGCCTGATCGCTGACTGGGATAACGCCGAGGATGAGCTGCGCCAGCGTTTCACCCTGCAACGCGGGCGGGTGACGCTGGCGGCGATGCCGTCGTTTGCCGGCAACCTGCTGCCGCCGATCCTCAAGACGTTTCGCGCGCGGTACCCGAAGGTCAATGTCACGGTGAACGACGTGATCAACGAGCAGGTGCTGGAAATGGTGCGCGACCGCCAGGTCGAGTTGGGGGTGGCGTTTGAGCCGACCCAGAGTTCGTCGCTGGCTTTCACGCCCTTGTACATGGACCGGTTTGTCGCGGTGGTGCCGCTGGATTCGCCTTTTGCGGAGCGCGCAGACATCGATTGGCAGACGCTGCTTGAACAACCGTTTATTACCTTGCAACGACCGTCCACGGTGCGGGTGATGCTGGAAGAGCACTTGCAGGCCCGCGGGATGAAGTTGCCGGTGGAGTTCGAGAGCCATCAACTGGCGACGGTCGGCAGGATGGTCGCCAGCGGTCTGGGCGTGAGCGCGGTCCCGGCGCTGTGTGCCGGGCAGATGCGCGAACTGGGCGCGCGGTGCATCACGTTGCACGACCCGGTGGTGGAACGGGCGATTGGCGTGTTGACCAAGCCTGGGGTCGAACTGTCGGCGGCGGCGCAGGCGTTGTTCGATATTCTCAAGGAAGAAAACCTGGGCGAGCGTCTCGCCCTCTAATTTACGGTTGTCCCCAATCCCGTAGGAGCCGGCTTGCCGGCGATGGCGTCCGTGAAGGCGCTGCAGGATTCAAGACCGCCATCGCCGGCAAGCCGGCTCCTACAAGGTTGTGTGGGGTCAGGGTGTGAGGCGCTGGGCCAGCAACGGCAGCAGTTTTTCGCAGGAGGCTTCTATCTTCATATCGAGGAGGTCATCCGCCCGGGTCTTGCCGAGGTTGATCGCCAGCAACGGCTTGCCCTGATCCGCCACGGCCCGGCACAGACGAAACGCCGAATACGCCATCAACGAAGACCCGACCACCAGCAACCCCGCGGCTTTTTCCACCGCTGCCATCGCCTTGGCCGCTGTGACCTGCGCCACGTTCTCACCGAAAAACACCACATCCGGTTTCATCCGCTCGCCCGCGCAGTGCGGGCAATGCGGCACCTGAAACCGCGCCTCGAACGCAGAATCGAGCAAGGTGTCGCCATCCGGCGCCTGCACCGCGTCGACGCCGGCCAGGTAAGGGTTCTGCGCTTCCATCACTTTCTGGATCGAATCACGCTCGCTGCGCTGCCCGCAGTCCAGACACAGCACCCGGTGCAGGCTGCCGTGCAGTTCGATCACGTCGTGGCTGCCGGCCTGGTCGTGCAGGGTGTCGACGTTCTGGGTGATGAGCCCGCTGATCTGTCGGCTGCTTTGAAGGCTGGCGAGGGCTTCGTGCGCCACGTTCGGCTGGGCCAGGCGCACCCGCGGCCACCCGAGCATCGCCCGCGCCCAATAACGCCGCCGGGATTCCGGGGCTGAGAGGAATTCCTGGTACATCATCGGTTGCCGGCCGCGACGTACGCCCTGGTTGTCGCGGTAGTCCGGAATGCCCGACGGGGTGCTGATGCCGGCACCGGTCAGGACCACAAACGGTTGGTCGGTCATCAACTGCTGAAGCCGGTCGAGTTGTTCGCGGGTGCGGCTGTCGAGCATGTTCAACACTCCGGTGGGCCAGGGGTGTTTGCAGGGTAGCACTGCCGATCACCCTTGTAGGAGCCAGCTTGCTGGCGATGGCGATCTTACGGACTCCATCGCCGGCAAGCCGGCTCCTACAGGTTTGGGGGTTACTTACGGGCTTCGAGGATCAGGTTGAACGGGGTTTCGGTCGCCCGGCGGAACGTCTTGAACCCGGCCTCCGTGAACACCTTGCGCAATCGCGCTTCACCGGCCTGCGCGCCGAGCCCGAGGCCGACTTCCTGGGACAGCGAATTGGGCGTGCAGATGAACGTCGACGCGGCGTAGAACAACCGGCCAACCGGGGTGACGTTGTCGTCGAGCTTGTCGTTGGCGAACGGCTCCACCAGCAGCACCGTGCCGTCCGGTTTCAGCGACTCGTAGGCATGTCGCGCCGCGCCCACTGGGTCGCCCATGTCGTGCAGGCAGTCGAAGTAGCAGATCAGGTCGTAATCGTCGCCGGGGTAGCTTTTCGCTGTGCCCTGGAAGAACCGCGCCCGACCAGCCACGCCGCCTTCTTCTGCGCGCTGGGTGGCGACGGTGACGGACGGTGCGTGATAGTCGAAACCGACGAACCGTGAGTCCGGAAACGCCTGGGCCATGATCACCGTCGAGGCGCCATGCCCGCAGCCCACGTCCGCGACCTTGGCGCCGGCTTCCAGTTTGGCGACCACGCCTTCCAGCGCCGGCAACCATTCGGCGACCAGATGCGCCTTGTAGCCAGGGCGGAAGAACCGCTCGGTGCCGTTGAACATGCACGGATGGTGATCACCCCAGGGCAGGGCGCCATTGCCGCGCATGGCTTTGACCAGTTTGTCCTTGTCATGGAAAAACGACGCGACCACCCCGATACCGCCCGCCACGTAGACCGGGGAGTCTTCGTTGGCCAGCGCCAGGGCCTGTTCTTCCGGCAGGCGGAACTGGCCGTCGCGGTGTTCCATGTAGCCGGAAGCGGCGTGGGCGCTGAGCCATTCGCGCAGCAGGCGGGCGTTGCAGCCGGTTTTGTCGGCGAGTGCTTCGGGGCTGATCAGCTGGCTGTCGGCCATGGCCCGGTACAGTCCGAGCTCTTCGCCGAGGATGACATTGGCGAGCATGGCCGCGCCGCCCATGTCGTTCACCAGTTTGCCCATGAAATCGTTGAGTCTGGCCTCGTCCATCACGTGTGCTCCTTTGGCAGGATCACGGTCCAGAGGCAGGTTTTCCGAGGCTTGCGCCTCTGGGCGGTGGTCGCAGGAATGAACAGGACGGAGTGTGGTCCTGTGTGCGTTAAGTTTAGTCCGGGCCACCTGCGTCGCCGTCCGGAGTGACGAAAGAAATCTTTGACCCGACACCGAACCCCGTAGGAGCCGGCTTGCCGGCGATGGCGTCCTTGAAATCGCCATCGCCGGCAAGCCGGCTCCTACAGAGTTCAGTGGTGTGTGTATCTCACTGTATCCAGCTCCCTTCTCGATACAGTTTCCGGCATTACCCGACCATCCCCGAACACAGCCCAGATACAAACCTGCGATCAACTGTCCAGGCCGTTTGGCACCCTATACACCGTGAAGGGGACAACAATGACCACGCTCCTGCCTGAAACCGACCTGCAATCCACCCCCGTCAACCGCCTGCGTGTTGACCAATACACCAACGGCCTGATCGGCCCGAGCCAGCCGATGCTCGGGCCTCTGGCCGATGGCGGCACCCTGATCACCGGCACGCCGCCGGGCTGCTGGGGGCCGATGATTACGCCCGCCTTCGAGGGCGGCCATGAAGTCACGCAACCGGTGGCCATCGCCGGCGCTGAAATCGGCGACGCCGTGGCGATCAAGATCAAAAGCATGCGCGTCACCTCGCTGGCCACGTCTTCGGGCGTGATGAGCTTTGTCGAGGGGCGCTACAACGGCGATCCGTTCGTGTCGAAATTCTGCAGCAAATGCGCCACCGAACACCCGGCCAGCCACGTCGAAGGCATCGGTGAGGATTCGATTCGCTGCAACAACTGCGGCGCCGAAGTCAGCGCGTTCCGTTTCAGCCACGGCTACGTCATCGTCTTCGATGCGCAGAACCAGGTCAGCCTGACCGTCAATCAGGACGTGGCCAACCAACTGGCGGGCAATGCCTCGGAAATGTCGGCGCTGCCGGAGTTCGCCGCCCAGCATTCGATCCTGTCCCTGGCCCGCGCCGACATTCCTGGGGTCGCCGCGCACATGCGCCCGTTCCTCGGCAACATCGGCACCACGCCGTCCCGGGATTTGCCGGACTCGCACAACTGCGCCGATTTCGGCCAGTACCTGATCGGCGCGCCGCACCGTTTCGGCATGACCCGCGAGGAACTGCACGCGGCCAAGACCGACGGCCACATGGACACCAACTCGATCCGCGAAGGCTGCGTACTGATCTGCCCGGTGAAAGTGCCGGGGGGCGGGGTCTACATGGGCGACATGCACGCCCAGCAGGGCAACGGTGAAATTGCCGGGCACGCCACCGATTGCTCCGGGGAAACCGAAGTCCAGGTCGAAGTGATCAAGAACCTCACTCTGGAAGGCCCGATCCTCCTGCAAAACCTCGACGACCTGCCGCCCATGGCCCGGCCGATGAACGCCACGCAACGGCAGAAAGTCCGTGAGCTGGGCGAGCGCTGGGGTCAGCATGACATCGAAGACAGCGGCCCGATCACCTTCATCGGCAGCGGCGAAAACCTCAACGTCGCGGTCGAGAACGGCCTGAAACGCGCCGCGTCGGTCACCGGCCTGCCGTACGACGAAGTGCTGAACCGCGCGACCATCACCGGCTCCATCGACATCAGCCGCTTGCCCGGCACCGTGCGCGTGACGTTCCTGTGCCCGATGAACGTGCTGGATCGCATTGGCATCGGCCATCTGGTGCGCGAGAAATACGACCTGGCGTAACGCCCGGCGGCGGGTCTGTACCGAAGTGTGTACAGACCCGCCGACGTTACAAACCCCGCGATTTTCTGCCAGCACGCAACACAGACCCGATACACCGCTCGGCTTAACTGTGATTACGTTCTGACTACCTTGAGATCGATACCATGCAGACTCCCATCACCTCAGCGAAAGCGACCGTCGGGCTTGGCCTGCGTCGTGGTTTGATGAAGGACCTCCAGGCCGCCCCGGCGGGCGATTTCGACTTCCTTGAAGTCGCGCCGGAAAACTGGATCGGCATCGGCGGCGCCCATGGCGCGGCATTGCGGGCCTTGGCCGAGCGTTATCCGTTGTCCTGTCACGGCCTGTCGCTGTCGCTGGGTGGACCGGCGCCGCTGGATGTCGCTTTTCTGCAAGAAGTCCGGGTTTTTCTCGATCAATACCAGGTGCCGCTGTACAGCGAGCACCTCAGTTACTGCAGCGATGACGGTCATTTGTACGACCTGTTGCCGCTGCCCTTCACCGAAGAAGCGGTGCATCACGTCGCCGCGCGCATTCGCCAGTCCCAGGACATCCTCGGCCGGCGCCTGGCGGTGGAAAACGTCTCTTACTACGCCGCGCCACAGCAGGACATGGACGAGCTGACCTTCACCAACGCGGTGCTGCGCGAAGCCGACTGTGACCTGTTGCTCGACGTTAACAATGTGTACGTCAACTCGATCAACCACGGTTTTGATCCGCAGGCTTTTCTGGCGGGCATCGATTCCGGGCGGGTGGTGGCGATGCACGTGGCCGGGCATTTCGATGAGTCCGACACCTTGAAAATCGACACCCATGGCGCGTCGGTGAAACCGGTGGTCTGGTCGTTGCTGGCCGAGGCTTACGCCCGGTTCGGCGCGCAACCGACGTTGCTGGAGCGGGATTTCAATTTCCCCGCGTTCGCTGAACTGGTCGCCGAACTGCAAACCATCCGCCGCCTGCAGGCCGAGGGGGTGACACGTGGATAAATCAGGCCTGTTTCAACAGCAGAACACCCTGGGTCGATATCTTCGTGACCCCGATCACTGTGCGCCGCCGGCCGGGATGGATGTGGCACGGGCTCAGGTTTACCGCGACCTGATTTTCAACAACCTGTCGATGTTGCTCAGCGGCACGTTTCCGGTGCTGATCAAGATTCTTGGCGACGAGCACTGGCGTTCGCTGGTGCGCCTGTTCCTGCGGGACTACCGCGCACACACGCCGAAATTCGGTGAGATCGCCGAGGAGTTTGTCGGGTTTCTCGCCGCGCAGCCGTCGGCGCTGAACGATGGGCCGTGGCCGCCGTTCATGGTCGAGCTGGCGCATTACGAGTGGGTCGAGATGGCGTTGCAGCAGTCCGAGGCCGAGCCGTTGCCGGCGAGTGATGTGGGCTTGCTGCTGGAGCGCCCGTTGCAGGTTTCACCGCTGGCGTGGCCGTTGGCGTATGCCTGGCCGGTGCAGTTGGTCGGGCCGGATTATCACCCCGAAGCGCCACCGGCCCAGCCGACGTTGCTGCTGGTGCGTCGGGTCGAGGACTGGAGCGTGAAGTTTTCCGAATTGAGCCCGTTGGCGTGGCGGCTGCTGCAGCGGGTTGGTGAGTTTCCACAGTTGAACGGGCGTGAGCAGTTGGAGGGGTTGGCCGTCGAGGCAGGCGCCGCCGGCTCGCAGGATTTCATCGACAGCGGGGCGGCTTTGTTGCGGCAGATGCACGGCGAAGGAGTCATTGGCCTGCACTGACACCTGTAGGAGCCGGCTTGCCGGCGATGGCGGTGCAACATTCAACATTGAGGTGCCTGACACACCGCTGTCGCCGGCAAGCCGGCTCCTGCAGGTTGTGGTGTGTCAGGCATCAGGGGTGTGTCAGTGTTGGTGGTTACGGGGCGGAGAAGAAGTACCGCGTCAGGTGGAAGAAGATCGGGGCTGCGAAGCAGATCGAGTCCATCCGGTCGAGCATGCCGCCGTGGCCCTTGATCATCGTGCCCCAGTCCTTGGCGCTGAGGCTGCGTTTGATCGCCGACATGACCAGGCCACCGAGGAAACCCATCACCACGATGACAAGCGACATCAGCAGCGACTGCCAGAAACTGAATGGCGTCATCCAGAACATGCACCCGCCAATCAGCGTGGCAGACAGACCGCCACCGACCAGGCCTTCGACGGTTTTCGACGGACTCACCAGCGGCGCAACCTTGTGCTTGCCGAAGAGTTTGCCGAACACGTACTGCAACACATCACTCAGTTGAACCACGAACACCAGATAGAACAGCAACAGTGCGTTCTGGCCCTGGAAGCCTTGCAGATCGAGCAGCAACAGCGCGGGCGCGTGGCTGATGCAGTAGACGCAAATCATCACCCCCCACTGGATTTTTGCCGCCCGCTCCAGAAAGGCGTCTGTGTCCTGGCTCAGCACCGCAATCGCTGGCAGCAGCAGGAACGCGTACACCGGAATCAACAGCGTAAACAGTGAATACCAATGCGTGCCGATCAATACGTACTGCAGCGGAATCAGTATGAAAAAAGCCGAAAACAGCGCGTTATGGTCGCCGGGCCGCGTTGGCGTCAGGGTGATGAACTCCCGGAGCGCGAACAGTGAAATGAAGCCGAACAGAATGACCGTCGCATTCCCGCCCAACAGGTAGGACACGAAGAAAATGATCACCATCCCCCACCAGGCATTTACGCGCTGGTTGAGGTTTTCGATGGTCGAGATCGAGCTCTCGGTCTTGGCGCGCCCGGCCAGCAGGCGACCGGTGAGCGAGGCCACCGCGAGCAGACAGGCAATCGCAAAAAAGAACCACAGGAACTTGGTTTCAAGAGTCATTTCGACAGCCTCACAATGGCGTCACGGGCGCGTTCAAGGAAGGGCTGTTTTTCTTCTCCGGCAATCCGCTCCAACGGGTTGCCGATGCGGATCGTACAGATGATCGGCAGCGGCACGTGTTTGCCCTTGGGCATAGAGCGGTGCAGGTTTTCCAGATAGATCGGCACCAGGTCGACATCCGGGAAGGTTTCGCTCAGCCGGTAAAGCCCCGATTTGAATTCGCCGGGCAATGCCTGGCTGGACCGCGTGCCTTCCGGAAAGATGATGATCGAATGACCGGCGCGCACCACATCGAAGATAGGTTCCAGCACGTTGACGCCGGGCGCGGGGTTGCGGTCGATCAACACCGCATTCAGGCCTTTCTGCGAGATGTACGACAGGAAACGGTTCTTGCCCCAATAATCCTTGGCCGCCACCGGTTTCACGTTCACCCGTGCCTCGGGAGGCAGGGCCGCAATGATGGCGAGGGTGTCCATGTGGCTGGTGTGGTTGGCGAAATAAATGCGCTGGCGCGACAGGTCCGGCGGGCTTTCCCAGCGGGCCGTGACGCCAATCAGGAAGCGAAGAACGGAAATCAGCGCGTTACTGATCCACATGAGCGGCCCCTTTCAGTTGTCTGGCGATGGCCAGCGTGCGCGTGACGCAGGTGGCGGCGGAGCCGAGGGTGATGATGATCAACGCCATCAGCAGCACGTAGTGACTGGCGTAAACGCTCGCCTCGACGGCATTCAGCAGCAGCCCGACCGTCATGACCGCCATCCGGTGTTGCTTTGCCATCGGGCCTATGAAGCTCTGCGGCAGGCCGATCGAACCGCCGAACACCCGGACGTAGGCCGTCAGTGCCGCGAACAGCGCCGCGCACCAGCCAAGGTCCGGCCAGCCAATGGCATAGCCGAGCCCGACCAGCAGCAGGCTGTCGGCGATCCGGTCCGGGAATTCGTTGTAGAGACTGCCAATGTCGGACTTCTTGCCGCCCTCGATCGCAACCATTCCGTCGAAGAGGTTGCACAGCAAGCGCAGTTGAATGCCGATGGCACAGAGGAGGGAGCCGGCAATGCCGTTGTCGATGTTGAGCGCCGCGATGCCGACGAAGGCGAAGGCGATGCTGGCCACGGAGATCTGGTTGGGGGAGAGGTCCCTTTTCACCAACCGGTTGGTGATGTATCGGGCCCATCCCGCAGAACGCGTCTTGATGGGTCTTCTGTTTTCATCCATTTGCAATATCCATATCACTTTGTAGGAGCCAGCTTGCTGGCGATGGGCGCTAACGATAACGCGTTTATCCAGATAACACGCGTTATCGTTAGCGCCCATCGCCGGCAAGCCGGCTCCTACAGGGTTTTGGCGGGGAGCTTCAGCTCTGCGCAGAGGCCGCCGCCCTCACGGTTGCTCAGGGTCAACGACCCGCCAAGGGCCAGCGCCAGTTGCTGGGCAATCGCCAGGCCCAGGCCGGTGCCGCCGGTGCTGCGGTTGCGGGAGTTCTCCACACGGTAGAACGGCTCCATGACATGGGCCAGTTCGTCTTCGGCAATCCCGGGGCCACGGTCCATCACCTTCACCGACAGTTTGCCGCCAGGCTTGGACTCCACCTGCAACTCCGCCGCACCGGCGAACTTGAGCGCGTTGTCCGTCAGGTTCACCAGCACCCGACGCAAGGCGTGGGGGCGGGTGTCGATCACGGTGTCGCTTTTGCCGCTGAGCTGCACGTCCTTGCCCATGTCCTGATAGTCGAACACCAGGCTGTCGAGGAACGAATCCAGGTTGGTGCGGCGGCTCTCTTCGGTGGCGCCGTGGACGCTGCGGGCATAAGCCACACCTTCACGCACCAGATGCTCCATCTCACCAAGGTCATTCCACAGTTTTTCTTTTTCGCTGCAGTCGTCCATCAACTCGGCACGCAGTTTCATCCGGGTGATCGGGGTTTGCAGGTCGTGGGAAATCGCCGCCAGCAGTTGCATGCGTTCTTTCAGATAGGCCGCGATCCGCGCCTGCATCTCATTGAAAGCCATGGCGGCATGGGCGACTTCGGTCGGGCCTTTTTCATCCAGGTGCACCGGGTGGGTATTCGGGTCGAGGTTTTCCACTGCCTCTGCCAGGCGGGTGAGCGGGCGGATGGCGATGCGCACCGCCAGCCAGGTGCAGAGGATCATCAGCGCCAACTGGCCAAGCAGAACGATCGGCAACCATGGCGACAGCGGCACCATCGAAGGGCGCACGTCGATGGTCACGGGGCTGCCGTCGGCCAGCTTCAGGTGTACCTGGAAGTGTTTGATCGGGCCGGGAATGTCGGTCACGGTCATCGGGTAATCCTTGCCGATGGCGTCCTTGATCGAGGTCACTGCAATCGGCGTGTCGCGCATGGCCGTGCCCGGCGAGCCTTCATCGAGCAAGTAGCGGTAGTTGCGCCGCTCCAGCTGTTGCAACCAGCTCATGCGCTCTTCGGCCGGCAAGCGGTCGAGGATGGCGATGGAGGTCGAGACGTCGGTTTCCAGGTTGCCCAGCATGGTGTTTTTCGCGCTTTCGTAGCGCTCGTAATACTGCGCACCGAAGGACAGCGCCTGCGCCAGAATCAGGCCGATCAGAAAGATCAGCGACAGCCGCGAGGCGAGGGTGCGGGGCCAGTGCATCGAGAGCTTCATGACGGCGCACCGAGGACTTCGACCGGCAGGGAGAACACATAACCCTCGCTGCGCACGGTCTTGATGTAGGCCGGTTCGCGCGCGTCGTCGAGCAAACGCTGACGCAAGCGGCTGACCAGCAAATCGATGGAGCGGTCGAACAGATCGGCGTCGCGGCCCTGGGTCAGGTTCAGCAACTGGTCGCGGTTGAGCACCCGTTGCGGATGATCGAGGAACACCCGCAACAGCCGGTATTCCGCGCCGCTGAGGGCGACCATGGTGCCGTCGTCGTCGAGCAGGTGGCGGGCCGAGGTGTCCAGGCGCCAGCGACCGAAAGCCAGCAGGCGACCGCTTTCGGTGACCACCAGGTTCGGCGGCAACATCCGTGTGCGGCGCAACACCGCGTTGATCCGCGCCAGCAGTTCGCGGGCGGCGAACGGCTTGACCAGGTAATCGTCGGCGCCCATTTCCAGGCCGATGATGCGGTCGGTTTCGTCGTTGCGCGCGGTGAGCATCAAGACCGGCGTGGCCTTGTGTTTGCCGGCGCGGATCTCGCGGCACAGCATCAGGCCATCGTCGCCCGGCATCATGATGTCGAGCACGATCAGGTCGACCGGCGTGGTCTCCAGGAACGAACGCATCTGCCGACCGTCCGCGACGACGGTGGTGCGCAGGCCGTTCTTCTTCAGGTAGTTGCCTACCAGCTCTCGAATCTCGCGGTCATCGTCGACGATGAGGATGTGATCGACATGTTCCATGGGGCCAAGCCTCTGTAAATGGGGGATGACGCACAGTCTATCGAGCCTTTGCCCGCTCGCCCGCTGCCCTTTGTATTGCAGTGTATCTGGTGCGTCGACGGATACACATGGACGCAAAAACCTCGAATTTCCACGGTTTTGTATCGCTCTGTATCGGCAGGCCACTCTGATACTTACCGATTTACACGCGCCGGTTTTCGACACAGACGAGATACCTCGGGGCTTTCTAATAGGTTCCATCGAGGCAAACCCAACCGCCTCGGCTCAATTGAACGACCTACCCATTGAAGCCTTGAGGAAACCGCCATGAACACCAAAGCCATCTACGCCGCTTGCCTGTTTGCCGCCCTGAACATCTGCACCTTGTCGGCCCGTGCCGAAGCGGACGTCAGCGCCAAAACCTACAGCTACGGCACGCACCTGGACATCAAGAAAGTCGTGTCGCTGACACAGGACGCTTCGAACACCTGCGGGATTGTCGATGCCCAGCTGACCTACCTGGATTCCCAGAACAAAACCCAGGTCCTGGACTACCGCAAATTTGCTGACTGCAACTCAGACAACTGAGTCCTTCGCTGACCGATTGCCAATCCCCCTTGAGACAGGAAGAACATCATGAACAACGTCACTCGCTACTTGACCGCCGCTGCCTTCGCCCTGGCCGGCGCCGCTGCCCACGCCAACGCCGCCGTTGAACAAAGCGGCTGCGGCAGCAGCACCTGCTTCCAGCTGACCCCGGTGAACGAGCAGGGCGCCCACGACTTGCTGGTCCAGGACGGTTCGGACCGTACGCCGCAAGGCCAAATGGTTGCCGAGAACGGTAGCAGCCGCACGCCGCAAGGCCAGCTGCTGGATGAACAAACGGCCTGAAGCCACACCGTCCCCTGTAGGAGCCGGCTTGCCGGCGATGACGGCAGCACATTCAACATCGATGTGACTGAACGATCGCAATCGCCGGCAAGCCGGCTCCTACAAGGACGTGTTGCCACCCTTTAATGTAATAGGTGACCCCCATGTTCCTGATCGCTTTCCTGGGCGGCATATTGACCGTCCTCAGCCCCTGCATCCTTCCGGTCGTGCCGTTCCTGTTCGCCGGTGTCGACCGCACGCGCTCGTCGATCCTGCTCACCCTCGGCGGCATGGTCCTGACCTTCGCCCTGATCTCCAGCCTGGCCGTGGTCAGCAGCGAATGGGTGATCCAGGCCAACAACACCGGTCGCCACGTCGCCCTGATCGTCATGGGCCTGTTCGCCCTGTCACTGATTTCCGCGCGGATCGGTGGCTGGCTGGCGCGTCCCTTCGTACTGCTGGGCAATCGCCTCGACCCAAACACCCGCAAAATGTCCGGCCCGCTGGGTTCGGTCATGATTGGCGTCGCCACCGGTCTGCTCTGGGCCCCGTGCGCCGGGCCGATCCTGGGCGTGATCCTCACCGGTGCAATGCTGCAAGGCGCCAACGCGCAAACCAGTCTGTTGCTGGTGGCCTACGGCTTGGGCAGCGCGCTGTCCCTGGGCACGCTGATCTTCGCCGGTCGCGGCCTGGTCAATCGCTTGAAAGCGTCGATCCCGGTCACCGGTTGGTTGCGTCGCGGTGCCGGGTTCGCTGTGCTGGCCGCGGCAGTGGTGATTTCCACCGGTGCCGACAAGACCCTGCTGGCCGGCATTTCGTCCGAAGGCGTCAGCAGACTGGAGAAAGGTGTACTGGAAAGCGTGCCGAAAGTGGTGGATTACCTGGTCAGCAAGGTCAAGGCCGACTCGATGCTGGACAATGCCCAAGGCCCGATGCCGTCGCTGTCCGGCGCCGTCGAATGGATCAACTCGCCAGCGCTGAGCAACGACTCGCTCAAAGGCAAAGTAGTGCTGGTGGACTTCTGGACCTACGACTGCATCAACTGCCAGCACACCCTGCCGTACGTGAAAGACTGGGCGAAGAAATACGAGAAGGACGGTCTGGTAGTAATCGGCGTCCACACTCCGGAGTACGGCTTCGAGCGCATCATCGGCAACGTCAAGGATCAGGTGAAGAAGCTCGGCATCACCTACCCGGTGGCCATCGACAACAACTACACGATCTGGCGCAACTTCGATAACCAGTACTGGCCCGCTCACTACCTGATCGACGCCAAGGGCCAGGTGCGTTACACCCACTTCGGTGAAGGCAGCTACGACACCCAGGAGCAAGTGATCCAGCAGTTGCTGCAGGAAGCCAAAGCACCTGCCGCCTGAATCACCCCGCAACTCAATGGCTCACAGGCTACGCGCCTTGGGCCATTGTCTTTTTCTCCTGGCCTCGCCGCCATGCCGCGGGCGGTGCGCCGAACTCACGTCGAAACGCGCGGCTGAACGCCGTGTCCGTCTGGTAGCCGACCTCTTCAGCGATCCGCAGCAACGAGCTGTTACTGCTGCGTAACAGATTGGCCGCGAGCAACATCCGCCATTGCGTCAGGTACAGCATCGGCGAAATCCCCACCAGTTGTTGAAAGCGTTCCGCCAATACCGATCTTGACGTGCCGGCGGTGCGCGCCAGTTCATCCAGGGTCCAGGCGTGACAGGGTTTGGTGTGCATCGCATTGAGCGCGGCGCCGACGATCCGGTCGCCGGCACCCGCCAGCCAGCCGGTTCGACCTTCACCCTGTTCGTGCATGTACAGGCGCAGCACCTCGATGAACAGCACCTCGGCCAGTTTGGCCAGTACGCCTTCGCCGCCGGGCCTTGGCGAGCGTGCTTCCGCCAAGGCGTAACGCACCGACGATTCCAGCCAGTTGCCGGCATCCGAGCCGCGTACATTGACCCGCACGATGGCCGGCAAGCCGGTCAGCAACATGCCCGCCAGTCGCGTATCGCACGCCAGATAACCGCACACCAGCCGCGTCACCGCGCCGCCTCCGCCATAGCTCAATTGTCGCGGACGACGCGCCAGCACCACGTCCAGTCGTGCACCTGAGGCGGGTTTCAGACCGGGCTCGGAGCTCATGCGGTGGGCATCGCCCTGGGGAAACACCACCACGTCGCCGGCGGTCAGCAGCAGGGGCGGATCATCGCCGAGTTCGACGTAGCACTCGCCCTCGGTGATCAAGTGGAAGATCACCACCCGTTCCGCGCCGGGCTCCAGAAAGGGCGCGGCGGTGTCGGCACTCGGCGACTGGTAGCACCAGGGCGCGGTGAACCGGGCGTTGATGAAAATGGCGCCGACCAGGCGGACGACGCGCAGGGTCTGGGACAGGGCATCCATGGGGCTTTTCCCCTGTTGGCGAAGTGTTTTTGATTGTGAGCCTGTCTCGGCGTAACGCAAAACCTCCGGACGATCGGGCAGGGTTGACCGACGATCGGGCAGGACGCCTCCGGCCAGCGGCGCGATAGTGGACCCACAGGGCGACAGACCCTGTCATCAATAACAAGAATGAGAGGTTGCCATGCCAAAGTTCGTCATAGAACGCGAGATTCCAGGCGCTGGAACACTGTCAGAAAGGGATTTGAAAGCCGCTGCGCAAAAGTCCTGCAGGACGTTGCGCGACCTGCCTGAGGTGCAATGGCAGCAGAGTTATGTCACCGCAGACAAACTCTACTGCGTGTACCTCTCGCCCAACGAGGAGTTGATCAGGGAACACGCCAGGCAGAGCGGTTTTCCGGCCAACAGTATTTCCCGGGTCACCACCATCATCGATCCCACCACGGCAGAATAAGCCGGGGATGCAGTCTGTAACGGAGCGGATTTAATGAGTACACCCATTGATCTCACTGCCCTGAAAAACCGTCAGATGGCCTCCTGGGCCAGTGGCGACTATGCCGTGATCGGCACCACCCTGCAGATTGTCGGCGAGCAGCTCGCCGAAGCCTGCGACCTGCTGTGCGACGAGCGCGTGCTGGACGTCGCCGCCGGCAACGGCAATGCCACGCTGGCCGCCGCGCGTCGGGGCGGGCATGTCACGTCCACCGACTACGTGGCCGCACTGCTGGAGCGCGGCGAAGACCGGGCCCGGGCAGAACGCCTGGAAGTGACCTTCCAGGTGGCCGATGCCGAAGCGCTGCCGTTCGAGGCGGGGAGCTTCGACCTGGTGCTGTCGACCTTCGGTGTGATGTTTGCCCCGGACCAGCCCAAGGCCGCCGCCGAACTGGCGCGGGTTTGCCGCCCAGGCGGGCGGATCGGCCTGGCCAACTGGACACCGGAAGGCTTTGTCGGCCAGATGTTCAAGACCCTGGGCCGCCACCTGCCGCCACCACCGGGAGCGCAGCCGCCGTCGAACTGGGGAAGCGAGGCATGGTTGCATTCGCAGTTCGATGAGCGGGATTTCCTGCTTCAGGTGACACGCCGGTTCTTCAACTTCCGTTATCGCTCGGCGGCGCATTTCATCGACACGTTCCGCACCTGGTACGGCCCGGTGCACAAAGCGTTCGCGGCGTTGCCACCGGAAGGGGCGAAGGCGCTGGAAGATGATCTCACCGAGTTGATCAACCGCCTGAACCGAGCGGGAGACAAGTCGCTGGTGGTGCCGAGCGAATACCTTGAAGTGGTGATCACAAGGCGCTGACGCACACTTTGTAGGAGCCGGCTTGCTGGCGATGGAGTGTCAGTCGACATCTCCTTGGCTGGCATACCATCGCCAGCAAGCTGGCTCCTACAGGGTTTTGTGTGAATCCCGGCACTCCCGATCCCTTGTAGGAGCCGGCTTGCCGGCGATGGCGTCCCAGAGGGTTGTACAAATTTCAAGACCGCCATCGCCAGCAAGCTGGCTCCTACAGGGGGGCGTGTGAAGCTAGACGAGCCTGCGTTCGCTTATTCGTCCAGCCGTTCGGTGTACACCACCCAGACACTGCATGGCATTTTGTACAGCAGGTGTTCCACCGTGCTGCCGATCAGCCGTCCGAGGCCGCGATGGCCGATCCTTCCCATGACGATCACGTCGATATCAAAGGCGTCGGCATAGCGCGTCAGGACTTTGGCCGGGCTGCCCATGATCATGTGCCGCTGCTGCGGGGCGATGCCGTTGCGTTCGGCGAGTTCGTGGAAAGCTTCTTCCTGGCAATCGAACAGGGTCCTGGCCTTGGTCGAGGAGAAGAACGCCGAACCGTTGTCGAAGCCGAACTCGTCGGCGCTGATGGACGACAGGTCGTAGGCGTACACCACGTCCAGCTCGGCGTTGCAGGCGCTCGCCAGTTTCGACGCTTCGTGAAGGATGCGGTCGTTGAAGCTTTTATAGTGATCGTCGCGATGGAACGGGTCGACCGCCGCCACGATCCGCCGGGGCAGGGCATGTATCGCGTGACTGACGAAATGCAACGGCACCGGGCATTCGCGCAACAAATGGACATCGAGAGGGGTGAACACGAGGCGTGACAGCCTCGACTGATGTTCCAGTGCCTTGATCAGCACGTCCATGGGCTGTTCTTTGAGGTGAATCAGGATTTCTTCCAGCGGATGTTCGACCCACGTCACCTCGGTGGTGACCTGCACGCCGATCTTGCGCAGAGGCCGGGCCTGGTCCTCAAGCCATTGCCGGTGTCGGTCGATGTAACCGAGGCGCATCTGCTCAAGGGCTTGTTCATTGACCAGGCTGGCGGTCGCCAGACCTTCCAGATAATCGAACGCCACGATATGCAGCGCCGCGTCTTCAGCCTTGGCCAGCGCCGCGGCCCGGTCGAAGGCGGGGCTGTGTTCCATCAGGGGTGAGGCGACCAGCATGAAACGTGATTGCTCAGACATGACAAACCTCCCGTGAATCAACGAGCAGGTGCGGCATCTGCCGGGACTCAACCGCCCGAGATGCATTCATTCGACAGGCATTCAATCCTTCAAGTATTGACCATGATCAAGCGGCTGTCCGTCAGAGGGGCGTTCGTGCGCTAACCCCCTCCCGACAACCACGCGCACCCTTGTAGGCGCCGGCTTGCTGGCGATGGCGTCAGTGAAATCAACGCAAAATTGAAGGCCGTCATCGCCGGCAAGCCGGCTCCTACAAAAGATGCTTTAAACAACCTTTGCGTCGCGTGCCACCAGCAACTCACGCAAAACGGAGCGATGGCAGTGCGCCTCGTCCTCGCAGTAGCACCCGACGGCCATCGAAGTCTGATGGGATAGAGCGGCCAGCAAGTCGAGCAACTGGCTGGCGGCGGGATGATTCATCTCAGCCTTGAACTTGCGCCGAAACCCGTCCCAGGCCTTCTCGTCTGCCGCAGCTTTCGCTTCTGCCACCAGCTCCGCACTGGGCGACAGCAGCGGTTGCCACACATCATAAAAGTCACGGCTGGCAAACTCGGCCTTCGGCACGCCCCTTGGCGGGCGGCGCACAGTGCCGAGGCGCAGCCCTTCACCAGGCCGGCGCGGGGAACCGGGTTGCACAATATGGATGGGCATGACGATTTACCGGTGCCGCGAGCCGTCAAACCACTCCAGTGCTGTACGCCAGATGCAGATCCCCAGGAAGTACGCGGACATCAGCAGCCACAGCCCCATCACCAGCGGGTTGATCACCGGGTGGTTGATCACCAGCGACAAGCTGCACAGCAGCCAGATGGCGGTTACGGCGATGTTGATCGGCATGAACCGGCGTACGCGGAACGGGTGCAGGAACTTCATCCGGGTCACGGTCAGCAGCGCCAGGCCGATGACGGTGAGCAGGGTGATCCATGGCGACGGGGCGATGATGTACAGGCACAGCGCGACCACGTTCCAGGCGGCGGGGAAGCCCTGGAAGTAGTTGTCCTTGCTTTTCATGTTGACGTTGCAGAAACAGAACAACGACGAGACCAGGATCAGCGACACGGTCAGCAGCAACGTGTAGTCCGGCAGGGGAATGTAGCGATAGATGAACAACGCCGGAATGAACACATACGTCAGGTAATCGATCACCAGGTCGAGGATCGAACCGTCGAAACTCGGCAGCACCGACTGGACATTGACTTTGCGCGCCAGCGCGCCATCCAGCCCGTCGACGATCAGGGCGACGCCCAGCCACAGCAGGCAGTTGGTGGGCTGGTTTTCCAGCAGGGCGAGCGTCGCGAGGAAGGCGGTGACCACGCCCGTGGCAGTAAAACCATGGGCGCCCCATGCTTTGAGCCTGGCGATGTGTAGGGTGGATATCACGGGGGCGTTCTCCAGAAAGTGAAGCAAGCCAGTCATCACCCTCGTTGATCGAGGGCGGCGGCGAACCGGGTCGGGGTTGCAGGTATCGACCGGGAATTCGCGAATAAGGTTCACCGTTTGTAAATCTTAGCTGGGGTGGCAAAAAATACTCTGGATTAATGTTTGTGCTGGTCGGTGTGCATATCCATTTCTGCGGTAACGGCGACTGGCGGTTTCGCCCTTACGGCGAGTCACTTGGAAGAGCGCCAAGTAACCAAGCGCTTTTGCCCCTTTCGTTCGGTGCCTCGCCCAGGCTCGGCATTCCCTCGTTCCGGTCCTGCTCCGTGGGCCCGCCGCCATCGGCCATCCATGGCCGGGGGCGGCTACCGCGGCATCCTTGCCGCGGTGCCCACTGCGCAGAACCTCCACTCGGCCTCTCGAGGGGGCGTGCACCGCAAGATCAAAAGCCAAGGCGAGCTAACGCTCGGCCTGATGAGTGGTGAAAATCAAAAGCGTACGCGGCCCCCTGTAGGAGCCAGCTTGCTGGCGAAAAACGCCCAAACACCGCATACATCCAGACAGCCCGCGTCATCGTTAACGACCATCGCCAGCAAGCTGGCTCCTACAATTTTGATCGTGTGAACCCAATCCCCTGTGGGAGCGAGCCTGCTCGCGAAAAATGCCCGGGCAACGTGTGAATCCAGACAGCCCGCGTCATCCTTAACGTCCATCGCGAGCAGGCTCGCTCCCACAGGGGGAATGCGGTCAAGCGGAGAGCCAGGTCGGCTTTAAGGCCGCCTCGGCGGTTGTGGCGGTGGTCGCCCCCTCGAGAGGCTGAGTGGAGGTTCTGCGCAGTGGGCAACCCGGCATGGATACCGGGTTAGCCGCCCCCGGCCATGGATGGCCGATGGCGGCGGGCCCACGGAGCAGGACCGGAGCGAGGGAATGCCGAGCCTGGGCGAGGCACCGAACGAAAGGGGCAAAAGCGTTTGGTTACTTGGCGCTTTTCCAAGTAACTCGCCGTAAGGGCGAAACCAATAGCCGCCATCACCGCAGCAACGGATATGTACACCAACCCCCCAATAACCAACTTCAGTATTAAAGAAAGGACAGAGACGTCAGCCAAACGGTAATGGCGCAACCGCGTACGAGGACTATCGTTGCCTGACTGGATAACTCCAACCGATGAGGACGTCGTCATGAACACCAGCGATTTGCTCGAACAACTCCTGCGAGCCGGACAAGGCTCGATGACACAGCAGGGAGGCGGCGCACCTCAAGGCGGCATCGGCGGCGGCCTGGGTGGATTGCTCGGCGGCCTGCTCGGCGGCGGTGGCGGTGGCGGCGCAAACAGCGGCCTGGGCGGTTTGCTCGGAGGTTTGCTGGGCGGTGGCTCAGCTTTGGGCGGTTCGACCCAACAGCGCTCGGGCGGCGGCACCAACTACGCGGCGCTGGCGTCCCTGGGCATGATGGCTTTCCAGGCCTATCAGGCGTGGCAACGCAGCCAGGCAGCGGCACCGCAACAGGCGCCGCGCACCGTGGATCTGCTGTCCGGCCCCGAAGTCGAGGATCACAGCCATGCCGTCCTGCGCGCACTCATTGCAGCAGCCAAGGCCGATGGCCGGATCGATGATGCCGAAAAACAGATGATCAGCACGGAAATCGGCCGCCACACCGATGACCCGGAGCTTCAGCAATGGCTGGATGACGAAGTCGCCCGGCCGCTGGATGCCGCCGATGTCGCGCAGGCGGCGACGGACCCGGCGATGGCGGCGGAAATGTACCTCGCCAGCGTGATGCTGGTGGACGATCAGCAGGACGCCGAGCGCAGCTACCTGGATGAACTGGCGGCGGCGTTGCAGATTGATCCGGAATTGCAGGTGCACCTGGAGCAGCAGGCCAAGGGTGGTGTTGCTTAAATCTATCGCCAGCAAGCTGGCTCTTGTCGGAGCCAGCTTGCTGGCGATAGCGCCCTCGAATCCTGCATCAACCTTTCGGAACCAAAAACGTAACCCCATGCGCCTCGGCAATCTCCAGTATCCGCGGTAAATCCTCCGGCATCCTCAACCGATCCACCGCCGCAAAAAACCGCCCACCCCGGGGATCGGACACCACGCCGATCATCTTAGCCGTCGTGCTGACATTCCGGTAAGCATGAATCGTCCCGCCGGGAATATGCACATAACCGCCCGCCGAAACCGTGGTGGCAGTGCCCTCGACCGTCACTTCCACCTGGCCGTCAATCACATAGAAAGCCTCATCCCAAGGATGAAAATGCGCGGGTGGGCCGCCACCCTGAACACCTTCCTGAATGTGCATCTCAAAGGGTTTACCCGGATCGCCGCCCGCGAGAATGGTGATCGCCTCGCCAACGACATTGACCGGTCCCGGGGTTTGGTCGGGCCGGATGACGTGAACCGTTCGCATGATTGCTCTCCGGAGGGGAACCCACACCGCTTGAGTATATTCACTCCCGTTCACGCCGGCTGCGGCGGTGCAGGCCCGTCTGTCAGGGCATTCTCAACCCCGATTGAATTTTTCTCCGGGCCAATCGCTCTGCTGATGTAGAGACGTGTTGATTGAGCGTCCTGCCATTGCCCCAAGAGCGAGAGATGCGCCCATGACTGCCTTGACACGCCTCGAAACCGGACACGCCGTCCCGACCACCGGAAGCCTGAAGCATTGCTATGAACAGCTGCTGCTGGGCGACGATGCAGAGCAACGCCGGGCACTCGCCCGATCCGTTCTGGAAACCCAGCTGCAACGGGCGGCGGACCTGCCCAAGGAAATGCCGGAGGACGTGTCGGCCCTGCAATCCTTCGTCGAACAGCACTGCGCCGACGTCGCACGCCAGTACGCGGATTACCTGAGCGCGCGCAAGCAAGGTGGTCCACGGCAGTTCTTCAGCAACAAGGCGCACGCGCTGTATTTCCTGCAAGCCGTCAGCCCGACGAAGCTCGTGGACGGGGCCTGGTTGTACGGCCTGTTGCCGCGCTGGCGCGACCCGCGTTTCGAAGGGCTGATCGGCACTTACCTGGAAGAACTGGGTGAGGGCAACCCGGCGCAGAACCATGTGGTGATCTACCGAAAACTGCTGGCAGAGCTGGGTGTTGACGGCACCGGCGCCATCGAAGACGAACGTTACCTGCAAGGCGCCATTCAACTGGCGCTGGGCGAAAGCGCCGACGCCTTTTTGCCCGAGGTGATCGGCTACAACCTGGGTTACGAACAACTGCCGCTGCACTTGCTGATCAGCGCCTATGAACTCGCTGAACTGGGCATCGATCCTTACTACTTCACGCTGCACGTGACGATCGACAATGCCAGCACCGGGCATGCGCATAAAGCCGTGCAGTCGGTACTGCAACTGCTGCCGATTGAAGGTGATCGCGAAGATTTCCTGCGCCGGATTTCGCTGGGTTACCGGCTCAACGACCTGGGGCAGGGCAGCCGCGCGATCATCGAATCGTTCGATCTGCATGCTGAAGTGCTGCGCATGCTGGAGCGCAAACGTCCTTTCGGCCAGCACATGCATTCCGACTATTGCCGGTTTGAAGGCAAGACAGTCAATCAATGGCTGTCGGCGCCGGAACAACTCCCCGGTTTCCTCGCCGCCTTGGAAAACAAGGGCTGGATCAAACGTCATCAGGACCCAAAGCAGAGCCGCTTCTGGCAACTGATCCAGGGCGACGGCGCAGCGATGTTCGGTGTGTTCAGCCCTTATGAAAAACAACTGTTGCACGACTGGATCGCCGGCGACTGGGCGCCAGAGCATTCATCGCCCGCGTTTCGTCGCGGCACACCTGGCGCAGTCGAAGCCGACCTGCCCGCCGATGATCCCGATATCCAGGCCCTGCAATCCGCGCTCGAAGGACGGGCGGCCCCCGAGCAAATGCAGACGTTGATCCCGTGGCTGTCCGCCCATCGACACGCCCATCCTGCCGGCCTGATGGCGACACGTCGGTTCATCGAACTCAAATCCATCCTGCGCTAGGGGGCCCGGCATGAATCTGGAACAACAGTTGAATGCTGCCGATCTGGCCTTGCTGCAATTGGGACGGCGCTTGCAGGCCGACGGTTATCGCTTCGTCACGCCAACTCCGCTCACCCACCAGCGAGTCAATGACCGCGCGTTCGGCCAAAGCGCCCGCACGCTGCGCGAAGTGTTCGGCTGGTCACGGTCGTTCGAGCCGGGCCTGTTGTCCGCGGACGAACAGCGCCAATTGCAACAGGCGGGGGTGCTCGAAGAGAGCAATGGCCGGCTGAAAAGCCACGTGCGCTGGTCCAGTCTCGATGACTTGCTGTTCGTGCATTCCGGGTTCCCCACCGACAGCGCCGACGCCGTGTTCTTCGGTCCTGACACCTACCGTTTCGCCCAATTGATTCACCGCCATCTGCAACAGAATTTCGCGCCCATCAGGCGCGCCGTGGACATTGGCTGCGGCGCGGGTGTCGGTGCCATCGTGATTGCCCGTGCGCGAAGGGACGCCGAGGTGCTGGCGGTCGACATCAACCCGGCGGCGCTGCGCCTGACGGCAGTGAACGCCGCGCTCGCCGAAGTGGCCAACGTCAGTATCGAAGCCAGTGATGTGCTGCAGGATGTCGATGGCAGTTTTGACCTGATCGTCGCCAATCCGCCCTACATGGCCGATCCCGCCGAACGCGCCTATCGCCACGGTGGCGGGGCGTTGGGTGCGCAATTGTCGGTGCGGATTGTCGAGCAGGCGTTGAACCGGTTGAACCCCGGCGGTTCGTTGGTGCTGTACACCGGCGTGGCGATGGTCGACGGTTGTGATCCATTCCTCGCCGCGTTGACGCCGTACCTGGACACGGCGCGGTTTGGCTGGATCTATCACGAAATCGACCCCGACGTGTTCGGCGAAGAGCTGTTGACGCCCGGCTACCAGCGGGTGGAGCGGATTGCGGTGGTCGCGTTGGTCGTGACCCGGATCGGACCGGGCATTGGCGGCCACGTCGAGTCAGCCTGAGGGAGTAAGCCATGAGCAAGAATCTGGATGACTACAACCGCATGCGCGATTTTTCGGCGACCTCCGAACCGGCCGCCAAACACCCGGCCAGGAAAACCACGAAAGATCACGCCTTGCAGTTTTGCATCCAGAAACATGACGCCTCGCGCCTGCATTATGACTTTCGCCTGGAACTCGATGGTGCGCTGAAAAGCTGGGCGGTGCCCAAAGGCCCGTCGCTGGACCCCAAGGTCAAGCGCCTGGCGGTGCACGTCGAAGACCATCCGATTGATTACGCCACGTTCGAAGGCAGCATTCCCGAAGGTCATTACGGTGCCGGTGACGTGATCGTCTGGGACCGTGGCGTGTGGATTCCCCAGGAAGACCCGGCCAAGGCCTACGCCAAGGGCAAGCTCAAGTTCGAATTGCAGGGCGAAAAGCTCGGCGGCCTGTGGAACCTGGTGCGCACGCACATGCCGGGCAAGCAGGAACAGTGGTTTCTGATCAAGCATCAGGACAGCGCGGCCAAGCCTGAAAGCGATTACGACGTGGTCACCGCCGAACCGGACAGCGTGCTCAGTGACCGGACTCTCGTGCCAAAACAATCGAAAGCCGCCAGCAAGCCAAAACCCATCAAGAAACCGGCGCGCAAGGTGGCGGCCCAGACGAAGTCGGCGCAACTGACCGGCGCGCACAAAGCGAAACTGCCGGACCTGATCAAACCCGAGCTGGCGACGCTGGTGGAGAAGGCTCCGGATGGCGAGTGGAGCTATGAGATCAAGTTCGACGGCTACCGGATCATGGCCCGCATCGATCATGGCGAGGTCAGGCTGTTCACCCGTAACGGCCATGACTGGACGCACAAATTGCCCAGGCAAGCTGAGGCGCTGGCGGCGCTGCAACTCGAGTCCGCCTGGCTCGACGGCGAAATGGTTGTCGCCAACGAGCAGGGCGTGCCGGACTTCCAGGCGCTGCAAAATGCCTTCGACTCGGGTAACAGCGGCAACATTCTTTACTACTTGTTCGACATGCCTTATCTCAATGGCGTCGACCTGCGTGAGGTGCCAGTCGAAGAGCGGCGGGTAGCGCTGGCGACCGTGCTCAAACCCGGTGAAGACCCGTTGTTGCGATTCTCCGACGCATTTGCTGAAGAACCGGAGGCCCTGCTCAACAGCGCCTGTCAGATGCGTATGGAAGGGCTGATCGGCAAGCGCTTGGGATCGGCTTACGTGTCGCGGCGCAGCAGCGACTGGATCAAGCTCAAGTGCAAACATCGACAAGAGTTCGTGGTGGTCGGCTACACCGATCCGAAGGGGTCGCGCCACGCGTTTGGCGCGCTGCTGCTGGGCTTGCATGACCGGGACAGCGGTGAGCTGCGTTACGCCGGCAAGGTGGGCACCGGCTTCAATGAGATGACACTTAAAAGCATTTATGAGCAACTGAAGCCGTTGCGGGCGAAGAAGCCTTCGGTGGTCAATCCACCCAGCGGCTTTGACGCGAAAGGTGTGCACTGGCTCAAACCCGTTCTGCTGGCGGAAATCGCCTTCGCCGAAATGACCAAAGACGGTTCGGTGCGTCATGCCGTGTTCCATGGCCTGCGCGACGACAAACCGGCCAAAGACATCACTGAGGAGCGCCCCAACGTGGTGAAGAACAAACCTGCCGCCAAAAGCAAAGCGGCACCGGCCCCGTCACAACTCGGACTGGGTGAAGGCAAAGTGCGGATTACCCATCCCGACCGGGTCATCGACGCCAGCAGCGGCACCACCAAAGTGCAACTGGCGGAGTATTACGCCAGTGTCGCTGAATGGATACTGCCGGAGTTGAAGGACCGTCCCGTGGCATTGGTTCGCGCGCCGGACGGCATTGCCGGCGAGCTGTTTTTCCAGAAGAACGCCGAGCGCCTGGCCATTCCGGGTATCACTACGTTGGACAAGGAACTCACCGGCCAGCCGATCATGATCATCAACAGCGCCGAAGCCTTGATCGGTGCGGTGCAGATGAGCACCGTGGAGCTGCACACCTGGAACGCCACCTCGGCCAATCTCGACAAGCCCGACCGCTTTGTCCTCGATCTCGACCCGGACCCGGCGCTGCCGTGGAAAAGCATGGTCGAGGCGACACAACTGACGCTGTCGGTGTTGGATGAGCTGGGGCTCAAGGCGTTCCTGAAGACCAGCGGCGGCAAAGGCATTCACCTGGTAGTGCCGCTGACCCGCAAGCTGGGTTGGGATGAGGTGAAGGATTTCAGCCATGCCATCGTCAGCCATATGGCCAAGTTGTTGCCGGAGCGGTTTTCCGCAGTGTCGGGCCCGAAGAACCGGGTAGGGCGAATCTTCATCGACTACCTGCGCAACGGCCTCGGCGCCACGACGATTTGTGCCTACGCCGCGCGCACTCGCGAAGGGTTGCCGGTGTCAGTGCCGATCTTTCGCGAAGAGGTGGGCGAGCTCAAGGGCGGCAATCAGTGGAACATCCACACTGTGCATGAACGCCTCGCTGAAGTAGGGAATGAGCCCTGGGCTGATCTGAGGAAAACCAGGCAGAGCATCACTGCCGACATGCGCCGGCGGGTCGGCATGAAAAAATAGCTCTCACCGCCGCTCTTGCGGGAGCGAGCCTGCTCGCGAAGAGGCAATCCCAGTCGACACCAATCCCGCCTGAGACAATGCCCCACAGGCTCGCCATACCGGCCTCGTTTATTGTTTGCCGGCGACGACCGCCGCCAGCAGCGGCGCAGCCTGTTCATCGGTGAGCGCCGCATGGACGTGCATGTCCATCAGGTCATTCCATTGCAGCACCCACTTCTGAATCAGTACGACGTCATCGGTTTCGGCGACGCCAAAACCGGTTGAGCCGCCAACTGCATGCCAGCGGCCCAACATTTTGACGCCTGCGGGCGGTGCCCCCTTGGTTTCAAGGAAGCGCTTGATCACGCTGTTACGGTTTTCCGGGCAGATCGACCAACTGACCATGAATAACATTTGCCACCTCCTGCTACGGACTGGCACCTGTTGCTCTTCGCGCGCCTGGCTGGCGCCGGGACCACGGCCACGCCTGTTTCCCTCTCATCCTGACGGGGTAGAAACCATTTCTCCTGGAGAAGGCATAGCAGCGCGCGGCGGTTCGCGTATGACCGCTGATCCTCTTTCGTGGCAGTGGAAAAGGCGGCAGGGCGATCGGCCGTCAAGCGTCGCGCAGCAGGTCGTTGGCGTTCAGCAGTTCGTAGGCGATTTCCGGGCGCTTCTCCAGACCGTGGCGGATGGCGGTCGGGATTGCCTGGCGGGTTTTGCGGCACAGGCCCGGCTGTTCGCCGATGGTGATGGCGATACCACGCATGGTGCGGACTTCGTTGAAACCGGGTGCGATCTCTACCCGGATGCCCAGTTGCTCGAACATCCGCTGCTGCATTCGTTCGAGGTCGCTCAGGCTCTGGAGGTTTTCCAGGCGTTCGATCAGGCGTTTTTCCTCGGCACGCGTCAAAAACAGGATACGCAGATCCGCGCCCGGTGTTTCCAGCAGCGGTTCACGCTCGCAGGTGCAGGCACCGGGCGGGCAGGGTTGGCGGATCGGCAGCGAGGTTGTCATAGCGCTCAATCATAGAGCGCCCTGCGACGATTTGCCCATAGCCTTTTATGACAGGTTCGCGTCATTGAGGCAGGGGGAAAAAAGCCACTTCTGAAGCAATTCATAGGCATAGCGCGCCCATCCTCGAACGGCCTTTAACGTCGTTAATTTGACGCCATCTGCTACGGTTTTTTATTTTATTTTATTGTCGTGACGGGCTATTGACGTACTGGCTATGTGCTTATAGTCTGCTTCAAAACCGGTAGCGATTCCTTCGTCCGACAACAGAAAAAACCTCAGTGTGCAGGGAGGCGGTCTTATGCGTAAGTCACTTGTCCTAAAATGCGTTTTGTTGTCGGTGCTCTTTAATGGTGCGGCGATTGCCACTGCGCAGGCGAGCAATTTGGCCCATGAAATTAGTCGCATAGGCAATTCCTGCGAAGAATCCGGTGCTCAGGTGGGCATGGCCGTTGAAAAACAGGGTGGGGCTCCCTTTACTGTCGGTGAGGGCCTCGGCGCTCCAACTTCAGTCGGTGATACTTACTTCACCGATAATACAAAAGATCAGTTAAACAGCCTCGTTGAGTCGGCTTCCAAAGTGGGGGCGACCGTCAATAGTTCTTCCTGCGACGGATTAATGGCGGAACTTGCCAACAGCAAATTCGCGGCGAATACAGATGCGCAAAGTAAGGTTCTGGGTGGTGTATCCGAAGCCTTCGTCAATCAACCGAACGCGGTTTCGCTGCCTGCAGCAGCCTGGTTGTTCTCGTCCGCACTGTTGGGTTTTGTAGTGGTCGCCAATCGCCGGAAGGTTTAATGGCGTTACGCTTTTGTTGATGACTATATATAGCAAGGGCAGTAGCGCTTGATATCAATTTGATACTTTTATAGTGGCACCGTAATAAAAGCTTTATTGAGTGTGTTTGGCGATGTAGTTGCTGAATGACGGACTCTGAAGATTAGGGTGCTATTAATTTGGCGTACAAGCATCGGGGGCAATATGTTTGATTACAAGTTGCTGTTATGTAAAAAACTCCCTTTCCCGATGCCTGCCATACAGGCCGTTCTCTCCTTGGGCCTGCATAAACTGGCCGCCGTCAAACTCGAAAAACCGCTCCTTCAACGTTTCCTCGACGTGAGCATGCGTGAGCGTGATTTGCTCCCGTTTTTGTGCAAAACTCCTTGCAAGGCTATCTAGGCGGAGGGATCCCGATGTTGCGTTTCTGGTTACCAGTGGTCTGCGCACTGGCAGTAGTACCAAACATTTCCAATGCGGCCGAAAACGACGCGGCTTACCGGCTGAGTCCGGGTGACAAGCTTGCGGTTTCCGTTTGGGGCGAAGACAAGCTCAAACAGGATGTCATCGTTCTTCCCAACGGCAGCATTACCTTTCCATTGGCTGGGCAGGTCGACGTAGCGGGTCTGGATACCACCGCTGTCGAAGAAAAAATTGCCGCCAAACTCGTCAAGTACATACCTGATCCCCAGGTGAGCGTCGTTGTCACGGGCACTGAAGGCAATCTTGTCTACGTGCAGGGCAAGGTGCTGAAGCCCGGCAGTGTCCATCTGACAGGCCGGACGTCGGTGCTGCAGGTGTTGAGCATGGCGGGCGGACTCGACAAGTTTGCTGCCAAGAATGACATCAAGGTCGTACGGCTCAATGGGTCGAAACAACAGATCCTGCCCGTCGATTACAGCGAGTTGATGTCCGGTAGCGACATGACCACCAACTACATTCTAGAGGCCGGCGATACGCTGGTAGTGCCTTAGCCTTGCGCGATGTTCGGGGGATTATCGTGCATACGCTGAGGACGACCCGGATTGCAACGGCAATCCTGATCCTGCCTTGTTCTGGTATGGCGCAGGCGGCTGTCTGGCAATCGTCCATCGCGGTGCCTTCGACGGTCGAGTACGACAGCAATCCGACGCTGGCGACCAGTGGCGAGAAGGGCGTGACGCGTACCATCATCGCGCCCGATTTCAATCTCGTGGGGACGTCCGGCCGGGATGAATTCCAGTTCGGCCTCGGCGTGTACGTCGTGCGTTCGTCCGATACGTCAATTGTCACGGACCGTGAAGATCCCCGGCTGAAGCTGGGGTGGCAACGCGAGACTGAAACCGGCGCCTTCGGGCTGACGGCGAGGTATGAAGAAAGCTCGACGCTGTCCTCGACGGTTCAGGAAACCGGCGTAGTCGTTCCCGATGGCACGCAAAAGATGACGTCGCTGGAGGGCAATTGGCGCACGGCGCTGAGCGAGCGCGGGACCCTGTCTAACGACATCGAATACAGGCACGTCACTTACGACATTGATTCACTGACCAATTATGACGAGCTGTCGAACCGCGTGAGCTATACCTATGCGTGGAGCGAGCGCATGGAGCTGTTCACCCGTTTGGGCGTGAAGCGCTATGAGCCCGATAATGGATTGACCGCGGTCTCCTCGAACAGCTACACCCCCGATGTCGGCATGAACTATCAGTTCTCCGAGCGGCTCAGGGGGACGGTGTACGTGGGGGTCAATGAGGAATCCAATGCGGACAGCGGTCCGAGTGCGCAGGGCGGTCTGAGCTTGAACTACAGCGGTGAACGTGTGGATGCGGGCGTCGACGCCAGTCGAAATACCATTGCCAGCGGTGACGGTGGTTTCGTCGAGGTGGATAGTTTGAGCGGTATCTGGAGCTATGCCATCGATGAGACCCGACGCGCCGGTTTTGCTGCCTCCTGGCAAGACTCCAAGGGCCAGACGCCTAACACCCTGCGCAATTACAGCGCCTGGTTTAGTCAGGAGCTCTCGCCTTTTTGGATCGCACGCCTATCCTACACATACAAAGAGCGCCAGCAGGATAGCTTGCCGGATGCTACTGCAAACGTCGTCGGGTTGACGGTAACTTACAGTTACCCCGGTTTCTGAAATTCTGTTGTGTGAGAAATATGGCCTCTGAATACGAAATGTCGGTCAACGACTACATCGCTATCATCAAGCACCATGCTCTGCTGTTGATCATCAGCGGCGCGGTCATACTCGGTGCGTGCGTTGCAGTCGCAATCTCCCTCCCACCCACGTTCGAGTCATCCGGCACGATTCTGATCGAATCGCAGCAGATCTCGCCTGATCTGGTCGCCGCGAACAACAACACCTTTGCCGACGAGCGCATCGAAGTCATTCGCCAGCGTGTGATGACCCGTGAAAATCTGGTTGCGATCATCGACAAATACAATCTGTTCTCTGCGTCGGGCCGGCAACTGAGCGTTTCCGATAAAGTCGAGGAGATGCGCAACGCGATTGGCGTCACGCTCGTCAGCGCTGCGGTCAAGGGGCGCGGTGAAGTGACGATCGCGTTTCGTCTTTCCTTTGAGGATCGTTCGCCAGAAATCGCCAATAAAGTGGCTAACGAACTGGTCACGCTGTTCCTGAATGAGAACATCAGGCAGCGCACCGAGCGCGCCAGTGAAAACACCGAGTTCGTCAAGCAAGAGGCCGACAAGCTCGAGGTTGCCCTGAACGCCCAGGACAATCTGGTGGCGGACTACAAGCAGAAGCACAGTGATGCGCTGCCCGAGCACCAAGAGTTGCGCATGAGCATGTTGGCGCGCGCCGAAACCGAGCTCAAAGAGGTCGAGCGTGATTACAAGTCGGCTCGTGAGGAACTGCGTTTCAACGAGTTGGAGCTGACCTCCGCTGCTGCGGGCGTGGCCAAGCCCGGTGCAGTTGCCGCCGCTGACAAGCCACAGGATCTGGGCAGCCTCAAGGCGGAATATGCCCGTTTGTTGACGCTGTATACCGAAGCTCACCCCGATGTGCGTGCCGTGAAACGCAAGATTGCCGCACTTGAGGCGAACAAGTCGTTGGCGGGAAGTTCGGCCGCGCCTGTCAGCATGGACGTAGCCAAGGCTCAGACGCAGATCGCCGCCACCCAGGCGCGTATCCAGTCGCTGGCCGATCAGAAACAGCAGACGCTGAAGAAAATATCCGAGTACGAAGCACAGATTATTGAAACGCCTCAGGTCGAGCGCGGCCTGATCACGCTGATGCGCGATCATGAGAACGCGAAGAAGAAGTATGAGGAAATGCGCGCCAAGGAAATGAGCGCAAGAATTTCCGAAAGCCTGGAACAGGAAAACAAAGCCGAGCGGTTTGTTCTTCTCGAATCACCACTGATGCCCGAAAGGCCGATCAAACCGAATCGCAAGAAAGTGGTTGCGATGGGGCTGGTTCTCGCCCCCGTGGGCGCCGGTGCACTGGTGATGCTGCTTGAGCTGATCAGCCCGCGGGTACGAGGTGCGGAAGCACTGGCCAGCGTGCTGGGCAAACGTGTATTGGTCTCCATTCCCTACATTCACACCCGAGCGGAACTGGCACGCCGCAAGCAATGGCGAGTGCGATTGCTCATCAGTGGACTCGTGATTTTCGCGATCTTCCTGGTGCTGCTGCACTTCCTCTACATGCCCCTGGATCTTTTGATTTTCAAAGCTCTGGGCCGGTTTGCATAAGGAATTATAGTGATGGACATTATCAAGCCCGATGCCGACAAGGCCGAGCAACCGACCTCGTCGAAAGCGATGACACCGACCGGGCAGTCAGCGGGGCTGAATGCGCTCAGTTACGTGCAAACCAAGGTTGTCCCGTTGCGCCCCGACCACCTCGAGCGCCACCGCATTGTCGCGTACAACAAGAATTCGAACATGGGCGGGGCTTTCGATCTGCTGCGTACGCAAGTTCTGAAAATCATGGAAGAGAATGGCTGGCGCACGCTGGCCATCACCTCGCCAACACCCGGGGCCGGCAAGACGGTGCTGGCCATCAACCTGGCAATGAGTATCGCGCACCACACCACCAAGACTGCACTGCTGGTGGACTTCGATTTGCGTCGTCCTACGGTGGGGGCTTGCCTGGGCTTGCCCATGGAGCAATCGCTCAACGAACTGCTGAGCAATAAAGCCGAGCTGCATGATGTGCTGGTCAACCCGACCTTGCCGCGCTTTGTGGTTCTGCCGACTCGTGAGCCGATCCCTCTCTCCACCGAGGTGCTGTCATCGCCAGAGGTGAGTGACCTGGTGTCCGATCTGCGCGAACGCTACAACTCGCGGATCGTGATTTTCGACCTGCCGCCCATCCTGAGTTCGGACGATGTCATCACCGTCCTGCCGAAATTCGATTGCGTGTTGCTGGTGGTTGCCAATGGCATGAACAGCAACAAGGAAATCGAGGAAAGCCTGCATCACCTGGGGGCTGCCAATCTGATTGGTACGGTGCTGAACAAGGCCGAACCGCAAAACCGCTCTTACTACTAGAGCGTCACCCCCTGGCGCCGGGCATTACGCGACAGCGCTGATGCCTAGTGCCAAGGGTGTTTCCTTTCCCAGGCCCATGCGTGCGTCACGATCTGTTCGAGTGACGCGTACTGCGGTTGCCAGCCAAGAATTGCGTTGGCCCTTTTGGGGTCGGCTACGAGGCGTGGCGGATCCCCGGCGCGGCGCGGCGCATAGCTTACATGGATATCCTGGCCCGTCACCCGGCGTGCGGTGTCTATCACCTGTTGCACCGAAAATCCTTGGCCGTTACCGAGGTTGAACGCCGTGCTTGCTCCGCCAGCCAACAGATAATCTACGGCCAGTGCGTGTGCTGCGACCAGGTCGGCGACGTGGACGTAATCGCGAATACAGGTGCCATCGGGCGTGTCGTAATCCCGACCGTAGACGGTGATGGACGCGCGTCGACCAGAGGCTGCCTGCAGGATCAGTGGCAGCAGATGGGTTTCCGGTTCATGGCGTTCACCCAGCTGGCCTTCAGGGTCTGCGCCGGCGGCGTTGAAGTAGCGCAGACAGACCGACTTGAGGCCATAGGCGCGATCGAAATCCTCCAGCACCTGCTCGACCATCCACTTGCTGCGGCCATAAGGATTGATTGCAGCCTTCGGGTGGTCTTCGTCGATCGGCACATACACCGGGTCGCCATAAACGGCAGCGGTGGAGGAAAAGATGAAATTCCTGACGTTCGCACGAACCATGGCTTGCAGCAGCGTCAGGGTGGCGGACAGGTTGTTTTGATAATACTTGGCCGGCTCGGTAACGGATTCGCCGACCTGTATGAATGAAGCGAAGTGGAACACCGCGTCAAAATGATGAGCGGCAAACAGATCGTCAAGGGCCTGTGAGTCGGCGATATCCAGTTCGACCAGCTTCCCGCCCGTCAATGCGCTGCGATAGCCCGTGGAAAAATTGTCGGCGACCACCAGGTCGTGGCCGGCGCGCAGCAGCTGTTTGACCATGTGCGAGCCGATGTAACCTGCGCCACCCACCACCAAAAAATTCATCCTGTCCTCCTGGAGCTAATACTGTGCAAACGCACATTCTGACATCAGCGAGCAGCACTTTTCCTTAAAAACAACCAGCCGGATGCCTGCTGTCCATCGAACTTGATGGTGTAGCGGCCATCCGCGTAGGTGGCGGGCAGCTTTTTCAGTTGCGCGGTAAACAACGTCAAGCCCGGCGGTGCCTGAATGCTCAGCGAGCCGGCCAGTGGCTCCACATAATAGGGTGGTCGTTCTTCTTCATTTGGAACGGCGCGGGCACCCAGCGAAATCATCAGGTCCTGGGATTGGCCCAGAGGCGTGTCGTTCAGGCTTTGCACCACCACACTGGCGTTCGCAGTCGTCGCATTCACTTGAATGTTGCCGAGGCTGATCGACTCGCCACCGATCCAGCCGGTGGCTGCCTGGGTACGCGGCGTGTTGATGGTGTAAACGCCGCGTTTCCAGTTGCGCTTCAGTTCACCGGTGTCGGAAATGGACTCGCTGGCATTGGCGTCCAGCAGCGACTGGCCAGGATCATGAAACACCTGGGCATCGCTCGCGCTCGCACCCGTCTGCAGCCACGGCAGTTCCGGTGTCTGTGGCATGGCGATTTGCAGTTTGCCTTTCTCCATGGCGGTGCGCAGCAACACGGAGTCGGTGGGTTTGATCGATTGGTTGAACAGGGTTGCCGGCGTCGGCGCGAAGACATAGGTGGTCTTCGCCTCACTGACGTCGCCGCGGCGGTAAAGCAGGGCGGCGGCGGGGAGGGTGGCCAGCAGCGCAGGGTCGTTGTAGGCGTTCCAGTTGCCGACCGTCATCCACCCACCGGTCATTCCATCCTGGGTGTAGGCATATTGCATCAACGCATCCCAGCCCTGATAACTGGCGGTGCCGGCCATGTAGAGGGGCACCGAGTGGCGATCGGGTGTCGGAAAGGGCTCGCTGTTCCACTCGGTGACGGTCAGTGGTTTGCCGGTCACCTGGCCGGCGCCGATCCAGTTGACGATGCCGGGGGTGGTGAGCGGGTTTTTCTCGAGCTGGCCCACGCCGCCGTAGCTGTGGACGTCGATGATGTCGCCGGAGGTCAGGGCCGGCAGGGCGTTGAGGCCATCTCCGCCCCAGCTGCTGGTCGTGGCGATGGGCACCTTCACGCCCAGATCACGCATGTGCTTGATCATGTCGACGTTGAAACGTCGTTCCAGATCGTTGAGGAACATTTTCGAGGGGCCAAACTCCCAGGCGCGCCAGGTCTGGTTTGCGGACAGTTTGTGCTGGCTGGCAAACGCCTGTGCCTCGGCCATGTAAACCTTGCTGTGCTTGGGCACGTCCTTGTCTGGCAGCAACGCATTGCCAAAGTGATTGGTGAGGTCGTTTTCGTTGGTGATCAGCATTGCGGCGATCGCCGGATCGTCTTTGTAGGCGAGGCCGGTGAAGGTGTTGACGTGGGTCAGGTAGTCCGCCGCGAAGCGCTTCATCGCTTGTTGAATGGTGATGTTCACATAGTTATAGCCTTTGAGGCCGGCGTTGCCATGTTCATCTTTTGGCATCTCTTCGAAGCCATAAATGTTGTCTTTGGCCGTAAACGCTCGCTCGACGTGCATGTCGAGCCAGACATAAATGCCCTCGTCTTTCAGGCACTTGATCCACCAGTCGAGTTTTTTCAGCGACTCCGGGCTGGGGCGTGAGGTGTCAGGATTGGGCGCTGCGCCGAAAATATTCGGGCCGACCCACGGGGAATCATGGTGGTGCAGACGCACGAGATTGAAACCCAGTGCGGACAGGCGTTTGGCCTGCAGCTTGATCTCATCCTCCGGCGTGCTGAACAGTGCGTAAGCCGACACGTTGGTGCCCCAGAAGCGCGCCGGCGTATTGTCGGCGAACACCAGCTGCTCGCCGGAGGCTTTGACGAAGCCGCGTTTGCCGGCCGGTTTTTCGCTGGCGTTCAGGAAGGTCAGGTCGACCGGCGAGGTCTTCCAGTCGATCTTGTCGGTCGGCCAGGTTTTTGGATCGGCCAGGCCAAAACGCTCGCTGGTGGTGGGGCCGAGGGGCACGTCACCGGAGACGGTCAGGGTCGCCTTGAAGTTCTGGTGGCCGGGCTTGATCGAGTCTTTGTAGAAAAAAGCCCGTATTTCAGAGCCATCGCCCGGTTCAAGGAATACACGCGCCAGCGCCGGCTCGAAACGCATTTCGACGCGTCGGCCTTGTGCATTGCCCCAGGCCCAACCCTTGTTGTCGGCCAGTAAGACCGGCTTGCCCATGTCCCCGTTGAACAGCGCCGGGTCGAAGTTGAACACGAAACCGCCACCGATCACGTCCGGCTTCGCACTGCGTGCGTCCAGGGCGACATCCCAGGTCAGTTGCTGCGCACCTTCCTTCCGGATTTTTGCAGCCAGATCGAAATCCAGCGTCTGGTTCTGGCCGACGAGGGAGTAGTTGTAGGGGGCGTTGGTCGTGAACTTCGTTGGAAAAGACGTCCAGCCGTAGTTGCTTTCAAAGAACACGAACGAAGACGCCATGGCGGGGCTGCCGCCATACATCAGGGTGGGCAGGCCGCTTTTTTCATCGACACTGGCGACCCAGTCGGAAGCCCAGGTGTTCAGTGGCCAGACAACAACAGACAACAAAACCGGAAGCAGCAAGCGGGTGCGGCGGAAAAAATGGGCCATGGGTTTACCGGAGTTGGAGGTGGGCACTCGCAGTGACTGCAGGCGAGGTGTGTTTGCTGCGCTTGAGGTTTCGCGCCATCTGGGCATAAGCAACGCCCAGTCCGGCAACCGACCAGTACACCACGGGGATCACCGTGATGCTGCTGACGGTAAAGATGGTGACCAATATGCCAGCGAGCGTCGCGAAGAGTGCTCGTCCAAGCCGACGCATTTCATCGTCTTTGTTGGGGAACGCGCGCATGCCCTTGCGAATGCCGTACAGCGCCGTAGCGAAAAAGCCCACGAAAGCCGCCAATCCAATCAAACCGTAGGAAAGCGCCACGCCTAGGTAGGTGTTGACGATGTCGATGATCCCTTCGCCCTGAATCATGGACTGCATTTCGGGCGTGTTGCGGTAGTCAAAGGCGCCCAGCCAGAGGTTGCGCTGGATAACGATCATGGAGTTGTCGAGCAGGCGTTCGCGGTAAGTGATGTTCTCGACATCCACCGAACCAATGAACGGCAGCAGGTCCAGCACTTTTTGCCCGCCGGGCACGATCGCCAGCACGGGGAGGGCGAGTACGCCGACCAGCGCCAGCAGCATCAGGCGTTTGACCGCGCTCCTGCCGGTGGCGATGTAGACCATGAGCATCGCCGCTGCACCAATCCACGGACCACGGGACAGCGGCGCAAACAGTCCGCCGGCGAGCAGGAGAGCACCGAGGCGTTGCTGAAGGCGACTGCGCACGCCTTCCTGCAAAAACAGGTAGAAACCGATCGCCGTGCTGATGACCAGTCCCAACGCAATCGCCTGACCGGTGGTGACGCTGGCCCTTAGCAAGCCCCCTCGGCTCAGGTAGCTGGACATTTCCCATTCCATGCCCAGGGCATTGATGAGTGCGCTGTAGAGCAGCCAGTTGCGGGCAAATTCGAAAAGCCCGATCAGTGACATCGCCATGGCCGCCAGGACGAAGGCCAGCAGCGCATCCTTGAAGTCGCTGAGGTTTTTCAACGCCCGGCTGGCGACGTAGTAAGGCAGGAAAACGTCGGTGAACTGGTAGAGCGTCTGGCGCAACGTGTCGGTGACGGTGGTTTCGCGCAGTAAAAGCAGGCTCGTCATGATCAGGTAGGCGGCCAGCAGCTTGTCTGGCCAGGTACGCCCGAACCCCAGTGTGTCGGCTCGCCTGCGCAATGAGAAAAACGCTGGCAGCAGGACGCACAACGCCAGCAGCCGAACATAGTTGAGGTCGAAAAAATAATTCATCAGGCCGAAGCCGGGAATTCGCGCCTGGGCTGGCGGGACCAGGAACATCAGAATAAAAAACAGTGAAACGGGGTTATGTTCGCGTTTTTGTGCGACGCTCAGGATGACCGTCGTGACGGCTGCATACACCCAGAAACTATGGGAAATAAAAGCCAGGATGGTCAGCACGAACCACAGATTGCGCCGACGGGTGAAGTCGTTTTGAGGAATCAGATCGACTGCCGCCCGGCGTGCCATGGCAAAGACAACGCCGGCAAGCACCAGGATGACGACTAACGCGCGAATGTGTTCAGGCATGGGTTATCTGGCTTGCTTGATGGGTGAATGACAGATACTAGTAGAATGGCAAAGTGCGACTATAGTACCTTTTTGTGTCATTGAGTCCGGGGTTGTTGTGATGCCGCCAGCTGATTTATCGCCATCGTTGAGCCTGCGCAGGCGAGCAATATTTGCCGGGGTGTGGAATCTGGGGGCGCTGGTGACGTCTCAGGCCATTCGCCTGGGGGGCAATCTGATCATGGCCCGTCTGTTGATGCCGGAAATGTTTGGCATCATGGTCATCGCCACCACCGTCTCGGTGGTCCTTCATTTGCTGTCCGATGTCGGCTTTCGCCAGAACATCATCCAGAGTCCGCGGGGCGACGATCCGGCGTTTCTCAATACCGTGTGGACGGTGCAAATCATTCGGGGCTTCATCCTTTTCGCCTTCACATTGCTGATCGCGGGATTATCCTGGTTCACCCAACTTATCCATATGTGGTCGGAACATTCCACCTACGCCGCACCGCAGTTGCCGTTGGTGCTGGCCGTGACGGGGATTTCCGCGATCATCTACGGCTTCCAGTCGACCAAGGTCGATGTCGCCGTTCGCGACTTCCAGCAGAAAAAGGTCGTGCTCGCCGAGTTCGCGTCTCAACTGGCCGGCCTGCTGGTGATGCTGGTCATCGGTTATTTCACCCGGTCGATCTGGGCGCTGGTGGGTTCCGGCCTGGTCGCCGCTCTGGTCATGACGCTGCTTGGACATTTCTGGTTTCCGGGGGCGCCCAACCGCCTGCACTGGGATCGCTCGGCGCTTCAGGAAGTGGTGGTCTTCGGCCGTTGGATGTTGCTGTCTTCGGCGGTGGGCGTACTGGCCATGAACGGTGATCGCATCTGGTTCGGCGGCACCATGTCGGCCAATGAACTGGGGGTCTTTTCGATTGCCGTGCTGATCCTCGGTGCGCTGCAACTTGGCATGGCAAGGTTGCTCGGCGCTGTGGCACTGCCAGCCTTCAGCGAAGCGGCCCGAACCAATGACATCCCGCGGCTGCATGTCTTGTATGACCGCTTCAAATTGATGTTCGATCTGGTCTCTCTGTTTCTCTGCGGGTTTTTCTGGGTCATCAGTCCGCTGCTGATCAGCCTTTTGTACGATGAACGTTATGCCGACGCCGGCCACATGCTGGCTATTCTTTCGTTGTCTTTTTTCACCTGGCGCTTCGCCGTGGCGCACCAGGTCTGGCTGGCCCTTGGGCTTACAAAGTACCAGGCCATGGATAACATCATCCGTGCCGTCTCGTTATGGGTGTTGTTGCCGCTGTTGCTGGCGATGGGTGGCGTGGAGTATGCGATCTGGGGTGTCGCCCTGCATGCCTTGCCAACGTTGATTCTGGTGGTATACGTCAATCGCAAGGTCGGTTTGTTCAATCTCAAGCGTGAACTCATCGTCCTGCCGATGGCGTTGGCAGGACTGGTGTGCGGGGAAATGGTGCTGGGGTTGGCCGACTGGTTCTTACATTGATATCGGGGAGCTTTGAATCATGAATGAACTTGATTTGAGTACCTCTGCGATGGACCGCAGAGAGTTCCTCCAGGCGTGTGCCTTGTTGAGCCTTGGGGGGCTCATCTTTGGATGCTCAGAGGCCGTTGCCCGGCCTGCCGTCGTGAAGTCCGAATACATTGTCGTCAACGGATGGGTCCTGCCAGCCCAGCACTTTCAGCCAGCGCAAACATGATCAAAGACTACCAATCGCACAAAGAGCTGCGTGATTTTTATGACGTCTGCATCATCGGTGCGGGGCCGGCCGGCATTACGCTGGCCTTGCGTTTAGCCGGTAAGGGCAGACGCGTGCTGCTGCTGGAGGGCGGGGGGCACGAGTATTCGCAAAACTCGCAAAACCTCTATCTGTGCCCATCGACCGGCCTTGAGGTCTACGCAGAGGAAACCCGTCTGCGTTATCTGGGCGGGACGTCCAATCACTGGTCCGGGCGTTGCCGTCCTTTCGAACACTCGGATTTCAGCGTGGCGCCTCCCGTGAACATGCCCGGTTGGCCCATCGCGTTTTCCGAGATGGAGCGTCATCTGCCGCAAGCCATGGCGATTGTGGATCTTGTGCCGCAATCCGCCTTCAAGGCCATCAACGCGTCGCTGGACGGTGCCGACTTTGAAGCGGATCGTTTCCTGCTCAGCCCGCCGACGCGGTTCGCGCAGAAATACGCCAGGGAGCTCAACGAGACCGAGGGGCTTGATGTCTTCATCAATTGCAACTGCGTCGATCTCGAGTTTGACAGCAAGTCCGGGCGCATCGCGACGATCGTCGTGTCGGACTACGAATTGCGTCAAGAGCGAGTCAAGGCAAAACAGTTCATTCTGGCGACGGGTGCGATCGAGAACGCCAGGCAACTGCTCAACAGCGAGTCGCTGGTAGCGGGCGGCATCGTCAGAGAGGACGGACTGGTCGGCAAATGTTTCATGGAACACCTGAATGTCGAGCTCGGTACCTTCATCCTGAAAGACGGGCAGGAGAAGAATTCGCGAGAGTATTTTACGACCGATGCCTTCGTCATGGCGCACAAGGCCGGTAAAGGGAACGTTGCCATCTCACTGGTATCAGAAGTCAAAACCTACGGGCGAATGGCGGCGATCAAGAGCTTTTTCGAGAACCTCGTCTGCGATGTGGGCGTTGAGCAAAAGATCGAATTCATTACCAAATTTGACTGCCCTGGCGATGGCGTGATCGGCACGTTGATCGAGCAGTTCCCCAACCCCGGCAGCCGTGTTTCGTTGCTCGCTGAGCGAGATGCATTGGGGATGCGCAAGGCGACGGTTCACTGGGAATTGAGTCCGGCAGACCGGGATACCGTCAAATCCATTGGCCTGGAAATGGCCAAGTGTTTCGCTGACACCGGGTTGGGCCTTGTCAAACTGGAGCAGTGCGTTTATGACGAGACGGTGCCATTGAAGGTCAACCCCCATGCTCATCACATGGGGACCACGCGGATGGCGGCAGCACCGGAGTTCGGGGTGGTCGACGAGAACTGCAAAGTGTTCGGCGTCGAGAATCTTCACATCGCGGGCAGCAGCGTCTTTGCGACGGGAGGTGCGAGCAATCCGACGATGCCGCTTTTGCAGCTCGCACTCAGGCTGGCTGAGCATATGGAGACTATAAGTTAGGTGTATTGGTTTTTTCCTGATTGATGCTCGTCTGGATGTGGCTTGATAAAAAGTTGCCTGGCTGGATGTGTATTGGAATTTAGTAGCCAGCCTCCGGTGTTCAGGAGGGAAATGGAGATAGTCTTTTGAAAGTGACTTTTGTATTGAGCGTGGCGAGCATGTCGGGCGGGATTCGCGTCGTTACTATCTACGCCGAGGCATTGGTCAGAGCCGGACACGAAGTGACCCTCGTTTCGCTGCCTTATCCTGCCATTCCGCTGCGCCGAAAGATCAAGAGCTTTGTCACCGGTAAAGGCTGGCTGGAAACCCCGGTCATTCCATCCTATCTGGACGATATGGATCTCGATCACCGTGTGGTCGAGAAATACCGGCCGATTGTGGAGTCGGATGTTCCGGATGCCGACGTGGTCATTGCCACCTGGTGGGAAACGGCTGAATGGGTCAATGCCCTGAGTCCGGCCAAGGGCGAGAAAGTGTATTTCGTGCAAGGGCATGAGGTGTTTCCTTTCTGCCCGATCGACAGGGTCATGGCAACGTACAAAATGCCCCTGCACAAAATCACCATTTCCCAATGGCTGGCGGACTTGATGCGCGTGGAGTATGGCGACGCTGATGTCGATCTGGTTCCGAACAGCGTCGATCACCAACAGTTCTTCTCTACACCAAGGGCGAAACAGCCGCGCCCGACCATCGGTTTCCTGTATCACGAAACGCCATTGAAGGGGCTCGACGTGACGCTCGAAGTCATTTCGGCGCTCGAGAAAAAATACCCGACGCTGCGTGTCATTTCCTTTGGCAGTTTTGCGCCCACGGGGTTGTTCCCCTTGCCGGCGAGTGTCGAGTTCCATCTGGCTCCGGATCAGGAGCATATTCGCGATCTCTACACACAATGTGATGTCTGGCTCGCATCAAGCCGCAGTGAGGGCTTTAATCTGACGGCAATGGAAGCCATGGCCTGCAGGACGCCGGTGGTATCAACGCGGACCGGATGGCCGATGGAAGCAATATCCAGTAAAAACGGTGTGCTGGCAGATATCGACGATACTGACGCGCTGACTGCGGGCGTCGAGCATCTGTTGAATCTGGATGACTCGCAATGGCGTACGGTTTCAGAAGCGGCGTTTGAAACCGTGGCGTCGAGTTCCTGGGAGAAATCCGCAACATTGTTTGAAGCGGCGCTTGGCAAGGCGATTGGAAAGCGTTTGTCCGAGAAGCGGATCGCTACGCCGCAGCCTTCTGTCGTGGCGGGGCGGGGGTGATGATCGACGTTGCCTGCGCACTCGGCCGTTTCACCTTTATAAGCAGAATGGCAAAGTGCGGCTGTCAGACTTTTTCTTGTCCTTTAGTCCGGGGTTGTTGTGATGCCGCCAGCTGATGTATCGCCATCGTTGAGCCTGCGCAGGCGAGCGATATTTGCCGGGGCATGGAATCTGGGCGCACTGGTGGCCTCTCAAGGCATTCGTCTGGGCGGCAACCTGATCATGGCCCGTCTGCTGATGCCGGAGATGTTCGGCATCATGGTCATCGCCACCACAGTCTCGGTGGTGCTTCATCTGCTTTCCGATGTCGGTTTTCGCCAGAACATCATCCAGAGCCCGCGGGGCGACGATCCGGCGTTTCTCAACACGGTGTGGACGGCGCAGATCATCCGGGGGTTTGTCCTTTTCGCCTCGACCCTGCTGATTGCGGGCTTCGCCTGGTTCGCCCAATACATCCACATGTGGTCCGAGCACTCCACCTATGCGGCGCCGGAGTTGCCGTTGGTGCTGGCCGTCACGGGCATTTCCGCGGTCATCTACGGTTTTCAGTCGACCAAGGTCGACGTGGCCGTTCGCGACTTCCAGCAGAAGAAAGTGGTGCTCGCCGAGTTCGCGTCCCAGATTGCCGGATTGCTGACCATGCTGGTGATCGGTTATTTCACCCGCTCGATCTGGGCGTTGGTGGGCTCCGGATTGATCTCCGCCCTGGCGATGACGCTGCTCGGTCACTTCTGGTTTCCGGGGTCGCCCAACCGTCTGCACTGGGATCGTTCCGCGCTCCAGGAACTGGTCGTCTTCGGCCGCTGGATGCTGTTATCGTCGGCAGTGGGCGTGCTGGCCATGAACGGTGACAGGATCTGGTTCGGCGGGAGCATGTCGGCCAGCGAACTGGGGGTCTACTCCATTGCCGTGCTGTTTCTGGGGGCGTTGCAAATGGGTATGCAGCGGCTGCTCGGGGCCGTGGCGCTGCCGGCGTTCAGCGAGGCGGCACGGGTCAATGACACCGCGCGGCTGCACGCACTGTATGGCCGCTTCAAATTGATGTTCGATCTGGTCTCGCTGTTTCTCTGCGGGCTGGGCTGGGTCCTCAGCCCGTTGCTGATCCATCTTCTGTACGACGAGCGTTATGCCGGCGCAGGGGATATGCTGGCGATTCTTTCGCTGTCCTTTTTTACCTGGCGCTTTGCCGTGGCGCATCAACTCTGGCTGGCCCTGGGGCTGACCAAGTACCAGGCGATGGACAACATTATTCGCGCGGTCTCGTTGTGGGTGCTGTTGCCATTGTTGCTGGCCGTGGGCGGTGTGAAGTACGCGATTTGGGGGGTTGCCCTGCACGCCTTGCCGACATTGATCCTGGTGGTCTACGTCAACCGCAAGGTGGGCTTGTTCGATATCAAGCGTGAGCTCGTTGTCTTGCCGATGATCGTGGCAGGCATCGTGTGCGGGGAGTTGGTGTTGCGGCTGGCGAACTGGTTTTGACCACAGGCGACAATGGTCATGCCGGACGGCGGCGCGGGGGCTACGCTTAGGGGCACGAAACAAGAATCAGGGGACTCGAACCCTGGCGCAGGCGTTTATTTGAATTTTTGGGGCTGACAGGATGATTGGTCTACTGAAGCGCGCTATCGCTCATTTTGCCAGGAACACGGGACGTGGAACCTCGCTCTATAAGCGGCTGTGCAAACCGGACGGTTTTGAATGGGCTCATTTCCTGGTTCGTTGGAGATCCTTGCACTCCATCGGTGAAAACGTGTGGATCAATGTCGGGTGCAACATCACCGACCCTTCACTGGTGCGCCTCGGCAACAATGTCGGTTTATCCGATTGCACGCTGATCGGGCACGATGCCTCGGTCGCGCTTCTCAACGTGCGCTACGGGACCAAACTGGATTCCGTCGGCCCGATCGACATCCTCGATAACGTATTCATTGGCCACGGCGCGATCATCCTGCCGCGGGTGAAGATCGGTCCGAATGCGCTGGTCGCTGCCGGCGCGGTGGTGCTTCGGGATGTTCCGCCCGACGTCGTGGTCGGGGGCAACCCGGCCAGGGTGATCTGTACGCTGGAGACGTTGTTGAAGAACGTTGAAGAGCGATGCGCCGAATATCCGTGGATCGACCTCATCCGCGAGCGTAACGGTGAATTTGACCCGGTCCTCGAATCGAAGCTCAGAGTCATGCGAGCTGAATACTTTTTTGGTGAAAAATCCAATGGCTAGTGCTCCCCTGGACGTGTTGGTCGTTAACTACAACACCGCGGGCCTGTTGCAGCCCATGTTCGATGCGTTGCGCCAGCCCGACAAAACGGATCAGGCGCGCTATCTGGTGGTGGACAACGCCTCTGTCGATGACTCGCTGGAATGCCTGGCCGCTGTTTGTCCCGAGGCCTTGTTAGTAGCCAATGAAGACAATGTCGGTTTTGGTCGTGCCAACAACCAGCTGGTTGAACACCTGCAGGGCAAATACGCGCTGTTGATCAATACCGATGCCTTCGTGGCCCCGGATACCCTGAACAAGACCCTCGACTACATGGAGGCGCACCCGGATTGTGGTGTCCTCGGCGTCCGGCTGGTGGGTCGGGAGGGCGACTTGCAACCCTCGTGTCGCTATTTTCCGACGCCGTTGAACGTCTTTCTTTCACGCGCCGGGCTTGAGCGTTTTTTCCCGATGGTCAAGAGAGTCGATGACATGGCGTGGGACCATGGCTCGGTCCGCGAGTGCGACTGGGTGCCTGGCTGCTATTACCTGATTCGTCGTGAAGTCATCGACAAAGTCGGCCTGTTCGACCCGCGCTATTTCCTTTACTACGAGGAAGTGGATCACTGCAAACGCGTGAAGCAGGCGGGATGGAAGGTGGTTTTCTACCCGCACACCACCGTAGTGCATATCGGTGGCGAGAGCGCCAAGTCGGTGGATGAACTCAATGTGGCCAGCCGGCAGATTCCCAAACTGCAAATCGAAAGCGAACTTCTGTATTTCCGCAAACACCACGGTGTAGCGGGTTTGGCCTGGCATATGTTTCTCGTGTGCCTGGGTGACCTGATTCTGGCGCTCAAGGCTGTCTTGAAAGGCCGCGGCCGGGCCGCCATCGGTGCGTGTTGGGAGCATGTCCGGGTCACCTGGGCACTGTTGCGTGACACCAAATTCGCTAGCCAACCAACACGGTAGAGTCATTTATGTTCGAAAACATACGCGCGGACTTGCGTGCCTATGAAGGTGACTGGGGTGCTCAGGGCTTCTGGGTGATGCTGGTCTACCGTTTTGGGCGCTGGCGCTACGGGGTGCGACCGGCCTTGTTGAGGAAGTTGTTCTCGTTTATCTACAAGGTGCTCTTCAAGCTGGTGCAGATCGTGACGGGTATCGAACTGCCGTGCGAAGTGGTGGTTGGACGCAACTTTGTCATCGATCATTTCGGCGGAATCGTCATCAGTGGCTACGCGCAGTTTGGTGATGACTGCCGGATTCGCAACGGCGTCGTCGTGGGCCTGAAGAATGTCCAGGAACCCATCGCGCCGGTCATCGGCAACAACGTCGATATCGGCTCCGGGGCCAAGGTGCTGGGCAATATCCGCATTGGCAACAACGTGGTGATTGGCGCCAATGCCGTGGTGTTGATCGACGTCCCGGATGACTCCATCGCCGTGGGCGTTCCCGCGACCATCAAGAAACGACAGCCCGTACAGCCAAAGGAATGCTCATGAACGTTTTCGGTTGCCAGGCAAGGTGAACGCCTTGGTCAATGGCATTGGGGTCGTGGTGATCGGCCGCAATGAGGGCCAGCGGCTCGAGCGTTGCCTGGCGTCGCTGATCGGTGCGGCGGACGCAATCGTCTATGTCGACTCCGGCTCAACCGATGGTTCGGTGGCGATGGCCCGGGCGCTGGGGGTTGCGGTGGTCGAGTTGGACATGACGATCCCGTTCACGGCGGCCCGGGCCCGCAACGAAGGGTTCGCCTGTGTGCAAGGCTTGCTGCCGACGTTGCGTCATGTGCAGTTTGTCGACGGTGATTGTGAGGTTGTCGCCAGCTGGTTGCCCCGGGCCCAGGCTTTCCTCGACGCGCGGCCCGAGGTGGCGGTGGTCTGTGGCCGACGCCGAGAACGCTTTCCCCAGCGCTCGATTTACAACCTGATGTGTGACATCGAATGGGATACGCCGGTGGGAGAGGCCAGGGCGTGTGGCGGTGATGCGTTGATGCGCGCGGATGCCTTCGCCGACGTCTCCGGGTTTCGCGCCGACCTGATTGCCGGCGAAGAGCCGGAGTTGTGTGTTCGTCTACGGGCGAAGGGTTGGAAAGTCTGGCGCCTGGACGAGGAAATGACGTTGCACGACGCCGCCATGACCCGATTCGGCCAATGGTGGAAACGCACGTTGCGCGGTGGCCACGCGTTTGCCGAGGGTGCATCGCTGCACGGGGCAACGGCCGAGCAACACTGGCGACGTGAATCGCGTCGGGCCTGGTTCTGGGGATTGGGTGTGCCGCTGGCAACGCTGGTCGCCTGTGCAATGGTGGGGGCGGCGGGGCTAGTGTTGTTGCTGATCTATCCATTGCAGGTGGCGCGTCTGGCCCGCAGGGGAGGCAGATCGACACGGGAGAACTGGCTGTTGGCGTTCTTTCTCGTGTTGGGAAAATTTCCCGAGATGCTCGGGCAGGTCAAATTTCTTTTGAACAGATTCGGCGCCGGCAAGACGGCCTTGATCGAATACAAGTGAGGCGTTCATGGATTATTGGCTCACCCTCCGAAGCTTGTTGAGGCTCAACATCGGCATTACGCCGAGGGCCGTGAAAAACCAGCTCAAGGTCCCGCTCCTGGTGGCGAATAACCGGCCGGCCCTCGAGCTTTTTTCGTCGCGCATGTCCAAGTCGCTGGGCGCGAACGGCCTGCAAACCCTGGGGACGGATTGCCTGGGCGTCGTTCAATGGCCCTACGTCAGCAAACGATGGGATGCCGAGGAACGGCTGAGTGCCATCGCCTCCCATTACGAAGTGGTGACCAAGAGCTGCCCGAAACTGGTGTTGTCGGGGCGCAATCAAAGCCTGACCGTGGCCGACTTGTCCGAGTGGGCGGCGGATTGCTCCCTGGTGCTGGACCGTCCGAAATGGTTCATGCGCGAAGGGGAGTTGGTGCTGAACCTGTTTCAGGCTGACCTGCGAATTGCCTCGCTGGCCTTCACGCTGCGTCACAGTGATGCCGGCGTCGGCCTGTTCATCGGTGCCGTCCAGGGCATTCACAAAGGCGTGGACAGTGACACGTCCCTGACCATCTACCGTGATCTGACCAAGGCGTTCGAAGGCCTGCGCCCGAGAAGCCTGCTGATCGAAGTCATCAAACACATGGCGGTCAGGCTCGGCGTCGACAAGCTCTACGCCGTGACGGATGAGTTTCGTCATCATCGTCACCCGTATTTTGGCGCGGAAAAATCTCAGGAACTGGCGGCCAACTACGACGTGATCTGGTTGGAACACGGGGCGACGCCGTCCGAGCACGAAGACTTTTTCGAGATTCCCCTGGCGCCGTCCATCAAGCCGCTCGAAACCATTGCCGCGAAAAAACGCGCCATGTACCGCCGACGTTATGAGTTGCTGGAGAGCACGTTCAAGAAAGTCGACAACCTGTTGATCGGCAGCGGCGCAGCGATTCCCGCCACGCAGGATGATGCCGCCGATATACGTGCTGGCGGGGCAACGCCCACCGCCGTCACCACCCCCAACGATCTTTAAGTCCGGTCCCTATGCGCATCGCCTACTTCATCAATCAATACCCCAAGGTCAGTCATAGCTTTATTCGTCGCGAGATTCTGGCGTTGGAACGCCAGGGCTTCGAAGTGCAGCGCATTGCCTTGCGTGGCTGGGACGGCGAGTTGGTGGATGCCGAGGACATGTCCGAACGCGACAAGACCCGCTACGTGCTGGAGGGCGGAGTCAAAGAGCTGTTGTTGCCAATGCTGCGGGTATTGCGGGCGACGCCGGGACGTTTTTTTTCGACGCTGTGGCTGGCATTGCGCATGGGCCGGCGCGCTGATCGCTCCTGGCCGTACCATCTGATTTATCTGGCCGAGGCGTGCCGTCTGCTGCCGTGGTTGCAGGCATTCGGCGCCGAGCATGTGCATGCGCATTTCGGCACCAACTCCACTGAAGTGGTGATGCTCGCCAACGCGCTTGGCGGGCCCGCGTACAGCTTCACCGTGCACGGTCCGGAAGAGTTCGACAAACCGCAGTTCATTCATCTGGGCGAGAAAGTCCGGCGCGCGGCGTTTGTCGCGGCCATCAGTTCCTATGGCCGCAGCCAGCTGTTTCGCTGGGTCGATCATGGGCACTGGGCAAAGGTGAAGATCGTCCATTGTGGGTTGGAGCGAGCGTTTCACGATGTGCCGGCGACGCCGGTGCCGTCCGTGCCACGGTTGGTTTGTGTCGGGCGCTTGTGCGAGCAAAAAGGCCAGTTGTTGTTGCTCGAGGCCGCTCGAATCCTTGCGGCGAAAGGTGTGGCTTTCGAAATCGTGCTGGCCGGCGATGGCGAAATGCGCGAACAGATCGAAACCCTGATTGCCCGGCATGGCTTGCAGGCACAGGTCCGGATTACCGGCTGGATCAGCAGCGAGCAGGTGCGCGCGGAAATCCTCGCGGCGCGGGCCCTGGTGTTGCCGAGTTTCGCCGAAGGCTTGCCGGTGGTCATCATGGAAGCCATGGCATTGCGCCGCCCCGTCCTGACGACTTATGTGGCAGGCATTCCCGAGTTGGTCCGGCAGGGTGAGAACGGCTGGCTGTTTCCCGCTGGCACCGTGGAGGAACTGGCGGCGGCGCTGGAGGACTGCCTGGCGCAACCTGTCGAAGTGTTGCAGCGAATGGGCGAGGCGGCGTATCAACGGGTGCTGGAGCGGCACGACATCGATACCGAAGCGGCCAAACTGGCTGATTTATTCAAGGCGCAAGCATGATCACATTACTGGGCTGGTTGTTCAGCGTCGTGTTGGTACTCATCGTACTGCCGGTGTTGGTGCTGTTTGTTCAGGTGTTGCTGGCCTGTCTGCCTGCGCGGTCGCAACGGACCCCGCAGGGCCCGCGACCACGGGTGGCAGTGCTGGTGCCAGCGCACAATGAATCCTCGGTGATCATTGCGACGATCAACAGCATTCGCCAGCAACTGCTGGAGGGCGATCGTCTGGTGGTGGTGGCGGACAATTGTTCCGACGACACGGCGGCGGTAGCCCGCGCGGCTGGCGCCGAGGTGGTAGAACGCAGCAATGACGAACTGCGCGGCAAAGGTTATGCGCTGGAGTTCGGCACGCGCCATCTGGCGGGCGATGCGCCGGACGTCATGATCGTCATCGATGCCGATTGCCAGTTGGGGGAGGGCACGCTTTCGCGCCTGGCCTTGCGCTGCATCGATTCCGGGCGGCCGACCCAAGCACTGGATCTGATGCACGCGCCAGCCGGTGCCGGGTTGAAAGTCCAACTGGCCGAATTTGCCTGGTGTGTGAAAAACCGGGTGCGACCGCGAGGCTGGACGTGGCTGGGTTTGCCCTGCCCGCTGATGGGCACGGGAATGGCTTTTGTCTGGAAGGACCTCGCGTTGATCGAGTTGGCCAGCGGCCATATCGTCGAAGACCTGAAGATGGGGCTGGATTTCTGCCGCGCCGGCAAGCCGCCGCTGTTTTGTCCCGATGCGCTGGTGACCAGTTATTTCCCGCGCAGTGACGAAGGCCTGGCCAGTCAGCGCACGCGCTGGGAGCATGGTCATCTGGGGGTCATCCTCGGGGATGCGCCAAAGTTGTTCGTGGAATCGTTCCGCCGGCGTAACTGGAGCCTGCTGGCGATGACCCTTGATTTGTGGGTGCCGCCCTTGGCCCTGCTGACGCTGATCCTGGCCGCGGGGTTCATCCTGTCATGGCTGATTCTGCTGCTCGGTGGCCCTTCGGCACCGGCGGTCATTTCTACCGCCGGGATGGCCATCCTGGGTGTGACGATCCTGCTGGCCTGGAGCCAATTCGGTCGCGCAATCATCTCGTTTTCAACATTGATGTATGCACCGTTCTACGCGCTGAAGAAAATCCCTCTGTATCTGGGGTTTCTGCTCAAGCGCCAGGTCGAGTGGGTGCGCTCGAAACGGGATGATCATTGATGAGCGCGTTGACCTGGCTGCGCCGTTGGCAAACGATCGTCCAGAAACTGCGGGTGGTCAGCGATTCTGCTGACGAACAGGCATTGATTGAAGCGTTGTCCAGAACGGAAGCGGCAACCGTTGTTGGATTCGTCAATGCCCACGCCATGAACCTGGTGAGCGCTAACGCCGACTATTACGACGCACTGTCGGCGGCGGACGTGTTACTACGCGATGGTTCCGGCATGGCCATCCTGTTTCGCCGGCTCGGCCGGGAACCCGGGCTGAACATGAACGGCACCGATCTGATCCCGAAATTACTGGCCGCCTTCAAGGGGCGGCGCGTGGCGTTCTGGGGAACGGAAGAGCCGTACCTTAGCAACGCGGTGCAGCACAGCGAAGCGACGTTCGCGGTTGATGTCGTCTCCGCCCACCATGGTTTCGACCCGGTGGAAACCTACTTGAACCTGGCCCGGCAATATCAACCGGAACTGGTGGTGCTGGGGATGGGCATGCCCAAGCAGGAAGCCGTCGCGGCAAGGCTGGCGGCCAGCGGCGAGCCTTGTCTGGTGGTCTGCGGCGGGGCGATCCTCGACTTTCTCGGCGGCAAGGTTAATCGCGCTCCACAGTGGATTCGCCGTCTCGGCTGTGAGTGGGTGTTCCGCTTGGCCAGTGAGCCGAAACGACTGTTCACTCGCTACGTGGTGGGCAATCCGATGTTCCTGTTGCGCACGTTGATCTGTAAAAAATCCTGACAGGGCAGGCGCCCCAAAAACACCTCTGAAATATCTTGCAAAACTCTCGGCCAAGATCTTTACTCAGCCTAGGTCATCGACTTGGCGGGTGTATTAAAGATTTTTTCTTCACAAGGATTATTGACGGCTTAATGGCGTCAGAAAGTCTTGATTCCAGGGAGGGAGTTGCGAGTTTTTCGCAAGAAGGAAAGCGTGGCACGCATTCAAGTGAAGTGGCGAACCCTACAGATACCTAAGTTACGGTTTGCCGTGGAATTTGAAGAAAGTGCATCATCGTCGAGCGCTCATGTCCGGTATTTAGTTTGTTGATTTTCAAACTCAGATGAACTTACTTGGCGTGTGTTGATAAATAAATGAAAGAGCAGATCGTCACAATATTGCGCAAGCTAATATCGCCATCAATGCGATTCGAGCTCCGGAAAGCTCTCGCCTGGTTGTGGGATATTGGCACGCGAGCCTGTTTCTGGCGCTGGGAAATTGTCAGGTTCAAACTGCGCGAAGACAGTGCATATGACATTCTTTATGCCGGCAGAAAAAAACAACGGGAATTTGTGAAAGTTCTGCTGGGCGGTCAAGCTCAAGGGAACGAAACCCGGCTGAAACTGCAAAAGTCTGATCACACTGTACTGGTCAGCGATATACCGACATTGGGCGCTTTATACGTGCCTCAATACCTGAGCGCGGTGGTGCCGCTCAGCAGATCGATTGACGAGATCACAGCGAAATACAACGCCGAATTACGTCGCAACCTGCGCAAGAACCGCACACGCTATCGGCTCAAACAAGCGTTGAACGATGACGAAATCGAAATTGCCGACCGGGACATGCTTCAGCCATATGCCCGGGCGAGACACGGTTCGGCGGCCTCGCAAATTGCCACGCAAGAGGTGCAACGGGTAGCGAAAACGGCCGGGCGACTCGATCTGGTGTTGCTGGAAGATGAGGTCGTTGCCTGCCACCTTGGCTGCGTCGTTACCCGTGCCGGGAAACGCTACTGGAGCACCGTGCGGTTCGGCTACCCGGACACGGTATTTTCAGACAATAAAAAGTTGCGTGAAATCAACTCGATCACCACCTTTATGGCACTTGAGTGGGCGATTGAGAATGGATTCGATTATTACGATATCGGCACTTGCCTGGCCCGCCCGGATGACGGGCTTCTGGAATGGAAGAGAAGGCGCGGTGGCGATGTTGATACCCTCGGCAACTATGGCTATTTGTTTATTCAATTGCCAAAAGTCGGGGCGGCTCGGTTTCTTTGGGAAACACCTCTTTTTGCTGTCGAAGGCAAAAAGTTAACACTTCATCTGGGCGTGCCGGACGGTCCGAGTGACGAGGAAGTTGCCAACCGTTACCGCGAAATGGGTTTCGGCGGTTTGTTCAAGATATATATCCATTGCGCGAGAACACCGGGAGACGCACTCCTCGATACCTTGCGGAGCCGATACAGCCACTTGAAGTCTCCCCCTGTGCTGGAAAGTATCGTATCCACATGAACCAGTTGCTGATTGAAAACAGTAACTTGGTGTCGTCGTGTTTGAAGGGGTGGATGTATGTCGGGATTTAACGCATTGACCAGTGGCAGCCCCTTGAAGTGGAGTCTTGCGGCGTATAAACACCTGTTCAAGACCCGTGTCACACGCAAGCCGTCGTTACCTCTCCAGAGTCTGGCGGTCAAAACCTGGGAGATCGCGCCGGGCTCGAGCGCCATAGCCCCGCCGGCGTTCTTCCTGCCCAATCAGCTCGAGCGTGTGACGGGCTGGGAAGAGGCGCTTTTTTTTCCCAACGAGCACCCGCGTCGCACCATGGAAGGCACCGGGCCCGTTGAGCATGGGCCGACCCTTGGTTTTCTGTTGAAAGATGTCTGGATGATCGATGGCGCCCTTTACAAAGGCAATGCCAAATCCTGGCTGACGCCGGGTGCCGGACGATTTCCGGGGATCCGCGTGGAACACGAAATCGATCGCGGTGCGCTGTATTGCACGATGGGCGGCAACAAATGGTTTGGCTCCTGGTTGATGGATGATTGCCTGACCTATCGGCTGGCTTGTGACGAAGGCGTTCCCGTGACGACGGCGCCATTTGCCGACAATACTTCTGTCGCCCGAAACGGCATCTTGCACGCCCCCGGTTATGAGCGATGGCTGGACATGAGTCCCGTTCGTTTGCGCAATGCATTTTTCCGTGAGCTGGTGATCTTCGATGACCTCAGCCAGAACCTGAACAAGCACCTGCGTTTCCGGGCGATGGGTGAACGATTGCTGGCGCACGTCAGTGTCAATGCTCACCCGGGTGTGTTCATTCTGCGGGGTGGCACGGGTGAATTGCGCCGGTTACGCAATGAAATGGAAGTGGCCGAACGCCTGCGTGATCGTCGGGGGTTTCGCATTCTTGATCCGGCAAAGTCCGATGTTCCGACCATCGTGGCGGCCTGCGCCGGGGCGAAAACCGTGGTGGGTATCGAGGGCAGTCATCTGATCCATGGGGTGAACGTGCTGCCGCCAGGTGGTTCGCTGCTGGTGTTGCAGCCGCCCACTCGTTTTCTCTGCTTCTTCAAATACCTGACGGATCGTGATCACCAGAAATTCGGTTTTGTGGTCGGTATACCTGAAGGTGATGGTTTCAGAATCGACCCGGATGAGGTTGAGCGTACGCTGGATCTTTTTCCATTGTCATGAGCTGGGGTTAGGTGTTTGTGGGAGCCGGTTTGCTGGCGATGATTATGTATCGAGGGTGTACATATCCATTCCTGCGGTAACGGCCACTTATGGTTTCGCCCTTACGGCGAGTCACTTGGAGAAGCGGAACGCCGCCCGGCGCCAAGTAACCAAGCGCTCTTGCCCCTTTCGTTCGGTGCCTCGCTAAGGCTCGGCATGCCCTCGTTCCGGTCCTGCTCCGTGGGCCCGCCGCCATCGGCCATCCATGGCCGGGGGCGGCTAACCCGGCATCCATGCCGGGTTGCCCACTGCGCAGAACCTCCACTCGGTCTCTCGAGGGGGCGACCACCGCCACAGCCGCCGAGGCGGCCTGATAGCCGACCTGGCTCTCCGCTTGACCGCATTCCCCCTGTGGGAGCGAGCCTGCTCGCGATGGACGTCAACGATGACGCGGGTTGTCTGATCGCACGCGGTGTCCGGGCATTTTTCGCGAGCAGGCTCGCTCCTACAGGGCATCGGGTTTTCTGATCGAGCGAATTCCACTGTGGGAGCTGGCTTGCCAGCGATGGACGCCAACGATGACGCGGACTGTCTGAATGAACGCGGTGTGTTGGCGTTTTTCGCGAGCAGGCTCGCTCCCACAGGGGATTGGCGTACTGCCTTTGATTTTCACCACTCTTCAGGTCGAGCGTTAGCTCGCCTTTCGCTTTTGATCTGGCTTTTGAGGTGCACGCCCCTCGAGAGGCCGAGTGGAGGTTCTGCGCAGTGGGCAACCCGGCATGGATGCCGGGTTAGCCGCCCCCGGCCATGGATGGCCGATGGCGGCGGGCCCACGGAGCAGGACCGGAGCGAGGGCATGGCGAGCATTAGCGAGCCACCGAACGAAAGGGGCAAGAGCGTTTTGGTTACTTTTCGCCGGGCCGCGCAGGTTTTTCAAAAGTGACTCGCCGTAAGGGCGAAACCAATATCCGCCGTTACCGCAGAACCGGATATGTACTCCATCCAAAGCCTAATAAGCATGCTTCCCGGAAAACGCAAAAACCGTACGCACAAGAATCACAAAGTCGAGCCAGAGCGACCAGTTGTTGATGTACTCGATATCCGAATCAACCCGCCGAATCATCTGGTCAATCTCCCTCGTCTCACCGCGCAAACCCCGCACCTGAGCCAGGCCTGTAATGCCCGGTTTAATGTTGTGGCGCGCAAAGTAACCCGAGACGTCAGGCGAATACTGCACATCGTGTTGAATCGCGTGCGGTCGAGGCCCCACCAGCGACATTTCCCCCATCAACACGTTAAACAGCTGCGGCAGTTCATCCAGGCTGGTCCGCCGGATAAACGCGCCAACCCGAGTGACCCGTGGATCATTCTTCTGCGCCTGTTTAACCACACCGTCCGCCGGTTGATGGGTCACCATGCTGCGGAATTTCCAGATGCGGAAGGACTCACCACTCCAGCCCATGCGCTCCTGACGGAAGAAGATAGGCCCCGGGCTGTCGAGCTTGATGGCGATGGCCACAGCCAACAGGAAGGGCGTCGCAAACACCAGGATCAGGAACGCCAGGACCTTGTCTTCAAGGTTCTTCAGAAACAGGCGCATCCCCATCAGCGGGGTTTCCGACAGGGTCAGCACAGGAATGCCGGCAATTTCACGAACGCTGTGGTTGATCAGGCGCAACGAGAAAATATCAGGGACCCAGTTCACCGAAATGTGTTTATCGAACAGCTTCAGATAAACATCCTGGATAACCTCTGACCCGCCCAGAGGCGTAACGAAGTACACGGTGCGGATGGCGTGTTTGACCACCAGTTCATCGAGGTGGGAGATATCCCCGAGTATCGGCAGGCGATGCTTGCCGTCCGCCGGCTCCTTGCCGCGGTCGTCGTCCGCACCAATCAACACGCTGCCGACAATGCGCTCGCCCAGCCAGGGGTTATTGCTGATTTTCTTGTACAGGTAACTGGCGAGTTCGCCCGAACCGATGATCAGCGCATTTTCCAGTTGCGTCGGATGAGCCAGAAACTTCTTTTGCATTTCCCGGGTGGCTAGGTGCAACAGCAACTGGGCGAAGTAGCCAAGCACAAACAGCTCGCCCATCAACAAGCGCGAATACACCTCGCTTTGCTTGGTCAGGAACGCCATGGCTACCAGAAAACCAAAGGTGGCCGTCCATGCTTTCAGCAGCTTGAAAGCCTTGACGGTAAAGCCGACGTTGCTGCGGTAAATGGCATAGTGGTCGTAGACGACAGCCAGGGCCCCGAGCAGCAACAGGAGCATGATGACGTAGTCTTGCGAGATGAAACCGATGTGATAGTTGATCAAGAACCAGGCGACGCCGGTGACCGCAACGCAATCGAGACCGGCTTGAACGACGACACTGCTACTGCTTCTACGCTGGAGAACGGAACGGGTACTGTTAGGCTCAAAAATCATGCTTGGACCTCATTTGCTTTCCTTCGCGCTCGATAATGACGAAATGCAGGTCAATCAACCCTCCCGCGATAGCCCTGGCGTCACCGCAAGCCACTCATACTCATCACACGTCATCCATCGCCGAAATCTTCGGATCAGGGTAGATGGAGACGTGTGCTATCACTTTAGCAGTACTGCGTGATCATTCACTGTATTGCAGCGGTTTGATACAACATCCTTGTCAAAAAATGAAGCCCGTCACGCCGTGCGACGAGTAAAAATCAAACTCAGGCCAGCATCGACAACAAACCTCCCTGGCGATCCAGTCTGGCCAGGTCGTCGAACCCTCCGACATGGGTGTCGCCGATAAAAATCTGCGGCACGCTTCGACGCCCGCTACGGCTGAGCATCTCCTGGAATTTCCCCGGTTCGGACTGAACGTTTATTTCCCGGGCGGTGACACCCCGGCTGGCCAGCAACGCCTTGGCGTTGCGGCAATAAGGACAGGTGTCGGTGGTGTAGAGCGTCACGGTATTCATCAGCTGTACTCCTTGATGGAAGGTCTCGTTCAAGCATCGATGGCAGGGAAGTCGATGTCGGTCAGGGCCACGTTGTTGAGGTAGTTGGTCAAGGTTTGCGAGGCCACATGGGCGATCACTTCAACGATTTTCGCGTCGTCGATGCCGGCAGCCCGTGCCGCGTCAATCTGCTCGCTGCTCAGGTGGCCGCGGCTTTCGGTGATCTGACGGGCGAGGGTGGCAAAGGCATTGAGTTGGCCGTTGCGGGCGTCGAGGATGTCTTGGGACGATAATCCGGCCTTGCCGGCAAACAACGTGTGGGCGGCCAGGCAGTAGTCGCAGCCGTTGACCTGGGACGTGGCGAGGAAGATCGCCTCTTTTTCCGTGGCGCTCAGCGAGGTTTTACCGAGGGTCGCCGATTGTTGCAGATAGGACGTCAGCACCGCCGGTGCGTGGGCCAGGGTCTTGAACACGTTGGGCAGAAAGCCGATTTTTTTCTGCACGCCTTCCAGCAGCGGGCGGGTAGCGTCAGTGGCGAGTTCGAGGCTCAGGGTATTGATGCGGCTCATGGTGATTCTCCGTAGATGTCGGCGCGGTATGCGCTGGGTACGGGGTCCATGCTAATGACCAGGGCTGGTCTATTGGCGGCAAATCGTCGAGGATATGCGACAGATCGTCCAGATTTGTTCCCGGGAGCGCCTTCATGGATCGTTTATCCACCTTGCTCAGTCATTTCGGCGTCAGTGCCGGCACCTTCCACAGCGGCACGTTCTGCGGCACCACGGCGTTTGACGGCGAGCAGGCCTGCGGGCACCTGCATCTGCTTCGCGCCGGTGAGCTGACGCTCAAACTGGCCGATGAGCGTGACCTCCAGCTCAACAAGCCCACGCTGATCTTCTTCCCCAGGCCCTACCGTCATCGCCTGTTTGCCGCCGACGCGTCCGACACCCAGCTGGTGTGCGCCTCACTTGATTTCGATGGGGGCGCGGGCAATGCGCTGGCGGCGGCCTTGCCCGATTACCTGGTGCTGGACCTGGAAGAGGCGCCGACCCTGGCGGGCACGCTTGACTGGTTGTTCAACGAAGCCTTCGACGGTATTTGCGGGCGGGAAGCGATGATGGACCGCCTGTTCGAAGTGCTGGTGATCCAGTTGCTGCGGCATATCCTGACCAACCGCGAACAAAGCCCCGGTCTGATGGCCGGGCTCGCCGATCCACGGCTGGCGCGCGCCTTGAGCCTGATGCACGACACACCCGCCAAGGCCTGGACCGTGGCCGAGTTGTCGGCGGCGGCCAACATGTCCAGGGCAAGTTTTGCCGAACACTTTCGCCAGGTGGTGGGGCAGACGCCGGTGGATTACCTGGTGAGCTGGCGCGTCAGCCTGGCGCAGAAACGCTTGCGTGAAGGCAAGTCGATTGCCCTGATTGCCGATGAAGTCGGCTACGAAAGCCCTTCGGCACTGGCCCGGGCGTTTCGCCGCAAGACCGGGGTCAGTCCGCGGGAATGGGGGCGTCGGTAGTCCACGGCCGCGATCTGTAGGAGCGAGCGAGCTCCTACAGGGGGATTGTGTTTTTCCAGTGGTATCGGCGTTGTGAATGCATCCGACCAGACACCCGAAAACCTGTAGGAGCTGGCTTGCCAGCGATGAGGCCCGTTAAATCAACGCAACATTCAAGGCCCAATCGCCGGCAAGCCGGCTCCTACAAAATCGGCGGTGTCACGAAACCAGTGACTGCAGCTTTTTCATGATCCCGACGCTTGGGTCGGCGTTTTTGACTGCGCTGGATTGTTCGCTGTCGGATCCGTCCGTCACGATGCCCGCGAGGATTTCAGCCAGGTTGTGGAAGTGTCCGGTTTTCTTCTCGGCGGGGTCCAGGCTCGAGCTCTGGTTCAGCGCCGCTTCCAGCGACAGATGCTGGGACAGCCACTCGGGCGTGGCTTTTTCTTCGGGGCTCATGTTGTCCATGAAATCCAGGGCGGCGCGGGCCCGGCCGTAAGGGTCGTTGAGAAACGGGTCTTTCCAGTTTTTTTCCTGATCCGCCGGGCCGCTGTAGTAACCGGTGGCGAGGCGCCCTTGCTGGCGCATCAAGGCTTGTGCCGAAGCTTGTTCCTCAGCGGTGAAAGCACCGCCCTGATTGGTCGCGACGGCATTCAGCGAGCGTCGATCGAGATCGCCCATCAGCCCGTTCCGGTCTTCATCGCTACCGGTGTACGGTTTGCCGCTGGCTTTCATCTGCGCGTACTTTTCATCCATGCGCTTGCGGGCGTCGGTGGCCACTTCGGCAAACGTCTTGTCCTTGGAACTGGAGACCGCGCCCGGCTTGGAGGCGCCGAGGACGAGGGCGTCGGCGTTCATGCCCGCACGCACCGGGAAGAACGGCGCGTTGCCGGCAATCGAATTGCTGTAGGCGGTCGAGGTGCTGGACAGGCTCACCGAATCTTCATTCGGCGTCTTGGCCGGATCGTCCTGAGCCACCCGTTGTTGCTCAGTCTGAGCCGCAGCCTTCGCCTCGACGGCAGAGGTGTAGGCCGACATTGCCGCATTCGTTGAGTTCGAAGTTGAAGCCGTGATCATTGTTCTTCCTTGGCGAGAGAGGCTCGCAGATGGCCGCAGTGGGACGCTTTGTGTCGGACAAGATACGCACTATTTGTGAACCTATCATTCATACATACGTATCAAGACAACTGCCGCATCAACGGGTAGGTGACAGCGCGCCGCTGGCCAGGGTCCGATCCACCAGGCGAAGGCTGTTGCGTCCGCCGCGCTTGGATTCATAGAGCGCGGTGTCGCCTTGCTCGATCAAGGCCGCCAGACTCGCCGGCGGCTGGTCGAACAGGTTGGCGCCGATGCTCAAGGTGACCGGTTCAGGTGTAGCGAATGCCTGTGAAGCCGCCTGGTGAAACCGATCCCGCAAGACGTTGCCCAGCCCGACGATTCGCTCACTCGACGCATCATTCAGCAGGATGACGAACTCGTCACCGCCCAGCCGAGCGGCCAGCGCGCCGTTGGGCAACACCGAACGAATCATCTCGCTCAGCGAAATCAGCAGCCGGTCACCGGCGGTGTGGCCGTAGAGGTCGTTGACCAGTTTGAAGTTGTCGATGTCGATCAGCAGCAGCGCGCCCGGTCGCGTGCCGGAGACGTCCTCCAGCAGGCGCGGCGCCCGCACTTCGAGGGCGCGGCGGTTGTACAGGGCAGTCAACGGATCGCGCGCCGCCAGCCGTTCGATCCGTTTCTCTCGCCGGTAGCGCTCGGTGCCGGTCATCGAGAGCGCGATCAGCATGATCGCCATCGCACCCTCGACCAGCGAAATCTGGATGATCTCGCCGCGAAAGGCCGCCAGATCGATCAGCGTACCCGGCACCACCACCGATATCGCCTTGATGAGATAAAACAGTCCGTGGGTCAGCAGCACATAACGCAACTGCACCGCGCCCACGCTCAATGACCGGCCATGGGGACGCAGGAGGAAGCTGGCCCTGAGCGTCGGCAGGGCGACCAGCAGCGAATTGGCCACCAGCATGAGCTTCGACCACGACGGTTCGTCCGGCAGCAACAGCATGGCCAGCCAGGCGACGAAAATCAGGTACCAGGCACGCGACAGGCGCACTTGGGTAAACCGCGCGACGCCCAGCAGGAACAGAAAGTGCGCCGTCACTAACAGGCCGTTGGCGAACCAGATGCCGATCAGCAATAGACCGCTGATGCGCAGCAGGGCGAGGGTCGAACCCACGGTGATGGTGGCAAACCCTGCGCTCCAGAACAGCAGCGAAGGTTCGCGAATGCTGCGCCACTCGATCGCCAGATACAGCGCGGCTGCCGCTGCGAGGGCGATAGAGAGGGTCAACATCGTTGGAGGGTCGAGCGCCATAGCCGAACTGGTTTGCCTGATCTGTGGGAGAGGGCTGTGATTGTAAGCGTTCGAGGCTGTTTTTCGCAGGGCCCGTATATCGCGCTGTCGATTTCCCGGTGGCTGGTTCGACTAGGGTTAAGGGATGCGCCTGATCGTCGGTGTTCACCCTGGCGCACTCGGTCACCACGCCGGCGGGTGTTGTGATCAGCCGCTACGAGCGCCGCGGCAAAGTGCGTACGGGAACATTCGAAGACGTTTAGCAGGAAAACCCGCACATTCTTTTGGAGAACAAAAATGCTCAGCAAAAACACGATTTGCCTGTGGTACGACGGCAGCGCGCTGGACGCCGCGACGTTCTACGCCGAAACATTTCCGGACAGCGCCGTGAACGCTGTCCACCGTGCCCCCAGTGACTATCCGTCGGGCAAGAAGGGCGATGTCCTGACGGTGGAATTCACGGTGATGGGCATCCCGTGTCTCGGTCTGAACGGCGGGCCGCAGGTCAAGCACAACGAGGCCTTTTCGTTCCAGGTGGCGACTGACGATCAGGCCGAGACGGACCGCTTGTGGAACGCGATTGTGGGGAACGGCGGTAGGGAAAACGTCTGCGGCTGGTGCCAGGACAAGTGGGGATTGTCCTGGCAGATCACCCCGCGGGTGCTCTCGGCGGCGATCAGTGATCCCGATCCCGCCGCGGCCAAGCGTGCCTTTGAGGCGATGATGCAGATGGGCAAGATCGACGTCGCGAAGATTGAAGCGGCGCTGAAGGGCTAGCCAAGCTTCACAAACCACGAGGGTGAATTTCACCCTCGTGCTGCCGCAGGCACCCCGGCTTCCTTTTCTCCCGACGCAATATCGTGCAGGGAAATCTTCGAGGTCTCGGGCAACGCCAGGCCACCCGCCAACGCCAGCACGGCAATGGCAATCAGGTAATACGCCGGCGAGAGATTGCTGCCGGTGGTGCTGATCAGCCAGGTCGCCATCAGCGGTGCGGTGCCGCCGAACAGGGTGTAGGCCATGTTGTAGGTGATCGCCGACGCGGTGTAGCGAGTGCGGGTCGGGAAGGTTTCCGAGAGCAGCACGGCGGTCACCACGTTACATAACACGGCGCCAATCGCCAGGAGCATGACGCCGACGATGGAGGCCGCGAACGAGCCGGAGCTGGCCATCATGAACGATGGATACACCGCCACGATCAACAGCGCGCAGGCGGTCATCACCGTCTTCCGGCGGCCGACCCGGTCCGAATACAAACCGGCCAGCGGGCACATCAAGGCGGCGAAGATCAGCGCGATCAGCGACACCAGCAACGCCGTCGCACGACTCAGGCCGCCGGCGACCTGCAAGTAGGTCGCGAAGTAGGTGGTGAACATGTAGAACGACAGCGCCGTCAACGAAATGAACGCACCCAGGTAGCAGATCGCCGAGCCATGGTTGCGCAGGGTTTCCTTGAGCGGGGAGTGCGCGACGGCATGTTGTTCGGTCACGGCCTGGAACGCCGGGGTTTCATCGAGCTTCCAGCGCAGGTAAAGACCGACCAGGCCCAGCGGCGCGGCAATCAAAAACGGCAGGCGCCAGCCCCAGCTGCCCATGGCTTCGGCCGACAATGACGCCTCGAGTGCGTAAGCCACCACGGCTGCCGAGGCAAACGCGGCAAAGGTCGACACCGGAATGAAACTGCCATACCACGCCCTCTTGTCGCTGGGCGCGTGTTCCATCAGGTACGCGCAGGCACCGGCATATTCGCCGCCGGCGGAAAAACCCTGGGCGCAGCGGATCAGGCTCAGCAACACCGGCGCCGCGACACCAATGGCGGCGTAGGTCGGCAACAAGCCAATCAGCGTCGTCGCACCCGCCATCAGCAGGATGGTCATTGCGAGTGTGCGCTTGCGACCGATGCGGTCACCGAGCATGCCGAAGAACAGCCCGCCCAGTGGCCGAAACGCAAAGGCCACGGCGAACACCGCAAAGGTTTTCAGCAACGCCACGCTGGCATCGCCGCTGGGGAAGAATTGCTGGGCGATGGTCGTCGCCAGGAAGCCGTAGACGGCGAAGTCAAACCACTCGACGAAATTGCCGATGCCGGCGGCGACAATCACTTTTCTCAGGGTTTGCGGGCTGACCTGCTCTGTCGCGGCGCTTGTCATGCGGAACCTCGATGTCTCATGGGTTAGCGTTCGATTATCGCGGCAGCGGCTGAAACGTCTCAGCCCAAAAGTGTCGTCCGCATAGTCAGGACCGACGGGCGGACCGTGCAGCTGACGTCGTCGACGAGAGGGGATGACCTGTCTATTACAAGTGTCGCCTGCGGGGGAGGGCGACAGTTTTATGGGAGACACGTGTTACATCTGCAGCGACTTGTGCTGTCCCCGAGCAGCAGTCGATACATTTGGTAAAAATACGTTTTTATCCATGTAATACATGGGCTTGGCTAAAAAATTCAGCACCGGTTCAAAGTGCCCGAAGCTTTTTTCTGCGCATGGCACCTGAATTGCTTTATCACTTGCATCCAGTCCCCGGCCACATGGCCATCGATCAATAAAAACAATAATGTCAGGAGAACCCAATGAGTGACTTTTCTCGCCGCAATTTTCTCAAAACGGCCTCACTCGCCTCTGCTGCCGTAGCCGCCGCCGGGCTTGGTCTGTACAGCGGCAAGAGCCAGGCCGCCGAGTTCAAATTGAAATTTGCCAACAACATGCCCATCACCCATCCGATGAATGTGCGTGCCCGGGAAATGGCCAAGGCCATTCGGGAAGAAACCAACGGCGCGGTACAGATCCAGATTTTCCCCAGCAGCCAGCTCGGCAGCGATACCGACACCCTCGCTCAGGTTCGCTCCGGCGCGGTGGACATGTTTGCCCTGTCGCCGGTGATCCTCGGCACGCTGGTGCCGTCGGTGCAGATCAGCGCAATCGGTTTTGCCTTCAACAATTACGAGCAGGTGTGGAATGCCATGGACGGCGAGCTGGGTGCCCATGTGCGCGCCGAGATCGCCAAGACCGAAACGCTGTTTGCATTCGAGAAAATCTGGGACAACGGCTTTCGGGTGACCACGACCAGCAGCCGTCCGATCGTCACGCCCGATGATCTGAAGAGCATGAAGCTGCGCGTACCGCCCAGCCCTATCATCATGTCCATCTTCCGCGCCTTCGACGCTGCGCCCACCAGCATCAACTTTTCCGAGGTGTATTCGGCGCTCCAGACCCGCATCGTGGAAGGCCAGGAAAACCCGCTCACCCTGGTCTCGTCGGCGAAGCTGTACGAAGTGCAAAAGTATTGCTCCCTGACCAACCACGTCTGGGACGGGTTCTGGATGCTGGGCAACAGTGCTTCGTTCAAACGCTTGCCTGCGGACCTGCATGCGGTGGTCAGCAAGCACATCAATGCGGCCGTGGTTGCTCAGCGTGATGACCTGGCCAAGTTGCAGAGCAGCATCCGCGACACGCTCAAAGAGAAAGGCCTCGACCTGGTGGAGTCCGCGCCGGAACCTTTCCGCCAGCGGCTGCAAAGCGCCAACTACTACGCCGAGTGGCATGAAAAGTTCGGTGATGCCGCCTGGACCATTCTCGAAAAATACGCCGGGAAACTCGCATGATGAGCGCGCCAGCGGCACTGGCCTCCACTAGCACCATGCGTCTGCCGGCCCGGGCGCTTGTCTGTCTGAACAGAGGGTCCATGCATGTGGTCGGGGCGATCACGGTGGCCCTGATGGTGATCGAAACCTGCGTGCTGCTGGCGGGCGTGATCTCCCGCTACGTGATGCACAGCCCGTTGATCTGGGCCGACGAACTGGCTTCTTCGCTGTTCATCTGGCTGGCCATGTTCGGTGCGGTGCTGGCCCTGGACCGCGGCGAACACATGCGCATGTCGGCGCTGGTCAACAAGCTGCCCGAGGCCTGGCGTGGTTTCTGTGAAACGCTGTCGGCGCTGGTGGTGTGCCTGTTCGTGGTGATGATCATCTCGCCGGCGATGCAGCACTCCCACGAGCAGATGTCGATCACCACCCCGGCGCTGGGCATCCCGGACGGCTTGCGTGCGGCGGCCCTGCCGGTCGGCGCGGTCCTGATGCTGTTGGCGGCGGTGTCGCGCATGGCGCGGTTTTCCACGGTGCGCCAGTTCATGGCCGGGGTCGGCGTGGTGACGCTGGTGGCCGCTGTGTTGTGGTTCAGCCAGCCGTTGCTGGTGGGGATCGGCAACTACAACCTGATCGTGTTCTTCCTGGCGTTGCTGGGTGCCTGTGTGTTCGGCGGCATTCCTATCGCCTTCGCGTTTGGTACGGCCACCATGGCTTACCTGGCCTTGGTCACCCATGCGCCGTTGTCGATTGTCGTCGGCCGAATGGACGAGGGCATGTCCCACATGGTGCTGCTGGCGGTGCCACTGTTCGTCATGCTGGGCGTTGTGCTGCAACTGTCCGGCATGGCGCGCACGCTGATCGACTTCATGGCCTCGTTGCTCGGCCATGTGCGCGGTGGCTTGCAGTACGTTTTGCTGGGGGCGATGTTTCTGGTGTCGGGGATCTCGGGTTCCAAGGTCGCCGACATGGCTGCGGTGGCACCGGCGCTGTTCCCTGAAATGAAGAAACGCGGTTCCGAGCCCGAAGAGCTGGCCGCGTTGCTGGCGGCCACCGGGGCGATGACCGAGACCATTCCACCGAGCCTGGTGCTGATTACGATCGGTGCGGTGTGCAGCGTGTCAATCACGGCGCTGTTCATCGGCGGCCTGATGCCGGCGGTGGTTGCCACCGTGGTCATCGCGCTGGTGTGCTGGTGGCGCTCCCGCAAGGAAGCGATGCCTACGGTCAAACGCGCGCCGCTGTCGGTTATCGGTCGTACCTTCCTGATTGCCTTGCCGGCGCTGGCGCTGCCATTGCTGATCCGCGTGGCGGTGCTCGAAGGCGCGGCTACCGCGACCGAAGTGTCCACCATCGGTGTGGCTTATGTGGTGATGGTCGGGCTGGTGATGCACCTGTTCATGCGCCACATCGAGTTCAAAAAGGTCTACCCGATGATGCTTGAGGCGGCGGCCTTGTCCGGGGCCATCCTGCTGATTATCGGTATGGCATCGGCCATGGCCTGGGCCCTGACCCAATCGGGTTTTTCGGCCGCACTGGTGGACCTGATCAGCGAGATTCCTGGCGGCTCCATCGGCTTCCTGATCGTCACCATCATCGTCTTCGTGGTGCTGGGCAGCGTGCTGGAGGGTATTCCGGCGATCGTGCTGTTCGGCCCGCTGATGTTCCCGCTGGCGGAAATGCTCGGTATCCATCCCGTGCACTACGCCATGGTGGTGATCCTGGCGATGGGCATCGGCCTGTTCGCACCACCGCTGGGTGTCGGTTTCTACGCGGCCTGCGCGATCAGCAAGGTGTCGTCCGATCACGTCATTCGACGGGTCTGGGGCTACCTCGCCGCACTGATCGTGGCGCTGATCATCGTCGCCTGTTTCCCATGGATTTCCATCGGTTTCCTCTAAGAGAGCTTTTGTCATGAATCAATTAGCGAACAAGCAAGCTCCGACCCCCTTTGAACTGGGGCGCGTCGCTCTGGTGACCGGCGCGGCCATGGGCATCGGCGCAGCCATTGCCGAACGACTGGGACACGATGGACACACGGTCGTGGTGGCCGACATCAATCTGGCGGCGGCCGAAGAAATGGTCGCCGGGCTCAAGGTCCAGGGCATCGAAGCGCTGGCGCTGGCGATCGATGTGGGCGATGCGGATTCCATCGCTGCAGCGTTTGCCGAGATACAAGCGCGTTTCGGCCGCTGCGATGTGCTGGTCAACAATGCCGGTATCGCCAGGACCCAGGCGTTTCTCGAGTGCGACCTCGGCGACTGGCAGCGCGTGCTGAATATCAACCTCACGGGCTCGCTGCTTTGTGGCCAGCACGCGGCGCGCCTGATGAGCGCCAATGGCTGGGGGCGAATCATCAACGTCGCCTCCATCAGCGGGATGCGCGCGAGCATGGGCCGCACGGCTTATGGCACGTCCAAGGCGGCGATCATCGGGTTGACCCGGCAGATGGCGGTCGAGCTGGCCGAGTACGGCATTACCGTAAATGGAATCGCGCCGGGCCCGGTGGACACGCCCTTGACCCAGACACTGCACTCGGTGACGACGCGCAATTCCTACGTCAAGGCCGTGCCGATGCGGCGTTATGGAACACCCGCCGAAATGGCCGGGGCCGTGGCTTTCCTGGCCTCTGACGATTCGTCCTATATCAGCGGCCATGTCATCCCGGTCGATGGCGGGTTCATGGCGTCGGGCATCCTCGACATTTGAGCGGGGGCAACGACGACGCTCAACCATGACGCCTGGCTCGCCCGCGTGCCGGGCGACGCCAGCCTGTCATGTGTCTCCCCCGGCGCGGCTATTCACCGCCGGGTGACGACCGTCCCTTCCTGAAAATTTCATCCTTCTTCAACGGCCCGGTTCACGGGGTGCGTGAACCGGATCGAGTCCATCCCACGCTCCGAATCTCCCTCGGAAAGAACAATAACGACCGCTCGATTGAGCCCATACCTGCGGAATGACTGATGAACGCTATCGTCCCCCCTTTGCCTCAACCTCTCGTCCCCGAACTCATCGCCAACCTGAAAACCATCGTCGGTGACAGCCATGTCTTGACCGATGCCAACGACACGGTGCGCTTCCGCCAGGGCTTTCGATTCGGCAAGGGCAATGCCGTTGCCGTGGTGCGCCCCGGTTCGCTGCTCGAACAATGGCGCGTGGTCAAAGCGTGCGTGGCGGCCGATATGATCGTGATCATGCAGGCGGCGAATACCGGGTTGACCGGTGGCTCCACGCCGGACGGCGGCTATGACCGCGACGTGGTGATCATCAGCACGTTGCGCATGCGCACGGTGCAGGTGATCGAGCAAGGGCGGCAGGTGATCTGCTTTCCCGGGTCGACGCTCGATCAACTGGAAAAGGTGCTCAAGCCGCTGGGCCGCGAGCCGCACTCGGTGATCGGTTCATCGTGCATCGGTGCTTCGGTCTTTGGCGGCGTCTGCAACAATTCCGGTGGTTCGTTGATCCGGCGAGGGCCGGCGTACACCGAGATGGCGCTGTACGCCCGGCTAGATGCAGAAGGGCAGTTGCAGCTGGTCAATCATCTGGGGGTGAAGCTGGGCGATACACCCGAGCAGATCCTCGGCAATCTGGATGCCGGCCGTTACCACGCCTCCGACATCCTGGCTGACGCCGGGCGCGGCTCCGACCACGGGTATGCCGACCATGTGCGTGCCGTCGATGCCGACACGCCGGCGCGGTTCAATGCCGACCGGCAGCGCTTGTACGAAGCCAGCGGCAGCGCCGGCAAGCTGGCCGTGTTTGCGGTGCGCCTGGACACCTTCGTCGCCGAGAAAGACACCGCGGTGTTTTACATCGGCAGCAACGACACCGCCGATCTGACCCATATCCGCCGGCACATGCTCGAACACTTCGAAGAGTTGCCGATTGCAGGCGAGTACATGCACCGCGACGCGTATGACGTGGCCGCGCAGTACGGCAAGGATACCTTCCTGATGATCCATCACCTGGGCACCCAGCGCCTGCCGAAGATGTTCGCCCTGAAGGCCCGGGTGGATAACGTGCTCGGCCGGTTTGCCTGGCTGCGTTCGAACCTGTCGGACCGTGTGTTGCAGTGGGTCGCGGGACGCTTTCCCGACCACTTGCCCAAGCGCATGGCCGACTACCGTCAGCGTTATGAACACTACTTGATGCTCAAGGTGTCGGCCGCCTCGGTGGCGTCGACACAGGCGTATCTGGATGAGTTGTTCGAAGGGCGCGAGGCCGATTTCTTCCGCTGTACGGCCGAGGAGGGGAGCAAGGCGTTCCTGCATCGGTTTGCGGCGGCCGGGGCGGCGGTGCGCTATCGGGCGATTCATGACGAGACGGTCGAAGACATCGTCGCGCTGGATATCGCCCTGGCCCGCAATGACCGGGAATGGTTCGAAAAACTCCCCGATTCCATCGAGCAACAACTGATCTTGAAGCTGTATTACGGGCACTTTTTCTGCCACGTCTTCCACCAGGATTACATCGTGCGCAAAGGCCACGACTGCACGGCGGTGGAACATGAAATGTGGGCGTTGCTGGATGATCGCGGGGCGGAGTATCCGGCGGAACATAACGTTGGCCACCTGTATCCGGCGAAGGCCGAATTGAAGGCGTTTTATCAGCAACTGGACCCGTGCAACACCTTCAATCCAGGCGTCGGCAAGACCTCCAAATGCCGGCATTGGCAGGGCGAGGCCTGAGTAGACAGAACAAAAAAGCGGCGTGCTATCGATAGCACGCCGCTTTGGGTTCAGCAAAGATCACGTCCATGGAACAAGGGGGCTCACGACCGCTGAGCCCCCTCTCGATCAGAACAGCGCCAGGGTGTAGCTGACCGCTACGCGGTTCTGGTCCTGGGCATATTCGCTAGGCACGCCGCTGCGCAATGTGCCGTTGCGCCAGCTGAAACCGACGCCTTTGAACGTCCCGCTCTGCACCACGTAATCGAGGGCCAGGTCGCGTTCCCATTCTTTCTCGTCGCCACCGCTGGCCATGCGGATGTTGGTGCCCTTGAGGTAGGTGACCGACGCCACCAGCCCCGGCACGCCCATCGCGGCGAAGTTGTAGCCGTATTGCCCGAATGCCGTGCGTTCGCCCGCCCGGGTGAAGCTGGTGACCAGGCGGTCGGTGAACAGGTAAATACTGCTGCCCGCCGCACCTTCGTTGGTGTTGCCCTGGTTGAGCTGCACGAAGTTGCCGCTGTCGGACACACTCTGGTAACCGAGCAGGAACGAGTTGCCGCCCAGCGCGTAGGTAAACATCGCGCTCCAGGTGTCGTTGTCGATTTTGCCCGCCGTATCGCCCAGGCCACTGACCCGGTATCCGGCGGCGCGACCCGCGGCGGAATCGTTGCGGCCATCGGCGTCGGTCTTGAAGTAACGCAGGTCGGTGGTCAGCGACTGGCCCTCGCCCAAGGGCAGCACATGCACCAGCCCGCCGAAATGCTGGACGTAATAGTCTTCGAGTTGGGCTGCGTAGTATTGCAGCGTGAGTTGTTTGGTCAGCTTGTAGTCGGCACCGGCAAACAGGAACTCGTTGCTTTGCTGCGTGCCGCCAGCGACCGCGAGCCCCGAACGGTTGGTCGAGCCACGGCCCGTGGCGTGTTCGAGGCGACCGCCCACCAGGGTCAGGTTCTCCACTTCCTTGGAGGTGATCATGCCGCCTTCGAAGGTTTGCGGCAGTACGCGACCATCGTTGGCCACCAGGATCGGCAACTTGGGCTGCAGCGTTCCGTAGCGGGCTTCAGTCTGGGAGAAGCGCATCTTCCCGGTCAGCCCCAGGCGGCTCCAATCGTCCACGGCGCTGCCATCGCTGTCATCGGGAATCATCGAGCTGCCGCGGTGGTTGCCTTGGCCGCCATCCAGGCGAACACCGAGCAAGCCGAGCGCGTCGACGCCAAAACCGACGGTGCCATCGGTGTAGCCGGACTTGTAGTCGAGGAAGAAGCCCTGCGCCCATTCCGCTGTCTTGCTTTGCCCGGCGGGACCGGCACGATCACGGTAGTCGTTGTTGAAGTAGTAGTTGCGAAAACCCAGGGTGGCCTTGCTGTCTTTGACAAAGTCAGCGTGTGCCATCGGTGCAAGGGCAACCCCTGTGGTGGCGAGCATGGACAGTCGAACGAAAGGAATTTTTTTCATTGTTGTTTTCCTGATGGGCGTGGCAATACGATCGAAAGGCCACGGGCCAAGGGCTGCGAGGCAGCCCTCATCACGCGGTTCCGATTTTTTTGTTATGGGGTGAGGGGTGAACGGGTCAGTCGGGCAGCCACTCCTGGAGTGTCAGCTCGATCGTGATGAAGGTGAGGTTTTTGCCGCGTTCCAGGCGACCGGCGTAAAGCTTGCCATCGGCATCGGCGATCACCGCCTGCAGACGGCTTTCACCGGGCACGATTTCGCCGCTGATGCTGAGGATTTCCACGCCCGGGCCTTCGACATGGATCTGGATCATCCCTTCGCGACCCAGGTAGCTGAGCTGACCGTCGATCAAACTGCCCAGGCCGCCCCGCACCACGGCCAGATGAATGCCGTGCTCTGCGCACAAGGCCTCGGCGCTTTCGATAAGGTCTTCGTTGGGCTTGAGACGGGCGATGACCAGGCGCCCCAGCCGGCCGCCCTGGACCAGCGATTCTTCGGTTACGGCGACGTTCATGACACCTCCTGGAGAACGGGATGAAGCAGGTTGAAGTGGGTTTCCGCGTCCGGTTGCACCTGATAGGCAACCTGGTCGAACAGGCAGAGGCGAATCGTCAGCGGCTCACTGCCCACGATCAGTTTGTCCAGCACCAGATGCCCGCCGTGATGCTCGCCATTGCGGTCCAGAAAACCGGCATGGCAATGCAGCAATGGCGCCCCTTTGGCGTCGCGCCCCACGGTGATGGCGCCGCTGATAAAGGTGATGTAGCCGTCCAGGACCACCGGTTGCCCGTAGTCGAAAGGACGTTGGGGTTTGTGGGTGGCGATCATGCGGTGGTAGCTCAGGTGCGCGGCACCGCCAGATATAATGCGGCCCACCGCGCTGCCGTAGCGTCGACCTTCGAGCGCACTGAGCACGCCCGCGGCGACGTTGCTGGCCAGCGGCAGGACGATGCGCAGCTCTTCGCTGTGCGGCACCTCCAGGTCCAGCAACCGCGGGGACAGGGAAGGGCCTTCGTGGATAAACGTGCGCACGCCGGCACGTTCAGCAAAATGAGGCGTCATCAGGCGACCTCCTGCCGCTCTTCGAGCAGCGCGCGGATCTGTTTCTTGACGATCTTGCCGTAGCCCGACTTGGGCATCTCTGCCCAGCGCACGAATCGCTTGGGCCATTTGTAGCGGGCAATACGCGGTTCGAGGTACGCCAGCAGTTGTTCGTCGCTGACCTCGGCGGTGGTGACGATGACGGCATAACCGGACTCGCCCCATTTCGCGTCGGGCATGCCCAGCACCGCGGCTTCGGTCACCGCCGGATGGCTGAGCAGGGCTTCTTCGATCTCCCGGGGATACACGTTGGAACCGCCGGAAATGTACATGTCCGATGCCCGACCGGTGATGAACAGGTAGCCGTGTTCATCCAGATGACCGAGGTCGCCGGTGTGGAACCAGCCAAACTTGAAGCAGCTCTCGTTGGCCTTCGGATTGTTGTAGTAACCGCTGAATACCGCTGGCCCGCGCACACAGATTTCACCGTCGACGCCGGTGGCGAGTTCGTTGCCCGCCTCGTCGAGAATGGCCACTTGCATGCCGGTTCGCGGGTAACCGCAGCTGCCGACTTTGGCGTTCGGCGAGTCTTCGCTGTCATGGCAGTCGGCGGGCAGCACGGTGATGTTGCCGGTCACTTCGCCCAGGCCGTAATACTGCACCAGGACATTGCCCAGCTTGTTCAGGGCATGGCGCTGGTCGGCGCGATACATCGGCGCGCCGGCGTAAATCATGTGTTGCAGACTGCTGTGGTCATAGCGGTCGACGGCATCGCTTTCGGTGAGCATCTTGACGATGGTCGGCACGGTGAACAGGTTGTCCACGCGGTATTCCTGCACCAGGCGCCAGGCCTCGTCGCAGTCCAGTTTGTCGGTGGCCGGCAGGATGCAGGCGGCGCCCCGGGCAACGTTGACCAAAGCATGGATGCCGGCGCCGTGGGACAGCGGGGCGAGCACCAGCGAACGCGAATGCTGGTTCAAGCCCGGCATCAGGTCGGCGATGTGGTTGGTGATGACAAACGCCATCTGGCCGTGGGTCAGTACGCCGGCCTTGGGGTGGCCGGTGGTGCCTGAGGTGTAGAAGAACCAGAGAGGGTCGTGGTACGTCACTTCGGCCGGGCGGAACGCCGTGTGCAGCGCGCGGCCTTCATCGAGCAACTGGTCGTAACCCAGCTCGCCGTCGCGCGGCTGACCGATGGCGATGACCGTTTGCAGGCTGGGCGATGCTTCGCGCACGGCGTCGACGTAATGTTCGAGGCCCTCGTCATACAGCATCGCCACCGCACCGCTGGAACTCCCCAGATAAGCAGCCTCCACCGGGGTGATCCGCACGTTGGTCGGGACCCACACGGCACCGAGGCGAAAGGCGATCCACGCGCTTTCGAACAGCGGCAAATTGTTGCGCGAATGCACGAGCAGTTTGTCGCCTTTGCGAATGCCGCGCTCGCGCAGGGCGGCGGCGACGCTATCGACCCGCGTGGAAATTTCTTTCCAGGAATGTTCGCGGCCGTTGCGAATGAAGCCTGGCGCATCCGGATAGCGACGGGCGATCTGATTGAGGATTTCCCCCAGGTTCATGACGTTGTCGATGCCCATCATTGCACGGTCTCCAGAATGCTCACGTAATTGGTCACCGCCGCGCCGCCCATGTTGAACACCCCGGCGCGATCGGCCTTGGCCAGCTGCATGTCGCCGGCCTGGCCGGTGAGCTGCATGGCCGCCATCACGTGCATGGACACGCCCGTGGCACCGATCGGGTGGCCCTTGGATTTGAGGCCACCCGACGGGTTGATCGGCAGGCGACCGTCCTTGCGGCTGATGCCTTCGGCGATGACGCGCGCGCCTTGGCCCCGTTCGGCCAGGCCCATGGCCTCGTATTCCAGCAATTCGGCGATGGTGAAGCAGTCGTGGGTCTCGACGAGCGACAGGTTGTCGAGGCTCAGCTCGGCGAGTTGCAGCGCCTGCTGCCAGGCGCGGGCGGCGCCTTCGAAGTAGGTGGGGTCGCGTTTCGACAGCGGCATGTAATCGTTGACCTGCACGGCGGCACGGAAGCGCACGGCATGGCGGCGATCACCCACCAGGTCTTCGCGGCTGATCACCAGCGCAGCCGAGCCATCGGTGATCAGCGAGCAGTCGGTGCGTTTCAGCGGGCCGGCCACAAACGGGTTTTTTTCCGACGGAGTACGGCAGAAGTCGTAACCGAAATCCCGGCGCATGTGGGCGTACGGGTTCAGCGCGCCGTTCGCGTGGTTCTTCGCGGCAATCATCGCCAGCGCATCGGACTGGTCGCCGTAACGGTCGAAGTAACTTTGCGCAATGTTGCCGAACACACCGGCAAAGCCGCCTTCAATGTCGGCCTCTTCCTTGGCGTAGCAGCACTTGAGCAGGATCTTGCCGACCTCGGCGGTGGGCAAGGTGTTCATCTTCTCGAAGCCCACCACCAGCGCGTGTTTGCTCTGGCCGCTGAGCACGGCCTGCAGCGCCGAGTGGATCGCGGCGGAACCGGTGGAGCAGGCGTTTTCCACGCGAACCGAGGGAGTGAAGCGCAGTGATGGAATATGGTTGGCCAGCAGCGCGGAAGGAAAATCCTGGTACAGAAAACCGGCGTTGAAATGCCCCACATGAACGGAGTCGATTTGCTCCGGGGCGATGTCAGCGTGGGCCAATGCGCCCAGTGCAGCCTCGGCCATCATTAACTCAGGATCGAGTTGGTCGAACTTGCCGAATGGCGAGTGATACCAGCCAGTGATAACAGGCGATCGCATAAGGTGTTCCTTGCGTAAAGGGTGTTCGCCAGAGGGATAGCAAGAGCGGTGCCAAGGACTGGCGAGGAAGGTGCAGGCCTTATGGGGCGGGCGTTTTCGAGGTTTTAACGACGCCCGCGACGATGTCGCCATGGGCTGTGGCGGGAGACACTTCGGGAGACACCTGTCGCTTCAGAAGCGTCGCTTGAAGGCGGTGTTTGTGAAGCAGGAGGCAAGCGGCGAGATCGGGATCACTCGCCGTTTTTCAACTCATCAACTCTTCACTGGACGCCTGGGCGCAGGCTTCCTGCGCGCTTTCAATGAAGGTCGCGATGCAGGGGTTGTAGTTGTCCGCTTTCCACACCGCCACGACCTCGATCACCGGTGCATTGCGCAACGGTTTGAAGGTGGTGGTGGCCAGGCGCATGTTGCACATCGAGCGCGGAACGATCGCAATCCCCAACCCTTCGCCCACCAGGTTGACGATGGTTTGCTGCATGTTGATTTCCAGCCCGATGTTCGGGGTGACACCGTGCTGCAGGCAGAAGTTGAAGATCATGTCATGCAGCGCCGGCGCGATTCGCCTTGGCACGATGATGAAGGTTTCCCCGGCCAGCTCCTGGGGGTCGATCGTGGCATGGGTCAGCAGTCGATGGCCCGGCGGCAGCACAACAGTCATTTTTTCCCGGTAAAGGGTCACGGTTTCGAGCCCGGTGCAGTCCTGCGGGCGGTACATGATAGCCACGTCCTTGTTGCCGCTGCTGATGTCCTGTGCGAGGTCCAGCGGCAAGGTCTCGGTCAGCTTGAGCCGCACTTGCGGAAACTGCGCGGCGTAGCGCCGTGTGATCGCCGGCGTGACGCTGTAGGCCGTCGACATCATGAACCCCACGGACAGCTCGCCCGCCGCACCTCGGGCTGCGGCCTGGGCATTGCGCTTGGCCTGCTCGAGCGCGGCGAACACCGTGGCGGTGTCCAGGTAAAAGCGCTGGCCGGCCTCGGTCAACTCCACCCGCCGGCGCGATCGGTCAAACAGCTTGACCCCCAGTTCGTCCTCCAGCAAAGCGATCTGGCGCGACAACGGCGGCTGCGAGATATGCAGGCGATCGGCAGCGCGGCCGAAGTGCAGTGTTTCGGCGAGGGTGCGGAAATATTGCAAGTGACGGAGCTCGATCATGATGCTCTCAAAGGTATCAATAGATGATTTATTATGGATTGGAAAATATAAGTGTGCGTGGTTATTGTCGTTGAACGCCATATCGACAACTGCATCACAAGTGCGGCAAGTCGACATAGTCACAAGCTATACAATAATAAAAGGTGACGCTGATGCCTTCTGTATACGAACACACTTCGTTTACCCAAGCCCGTTCAAACTCCGTTTACCCTGAATGTGACATTGCCCACGATACCGACCCGCAAGTGCGCCAGGCTTTCCGCCGCGCGCTGCGCCTGATGGAGCGCGGTATCGCCGTTCTCATCCAGGGTGAAACCGGCACCGGCAAAGAGGTGCTGGCCCGTGCGCTGCACGAGCACAGTCAGCGCCGCGCCGCGCAGCTGGTCGCCCTCAATTGCGCATCCATCCCCGAAACCCTGATTGAAAGCGAGCTGTTCGGCTATTCGCGCGGTGCGTTTTCCGGTGCCTTGCCGGGTGGCAAAAAGGGCAAAGTGGCGCAGGCCGACGGGGGCACCTTGTTCCTCGATGAAATCGGAGACATGCCCTTCGAGCAGCAGACCCGCCTGTTGCGCGTAATCGCCGAGCGCGAGATCACCCCGCTGGGTGCCGACCGCAGCGTGCCGGTGAATTTCGCGCTGATCTGCGCGACCCACCAGTCCCTGACGCATCTGGTGGAAAACGGCAGCTTTCGCGAAGACCTGTTCTACCGCATTGCCACCGGCGTCGTGCAATTGCCACCCCTGCGCGAACGCACTGACCGTGCCGAGCTGGTGTGCAGCATGGTCGCCACCGAACTGCCCGGCTGCGATCCGCGCCAAGTGGTGGCTGCCGATGTCTGGGCCTTGTTGGTCGGGCACTCCTGGCCAGGCAACCTGCGGCAGATGCGGGCGGTCATTCGCTATGCGTGTGCGGTGAAGGAGGGCGCGCGCATCCAGCGCTGTGACCTGCCCGCTGATTTCCTCGCGCAAACCGCTGATCTGCCTTCGCCACCGTTGCGCGCAGACGCGCAGAACGTCACGCCGATTCGCCAGGGCAGATTCCCCGCGGCACCTCAAGGGGAGCGCGAAGACGTCCTTGGCGTACTCGTCGATTGCCGCTGGAACATGACGGCTGCGGCCCGAGCCCTGGGCATCTGTCGGCCATCGCTGTACCGCGTGCTGCGACGGCTGAACATTGCCCCGCTCAAAGACCAGTTGGCGCTGGGTCGCTACGCCCCTTCCTGACTGTTTCACCGCCTGACTTTATCGAAAACCGGCCATTCCCTGATTATCGGGAAGGCCGACCTGCGTCCAGATCAAGGGATAACAATAATGAATGCTTCTGCCAGTTTTGCGCCGATCAGCTTTTCTCTCGAGGGCCGTAATGCACTGGTGACCGGGGCCGCTCGCGGGATCGGCTATGCCATCGCCGTCGCCTTGGGCCAATGCGGCGCGAGCGTCGCGATCTGTGACCTCGACCATGCCGCCGCCGAGCGCGCCGCCGCGCAGTTGGGTGAGTTGGGTATCCGTGCGATCGGCCTGGGCGTGGACGTTGCCGACGAGCAGCAAGTGGATGCCATGGTCAGCCAGGTTGAGCGAACGCTGGGGAGCGTCGATATCCTGGTCAACAATGCCGGTATCGTCTCGACCTTGCCGCTGCTGGAAGTCAGCGCAGCCGAATGGAAGCGCGTCATGGCGATTGACCTGACCAGCGTCTTCTACTGCGCCAAGGCCGTATTGCCGGGCATGATGGCCCGCCGCGCGGGACGGATCATCAATATCGCGTCGGTCGCTGGCAAGCGCGGGGGCGGGCTGCTGGGCAACAGTTGTTACGCCGCAGCCAAGGGTGGCGTGATTGCCTTGACCAAGGGGCTGGCGCGAGAAGCCGGGCCGTTCAACATCACCGCCAATGCGATTTCGCCGGCGTTGACCGAAACCGACATGACCAGCGCCCTGAGCGTCGAAGCGCGGGCTCGGGTCTTGGCTGACATGCCGCTCGGACGCGCAGGCACGCCGCGGGATATCGCCGCCGCCGTGTGTTTCCTGGCGTCGGAGGCGGCAAGTTTTGTCTCTGGTGAAATCATGGACGTGGACGGTGGGTACATGCGCGATTAGCCGGGAGCATGCGCTGCAGGGTGGATCTTGCCCTGTAGCGCTTGCATTTATTGACGAGGAATCCACGCCAGGATCACCGACACCGTCAGCAACGAGCACAGCGTTGAAATCAGGATCGTGCGCGACATGGTGTTCGCCTCACGACCAAACAATTCCGCGAGCATGAACGGCCCGTTGCCCACGGGCAAAGCGCTGAGCAGCAGCGCCGCCCACGCCCACATCGGCGGCAACTCGAACACCCAGAACACCAGCACGCCGGTCACCGCCGGCTGAACCAGCAACTTCATCGTCACCAGCATGCCCAGGGTCTGGCGGTTGACTTTGTGTGCGTGGGTCGCCGCCAAAAACAGGCCGATGGAGACCAGCGCGCAAGGGCCTGCGGCGGCGCCGAGAAACTGGAACAACTGCTGCACGCCAGTGGGCAGCGCGACGCCGCTCCACGCCACCATGCAACCCAGTACCGGGGCCACCATGATCGGGTTGCGCAGCAGGGAACCGCCGACCTTGGCCAGCGTGCGGCCCAGGTGCTTTTCGCTCTGGCGAAACATCTCGATCATCACAATCGCCAGGGCAAACAGCAGGCAGGCGGTCATCAAGGTTCCGATGATCGCCGGTGCAATGCCCGCTTCGCCGAAGGTCAGCAAACACAGGGGAATGCCTAGAAAACCGGAGTTGGGGTAGGCGGCGCCCAGCGCATCGATCGTGGCGTCGATGAAGTGAGCCTTCTTGCGCAGCCGCAGCCATAGCGTGGCCAGGAACACCACGGCCATGCCCAGGGCAAAAGCGGCGACGAAACGCAGATTCAGTGCCTGCACCGAGGCCAGTCTGGACATCGATTCAAACAGCAGCGCCGGCAGCCCGAGGTAGATCACGAACCGGTTCAGCTCAGTGGATGCGTTCGGCCCCAGGATGCCGCGTCGACGGCAGAAGAAACCGACAAAAATCAGACTGAAGACGGGAAAGGCAACATTGAAAATGGCGAGCATCGCCGCACATGTCCTTACCGCTGCGGCGAACCACAGCAGATTGAGAAGAGAGAAAGCGGGGTGAGCGGATCAGGCGCAGCGCAAGGTCAGGCCGCCATCGACCACCAGGTTGGTGCCGGTGATGTAGCGCGCGGCGTCGGAGGCCAGGAACAGCGCCGCGTTGGCGACATCCCAGGCATCGCCCATGAAACCCATGGGGCATTGCGCGTGGCGCGTGTCGAGCATGGCTTGAACCTCGCCGCCGTAGGCTTTGGTCAGTGACGCGCTGACCATCGGCGTGTTCATGAAACCGGGCGACACGCAATTGGCGCGGATGCCCAGCGGGGCGTACTGAATGGCCACGTTCTGGGTAAAGGCAATCATCGCCGCTTTGGTCGCTGAATAGCCGACGTAGGGGAAGCCCAGCCAATGGGTGGCGGCAATCGAGGCGATGTTGACGATGGCGCCGCGCTTCTGTGCTTCCATCACCGGCAACGCGTACTTGCAGGTCAGGAAAAGGCTGGTCTGGTTGACGGCCACCAAGCGGTTCCAGCTCTCTTCGCTGGCTTCCACCGGGCCGCCGGTTTCGGCGATCCCGACGTTGTTGTGCAACACATCCAGACGACCGAAATGATCTTGCGCCGCCTCGACCATGCGACGCATGTCGGCGGAGCTGGAGACGTCGCCCGTGAACACTTCGCAGCTGCCGCCTTCTTCGCGAATGAGGGCGCACGTGGCCTCGGCCGATTGTGGATCACGGTCCACCGCCAGTACCCTGGCGCCTTCGCGTGCATACAGCACCGCCGCCGCCCGACCATTGCTCCAGCCTTCAGCGATAGCGCCGGCGCCCGTGACGATTACAACTTTGTCGCGCATGGAATCGTTCATCGTTGTTGTCCTTATATGGCGATGTCTACCCGCCGAAAACGCTTCGGCGGGTATCGGAATTCAAGCGACGTCTTGCTGGAATTCGTCGAGGCAGCTGTCGTCCAGGGTCTGGATCGGTGTGAAGTCGCGGTGAGCGATGTAGTCCGGACGCTTGAATTTGCGGATCGCGTTCTCCACCGAGTTGGTGGTGACATACAGCGTGTTGCGGTCCCAGGGCGACAGGTTGGGCGACGAGGCGTGCACCAGCGTGCTCTGGAAAATCAGGACCGTCCCGGCGACGCCCTTGGGTGCGACGATCCCTCCCTGCTCAACCAGTGCCGACACCTTGGCATTGTCCAGGGTCCACAGCGGATAGCTGGTGGTCGTCACGTCGTGGCTTGCGTCCAGACGACCTTGCTTGTGGGAGCGGGGGATGAGCATCAGCGGGCCGTTGAACTCGTTGACGTCATCGAGAAATATCGCCACGTTCATGGCCCGGGCCTCGGGCATGCCGTCATCCTGGTGCCAGGTGCCGAAATCCTGGTGCCACTGCCAGATATCGCCATTGAACGCGGCTTTGGCGTTGATCTTGAATTGGTGCATGTACACGTCGCTGTCCAGCAACTGCCGCGCCGGTTCGATCAGGCGTGGATGGCTGGCCACCCGGGCGAATACTTCATCGAAGGTATGGGCGGCGAACACGGTGCGCACCACGCCGCTTTTTTCCTTGATCACCTCGTCACGGTTCATCTGGTACAGCGCCGGAAGGCGGGATTTCATCAAGGCCGCTTCCTGTTGGGAAAACAGGCTCGGCAGCAGGATGTAGCCTTCTTCGTCATAAGCTTTGATTTGTTCTTGTGTCAGCTTCATGAGTGTCTCCAAGGGTGAGTCCGCAGGTCAGGCCTGCTTCAGTTTTGTCGCGTGTTCCGAGTCCTCCAGAATCCGCGCCAGGTGCTCGGCGGCGCTTTCGGCGTGCTGTTGGGCAAGCCGTCCCGCCAATTCCTCATCGCCATCGAAAATGGCGGACAAGATCGCTTGGTGCTCGTCCCAGACGCCTTCGAAGGTGCGGACGTCATTCTGAAGAATCGAGCTCATGGTCCGGCGAATGTGGTGCCAGTGCAGGGCGGTGGTCTGGGCGATCACCGGGTTGCCGGACATTTCATAGATGAATTTATGGAAGGCCATATCGAGGCTCACCAACGTACGGGTGTCGTTGGAGGCTGCTGCCGCCCGGCCTTGGCTGACCAGTTTGTCGGCGATGGATTTGAGTTTTTTTGCGCCGTCCTGCCGGCTCAGTCGTGCGGCGTTGCGGGCCGCGAGTGCGTCGAGGGCGGCGCGCACCTGGTACAGCTGCACCAGTTTTTGCGGGTCCAGTGGCGTGACGATCACCCCTTTGCGGCCGTGGTCTTCGATGAAGCCTTCGCGCTTGAGAATCTGGAAGGCCTGGAGAATGGGCTGGCGCGACACCCCCAGTTGGGCGGCCAGGCCTTCCTGCGTGACGCGCTCATTGGGTTGCAGCGTTCCCTCGCAAATGGCGTCCAGGATGGCGTCATAAACCTGTTCGATCAGTTGCGCCGGGGTATCGAGCTTTTGCATGGGAAAGGGTCCTGTTTCCGTGTTCTGTATACAGACTACAAATCCATCGCTATGCTGTCAACGCACTCTTTTATCCATAACAAAATCAAGTGGAGAGTCACCATGACCGGCATCTCGCGTCGCAGATTTGTCCAGACCCTGTCCCTCGCCTCAGCCGCCTTGCTGGCCACAGGGTCGGGCCTGTACAGCGCAAACAGTCGCGCTGCAGAGTTTCGATTGAAGTTCGCCAACAACCTGCCGCTGAACCACCCGATGAACGTGCGTGCCCGGGAGGCCGCCAAGCGCATTGCCGAGGAGTCCCAGGGCAGTGTGGCGCTACAGGTGTTTCCCAGCAGCCAATTGGGCGGCGACACCGACATGCTTGCCCAGGCGCGCTCCGGGGCCATCGACTTCTATGCCGGCCCGCCGGTGATTCTGGGCACCCTGATACCGGCCGCGCAGATCAGCGCAGTGGGTTTCGCGTTCAAGGATTACGATCAGGTGTGGGCGGCGATGGATGGCGAACTGGGCGCGCATATCCGCGGCGAGATTGCCAAGAGCGAGGTGTTGTTTGCCTTCGAAAAAATCTGGGACAACGGCTTTCGGGTCACCACCACCAGCAGCCGGCCGATTGCGACCCCCGCAGACCTGTCGGGAATGAAACTGCGCGTCCCGCCAAGCCCGATCATCATGTCGATGTTCCGCAGCTTCGATGCTGCACCGGCGAGCATCAACTTTTCCGAGGTGTACTCCGCATTGCAGACTCGTATCGTTGAGGGGCAGGAGAACCCGCTGACCTTGATCTCCTCCGCGAAGCTGTATGAGGTGCAAAAGTATTGCTCAATGACCAACCACATGTGGGACGGGTTCTGGATCCTGGGAAATCAAGCCAAGTTTGCCGGGCTGCCCGCGTCGGTGCAGGCGCTGGTGTCCAGGCACATCAACGAGGCCGGGGTGAACATGCGCGCCGATCTGCGCACGATGCAGCAGGACGTCATCGCGGTGCTGAGCAGCAAAAAGCTGATCCTGAGTAGCGTGGCCCCCGATGCTTTCCGCCAGAAACTGCGCGATGCCGGTTACTACTCGCAATGGCGCGAGACGTTTGGAGAGAAACCCTGGGCGTTGTTGGAGAAAATCAGCGGATCCCTGGCTTGATCGACTCGGGCTTCGAACGCCATGGTTTGATGTGAGGCCAACGCTGCCGTGCCCTCAGCGGGCACGGTGAGCCTCATACTGTTGTCCTGTGCCGACCGCCGAGGTGGCAGCGTGTCAGCGCAAACTCCATGACACGCCAACATACGCCGCCAGTCCTTCACCCGGCGTCGAGCGTGCCGCGTCCAGACCTTTGTCGTCATACCCCGGCGTGACGGTGGCGGCGTAGTGTTTGTTGGTCAGGTTGCGCACGTCCAGCCAGGTTTGCCAGTCGTTCTTGGCAGCGTTGTAGCCCACCGTCGCACCGAACAGCGCGTAGGGATCGGCGTAGTAACTGTTGGCGTAATCGACCGCTGTTTTCGACACCCACTGCGTATTGAGCGCCGCGAAGAAACCCAGGGGCCAGTCGTAGCGCAGTTCGCCCTGGTAATAGTGCATCGGCAGGCCCGGCAGGCGGTTATCGCCGAAGCGATCGTCGTCGCGGTAGTGGAAGTCGCTGAAGGTATAGCTCTGGCGCAGGCTCAATTGGCCGCCGCCCTCCGGCGACCACAGGTTGCTTTGCAGGCTGGCTTCCACGCCCTGATGCACGGTGGGGCTGGCGTTGAGTTCGTAAGGCGTCACCGCCGTCGCATCCGGCAACACCGAGAGCAATTCATGCTGCACCTGGGCGTAGTACCAGGCCAGGCTCCATTGCCCGATCGCGCTGTCGCCGCGACCGCCGAGTTCCAGAGTGGTCGCCGTCTGATTCTGCAGTTTGATCGGGTCGCGCTGGGCGCCGGTGGCGACGCCGCTGCCGGCCGGGAATCGAACGTTGGAGCTGTAGATCAGCGACCACGGGTGCGGTGCTTCGACCGAGCGGCTGAGGTTGCCGAACAATTGCACGTCCGGCGTGAGCTGGTAGCGCAGCCCCACACGCGGCGCGTAGTCCCAGTCGTTGAGGCTGGTCTTGCCGCCACCTTGCGGATAAGTGACGGCGCTTTCGCGACGGGTATAAATCGCGGCGAGGCCGGTGGTCAGCCACAGGTCATCGGCGATCTCCAGGTCGTTGCCCACATGCAGGACAGTGTCCGAACCCTGGTAAGTGAAATTGCGAATGTGCGTGCCCGGCGCGTAGCCGGCGGTGTTGCCGGTGGGGATGCGCACGAGCTCAGTGGCGCCGGCATTCGGCAGGTGTTTGGTCACGCGCAGCCCCGCCGTGCTGCGGCTTTCCAGGCCCCAAAGGGTGTCGCGACGCTTGTAGTCGAACGTGCCGCTGGCATCCGTGTAGGCGACTTTCAGGCGGTTGGGGCCTTCTCGCAGGTCCATCGGATAGTCGTGATAGACCAGGCCGGTCTGGATGCTCGAATCGTCATCGATGTAGTAAGTGGTCTTGTTGCCGATGAAGGTGCTGCCCGGCTGTTCGCGACGGTCGTCCCGCGCCACGTAGGCGGGGTTGGCCGCCCGTGGATCGTGCTCGATGGAGCGTTTGGTCACCCGCCCCGCGAGGTCGTTGTCGGTCTGGCGATAGCGCAGGTAAAAACGCGTTTCCAGCTGCGGGTTGAAGCGATAGCCGAAGTTGGCGATGACGCCCTGGCTCTCGCTGGCCGTGTGATCCTGATAACCATCGGCACGGGCATCGGTGGTGGACACGTAGTAGTCGAAATCCCCCAGCACCTGCCCGGAACTGACCTGACGCTGCTGATAACCGTGGCTGCCGGTGACGTAGCGCACCTGCAACAGTGGGGCGTCGTAGCCGGTGTGGCTGACGTAATCGATGGCACCGCCCAGGGCCAGTGCGCCCCGATCGAAACCGTTGGCGCCGCGCAACACTTCCACGTGGTCGAGCCACAGCGGCTCCAGCAATTCATAAGGCGTGCCCCCCGGGCCGGTCAGCGGCAGACCGTCGAGCATGGCGTACAGCCCCGAGGCATGGGCGCCCGGTGCGCGGTTGATGCCCGATCCGCGGATCGAGATCTTTACCCCTTCGTTGCCCGCCGACTGCGCATACACGCCCGGTTGATATGCCAGCACATCCTGGTTGCTGGCGACGCGGCCCTGCAGCGGGCGGCGCATGTCGACCACATTGGTGCCGCCCGGCACCTGGGCAAGGCGCGCCTTGGCGTCCTCGATCGTCTGGTCTTCGTCGCTCTGGTCCTGCGCCTGAATCAGCACTTGCCCCAATTCCAGGCCTTGGCTCTCGGCCATGGCCGGACAGGCAAGCGCGAGCCCCAGCAACGCGGTGGGCAGGGATTTGGGCGAAGGCATTGAGAAACTCCAGACGTGCGGGAACGGGCAGTGAAGAAGTGCGACGTAAGGAGGAACGAAGTAAACACATGGCAGTTTTGTTTTTTTGCACAGGCGAACGAGCGTCGGCAGGATTCCCCGGAGCGGCGCCTAGTTTCTGCACTCGGCCAGCACCACCTGGCAGGTGTCCGGCGTGCCGCCGGATCGACCGGCATAGCGAATGCAATTGTTCATCGATTTCTGCCGCGCGATGCTCAAGGTAGCGCCCCACGCGAGACCGCCTTCGCCGGAGGAGGGGAGCGCTTTGGCATAGCAATTCGAGCCGATGCTGGCGGACGCATAACGCGCTGTGGTCGATTTACTCGAGCATCCCGCGAGCAGAGCGAGGTTGAGGGCGAGCAGGCAGGGCAGAAACCAGGACGAGCATTGGCGTGCTGTTTGGCCGGGCATCGCGGTGACCCCTTGAGGCTGGCAGCGTGGGTGTGACTTGATAAGAATAGTCCGCAGGCGGATGTCTGGAATCGCCTTTCGGCGGAGTTAGCGCCATACCTGCTCGGTGAACAGAACAACCGCAATGACGATCATCGCCGCACCGGAGAAACGGCTGACAAAACGAGCCGCAGCGGGACGCGCTTGCAGCACAACCTGTGAGCCGAATCCCACCAGCAGAGAGATAACGCCGCAACTGACTGTGTGAATGAGCCCCAGCGCAATCATCTGCATCGGCACAGGCCAGACGGCGGTCGTGTCGGTGAACTGAGGCAGCAGCGCGAGGAACAGCAGGAACACTTTCGGATTCAGCCCGCTCACGCAAAGTCCCTTGAGTGCCCAGCGTTTCCAGGAGCCCGACGTCTGTAGGTCATCAGCCTTCGGGGTAGCGGGGCGGGCAAGAGTGCAGCGGCGCACGTCAACGCTGGTGATGAAACGGGTGGTGCAGGATCGACCGTTGCCGTTGTGATTCGTGAGCGCCATTCTCGGTTGCCCCGGATCTTCCGGTATGAAGGGGCAGGGTAGGACCTCCTCTATATATAGAGGCCGATAGCGATACGCTAAAGTTAGGCGAGTCGTTGACTGACTGTTTGCTTGGAGGGCTCGATGCCGCCCATCACCACACGCCTGGTGGCGCTGTCAGTGTTTTGCCTGACGCTTGCTGTGCAAGCCATCGCCAGCGCCTGCCCGGCGGGGGAGAAAGAAGTGTGCCTGGACGGCTGCATCTGTCTTCCTGATCTGGGGCAAGTACTGGGGTCGGTGCCTGATGACATCTATCAGATGGCCGCGCCCGCGCTGGCGTCTTGGCTGACCCAGGCCCGCACTGAAGCTGCCAGCGCTGGCGTCCAATCGATTCCACCACACATCCGTGAGCAATTGCTGCGCTGGTATGACCCCGTCGTCCTTGATGCCGCGCGCTATAAAGTCAGTGACAACGACCAATTCAGCGCTGCCACCGCGATGCTGCGAAATCCCGATGTCGGTGCCGTGACGTTGATCGACATCATTCTCTTCCGGGATGCTGAAACCGCTGAGCAGGACATCGTGCTCTGGGCTCACGAGCTGAAGCATGTGCAGCAGTTCCAGGAATGGGGCGTAGAAGGATTCGCCCAGCGCTATACGCAAGACTTCAACGCGGTGGAGGCGCCGGCTTATGCCATACAGGCTGAAGTCAGGCGATGGGTGCGGGAGGGGGTATCTAATTGAGTGGCCCTTCTATCTATATAGAAGGCGTCGTTGGATCTGAAAAACATATCGAAAAGAGGTGTTGACACTAGTGAGTAACGCTGTAGAATTCGCCTCCCGCTAACGAGAGATCGGAAGCGCAAGTGGTTGAAGTTGCAAAGGAAACTTTGAAAACTTCTGAAAATAACCGCTTGACAGCAACAGGGGCTGCTGTAGAATGCGCGCCTCGGTTGAGACGAAAGATCTTAACCAACCGCTCTTTAACAACTGAATCAAGCAATTCGTGTGGGTGCTTGTGGAGTCAGACTGATAGTCAACAAGATTATCAGCATCACAAGTTACTCCGCGAGAAATCAAAGATGTAACCAACGATTGCTGAGCCAAGTTTAGGGTTTCTTAAAAACCCAAAGATGTTTGAACTGAAGAGTTTGATCATGGCTCAGATTGAACGCTGGCGGCAGGCCTAACACATGCAAGTCGAGCGGTAGAGAGAAGCTTGCTTCTCTTGAGAGCGGCGGACGGGTGAGTAATGCCTAGGAATCTGCCTGGTAGTGGGGGATAACGTTCGGAAACGGACGCTAATACCGCATACGTCCTACGGGAGAAAGCAGGGGAGCTTCGGGCCTTGCGCTATCAGATGAGCCTAGGTCGGATTAGCTAGTTGGTGAGGTAATGGCTCACCAAGGCGACGATCCGTAACTGGTCTGAGAGGATGATCAGTCACACTGGAACTGAGACACGGTCCAGACTCCTACGGGAGGCAGCAGTGGGGAATATTGGACAATGGGCGAAAGCCTGATCCAGCCATGCCGCGTGTGTGAAGAAGGTCTTCGGATTGTAAAGCACTTTAAGTTGGGAGGAAGGGCAGTAAATTAATACTTTGCTGTTTTGACGTTACCGACAGAATAAGCACCGGCTAACTCTGTGCCAGCAGCCGCGGTAATACAGAGGGTGCAAGCGTTAATCGGAATTACTGGGCGTAAAGCGCGCGTAGGTGGTTTGTTAAGTTGGATGTGAAATCCCCGGGCTCAACCTGGGAACTGCATTCAAAACTGACAAGCTAGAGTATGGTAGAGGGTGGTGGAATTTCCTGTGTAGCGGTGAAATGCGTAGATATAGGAAGGAACACCAGTGGCGAAGGCGACCACCTGGACTGATACTGACACTGAGGTGCGAAAGCGTGGGGAGCAAACAGGATTAGATACCCTGGTAGTCCACGCCGTAAACGATGTCAACTAGCCGTTGGGAGCCTTGAGCTCTTAGTGGCGCAGCTAACGCATTAAGTTGACCGCCTGGGGAGTACGGCCGCAAGGTTAAAACTCAAATGAATTGACGGGGGCCCGCACAAGCGGTGGAGCATGTGGTTTAATTCGAAGCAACGCGAAGAACCTTACCAGGCCTTGACATCCAATGAACTTTCCAGAGATGGATTGGTGCCTTCGGGAACATTGAGACAGGTGCTGCATGGCTGTCGTCAGCTCGTGTCGTGAGATGTTGGGTTAAGTCCCGTAACGAGCGCAACCCTTGTCCTTAGTTACCAGCACGTAATGGTGGGCACTCTAAGGAGACTGCCGGTGACAAACCGGAGGAAGGTGGGGATGACGTCAAGTCATCATGGCCCTTACGGCCTGGGCTACACACGTGCTACAATGGTCGGTACAGAGGGTTGCCAAGCCGCGAGGTGGAGCTAATCCCATAAAACCGATCGTAGTCCGGATCGCAGTCTGCAACTCGACTGCGTGAAGTCGGAATCGCTAGTAATCGCGAATCAGAATGTCGCGGTGAATACGTTCCCGGGCCTTGTACACACCGCCCGTCACACCATGGGAGTGGGTTGCACCAGAAGTAGCTAGTCTAACCTTCGGGAGGACGGTTACCACGGTGTGATTCATGACTGGGGTGAAGTCGTAACAAGGTAGCCGTAGGGGAACCTGCGGCTGGATCACCTCCTTAATCGACGACATCAGCTGCTCCATAAGTTCCCACACGAATTGCTTGATTCATTGAAGAAGACGATAAGAAGCAGCCCGAAATTGGGTCTGTAGCTCAGTTGGTTAGAGCGCACCCCTGATAAGGGTGAGGTCGGCAGTTCGAATCTGCCCAGACCCACCAATTTTTGTGTGGGATCCTGTAGCAATACGGGGCCATAGCTCAGCTGGGAGAGCGCCTGCCTTGCACGCAGGAGGTCAACGGTTCGATCCCGTTTGGCTCCACCACTACTGCTTCTGTTTGTTGAAAGCTTAGAAATGAGCATTCCATGGTGACATGGTGAATGTTGATTTCTAGTCTTTGGCTAGATCGTTCTTTAAAAATTTGGGTATGTGATAGAAAGATAGACTGAACGTTACTTTCACTGGTAACGGATCAGGCTAAGGTAAAATTTGTGAGTTTAATCGCGAATTTTCGGCGAATGTCGTCTTCACAGTATAACCAGATTGCTTGGGGTTATATGGTCAAGTGAAGAAGCGCATACGGTGGATGCCTTGGCAGTCAGAGGCGATGAAAGACGTGGTAGCCTGCGAAAAGCTTCGGGGAGTCGGCAAACAGACTTTGATCCGGAGATGTCTGAATGGGGGAACCCACCTAACATAAGTTAGGTATCTTAAGCTGAATACATAGGCTTAAGAAGCGAACCAGGGGAACTGAAACATCTAAGTACCCTGAGGAAAAGAAATCAACCGAGATTCCCTTAGTAGTGGCGAGCGAACGGGGACTAGCCCTTAAGTGGCTTTGAGATTAGCGGAACGCTCTGGAAAGTGCGGCCATAGTGGGTGATAGCCCTGTACGCGAAAATCTCTTAGTCATGAAATCGAGTAGGACGGAGCACGAGAAACTTTGTCTGAATATGGGGGGACCATCCTCCAAGGCTAAATACTACTGACTGACCGATAGTGAACTAGTACCGTGAGGGAAAGGCGAAAAGAACCCCGGAGAGGGGAGTGAAATAGATCCTGAAACCGTATGCGTACAAGCAGTGGGAGCCTACTTTGTTAGGTGACTGCGTACCTTTTGTATAATGGGTCAGCGACTTATTTTCAGTGGCGAGCTTAACCGAATAGGGGAGGCGTAGCGAAAGCGAGTCTTAATAGGGCGTCTAGTCGCTGGGAATAGACCCGAAACCGGGCGATCTATCCATGGGCAGGTTGAAGGTTGGGTAACACTAACTGGAGGACCGAACCGACTACCGTTGAAAAGTTAGCGGATGACCTGTGGATCGGAGTGAAAGGCTAATCAAGCTCGGAGATAGCTGGTTCTCCTCGAAAGCTATTTAGGTAGCGCCTCATGTATCACTGTAGGGGGTAGAGCACTGTTTCGGCTAGGGGGTCATCCCGACTTACCAAACCGATGCAAACTCCGAATACCTACAAGTGCCGAGCATGGGAGACACACGGCGGGTGCTAACGTCCGTCGTGAAAAGGGAAACAACCCAGACCGTCAGCTAAGGTCCCAAAGTTATGGTTAAGTGGGAAACGATGTGGGAAGGCTTAGACAGCTAGGAGGTTGGCTTAGAAGCAGCCACCCTTTAAAGAAAGCGTAATAGCTCACTAGTCGAGTCGGCCTGCGCGGAAGATGTAACGGGGCTCAAACCATACACCGAAGCTACGGGTATCACTTAGGTGATGCGGTAGAGGAGCGTTCTGTAAGCCTGTGAAGGTGAGTTGAGAAGCTTGCTGGAGGTATCAGAAGTGCGAATGCTGACATGAGTAACGACAATGGGTGTGAAAAACACCCACGCCGAAAGACCAAGGTTTCCTGCGCAACGTTAATCGACGCAGGGTTAGTCGGTCCCTAAGGCGAGGCTGAAAAGCGTAGTCGATGGAAAACAGGTTAATATTCCTGTACTTCTGGTTATTGCGATGGAGGGACGGAGAAGGCTAGGCCAGCTTGGCGTTGGTTGTCCAAGTTTAAGGTGGTAGGCTGGAATCTTAGGTAAATCCGGGATTCTAAGGCCGAGAGCTGATGACGAGTGTTCTTTTAGAACACGAAGTGGTTGATGCCATGCTTCCAAGAAAAGCTTCTAAGCTTCAGGTAACCAGGAACCGTACCCCAAACCGACACAGGTGGTTGGGTAGAGAATACCAAGGCGCTTGAGAGAACTCGGGTGAAGGAACTAGGCAAAATGGCACCGTAACTTCGGGAGAAGGTGCGCCGGTGAGGGTGAAGGACTTGCTCCGTAAGCTCATGCCGGTCGAAGATACCAGGCCGCTGCGACTGTTTATTAAAAACACAGCACTCTGCAAACACGAAAGTGGACGTATAGGGTGTGACGCCTGCCCGGTGCCGGAAGGTTAATTGATGGGGTTAGCTAACGCGAAGCTCTTGATCGAAGCCCCGGTAAACGGCGGCCGTAACTATAACGGTCCTAAGGTAGCGAAATTCCTTGTCGGGTAAGTTCCGACCTGCACGAATGGCGTAACGATGGCGGCGCTGTCTCCACCCGAGACTCAGTGAAATTGAAATCGCTGTGAAGATGCAGTGTATCCGCGGCTAGACGGAAAGACCCCGTGAACCTTTACTATAGCTTTGCACTGGACTTTGAATTTGCTTGTGTAGGATAGGTGGGAGGCTTTGAAGCGTGGACGCCAGTTCGCGTGGAGCCATCCTTGAAATACCACCCTGGCAACTTTGAGGTTCTAACTCAGGTCCGTTATCCGGATCGAGGACAGTGTATGGTGGGTAGTTTGACTGGGGCGGTCTCCTCCTAAAGAGTAACGGAGGAGTACGAAGGTGCGCTCAGACCGGTCGGAAATCGGTCGTAGAGTATAAAGGCAAAAGCGCGCTTGACTGCGAGACAGACACGTCGAGCAGGTACGAAAGTAGGTCTTAGTGATCCGGTGGTTCTGTATGGAAGGGCCATCGCTCAACGGATAAAAGGTACTCCGGGGATAACAGGCTGATACCGCCCAAGAGTTCATATCGACGGCGGTGTTTGGCACCTCGATGTCGGCTCATCACATCCTGGGGCTGAAGCCGGTCCCAAGGGTATGGCTGTTCGCCATTTAAAGTGGTACGCGAGCTGGGTTTAGAACGTCGTGAGACAGTTCGGTCCCTATCTGCCGTGGACGTTTGAGATTTGAGAGGGGCTGCTCCTAGTACGAGAGGACCGGAGTGGACGAACCTCTGGTGTTCCGGTTGTCACGCCAGTGGCATTGCCGGGTAGCTATGTTCGGAATAGATAACCGCTGAAAGCATCTAAGCGGGAAACTAGCCTCAAGATGAGATCTCACTGGGACCTTGAGTCCCCTGAAGGGCCGTCGAAGACTACGACGTTGATAGGTTGGGTGTGTAAGCGCTGTGAGGCGTTGAGCTAACCAATACTAATTGCCCGTGAGGCTTGACCATATAACACCCAAGCAATTTGACTACTCGAGAGAGCATCAGATTGCGGTGTGTGAAGACGAAACGAACCGAAAGTTCGAGAGAAACACACAAACTATCGCATACCCAATTCGCTGGAACGTCGCAAGACGCGTCAGCTCAAGAATTTCTTGACGACCATAGAGCATTGGAACCACCTGATCCCATCCCGAACTCAGCAGTGAAACGATGCATCGCCGATGGTAGTGTGGGGTTTCCCCATGTGAGAGTAGGTCATCGTCAAGATTAAATTCCGAAACCCCAATTGCGAAAGCAGTTGGGGTTTTGTTTTGCCCGCAGGAAAGTGCCAAACACCCGTGAAAAGGATCAGCAGTTGAACGAACAGACATTGTCCCAGCGCCTGGAACGGGTAGCGACGCATGTACCCGCAGGTGCGCGCCTGGCCGATATCGGCTCGGACCACGGCTACCTGCCGGTGGCATTGATGCGCCGTGGCGCGATCGCGTCGGCGGTGGCCGGCGAGGCCGCATTGACCCCGTTCCGCTCGGCCGAACGCACCGTGCGGGAGAATGACCTGGGCCAACAAATCAGCGTACGTCTGGCCAACGGCCTCGCAGCGATCGAACCGTCAGACGAGATCACCGCAATCAGCATCTGCGGCATGGGCGGCGAAACGATCCGCGACATCCTCGACAGCGGCAAAGCCCGCCTGAGTGGCGACGAACGCCTGATCCTGCAACCCAACGGCGGCGAGCAACCCTTGCGCCAATGGCTGATGGACAACGACTACCGGATCCTCCACGAGGAACTGCTGCGGGAAAACCGCTTCGACTACGAAATCATCGTCGCCGAGCGCACCGGCCCAGTGAAGTACACGTCCGAAGAACTGTACTTCGGCCCACTGCAGATGCAGACACGCAGCCCGGCGTTCCTGTCCAAGTGGCAGCGTATCCTGCGAGAAAAGCACAAAACCCTGGCCCGCTTCGAGCATGCACGGCAAGCCGTGCCAGAAGAGAAGGTGCAAGAGATCGTCGACCAGGCCCGCATGATCACCGAACTACTGGTTTAAACAGGCTACTTCACCGCGCCTTGTTGCTTGATGTCACCGCAAAAAATATCCACGTTGCCACTGTCCGGTGCCATCCGCACAACGATGGAGTAATCGCCGGTAAGCAGGGTGGACAGCGCAACAGGCGCGCTTCTCGAGAAAGACCAGCCGCTGACCGCCTGGCGTTCAGTGGTCACCTTGTCATTCATCGCATAGGCCACTTGCCCGGGCTGCTGGCAGCTGCCTTTATTGATGAAAGTATAAAGACGCAACGGCAGAATGGCGCCGGTGGGAGCGCCGCTGATGAAGAAACTCAGACCGGTTTTGTCACCCCAGTCTGCCAGTGTGACATTGCCGATCTGACCGGCGTTATGCCGGGTCGCCGCCAAAGGAATGGACGTCCCGTGACCGGACGAAGTGGTGCAGCCAGCAAGGTTGGCCGTGATCACAAGCACGGCCAGTGAGGGAAAGAGCTTCATGGCGAACCTCCTGTTGAAGAACTGCGACGGAAGACTATTCGGTATAGGCCATTAATCGCCTGTCCGGAGTTGCCGAAAAGAAAATATCCGTCGCAATGCCTTCAGCCCAGGTCCTGCGCCTGATGCCGCTCAGGCACCTGGCTCTCCTCATCGCCCCACGTCCGGTTGACCCGTTGCCCACGCACGACCGCAGGCCGATTGGCGATGTCCTCCGCCCAGCGCTGAAGATGGGTGTACTCATGCGCCGAGAGAAACTCCGCCGCCGAATACACGTTGTCCCGCACCAGCTGGCCGTACCAGGGCCACACTGCAATGTCGGCAATGGTGTAGCGCTCGCCCGCCAGGTACGGGCTTTCGGCCAGGCGGCGGTCGAGGACATCCAATTGACGCTTGGCTTCCATCGTAAAGCGGTTGATCGGGTATTCGAGCTTGTCCGGGGCGTACGCGTAGAAATGCCCGAAACCACCGCCCAGGTAGGGCGCCGCACCCATCTGCCAGAACAGCCAGTTCAGGGTTTCAGTGCGACCCGCCGGATCGGTGGGCAGGAACTCGCCGAATTTTTCCGCGAGGTAAAGCAGGATAGAGCCGGACTCGAACACGCGAATCGGCGGCTCGGCACTGCGGTCCAGCAGCGCCGGGATTTTCGAGTTCGGGTTGATCTCGACGAAGCCGCTGGAGAACTGGTCGCCCTCGTTGATGCGGATCAGCCAGGCGTCGTACTCGGCGCCGGAATGCCCCAGCGCCAGCAGCTCCTCCAGCAGGATGGTGACCTTCACGCCGTTGGGCGTGGCCAGCGAATACAGCTGCAACGGATGCTCGCCGACCGGCAACGTCTTGTCGTGAGTCGGGCCGGCAGTGGGGCGGTTGATGCTGGCGAACTGGCCGCCAGACGGCGCGTTGTTTTTCCAGACCTTGGGTGGAACATAAGACGCTTTGCTCACGGAAACTACCTCATAGACTGTTGGGCACGCGGAGCTCACACCACCCACGACCGGGCGGCTAGGCGGGTGTCACGTCGCTGCCCTCGACCAGCAGCATCCGATACTGCGCACCCTTCATGCGATGCTCGCGCGCTTCCTGATAGACCGGACTGTTGTACCACGCGCGCGCGGCGTCCATGTCGGGAAAACGCAAGATGGCCACGCCCTCCGCCGACGGGCCTTCCAGCACATCGAGCTGGCCGTAGAAGGCGAGGCGGGTGATGTCGTGACCGTCACGGGCGGCCGGGGCCTTCTGCGCGTATTGCTGCATTTGCGCTTCGTCGGTGGTGGTTTCGCGGATGAAAATAACATAGGCGGACATGCTGAATTCCTCAATGAACGGGGGAGTTGGATCGCGCCATCGACAGCCTGGCGCGATCACTGCTATCGCTGATGTTCAGCGCAACGCTTCAACCATCGCTTTTGCCAGCGCACTGCCCGATGCCGGGTTCTGCCCCGTCAGCAGGCGACCGTCGACCACGACCTTTTCCTGCCACGCCGCTGCCGACGAATACTCGGCACCCTCGGCGCGCAACGCATCTTCCAGGTTGAACGGCACGTCAGCCTGCGCATAACCGGACTCTTCTTCGTTGGAGAAGCCCGTCAGCCGGCGACCACGCACCAGCGGCGTGCCGTCTTCCAGCGTGGCGCCGAGAAAGGCTGCCGGGCCATGGCACACCGCAGCAACGAGCTTGCCACCGTTCCAGGCGCGCTCGACCGCACGCTTCACGTCCGGGTCGGTGGCGATATCCACCATCGGGCCCAGGCCACCGGGAAAGAAGATCGCGTCGTAGTCGAGCACATCCACTTCCGACAATTTGCGGCTGCGCGACATGCGGCGGATGGCGGCGCTGTTGCGGAACGCAAGCTGCGCAGGATCGCTTTCGTCATAACCATCTTCCGGCGGCGTACCGCCCAGTGGCGAGGCGTATTCCACCGCCACGCCCGCTTCGGCGAACACTTCGTACGGATGAGCGACCTCCGGGAAGAAGTACCCGGTGCGACGGTTGTTCGGGCCGATTTCGGCGGCGTTGGTCAGGATGAACAGAACGTGTTTGATGCTCATGGTTAGCGCCTCGACGATGAATGGGTTAGGGCCTTTCGGTTGAGCTAACTGTGCGTCAAAGGCAGATATTCGAGAAATTTACTTACTTGATGTTAGATATTCATCTGGCATTATGACTGCCACGCCATCCCGCCCGTGGACACTCATGCGCTACGATCTCAACCTCCTGCCGGTCTTCATCGCGCTCATCGAAGAACGCAGCGTGACCCGCGCGGCATTGCGCCTGGGCATCACGCAGCCGGCGTTGTCGAACGCGCTGAACCGGCTTCGGGAAACCTTGAAAGACCCATTGTTCATCCGTGAGCGATACGGCATCAAACCGACCCAGTTTGCCCAGGAGATCGCGCCGACGATTGCCGAAACCCTGGCCAAACTCGACGAGGTTTTGGTCGGCCGCCAGCATTTCGATCCAGCAACCGCGACCCGGCAGTTGAACATCGCGGCGAACAGCTACGTCGAGATCGTGCTGATGCCGGCCATCATCGCCCGGCTCGGGCAGTTGGCCCCCGGCATCAAAATGTCCATGACGCCCTTCGGCAATGACCTGGCGGAAACCGGCGTGATCTCGGGCACCACCGACATGGTGCTCGGCCGCATCATCGACCCGCCCGACAACCTGATCATTCAGCATTTGCTGGACGACGGCCTCGCGTGTGTTGTGCGCGCCGACCATCCCGATATCGACAACACGATGTCCCGCGAGCAATACGAGCAGCTGCGCCACGTCAATGTTCAGCCACCGGGGCGACTCAGGGCCGGGGTGTTTCAAGCGCTGGAGCGGCAGGGGCTGCGCCGCGATCTGGCGATTTCGGTCACGCACTTTCTGGCGGTCCCGGAAATCATCGCGGTCACCGACTACTGCGCGACGCTGCCACGGCTCATTTGCAACCAGATCGCCAAGGACCCGCGACTCAAGATTGTGCAGGCGCCGGTAGACCTCGGCACTTTTCCCGTGGAGATTGCGTGGCATGTGCGTTATCGCAACGACCCGGCGCACAAATGGTTCCGGCAGTTGCTGGTGGAGGCGGCGTCCGGGCTATCCGGGCCGCGCTGATTTCTTCACTTGAATTGCGCGATCAGCCAATCCCTCAGACGAACACACGCCGGATCGTCCGCCTTCTTTTCGTTGACCATCAGGTACTGAAGCGCCTCGCTGAAGGTCAGCTCTTCCTGCACCGGTCGAACCAGGCGCCCCTGACGGATCAGGTGCCGCACCAGATGATCCCAGCCCAACGCGATCCCTTGATCATCCAGCGCCATCTGGATGAGCAGGGTGTAGTCGTTGCTGCTGAAATACTGCGCGTTGTCCGAGCCGGGGATTTGCGCGTACTGGGACTGGAGCGCGAACCACACGTTCCAGTCCACCTGCTCGGACAATTGCGAACGACCATAGGGGTTGAGGTCCAGCAGCACACTGTTGCGCATGCCTTCCAGCGTGCCCAGTTCCGGATGCGCCTCCAGATAACGGGGCGTGCACACCGGGTAGACGACTTCATGAAACAGCGGGGTCCGCACATAACCCGGGCCCAGATCAACCGTCTTGGTGATGAAAATGTCCGGTGTTGTGCCGGGCTCCATGCCCTGGAAATGCTGGGTGGTGATGACGTTCAGGTCCACGTCCGGATTGGCGCTGAAAAAGTCTTTCAGCCGGTGCGACAACCAGAGCCCCGAGAGTGCAGGGGAGCAGCACAGGGTCAGCGTGCGCTTGTCGCTTTTCTCCCGGCGAATCCGCTCGGTCGCTTGAAAGATATTCAGCAGCGACAATTGCGCCGCGTCGAACAGTGCCGTTCCCGCAGCAGTCAGCTGGATGTCCCGGCCGCTGCGGATGAACAGCTCGGTGCCCAGATGGGTTTCCAGGTCGCGGATCTGACGACTGATCGCCGCTTGCGTGACGCACAAGGCTTCAGCGGCGCGGGTGAAACTTCGATACTTGGCGGCGGCCACAAACGACCTCATGGCCTTGAACGAGGGCATCGCGATCAGGGCCTGATCAGGCCGCATGCTGTTAGCCATAACAAAAACTGCCTGTATGCTCGTAAAAAAAGTCGGTTCTACCGGTCGGTCGCCCGGCCCACACTGTAGGCACGATGCACGGCGGATGACCAGCCAGCAACACGCTAAAAAAAGGAGAAGAAATGCGGTACCTGACAGGCAGGCAAGCGTTCATGCAAGGGGTGAGGGTGCTCATGCCCATGGTGCCCGGCGTCATTCCGTTCGGCCTGCTGACCGGGGTCCTGGCGACCAACATGGGCATGTCGCCGGGTACGACCATGGGCATGACGCTGCTGTTCTACTCCGGCTCCGCGCAAATGGTCGCCCTGCAACTGATGCATACCGGCGTGCTGCCGATGGCGATCGTGGTCACCGCGCTGGTCATCAACCTGCGGTTCATCATGTACAGCGCCTCGCTCGCGCCGCACCTGCATCATTTGCCCCGACGCTGGACATGGCCGCTGTCCTACATGCTTTCCGACCAATCCTACGCGCTCTGCACACTCAAACTGTCTTCCGGCGAGCTGGGGCGTTTCGCCCATCATTACTACGCCGGCACCGCTTTTTCGATGTGGCTGTCGTGGCAAGTTTCGGTGCTGGCCGGCATCTACCTGGGCGCGAGCATCCCCGATACCTGGTCGCTGGGCTTCGCCATTCCGCTGTCCTTCCTGGCGCTGCTGGTGCCCGGCATCCGCAACTCGGCGAGCCTCGGCGCAGCGGTCGTCGGCGGGCTGATCGCCGTCTTCGCCATCGACATGCCCTACAACCTCGGATTGGTCACCGCGTCCCTGGGCGGCGTCATCGCCGGGTTGTTGATCGAGAGCCTGCGCAAACGCGAGCTGAACACGGTGCCGGCCCACGACATCGAGGGGGAAGCGCCATGAGCGACTGGTCCTTGTGGGGCATGTTTCTGGTGATCGGCCTCGGCACCTTCGCCATGCGCCTGTCGTTCGTCGAGCTCTATGGCCGGCTGCGCATCCCGCCACTGCTGAGCCGCGCCTTGGTGTACGTGCCGGCCAGCGTCCTGTCGGCACTTGTTCTGCCTGCCGTCGTGTATCCCAACGGGCATGGTGCATTCGTGTTCGACAACCCACAGATCCCCGCCGCGATCATCGCTGCCTGGGTGGCGTGGAAGACCCGCAATACGATCCTGACGCTGATCGCGGGGATGGGCGCTGTCTGGTTGATCAAGTTCCTGGTGGCCTGAGCCGAAGCGAAGGCTGCAACCATTCGGCGATGAAAACGCGAAAAAGCCAAAGCCCGTTTGACGAGGCCAAACCCTGTGCCTAGGGTTCTTGCAGGCATTCAGCCTTGGGTTGGTGTTTCAGACGGACCCGTCGCGTTCTCTCGTGAAAGGACACTGATTATGTCTGCATCGCGCAAACTCGTATTTTGTATCCTCCCGTTTTGTGTCGCGCTCGGCAGCGTAGCGCTCTCGCAAGCCAGCACGCCGGATTTGCTGCTCAATACGCCCGCAACACCCGATGCGGTAGAGAAGGGGCTCAAGGCCGATGGCTACAGCCTGGCTATCTCCGCCTACAACTGGGGGTATCCGCTGGTGCGCATGGAGAGGGTGGCGCGCGAGTACACCAGCGTCCCGTCACCCAGGCCCGATACCAGCTATCGCGCGGGTTTGAATCAGATCGGTTGGGCCACCGCTTTGGCCTCCCCGGCCGCCAAGGACATGCCCACCGCCAATAACGACACGTACTACATGAGCGCGGTGCTTGATCTGACCGAGCCCTATCTATTGACCGTGCCCGATACCCATGACCGCTATTACGTGGTCGATGTCTTCAACATGTGGCAGGAACTTGAGCATTACATCGGTCGCCGTACCACTGGGACCAAGGCGGGCAAATACGTATTGGTGCCGCCCGGCTGGAAAGGCACGCTGCCCAAGGACGCCAAGCGCCTGGACGTCTCGACGAGCAAGGTCTGGCTGTGGGGGCGGTTGCATGTCAAACAGGGCGAAGACGTCGCCCCCGTGCTGGCCCTGCAAAAAAAATTCAGCATCGCGCCCCTCAGTGGCAAACCGCACAAGGACCAGACGCTGCCGGCCCTTCCACAGACCGGCGATGACGAGCTTGGTTTTTTCACTGAACTGGCCGCGGCGCTGAAGAGCAATCCGGTCAAACCCGCTGATGCGGCCTTGTTCGCGCAGTTTGCCCGCATCGGCCTGACAGACAAGGGCTTCGCCCCGGACAAACTCAATCCCGCTACCCGACAGGGTTTGATCGAAGGTCTGAAGGACGCGCCCTACGTCGCCATCGCTTCGCTCGCCAGCACGTCGTCGGTGCGCAGTGGCTGGAACTGGGTGACCGGGCTGGACAGCTTCGGTTTCAACTACCCGTTGCGGGCGATGATCGCCGGTCCTTATCTAGGAGGGCAGGGCGAACATGAGGCGATGTACCCGATTCGTTTTACCGACAGCAATAACCAGCCGCTCAGTGGCGCCAATCAGTACGAAGTCAAACTGGCGTCGCCGCCACCCGTGGGGGCGTTCTGGTCGCTGACGATGTACGACGCCAGCGACAAGATGCTGGTCGACAACGAGATCGGTCGCTACAAAGTCGGCACCGACACACCGGGTCTGAAAACCGCCGCGGATGGCTCGATCACAATTCCCATCTCCCACAGCAAACCTCAGGGTGAAAATGCCGCGAACTGGCTGCCGGCACCGGAGGGCGGGTTTTACGTGATTCTGCGTTTGTACCAGCCATCGGAAGCCATACTTTCCGGCCAGTGGGTCATGCCACAGCTGAACAAGGTCAACTGAGACGGCCTCACCGAACGTCCAGGAGCAGAAGATGAAAACTCGCACGTCGCTCATTGTCGGGGCCGGCCTGTTGACGTGGATGGCGTGCGCATCCGCCCAGACCTTGCCGCAAGGCGGGCAACCCCCGGCGGACGCCAAGGCATCGGTCTCCGACTTCGACTACCAGATCAAATACCAGCGCGCATTCGAGGCCGTGCTCTGGGGCATTCCCGCTACCGCCATCTACAGCTTCCGCCGCGCGGCGGTCGATGAACTGGGGCTGAAGGACAACGACATCATCGCGTACTCGTCCACGGCCACGCCCAAACTCGAAGCGATCACCGCCAACAGCACCACCCCCTATATCTCGGCCTTCACCGATTTACGCAAAGGCCCCGTGGTGCTGGAAGTGCCGGTGGCTGGCGCGCAGGGCAGTGTCTACGGCCAGGTCGTCGATGCCTGGCAACTGACCATCGCCGATGTCGGCCCCTCAGGCGTAGACAAGGGCAAGGGCGGCAAACTGCTCTTCACGCCACCGGGTTATCAAGGGGCCATCCCTGCGGGCTATATACACATCGCCTCACCCAACTACCGGATTGCCCTGGCGTTTCGTTCCGTTCCGGCCCCGGGCAAAAGCGTCGCGGACGCCTACCAGTACGCCCAGAAGCTGCGCATGTATTACTTGTCCGAAGCTGGAAGCCCGCCAAAGCAACGTTTTTCCGACCCGCTCAACGAGCGCTACCCGACCTTGCCGCGTTATGACGAAGGATTTTTCGACGACCTGCAGGCCATCGTCAGCGTCGAACCGGTCAAACCGCAGGACAAGGTCATGATGGCCATGCTGGCCTCGCTGGGCATTGAACAGGGCAAACCCTTCACGCCTGACGCGACCACAAAGCGCGCCATGCGCCAGGCCGCCATCGATGCCTGGTTCTACCTGCAACAGTGGTTCGACAACTTCCCCAAAGACAGGCTGTATTGGCCAGACCGGCACTACGCCTCCTTGTTGATGACCGACGCCAACAAGACGTTCTCGTTCGTCGATGACAATCGCGTCGACCTGATCAACCGCGCCGCCGAGTATTTCTGGTGCACCTACATGCCCAAGGCCTTGAGCGACACACCGGCCACCCAGTACATGATGGCCATGGCCGACAAACAGGGAAAACTGCTGGAGGCCGGCAAGCTGTACAAACTGGACGTTCCGGCACAGATGCCGGTCAAACAGTTTTGGGCATTGACCGTGTACGACCGCGCCACGATGTCGTTCATCTACAGCGACACCAACCGCACCACCTTGTCCTCCTATGACCTGGCCAAGATGAGGAAAAACGCCGATGGCGGTGTATCGATTTATGTGGGGCCGAAACCGCCAGCAGGGCTGGAGTCAAACTGGATTCCAACGGCCGGGAAGCGGCCTTTGCCGGCGATGCGGTTCTATGGGCCGACTGAAGAAATGAACAACAAGACCTTCAAGTTGGCGGATTTTGAGTTGGTTGAATAAGGGGGGGGGCGGACATGGGTCGATTCCTGGGTTGTGCCCGCTTCTGGTCGAAAACGCACAAGATGTCTGTTGCAGAGCAACGAGGTCAGATTTTTTATCCCGGAACAAAAACGGGCGCATTCAGCGCCCGTTTTTTTATGCCGTCGCCTGAGCCCGTAAGCGCCGGCCAATCACATCCATCAAGTCGCAGCCGTCGCGTAACGGGATGGCCAGCAGTTGGGAAAAGTCTTTCAGCACCACCGTGTCGCAACCGAGCTCGGCGCGGAAGGCGATGTTTTCCAACACCTGAGTGACCGTGCGGATTCGGTAGTCAGCGGCGGCTTGCAGCACGTCGAGTGGGGCTTCGGTGTCGATGAGTAGGGAGGCGGGGATCAGGTCGATTCCGGTGAGGGGTATGTATCTAGTCATTTTGGAGATCTCAGTTTGATGGGCTCAAACTCTGTGATCAGGTCGCCAAACCTGAGTCGCCATTTTGGGCGACTGGGTGGACTATAGGCTGCGTTGGAAGGGTGGGGAAGGTGAGGGATTCTGAGGTTTTTGTAGGAAATTTGTGGTGGTCCTAGGACTGTTGCGTCTCTCCCGTAGGCGGCAGGCATCGGCCAAGAACGGTCATCGGTTGACTACGATCGCTGGGCATATTGATCTGCATTGAAGGTAGTGGCTGCCGTGCTCGATGAGCAGCTGCTAAGTGAGCTCCTGCAGCAACCCCATTCACCCGGAATTCTGTACGCCCTCACTAATAATTGTGCGCCTCGCTGGTGGAAGCGTTCGACTTTAAGCGTAGTTGCAGGTGGGTACCCATCGGCGTAACTTGAAACAAGCCCTCGACGAAAGCTAGCCAAGGTCGCGAAAACCGCCACCGCGGCTGCTTTCGAAAAGGAACTTCAATCAGTGCAATCGCCATGGCCATTGCGCGGGTCGGAGAAGAATATGAAAAAGCGCGCTCAAACGGGCGGGCGCAATGCCCTACCCATGACAGTACACAACGTTGGATTCCTTCTCGATCGACTTGGGCAGGACTGTGCCCCGCTGCAGTTTCTGAGGGAGCTAACCCAAAACTCGCTTGATGCCATCGCTCGAACCGGAAGGCCCGGCCATATCACTTGGGACGTTGACTGGACCATTTACGACCTCGGCGATGTCATGAAGCTGTCGATCATTGATTGCGGCGACGGAATGACGGGTGAAGAGATGCAAAAGTTCATCAACCAGCTTTCCTCTTCTGGGTCCGAACAATCACTTACCAGCAATTACGGCATCGGCGCGAAGATTTCCGCGGCAACTCGAAATCCTTACGGAGTGATCTATCAGTCCTGGAAGAAAGGAGATGGATTCCAAGTCATTCTCGAAAAGGACCCGGATATGGGCGAGTATGGGCTGCGACAATGGGAACTGGCTGACGGCAGTTACTCCCACTATTTACCATTGGCGGACGAATTTAAGCCGGACGAAATATCTGAGTCGGGAACCAAAGTCATCTTGCTGGGGAAGTTCAAGGAAGAAAACACAATGGCTCCGCCGGCGGAGGCCGCAGCCCCATCCCGTTGGATTTCTAAATATCTGAACACGCGGTATTTTCAGTTCCCAAGCAGTGTCACCGTGAGGGCGCGTGAGGGTTGGGATTTTCCGAGATCTGACTCGGATCGGCATATCTTGCGGACGATCACCGGGCAGCGGCCTTACCTAGAGGCCCATGCTGAGATGTCCGGAGTGCACGAGCTTACAGGCGCACGGATTCATTGGTGGATTCTTAAGGATGAGCCCGCCATCTCGAGCAATTCCGGATTCATCGAGTCCGGAGGGCACGTTGCTGCTCTGTATCAAAATGAGCTCTATGATCGCGAAACTGCACGTGCGGGTACCGCAAAGCTGCAAAACTTCGGCGTCCTGTTCGGTACTCGATTTGTAGTTCTCTATGTAGAACCTATTGCTGTGCCCGGGGTAAATCTGACTACGAACACAGCCCGCACTTCGCTTCTGCTCAACGGCTCGCTACTCCCGTGGGCCGATTGGGCTTACGAGTTCCGTCAGTGCATGCCTAAGCAACTGGCAGAGTTCATTCGTGAAAAGGGTTCATCATCTTTCGACCAAGATCACGTTAAATCAATCAAGGAACGGCTCAAGGGCATTATCGACCTGTATAAAGTTAGTCGGTACCGCCCGAATCCTCAGGGAATATATCTCTCAGACGAAAGTTCACGCGCACCTACCGGCCCCTCTTCAGACTCAGGCCATAAAGGCAAAGGAGGTGGCGGCGTAGGTAGAACCGCTTCTGGTGGTGATGCTGTCGGGTTCCGGGATGGTGAGCTCGGAAATATTTACCATTTATTCGAAAAGAAAGGTGGTGTACCTAGCGATAAGGCTGAAACTGACCCCTTTCCAGTCGTACAGTGGGTGTCGCTCCGCGATGGGACGCGCGACGAAAATGAGATGGAGGACCGGGCTGCTCGTTACCTGCCGGAGCAGAACATCCTTCGCGTGAACGCCGATTTTCGAGTGTTCACAGACATGGTCCTTCGCCTCTGCAAGGAAAGGAAGGACGCGCCGGATGGGACCATAGATGGGGTGGTTACGGATGTAGTCCACACATGGTTCGAGCAGGCCTTGATTGAGACTGTCATTGGACTCCAACAGCTCAAGGGCAGTAAGGAGTGGGGGCCAGATCCAATGGACGTCGCGCTATCCGAGGAAGCCTTGACGGCAACCGTCATGCAGCGATACCACGTGCACAATCAATGTCGCCGCGATCTGGGGGCGAAACTTGGTAAAGCACTTCAAACGGAGTAATGCAACGTCTGCGGCTCGAGGCACAACAAAGGTTTCCAGTGTAACGTTCACGCCTACATCGTGGCCACACTTGGACTGGGGCGTTAGAAACCGCTTTTGGCCATTTTCTGCCTTTCGCCAAGGGCAGCAATCGGCCGGAAGCAGCCAGTCGTGACATGCAGAAAACTGCTAGAAACTGACTGTGTAAACACCTGAAATCAGATATAAGGCAACTGCTGGTGATTGCGTCCTACAAGCGGAGAAACGGCCAACGGTTTTCTGTGCTTGCCTAGCGTAACGTTCCGAAGCTACACAGGGGGAACCTAGACGCCGTAAAGGCTGAGCTGTAGCTTTGCGTAGCAGAGAAAATCAAAAAAATCACGACCGGACCTGTCTTGTGCGTTAGTTCACCAGGCGTGTTGCTAGGATTGAGCACGGGTACATGGCTTGAAGCAATGTGGGAAGCAGGCGCTTGGGTCGGTTGTCGAATCGACATTTTCGTAACGCAGGAGTTTTCAGTGGACATCGAGCGACTACAAGTTGAAGGCGGATTTCTGGATGGTCTGGATCTTAGGTTTTCCGATGGCCTTAATGTAATCATCGGCGCGAGGGGCACTGGAAAGACTTCGGTAATCGAATTAATTAGGTATGCATTTGCTGCTCGCAGCCACACCGTGGAAGCCAAAAATCGTTCGCTTGACCACGCGAGGGCAGTGCTGGATGGCGGAGAGGTGACCGTCGTGTTAAATGATTTAATCGATGACGTCACCGTTTCGCGCACTGCTGACGAAGATCAGCCACGCTCAACTGCTCGTTTCGTTGCGCCGATTGTACTCTCTCAAACTGAAGTCGAAACTCTAGGGCTCAGCGATGCGGGACGTCTCTCACTGATTGATGGATTTATCAATGGGCGTACGAGCATGGCTGCTAACGAAGCCTCGGTGATTAGTTCGATAAAAAGTATTTATAAAGAGGTAGTGGCGGTCGAGACAGAGATCTCTTCATTGTCAGAGGAGGTCATTAAGGTCCCGAGCTTAATTTCGCAGGTGCAGGATTTTGAGCGGCAGCTTCGGGAGCTTCAGGGAGATTCGATTGAGGTGGCAAAAAAACAGGCGGAATCTTCACTTCTTACCGAAGAGCTTGCAGCCGCATCTGCTCGTGAAGACATAGTGGCTCGCTTTGAAAATCATGCTTCCGAATGGAAAAGGAAGTTAGATGAGCTGCTTTCTGAAGATTATGGCCCAGATGTATGGCTCGGCGAGCCAGACAAAGATCCAGTTAGTGACCTTCGCAGCGTATATGAGCTTGCCATTTCGAAAATTCTGGACGCCTCGAAAACCTTTGAGCAGATTGAGGACGTGTCTAAATTGCGGCGAGAAGAGATATCCTCTAAACACTTTGAGGTGGAGCGTAAAGCTAGAATCTTACGACTGGAGCTTGATAAAGTTTCTGAGGGTACCGGGGCATTGAGTCGCAACATATCGATCATTAAAGCGCAGATTGCTCAAATTAATACCCGCGAAAGCTTATTGGGAGAACGTCGGAATAGGTTGGGAGCTCTTCGCAAGCGACGTGATGAGGCGGCAAGTGAGTTGGAAGAGCTTCGACTTAAGCGTTACGCGCTTAGATGCGAAGTGGCGAATGCCATTAACCAAGCTCTTACTCCCTATATAAAAGTAGAAGTCGAACAGTCATCTCAGTTGGGGGAATACTCTAAGGCGCTTACTGACGCACTCAAGGGTAGCGGCATTAAATATAATGATCTATCCTCGAAAATTTCAGAAAATATTAGTCCTCGAGAGCTTGTTAAGGTCGTTGATAACGGTGGATTTGAAGATCTGTCAGATTTGGTGGATATACCGAAAGAACGTGCAGCTAGAGTGGTAGCGCAGTTACGGGATTTCGGCTTGGCTGACATATTGACTTGCGACGTCCAAGATGATGTTAGCATGAGCCTTCTCGACGGCGTTGACTATAAGGAAGTTTCCGCTCTCTCAGCTGGTCAGCGGTGCACAGTTATTCTATCCATTGTATTGCAGCACTCTGAAAGGGTGTTGATAATCGATCAGCCGGAAGATCATTTAGATAATGCTTTCGTGGCTAAAACAATAATAAAAACTCTGAACAGTCGAAAGGGGCGAGGGCAGATAATTTTGTCAACACACAATGCCAACATTCCTGTGTTAGGTGAGGCAGATTTAATCATTGAATTGACGTCTGATGGCAGAAACGGCTTTGTCCAAGTCAATAAACCCCTAACCCATCCGGAGGCGGTTAACGCTATTACTACTGTAATGGAAGGGGGGGCAGAAGCGTTTGCCACCCGTGCGAAATTTTATCAAGAAAATTCATTGTGATTACCCGGGAACAGGCGGTTGCTTCCCTGTTCAGCAACTCAGTTGATGAAAGGCTGGAGGCCGCTCGCTATTTTTCCAGGGCCGCAGAAGTGACTGACGCTTCTCTGCTCTTGCGGGCGCTTGCGAAGGAGAACGCTCGATGGGTAAAGCGCGCACTTCAGCGAGCTATGGATCGGATTCAGGTTGGCCCACCAAAGCAAGATGTGGCGACCATTGATGAACCCGTTATTGAAAACGATTCTGAACGGTTGGTTAAAGACCTGCGAGCACAGGCTGTAGACGAGGTTTCCCGAACTATTCTGCATGAATTTTCTCCGCTTATTGGATCTCTGCGGCTCGTGGCAGAAATGGAGGTTGAAGCATACGAAACATCTCGGACCAAGCACTGCGTAGAGCGTTTAAACGGTTTATTGGAAGCAGTGGGGAACCTGAAAAAAGCGGCATCTACGCCCTCATACAGCGAGTTTGATCTGTCAGAGCTAGTTGCTGAATGTGTAGCGGTTTTGAATATTTCGAACGAAGAAGTAGTTTTACGGGTTGCCGGTATAAAGCCTTACATGGTTCAGGCCGATCGCGACTCTCTGGGATTAGCTATCGACAATGGGATTAGAAATGCTGTTGAGGCGGTCAGAGAATTTTCAACACTTGACCCAGCAGAAATTCTAATAAATTGGGGGCCAGCCGGCTCTGAGAACTGGCTTGCAGTTCTTGATTGCGGAGCGGGTTTTTCAGAAAATCCTGAAGAAGCTTTCAAACTTGGTGTTTCAAATAAGGATGAACATTTTGGTTACGGGTTAACCACAGCTCAGCTGTCGATGCGTTCAATGGAAGGCGATGTTTTTGTCTCAAACAAAGCCGAGGGTGGAGCAAGATTTGAACTGAGGTGGTATAGGGATTATGCAAATATTATTCGTTGAGGATAATTTCTCTTACGCAGATACACTGGTTTCAGTGGTAAACGAGAAATTTCCCGGGGTGTCATGGGATGTAATCGATAACTCTGGTTCGGCTGAGGAACTACTAGCGCATAATTTTTACGACCTGGTGATTCTTGATCTTTGTATGCCGAGCATCCCGTCTGGGCTTGAGAAGAACGTTGAGAATGGTCAGAAGCTATTTTATTTGATTCAGCAGCTTATGCCGGGAACACCAATCTATATTCTCACCGGCTCGGACTTGGACAGTTTTGCCACAGGGCTTTCGCGACATGGAGAGAGGGTTAGACTTTGGGGGGCTGAAAAAGAGTTTCCAACCGTATTGTATTTTAGAAAAAACAAAACACCTGAACTCATCGAAGAGTTATCAGGTGTTTATCATGAGATCTTATCTGTCAATGCTATTCCTATTAATACAAGGGGCAAGGCAATAGTGTTTGCCAAAGGACAAGAGCGAGCCCTAAAAACATTTGTGCGAAGTATGGGTGGGGTTGATGGGGTTTACTATCCCCTAAGTGGTTTGTCTGGCTCTTTGGTAGGGCGGATAGAGGTTAGAGATGCTCGGTTGAATATTATTGGGGCGTTCGTCGCTAAGCTTGGACTTTCTTCAAAGATCCAGAAGGAAAATGAGTCGTACGCACGTCATGTTAGGCTCTTGCCTATCAATAGTTTCACTCCTTTGTTATCTGGGATAGATAAAGGTTTGAAAGAATACAGTGCAATATTTTATACGCTCGCTGAAGGTTATAAGGAGACTCTGTTCGAAGTCGTGCGTCGCGATACTTTGGCTGCGGTCAGGGTAATCCAGCAGGTCCGGGCTAGTTTGGAGCGGTGGAGTGCTGTTCGAGAAGTTTCAAGAGTTTCTGTTGGTGAAATACGAAAGGCAAAGCTTAAAGATGATAGTTTTGATGCGATAATCGAGCAATACGGTTTAGAAGAGATACGAGATATTGAGAGTATTTATGTGAGTGTTTCCTCTTCTTGTATTCATGGGGATTTGCATGGTGGAAATATTCTCGTAAACCACGCTGGAACGCCTGTTTTAATTGACTTTGGTGACGTAGGTTTTGGCTATACAGGGTTAGATCCTATAACTTTGGAGATGAGTCTTATTTTTCATCCTGATTGCGTATCATCTGGAGTGTCGCAAGAAATGCGATCTTTTCTTGAGCATTGGCCAGTAATTGATGGTTACTGCCAAAATAATCCATTTGGCAATATTGTAAAATATTGTCGAGATTGGGCTTATGACATAAGCGGAGATGATCGATCTGTTTTGGCTGCCGGTTACGCTTTCGCAATAAGGCAACTAAAATATGATACCGTTAACTCTGATGAAACTGTCGCGCTTATAATCCGTATCGCTAATGCATTAAAGGAAGGTGGGCAGTAAGCTGTTGTTGTCTAGTGCTGTTGATGTTTCTGTTTTTAAGGACTTCCCGTAAAACGGTAATTATTTGCTGGGTGAGTATTATCCCTCGGCCAATCGCTTGAGGTAACGTCAGGTTGTAAGCGGTTTTCATAACGTGCGTTTGAACATCTATATAGGTTTTTACATAGGTTATCGACGGTCTCTAGTTTTCATTAAATTTATCTCACCGTTCTTCTTCAAACTTAAGAGTAAGTCACCGCCACTTTCGTTCTCGGGTTCAAAGTCCGCTCATGGCCGAAAGCAGTCTGCCGTGAAAGGCTGTAATTAATCAAAAAATGCAATTTCCAAGCATTAGTTATGCATCAGCCAAGCTCCGCAGCATTCCCAATCCACCCACTCAACTCCCTAACCATCCGATTAACCTCCCCATCCTCCCGCTCCGAAGGCCGAACAATCGCATTCCAAGCAATATCCAACCCATCATTCAAAGCCGCCCAAGCCAACTCCCCACGCTCAAGACTCGGCGTCACCAAATCCCGCTGCAAAATACTGATCCCATACCCCGAACGCACCAGTTCAACAATCGCCTCGATCAACTCCACCGTAATCATGCGCCTCGGCAAAATGCTGGCCGGCGCAAAGAACCGGTCATATTCCCAGCCACTCGCGCGGTCGGTTGAGTACGTCACCAGGTTGTAGGTCTTGAAGTCTTCCGCGTAGATGTTTTTCCGGCCCGCCAGGGGATGGTCGGTGGCCATGATTGCGATCAGGTCGTCGCGGAACAGCGGCAGCTTGGCGACGCCGCTCGGGACCATGCCGTCGTCGATGATGGAGACGTCGAGGCGGCCTTGCATGAGGCTGGCGTAGACGTCGTTGCGGGGGACGGTGACGAGGGTGATTTCGATGTCGGGCCGCAGGGTTGAGTAGTGTTTGATGAATTTGGGAATCCAGCGGAACGGGCCGTAGGAGGTGACGCCCATGCGGACGAACGCGGTGACGCCGCCGGCCATGGAGCGGGCTTCGGATTCGGCTTCGTTGAGGATGGCGATGATGTCTTTGGCGGCGCGTTCCAGGCGCACGCCGGCGGGGCTGAGTCTGAGTTTGCCGCCGGAGCGTTCTGTGAGGTTGACGCCGAGTCGGCGCTCGGCTTCGCGGATGCGGTGGCTGACGGCGGAGGGGGTCAGCCATAGGCGCTCGGCCACGGCCGTGACCGAATCGACTTCGGCGAGGGTTTGCAGCATGACCAGGTGATCGAGGGTCAGTCTCATGGGGTTTCGACCTGAAAATAATTCACAAATTTGCGTAAAATTATGAGCGTGACTTGTTTTTGGTGGCGATGCAATCTGATTCCAGAAGAGCCACCGGAGACCAACAATAATGACTACCTTGCCTTTCACACCTGCGCCAACCCTGGGCGACATCGTCGATCTCGAGCGTTATCCGATTACCGATCGCGGCAGTGCCGCTTACCTCGCACTGGTCGCTCACAGCCAGTCGTTGCTGGGGGAAGAGGGCGTTGCGATCTTCCCGGGTTTTGTTCGCGACCCGTCGGTTGTGGCGATGGCGGAGCAGACCCTGGCGCTGCACTCGCGCATGTTTCACTTTCGGGAACACCACACGGTTTATTTCAAGCCTCAGGACGAGAGCGTTGATGCGCAGCATCCGCTGCGACGCTTGATGAACACGGCCAAGGACACGGTGGCTTATGCGGATATTCCGGCTGAGCATTTGATTCGGCAGATCTATGGATCGGACGATGTGCTGGCGTTCATCAAGGATGTGTTGGACCTGGACGCGCTCTATCGCCATGCCGACCCATTGGCCGCCCTTAACTTGCAGGGCTTCACGGCGGGGCAGGAGCTGGGTTGGCATTTTGACCGGTCCGACTTCAGCGTCACGCTGTCGCTGCAGGCGGCGAGTGCGGGCGGGGATTTTGAGTACGTGCGCATGCTGCGCAATGAACACGACGATTGTTATGACGCGGTCCGGGCGTTCCTCGATGACCCGCAGACGCAGCAGATTGAGGTGCTGCCGCAAGTGCCCGGCACGCTGACGTTGTTCCGGGGTCGCTATTCGTTGCACCGGGTGACGCCGGTGGAAGGCGAGCGGTTGCGGCTCAACGCGGTGTTTGCGTATGTGGATCAGCCCAATGTCGAATTCAGTGCCTATGCCCGGCAGTTGTTTTACGGGCGCACCTCGGTAGACCCGGCCGTTTAAGTTTTACCCATAACAATAAAAGCCGTTGCTTCACGCCTTCGCCTTACGTGTTTGCGCGCGTACGCGTCCATGCTGAATAAGATGGGCTCGTTTGTTCCTGTGCCGCACACAACAGTTCGCTGCCCCCAACAATAATGATTCGGAGCGTCTGATTATGAAAAACAGGAAGAGTTTGCTGGCCTCGTTGCTCACCCTTGGCCTGCTGGTTGGCAGTGCTTCAAGCCAGGCCTCGGGATGGTGCGAGTCGGGCAAGCCGGTGAAGTTTGCTGGCCTGAACTGGGAGAGCGGGATGCTGCTCACCGACATCATGATGATCGTGCTCAAGGATGGTTACGGCTGTGCAACGGACCAGTTGGTGGGCAACACCATCATTCTGGAGACCGCGCTGGCCGGCAACGACATTCAAGTGTTTGGCGAAGAGTGGATGGAGCGCAGCGAAGTCTGGAAAAAAGCGGCGGCGGCCGGCAAGGTCATCGGGGTTGGTGCGCCGATCATTGGTGCGACCCAGGGCTGGTATGTCCCGCGCTATGTGGTCGAAGGCGACGCCAAGCGTAACCGGCCGGCGCAGGCACCGGAGCTCAAGAACGTTGCCGATTTGAGCAAGTACGCCAAGGTTTTTCATGATGCGGAGGAGCCGTCCAAAGGCCGTTTCTACAACTGCCCGGCGGGCTGGATTTGTGAGCAGGATAATACCGAGATGCTCAAGGAATACGGTCTGGAAAACACCTTCACCAACTTCCGCCCGGGCACCGGTGCGGCATTGGATGCGGCGGTGCTGTCCAGTTACAAACGCGGGGAGCCGGTGCTGTTTTACTACTGGTCACCGACGCCGCTGATGGGGCAGATCGACGCGATCCGGCTGGAGGAAAAGGCCGGCTCCAACAAGGACGTGGTGACCATGGTCGGGCTGTCCAAGGTGTTCCATGAACAGGCGCCCGAACTGGTCGCGGTCCTGGAAAAGGTCAACATTCCCATCGATCTGCTGAATCAGAACCTGGCGCGCATGACCCGGGAACGCATCGAATCGCCGAAGCTGGCGAGGATGTTCCTCAAGGAACACCCGGAAATCTGGCACGCCTGGGTGGATGAGGGCGCAGCGAAAAAGATCGAGGCCGCGCTTTAATCCGCCTCACGGCATCTGCCATCCGGGTTCTGGATGGCAGATGCCCCTTTCCCTCAGCGTTGCGGCGCACCCCGCGCCACCATCGCTCGCCATTCCTGCACGCTCGGTCTTTGCTGCATCCGGGCGTGCCATTCGCGCAACGCTTCGCAGTCATCCGGCACGTCAAGTTTGACCAGCGAGGCGAAAATCATCCCGGCCAGCACCGTAATGTCGGCCATCGAAAACGTGCCGCCGGCAACGAAAGGCTGACGTTTGAGCAGGCCATCGAAATAGCGCATGCCCCTGATCGCCTTGTCGCGCATGCGGTTGCCCCATTCGGCGTTTTGATAGAGCTCGACGTGTGGTCCTAGGCCCGGCGTGGCGTGATGGAAATACACGCTGACCGCATCGAGAAACTCGATTTCAGCGCGCTTGGTCATCATGTGGATCAGGCCTTTTTCTACCGGCGTTTGCCCGGTCAGGGTGGGGCTGTCATCCAGTGCGTCGAGGTACTGAGTGATGGCCGTGCACTCTGCGATGAGCGTGCCGTCGTTCAGCTCCAGCACCGGCAGCGTGCCGGAGTAATTGATGGCCAGAAACTCCGGTGTCTTGTGTTCGCCAGCCCACAGGTCGACCGACACAAACTCGATGCGGGACAGCATGTTTTTCTCTGCCAATGCGATGCGCACACGGGCGGGGTAGGGACCGTCGAACCAGTCGTGGATCTTCATCATCGGGAGCGCCTGCGGTTTTGAAGAGGTCATTGCATTCACCTGCCTGTCAATTGGTAGGCAAAGAGTGGGCGCTTGATTTTGTACTGTCAAGCCCTACCTGTCAGTTGGCAGGTAAGCGAGGTGCGCGTAGTATTCGCCGCATTGACGGGATGAGTTGAGGGCACGAACGTGAGCGAAAACGCGCGGGAAGCGATTCTGGCGGCTGCGAAAACGGCAGCGCAGAAGCATGGCTACAGCGGCATCAATTTCCGAAGCATCGGCGAAGTGGTCGGGATCAAAAACGCGAGCATTTACTACCACTTCCCAAGCAAGGCCGACCTTGGCGTTGCGGTCGCTGAGCGCTACCGGCAAGACACCGCCAGCGTCCTGCAAGGGATACGCGAGTCGAATCCCGATCCCCTTCGTTGCCTGGAAATTTACCCGTCGATCTTTCGGACATCCCTGGAAAACGACAACCGGCTTTGCCTGTTCAGCTTCATGGCGGCGGAGTACGAGGACTTGCCCGAGGAGGTCAGAAACGAGGTCAACGCGTTTGCAGACGTCAATGTGATGTGGCTGGCACAGGTGCTGGCTGACGCCGGCATCGGCAGCGAAGCAATCTGTGAAAGACGCGCCCGCGCCATTTACACCTCGGTTGCCGGCGCTCAATTGATCGCCCGGCCCCGGCTTGATATCAGCCTGTTTGACGACCTGATCCTGAGCTATCGGGATGCGGGGTTGATTCCGACAGCGCAGGGCTGAGTGAACAGGCCTGCAAGTCTGATCACACGACCCCAGTCGGGCACCAGCAGTCGACCAACGCTGTTTTACATCCGCTTGACCGCAGGCGGATTCCATTTGCCGGTGAGCGCGTCGGCCTTCGGGCCATAGAGACGCATGGTCAGATTGAATGGCCCTTCGGGCGCAGGCAACCAATTGCTTTCCTTATCAGCACCAGGGCTCTCGTGCTGGAAGTACAGGTCGAGAGACCCATCAGCATTACTCTTGAACGGCATCCAACTGCTGACGGCAAAGCGATTGAGCACGTTCCCGACCTGGAAGCCGTCGTTGTCGTACAGCGTGACAGACCAGAACGCGTTGACCGGTGGGGTATCCCCCTTGTCGAAGTGGAGCGTGTATTTGTTGGCACCGTTGAGGGGTTTGCCAGTGTCGTCAGTGAGGTTCAACGGGTAGATCGCATCCTCTGGAAGGTTGGCGCCCAGGCCTTGTTGCGCGACGATCGCGCGCTTGAGGTAGTAGTTGCCGTAAACCCCCATCGTATCGGTGTTCATTGACCAGCCATTGCTGATTCTGGCGAGCGTCGCCACCTTCCACTTCATGAGCGCTTGCGCTTCGGCCGGTACGGTCTCAAGCGCTTGCCTCAGCGCCGGATTGATCGTGTCCATATCAAAGCTCTTGCCGGGTTCGATGCCGATTTTTTTCATCTGCGCCACGATGGGCTGGTCAGTGCTGTGAGTGGGATTGAGTTTGAGCAATTCGGCGGCATAGGCGAAGTACTGGGCGGCGGACATCGAGTCGATCTGAACCTTGGGTGGCGTTTTCATATCCACGCTGGGGTCGATCTGCACTGTCGTCGGCTCTGTTGCTTTGCCCCAGTGTGAGAGTGGGGTCACTTTGTAACCGGCCTGAATCTTTTGTACTGCCGGGTAATCCGCTTCCCCGTCTGTTTTGGTACGGCCAATGATCCAGACGTAAGGTGTCGGTGCGCGCAGGTGCGTGAACCCCTGCGCAACCGTTCCGTTCCAGCCGGGCGGGGTCACCAGGAAATCGCCCGCTTGGGTACCGGTTGTTCGCCAGCCGGGAGACGCAAAGACATCCGTCCACATGTCGAGCATCGGCAAAAGGTAGAAGCGTCCATCGGTGTCTGGTGCGGAGATCACCACGGGTTCCTTGGTAAGGTCCAGCCACGCGGTGGAGTAGAGCGTGTCAAAGTTGGGGCGCACCACGCCCTTGAAGTCGGCGGGTGGATACTTGGGCAGGTTCACGAACATATTCATCGGGCCTTTGCCAATCTCCTTGCCGGGCTCAATGTTGGTGAACTGTTTGCGGGTGAGGTCCATCGACAACAGGGGATAGAGGTAGGTGTAAACATCGATGCCAATGGAGTGTGCCTGTTCAGGGGTCATTTCCGAATCGGCACACCTCCCCGACAACGGGGTCAGAGCGAGTAATGCAGACGCACAGGTGACGGCTCTCAGCATGTTGATGTTCAGCATTTTGCTTGTCCCCACGGCCTTGAACAGTGAGTTGGGTCATTGAGGTTTAGCACAAGAACTAACTCGATACCCGCCCGCCAGTCATCCCTTGGCAAGAGCCGGAAGCCACCGGCTGCATTGGAGCGAATCGGGTTTCAGGCAGATGCCGACGACTGGTCGATGCAACAGCTGTGTAGGCAGAAGGATTGTTGCAGAGGCATCAGAAAATTCGGGTCCATGACACCGAAAGCCAATACACGCTGATGTGGGATCACTGACCGAAAACAGACGCTTGGTGCGTGCGCACAAGGGTGTATGTCACTACGCTCAACCGTAAAGCAACTCGCAGTCTTCTCTGGCACCAGGGGTAAGGAATTGTCGTCCAACAATGACCGAGTCTGCTGTCGATCGGCAGAGCCGGAGGAGGCGTTTTGAAACCTTTCCCTCTCAGACCAGGCGCCTCTCTCGACCTGCTCCTGCAAGCGTGTCTGCCACGCCGGGACGCTGTTCCGCCGGCCTTGACGGATAAAGCCGTCATCCCCGGCATCCCGGATGCCCGCTACAGGCTGGACCACGACCTGACTGCGTTCATTGAAGATGCGGTTCAGTCCAACAAGCGTGAGAGCGAGGTGCTCGCTGAGGCCGGGAAACCGAACGATATCCTTCCCCTGGCGCACATGCTGGCCGTTTCCGGCGGTGGCGATGCCGGCGCCTTTGCTGCGGGCCTGATCGCAGGATGGACGACGCATGGCAGCCGTCCCGTGTTCAAGTTCGTCACGGGCATCAGCGCGGGTGCGCTGGTCGCGCCGTTTGCTTACCTGGGTTCCGAGTACGATGGCGTGATTCGCTACGTCTCCAATGCCATCGGTCCCAAAGACATTTTTCATTCGCGAAACGTGCTGACCCGTTTTGCCAGCGACGGCATAGCGGACAGCAAGCCACTGTCGCGGCTCATCGCAACCTACGTCACAGAGGAGATTCTCGGGGCCATCGCAACGGAATACGCCAAGGGACGAATTCTGCTGATTGGCACCACCGACCTTGATTCAGGGCGGCCAGTCACCTGGAACATGGGCGCGATTGCCGCCAGCAAGGCGCCGGGAGCGTTGGAGCTTTTTCGCAACATCATGCTCGCCTCAATGAGCATTCCCGGTGCCGTGTCACCGGTCATGATCGATGTGGAGGTCGACGGCCAACAGTTTCAGGAAATGCACGTGGACGGCGGGGTCATCACTCAAGTATTTCTCTACCCGCCCAGCACCATCATGGCGCTGAGCAAATCCGCCGGAGCACCTTTGCGCCACGACCGGCATTTCTATGTCATTCGTAACGGGACACTGGAGCCGCAGTGGTCCGGGACGAAGCGCCGCACATTGAACATCGGCGGTCGCGCCATCAGTGCTTTGCTGCAAACCCAGGGGATCAGCGACCTGGAGCGCATTTACCGGATGGCGCAGCAGGATGGAGCGGACTTCAACCTGGCGTACATTGGCGCCGACTTTGATGTGACGCACGATCGGAAATTCGATGGCGAGTACATGAAGCGTTTATTCGATTACGCTTTTCAGCTCAGCGCGAAGGGCTACCCGTGGCGTAAAACGCCGCACACGGAAAAACGCTGACCCCTTAAAGCCCGATGAATATTCCGGGCGATCAGCAAAGGTGATTGAAGCTACGCCGGCACTCAGCCGCCGGTCGCCTCTCGTCCCACTTTTTGTCTCCGGGCGCAAACTGCGTGGTGCGACTCTAAATGGAGGCGTACGACAATGAGCACTACCTTACTGAGCGCCATGACCGTATCGCTGCTGACCGCAGCCTGCCTGACGGCGCTTGCAGACTCATCCAAACAGCAAAACGGGATCAGCACCGCGGGCGAACCCAGCGCCTTCCAGGTCACGACAGTCTCGGCGCCCGTCGAAGGCAACGACGTTGCCGACGACGCTTCTGGATACATCCAGGCCGTCGGAAGGAATGGTTCACACTCGATGCATCCCAACGCGCCGGTAGCCGCCGAGCAATTCGCTGATGATGAAACAAAGGTGCTACGGCAAACTGAAAGTGAATAGCCTCTTCGGAGCCATTCAGACCACCGCATGAGTGCTCGAAGCCCGCAGCCGTCAACGGCCGTTGCTGGTGTGACAATCACCCAGCATGGCACCCACCTTCCGGCGTTCGCGGGCTTCGATCACTCGCACATGTCCTGCCTTCTATTTCGTCTTTTCGTCAGCCTGTGATGCCGTCGCGATGATTTCAACGGTGACGCCTGGGGCCAGTGCTACCCAGAGCTGGAAGTCACCGCCGTCGTGGGGCGCATTGACCTGGTAGTCGAGGCCGTGGGTGTTCAAGCGGTCGAGCACGGCGCGCCATTCGTCGAGGTCGGCGACGCGTAATGCGATGTGGTCGATGCGCGGCGACACTTTCGCTGCAGGTAATCCACCGGTGGCCTGGGTCAGATGAATCAGCGGTCGGCCCTGGCTATAGAGCCACGCGCCCGGCACGCGAAAAGCAGGGCGGGGGCCCTTTGTGAATCCCAGCACATCGGTGAAAAAGCCGATGGCGTTGTCGAGATCCGCGATGACGATGTTTGCGTGATCCAGATGCATGAGCATGCCCTGTGAGGCCAATGAAGTGATTCCATTGTGCAAAGAAGGCGGGCATTTGAAAATTTGGCTGGCGGTTGATGGATTATCAAAAATTTTGGAAATATCCCCATCCCTGTAGGAGCGAGCCTGCTCGTGATGGTCGTTAGCGATTACGCGTGTTTCCCGGTTAAACGCGGTGTTCTCGGGTTCATCGCGAGCAGGCTCGCTCCCACAGTGATCTGATTGGCAATGCCCTTACCCGTGCGGCTGCGGGGGTAACGCGCGTGCAGGGGCGTTTACCCACCCTTTGTGGGAGCGAGCCTGCTCGCGATGGTCGTCAACGATTACGCGTGCTTACTGGTTAAACGCGGCGCTCTCAGGTTCATCGCGAGCAGGCTCGCTCCTACAGGGGTGTGGTTAGCCCGGGGCGATTTCGCGGGAGGCTTGTTCGAAGCGTTCGCTCAAGAAGTCCAGCAGCGCCCGGACCCGTGGCGCCAGGTAGCGGCTGCGGGGATAAAGCGCGTGCACGGGCGCTTCGACCGACTGCCATTCCGGCAGGACCAGGCTCAAGCGTCCGGCCGCGAGGTCTGCGCTCACGTCCCAGATCGATTTGAGGACGATGCCGTGGCCGTCGATCGCCCATTGCCGGGCCAGCGCGCCGTCGTTGGTTTCGCGGGCAGCCTCCAGCGGCACCTTGAACAGCATCGTTTCTTCCCCGCGATGCAGGCGCCATTCGCTGGACCACCCCGACTGGCCGGCGACAATGTGATCGAACTCGGCCAACTGCTGCGGATGGTCCGGCGTGCCCTTGCGCTGCAGGTAGCTCGGCGCGGCGCACAGCACGCGGCGATTGGCGGCCAGTGGCCGTGCGATCAACGAGCTGTCCGGCGGTACACCGAAGCGGATCACCAGGTCGACATCGTCGGCGATCAAGTGCGACAGCGAGTCGGACAGCAGCAGCGCCGGCACGACCTGGGGGTAGCGGGCCGTGAACTCATCGAACCAGGGATTCAACACGTGACGGCCGAAGTCCGAGGTGGCGGACACGCGGATCTTCCCGCGAATTTCCTTCTTCTCCGCCGACAGCGCCGCCCGCGCATCGTCCAGCGCCTGCAATGCCTGACGGCAATGTTGCAGATAAATCCGTCCCTCGTCGGTCAGCCTTAACTGGCGGGTGGTGCGTTCGAACAAGCGAGTGGCCAGCGACGCCTCAAGCTTGAGCAAACGGGCGCTGGCGGCGGCGGGCGACAAGCCCAACTTGCGTCCTGCCGCAGAGAGCCCCCCCAGTTGGGCGGCGTCGACAAACAGGCGGATGGCTTCCAGGTTATCCATCATTCTTCCAGTATTTTTGAAAATCCATCAAAGACTAGCCCAATTATCAAATCAGATCCCGGATTGCAGACTGAGCCCATCCACTCATCAGCCCAGGAACTGACATCATGACAACCTTGTTTACCCCCGTTACCTTCGCCGGCCTGAATGCCTCCCACCGTGTGGTGATGGCGCCCATGACCCGAGCGCGTAGCAGCCAGCCCGGCGACATTCCCAACAGCCTCAACGCGCAGTACTACGCACAACGTGCCTCGGCGGCATTGATCGTGACGGAAGCGGCGCAGATTTCCCCGCAGGGCAAGGGTTACTCCTTCACTCCCGGCATCTACAGTGACGCGCAAGAGCAAGGCTGGCAGGGCATCACCCAGGCGGTGCATGCCGAGGGCGGTCGAATCTTCCTGCAACTGTGGCACGTGGGGCGCTTGTCCCATCCGGACTTCCATCAGGGTGAACTGCCGGTGGCGCCGTCCGCCGAACCCTTTGAAGGGCAAATCTGGAAAGTGGACCCGATCACCGGGCTGGGCGGCATGTTCGATTCCCCGACACCCCGGGCGTTGAGCCGCAGCGAGATTGCGCAGATCGTCGATGACTTTCGTCAGGCCGCCCGCCGGGCGATACGCGCCGGTTTTGATGGCGTGGAGATCCATGGCGCCAATGGCTATCTGGTGGATCAGTTCCTGCGCACCACGTCCAACACACGCACCGATGAATACGGCGGCTCGCGCAGCAACCGCCTGCGTTTTCTCAAGGAAGTGGTCGACGCGGTCAGCGATGAAGTCGGCGCCGAACGCACGGCCATCCGCCTGGCGCCGTTCCTGACCGCCCGTGGCATGGCGTGCCCGGACATCCTCCCGACCATCCTTGAAGCGGCCGAATACCTGCAAGGCAAGGGCATCGGCTACCTGCATCTGGTCGAAGCGGACTGGGACGATGCGCCGGTGTTCACCGAGGAATTCCGCCAGGCGATCCGCGAACGTTTCACTCGCCCGATCATCGTCGCCGGCAACTACGACCGTGCACGCGCCGAGTGGGTCATCAGCAAAGGCTATGCAGACCTCGTGGCTTTCGGCAGACCGTTTGTGGCCAACCCCGATTTGCCGCTGCGACTGGAGAAGGGCCTGCCACTGGCCGTGCTCGATCCCGCCACGCTGTTCGGCGGCACGGATAAGGGCTACAGCGATTACCCGGCAATCACCCAAGGAGAAACCCAATGCGCCTGATGATCACAGGCCTGTTGGCCGCGGCTGTCACTGTGTCGGGCCTGGGTCAGAGTGCGAGTGCCGCCGAACCGGCGCTTGTCACCCCGAAAGTGCTGATTGCCGATCCCGGCGCCCAACCTGAAAAGGTCCAGGCTCAGACTCTGGCAGCACGGCGTTACGCAACATTCTGGTCGACCGGCAATCCCGACTTGGCCCGCGAGGCACTGGCGCCGGACTTCATGGACCGCGCCTTGCCGCCCGGCCGGGCCCAAGGTCTGGCCGGACCGCTGGCGGCATCGAAAGCATTTCACGCGGCGGTGCCGGACCTGAATTGCGAAGTCCGGCAGATGATCGTCAGTGGCGATCGGGTAGTGTCGCATCTGCGCTTCACCGGGCACTTCACCGGTACGTTCAACGGCGTGAAAGGGCAGGGCCAGGCGGTGAATTTCATCGCCACCGACATCTACCGAATCGCTGATGGGAGGATTGCCGAAAACTGGCACCTGGAAGATAACCTGACGTTCCTGCAGCAGATTGGCGTGGTTGCTCATTGAGCGCGAGCGCATTGGGGGGCGATGGCTGACCGTCGTATCGAGCACAAAGGCACCTGTTTCCAGGTGCCGTGTTTTCCAGTCAAAGCCAGGCTTTGATTTGCGCGCAAACGGCTGGAGTTGAAATGCCGTAACGGTCGTGAAGTGTCGGCAGAGCACCGGCATCGAGGAACGCATCGGGCAAGGCGATCTGCCTGAAGGTTGGCGTCACCCCGTTGCGCAGCAACACCCCGGCAACGGCCTCGCCGAGACCGCCGATGATCGAACTGTTCTCGGCGGTGACCACCAGCCGGCCTGGCTTCCTCGCTTCGGCAAGAATGGTCTGTTCGTCCAGGGGTTTGATGGTCGGTACGTGCAGCACGGCGACATCGACGCCGTCCGCTTGAAGCGCCTTGGCCGCTTCCAGTGCACGCATGGTCATCAGGCCGGTGGAGATGATCAGCACATCGTTGCCGGTGCGCAGGGTCTTGGCTTTGCCGATTTCGAATTTGTAGCCGTATTCATCCAGCACCAAAGGCACATTCCCGCGCAGCAAGCGCATGTAGACCGGCCCCTGATGCGCGGCGATGGCGGGTACGGCCTGTTCGATTTCCAAGGCATCGCACGGGTCGACGATCATGAGGTTGGGCATGGCGCGGAAGATCGCCAGGTCGTCCGTGGCCTGGTGGCTCGGGCCGTAGCCGGTGGTGAGGCCAGGCAGGCCGCAGACGATCTTGACGTTGAGGTTTTCCTCGGCAATCGCCATGCAGATGAAGTCATAGGCGCGACGCGACGCGAACACCGCGTAGGTGGTGGCGAACGGCACGAAGCCTTCGCGGGCCATGCCGGCAGCGGCGCTCATCAGCAGCTGCTCGGCCATGCCCATTTGATAGAAACGTTCGGGATGGGCCTTGGCGAAGATGTGCAGGTCGGTGTACTTGGACAGGTCGGCAGACAGGCCGACGATGTCTTGGCGCTGATCCGCCAATGCAGCCAGTGCATGGCCGAAAGGCGCGGATTTCGTGGCTTGGCCTTCCGAGGCAATCGAGGCGATCATCGCCGAAGTGGTCAGGCGTTTCTTGATCGGTTCGGCAGTCGACGTCGGCGTGTTGGCGGCGTTGCTCATTGGGTTTTTCCTTCTTCAAGATTGTTCAGTGCCAGGTCCCATTCGTGTTCTTCCACGCGGATGAAGTGCGTCTTCTCCCGGGTTTCGAGGAAGGGCACGCCTTTGCCCATCTTGGTGTCGCAGATGATCACCCGTGGCTGAGCGCCAGGATGATTGCGGGCAGCATCGAACGCGGTGACCAATGCCTCCAGGTCATTGCCGTCGACACGCTGGGTGAACCAGCCAAACGCTTGCCAGCGATCGACGATGGGTTCAAACGACAGGATTTCACTGGAGTAGCCGTCGGCTTGCTGGTTGTTGACGTCGACGATGGCGATCAGGTTGTCGAGCTTCCAGTGCGACGCCGACATGACGGCTTCCCAGGTCGAGCCTTCATTCAATTCACCGTCCGACAGCAAGTTGTAGACGAAAGAAGGCGAGTTTTTGCGCTTGAGACCCAGGCAGGCACCGACGGCGATACCCAGGCCCTGGCCCAGCGAACCGCCAGTGATCTCCATGCCCGGTGTGTAGGCGGCCATGCCCGACATCGGTAGGCGGCTGTCGTCTGCGCCGTAGGTTTCCAATTCGTCCAGCGGGATGATCTCGGCTTCGATCAGGGCCGCATACAGGGCAATCGCGTAGTGACCGATCGACAGGTAGAAGCGGTCGCGGGCTTCCCATTCCGGGTCTTCGGGCCGGTAGCTCAGGGCATGGAAATAAGACACGGCCAGCAGGTCGGCGGCGCCGAGGGCCTGGCCGACGTAGCCTTGCCCCTGAACCTGGCCCATGCGCAAGGCGTGGCGGCGAATGTTGTGGGCGCGTTGCGCCAGCGTCATGGATGACGTGAATGCAGAATGAGCAGTCATGGTGAAACTCCAATGAATCAACGATTGACCGAGGCGGCGGGGATGCGCAGTACCAACGTGGCACCGAACAACAGGACGCCCGTGATCAGATACATGCCAATGGCGCTGGAACCGGTCTGTGTGGTGACCCAGCCGATCAGATAGGGTGAACAGAAGCCGGCGAGGTTGGCGAAGCTGTTGACCGCCGCGATGCCGGCAGCGGCGGAGACGCCACCGAGCAGCGTGGTGGGCAACATCCAGAACATCGACGTCGCGGACAGGATTCCGGAAGCGGCCAGGCAAAGACTCAAAATCGAGAGCAGGACATTTCCACCCATCAGGGCCGCCAGGCTCAAGCCGAAAGCCCCCGCGATCATCGGCACAATGAGGTGCCAGCGACGCTCACGATGTTTGTCACCGCTGCGTCCGGCATACAGCATGGCCACAATCGCGCAGAGATAGGGCAGGCTGGACAGGAAACCGATGTGCAGCGGATCGGAAACCCCCGCGTTACGCACCAGGGTCGGTAGCCAGAAGGTGATTGCGTACTGACCCATCACCACACAGAAGTAGATGCCGGCCAGCAACCACAGACGCCGGTCACGGATGAATTCGCCTACCGAGGCATGAGTGACTTTCTGCTGGTCGTCCTCGGCCAGTTCGCGGCTGATCAGTGCTTTCTCCTCGTCATCCAGCCAACTGGCCTGATGCACACCGTCCTTGAGATAGCTCAGCACCAGCAACCCGACCACCACCGTAGGTACCGCCTCCAGCACGAACATCCATTGCCAGCCGGCCCAGCCGTGCATCCCGGCGAAGTGATTCATGATCCAGCCGGAAAGCGGGCCACCGACCATGCCCGACAGCGGAATGGCGATGAACCACAAAACAGTCATGCGCGCACGCCGGTAAGACGGAAACCAGTAGGTCAGGTAGAGCAACAGTCCCGGCGCCAGACCTGCTTCGGCAACGCCGAGCAGAAAGCGCAGGGCATAGAACTGCCAGGCGGTTTCGACGAAGGCGAACAGGGCTGAGACGATGCCCCAGGTGATCATGATGCGGGCGATCCACACACGTGCACCGACCCTGTGGAGGATGATGTTGCTGGGCACCTCGCAGAGGAAGTAGCCGATGAAGAACATGCCCGCGCCCAGTCCGTAGACCGTTTCGCTGAGCGCCAGATCGTTCATCATTTGCAGCTTGGCAAAGCCGACGTTGACGCGATCGAGGTAGGCGCACAGGTAGCACAGCATCAGGAACGGCATCAGGCGCCATGCGGTTTTACGGTAGGCGTTGGAACGCACGGTCGAAACCGCTTCGAGCGACAGGGTTGTCATGATGGTCTGATCTCTTGTTTTTATTGACCGCCAGGCCATCAGGCCTGGCTGCATCGTCGATCCAGAACCGCACGGGCCGCGAGGCCCGCCAGGTGGTGTCAGTGAATCAGCATGCCGCCGTTCACATCCAGGGTGATGCCGGTCAGGTAAGAGGATAGGTCGCTGGCCAGGAATAGCGCCGCATTGGCCACATCCTGCGCCTCGCCCAGGCGACCCAACGGGATGCCGTCGATGATCGCGTGGCGGCGCTCGTCCTGCATCAGACCGCCGGTGATGTCGGTGTGAATCAGGCCAGGGGCTATTGAGTTGACGCGCACCTTGTCCGGCCCCAGTTCACGGGCCATGGCTTTGGCCAGGCCCAGCACGCCCGCCTTGGCGGCGCTGTAATGCGGGCCGCCGAAGATGCCGCCGCCGCGTTGTGCGGAGACCGACGACATGCACACGATGCTGCCGCCGGACTGCTGGCGCATGATCGGAATCACCGCCTGGGACATGAGCAGGGTGCCGCGCAGGCTGACGTCCAGCACCTTGTCGTAATCGGAAGGGCGGATGTCGAGCGTCTTGAGGGGTTGGGTGATGCCGGCGTTGTTGACGAGGATGTCGATGCGGCCGAAGTGCTCGATGATTTTCGCGACCGCCTGCCGGACCTGAGATTCGTCAGCGACGTTGGCGGCCAGACCGAGATGGCCTTCGCCCAGGGAGGCAGCGGCATCGCGAGCGGCGGATTCGTCCAGATCGAGAATCACCACACGTGCGCCCTGTTGCGCAAAGGTGGTCGCCGTAGCGCGGCCAATGCCACGAGCCGAAGCTGCACCGGTGATGATCGCGACTTTGCCTTGAAGAAGCATGGAAGAGTACCTCGGATGATTGTTTTTATGGTCGATCCACAAAGAACCGATGACTCAGCTTGTGCTTCACCCGGACCCTGAGCAATAACGCGAACTTCACTGGATGCTGAAAAAAATTCAGCACTCGCCAAGGGTCTCTTCCGGTGTTTGAATGGCTGCACGCCCGGCCCAAGCCACTTGCAGCGGAATAACAAAAATCATGAGTTCACCTGGCGATGTACCTCCGATCCTTCCACCCCTGAAAGCCATTCAGGCCTTTGAGCAGACGGCACGCTTCGGCAACGTTGCTCGCGCCGCCGAACTGCTAGACCTGACACCCTCGGCGGTCAGTCACCAATTGGCCAAACTGGAAGCGATGATCGGGCGGCAGCTGTTCCTCAGAACGGCCAGAGGGGTGACATTGACACCGGTGGGCGAGCAATACCTCACGGAGGTGTCCGGCATCCTGCACAGCCTGGCGGTGGCCACCGAACGCGCGACCAGCGATGTCAGCCTCGATTGCCTGCGGCTGCATTCATCCCCCAGTTTCGGCCTGCTGTGGCTGATGCCGCGCCTCGAACAGTTTCGCCAGGGCCATCCCGACATCCAGCTCAACCTGTCGTGCTCCTACGAATCGCTGCATTTCAGTCGCGACAAGATTGATGTGGACATTCGCCACGGCATGCCCAACTGGCCCAGTTTCGAAGTGCGGACGGTGCGCAATGAGAAAATTGCGGTCATGGCGTCGCCCAAACTCCTGGAGAAACGCCCCATCCGGGCAGTCGCGGATCTACTGGACTGCAATCTGATTCTGTCGGAGGCGACGCTGATCAAATGGCCGCAGTTGTTTGCGCAACATGGTTTGTCGCGCCCTGAGAAGCCTTACACATTGAGTTTTGACCGGTCCTACATGACGCTGGAGGCCGCCAGCCACGGGCTTGGTTTTGCCCTGGAAAGCACGCTGCTTGCGCAGGACTATCTGGCGCGTGGAGCGCTGGTCGAGGTTGCGCCGGAGTTGAGTGCACCCATCACGGCACACCATCTGGTTTTCCCGAGAGCCCATGCGAACTTCCCTCGCGTGAGAAGATTCCTCGAGTGGATGCAGAAGGAGTTGGGGCATGACTTCAACTACTGATCCCGGTTTCGCCACAAGGACTTGAGGGCTCAATGCTGATTTCAGTCATCGCCAACGGCCAATCACTAACGCCTTCGGGGTCATTCGACCCCGTCGTGCCATGGTGGAGTTTTACCAAAACAGTGTTGGCCGCGACCGCCCTGACGCTGGTGCGAGACGGGCGGCTCGATCTGGATGCCCGGCTTCCTGAAAAGGCTTTTACCTTGCGCCAGCTGCTGCGGCATGAGGCCGGTCTCGCGGATTATGGCGAGCTTCCCGAATACCACGACGCCGTTGCCAATCATGAACAGGCATGGTCGCCGGATGAAATGATGCGGCGCCTGGATGGCCACCGGCTTCGGTACAACCCCGGAGAGGGCTGGCGCTACTCGAACGTTGGCTACATGTGGGTAGCCGAGCTGATCGAACGGGCTACAGACCTGCCCCTTGGACAAGCCGTCAGACGCCAGGTCTTTGTTCCGCTCGGCATCGCGACCGCGCGTTTCGCCACGGCGCGCACGGACCTTCACGGCGAGCACCTCGGCGGCTCGCAGAATTACGACCCCGCGTGGGTCTATCACGGATTGCTGATCGGTTCCGTTTCAGACGCCGCGCTGCTGCTGGATCGTCTGTTCAGCGGAACGCTTTTGCCCGCTAGCCTGCTCCAAGACATGCAGGCGACACGGGTCTTGGGTGGCCGAATGGCCGGACGTCCGTGGGTGTCGCCGGGATATGCGCTGGGTCTGATGCGGGGCCCTGTCGAAGGCGGCCTGATGCTGGCGGGACACACTGGCGGTGGGCCGGGAAGTACGGTGGCGGTTTACCGCGCAGCCCTGGGTGACGCCACGGCGTGTTGTGCGGTTTTTACGCCGGGGGCAAATGAGGGCGATGTCGAAACGCGCGTGGTCGAGCAAATACGTGAGGGGCTGGAAGCCTCGCGCTGAGGTCTCACCAGCCTTTCACGCCACTCATGTCGGGCAATTTGTGCGCAATGCCCTTGTGGCAGTCGATGCAAGTGGCCTCGCCATTGGCCAGTGCGGTGGAGTGCATGGCCGCCGCGCGTTTGCCCTGACGGGTAAAGTCCATGAACTCGAAGTTGTGGCAGTTGCGACATTCGCGCGAGTCGTTGGCCTTGAGCCTGGCCCATTCATGTTCCGCCAGTTCACGGCGCAAGGTGAGGAATTTGTCGCGGGTGTCGATGGTGCCGAACAGCTTGCCCCAGACTTCCTTCGATGCCTGCATCTTGCGCGCGATCTTGTGCGTCCATTCGTGGGGGACGTGGCAGTCCGGGCAACTGGCGCGCACGCCGGAACGGTTGGTGTAGTGAATGGTGTCCTGCAACTCGACATAAACGTTGTCGCGCATCTCGTGGCAGGAAATACAGAATTTCTCGGTGTTGGTCAGCTCCAGCGCCGTGTTGAAACCGCCCCAGAAAATGATCCCGGCGATAAAGCCGCCCAGGGTCAGAAACCCCAGGCTGAAGTAGACGCTGGGTCGACGGAGGATGCCCCAGTAATCCTTAAGCAGGGCGAACAGTGCTTTCATGGCGCCTCCTCAAGGTTTTTGCGCGGCGTTGGCATCGTCTTGCAGGATTTTGTCGATGGTTTCAAAGGTGTTGCCCACCAGCGGCAGTACCTCTTTTTGCGGCACGTGGCACTGGGTGCAGAAGTAGCGCCGGGGTGAGACCGCCGCCAGTGGCTGACCGTCACGGTCCATGTAGTGGGTGATGCTGATCATCGTCGCCTGGGTGCGCGCGCTGTTGGCCCGGCTGTGGCACGTCAGGCATTTGTTGCCGTTCTTGTCGATCTGGTAGCCGCGAATGCTGTGGGGAATGGTCGGCGGCTGGTCAGGGTAGTTGCGCTCGCGCTTCAGGTCCTTGTTTTCATCGTTGGCAATCGGTGGCGCGGGCATGCTCTGGGTGAGGGTGCCGCCGGGGCGGCGACCGTCGGGGCCGGACGCATCCAGCGGGTAATCGACCTCGGCGGCCAGCACTGCGCCGATTGTGGCAAGCAGGACCAGGGGCAGGATTCGAAAAGTCATGACGGTTCTCCTCAAGCCGCGCTGATCAACTCGATGCGGATGGCGCATTTCTTGTAGTCGGTCTGCTTGGAGATCGGGTCGGTGGCGTCGAGCGTGACCTTGTTGATCAACTTGTTGGCATCGAAAAACGGTACGAACACCAGGCCGCGGGGTGGTTTGTTGCGCCCACGGGTTTCGATGCGCGCGCGGATTTCGCCGCGGCGGCTGATCAGCTTCACTTCACTGCCACGCCGTGCCTTCAAGGCCCTGGCGTCTTCCGGATGCATGTACACCAGGGCGTCCGGCACCGCTTTGTACAACTCCTCGACTCGCTGGGTCATGCTGCCCGTGTGCCAGTGTTCGAGGACCCGGCCGGTGCTCAGCCAGAACGGGTAGTCAGCATCCGGGATCTCGGCCGGTGGCTCGTAGGGCAGGGCGAAGATGATCGCCTTCTTGTCCGGGTAGCCATAGAACTGCACTTCGCTACCGGCCTCGACGTAAGGGTCGAGGCCCTCGCGGTAACGCCAGCGGGTCTCCTTGCCGTCGACCACCGGCCAGCGCAGGCCACGCTCGCTGTGGTAGCGGTCGAAGGTCGCCAGGTCATGGCCGTGGCCACGCCCGAACTGGGCGTACTCTTCGAACAAGCCTTTTTGCACATAGAAACCAAAGGCCTTGGCTTCGTCGTTCTTGTAGCCGGCCTCGATTTGCTCGACGGGAAACTGGTCGACCTGACCGTTCTTGAACAGCACTTCGAACAGGGTTTTGCCTTTGTAGTGCGGCGCTTTCGCCAGTAACTCGGCGGGCCAGGTTTCGTCGGTGGTGAAGCGTTTGGAAAACTCCATCAGCTGCCACAAGTCCGATTTGGCGTCTCCCGGTGCGCTGACCAATTGATGCCAGAATTGCGTGCGACGTTCGGCGTTGCCGTAGGCGCCTTCCTTTTCCACCCACATGGCGCTGGGCAGGATCAGGTCGGCCGCCTGGGCGGAAACGGTGGGGTAGACGTCCGAGACGATCACGAAGTTTTCCGGGTTGCGCCAGCCAGGCAGGACTTCCTGCATGATGTTCGGCCCCGCGTGCATGTTGTTGCTGGCCTGGGTCCAATACACGTTGAGGACGCCGTCCTTGAGCATGCGGCTCTGTTGCACCGCGTGAAAACCGACTTTCTCCTGAATGGTGCCGGCCGGCAGTTTCCAGATCTGTTCGGCGGTGGCGCGGTGCTTGGGGTTGGTCACCACCATGTCGGCGGGCAGGCGGTGGGAGAAGGTGCCGACCTCCCGTGCAGTGCCACAGGCCGACGGCTGGCCGGTCAACGAGAAGGGGCTGTTGCCCGGCTCGCTGATCTTGCCGGTGAGCAGGTGGATGTTATAGATCAGGTTGTTGGCCCACACCCCGCGTGTGTGCTGGTTGAAACCCATGGTCCAGAACGACACGACCTTGCGTTTGGGGTCCGCATAAAGTTCAGCCAGGGCCTTGAGGCGTTCCGGGGCGACGCCGGATTCTTTCGCGGTACGTTCCAGGGTGTAGGGTTTGACGAACGCGGCGAACTGCTCGAAGGACATGTCGGTCCAGGTATTGGCCTTGTCGGCATTCTTCGCCCGTTTTTCCCGGGGATCATCAGGACGCAAGCCGTAGCCGATGTCATCGGCGCCTTTGGCGAAGCGCGTGTGCTTGCTGATGAAGTCCTTGTCGACCGCACCGTTTTCAATGATGTGGTTGGCGATGTAATTGAGGATCAGCAGGTCGGATTGCGGCTTGAATACCATGGGAATATCGGCCAGTTCGAAGCTGCGATGCTCGAAGGTCGACAGCACGGCGACTTTCACGTGCGGCTGGCTCAGGCGTCGGTCGGTGACCCGGCTCCACAGGATCGGGTGCATCTCCGCCATGTTCGAGCCCCACAGCACAAAGGCGTCGGTGGCTTCGATGTCGTCGTAGCAGCCCATCGGTTCATCCGCGCCAAAAGTGCGCATGAAACCCATCACCGCCGAGGCCATGCAATGGCGGGCATTGGGGTCGATGTTGTTGCTGCGGAAACCGGCTTTCATCAATTTGTTGGCCGCGTAACCTTCCCACACCGTCCATTGCCCGGAACCGAACATGCCGATGGATTCCGGGCCTTTGTTCTTCAGGGCCTGCTTGTATTTTTCTTCCATGATATCGAAGGCCTGGTCCCAGCTGATCGGCTGGAACTCGCCCTGTTTGTCGAACTGGCCGTTGGTCATGCGCAGCAGTGGCTGGGTCAGGCGGTCGATGCCATACATGATCTTGGAGAGAAAATAGCCCTTCACGCAGTTGAGTCCGCGATTGACCTCGGCCTTGATGTCGCCATGGGTGGCGACCACCCGGTTGTCGCGGGTCGCGACCATCACGCTGCACCCGGTGCCGCAGAAACGGCAGGGCGCCTTGTTCCAGTCCAGGGTGACCATGTCCGCTTCGGTAATCAGGTTGCTGGCGGACGTGGCAATCGGCAGGCCCGCAGCGGCGGCTGCGATGGCCGCGGCCTGAGCCTTGACGAACTCTCGGCGGGACATGCTCATTCGGTGTCTCCTGTGGGCTCAAGTAGTTCGTGATAGATCAACGCGGCGTTGAGCACACCCGGCAAGTTGTTGATTTGCTCGATACGTTGCAGGATCTGGTCTTCGTGGCTGGCCTCAAGCACGACCACCAGTTTTCCGGCGGCACTTTCGTGATGCAGTTCCAGGCCGTCCAATAGACGCAAGTTGGCTTTGACGGCGTCGAATAGTTCAGGTCGGGCAAGTACCACCAGGCTGGCTATATGCAGAGCTTCGTCCATGCGCTGACTCCAACAGACTCTGTAAGAGAACTATCAGTTAGGTGGCCCGGGCGGGCCGTAGAGCATTTGGAAAAACCAGATGAGGAAGCCGTAGCCGCCCACTATCGCGACCGACAGCAGCGGAAAAAGGCAGACGACAAGAAACACGAAGAGCCGGGCTTCCTTGCGGCGCTGTGGTTTTTGTTCTTCAGATAACGACATGAAGATCTCCTGTCGAAACTTGCGTTGATACTAGATCACTCGTTCAGGGGAGGACTTCTGCGCTGAGTTTTTCTCGACCAGTGGCTAACCTCATACCCGCTTCCGCGCCTCATACCGAAAAGAATGGCTGAACTATGCTTAGTTGCGCGCTGGTTAAAATCATCACCCAAGGCGCAGCATCGACACTCTCCAGCGCATCCAGCATTAGTTGCTCGTGGTGTCCTCGGCTTCACCTGTTTTTTCACGCCAGACATCACGCTTTCCTGAATCCACCCACGCGCAGGTAGGACCCATGAACGATATCCGGTCCAGGGAAACAGGCCACCCGCCGCGTCAACCCGCCTCAGCCCAACACGGCTGGCAGCGCTGGCTGCCGGGTGTGCGGATGCTGCGGGAATACCAGCTCGGCTGGCTGCCAAAAGATTTGGTCGCCGGGCTGGTACTGACGACCATGCTGGTCCCGGTCGGCATCGCCTACGCGCAGGCTTCGGGCGTGCCCGGCATCTACGGTCTTTACGCCACCATCGTGCCGTTGCTTGCCTATGCGCTGTTCGGCCCCAGCCGGATCCTCGTGCTCGGTCCCGATTCCGCGCTGGCCGCGATCATTCTCGCCGTCGTGCTGCCGCTATCGGGCGGCGACCCGATGCGCGCCATTACCCTGGCCAGTGCGATGGCGCTGGTTTCAGGGCTGGTGTGCTTCTGCGCCGGGCTGTTTCGCCTGGGTTTCGTCACTGAACTGCTGTCCAAACCCATTCGTTACGGTTACATGAACGGCATTGCTCTGACCGTGCTGATCAGTCAGACGCCCAAGTTGTTCGACATCAAGGTCGACAGCGCCGGCCCGCTAAGGGACGTCATTAATCTTGGAAGGGCGCTGCTGGACGGCCAGGCCAACTGGAGCGCCTTCGCCGTCGGCGCCGCTACGCTGGTGGCCATCCTGTTGCTTAAACGCTTCGAGCGTTTGCCCGGGATTCTCATTGCCGTGGTGGCCGCGACTGTGGTCGCGGGTAGCCTCGATCTGGCCGCCAACCACGGGCTCAAGGTGCTGGGCTCGTTGCCTCAGGGGCTGCCGGGATTTGTTGTGCCCTGGTTGCAAGCGGGGGACCTGGTCACTGTCGTGGTAGGCGGATGTGCCGTGGCACTGGTTTCTTTTGCCGACACCAGCGTGCTGTCCCGAACCTACGCGGCCAAGACCCGCAGCCAGGTCGATCCCAATCAGGAAATGATGGGGCTGGGCGTCGCCAACTTCGCAACAGGTCTGTTCCAGGGCTTCCCCATCAGCAGCAGTTCGTCGCGCACGCCCGTCGCCGAAGCGGCCGGTTCCAAAACGCAACTCACCGGCGTTTTCGGCGCGCTGGGTGTGACCTTGCTCCTGCTGCTGACCCCCAATCTGCTCATGCACCTCCCCAGCAGTGCGCTGGCCGCAGTGGTCATCGCTGCCGCCATCGGCCTGTTCGAGTTCAAGGACCTCAAACGCATCTATCGCATCCAGCGCTGGGAGTTTTGGCTGTCGATCACCTGTTTCGTCGGCGTGGCCGTTCTCGGTGCGGTGCCGGGCATCGGCCTTGCGGTGGTGGTGGCGGTGATCGAGTTTCTCTGGGACGGCTGGCGTCCGCATTACGCGGTGCTCGGTCGTGTCGACGGGATTCGTGGCTACCACGACATCAGCCGCTACCCGCACGCTCGCCTTGTACCTGGCCTGGTGCTGTTCCGTTGGGATGCGCCCTTGTTCTTTGCCAACGCCGAGTTCTTCCAGAACTGCATCCAGGAAGCGCTCGGCCAATCACCCACGCCGGTACGCAGGGTGGTGGTCACGGCAGAACCGGTCACCAGCGTGGACGTCACCTCGGCGGACATGCTGATTGAACTCGATCAGGCATTGCGCGCCGCGGGCATCGAATTGCGCTTCGCCGAAATGAAGGACCCGGTGAAGGACAAACTGCTTCGCCTGGGCGTCCTGGAACAGACCGGCAATGACATCTTCCATCCGACGGTGGGGGCGGCTGTTGATGCCTATCTGGATGAACACGGCGTTGACTGGACGCCGTGATCGTTTGCCCTCTAAAGACCAATGCGACCAGGCAATGAACCGGGAGGGTGCTTAGGGAACAGGGGCGATCACGTTGACTGGCTTTGTGCTGCCAAAACTGTGCTAAACCTAATCGTCGAACGGACTCAGAGGTTAGTGCGAGATGACTTCTACCTATGAAAGTAAAAACACTTCAAATGGCCTGACGTTAAAGCTGTACCGCGGCGAGGGTGCAGCACTTCTCGCCTTCGATCTGGCTCCGATTAAGGCAACCCCCGATTTTGTCGGCTTCACAATCGAGGTGCGGTACCCAGGCTCATCGACATGGGGAGCGCTTCGCAATCGGCTGCATTTTACATATCCACCCACCAGCCAGGCAGAACGGACGTTCAAGTCTACCGAGGCACCGTTTCAGAAATTTCGATGGATACATGTGCCCTCCGACACCCCAGAGGGAGACTTCGAGTACCGGGTGACAGCCCGCTACATGTCAGCAGATGGGAAGTTGAGTGAAAATGGGCCACAGGTGACGGGTAAGATTTCTCTCGCGCCGCAAACGATAGATGGCTTTGTGAACGTAGGTTTCACCCGGGGCTTCGCAAGCTCTCAGGCCTACGCCAATACTGCCCGTTTCAAGAACAACACAAAGATTCTTCCGCCGCATGGGTCGCCAGCCAAAAGTAGCCTCAGCCACAATATGGCGCCATTTGAGGAACACTATAAATGGCTGGGTTTTGAGGCCCGACGGTTGATCCTGGACCTGCTCCAAGAGGTTGAAAGTGATCAGACGCTTACCCTCGACGCGTTGGTTTACGAGTGCAAAGAGCCGGACATCCTTCAACGATTGGAGCGACTTAAAGATCGCCTGCGAGTCGTTATAGATGATCATGATGAACAAGGGGAGGATGACTCTTGCGAATCCATCAGTGCCCAGCGTCTCAAGGAAAGCGGGGCACAGGTGCAGCGCATGCACTTCGGCCGGCAACAGCACAATAAGGTCCTGATCGTCCGCAAGCGGGATGGTTCTGCAGTCAAGGTCTTGGCAGGCTCTACCAACTTCGCACTGCGTGGGCTCTACATCCAGGCAAACAATGCCCTGCTGTTCGAAGACCGCATCGTCGCCGAAAAATTTGCCGAAGTATTCGATGCTTACTGGACTGATCCCAAGAAATTCAAAAAGAGCCCGTTATCGAAACAATGGTGGGAGGTTCGCAATGAACCGGAATCCAAAGTGTCTGTGTGCTTTTCCCCACATACGGATAACAGTCTTTCCCTCGGTCCGGTCGCCAAGGCCATCGCAGAAGCCGATAGCTCCGTCCTGTACTCGATCGTGTTTCTGAACCAACTGACTGGGGTCGTACGTCAAGAGCTTGAGGCGCTCATGCATCGCCCGCTGTTCTCTTACGGTGTCGCACAGCGCACAAGCGGGCTATCCGTGACAAAACCTGACGGCAGCATTGGACTTCTGCCGTTCTCCTACCTGGCTGAAAAGGCCCCTGAGCCGTTCAAGTCGGAGTGGAATGGTGATACGACAGAGCGCTCCAACATGGTTCACCATAAATTCGTCGTAACGGATTTCAACGGCAAAAAACCCACGGTGTTCACCGGCTCCTCCAACTTGGCTGCCGGCGGTGAGCTTGATAATGGTGATCATTTGATTCGTATCGAGGATCGGAAAATTGCCATTGCGTATGCCATTGAAGCCCTTCGTCTGTTCGATCACTTCCACTTTCGAGTGAAAATAAAAAGTGGCGAAGTTTCAGGTCCAATTTTCCTGGCTAAACCGCCAACTGATGGAGGGCAACCCTGGTTTGCCTCCTACTACATTGAAGGGCACTACAAGGAGCGAGATCGCAAACTGTTCGTGCAGTAGTCCAAATAGCCGCGAAGCCACTGGCTGAATGTATCCATTACAATTTTTTGAATGTATTGGCTGTTCGATTTTAGGATGGGGCCTCACGACTTTCCTGGCCCGAGGCGCACCATGCACATCGCCATCCTTACTTTCGAAGGGTTCAACGAACTCGATTCGCTCATTGCGTTCGGCATCCTCAACCGGGTTCAAACACCGGGTTGGCGAGTGTCTATCGCCAGCCCCACAGACACGGTGGTGTCGATGAACGGCCTGAAGATTGAGGCGCAGGTGTCGTTGGAGGACGCCTGCGGTGCGGATGCGGTGCTGGTGGGTAGCGGGCGATTGACTCGGGACGTTGTCGCGGACGAGACACTGATGTCTCGCCTGAAACTCGACCCGGCTCGCCAGCTCTTGGGCGCCCAGTGCTCGGGCACGCTCATCCTTGCAAAGCTCGGCCTGCTGGACGACGTTCCGGCGTGCACGGATCTGATCACCAGGCCATGGGTTGAAGAGGCCGGTGTGGCGGTGCTCAATCAGCCGTTCGTGGCCAAGGGCAATGTCGCAACCGCCGGGGGCTGCCTGTCGTCGCAGTACCTGGCCGCCTGGTTCATCGCGCGTCTAGCGGGTGCGGAGGCTGCACGCAATGCGCTTCACTACGTTGCCCCGGTGGGGGAGAAGGACGTGTACATAACGCGTGCGATGGAGAACATTTCGCCGTTTCTTTAAGTCGGGCAATCCGGCCTGTCTCGGCAGCTCAGTGAAGATGCGTGAATCGCAGGTTGATCTCTTGACAGTGTCGGCGGAATCCAACTGACTCAACGACATTCAGGAGGAAAAAGCTTCCGCGCGTTGCGCCGGCATTGTGTACCTGAGCGGTTGCTGACGGGCCAGTTGTGCCCGGACTTCAGTGGCTGCCTGCAAAACTCTCTGCGCCCAGCGCTCATCATCCGGGCGTACGACCACGACGCGAAAACCGTGATCCTGGCCTTCGATCTGCACGCCCTCGGAATCATCGACATGCAAGTCGATATCGAATGCGGTTGGAAGTTTTGAGGGGGCGTTCGTCAGTCCGCGCGCTGTCAGGGCATGGTTGTGCCGAACGCTGTTGACCACACCGTCGACGTGGATGCCGTGCAGTAACAACCAGCGCCTGATGTAAGACGGTGTCCGGCCGGACGAGGTGTAGACCCAGATGCTGCATCCCTGGCGTCGTAGTTCCCGGGTCAGGTCGCGTGTGCCCTTGCGCAACGGCTCGCCCAGCCAGCGATGAACGAAGTCGGGCAGCCTGCTGTGCTCGACGGCGCAGTGATGGGCCTGACAGGCCAGGGTGTCATCGATATCGAACGAAATACGCAGGCGTTGGCGCCTGAACATTTCCGTCGGCACGGAACGCTTGATGGCTTGCCATGCTCGAGCGCTGGAACCCCGGCATCTGTCGAGCATCGGATTGGTTTTCATCGTTGGCCCCCCAGATAGACGGGCACGGGTTTGTCGCTCACAAAGAATTCCTTTGGATCGGGGGCTTGTTCTTCCAGGAAGGCGGCATATTTTTTCTTGATCTTGGGCAATTCGTAGAGCGCCTTGACGCCATGCTTGGCGGAGTTGCGGATGACGGATGACGGGTTGAAGTAACCCTCGGCGTTGTCCAGCGTCAGCACGAACGGCGGCAGCCCCGCGCGCATGAGCAAGTAACTGACGAGCAGCGATCCGGTGCGGTTGTTGCCTTCCAGGAACAATTGCGGCTTGCTGAGGATTCGTACATAGACACCGGCCGCGCGCTTCCAGACGGATTCGCTGCGATACGCGCAGTACCAGTTGTACAAGTCCTTTATCCCGCCTTCGACGTTGTTGAAGAAGTGTTCTTCGGTCGCCGCGAGGTGCTGAGCGTATTCCTCACGGCGTGCCGGGTCCCGCCCGCAGAGAACGGTGGCGTTGATTTCCAGCATCAGGTTCAGTTGCTGAAGATCGAACAGGTCGACGCCACGGGCGACGTACTCGTCAATCAGTGCGTAGCCCTCAACCACATTGCGCAGCACTTCGTCGGTCAACGGATCACGCTGCTCGGTAAAGTGCCTGCTGAGTTCCGCGAAGCGACCTTGCACCTTTCGCAGTGCACGTTCGATCGCTGGCAAGTCAAGACGACGCTTTGCAGACATGGGCAATCCTGATTGGAAGTGTGAGAGGTAAAAAGACCGAAGGCAGGCCAGTGGCGTTTGCCATTGGCTGCTTTCGGTCTAGACCGGACGTTTGTCGATCAGCTGAATTTGCCGCTGATGTAATCGCTGGTCATTTGTTCGCGGGGATTGTCGAAAATCTGGGCGGTAGGGCCCATCTCAACGAGATAGCCAGTACGCGTGCCCTGGGAAATATCCACCGAGAAAAATGCCGTGGTGTCCGCGACACGGATCGCCTGCTGCATGTTGTGAGTGACCAGCGCGATGGTGTAATCCTTCTTCAGCTCGACCATCAATTCCTCGACCCGGCGGGTGGCAATCGGATCGAGTGCGGAGCAGGGCTCATCCAGCAACAGCACTTCCGGCTCGGTCGCGATGGCGCGGGCGATACACAGCCGTTGCTGCTGGCCGCCCGAAAGGGACAGACCGCTGACCTTGAGCTTGTCCTTGACCTCATCCCACAACGCCGCGCCTTGCAGGGCGTGCTTGACGCGGTCGCCCAGGTCGCCCTGGTAGCGATTGAGGCGCAGGCCGAACGCGACGTTATCGAAAATGCTCATCGAGAACGGGTTTGGCTGTTGAAACACCATCCCGATGTAGCGGCGCACGACCACGGGATCAACGCCCTTGCCATAGACGTCTTGGCCGAGGAAATGCACATGACCCTCGAAGCGGAAGCCTTTGACCAGATCATTCATCCGGTTGAGGCTGCGCAGCACCGTACTCTTGCCGCAGCCGGAAGGACCGATGAACCCGGTGATCTTGTTTTTTTCGATCGGCACATGGCTGTCACGTACCGCCATGAAGTTGCCGTAGAAAATCTTGTCCAGCTTGCAGTCCATGACCACGGGTGCCGCGGTCTCGAGCGGGGCGACTTTTTGCGCAGATAATACATTCACACTATGTGCTCCCATTCTTAAAACTTTGGCTTGCCGAAGATACGGCTAACGATATTCACGACCAGCACGATCATCACCAACACCAGCGAGGCCGCCCATGCGAGCTCAAGCTGATTGTCGAACGGCATGCCGGAGAAGTTGTAAATCAGTACGGCGAGCGATGCGGTCGGATTCATCACCGCCAGGCTGCCGTCGTGGTAGATCCAGTAGTTACTGAACAGCGCAGTGAACAACAACGGCGCGGTTTCGCCGGCTGCACGGGCCACCGCCAGCATCACGCCGGTCAGGATCGCCGGCAGGCCGGTAGGCAGTACGATTTTCCAGATCACCTGCGAGCGGGTGCAGCCCATGCCATAGGCGGCATCCTTCATGATCTTGGGCACCATCCTCATCGACTCTTCAGCGGTCAGCACAACGATGGGCAGCATCAGTACCGCCAGCGCCACACCACCTGCCGGTGCCGAGTAGGTACCGGTGGTCATCACCACCAGGGCATAGGCAAACACCCCCGCCAGAATCGAAGGCAACCCGGTGAGCATCTTGGCGGCAAAGCGCGCGGCATTGGCCAGCTTGCTGTCCGGCCCCAGTTCAGCCAGGAAGATCGCCGCCATGATGCCGATCGGAACTGCGATGGCCGCCGCGATACCGACCATGACGAAGGTACCTGCCATGGCGTTGCCGAAGCCGCCGCCCGTCTCGAAGCCAGTCGGTGGCAGTTCGGTGAACACCTCCAGGCTGAGGCGGGCACCGCCACGGGTGATCAGCATGTAAAGCACGGAAATCAGCGGCACGCTGGCCACCAGGGCGCCCGCCCAGACCAGCGTCGTCAGCACCAGGCTGCGCAGGGCACGGCCTTCGAACCGGCGCTGCAGACTTGGCATTGCGGCCGTAGGTGAAGTGAGGTCAGTCATCATTTAGTACCACGCTGGGCATAGACCATGATCATGGAGCCGATGATGTTCACGATCAGGGTGATCAGCATCAGGACCAGTGCGGCATACATCAACACTTCGATCTCGGTCGGTCCCGCTTCGGGGAAGTTCAGCGCCAGCAAAGCCGCGAGAGTGTTGGCGGGGGCGAACAGCGAAAGGGAAATGTTGTTCGAGTTGCCTACCAGCATGGCAAGGGCCATCGTTTCACCCAGGGCCCGGCCCAGACCCAACACCAGCGAGCCAAAAATGCCGGTGGCGGCGGAGGGCACCATGACCTTGAGAATCGCTTCCCAGTGGGTGGTCCCCATGCCATAGGCCGCTTGCTTGGTTTTCATCGGAACGCCGGTGAGCGCATCCTGGGAAACGGCGGCAATGGTCGGCAGAATCATGATGGCCAATACCAGCGCGGCGGGTAGCAGCCCCGGTCCACTCAAGGTGGTGCCGAAAAAGGGGATCCAGCCCAGTTCACTGTTCAGCCAATCCGTGAGGGGGCGAATGGCCGGGATCACCACGTAGATGCCCCACAGGCCATAAACGACGCTGGGGATGGCGGCGAGCAATTCGACGATGGTGCGAAAAACGGCCGCGAGTTTCGCGGGGAGGAAATCCTGGGTCAGGAAAATTGCCATGCTGACGCCGAAAAATCCGGCGATCACCAAGGCGATGAAGGCGCTGTAGAGCGTGCCCCAAATGGCCGGCAGAATGCCGTATTTGCCCTGGTTCACGTCCCACACGGTGCCCAAAAGGACGTCCAGACCGTGCTTCTCCATACCTGGCACAGCCTTGCGTCCTACCTCGAACACCAAGGCAAAGACCAGCGCCAGAACGAGAACCACACCAATGCGCGCAACTGCGCGGAAGGTGCGGTCAACCAGGAAATCCTTGGTAGAGGGCGGACGGCAAGCGGAGTCCGGATTAACCGGTACGACAAATGGCTTGTTCATGGGCTATTCCGGCGTAGGGGAGAGCTCTTCGGCGCGGCTGGAAGCACACACCGAAGAGGCCTCGCGAGCGTCACTGGATATTGGCGGAAGCTTTGCGAACCTGATCGACAACCGATTGCGGCAGTGGGATGTAGCCCATCGAATCGGCAATTTTCTGACCTTCAGTCAGGCTGTACTCGACCATTTCACGCATGGCCTTGGCCTTGGCCGGGCTCTCGTTCTGCTTGCGGAAGATCATCCAGGTGTAGGAAGTGATCGGGTAGGACTTGGCGCCATCCGGATCCGGCAGCCAGGCCACCAGGCTTTCAGGCATCTTCACCGCGGCCAGGGCCTCGGCACCGCTCTCGGCGTTCGGCACTACGTACTGACCGGCCTTGTTCTGCAACTGGGCAAAGTCGACCTTGGCCAGTTTGGCGAAGCCGTACTCGATGTAGCCAATGGCGCCCGGGGTCTGGCGTACGGTGGCGGTCACGCCATCGTTTTTAGGCGATTTGATGAATTTGTCGCTGGCTGGCCAGTTGACGGTGTTGCCTTCGCCCAGGTCTTGCTTGAACGCCGGGTTGATGGCGGCCAAGTGCTTGGTGAATACAGCGGTAGTGCCGCTGGAGTCTGCACGTACGACAACGGTGATCGGCGTAGCAGGCAGTTTCAGCTCAGGGTTGGCGGCGACGATCTGTGGATCGTTCCACTGGGTGATCTTGCCCAGGAAGATGTTGGAGTAAACGTCGCGTGGCAATTTCAGCCCTTTAGGACTGCCTGGCAGGTTATAGGCCAGGACGATTTCACCCGCAGTCATCGGCAGCAGTTGCGCGCCTTCGGCAACCTTGGCGATGTCTTCGTCTTTCATCGCCGAGTCGCTGGCCGCGAAATCAACGGTTTTGTTCAGAAAGTCCTGCACACCTGCGCCGCTGCCCTTGGATTGATAATCCACGGTGACACCAGCGGTTTTCTTGCTGAAATCCTTGAACCAGGTGAGGTAGATCGGAGCCGGGAAGCTGGCGCCGGAACCTGTCAGGCGAACGCTTTCGGCAGCGAACGACACTGAGGTGGCACAAAGAGAAACCGTGATGGCGAGTGCTGCAGATTTCATCAAACTTTTCATCGGAAAAACTCGTTGTGATTACGGGCCCCCGGAACTCTGCAACATTCTTGTTACGGTTTTATGAAAGTCGAATGGCGCAGGATGGCCGGCCATGTAATTACCTCGTAACAAATTACGACTCACACTGAGGCAGACCCTTCCCGACGCGAGTTTCCCCCATGCTCTCAACCGAAGACCGCTTGATACAGCGCATCCACCGTGAACTGCTTGACCACAGTGACGAAGAGCTGGAACTGGAATTGTCCGAAGACGGCACGGACCTGAACGCTCTGTTCGATGAGCAATTGGAGGAGGGCAGTGAGAAGGAAGCTCGGCGGCTTTATTTCAGCGAGCTGTTCCGCCTGCAAGGCGAACTGGTGAAGCTGCAAAGCTGGGTGGTCAAGACTGGCCACAAAGTCGTGATTCTGTTCGAAGGTCGTGATGCCGCCGGCAAGGGGGGCGTCATCAAGCGCATTACTCAACGGCTCAACCCTCGGGTCTGTCGGGTTGCCGCGTTGCCAGCGCCCAATGACCGGGAACAGACGCAGTGGTACTTCCAACGCTACGTCTCGCACCTGCCGGCAGCGGGCGAGATCGTGCTTTTCGACCGCAGCTGGTACAACCGCGCGGGCGTCGAGCAAGTGATGGGCTTTTGCAACGCCGACCAGTACGAAGAGTTCTTCCGCACCGTGCCGGAGTTCGAAAGAATGCTGGCTCGCTCCGGCATCCAGCTGATCAAATACTGGTTCTCCATTTCCGACCAGGAACAGCATCTGCGCTTTCTCAGTCGCATTCACGACCCGCTCAAGCAGTGGAAACTCAGCCCCATGGACCTGGAATCCCGTCGGCGCTGGGAAGCCTATACCAAGGCCAAGGAAGTGATGCTCGACCGCACCCACATCGCCGAAGCGCCATGGTGGGTGGTGCAGGCCGATGACAAGAAGAAGGCCCGACTCAACTGCATCCACCACCTGCTCGGGCAGATGCCCTATGAAGAAGTGGAGATGCCAGTGATCGAGCTGCCGCAGCGCGTCAGGCACGAAGAATACTCCCGCAGCCCGACACCGCCGGAACTCATCGTGCCTCAGGTCTATTAAGACAGGCCGAATCGGGGCGTCTCCCACTTGGCGCCCCATCGGTCGACATGATTCTCGGCCTGTACATCGACGTGACTGAGCGTCAGTTCCATTGCATGGCTCCCTCCCGCCGAGCCGGCACCCATCGCTAAAGCCACGTATTCACGACCCGCCGGTCCAGTTCTTCCCAATCCGCCATGCCCAGCACTCGCGTGGTGTTCAACCCGCGCAAGTAGCCGCGCAACTGATTGGCGGTGGCGCGGACTAGTTCAGGGTCGGGCGTGTGTTCGCCCACTAGTACGCTCTCGTACTGCACCAGGTACTCGGCCACCCGGTCACGGAAGTCGGGCAGAACGGCATCGCGGATCAGGTCAAAAGTTCTCAAAAAGAGATCCTCATCAATCATTTCTAGTGGGGATTGAGTGTGTATCCGCCTGCACGGCGCACAACTATCGTTAGAAGTAATAGTGACCATCAAGAAACGCAAGTTCTCCTTTGTGGGCAATACCCGGAAAATCGCCTCCATCGAACACGCTTTAGCATTCAGGAAGAGAACGATGCGCTTTTTAACAGTGTCAGCCCTGGCGTTCGGATCGTTGTTGCTCGCCGGCTGCGCCTCGGCGCCAAACGACCCGACCCTGACCTTGCAGACCAGCAAGACCCCGGCCCAATACGCGGATTGCGTCGTGCCGAAATTGCAGGGCAGCGAGTTGAACCCAACGGTTTCGCAGACCCAGCGCAGCTACCGGATCGTGGTGCCGAGCAAGGTATCGACGGACAACGTGCTGGAGGCCTACAAGGCCGGAAACGGCGGCAAGGTGTTCATCTACGAGCGCCACCTGCTGGCTTCGAACCTGCTGCCTTCGAGTTTCCAACGCGCCGCACAGGATTGCATCTGACCCCGACCGGTCAACGTTTTTGACAGAGCTCCTTTGGTTGGCCGCAACCAACCAATTTCTTGCCCCGCAGCCCATTTGGTTGCGGGGCTTTTTTTTGTGCGTTATGACAGTCGCGACTCGCCTGTCGCACCGCTCAAACCCTCGGCCCTGACACCGATCCGCGAAAACACCAGCCACGCAAACAGCAGCACACTGCATCCAATCAACAGGGAGGCGGCGGCAATCAACGGTTCGACGGACGCGAAGCCCTTGAGGCGCAACGTCAGTGCGCCGAGCATCACCGGGACGCCAATGTTGTACGTCCAGAACTGTGCGGCGGCAATGCGCCCCTCGGTGATGGAGGGGTATGCGGTGCCGATGATGCCGAACAGGGCCATCGACACCCAGCCCAACAGATTGATGTGGGCATGCACTGCAAACAGGGAGTGGTCGCCAGAGGCGCCCATCGCCACGCCCAGCATGACGCCGATGGCGAAGTAGAGAGCAGCCAGCCGAAACCAGGTCCGCGAACGGGGGTTGTGATTCATGGCATTCACCTCATGCGCCGTGAGGCGCGTTTAGTTGCTGAAAACGACCTCTTGTCGGTGGGTTCCTGTGTGCCTATTATGAGACGCGTGTCTCACGATAGGACGGAGTATCATTTATTCCATGTCAATTCCGAAGTCAAGCCCGTCGATCCCGGATGGCGATCCGCAAGGCCGGGTCAACCAGAAACTGCGCACGCGTCAGGCGTTGATCGATGCCGCCATCGCCATGCGCGACGAGGGCCATCACCCGACGCTCGCGCAAGTGGCCGAGCGTGCGAGGGTGTCCCGTGCCACGGCGTATCGTTACTTTCCTTCGCTAGAGGCGTTGATCAGCGAGACGGCAGCCGATCGCGAGATGAAGCTGTTGGAGAGCTTCTGGCGGCCGGGGGACGATCCGGTCAAAGGCATCGGCCAGGCGGCGAATGCGTTGAACTCACTTTTGCTCGAAGACGAAATCGGCCTGCACGTGATGGAGCGTTCGTTCATGACCGTGTGGCTCGAAAACGAATCACATGAAACGCCCCTGCGGCCGGGCCGGCGGATGAGTTACATCGAGCCGATTGTCGATTCGCTGAAGGACGTGCTCCCGCCGCGTGCGCGCAAGCGATTGAAGCAGGCGCTGTCGATCGTCATCGGCACCGAAGCGCTGATTGCCGTGCGCGATATCAGTCGGGCGAGTGTCGAGGAGTCCCTCGACAGCGCGGCGTGGGCGGCGAGGGCGCTGGTTCGTCAGGCGCTGGCGGAGGAAGAGGAGGCGCGGCGCAAGCGTCACGCCAGGTAAAACGTGCTGGCGTGGCGGCCGGAGCAGGGGCGAGTCACCGTCCAGCGGCAGCATCCGCCAGTGCCGCGACCACTTGCCTCTCGATGTCCTTTTCATCCAGCCCGCGACCGAAATGCTTGAGGTAGCGGCCTTGGCTGTCGAGCAGGAACAGGAGGGTCGAGTGATCCATCATGTACTGGTCCGGTTTATCGCCGGAGGGCACTTTCTTGTAATACACATGGTAGGCGTCGGTAATGCGCACGATGTCCTGTGCCGAACCGGTGAGGCCGACGAAGTTGCTGGCGAAGTAGTTGACGTAGGTCTTGAGCCTGGCGGGCGTGTCGCGTTCCGGGTCAACGGTGACAAAAACCGGTCGCACGGTGATGCCTTGCTGTTGTTGCAGTTGCCGACTGATGCGGGCCATTTTTGCCAGGTCTGTGGGACAAATGGCCGGGCAGGTCATGAAGCCGAAATACAGCAGCGTCGGTTCACCAAAGCTGCGTTCGGTGACCCGCTGACCGTTCTGATTGGTCAACTGGAACGGCCCGCCGATATCGGTGCGGGGGGTGGCCATCGTGCCGGTGGCAACTCCCATTAACATCAGCGCTGCTAACCATTTCATCGCTCAATAACCTCCCGAATAGGTCAACGCCAGGCCTACCAGTTCAGACATCTGCCCGTCTTCTTTCTGGGTGCCGACGGAAAACCCGAGTTTGATCTGGCCGGTGATGTCGTAGGTCACGCTCAGCTCGTTGAGGTAATCCTGCCGGTCCGCGCCTCCCGTCGATTCCCGATGCTTGTCGGTCCGGGTCGCGCCCAGAGACCAGTCACCGAAATCGAAGGTCAGCGAGGTGGTCAGGTAGCGGGTGTCATTGCCCTTGATGCCGTCTTCATTGTCGACATCGGCGAATTCGACGAAGGGCACGATATCGAAGTAACGCCCGTCCAGCGTCGGCTCAAGGTCGGTGCTCGGTTCATAGGCCCAGATGTACCGGGCGGAGGCGATCTTGATGGTTTCGTCGTCTTCGCCGGGGGGAATGGCTTGTGTCGCGTCCTCGGCCTTTTTGTTGGACATGTAGCCCGCCTGCATTTCCAGATAAGGCACCGCCGGAATCGCGATCCAGTTCACCGTCACCGCATAAGAGTCGAGTTTGCCGGTATTCGACGGACCGCCGTCGCTGCGCTGCAGCTTCTCGCCATGGCGCAGATAGGGGCGACCAAGAAACGAATTGTCGGCGGTGTAGACACTCAGGTTGGGCTCGATCATGCCCAGTTGCTGGTCGAAAAACCGGTACGCCACGGTGCCGCCGAGCATGCCGTCGAGGTCGTAGGTGGCGACGTAATCGTTGGTGTAGAGACCGGGCGCCTGATCCTGCGCGCGCCCGAACGGCACATGATACTTGCCCACCGAGAACGCCGAGTTGGCGTTGTTCTGGTAGTAGTTGAGGTCATTGATCACCAGCCCCACGTCTTCGAAAAAGCGCTTTTGTCCGGGCTCCGGTCCGTCGATGGGATTGATCTCGGTGGAGAACCGGATCTGCTGGTCGTGGGAGAAACGGAAGTAGAAGGTGGTGTTGATGTCCGGGTAGGCGTCGGTGCTGTTGCGATTGCCGCCCTGGGGCGAGTCGGCGTGCACGTGGTCATATTGAAAGGTCGCGTCGTAATCCATGCCGACGTTGGGGTATTGCCCGTCATCGGCCAGGGTCGACTCGACGGCACACACCGATCCCACCAACAACACTGCCAAGCGATAGTTGCTCATGGCGCGCCCCCTTCAGTTGGTTCGCGGGATCAACGGGCTGGACGCTTTCGGGTCCTGACCGGTGTTGCGCAGGTAGGAGCACAACTGGTTGTTTTCACCGTACAGCCCGCCGAGCGGTTCGAGCTTGACCGCCTGCTCGTAGTCCTCGGGTTTGACCACCTGGATGGCCTGCATCATGCCGCCGTCTTCGTGTTCGAGGATGTGGCAGTGATAGACGAACTTGCCGAGGATGACCGGGTCGCGAAAAGGGATGCGCACGGTGATCGAGCCGGTAGCGGGGATGAATACGTTGTCCCGATAGCCACTGAACTGCACCGGTTTGCCGTTGATCTCGGTCACCTGGAAATCCACCTGGTGGATATGAAACTGGTGCAATTCCTGGGACGGGTTGAACAGGCGCCATTCCTCCACGTCGCCGAGCTTGACCGTGGTGTTGACCCGGTCCAGTTCGAAGCGCGTGCCGTTGATCAGGAACGCGTTGGGGTCAGTGTCCGAATCCTGAAAGGCGAACTGCCGCGTCTTGTTCACCGCGATCTTGCTGAAGTCCTCTGCGGACGGATAGGCGCTGGTGATCTGTTTGGTCGCGACCCGCTCACCGCTGGAGCGCAATACCGCCAGTCTGGCCGCCGGGTAACTGTCGCCTGCCGGGCCGGTATCCGCGTCACCCATCACCACATCGTGGGAACCAGCCGCAGGCCCCACGACCAGCACGCTGAAGCGCGCGGATGGCCCGATCAACACCTGATCATCGTCGACCCTTCGCGTGACGGTGTTGCCGTCTCGCGATAACACCTGCATCGACTGGCCATCGATGCGAATCCGGAAATACTGGTTGGCGGCAATGTTGATGAAATGCCAGAGCTGGGTTTCCCCCGGCTTGATGTCGATGATCGGTACTTCCTGGCCGTTGATCGTACGAATCGCCGGGGCGCTGGTGATGATTTCACTGGCGACTTTGCCGGTCAGGGTTTTCTGGAAATTGCGCAGGACCAGCACCTGTTCCTTGATGCCCTTGAGTTCGGGAAACGGATCAAGCATGCCGTCGACCAGGATCGGTCCGGCAATCCCGGCGGAGACCTGGCGCTGGGAGCCGCCATGGAAATGACTGTGATACCAGTAGGCGCCGGGGCTGTGATCGAGGGGCAGTTTGACGTTGTATTCGCCCACCTGATGGGGCTGGGTCATGCGGAAAATATTGTCGCCCTGGTCCAGAGGGGATACCTGCATGCCGTGGAAATGCAGGTTGGTGACTTCGTCCATGCGGTTGTCCAGACGGATCGCCATGGTCCCGCCCGGTCGGGTTCGAATCAGCGGCGAATCGTAATCGCCGTTGAACACCAGGGACACGTAGCGCTCGTTGCCGACGTTGACCTGTTGCTCGGCCGCCGTCAGCGTGGCGTGGGTCACGCCGCTGGCATCGTAGGTGAATTCGGGATTCTGCCGCAGTGGCTGGGACGCCGGTTCTGCGGAGTGCTGAGTCGCACAACCGGCCAGCGCAAGTACGAACATGCTTGCGCAGAGTGACAAGGGGCGGACGCTGAAAGCTCTGGGCATGATCGCGACCTTCGTGGCGTAGCGATGAACTGCAAACGCAGTCCGCCTGTGCGCTGCCCAAAGGTGATCAGACGCCACCGCGCAGCGTTACAGGCCACGGCCCGCGTGGCTTTGACAGGTATTGCGCGCAACTTCCGCAGTGTAGGACAGCACGGAAGTTGCGCAAGCCTTTGGATCCATGAAGTAACGTTCAACCGATGAAGTGCACTTAGTTGTTAAACCAGCGCTACAACATCACAGATGTTTCTTCTCTTCCTTATCGAGATGACGGTCTTCTTTGTGCCGTTCTTTATCCAGTTCCTTGGCTTCCTTATCGATATCTTTTGCGTCGCGATCGACATCTTTGTCCGCGTCACGAACGCCATCTCTGACATCTTTTGCAACATCGCCTTCGGCCTGTGTAAAGCCTGCATGACACATCAGGCCCGCTGCTAACAGTGAAGTAACCAGAATGGCTTTGAGGGCTCGCATTTCCAGACTCCTTCTTCATCTACGCTTTCGCGTAATTGCGAGATGAAAAAATAGGCGGGTTAAACGGAAGTTGCCAACCCGCTGGTCGCGCTCACCGACTATCTGATTTTCTTATTCACTGAATAGCGATTTTATTGGCTGGGCCTACGCTTCATCTGACCCAATAAAAGGCTCCTTACGGACTTGAAGACCACTCAATATTCAAAATTGATACGGTCTCCTGTAGGAGCCAGCTTGCTGGCGAAGGTCGTTAACGATAACGCGTACAAACTGGCTCACCACTGCGTACTTGAGTCCATCGCCAGCAAGCTGGCTCCTACAGGTTTTGTGTTTAACGGGATTGCGTGGTGAACCCTGAATTCAATTAGAGGATTCGTAATGAACAGAAAATGTCTGGTGATTGGCAGCGTTCTTTGCACCTCGTTGATCTTTGGCTGCGTCAGCCAGGCCGACCAACCCTTCGTGGACATCGGTGATCGCCACGGCAATCTGCGATCGGCCCAGGAGCACATCGTCCAGGCATGGCGAATGGTGGGGGAGGCCCAACGCGACAATAACTCCCACCTGGGCGGACACGCCGAGCGGGCCAAGGAGTTGCTCAGCCAGGCCAACGAAGAACTGCGCGCGGCGGCGGACTTTGCGAACGAGCACGAGCGGTAGCCATCCGTTCTCGTGACGAAGCGTCGCGAAAGACTCCGCTTCAGCGTACCGGCTCGGCCACCAACAGCAACGACTGCGGCACCGGACTTTGCGGGTGCTGCGGTTCTTGCAGGCCGGCCAGCCGAAAGCCGGCCATGTCCAGGGCGTTCAGCCAGCTGGACAAGGTGCGGAAATACCACGGCATGGGTTGCCACTGGCCTGTGAAACCGGCGAAGTTTTCGGTTCGCCAGCCGTCCTGATAATCGCCTGCCGCAGCAGTCCATGGATGCAGGGTTTGGATGATCAGCGCACCGTCCGGGGCGAGCAGGGTGTTCATGGCGGCGAGCAGCGGGATGATGTCCTGGTGCAGCAAGGCGAAGTTGGCGCAGATCAGGTGGTAGTCACTTCCAATATCGACGCTGGCCTCGGCCAGCGCTTCATAACTCCCCAGATGCACCACCGAAGAGCCGGCTGCCCGCGCGGCTTCGACCAGCGTCGCATCGCCATCCACACCGACCGCCTCGATGGAACGTTCCGTCAGTGCCCGCAACAGCCAGCCTTCGCCGCAACCGAGGTCGAGCACACGCTCGGGCTGGCGACCCAGAATCGCCAGCAGAATGGCTTGATCCGTGACCGTGTGACGGCTTTCTATGGCGCCGGTGCGGATGGCTTCGATCCAGGATCGGGCGTTGTGGTGCCAACTTTGCAGGAGGCTGGATTCCGGGGTGGACATAGCGATGGCCGATGTTATGGGGTGGATAAAGGATAGGTCAGTCGCTGAAGACGCTGCGAGGTTTGTACCAAATCGAACAAACCTGTTGAAAAAAAGCGTCATAAGCTTTAAACGGGAAGCTCACCGGCACAATGCTAGGGATCAGTCAGTGAGTATCGCCAGTTTTTGGCTCAGGGAGCGCTGATGAGTTTTTGTCCATTGACCGACTCCTCACGGCAATCGAACGATTGCGACGTTGTCGCATCACAGCAAAAAGGGAACTTGGGTACGGTCGGCATGGCTTACGCTGGCAATCAGGACACCATCGAACAATTACTGGACTCGGCACGCCACTGGGACCACACCACTGCGTGGGTGTTTTACCGTGCCGGCGAGCAACTGCATTGGGTCGGGCAGGGTGATCCAGGGCTGCAGTGGCCGGCCAGTGTGGCCCATGATGAGTTTGAAGCCTTCTGCCGAAGCCGTGGCTTGCACCGCTGGCCGACCGGCCAAGGCGAGGGCGTGCTGGGCTGGCTGCTCGCGCCCGCCGACGATGCCGCCGAACCGGCGCTGGCCGAGTTCGCCCAGCGCCTGGGCATTCAGGAACAGACCAATACCCTGGCCCGCGCGCAGATTACTCAGCGGGTGCTGTATGAAATCACCTACCTGGCCAGTTCGACCCGCGACCGCGCCGTGTTCCTGGTGGGCGTTCACAAGCTGCTCGCCAGCCTGATCGACGCCGAGAACTTCTACCTCGCGCTGTATGACCCGCACACCGGCAAGATCGACTACCCGTATTACGTCGACATCATCGATGTCGATGCCGTGGAATCCTCCCATTACGAATACCTCGACCCCACGCACCTGTCGCTGACCGGCCAGGTATTGACCTCGGCCCAGCCATTGCTGATCGACGCCGCCGGCATCATCGCGGCTCAGGCGGAAAAGCGCTTTTACTGCGTGGGTGATCGTCCTGAATTCTGGATGGGTGCGCCGTTGAAAAATGCCTCGGACGAGGTGTTTGGCATGCTCGCCATGCAGGTCTACGAAGTTTCCCGCACCTACAGCGCCGAAGACCGCGCGCTGTTTCTGGTGGTGGCCCGCCACGTAGCCATGGCGCTGGACCGCATTCTGCACCGCGAGGACCTGGAAGCGACGGTGATGCGTCGCACCCTGGAGCTGTCGGCCCTCAACGACGCCTTGCGGCAGGAAGTGGCCGAGCGTGAGCGCGCCGAACACCTGCAAAGCGCGCTGTTCCAGATTGCCGAACTGTCAAGCCAGCCGGGCGACATGGCCGAGCTGTTTCAAACCCTGCACGGCATCGTGGGTGATCTGCTGTTCGCGCAGAACTTCTACATCGCGCTGTTCGATGACGCGACCGGTGAAGTGACCTTTCCGTACTACGTCGATGAGCGGCAGACGACATGCCCGGCGGCGCGGCGCGGGCGTCGGGGCCTGACCGAGTACGTGATCCGCCAGCGTCGCCCTTGCCTGATTGACGTCGACGAGGCTGAACGGTTGGCGGCCATCGGTGAAACCGCCATGGCCGAAGAGTCTGTCCGCTCCTATTCGTGGCTGGGCATTCCGCTGTTCGATGGCGATGTGGTACGCGGCGTGCTGGCTGTGCAAAGCTACACCTCGCAAGTGAGCTACACACTACGCGACCAGGAACTGCTGACCTTCGTGTCGCGGCACATCGACACCGCGTTGTCGCGCCGCACGGCTGCCGAAGCGATCCATGCCGCGAACCTCAAGCTGGAAGCCCGGGTGCAGAACCGCACCCGCGAGCTCGATCACGCCAATGCCAAGTTGCAGCACGAAAACTCCCACGATGCGCTGACCGGACTGCCGAACCGCACCTACCTGCAACAGCGCCTCAATCTGGCCTGGTCGCGGTTCGGCAGTGAAGGCGGGCACCTGGCGGTGATGTTCATCGACCTCGACCGTTTCAAGATGGTCAACGACAGCCTCGGCCACCATTTCGGCGACCTGCTGTTGATGCAGGCCGCCCACCGTTTGCGTGGCTGCCTGCGCGACACCGACATGCTGGCGCGGTTGGGCGGTGATGAGTTTTCGGTGCTGGCGCCCGAGGCGCCGCTGGACGTGCTGATCGAAATCGCCGAGCGGATCCTCGTCGCGTTCGACCTGCCGTTCCTGATCAATGGCTATGAAGTGTTCTCGTCCTGCAGCATCGGGATCGTCAGCGCCGACAGCCAGTTCCATGACGAGCCGGCCGACTTGCTGCGCGATGCCGACGCGGCGATGTACCGGGTCAAGAGTGCCGGGCGCGACAGCTACGCGGTGTTCAACCAGGAGCTGCGCCGCCAGGTCTCGGACCAGGTCGAGCGGGAAGGGGCCTTGCGCAACGCGCTCAAGCGTACCGACGAACTGCTGCCGTACTTCCAGCCGATCGTCAGCGTCGAGACCGGCGAACTGCTGGCCCTTGAAGCGCTGATTCGCTGGCATCAGCCGGACGGCCGGGTGATCGCGCCGGGCGAGTTTTTGCCGGCGGTCGAGGGGTTGCGCATGATCGGTCGCCTGGACCTGTACATGCTGACCAGCGTCGCCGTGATCCTCGCACAACCCGAGCACGCCAACTGGCCTGCGGTGCACGTCAATTGCTCCAGCTACAGCATGACGCGTCCGGACTTCGCCAGCGATGTGCTTGCGCTGCTGGCGCGGCACGGGGTTTCACCGTCGCGGATCTGCTTGGAGTTGACCGAGGGGGCGCTGGTCGCCGAACCGGCGATTGCCCGGCTGACCATGCAACAACTGGCCGACAACGGCATGTCGGTGGTGCTCGATGACTTCGGGGCGGGGTTTTCGTCCCTGAGTTATGTGCATCAATACCGCTTCAGCGGCTTGAAGATCGACAAGTCGTTCATCCTCGAACTGACCACCAGCGCCCGCAGCCGCGCGATTGTCCGCGCCATTGTGCGGATGGCCGAATCGCTGGACCTCAGCGTGGTGGCCGAAGGGGTCGAGGATGAAGCGACGCTGCGCTTGCTGCGCGAAATGGGCGCGGGGCAGGCCCAGGGTTATTACTTCGCCAAGCCGATGGGGCTGGAGGCGTTGCTCGCGAGTTCGTCGATGAAGCGTGAGCTGTGTTGAAGTCAGGCCTTTAGATCAATCCTCAGCGGGAATGACGGGGGCCTGGCTGGCTTCAGCCTCCAGTTTCAAGCGGTCAGCCTTGCTGATGTAGGTGGACTTGTTTTTCGGTGCCAGTTTGGCACTGGCCTTTTTGGCTTTCGCCTTGAACAGCTGCTGCAATTTTTTTTGACGATTCATGTTTTCAACTCGGCTTACAGGCGATTCAGGTATTTGCTTTCCATGACGACGATGGCATCGGCCCAGAGGATATCCGCTGGGTCGATGGTTTTGCGTGCGTTCGGGCTTGTGCCCGTCGAGCGAGCATGGGGTGGAGCATGGTAAGCGCGAATCGGGAGCAGTGCTAGGTTGTAGGCCCCGCAACAAACCTCATTCGAGCGATTCAACGCCTTGTAAAAAATCGATTCGCGTCCGCAACGTGGCGGTTTTCATCCGTCATTCGGAAAACTAGCTAAGCAAATTAGCTATATGTTAGTTTCGCTCTCCTGATAACGACTACCCCTTGAGCAGACCCTGACGCATGCAGTCATCTTCATCTCCGCCGTATCCCGCCGAAGATCCACGCAGCTTGCAGATTGCCAGCGATGTCGTCGGCCAGCAGCTGCAACAGATCGCCATCCTGACGCGTAAGGCAGCCAGCAATCTCGGCACGGCTCTGGGCATCAATCAGACCGACGTGGCGGCACTGGAGCACTTGATCACCGACGGGCCGCTGCCGCCGACCGAGCTTGCAGCACGCCTGTCAGTGACCACCGCAGGCATCACCCAGGTCATCGACCGCCTGGAGCGCGCCGGTCACGTGGTCCGCGAGCGACAGGTCGATGACAAGCGCCGGGTGCTGGTGTGCCCGGTGCCAGAGTCGGTGGCTCAGGCGTATCGGCATATCGCGCCCATGCTCAATGGACTGAGCGCAGTGCTCGGCGCGCTCGACGTCCGGGATCGCGCGGTCATCGAGGCATTTCTGGGGCAGGTCGTCGAGGTCTACCGCAGCACCTTGCCGGGCAGCGCGGCGTCCCTCGTTGAAAGGCCGGACGCATGATGAAGCCACCAAAAGTACTGGTGACCGGAGCAAGCATCGCCGGGCCCGCACTGGCTTATTGGCTGTCCCGGCAGGGCATGGACGTCGCCGTGGTCGAGAGGGCGCCGGCGTTTCGCGATGGCGGGCAGACGATCGACGTGCGTGGCGCAGGGCGTGTGGTTGTGCAACGCATGGGGTTGGAGGGACTGATTCAGGCGAACACGACCCATGAGCAGGGCATCGCCTTCGTTGACCAGGCCAACCAGACCAAGGCATTCATCGGTGTAAATGCCTTCGACGGGGACGGGCCGATAGCCGAACTGGAAATTCTGCGGGGCGAACTTGCCAGGCTATTGATCCAGCACAGCCAGGACCGGGTCACGTACCGATTCGGCGACAGCATTGAAACCATTGAGGACGATGGCGAGCAGGTGCATGTGCGCTTCGAGCAGGGCGCTGAGCAGGTTTACGACCTGGTTATCGTGGCTGAGGGCATTGGTTCGACGACACGCAATCAAGTGTTCGGCGACGAAGTTCAACGTCGTCCCCTCGATCTTTATACGGCCTATTTCACCGTGCCTCGGCAGCCGAGCGATGGGCAGGTCATGCGCTGGTACAACATCCCCGGCGGCCGCTGTATCTGTTTGCGCCCCGATAACCTGGGCACCACGCGCGCCTTTTTGTCTTTTCAGCAAGCGCCGAGCGGCTACGAAAAGCTCACTCAGGCCGAACAGGTCTCATTGCTCAAGCAACTGTTTGCCGACGCCGGTTGGGAGGCGCCCCGCGTGCTCGCTGCGCTGGAGGATGTAACCGACCTTTATCTGGACGCGGTGGGCCAGGTCAGGATGGCTCGCTGGTCCAAGGGGCGCATCGCACTCGTGGGGGACGCGGCCTATTGTGCATCGCCCATCAGTGGCATGGGCACCAGTCTGGGGCTGTGCGGCGCCTATGTGCTGGCTGGCGAGCTGAGTCGCCATGCCGATCACACCCAAGCGTTCGCGGCTTATGAAAAGCGGATGCGTCCTTACGTCGCTCAGGCGCAGAGCGTACCCAAGTTCGCGCCCAGACTGGCATCGCCGCATTCGCGTCTTGGCATCGCACTCGGTCACGCAGTGCTGAGGATGGCCACCGCTCCGGGGCTCAAGACCTTGTTCGGGAAAATCCTTTCACCGAAGGCTGACGCCATTGAGCTGCCGAGTTATGACGAATTGAAGCGGACGTAGACGCGAATGTCCGTTGCCGGCCGATTGTTGCCTGTCACGAAGGACTGGTTCCGACCCAGAGCGGTCATCCAGAACAAGCGATTTTCCTGTGCTTACTTCAGCCCTTTCAAGCGCACATTCGCTCTTTGCACCGCGGCCATTTTTTCAGGGCGCTTCATGCGTTTCCATTTTCTGATGTCTTCCTTGCTCCGCCCACAACTCACACACAGATCCCCCTTCAGTTGGCACACCGAGATGCAGGGATTTTCGATTTCTTTAGCCATCGTCAATAACCCTTGGCCAGACGCTTCTGCCAGTCGCCACAATGAATGCGCTGGCATTCTTCCTCAGAGTCGAGGCGGACATTGCGATCTGAAAGGCTCAGGTCGATGGCGGCTTCATTCAATGCGATGGCCGTCAGCTCAAAGATGCGAGCCTTCGACTCAGCCTGGGCGAGTGTTCTGTCAGCCAGGGTTTCGAACACCCAGATCACCTTCAGGGTTTCAGCCCACGCGTTCAGGTCAGCAGTGTGGGTGAGCCAGGTAAAGCCTTGGATTTCACCTTTTGCTGTTTCGCACGCTTCGGTCAGCATGGTGACCAACCGGCGTTCGATTCGCGCCAGCTCACGTTTCCCAGGAGGCATCGCAGGTTCCTTTGATATTAATGGAGGAGAGGCGCTGAATCAGGCCGGCCTGTACTCGACCATCAGATGGCTGACTTCGTGAACCGGCTTGAGACGTACACGCATGGTGCCGACTGAACTTCCGTTGGCTGTAAGAGGCGCATTATGGACTCAACGCCAATTCCCGGGGAAACCAAACCGAGAATCAGCGCCGAAGCGAACCCGCCCAAATCTCCAACCTTTCCAGTACCGAAACCGCAACATGCTCCCGCGCGTGCTCCTTGATGATTTCCTCCATCAAGCCGTCGGATAAAGGGATCATCTATGGCCTGCTGCAGAAAGGAGAGACTTCAAATGTGAGGGGGCGTGGGACGACCGTCATGGCGGGAATCGGAAAGAGTGACGCAGGGGCGTTCAGGCTTCGACATCACCCATTTTCAATTGCGAAATGACTGCGCCAGAAACTCGGTGATCAGCGATGCAATCTGCTGCTGGATCAACGCCCGCGGTCGGGCGTTATCGCCATCACGGCAAATGATGCCATCACCTGGTGCGTCTTCTTCAAGCAACGCCACCGCACCGGGTTTGCACAGGGACAAAAAACTGAAGTGACTGGCGTCCTTGATCTCGACGTAACGGCTCGTCGCCGGGGGCAAGCGCTTGGTCAGGTCGGCGGACTCCAGCTGCGCGGGAAGATCTTCAGAGGGCGCGCCCGCCGCGATCACCAGGACCGGCACCGGCAAGGCCGCCAGACTTTCATCGGTCATGCCGCGTGACAGGCCCAAATCCAGGGAAACGATGGCAGTGACACGTTTGTCGCTCAGATCGGCGACCAACCGGGTTTTCGATGCTGGATCGCTGTCGGGGTTGATCTGTTTGTAAGTGCTGCAACTGGACAGCTGGGGGTGGGCGATGCAGTCCTGGATAAAACGCTCGGGATCGAACCGGGCTCCGGCGATCTCCAGGGCAGTCCAGCCGCCAAGTGAATGACCGACCACTGCAATTTTGCCCTTGGCCACTGACCCAAAGTGTTCCGGCTGAGCGATGACCGCATCGATGGCGCGCTGCAGGTCGACGGGGCGCTGCGATAACTGCGCCGCGGCTTTCGGGTTGCGATCACGGGTGGTCGTGCCGGGGTGGTTGACCGCCGCCACGATGTAACCCTGACGGACCAGTGCGGTGGCCAGCCATGACTGGTTCCCCCAATTACCGCGAAAGCCGTGGGAGAGCACCACCAACGGATGTGCGCCTGCGGCCGACGGAGCATCGCGGACGGCGAGGGCGCCGACAAACACCGGCGTATCGGCGATCAGTTGCGGTGTGGCAGTGGTTGCTGTCGGGTACCAGACGGCCAATTCCAGCGGTCGGTCGTTTTGCTTGTCCGGCAACGTCGAGGCCCGGAAGCCGATAGGGTTGTCGCCAGCGAATGCGTGGATGTTAAGACAGATAAGCAGTACGGCGCCGAGCACTGTTTTCATTGTTTTTATCTTCCTTGAGGGGGTCAGCTTCGATCGAACACGATCAGGTGCGCGGGAAACATATCAGCCATCGTGTGGGCGCATATAGTCATTTCAGGTGGTCATTGGTTCGAGTCTTTTTTCAGGTGCACACGGGTAACGGCTTGTGGCCGATTGCTGCCTGTTACGTCCTGTCAGGTAGGACTGCTTCCGACCCATAGCTGACGGTGAAGCAGAGCCAACTACTGGTACGTACTTGGACGCAAGCGTATTGTTCGATGCGCTTTCCCTCCCTTGGAAATCTTCAAAAAAGGACGACTTACATGGATGTTGAACTGGCACATCAGATTGAGGCCGCAGAAAGCGAGTATTTGCGTTCGCGTGTTCAGAACTTGGCAGGGATAAGTGGAAATCCTTATGGCGCACGTGTTTTTTCCAACGGAAACTTTCCGTGCTTTCAGGTGAACGCATCACCTAGCCCAATGTTCAACCGCATCTACGGCGACAGCGCCCGTGATCCCCAGGCACTGTTGAAATTGCTCAAAGATTCAGCGGAACACTCGGTCGTAACTCCGCTTATCGGGAAACCTGCTGCGTTGGGGCAGTACTCACTTGTGGGCGAAGCGCAGCTTGAGCGTCTGAGGGGCTGGACTCACTTGCAATTCGCGTGTGCCATCGAGAAGGTGGTCTTGAGTCGCCACTCATTCGAAATCGAGGAAGTCACGTCAAAAACTCTTGCTCAGTTCGCAGATGTGCATTCGGGTGGTTTTCATACCAAACCAGAGTACCAATTGCTGAATCAAGCATCGTTCGCAGAGCAGACGTCGAGCGGACGTCTGAAAATCTACGTCCTGAAGGCTGATGGGAAAGTCGTGGCAGGAGCCTCAATGTATCTGGCCAGTAATGGCATTGCCTACCTTGGAACGGCTGCCACCCGAAAGGATGCCCGGGGCTTTGGCTACCATGGAGCACTGATATCTCATCGAATTGAGCAAGCGAAGAAGCATAGCTGCCACTTGATCGCCGCGACCGCGCTGGCCAGCTCCCAAAGTCGCCGAAATCTGCAACGTGCCGGGTTGACGACATCTCATGCCCAAGCACTGTACCGCCTCGCAGATAACTAAGATAAACGGCTGAATACGACCGTCCGTTCTTGGCCGTTAGCGGTCCATCATGCCCAGCAGCTATCGGGCAGGACCAGACGCTTAGCGAGCGCCGTCGACCTGCTGATCACTATCAACGATCCACGTTTTGCCGCTGACTAATGACTCGCTGCGGCTGCCCCGGCGCGCGCGTTGTGGTCGTCCCGTGGCGAGCGGCCAAAGAAGGCTTTGTAGGCACGACTGAACGCCGCCTCGGATTCATAGCCCACCGCAAAACCTACGTCGCCAATACGGCTGGCTCTGGTGGCCAGCATGGTTCTGGCCAGCGTCAGCCGCCATTCATTCTGGTAGCGCAGGGGCGCACGCCCCACCAGGGCGTTGAAGCGTTCGCAGAAACTGGAGCGCGACATCCCCGCCAGCTTTGCCAGTGCCTCGATGCGCCACTGCTGCCTGGGCTGCTCGTGAATGGCGCGGAGCACACGGGCGATGCGCGCATCGGACAAACCGCCCAGCCATCCTGATGCGGCGCCTTGCTGTACCCAGGTGCGCAGCACGCGAATGACGGTAAGGTCGATCAGCCGCGACACCATCAACGCGCCACCGGGCTGCACGTCATGGGCTTCCAACAGCATGAAATGCAACAGACCTTCGGACCACGGTGCCGCGTCGGCCTGCTGGATATGAATCAGCCAGGGTAGGGCAAAGAGCATGGCGCGAAAGCTGCCGGCATCGAACCAGAAGCGGCAGATGGCAAGCGTGGTTGGTCCGTCGCCTGCGGTGAGCTGCAGGTGTTCCAGGGTGTGGGGCAGCAGGAACACATCGCCGGGCTGCACCTGCGCGGCAGGCTGGTCGTCGCGTTGAATGCGCAACTGGCCGCTCTGCAACAGGCAGACGTGGGCGCTGTTGCAGTCCAACGCCAAGTGTTCACCGGGGGCGAGGGTGGCGGAGTACACGCGATCGCCGGTCAGGCGCATATGTGCCAGCACTTGGGACAGCAGGTCGCCGTTGGCGAAACCCTCCAGCTGCATTTCCGGAAGAATGGTCAAGTGTTCCGGTGAATCGGTCATGTAGGCCTGGCCGCGCTTTGACTAACGTAGGGCCGCAAGCATAGCCCAGTGCCGTGAGTGGCCAGAAGCGTTTTGGCTCCAATGGCGGTGGTGACGAACTATGCCGATCATCCAACCTGAAGGAAGTGCTCAATGTTCGGAATCTCCGCCCTTGGCTGGCTACATACCCTAGGTAGCCTGCCCGCCATCCCCTTGGCCGCTTATATGTTCGTGCGTCACGGCCGCATTGTTCCCCGTTCCAGACCTGGCCTGGCGTACCTGGCGTTTATGCTGCTGGGCGCCGGCTCGGTGTTTCTTATCGCCAAGCAGCCGGTGAGCAACGCCATTGCACTGCTCACGCTGGTATTGCTGCTGGCCGGCTATGGGGTAGGGCGCATCCGCGCGCTGGGCCACGCCGGGGTATACGTGGAAACCATTTTGCTCAGCGTGACGGCGTTCTTCCTCATGCTGCCCACCGTCTCCGAAGTGCTGCGCCGTGTACCCGACGGCCACCCCATTGTCACGGACTTGCACGCGCCGCTGCTGATCGGTGCCCAGATCGGCCTGTTACTGGTCCTGGTGCTCGGCGTGACCGCGCAGGTGCTGTATTTGCGCAGGCAGGTGGCGCAGCGGCGAGCGGTGGCGGGCTAGGGGCTGGCGGCACCTCAGTAGTTGCCGAGCATGTCGCTGGCCAGTTCTGCCAGTGCACGCAGGCGGTCCAGGCGCCGCATGTCCTGATGGTAGCCCATCCAGATATCACGCGATGGCGGCGCTTCGCTGAGTTCAATGCGAGTCAGCGCTGGCAGTTGGTCGCCCAGCAAGCGCGGCAGTACGGCTAACCCCAAGCCCCGCGCGCACATCTGCGCTTGCACGGTGCGGCTGCTGCTGGTGAACACCGTGCGCGCAGCGGGCAGCATGCTCTGGAGCCACAGCACATCGGGGTAGTACGCCTGCGCGGTGTTCATCAGGATCAGCCTGCAGCCCGCGCCATCAACACCGGGTTCGAAGGGCTCGGCGGCGCTGGTGTAGAGGCCGTAGGGCATGGTCATCAGCCGGCGCTGCACGATGTCCGGCTGATCAAACGGCACAATGCGAAAGGCAATGTCCGCTTCGCGGCGGGTGAGGTCCGATAGCCGCTGCCCGGCTATCACTTCGGGTATCACGGCAGGATAGCGGCGCACCAGTTCGCTCAGCACCGGTGCCAGCACGTAGCCGGCAAACCAATCGGCTGAAGAAATGCGCAAGATGCCTTCGGGCTGTTCATCACTACCATCGATGCGCCGGGCGATGGCCAAGGCGCTGCTTTCCATTTCCTCTGCAAGGCAGAGGATTCCCTCGCCAATCGCGGTCGGCACCAGGCCTTCGCTGGTGCGCCGGAAAAACGCCTGGCCGCTGGCCTGCTCCAGCGCCTGCAAACGCCTGCCCACGGTGGGGTGGCTGACGCCCAGTTGCTTGGCCGCAGCACCCAGAGATCCAGCACGCGCTATCGCCAGGAAAAACCGCAAGTCGTCCCAATCCACCCCACCACCCCTTACAAAAATGAACGCGCAATGTACAGCGATGGCAGTCCCGCCAGCGCCTCCCAGCTTTCAAACTGCGGCCACGTTCAGCCTGGCAGAGTCGCCAGGTCCACCTCTCGCCGTTCAACAGTGTACGTAGCGGTGCGCTGGCCAGGCCAGGGACGTTTTCGAACCTGCCGGCCACGTGCCGTTTTCTGGAGGCTTTGCCATGAATATATCCACCCCAGCCGCAGCCGCAGCCACGGTATCCCGGCGCTGGTTGGCCTTTGCCGTGCTGCTGGCCGGAGCGTTCTTGCCGCCGCTGGATTTCTTTATCGTCAATGTGGCCCTGCCGTCCATTCGCCAGGGACTGGGGGCGACGCCGGCCCAGATCGAGTGGGTGATCTCGGCCTACGCGGCCACCTATGCGGTTTTTCTGATTACCGGTGGGCGCCTCGGCGATCTGTTTGGCCGGCGCCGGGTGTTTCTTGCGGGCATGGCCGGCTTTGGCATGGCTTCGTTGATCTGTGGACTGGCGACCTCGCCATCATTGCTGATTGTTGGCCGGGTATTGCAAGGGCTGAGCGCCGCTGCCATGGCGCCGCAGGGGTTGGCGTCCATCCATGTCTTGTTTCCCGAGCATGAGCGCTCGCGGGCGTTGGCAGTCTATGGCGCGGCGCTGGGCTTTGCCGCCGTGATCGCTCAGGTGCTGGGTGGCGTGCTGATTGCAGCCGATGTGTTCGGGCTGCAATGGCGAATTATCTTTCTGATCAACCTGCCTATCGTGGCGGCCGTTTTCCTGGCCGGCATTCCCTTTTTGCCCGACACCCGCAGCGCCACGCCGGCATCACTGGATCGCCTCGGCGTGCTGCTCTGCGCTCTGACGCTGGGGCTGCTGGTGGTGCCGCTGGTGCAAGGCCGCGAGCTGGGCTGGCCGTGGTGGCTATGCCTGATGCTGCTGAGCGCGCCGGTGGTGGCCGTGGGGTTCTGGTGTCATGAAGTAGCCCTGCAGCGGCGCGGCGGTACACCGCTGCTCAGCCCTCAGCTGGCACGTTCGCCGCGCTTGCTGGCGGGGCTGGTCAGCGCGCTGTTTTTCTACGTGGTGTCAGCATTCTTTCTGACCTTTTCGGTATACCTGCAGGACGCCCTCGGCGCTACACCGGTAGTCACCGGCCTGATGTTCGTACCTTTTGGCGTTGGCTACCTGATCGGCCCGCTGACCACCCCCGCCGCCGTCCGCTGCTTCGGCCGTTGGGTTCCGGCCCTGGGCATGCTGCTGGAGGTCCTGGGCTGCCTGATATTGAGCGCAGCGGTGTGGGCTGCGGCTGCCGGTGAACGGCCGGCCATGGTGCTGATGATCACAGGCGTCGGGCTGTTGGGCTTTGGTCAGGGTTGGGCATTGCCGACCCTGATTCGCAGCGTGCTCGATCGCGCCCCGGCCGGTGGCTCCGGAATGGTTTCCGGTCTGGCCAACTCGGCGTTGCAAATCAGTGCCGCCCTCGGTGTGGCGCTGCTCGGCGGCCTGTTCTATGGCGTCGCCGCGCCGGCCCACAACCCGGCCACAGTAGCCCATGGCTTTATTGCCGCGCTGATGGGCATCGCCCTGAGCCTGAGCCTGTCCGCGCTGCTCGCGCTCTACGCCTCAGCACCCCGTTCCAAGTCCCTCTAGATCACCCCAAACCCTTTAGTAAGGAGCTCCACCATGTCTGGCAGATTTTTCAATCAGGTCGCTGTGGTCACCGGCGGTTCAACGGGTATCGGCTTTGCCATCGCCCATGCGCTGCTAGCCGAAGGCGCCAAACGTGTTTACATCACCGGGCGCTCCGCCACCTCGCTGCATAGCGCGGTGGCCACGCTGGGCGAACGGGCGGTTGCGGTGATCTCCGACGTCAGCCGGCAGGCCGATCTGGATGCTCTCAGAGAACGGGTAGAGCAGGGCGATGGCAAGCTCGACATGGTGTTCGCCAATGCCGGCATCTGCGAAAAGAACCCTGTCGGTGAGACCCGCGAAGCCAGTTATTACAGCCTGTTCGATATCAACGTGAAGGGCGTTTTCTTCACCGTACAGACCTTGCTGCCGCTGCTCAAAGACGGTGCTGCCATCGTGCTGACGGCATCCATCTGCTCCAGCAATGGCATGGAAGGCTTGAGCCTGTACAACGCCTCCAAAGCGGCCGTGCGCTCGTTTGCCAGAACCTGGGCCAACGAACTCAAAGGCCGCAGGATCCGCAGCAACGTGCTGAGCCCCGGCTTCACCCGCACACCACTCATGGACAACGGCCTGAAGATGGACGAAACGCAAATTCAGGCGCTTACCGAACATGTGGCCGCCATCGTGCCCCTGGGCTACATGGCCAGCCCCGATGAGATCGCCAGCTCGGCCTTGTTTCTGGCCTCTCACGAAGCCCGCTACGTAAACGGCGTCGAGTTGATGGTCGACGGCGGCCTCTCGCAGATTTGATAAGGGCAGCGCCGGGGGCGCTGCTCCACTCCCGAGGATCAGGTAATACTCCGATCCGGTTCGGCAGTTTCCCCGCGACCGGCTGATACCGACAACAGAATGTTCCTGTTAAGCGCTTTCCGCCTCAGGCGCACGAAAGGCCTTGCTGTAATACCCGGACTGGTCAAAACAGCACACCTGCTTTTTGCCGGTTGCAAGCATATCGCAGGCATCACGAATTCGTTTTTCGCGCGTCTTGAGTTGCTTGGCGGAAGTCATCCAGTGAATCCAGTCCACTCGGGCGAGGGTCGTTGTCTTATTCCACACTTCACGAGCCTCCGGATTGGCTGCCAGTGCTTCCTCGAAATCTGCCGGGATATCAGGCTCGGGCTCCTTCTTCACAGGGGCTAGTTCGAGTGTAACGACATCCCCGACGGCCACACCGGCGGCGTCGAGTAACTCGCGACTGACCTTGAGCCAATGGCTCAGCTGACCATCGGGCTCGAGGGTTGCCTGGAAAGGATGGCCATTGATTGTGCCTTCAACAGTTGTCCTTCCTCGCCTCGGAAGCGGTTCACTCGCGTCTCTTGGCAGTACCGCGAACGCCCACGACGGATCATTACCGGGCTTGGCCGGACGAAGAAGCTTTGCTTCGAATCGGGATTTCACGTCGATTGTCGTCATTGCCACTCCTCCAACCCATTCGTCTAGGGTGACATCACCTCGTCCAGTGCCTGCTCAAGGGTGCTGACGGTGCGCTCGATACTGTGCAGTTTTTCGAGCCCGAACAGCCCGATGCGGAAGGTCTGGAAGTCGGCCGGCTCGTCGCACTGCAGCGGCACGCCGGCGGCGATCTGCAGGCCGTGGCTGACAAATTTCTTGCCGCTCTTGATGTCGGGATCATCGGTGTAGCTCACCACCACGCCAGGGGCCTGAAAGCCGGCGGCGGCCACGCTTTTGATGCCTTTGCCGGTCAACATCGCGCGCACTCGATCGCCCAGAGTCTGCTGTTCATCGCGGACCTTGTCGAAACCGTAGGCTTGCGTCTCTTTCATCACTTCGTTGAACCGCGCGAGGGAATCGCTGGGCATGGTCGCATGGTAGGCATGCCCGCCCTGTTCGTAGGCCTGCATGATCTGGAGCCACTTTTTCAGGTCGCAGGCGAAGCTGCTGCTCTGTGTCTGTTCGATGCGATCGAGGGCTAAAGAACTGAACATCACCAGGGCGCAGCAAGGGGAGGCGCTCCAGCCTTTTTGCGGTGCGCTGATCAGCAGGTCGACGGCGCTTTTCTGCATATCGACCCACAGCGTGCCCGAGGCGATGCAGTCCAGCACGAACAGGCCGCCCACCGCATGCACGGCATCGCCGACGGCTCGCAGGTAGTCGTCGGGCAGGATAATTCCTGATGAGGTTTCAACGTGGGGGGCGAAGACAATCTGCGGCCTCGAAGCCGCAATGGCTGCCAGCACTTCGTCCAGAGGGGGAGGAGCGTAGGCTGCCTGGCGACCCGTTTCGACCGGTCGGGCTTTGAGCACCGTGGTGGCCGCCGGGATGTTGCCCATCTCCAGGATCTGGCTCCAGCGATAACTGAACCAGCCGTTGCGTATCACCAGGCATTGCTGGTCGGTGGCGAATTGTCGCGCCACCGCTTCCATGCCGAATGTGCCGCTGCCCGGCACCACCGCAACCGCCTGGGCGTTGTAGACCTGTTTCAGGGTCCTGGAGATGTTCTTCATCACGCCTTGAAATGACTGCGACATGTGGTTGAGCGAGCGGTCGGTGTAAACCACCGAGTACTCGACCAGCCCCTCAGGATCGATGCTGGGGTATAGCTTTGACATGGAAAAACTCCTTTGGCAGAGATGTCAGTGGGATCGACCCGGCCCTGTCTTTGACTGCCCGATAGCGAGCGGTTGATTACGGCTTCTGATCCGCGGCAACCTCCTGCCAGCTGTCATCCGGATCAAACCGCGTCATGGTCTCCGCCAGCTTATTGCCCTCGGGTCCCAGGTCCTTCTCGAACACTTGGCCCTCGTGGCTGATCATGAAACTCATCACCCCGGTGTCGTCGTATTTCTCCGGCCAGGCGATGAGGGCAAAACCACGGCTCATCTTGTCGCCGATGAGGTAGCTGTAGGCGCCGCCAGGTGCCGAGGGGCCTTGTCCGTCGAGGATTCGGAAGTGGTAACCGTGCCAGCCTTCACCGGCGATGGCACTGCCGAACATCGGACCCAACGGGCTGATCTGATCGCTGTCGTCGTCCGCCCAATAGAGGCCGTCGTGCTTGCCGGGCGTGCTGAAGATTTTCTGTGCATATTCGAGAGCGCCGTCGCCGTCACGGTCCTCCGACGCATAGTCCATCTGGGCATCGTGGTAGGTCAGCACCGATTGCACCGCGTCCAGTTCGTTGCGGCCGATTCGGCGTCTGCGGATTTCGGCACTGCCCGCCTTGAGGTCGAAGCGCCAACCCTTTTCGGCTTTGACCAGGGGTATCGGCAGTGTCCAGTGGGTGCTGCCAACTGACAGCACCGCGTTGCGCTCACTGGTTTTTTCGATGGCATGTTGCTCGTGGTAAAGCTTCAAAAACGCATCCACGTCACTGCGCTGTACACCCCCTCGCGGGATGAACGTGCGCCAGTCGTCACCCAATAGCTGGGCCAGGCGTGCCTGATCGGCGTGTTCCGTACCCAGTGCTTCGACGAGCGCCTGGGCGGCTTTTTCCGGGGTTGGGAAGGCTTGCTGTGCCGTCGCCACGCATGACCATGTCAGGCTGACGATCATCAGGATGCGCGCGAGCATGCCCATGAAGGCTGGATATCGAGGATGATTTTTCAACGCCGGCCCCCCCCTCTTTGACGCGGAGCACTGGACGGCCTGCTGATCTGATGACCGGCGGATCGTGCAGCATTGGGGCGCGAGGCGGATGCCTGGCTGGTTCGACCACGGAGGGCCTGCGCGTTCGATTGGGACGGCGATCGTGCGCCCGCGAAAGCGTTATTGCGTGCGCTGCCGGGGCTGGCGGCCGGGCGCGTTCCCTGACGCGCCTGTGCTGATTCCTGGCGCCGCTGGCCCGACTGGGCGCCTTGTTGTCTGGCCGGCTGATTTTCCCGGATATTTCTGCCCGTGCCCTGGCCCCTGTCAGTGGCCCTCGCTCGGTCTGTCCCGGCTTGCATGCGATTATTGACCGAGGAATCGGACTGCGCTTTTCGCACTTGATCACGGGCCTGGCGATTGTTGGTAGCCGGGCGTTCGATACCGTGCCTGTCCATTGAGCTGCGGGCTTTTTCACGGGCCTGGGCGCGTTGGGCGTTATCCCCGCGAAAGGCATCGCGCTGACTGGCACCGTCGAGTTGGCGACCGTACTGTTGACGGCTCCTGTTGTCTCGATACGGCACGCCGTCGCGGTGAACCGAGTTGTGCTGCCACTTGTTCTGGTTCCGGTTGATCTGGGTGTTGCGATTGATGTTGTTGTAGCGGTCGACGTCGATGTCGATGTCGTTGTTATTCCAGTCACAGTCGCCCCACAGCGAGGCGACGATCGCCACGCCGGTGCCGAACGCCAGCCCGGCCACCAAGGCCGATCCGGGGTAATAAGCGGGGGGCGGCGGATAGTAGACCGGTGGCGAAGCAGGGTAGGCCCAGGTGCCATAAGTGGTCGTCGGATTGTAGGTGGGGACGTACACCACCTGCGGGTCGGCAGGTTCGATGATGATGGTCGTGGAGCTGCTGGCAGGGGCAGGGGCCTGAGTTGCCGGTGCCGGTGCTGCCTGGACCGTTACATTCTGGTACTGGTTGCTCTGCAAGTTGCCGGCTGCCTGTGCCTGACGACGCAAGCGTTGCACGCCGTCCATGACGTCGTCGGGTTGCGCCAGAAAGGCATCGCCCAGACGCTGTACCCACACGGGGTCCTGTCCCAAAGTCGCCAGGACCTGCGGGAAGGCAACCAGCGCCTGGACGCTCGGGTCCCAGGTCTGGCTCGACACCTGTTTGACCGCATCATCGCCCTTGGCATCCGGATTCGCTTTCGACCAGGTGACCGCTTCGGCAATTTCCCCGGGGTAGGTGCTGGCCATCAATACCTGCGCCAGCAGCGGGTCCGGGTACAGTGCAATGGGCGCCAGCATTTGATCCAGCTGTTCTTGGGTGAACACGACATCTTTGGCTGGTGCCGCCTGGGGCGCTGTCACCGCAGCATTGGCGGGCGCCGCCGGCGTTTGCGCCAGGCAGGTAAATCCACTCAGGGCCAGTACGGCGGACACCGCGTAAAGCAATGAAGTGTGCATCGCCCTACCTCATGTGGTCAGGCAAGCTGAAAGGGACCGGATCTTTTGTCCGGGAGTACAACAGCCGATCTCGATGACCCTACCAAGGTTAGCAGACACCCAAAAATTGGCCGGCCTCTGCTTGTCAGCCACATCAGCGCGAGGTTTTGATATTCATGACCTCGGTGTAAATGGCATTGATCGTCTGGCCCACCTGAAGCTTCTTCATGCGGGCCTGAAGCTGTGGGTCTTCAACCTTCAGGACCGTCAACTCACCTTCTGGAGGCAGCAAGGTCACTTCATGTTTTTTCAGGTCAATGCTTGTGATCTTTGACGTGACCTTGACCCTGCGAATCGCCTCGCCATCCGGCTCGGCATTGTCCGGACTGGCACGGACAGTCATGGATTCGTTGCTGACCCCTGGCGCTGAGTCGACATTCGTGTCGAGCACATAGGCGACTGAACGAACCACGTGGATATCCACCTCGTCGCCGACCTTGAGGTTGTCCAGGGTCCTGGCTTTTTCCGTGAGCTGGAGGGATACCGGGTTTTTGTTGGCGTCTTCGATGGTGACCTGATGATTCGCCGGATCCACAGCCAGTACTCGCGTAACGATGTGACCTTCCATGGATTGACGACCCAGCGGCACCTCGGCTGCATAGGCCGTAAAGCCTATGGCGGCTGCGAGGGCAACAACGGCAAGCGAAGGGAGCGATTTCATGGCCTGATTTTCCGGCGTTGGCGGTTAGAGCGGCGCTGGTTTGCACGTAGGGCAAAGCATAGTCACTGATTGCCGGGATGCCCGGAGAAACCACTCGTGGTTCGCTCGATCAATAACGTTTTTTTGCCTGAGGCTGGATGGGCTTTCTTCTGGCGAAAAAAAACCGGCTGATGAGGCCGGTTTTTTGTCGAGTGTTACGGTAGAACTCCGCATTCAGACTGCGCGGCGTTCGATCAGGCGGTGTGAACCATTTTCGGCAACGGCGTCGCTGAAGAGGGGATCGGTTTCAGTCGCGGCAACGGCATCGCTGAACAGACGGTCGCTTTCAGTCGCGGCGACGGCATCGCTGAACAGCCGGTCGCTTTCAGTCGCGGCAACCGCATCGCTGAACAGCCGGTCGGTCTCGGTCGCGGCAACGGCATCACTGAACAAACGATCCGAGCCGCGTTCAGCGACCACAGGTTGGGCAGAACTAACGGCGAAAGCATTCAGTGCGAAGATCGAGAAAGCGATGCCGAGGATGGTTTGGCGTTTCATGATTGTGCGCTCCGGGGGTAGTGGTTTGGAATGGAGCCGATCTTACGCCGCGTATCTGATATGAGAACTTCATTGAATTAATGGTTGTCATTGATGTAGTCAATGATTGGGAGATTAAGTAGCCGAAAGCGTTCAGGCAGAGATTAGTTGTCAGGAAAATGCAGCTTCTACAAATGCCCCCAGCGCCTTGTCTTCCAGGATTTCGATCGAGAAGTGCCCGAAGCGCTTGGGCAGCCAGATAATGCGTGTCCCGGACGGGGATTCCAGGTTCGCGCGGGCCAACTTCTTTCCGTTTTCGTCTTCAGGCTGAACACCGGCGGCGATCAGTTCGTCGTAGGCCTTCTCGATATCCGGCGTCGAATAGCAGTGGCGGTAAATCATCCCTTCTCCCGAGGCGTCCAATAGCTCCTTCAGGTTCCCCGCCAATGGCTGTACCAGCATGAAACGCTCTTGACCGATCATTGCAATCGCGTAGCGCACATGGAGGCCACCTCGTTCCCAGACGAGCACTTTGGAGATCCTGGCATTCAGTATCTGTGCGTAATAAGCGCAGGCTTCTTCGAGATTGTTAACCAGTACATCTACGTGACTGAACTTCAGATCCATGGCAGCCCTCCTGTTGAACCGACGTCCATGTTAATCCCGATACGCCCGGAATTCGATTGATGCAGTGTGTCGTTCACTACGCAGAAACGGGTCCGCTGATTTTTGCCAGTTCGCCTATTCTCATAGTCCCCCCAGCGCCATGGAATTCAGGGGGCCTTGAAAACCAGCCAGGGCCACGATCAGAGCGCGATTGATCATGCCCTCCATTTCATTCGGGAGATGCGAACATGGGTTATGTCACTACGCAGGACGGTGTTGAGATCTTTTACAAAGACTGGGGGCCACGCGATGCCCAGGTGATCTGTTTCCATCACGGCTGGCCACTCAGCGCGGACGACTGGGACGCGCAAATGCTGTTTTTCCTGGCCAACGGCTACCGGGTGATCGCTCACGACCGACGGGGTCACGGGCGGTCCAGCCAGGTGTGGGACGGGCACGACATGGATCACTATGCTGATGACGTCGCAGCCGTAGTTGACCACCTTGGCGTGCAGGGCGCAGTCCATGTGGGCCACTCCACCGGCGGCGGCGAAGTCATCCACTACATTGCTCGCCACGGTGAAGACCGGGTGTCGAAGGCGGCGATCATCAGTGCCGTGCCACCGTTGATGGTCCAGACCCCGGGCAATCCAGGCGGCCTGCCCAAGTCGGTTTTCGATGACTTGCAGGCACAACTGAAGGCCAACCGCGCGCAGTTCTACCATGACGTGCCGGCCGGACCTTTCTACGGTTACAACCGCCCGGGTGCAAAACCTTCCGAGGGCATCATCCTGAACTGGTGGCGCCAAGGCATGATGGGCAGCGCCAAGGCTCATTACGACGGGATCGTAGCGTTTTCACAAACCGACTTTACCGACGATTTGAAGAGCATCAAGATCCCGGTGCTGGTGATGCATGGCGATGATGACCAGATCGTGCCTTATGAAAACTCCGGGCCCTTGTCCGCCAAACTTTTGCAGAACAGCACGCTGAAAACCTACTCGGGCTTCCCCCATGGAATGCCCACGACCAACGCCGATACCATCAACGCCGATTTACTCGCTTTCCTGCGAGCCTAGCCAAGTGGGGGGCGGGGAAAATCCCGCCCCTGTCCACTGGAAATGACTTCCTCGCCATACCGACGTAATCTCGCCAGTTCGCTTTCCGCGACAAGAACAACAACAGGAGTCATTGATGCAACCGATCCGTCTCGGTCTGGTGGGCTACGGCAAGATTGCCCAGGATCAGCACGTCCCCGCGATCAACGCCAACCCCGCGTTCCAGCTGGTGGCTGTCGCAACACAAGGTCAGCCCTGCGCCGGGGTGGAGAATTTCCGCTCCCTGAGCGAGCTGCTGGAGAACGGTCCGCCCGTTGACGCGATTGCGTTTTGCACGCCGCCGCAAGGTCGATTCGCCCTGGTGCAGGAGGCGTTGGCCGCCGGCAAACACGTGCTGGTGGAGAAACCGCCATGCGCCACGCTAGGCGAGGCGATGGCATTGGTCGATCAGGTTGAAGAACAAGGCGTCAGCGGTCTGTTCGCCTGGCATTCACGTTACGCGCCCGGCATCCAGGCTGCCCGTGACTGGCTGGCGACCCGGACCCTGCAAAGCGTGCAGATCGACTGGAAGGAAGACGTGCGCAAGTGGCACCCCGGCCAGACGTGGATCTGGCAGCCCGGCGGCCTGGGCGTGTTCGATCCGGGCATCAATGCCTTGTCGATCGTGACCCATCTGCTGGCGTTGCCGCTGTTCGTCGAATCTGCCGAACTGCGTGTCCCCGACAACTGCCAGTCGCCGATTGCCGCGTCGATCAAAATGTCCGATGCGCGTCAGCTCGATGTCCGCGCCGAATTCGATTTCGACCACGGTCATGACGAGCTCTGGAGCATCGAGATCCGCTGCACCGAAGGCACCCTGCGACTGGACAACGGTGGCGCTCTGTTGAGTATCGACGGCGTGCGTCAGGCTGTCTCGGAGGAGGGCGAATACGCGGCGGTGTATCGGCATTTTCAACAGCTGATTGGCGACAAGGCCAGTGACCTGGACCTGCAGCCGCTGCGACTGGTTGCAGACAGCTTTTTTGTCGGGAGCCGGACGTTGGTCGAGCCGTTCTACGATTGACGACGCCGAAGGGGGCGGATCGCGAAAGCGTCCGCCCTTTTTTTGCGCGTTACTCTGCAGCCTTGAGCGTGCGGAGCTGAACCATGAGCGTTGAAGTTTCGGAGGTTTCCACGAACAGGTCGTAGGCTTCCAGATAGAGGTACGCCGTACGTGTCTTCAGCGCGTTGTCAGTGGTGCACGTCACCGTGCGCGCCGAGCCTTGCAGCGAGGCCACTCTTTGGCTGGCGGGAAAGGATTCACCCACCGCACACTCGAATTCCTGCACGAAAGGTTTACCCGAGCTTGCGATGAAGTGTCTGCTGTAGGCGATCTCACTGCCGGGCTTCAGGTTTTGCCAATCGCCCTCCAGATCGATTTTAGTCATCGTGTTTTGCGAGCCGGTTTTGCCGGCGAGCTGAGAGCTGCTCGTTGTGGCCAGTTCGATCATCCCGCGCCAGCGCAGGCTCACGCGCTCGCTGCCCAGGTCGCCCGCCGCCTGTTGGCGCCAGATCCCCCGTGCCGGACCCGGTTGCAGATACATATCCATTGGACGGTCGTTGACCACGGCGAGCGGAATCAGCGGTGACGAGGCGTTGTAGGAAAACTGCAAATGGCTGAGGCTGTGGGCCGCTTGCCCCTGAGGCAGTGCGCTGACCTGTGCCAGCAGTGTTGCGGGAACTTGCGGCGTCTGAATGTTCGGCGGCAGTTTTTTCCGGCTGACGGGCGCGGCGAGTTGCGCCAGGCTGGCGGGTTCGGCGCACACCGCGCCGATCAACCGGGCGCGTTGATCCTTGTCCAAGGCACTGTCGAGCGGCTGAACGGGTGGCGGCAGCAACACCTGATCGCCCAAGCGATACGCCAGGCGGGTGCTGGCCTGGTGGGCGTTACAGTCGACCTCGATACGCTCGAGTTGGCGGCCGTAGGGCTTGCCTTCGCTTTCATCCAGGCGAGTGCGACCGAAGTCGATACCCGCCCAGATCGAACGTCGCGAATGCTCGATCGCCAGAGTGCCCGGGTCTACCAGCAACAAGTCTTCGCTGTCGCCGGGTAACTGTTTCCAGACCCCGTTCGCAACCGCTTGGCACATCTGTTGTGCCATGTTGCGCGCCGTGTCTGCGGGCAGGACATAAGGACTGCTCCAGTCCTTTTCACGGCGATAGTCCATGGCGAGCGTCAGCCGATTGCAACCGGCGAACAACCGGACCTGAGTGGCGGGTTCGGCGCCTTCGGCCGGTACATCGACCACGACCATGGCGGTCTGGTCGAGTTTCAACGTGTTCTCCAGCGGTAGTGGCCGGGCTTGTATCCGGGTCGTCATGGCCTGGTTCTGCACGAGGCGTTCGGCCGCCGCGCGTTTGTAGTAACCGGCCATCCCGTTGCCTTGCAAAGCACAGCCCGACAGGGTCACAGCGAGGGCGGCAACCGCCAGGCGAAATAGTGAATTCACAGCAAACAGCTCCTTGGTTCGCCCGGAATTCATCGCGATATCGGGCGCGTATTCTTTAGGTTTATCAAGTCCATTTGAGTCGGCTAGAGGGCTGAAACCTTTAGTCTGAGAGCAAGGGTTGTGCAAAAAATTGATTACATTGCGTATCAACTGAAATGCACTATGCCGCCGTTATCATCAATGTCGATCTCAAATACAGTAGGGCAGACGAATCTATTTTTGGCACCGTTTCATCGCCATGGGCTTGCGATGGGAGGGTGGGGGGCTAATTCTCTGTGACTGAGTTGAGGTGTTTTTTATGATTAGAAATATTGTGAATATTGCGGGGTTGGCATCAATCATTGGCGCAAGTGCGGTGATGCCGTTAGTTCAGGCACAACCACTGCCCCTTGATAAAACCGGTGCCCTGCATAATGAAGACGTGGAATGGCGCAGCTTCCCGGCGTTTCCGAAAGAAGTAAAACTGGCTGTTATAGCGGGTGATCCCGGAAAACCCGCACCCTACGTGGTGCGGGTCAAAGTACCGAATGGCACAAAGTTGATGCCCCATACACATCCAGAAGATCGTATCTATACCGTAATGTCCGGTGTTTTCTATATTGGTTTCGGTTCTGTGTTCGATCCGGCCAAACTGGTGGCTTATGGTCCAGGCAGCGTAGTGATACTGCCGGCCAATACGCCGCACTTTCATTGGGCCAAATCAGGAGAATATATCTCTCAAGTGTACGGAACAGGCCCGCTGGGTCTTGAGTACATTGATAAGCATGACGATCCTCGCAACACATCGAAGTAAGGAATGCCTGCCCAAGGATGGGAATCTCGCTCAAAAAAGTCACCGCAGCAAAAGGTGGAGTTCTGCGGTGACTTGAAAAGGATTAATAAAGCCGGCGCGTGATCAAGCGTTGCGCCCGCGTACTAGCGCCGTCGCAATTTCAGCGATGTGACGACCCTGGAACCGTGCGCCTGCCAACTCGTTTTCACTGGGTTGACGCGAACCGTCCGGGGCGGCCAGCGCGGAAGCGCCGTACGGTGACCCTCCTGTCACTTCATCCATTTTCACCAGACCCGAAAACGAGTAGGGCAGACCCACGGTGATCATGCCGTGGTGCATCATGGACGTCAGAAGCGAGAAAAGAGTGGTCTCGACTCCGCCATGTTGACTGGCGGTGGACACGAAAGCCCCACCAACCTTGCCGATCAGTTTCCCTTCCGCCCACAGCCCGCCTGTCTGGTCCAGGAAGTTGGCCATTTGCGAAGAAACCCGGCCGAAACGAGTGGGTGTGCCGATAATAATGGCGTCGTAATCCACCAATTCATCAGGCGTCGCGATATCGGCACCTTGCTCCAGTTTCGCCCCGGCTTGACGCGCAGTTTCTGGCGACATGAGTTCGGGGACACGTTTTAGCGTCACTTGGGCGCTAGCGGAGCGGGCGCCTTCAGCGATCGCTTGTGCCATGGTTTCAGTGTGTCCATAGGTGGAGTAGTACAAGACCAGCACTTTCGTCGACACAGGAATTTCCTTGCGTGAATTTTCTACTGTAAAGCCTAAAAAGCGACTGATCCGCTGGGTCAGTGACGCCTTGGGCCGTAAGGACTGCGACATGCGTTTACCTCAAGTTAGAGCCGTGCTCTTTCGAAGCGCTTGCTCGTAATAATCCGCTGTTTGCGCGCCCGTGATTAATTGACGCTCGTTGAGCACGACGACAGGAACGGCGTGAATACCGCGGCGCGTGAAATGGAACTCACGTTCACGCACTTCTTTGATGTACAGGTCCGAAGCAAGCACCTTGCGAGCCTGGTCTTCAGGTAAACCAACAGTGCTGGCGATACCGGCCAGCGTTTCAGCTGAACTGATGTCCTGGCCCTGGGTGAAATAAGCAGCGAATAGTTCATGGGCAAGTGGACGTTGCAATCCCTCGAGACCCGCCCAGAACATCAGTCGATGCGCATCGAACGTGTTGTAGAAATGAGTTCTCTTCTCTAAATCGAAGTGAAATCCAACGCTCTTGCCGCCAGCCCGGATACTGTCCTGGCCTCTCGCGATGTCGGCGGCGGTACTTCCATACTTCTGCATGATGTGTTCAACCGCGTTCTGACCGCGGCGGGGCATTTGCGGGTTGAGTTCAAAAGGTTCGAAGTTGATCTCGACGACCACCTCATCGGCCAGCCGTTGAATGGCTTGCTCCAGGGCTCCGAAGCCAATTGCACACCAAGGGCAGACAATGTCGGAGATGAAGTCGATGCGTATCGGCGCGTTCATGGCGAGTCCTCTTCTTTAAGGGAGTTGTTCGGCCAGAATGCGACGGCCTTCCACAAGCTCTCGGGCCACGCGAGCTACACGGGCGCCCAGATGTTCTGCAGTCAGAATGTCGGGATTTTTTGGGGCGACGTCCGGGCCTTCGTCGAAGTTGGACTGGGCGCCCACGCCTATGAAGTAACTGTCTCGGTTGAGCATTTCTTCGGTGGTGGTGGAGCTGTTGTGGCCCGGCGGCAAGCCCAGGTTGACCCAATGCATGGAGTGCTGGGCAGCGAATATGGTGAGCTGTTGCAGCGTTGCCAGTTTGTCACCCGAACGCGACGCCGCGTTGGTGAAGCCGGCAGCCACCTTGTCCGCCCAGACACCGCCTTTGGCGAACACATGACGTGATGTGGCATCCATAAACGTTTTGAACTGGGCCGAAGCACTGCCCATGTAAGTCGGGGTGCCGAAGATAATGGCATCCACTTGCTCAAGTGCAGCCCAGTGCTGATCGATGTCTTCAACTTGAACAAGCAGGCTTTGGGTGTTTTTGACACTTTCCGCGCCACGCGCTACCGCGCTCGCAACATTGGCGGTGTGGCCGTATCCGCTGTGATAGATAACAGCAACTTTTATAGGCATGTGAGTGCTCAACTGTGAGGTATGCATCGACTGCCGGCCATTGAGGAGTGGTCGCAGAATTGTTTGATGAAGAGTTGCCGCTGGCTTACTTCTCGAAACTCTTGGGCTCACTATATTTATGTTAGGCACTTCGATAAATGTGCGATTTGAAACAACAGTTGATACCTGGTGTAACTAATCAGGGCGGCGTTTTTTTGAAGGCGCAGGCAGGCGGCACCAAGCGTTCTGGCTGAGGGGCATCGTCGGAATTAGGGGGGAGAGCAAAGCGGAAGCCACAGACAAGTAATCAGGCCCGCTACCAATCTGTAGAGGCCCGCTTGCTGGCGATTGCGGCCATCGTCAGCAAGCAAAAGAACAACTGGATCACTCTTGTAGGACAATGAAACAACAGGCGGAGTCAGAAAAACTTAATGTCGTAACCGAATCGTGAGGCTGCGCTGACAATATGCTGCCCCATGATCTGGCGCGCCGCGGCCGCATTCCGGTCGGTAAACGCCTGCACCAGCTCTTCATGTTCCCCGCGTGCGGCGTGGGGAATATTGCTGTACGCCGGGCCCCGGCGCGAAAAGGTCATCGTGATCAGTGCGCGCATCGGTTCGAGCACCGTGCGAATCATCGTCTCCAGATAATCGTTGCCGGACGCCGCGGCCACTGCCCGATGAAAGTCGAGGTCGGCATTGACAGTGTCCAGCGTCGGCTCGCCTTCGTATTGCATCCGCAAGACCGCTGCCTGAATCGTTTTCAGTTTTTGCGGTGTCATGTGCGACGCCGCAAGGGCTGCGGCCTGGCTCTCCAGCACGGCGCGCACTTCGAACATGTTGCGGATCGTATTGTCACCGTCCAGCGAGGGTTCGCTCTCGCGTTGCGGCAGGGGTTCCGGCGATGGGGTCGTGGCCGAGACGAACACGCCCACGCCCTGGCGTGACTGGATCAGGCCCTGCGCGCGAAGCGTTGCGATCCCTTCTCGTACCACATTCCTGCTGACGCCGAAGTTTTGCGCGAGAAATTGTTCGGTCGGCAAACGGTCTCCCGGTCGCAGGCGTCCAGAGGCAATCTCGTCGCTCAACGAGCGGGCGATGTGCTCAGCCAGGTGAGGTCGTCGCGCGACGGGTTGCACATTCATTTCACTCATGTTCGATCATCCCTCTCACTTGTCTTCTTAATCTACATCAGGAGACTTGTTCCTGACAGTTAAAACTGTATTTCATCAATCGCATAAAAAATAAAAACCAATAAAAACAAATAGATAGTAAAAAGTTAGACCAATGTCTGACAAAAAATCCCAGTTGTTCAGTTGAAGGACAACAGGACGTCATGTACGTTGTTCTCAACCGGACGGCGGGCGGACCTTCAAATCGCCGCGCCACCTTTGCCACCCGCTTGAGGCGCAGTGTTATGAAAATTGCCAGCATCGAAACCATCCCGCTTCGAATTCCCTTCACCACCGGCGGCCCGTCGGCCGGCGGCGTGTGGGGGCCCAAAGACCTGCAGATGGTTGATTCTCTCTTGGTCAAGATCACCACTGACGACGGAATCGTCGGTTGGGGTGAAACCTTCGGCTTCACGGCAATTCCTGCCGTGAAAGTTGTGATCGACACGATTCTTGCGCCCGAGCTGATCGGCAGTGATGTCACGCGACGCGAGAAATTGCAGGGCGATCTTCAGAAGAAGTTTCACGTCTTCGGTCGCAGCGGCGCGTTCATCTATGGCCTGTCGGCGATCGACATCGCGCTGTGGGATATCGCTGGCAAAGCGGCCGGCCAGCCGATCTATCAGTTGCTGGGCGGGAGTGAGGCCACTTCGCTTGCAGCCTATGCCAGCCTGATCCGCTATGCCGACCCGGAGCTCATCCGCGTCAATGTGAAGCGCGCGGTCGACAGCGGTTTTCGCCATCTCAAGCTGCACGAAGTTGATATCCACGTTATCCGCGCTGCGTGCGAAGCCGCGGGGCCTGGCGTGGAAATCACCCTCGACGTCAACGCCCCGTGGACGGTTCGCGAAGCGCTGGACATGACCGAAAAACTGCGCCCGCTGAATCTGCGCTGGCTCGAAGAGCCAGTGTGGCCGCCGGAAAACTATTCAGGCCTGGCGACCGTACGCCAGCAGGGTGGCATTCCGGTTGCGGCAGGCGAGAACGCGTCGACGCTGATGGACTTCCAGCATCTGCTCGAAGCCGGCGCGGTGGATTTCGTTCAGCCCAGCCCGGCAAAAATGGGTGGCATCACCGAGCTGCAAAAAGTCTATGCGCTGGCGAACGCCCACGGCGTCACCGTAATGGTCCACGCCTTTTATGACGGTCCCGGCCTGCTGGCCGCCGTGCATGGCAGTGCGGCCCTGGGTGGTGCGAAGTCACTGGTCGAATGGCGTTATTTCGACCTCGAAGCGCAACTCTATGGCGACGCCATCATCCCGCGAAACGGCCGCATCGACGTACCGCAAGGCCCGGGCCTCGGGGTCGAGCCCGATCAGGATGTCATTCGCGACTACCGCTTCAAACCCTGACCGCACAGGCCACCCGGCCTTGTTCCGTTGATCGAAGTCGGCGCGGCAGCCGCCGTGTCGGCCTCGATCAGTCATGACGACATTCTTGATAAAAACAAATACGAGGATTGAGGAAATGCTAGACAGAATCGTAGGGCCACTTTTACCCGTCGCGTTCGTGATCCTGCTCGGCTTTGTCGCCGGCAAGCGCGGACGGCTCACCCATTCGGACAGCCTGCTGATCAGCCGTCTGGTACTCGGCTGGATATTTCCGGCGCTGCTGTTTGTCGGGATGGCGAGCACGCCCCGTGAACAGCTCTTTGACTTCAAGTTCATCGTGGCTACGTTCATCGGCATCATGGGCATGTATACGATTGCGCTGGTGATCGGCTGGCTGCGCTTTCGCGATCTCAAGATTGCGACGCTCAAGGGGTTCGTCAACGGCTACCCCGACGCCGCCTTCATGGGCATCCCGATCCTCGGTGCGATGTACGGACCGGGCAGCAGCATCTATTCGGTGCTCGTGCTGAACCTCGTCGCCAGCCTGGTGATGATCCCGCTGACGACCATGTTGCTCACCATCGCCGATGGAAAAGGCAGCGGCACCCAGGCGTTTGTGTCGAGCCTGTCCGGGGCGGTACGCCGGCCACTGATGTGGGCGCCAGCGCTGGGCATTCTTCTGTCCTTGCTGCAGATCAAGTTGCCACCCCTGGCAGCGGAATCACTCACGCTGCTGGGCAAGGCGACGCCGGGCGTATCCCTGCTGTGCCTGGGTCTGATCATGTCGTCGGAGAAACTGAAAATGTCCGGCGAGGTGTGGACCAACCTCGGGCTGAAGCTGTTTATTCACCCGGTGCTGATGTTCGCCGCCACTGTTTTGCTGGGCACCCACGGGCTTTACGCCCAACAGATGATCCTGCTTTGCGCGCTTCCGTCGGCGACGATTCCGGCCATGTTTGCCAACCAGACCGGTGCCTATCAGAGTGAAGCCGCGACCTCCATTCTGGTCAGCACCGTGCTGTCGATCGTGACGTTTTCTGCTGCGATCTATCTGATTGATGGAGGACTGGCCGCCGCGTGACGGGGCCCGATACCATTGAGCTGCTTTTCACTGCCTGACTACGGACGGCGAGATTCTTGCCGGCTGGTCGCGTGGCACGGTGGGCGTTGATCACGAAGGGCGTACCACCCTGGCGTTCGTATGGGGCTGGTTATCGGGCGCAAGCGGGGCGGGGAGTCGAGCTACGTTGAGCTTGTCCCGTAGCGCTTGTGATTAAAGCGATTCACCGTCATCCAGCCGGGCAAGCAGTGCCTGGCCGCGTTGCCAGAGTGCGTCCTGCTTGGCGTCGGGCATGCGATCGAGGTTTTTGTAGAGCATGCCCATGCGCTGATTGCCCCGCAGAAGGTCGCCGTGGCGCATCAGGAAATGCCAGTAGAGCGCATTGAATGGGCACGCATCGTCGGTGGTGCTTTCCGTCACTTTGTACGCACAGCCACGGCAGTAATCCGACATGCGCTTGATGTACTGGCCACTGGCGCAATACGGCTTGGAACCCAGGTAACCGCCATCGGCATGCATGACCATGCCCAGCGTATTGGGCAGCTCCACCCAGTCGAAGGCATCCATGTAGATCGCCAGGTACCACTCGCAAATCTGGCTCGGGGCGATGCCAGCGAGCAGGGCAAAGTTACCGGTGACCATCAGCCTCTGGATGTGATGGGCGTAGGCATGTTCCAGGCTCTGACCGATGGCCTGGCGCATGCAGTTCATTTGCGTTTTGCCCGTCCAGTAGAACTCCGGCAGTGGCCTGCTGTTACCGAACGCATTGCCGTTGGCGTAGTCGGGCATTTTCAGCCAATAGACGCCCCGCACATATTCCCGCCAGCCGATCAATTGACGGATAAATCCTTCTGCGGCATTCAGCGCAATCCGGCCCGACCAATAGGCCGACTCCACATCGCTGCACAACTGACGGACATCCAGCAGACCGATATTGAGCGCCGCGCTGATGCGGGCATGAAACAGAAACGGTTCGTCGCTGGACATCGCGTCCTGGTAATCGCCGAACCCGGCCAGGCCAAAATCGAGAAAGTGTTCCCACAGCGCCTGCGCATCAGCGTGGGTCACGGGGTAGTCGAACGACTCCAGTGAACCGTAGTGGCTGGCGAAGCGATCGCGCACCAGCGCCAGCACTTCCCGGGTGATCGAGTCCGCGGAAAAGCGCGCCGGGTGGGGGGCTTTCACACCTTTAGGCAGGGCCTTGCGGTTGTCCGCATCAAAGTTCCAGGCACCCCCGACCGGACTGCCGTCGCCATTGAGCAACAGCCGCTGTTTGCGGCGCATCTCCCGATAAAAGAACTCCATGCGCAGCTGCTTCTTGCCGTCGGCCCACGCAGAGAATTCAGCGCGGGTGCAGAGAAATCGAGTATCGACATGCCACTGCATCGGCAGACCACATTCGTGGATCGACTGCTCCAGACGCCAGTCACCGCACTCGGTCAGGTGCAGTTCCTCTGGCGTTAGCAAGGCATGCCAACGCCGCAACTCGCCCGGCACCGAACCGGTGTTTTGCGGATCATCCAGGGTCACGTACTGCACGCGAACGCCGCGCTGGCGCAACGCCTCGGCGAAATGGCGCATGGCACTGAAGACCAGCACGATTTTCTGCGGATGATGGGGGACGTGGGTGGCTTCCTCCATCACCTCGACCAGCAATACCGTATCGCGCGCGGTATCCAGGTCCTGCAAGGAGGCGAGGTCGAAAGACAACTGGTCGCCCAAGACCAGGCATAGCCGGCGATTGGTGGTCATCAAACGGCATCCGGTGAATGGGGCGGGTGTCGAGCTTCTGTGGTCATAAAAACTTGTACACTTAAATATTAATGTACAAGTTCTTATAGAGGTTTTGACGAAAAACGCCAGCGGCCTTTTCAACACGCCCGCGTTTGGTCTGGGGCAATCACCCGCGAGCCCTGCTCGGCCAAGCGAAGACGCCGTTGCAGTTGTTTGAATCAGTAGTTCAGAAGGGAAGGCGTCAAGCCTTGCTGTACCACGCCACCGCGCACAGGGCGAGCCCGGCGACATTGAGTGAGACGGGATTAAAGGCCTCCCTGAGCATCGAGGGATTCACAATCGCGACGTCCAGCAACAGGCCGGTCAGCGCCGTCGCGGCAATCGCGATCGGCCACGCACTGCGTGGCGCGAACAGCAGCCACAAGGCCAGTGCAATCTCCCCGACGCCGGCAAGGTTGGCGAACAACTCCACCTGACTGATCCCGTGAGCCTGGATCATCGTCCGCTCACCCGCACTCAGCCACAGCAACTTCGGCACCAGGCCATGGTAGGCAAACATGAATGCCAGGCCGCCACGGGCGATCCAGTTGATCCGGGTCAGAGTGTTCAAATCGACGCTTTCAAAAAACGTTGTTCATGATCGGGGTCAGGCAAAAGACAGGTGTCGTATTTGCCGAAGAGTCGATAGCGATTCAAGGCAACACGATCGTAGGCCCAATCCCGCAGCCAGCGCGGAAAAATGCGTAAAAGCATCACCGCACGCCACCGGCCGGGCAGCAGGGCGGCGATCTCAAAGCATGCGTCCGAACGCACCCAAAAGTGCCGGTCGCGGATCACCGCCATCGTGTCGAATTGATCCAGAGGCAAGCCTGCCCAGGCCAGCAGTGCCTGACCTTCGGGGGACTGCACTGCCGCCAATCGGATGCGTTGTTGGTGGTCATGGCGGATCAGGAACGTTGCCCAGCCGTTGCACAGTTTGCAGATGCCGTCGAACAGGAGAACGGTCTCGCCTGGTTTGAGCAAGGGGGCGGGTGACGGTCGGGTTTGAGAGGTTGGCATGGGCGGTTCCGTTGTTGCAGGTTTCCAGTGGCTGCACATGTTCGCAGCCTTTGCAGGATGGAACCTGTTGTCTCCAAGTGTTCAAGGCCAGTCTACGACAACCGCTTGCGGATCCCCTGTGCGCATCTGGCTCAACTCAGTGTCCGCCTTGGCTTGTGTCGGGTGACAGAACTGGAAGGCGTTCTGGGTTTTTCCGCTCGGCCCTTTGGCCTCGGCCATGCACACCACCGCACCCGGCGCGCAAACGGCGGGGTTGAGTTTGAAATCCCCCCAGACGCCGGGCTGTTGCTGTTTCACTTTGGCGATATAACCCTTGAGCGAGGGTTGCATGTCGTTCGCTGCCCCGGCGATCAATTTCACCGGGCTGACCGTGGCGCCGTAAGTATGCTGAGTGGACAGCACCGCGGTGCAATACAGTGCGCCGGCCGAGGTTACGGTTTGCGCAACGGCTGCGCTGTTGGCTGGCACCGGGGTCACGGAGACCTGGGTTCCCCCAGGGCCCACGACTACCGGAACGATGCTGAAGGCGTTGCCACGCCAAACCTTCAGATTGGCCCGCGAGCCGATGGCGACCTTGGCGAGTTCCACCCGGAAATCGATGGTGTCGGCGATCGGTTTGTTATCGACGGCCACGATCACGTCCTGAGGCACGATGCCTGCCTGTTGCGCGCCGCTGCCCGGAACCGTCCCCAGCACCACCACGCCCGCCGGCGGCTGCGACAAGGCCATCGCCCGCTGCGGATCGATGGTGTCCATGCTGATGCCAACCTTGCCGCGAGGCCAGTTGGAGGGCTGGCAGCTTTTCTCAAGCCACACCTGACCGGCCGCTTCTTTACGGGCATTGCCGACCTGTTTCATTACGGGCTCGGCGCTCGCCTGGTACATCGGCACCTCGCTGAGGGCCATCTCGATGTAGTCGCACGACTTGGGGCGATACCGGTCAGGCGTTTCCCGGGTGACCAGTTTTTGCAGGTCAATGGGCGGCAGGCCTTGGGGCGCGGAAACCGTGGAGGTCGCCGGGGAGACGCTGTCAGAGTCGGCACTGGCTATCGAAGACACAACGTAGGCACTGGTCGCGACGCCAACGGCAGCCGTCATTACGCTGCTGTCCACGCCTGACGGCATGGGCAGCAGCATCGCGCCGAACAGTGCGGCGTCGGTCATCCCCCCATCAGAGGCGCAACCGGCCAGGCCAGTGAGGGAGAGGACAAAGGCAAAGCGGGTGCCTGACTTGAGGGCGTTAGCAAGCATCTCGCTTCCTTGTGATGGGGTTAGAACGGATCGTGCCGCATCATGGCAAAGTGCCGTTAGGTTGTATATCGACGATGATTCCGGCGGGATACCGCTCGTCCAATCGCCGAAAGCGGGCGATTTTCGCCGGGTGTTGTTGGACAGCAGGGTGGCCTAACACGTAGTTTGCTCGAACTTGTCTCAACGCCCCCGGCATCAGGGAAGACCATGTCGATTGCCCGCCGTATCCGGCCTGGCTTCACGGCACAGCTGAAGGTCTGGCGTTACCGCGCGAACGTCTACATGCTGGTTGAAATCAGCGAGTCATCCGATACGGCGCAATTGGCCGCGTCGCAGCCACCGGCAACGCCAACGCCGAATACCCGCACGGCCGCTCCCATGAACAGCGCGACAAACATTTCGTTCTGTGTGGCCCAGTTCGACGCCCGGCAAATTCAAGGGCTGAGCGATTATCCGTCGAGGGGGCTCATTACCAATGTCTGGCAAGGCCCGGCACTCAGCGGCACACCGGCCCGTCTCGCGATGCCTGAGTTCCAGGCATTCACTCGTTCCCAGGGTTATGACGCGACGATGCGACCGGTGTTTTGCCAACCCATCGGCACCAGCGAGCATTGCCAACAGACGGGTTCCGAAGACTTCCTGCTGACCCTGCGAACGTACTCCGCGGTGGTCAACTGCACCGACACCTTGCAGGGAGCAGAAGCCTTGCGCGCCGAACTTCTCAAGCAGTTTCCTTATCTACAGGGCTCGACGTGGCGGCCTGTCGGCAGGTGAAGGGGTTTGTTCAATGGATTCGGTTGCCGTTGATGGCGCTTGATCGATGCGCCGGCTGATTGGGTTGTATTCAGGCGAGCGTTCACTTTGCGATTTCTTTGTTTAAAGCTGAAGAGATTTATATTCTCGTATAAATCAATTTGTGTTGATTGCTCGAATGGGAGGCCGGCGACTGTCTCAGGACAGTCTTATGGCAACATCGGGGCACGAGCAAGCGAGCGCGATCCGTAAGGTCGCGCCTGGAGGGAAGTGAGAAGGGGGGAGCGTTACTCGAAAAGCGCAGGATCTACTTTTTTACGTCGGGCCTGCTCAAGGTGTTTGCGCATCTGGTCTGCCGCTGCCAGCCGATCCCCTCGTTCCAGGCAGTCGAGGATAGCGAGATGCTCCTCCGCCTGGCCTTTGCGCGGGGCTCGCGAGCTGGCTTGACGGTATTCCACAAGCCTACGCAACTGGTCGAGACGGCGGACGGTTTGCTGCAGGAAACGATTGCCGGAACAGGCCGCCAGCGTTTCATGAAACAGTGAGTTCGCCTCGAACAACTCTTGGGGAGTCATGGTCAGGTAACCGCCGTTGGCAATGAACTCCTGCTGTTTGCGACAGGTCGAGAGCGTTTCACGATCTATTTGAAAGTCGGGTGAGAGCAGGCCCGAGGGCTCGATGGTTGCGCGGAACGAATAGCTTTCTTCATACGCCTCAACCGAGTCGATCATGGGTAGAAACCGCCACCCTTGGCCTGCACGTTGTTCAACCCATCCTTCCTGCTGGATGCGTGAAAGGACCGCCCTCAGTGCGGCCCTGGACACATCGAACTGGCGCATGAATTCAATCTCGGTAAACAGCTCGGGAAGCTGTCTGCCAAGGCGTAATCCGGCAAACTTCAGGTATAGCGGATCGTCGCTGCTCTCCATCACTTCCGAGGCGAGATCCACGAGTTCATCACTGGAACGGGCTAGAAAAAAGCCTCGATTGCGGTCGTAGGTGAGCATGCCCTTTTCAACCAGGTGCCCCATGGCAAACTTGACTGGCGTGCGCGAGACGTTAAGCGTTGCTGCCAGTTGTGACTCGACCAGGTGATGTCCTACATCGAAGCGCTCGCGGCGCACGTGAGCAACTATGTCACGCGCAATGCGTGCTTGCAGAGGGCTTAGAGGCATTGGATCGAGAACCAGATAGAGCTGACCATGGAAGCACCATTCTAGCCTGTCGGTAAGCTTAACGGCAGGGACCATTTTTTTGCCTCTGCCGGAATCGCTTTGCGCTCAAAGCCTGCGTCAGCGGACTTGATAGAACGGGAACGCTCCAAACAGAAGCCCCCCCAGCAGCAGACCGAAGCTCGCCAGGATCGCCCATTTAAGGGCAAAACGTTGGTGATCCCCCAGATCCACCTTCGCCAGGGCAACGAGCAGATAGAGGGAAGGAACCAGCGGGCTGAGCAGGTGCACTGGCTGGCCCACAACCGATGCGCGTGCAATTTCCAGTGGTGTTATCCCGTATTGAACGGCTGTCTGTGCAATCACCGGGAGGATGCCGAAATAGAACGCGTCGTTGGACATGAAGAAGGTGAATGGCAGGCTGACGAGCGCGGTGAATACCGCCAGGAAAGGCCCGAAGCTCGGCGGGATGACATGTAGAAGGCTCTTGGCCATGGAGTCCACCATGCCAGTCCCCGACAGGATCCCGGTGAATATACCCGCGGCAAAAATGACAGCTGTGACGGCTAGCACGTTGGTCGCGTGAGCGGCGATACGCGCTTTCTGCTGCTCGATGTTCGGGTAATTGAGCATGATGGCAAACGCGAAGCCAACCATGAACAGGATCTGGATAGGCATGGCGCCAATGATCAGGCAGGCGATCAGTCCTAACGTCAGGATCAGGTTCGGCCAGAACATTTTCGGGCGGCGATTTTCATCGCATTCTTCGGCCGAGCCATTACCCAGCGCCATAGACCCCTTATGAAAGTCATCCAGGTGGAGGATGCCCAGGCGTGCACGCTCTTTTCTTCCGATGACTATGGCTGTGAAGATCAGGCAGCCGGCGCCCATCAGCATGCCGGGAATCATCGGCAGGAAAATCTCCATCGCGTCCACATGCAGTGCCGCTGCGGCTCGAGCCGTAGGCCCGCCCCACGGGGAGATGTTCATGATGCCGCTGGCGATGTTGACCAGGCATGTCATGCCCAGCACGCTCATTCCCAGGCGTTGGTACAGCGGCAGAAATGCAGCGCAGGCAATCATGTAAGTGGTCGAACTGTCACCGTCCAGCGATACCAGCATCGTCAGAATGGCTGTCCCTACCGAGACCTTCAGAGGGTCGCCTTTCACCACTTTCAGGATGAAGCGCACGAGCCCGTCGAAGAGCCCTGCGTCAATCATGATGCCGAAGTAGAGAATCGAGAACGTCAGCATCACACCCGTAGGTGCGAGCGTTTTGACGCCGTCGAGCATCATGGCGCCGAGGCCTGCGTAGTGGCCTCCAATCAACGCAAAAATGATAGGTATCAAGATCAATGCAATAAGCGCGGAAAGGCGCTTTGTCATGATCAGGTACATGAAGCAGATGACCATTGAAAAGCCAAGGACTGTTAGCACGGTTGAACTCCCGTTTTTGTTAGACGTGTGTGGTTCTCATCAGCGGCGTGGCTGTGTTGGAACCAGGGTTCTCAAGTCGAGGCAGGCTCGAAACAAAAGGGAGTGATGGCGGGGCTGGGGTGTGTGCGCTTGATCATGGAGGGCCTCGATTTTCTTATGTTTATTTTTTCTACCGTACCGACCGGGCGCTACGTCGGAGGAGCGACTGTGCACAGTAGAAATCGTTGGTTGGGTACATCCGATTTCAGGGGGGGCAAGAGGAACCGGATGAATCGAGATTGACCTATATCATGACAAAGTTCAATATCGCCTTCACAAAAACATTGCCCGTGCAGCCTGTGAGGATTAGCCAATGCCTATGTCAAAAGGTCGAACCGTTACCGCAAACGGAATCGAGTACCGCGTCAGTGATATCCGTGGGGTTGTGACTGACCTGGGCGGTGATTACGCAAAGCTGCCCTACAGCTTGCGAATCCTTGCGGAGAACGTTCTGCGGGGTGAGGCCGATCCTGAAGCCGCATTGAAAGTGATAAGTGCCCGCTCGAAAGACTTCGACATTCCGTTCCGGCCGGCTCGGGTTGTGCTGCAGGATTTGCTCGGCACACCCGCGCTTGTCGATCTCGCGGGTTTGAGAGATGCCGTCGCTGAGCAAGGTGGCAATCCACGCCTGGTCAACCCCGTCACGCCCACCCACCTGGTGGTGGATCACTCTCTCAATGTCGAGCGCTGGGGCGATGCCAGTGCATTGGCCGATAACGAGGCCATCGAACGTGAACGCAATGCCGAGCGCTTCCAGTTTCTGGACTGGTGCAACAAGGCATTCAGCAACCTTTCGATCATTCCGTCAGGCAAGGGCATCCTTCACCAGATCAACCTTGAACGCCTGACTACAGTCGTGGGGACTCAGCGTCGCGGCGATGAACTGTGGGCGTTCCCTGACACGTTGGTCGGCACCGACAGTCACACCACCATGATCAATGCAATTGGAGTGTTGGGCTGGGGTGTCGGCGGCATCGAGGCTGAGGCTGCAATGCTGGGCAAGTCGCTGATGTTGCGTTTGCCTGAAATCGTTGGCGTACGCCTGGAAGGCACCTTGCCTCTGGGCTATTTGGCGACTGACATCGCACTGGCCTTGACCGAGCAGTTGCGTAAAGCGGGCGTTATTGGAGCCTTCCTTGAGTTCTTCGGTCCCGGCGTCCCTCAATTGTCGCTCGCAGACCGGGGAACGCTGTCGAACATGGCGCCCGAGTTCGGCGCCACGGCGGCCATGTTCGCGATTGATGACCGGACGCTGCATTACCTGCGCATGACGGGGCGGGGCGGGCAGATTTCAGGCCTGACCGAAGCGTATGCGCGTGCGCAAGGTCTGTGGCATGACAGCCTGGCGGAGGCTGAGTACGACCGGGTCGTCACGCTCAACCTGAGCGCTGTCGCACGTTCGATTGCAGGGCCCAAACAGCCGCATCAACGAATCGTTCTGGGCCAGAAAGCGCCTGTTACCCATCTTCCTGCTGGCCTGGACAATGGATCGGTGGTTCTGGCTGCGATCACCAGTTGCACCAATACCTCCAATCCACGCGGGGTCATTGCTGCGGGGCTGGTCGCGCGCAACGCTCGCAAGCGCGGATTGAAGAGAGCGCCGTGGGTAAAAACCTCCTTTGCGCCGGGCTCCAGGGTTGTATCGGATTATCTTAAACGCTCGGGGTTGAATGAAGATCTGGACGCCTTGGGCTTCAACCTGGTCGGCTATGGCTGCACCACCTGTAACGGCATGTCCGGCCCGTTGCTCAGTACCGAAATCGAAGACGAAATTCGTGCCCGTAAACTGGAAACCGTGGCGGCGACCTCGGGTAACCGCAACTTTGAGGGGCGGGTTCATCCATTGGCGCGCGAAGTGTTCATCATGTCGCCGCCCTTGATCGTGGCGTATGCGATTGCCGGTACTTATTTGATCGACCCGGAAAAAGACGCCTTGGGTCTCGATGGCGATGGCGTGCCGGTCTACCTGCACGAGTTGTGGCCGAGCGATGAGGAATTGACTCAAATCGAAGCGGATAACCTGACCGCCGATCTGTTCGACAAGGCCTACGAAGATGTTCCGCGCGAAGCCGGCTTGATTGCCAGCGACCTGCGCGCCGGCGTCAGCGATCAATATGCCTGGCAAGCGAGCAGCACCTACATCCGCAAACCGCCTTACTGGAGCGATGCGGTGACTGCCACAGACACCACCAGGGATCTGCGCAACATGCGTGTGCTGGCCATGCTCTCGGACAACATCACCACCGATCACATCTCGCCCTCTGGCGCGATTCTTCCGGAAAGCGATGCGGGTCAATACCTGCAATCACACGGCATCGGCGTCGCGGACTTCAACTCATATGGCACCCGTCGCGGTAACCATGAGGCCGCGCAAAGGGCGACCTTCGCAAGCCCGCGCCTGAAAAACGAGTTGCTTGAAGATGGCCGTGAGGGGCCATGGACCTTGCTTCTGCCCGAGCGAGAAGTCACCACGATTTTCCAGGCTGCCGAGGTCTACGCACAACGCAAGCAGTCACTGATCGTCATTGCCGGCAAGGAGTACGGAAGTGGCTCCTCGCGTGACTGGGCTGCAAAAGGCCCGCGTCTGCTGGGTGTTCGCGTGGTCGTGGCTGAAAGCTTCGAACGTATTCACCGCACCAACCTGGCCGGCCTCGGCATTCTTCCGTTGCAGTTTGAAGCCGGCGTTACTCGCCAGAGCCTGGGCCTGACCGGACGCGAAACCTTCAGTGTCGAAGGCATCGGTGAAGACTTTCAGCCGGGCGCAAAAATCACCCTGGTGATCGAGCGTGAGAAGGGCGAGCACGAGCGCATCACGGTCGTGAGCCGCCTCGATACCTTCGAAGACGTCCGCTATTTCCGCAGCGGTGGTTTGCTGCCACAGCTTCTGATCGAAAGCCTGAAGAACGCATCCGTTAATTGATGCAACGCTGATCCGTTGGAGTAAATACAAGATGACCCAAAGACGTATTCCTGCCGTTTACATGCGTGGCGGTTCGAGCAAAGGCGTGTTCTTCCTTGACGAGAATCTTCCGTCGGCAGGCGCGGAGCGGGATGCGATCCTGCTGCGTGTGATTGGCAGCCCCGATGCCTATGGCAAGCAGATCGACGGGATGGGCGGCGCGACGTCCAGTACCAGCAAGGTTGTGGTTATCGGCAAGTCCAGCCGCGCTGATTGCGACGTCGATTACCTGTTCGGTGCGCCGGCGATTGAAACACCGGTCATTGACTGGTCCGGTAACTGCGGCAATCTCAGTTCGGCGGTGGGCCCTTATGCGATATCCGAAGGCCTGGTGGACGCACCGCGCGACGGCATCGCGGTTGTCCGCATCTGGCAAGCCAACATCCAGAAGCGAATTATCGCCCACGTTCCGATGCGCCATGGTGAAGTTCAGGAGGCGGGTGACTTCGTGCTCGATGGCGTAGCGTTTCCTGCCGCCGAAGTGGTCCTGGAGTTTCTCAATCCCGGCGGTTCGGATGGCAGTATCCTGCCAACCGGCAAGGCTATCGACGAACTGGACATTCCAGGCTTCGGTACGCTTGCAGTAACGCTGCTGAATGCCGGCAACCCGACCATATTCGTGGAAGCGGACAAGGTGGGCCTGAAGGGCACGGAAACTCAAGACCAGGTTAACGGTGACGCTCAGTTGCTTGCACGGCTCGAGACCCTTCGTGCCCATTGCACGGTGGCCATGGGGTTGGCGCAAAGCGCGGAGGAAGCGACGCGGTTGCGTCCTCACACGCCTAAGCTTTGCATGATCGCCAAACCTCAGCCCTACAGGGCGGCGGGTGGCAAACAGGTGGAGCCAGGCGACATCGACGTGATTGCGCGAATTCTCTCGATGGGCAAGCTTCACCATGCGATCACGGGCACCGGCGCTGTAGCCGTTGCGGTTGCCGCGGCGCTTGAAGGCACCTTGGTCAATCGCATCGTCGGCGACATCGGAGATCGTCAGGTGCGCATGGGACATACGGCGGGCAGCGTCGCGGTAGGGGCGAAAACCGCCTTGGTCGAAGGGGCCTGGACCGTCGAAAAAGCCGTCATGAGCCGTAGTGCTCGTCGACTGATGGAAGGCTGGGTACGTATCCCCGAAGCGGTTTGATTCGCCAGCGTCATGCCGAGCCACGCTCGGCATGAGCGCGTTCACAGAGACCCGGAGTGCTGACTTTGATCGAACTACTCAATACGCCAACGTTCTGGCTGGCAGTGGCGCAAATCATCGCCATCGACATTTTGCTCGGAGGCGATAACGCCGTTGTGATTGCGTTGGCATGCCGCAAGCTGCCAGAGGCCCAGCGTAATCGCGCCATTATCGGTGGCGCGCTGGGCGCGATAGTCCTGCGCATCGTGATGATTTTCTTTGCGCTGCAACTGTTGGCGCTGCCGTGGCTCAAGCTCATCGGTGCGGTGCTGTTGTTGTGGATCGCCATCAAGATGCTGGTTCCAGAGGAGGAGAGCGCGCATGACAATCTCACTGCCAGCCCACGACTGTGGGGTGCAATCAAAACGATTATCGTCGCGGATGCCGTCATGAGCCTGGATAACGTTGTGGCGGTCGCGGGAGCCTCCAACGGAAACCTGGAGCTGGTGATTTTCGGCATCGTCATCAGCATTCCCATCATCATCTGGGGCAGCAAGCTGGTGCTTCACTTCATGGATCGCTTTCCAGTGGTCATCACCCTCGGCGCTGCGTTGCTGGGCTGGATCGCCGGGAACATGGCGGCCAGCGATGTGAGTCTTCCAAGCCTTCCGGCGTGGTCGCATTACGCCGCCGGGTTGGCCGGCGCGGCATTGGTCTTGATGGCTGGAATGCTTGTGAAGAGTCGCCAGCAAACCGGGGGCGATGCGCCTGCTGAATCGGAAAGAGGTGAGCAGTCATGAACGTCGACAGGGAAGCTGTGCGTGAGGATCTGGCCCCCAGCGGTGTATTGCGGGTGGCCATCAATCTGGGCAATCCCGTCCTGGCCCAGCGCGATGAAAACACCGGCGATTTGGGCGGTGTTTCTGTTGCACTGGCCCATGCATTGGCCAAAGAGTTGGGTATCGCCACTCGACTGACCCCCTACGATGCCGCCGGGAAGGTCTTTGCCGCCATGGAAGACGGGCAGTGGGACCTGGCGTTCCTGGCGATCGAGCCAGTACGCGCGCAGAAGATCGCCTTTTCAGAACCTTACGTGAGTATCGACGGCACCTACCTTGTTCGAGAGCAAAGCCCGTTCCAACGTGCATCGGACCTCGATGAGCAGGGCCACAGGATTTCTGTCGGCCGGGGTGCCGCCTATGACTTGTATCTCACGCGCACATTGCAGCGAGCGGCACTCGTCAGAGGCGAGACGTCGGCGAGCGCTGTCGATCTGTTTCTTGAGCAGGGATTAGAGGCGGCGGCGGGGGTTCGCCAGCCGTTGGAGCGGTTTGCCAGGTCTGCTCAGGGCGTCAGGGTGCTGGGCGACAACTTCACGGAAATTCGCCAGGCGATGGTGGTGCCCAAGGAACGAACGCTCGCGGCTGAATACATTCAGGATTTTATCCGTCGTCGCGTGGAGGATGGTTTCGTGGCCAAGGCGCTCGCCGACAGCGGGCAACCTGATGCTCGAGTGGTGCGGCCGCCAGCGTACTGAACGTGCCTTTATCACCTCAGGGTAAACAGAAATGACCAAGGCCTCGGGCATCGTAGTTCAGCGCAGTTTTCTCTATACCCTTGTTTTGGGCGGTATGGGTGGCGTACTCGCGACCTATGCCCACTGGCCGTTGCCGTGGATGATTGGCTCGTTAGTCATGGTGTTGCTGGTTCGGTGCTTCAGCCCGCTGAATGTCCAGCCATTGCCGGGTGGCCGCAAGACAGGTCAGTGGATAGTCGGGATTGGCATCGGCCTGCACTTCAATGCCTACGTCATGGAGCAAATCCTTCTCAATATTCTTCCGGTTTTGGCAGGGGCGCTGATTACCTCGGCGGTGAGTGGCGTGGGTGTCTGGATCATGCGCAGGGGCGGGGAAGACAAGGCCACGGCTTTCTTTTCTTCAATGGCGGGTGGTTCTGCCGAAATGGTCAATCTCGGTCAGCGCAACGGCGCGAAATTGAGCCATGTTGCCGCAGCCCAGACGCTGAGAGTCGTGGTGGTGGTGCTCACCGTACCGGCGGTGTTCAAACTGCTTACCGGCAATGCCAACCTTGAGCATGTCACTGCACCGGTGGACTGGTACTGGTTGAGCATCGTGTTTTTTCTCGGGGGTGGCGTGGCCTGGCTACTGCAGCGTTTTCGTCAGCCCAATCCGTGGTTGTTCGGGCCGCTGCTGGTGACCGGCGTCGCGAGCACCTGGTTCGATTTGCACATAGGGTTACCCTTCGGAGCAAGCCAGACAGGGCAGTTGTTGATAGGGAGCAGCCTGGGTTGTTTCTTCGAACGTTCCTTCTTCCGATATGCCCCGGCATTTCTTGCCCGTAGTTTCATCGCGACCTGCGTCATGGTAGTGACTGCCGCCTTGGCCGCCGCCGGCATCGGAGGGTGCATCTCGGGGGACATCCGGTCCCTGACCTTGGGCATGATGCCCGGTGGCATTGCCGAAATGAGCCTGACGGCTGAAACGCTGCACCTGGCGGTGGCCTTGGTAACAGCCATGCAGACACTTCGGATATTGCTTGTGCTCTTTTTAGCGGAGCCTGTTTATCGCTGGTGGCTTGACCGGGTAGAGCGCTAGAGGGCGGTTGATCAATTCTCGACGTCACGGAGGACCGGACTTTGCCAGTCAAAGTGGCTATTGCAAATCACCCTGCGCACGCCTGACAATGCGAGTCATTATCACTCGCGAATTATTCCATCGTCATGTCCGCCAACGATTTATCCCTGCGTAGCGCCGTCAATGATCTGTATTGCGACCATCACGGTTGGCTCAATGGCTGGCTGCGCAAGCGTCTGGGCAATGCGTTCGATGCGGCGGACCTGACGCAGGACACCTTCGTTCGGGTCATCAAGGCGCGCAGTGCGCTGGACATTCGTGAGCCGCGACCTTACCTGTCGATGATCGCCAAGGGTTTGCTGATCGACCTGTTCCGCCGGCGTTCGCTGGAGCAGTCCTATCTGGAAGCCCTGGCGGCGATGCCCGAATGGAAGCAACCTTCATTGGAGGAACAGGCGATCCTGTTGCAGGCGCTGATGGAAATCGATCGTTTGCTGCAAGGGTTGGGAACGAAGGTCCGACAGGCATTCATCCTTTCTCAGTTCGATGGCCTGACCTACCCGCAGATTGCCGAGCGTTTGAATATCAGTGCCCGCACGGTCAACAACTACATGGCCAAGGCCATGGAACACTGCTGCCTGATGCAGATTCAGTTGCAGCTGGCATGAGTCTTTCTCCCGCTGAGTTGAAGGCCATCAGCGTTGCCGCCCGCTGGTACGCCAGGCTTCGCTCGGGTGTCGCCACCGATGCGGAACTGGCCGCCTGGAACGACTGGCTGGTTGCCGATCCTGCCCATCATCAAGCCTGGCAACGCATGGCGGAAGTCGGCGAGCAGATGGCCAGTGTGCCGGGTGCCCTGGCTTCGCCCGCGTTGCGTGGGGCGGATCGATCCCGGCGACAGGTGTTGCGCAGCGTGCTGGTGCTTGCGTCGGCCGGTTCACTGGGCTGGCTGGGCTGGCGCAGTGAAACCTCACGCAACCTGTTCGCCGATTTCCGCACGGCGGTGGGTGAGCGCCGTGAGTTCCGCTTGGCCGACGGCAGCTCGCTGCTGCTCAATACCGACACGTCGGTGAATCTTCGTTTCGACGGCCATCAGCGGGTGCTCGAACTGGTGCGCGGCGAGATACGGGTGACGACCGCTGTCGATCCCTCGCAGCGACCCTTCAAGGTGCTCACCCGGCATGCCGAGGTGCTGGCGCTCGGCACGCGTTTTATCGTCCGGTCCGATGAGCAGGGCGGTGGGGTGGCGGTGCTCGAGAAGGCGGTAGAAGTGCGTTCGGCTGGCGGTGGCTCGACGCTGCGTCTGGAGGCCGGCCAGTCCCTGGATTTCGATGGTCATTCGTTGAGTGCCATTCGGCGCAACGATGCGGCGGTCGGCGCCTGGGAGAAGGGCAGCATCATTGCGATCAATCGTCCCTTGGCCGAATTGCTGGCTGACCTTTCGCGCTATCGCCCGGGTGTGCTGCGCTTTGATCCGCGCATTGCCCAGCTGAAGGTGTCCGGTGCATTTCCCGTTGATAACACCGACCTGGCGCTGGCTGCGCTGGAGAGCGGGTTGTCGCTGCGGATCACCCGGTTCAGCCGTTATTGGGTCGATGTGTCGCGCCATGATTTGCCCTGAATTTGGGCTTGCTCGCGATAGAACTGAAAATAATTCTCCTGCCTTTGCACTTTTCATACGCATCGTTCGGCTCATCCCTCAGTGAGTTTTTACTGATGGTTATTGGGGGAGGGTAAGCATGTCTCGGGTGTACAAGTCTGGTCGTCTGGCGACCGCAGTGACGGTCGGCCTGTTGGCGACGACGGCCGGCGTCTGGACAACGGCCACGATGGCGGCGCAGGTGCCGGCGCAACAGCAGGATTCGGTGAAGTCGTTCAACATTCCCGGGGGCAGCCTGACCGAAGTGCTCAGCCAGTTCGCGAGTGCGGCGGGTGCAGCCATTTCCTTTGATGCGCGACAACTCGAAGGATTGAAGTCTCCGGGCCTCGACGGTGCGTTCGGCATCAACGAAGGGTTTGCGCGCATTCTGCGTGGCAGCGGCTTGCAAGCCGAACCCCAGGCCAACGGCACTTATGTCCTGCGCCCGGCACCGACGGCCGGCTCGGCGCTGGAATTGGGCGCGACCAACATCAACGGACAACAGCTCGGCGCGACCACCGAAAACAGCGGCTCCTACACCACTGGCGCGGTCACGATCGGCAAGGGCGAGCATTCACTCAAGGAAACGCCGCAGTCGGTCACGGTGATGACACGCAAGATGCTCGATGATCAGAACCTCAACACCATCGACCAGGTCATGGAAAAGACCCCGGGCATCACCGTCTACGACTCGACCATGGGCGGCAAGTATTTCTACTCGCGCGGGTTCCGCATGTCGGGCCAGTATCAATACGACGGCGTCCCGCTGGACATGGGCAACCTCTATGTCCAGGCCGACAGCTTCAGCGGTGACATGGCGTACTACGACCGTGTCGAAATCCTTCGCGGCGCCGCGGGAATGATGAAAGGCGCGGGAGGCACCGCCGGCGGGGTGAACTTCGTGCGCAAACGCGGGCAAACGACCCCGCACACCGACATCACGCTCTCCGGCGGCAGTTGGGACAATTACCGCGGGCAGGTCGACACCGGTGGCCCGCTGAACGCAACCGGCACCCTGCGTGGGCGGGCCGTGGTCGCCGAGCAAACCCGGCATTACTCGGTAGACGACGCCAGCCGCAAGGATCAGGTGTATTACGGCGCGCTCGACGCCGATCTGAGCCCCGACACCACCCTCGGGTTGGGCATCGCCTATGAAGATGTGGATGCCAGCCCTTGCTGGGGCGGCTTGCCACGTTACCGGGATCGCAGCGACTTGAAGCTCAGCCGCTCGACCTGCCTCGATCCCTCGTGGAACACCTGGCGCAGCCAGCGCACCACCGTCTTCAGTGATTTGACCCACCGGATCAACGACGACTGGAACCTGAAGGTCGCCAGCGTTTATACGAAAAACACCCAGGACATCAAATACGCATTCGCCTCCGGCGCTGTGACGCCCGGTATGAACACCACCGGTATGCTGGGCAGTATGTACGACTACGATCAAGTCGATTACGGCCTGGATGCCTACGTGGATGGCAAGTTCAGCGCGTTCGGCCAGCAACATGAATTGATCCTGGGCGCCAACGCCAGCCGTGCGAAAAAGGACGACTTCTACTCGGTGGCGTTTCTGCCGCAGCGGCAGAATGTGTTCAATCCTGACAAACATATCCCGGAGCCGGATGACAGTTACTTCATCGACAACTCGTCTCGCGGCGGGCCGGTGAATTCGGTGACGAAACAGAAGGGCATCTACTCGACGCTGCGGTTGAAACTGGCTGATCCGTTGACCTTGGTCGTCGGCAGCCGGGTGAGCTGGTACAACTCCGATACCGACTCCGACTTCATCAATACGGGCACCTCGGAGCATTCCAGTACAACCGAGAGCGGGCAGGTCACGCCGTTCGCCGGTGTGCTGCTGGACCTGAACGAGAACCTGACGGCCTACGCCAGTTACTCGGACATCTTTACCCCGCAAGGCAATTACCGCTCGGAAGACGGTTCGGCGCTCAAGCCGCTGGTAGGCCAGAGCTATGAACTGGGGATCAAGGGCGCCTGGTTCGACGGACGACTGAACAGCTCTTTCAACCTGTTCCGCACGATTCAGAAAGATCAGGCGCAGACGGACTACAACTCGTCGTGCCCTTCATCCGATGGCTACTGCTACGTCAATGCCGGCAAGGTCCGCGCCCAGGGGTTCGAGGCCGAGATCAGCGGTGAAGTCATTGAGCGCCTGCAACTGCTGGCGGGTTACACCTACACCCAGACCAAAACCCTCGACGACATCGACACCAGCCTCAATGGCGCCGCGTTCAACAGCTATGTGCCGCGCCATGTGCTGCGCATGTGGGGCGATTACGCCCTGAGCGGTTCGCTTGAGCGCTTCACCCTCGGTGCTGGCGTCAACGCGCAAAGCGATAACTTCCGGGTTTCACCGGCCAGCGGCGAAAAAATCAGCCAGGCAGGTTACGCGGTCTGGAACGGCCGCATCGGTTACCGCATCGACGACACCTGGTCGTTGGCGCTCAATGGCAACAACCTGTTCGACAAGCGCTACTACGCGACCATCGGTACCGAAAGCTTCGGCAACTACTACGGGGATCCACGCAACTTCATGGTATCGGTCAAGGCGAGCTTCTAACGCAGACGGACGACGCATGCCCCATTAAAGAAAAGCCCGGATCGCAGGATCCGGGCTTTTTTATCCGGGGCATCCTGATCATCACTGATGAAACGTGCGCCCCAACGCATCCAGCCGCACCGCAATCGGCGGTAACCTTTGGCTGCTCAACGCCAGCGTCTCCACATCATCCGCGGTGTTCTGCGCGATGCTCTGCACCGACTGCAAGCGCCCGACAATATCGACGCTCGCCGTGGACTGTTCGCGGGTGGTGGTGACGATGCGCCCATTGAGCTCATCGATGTGCGAGATGTCACCGCCAATCGCCTGCAACATCGCCGCTGCGTTCCGGCTGTCTTCGACGCAACGTTCCACACCTTCGTGACTGGCATGCATCGCCTCGACGGCTTGGCGGCTACCGTTTTGCAAGGCCTCGATGATCGTCCTGATTTCCTTGGTGGAGATGGCCGTGCGCTGGGCCAGGCTACGCACTTCGTCGGCCACCACGGCAAAGCCGCGGCCTTGCTCGCCGGCGCGGGCGGCTTCGATGGCGGCGTTGAGGGCCAGCAGGTTGGTTTGTTCGGCGATGCTGCTGATGACTTCCAGCACCGTGCCGATTTGCTGCGCCTGACCGGCCAGCACCTGCACGGTGTCGTTGGTGCCCTTGAGGCGTGAGGCCAGCTGCGTGATCTCTTGCTGCGCACGATTGACGCTTTCCTGACCTCGGGTGATCTGCACGCTGGCCTGGCCGGCATGCTCCGCGGCGTGTTCGACGTGCACGGCAATGTGTTCCATGGCGTCGCCCATCCGTTGCACCGAACCCGTCATCTGGGCGATCTCCGTCAGTTGATGCCTGGCGCCTTTCTCCAGTGTGTTGCTGGCCTTGGCAATCTCCTGGCCCAGTTCACCGAGGCCGTGAGAGTCGCGAACCACGCCATCCACCAGCGCGGTGATCTGCGTCATGAACTGATCGAAACGCTCGGCGAGCGAGACATGCGCGGTAGCCTTGTCACCCTTGCGCGCACCAACGGCAAGCTGCGAGGTGGCGGCGAGCATCTTGTCCAGCATGTCCTGACTTTCCACCGCATCAGCCTGGCTGTGCACGGCCAGGTAGAGCAGGGCGACCGTCTCCATCACCACATAAAAGGCGTGAACGAAAATCATCGTCCAGCCGCCGTGATGGGCCATGACAAAGACCGGGAAACCCTGGTGTTGCAGAGCATGGAAGACCACGTGATGCACGGCGATGACGGCGGCGGCCACCAGGATGGGCAGCCAGTCGCGGTAAAACGTCAGCACCGCCAGCAACGCAAAAATCCCGAAGTGGGACTCGATGACACCCTCGGCCTGATTGATGTGCAACGCGGCCATGATCATCAAGCCGGTGGCCAGCAAACAGCGCATCCAGCGTGAGCCGCCGATGGCGCGATACAGCAGCGTCAGCATAAGGCTCGTGCCGCCCCCGATGACAAACGCCTGGATAAAGGTGTCGTGCCAGAACGCCAGGACCACCGCAAAGAAGAACATCAGCCAGATCAGCCCCAGCATGATGCGGTCGGCCTTGCGGTAGTGCTCGTGGAAACGAGGGGGGACGGGCATGCACGTTTACTCCATGTTATTGCGCGAGGGATGAAGCAAGGGCGGGGCGTACTCGGGAAATCGTGAGGAGCGTAGCCGTTGGCCATCACTCTTGCCGGGTCGGCCACGCGAAGTGCGTTCAATGTCAGAAATAGAGGCAAGTCATGCTGAATTGACGGGGGAGAAAGCCGGGGTTGCCTTCGCCCGACAAGCGGGGGAAGCACGCTGCAGTCTTATGCAACTATTATCGCCGGTCGCGGTCGTCAGACCGGTAGTACAGCAAAGGGAGTGTCTGGACGAGCCAATTTGCCGACATTCCGATGATGGGCAGCACCCTCTACGTATACGTGAACTACTTTGATTGAGTTGGAAAATTTCGATGACTAACTGACTCATGGTTAGAGGTCAGAACATGTGAGAAAGATACTGATTTTTCCCGCCGCATTTATGGCCAACACCTTCGCCATGATGTTGGTCATGATCGGTTTGAGCTTACTTGGGCGGCCGGAGTTGGCCGCAGACTTTGGTATTGTGCACGGCGCGACGGTCGCGCTCTTTTATTCATTCTCCGGTAACGCGCGGAGCATCATCCTCGCTCAAAACAGGCAAGTGGAAAGTGCCTATATCTTGCGGCTGCGTTTGTTTTTAGTCCTTCCACTTTGTGTTCTTGCGTACATGCTCAGTATGGGGCTGGTGGCTTCAGGCTGGCTGTTCATTAGTTTGCTGATCGCGCGTCGGGCCTGCGAGTGGCTGGCGGAAGTATTTCTTTGTCAGCAAGAGCATGATCGCCAATCCACTCAGGCGTTGAATTTTTTTCTTATCCAGGGCGTTGTAAGTTTGCTGGTCCTGGTGACGCTCACTTTCTACAGTACCTTCAGCCTTTGGTCATTGGCTGTATGGGCGGCGTCGCCTCTCTTCTGTTGCGTCCGCCCCGAGATGCTCGCGGCCGCTTTCAAAAGAGCGCCACAGGGAAACAAGTACCTGAAACTGCTGTTGCCGCACTTTGGCTCAACGGCGGTGATCGGTGTGTCGGTGTATGTCTTCAGGCTTTTTATTGTGCTGCTGGCGGGGAGGCAACTGGCCGGTGACCTGTTTTCGGCCTTTGCACTGGGCGGGATCATGGGCGCGATCTTTACCCAGGCCTTGGGACCGACCCTGGTACGCCACGAAGTCGATGCCGGTCGTTCCAGCCCTCTGTTGCGCTGGATAAACCTGCTTGTCGCAGGCTCTGTATTGGTAGGTCTCCTGCTCATTGGCATTGCGCTATGGCGCCCGGCATTGTTGCTGTGGACCGGAAAAGCAGGATTCTTCTGGCTGGCCACAGGCTGCTCGCTCATAGGCGGGGCCGTCATGGTCAAGGCCCAAAGAATCAGGTTGCGACTGCTGCAGAGCAGCGAAAATCAGGATGCGTTTGGTTCCGATATGCTGGCCAACATCATGCTGGTCAGTTGCATTCCGTTTCTTTATTACGGCCTCGGCGCTTCCTCATTGGCGGCGCTTTATTTAATCAGCGCGTTGTTGTCCTGGGTGTTTTACGTCAGCGAGAGAGATGGCCTGTTCGGCACGCGGGTTTTAAACAAGTCAGACCGATGGATATTGGCAAGTCTGGCGTTCTTCCTGTTTATTCCATTGTTTTTTCAATTATCCAGCGGGATTTATCAGGGCCAGGCGCCCAATTTCTCCAGCGAAGGAAAACTCGCATTACTGCCTCTCCCTATTTCGATACTGGCGTGTTACGCCGGCATTGTTGTACTAGGGCGCTACACGAAAGCTCGCCTGACGTTGATCGTAGTGTTTTTCCTGTTCATGGCGATGCTGCTGACAACGCTGGTACTGGCAGCGGAAACCGGCGTCGAAGCGAAAACAAAATTGATTTTGCTCGTTCAATACATGCTGCCCGTGTTCGCGCTCGTGCTCGGGCAGCAATATGGATTGGAAAAAAGTGCAATTTCCTGGGTGGCGAAAGTCGTGTTCTTTCTGCTGCTCGTCATCGTGCCATTAGAGCTTCTGTCGACCATTAGCCGAGGCATCGGCTTACTTTCACCGTCCGCCTATTTGTTCAGCATTTACCAGCACATGCAGTATGTGCCGGTCATCTTCACGGGCGGCTTCCTCATTTCCCTGTATTCGCTTGCCGATGAAGCGGGTTACCGACGAGGCCTGTTATTGCTGTCGGCGATCATGGGCTGGTATGTGGCCTTTTCGTTCTCGATGTTGGCGGGTGCGTTCCTGATTCTCGGGACACTGGTTTTCTTTGTGCGCAGCCTGCTGCTCAGAAAAAACACCTGGCAAAGTGGCTTGATCGTGCTGTTCGTTGCCTTGGGGATTGCGCTGAGTGTGGCGTTTTTGATCAACGGAACACTGCTGCGGGAAAAAATTGGTGTCGATTGGCAGGGAGGCGATTTTTCAAGTGGTGGGTTCGATGGTGCGGGTGAGCTGAATGAGTCAGGTGGAGTCGTTCGTCTGAACAATCGTGCGGAACGACTGGTGTACTGGAAATTTTACTGGTCCGAGATTTTCAATACTGTCAGGTCATTCTGGTTGGGGCATGAAGCGGCGCCGGATAGAACCAAGTTTCCGAGTGCGCATAATTACTATCTGGACTTTATCTACAACTTCGGATTCCTGGCGATACTGCCGCTCGTAAGCCTGATCGCTTACACGGTGTACTCGGCTGCGCGAAATTCGCTGAAGATATGGGCCTCGTCGGAAGTGCTGGGCCTGATGGGGGTTGTCCTGTTCTTGCTGCTGGCAGACAACATGTTGAAGGTCGGCATGCGCCAGCCTTATCCGGGCATCATCACGTTTTTCCTGTGGGGCATCGCTATTTCGGTTTGCCTCAGGTTCAGGGGGGAGAGGGCGTCGCCAACAGCGCAGGCACCGCCCACCCAACATGCAGGGCGGGAACCCGCACCCTCGATAGCGTCCAAGATTCAGAGAGCTATCCCGCCACACTGAAGGAACGACTCATGCACAGTTCACGCTCATTGATTGCCGCGATCACCTGCCTTGCGCTGGTCTGCGAAGAAATCGCACTGATCAGCACGGCTCGCAGCAGCCAACCCTGAACCAAACGGGCGCCCGACAAGGCGCCCGTTTTCGTTGGCACTGCGCAAGCGCTATTCGTCCACGCTGACTCCTGATCCCCCTAGTTCGCTGGGGACATCCTTCAGCTTCGGCAATCCATCCTTGATACGCAGCACAGTCTCCTGATAGTGCACATGAACGCCCGGCGAGTAGGCGAGGTCCGGGATGACCGCTGCAAATACATCGATCAGCCCCATCCCCGGGTGTTCAGTGAATAGATGCCCGCCGCAGGTCTTGCACCACTTGCGGTAACTCTGTGGCGTCTTGTTGTAGGTACCGATGTTGTCCGCCCCCCGAGTCACGTGCAGCGCCTCGGGTTTCCACAGCGTGAACGCGTTGACCGGCCCGGCGGACCAATGTCGACACGACGCGCAATGGCAGTAACCCATCCCGACCGGCTCGCCGCTGACGATGAACTCGACCGCGCCGCAAAAACAGCTGCCGTTGTAAGACTGTTCAATGTTCATGGCATGCCTTCCTGATCAATGGTTTGCCTTCAGCCGTCGATGTAGCGCACCGCTGTTGTCGGTGTGCGCCGCACCTGCAATTCGAAGATGTCAGGGCGCGCGTAATGCCCGGTGACGTCGAGGGCCCGTCGCGCTGGCGCCACGAGTGCGACGTCGATGTCCGCATACAAAATCCCGGTCTCCCGGTGCAATGGACCGGCGACGATCCGGCCCTGCGGATTGACCACCACCGAGTCGCCGTCGTTGATCCGCTCCTCTGGATCGGCAAACAGTTGGGCGCGCGCGGGGAAGTCGTCGGGGATGTCACTGCCGCGCAACGCGGAGCCACTGCCGAGCACCCAGCAGCGGCCTTCGAGCGCAATGTGACGCATCGTGCTGATCCAGCCGTCGCCCGTGTCGTACGTGGGGGCGACGTAGATTTCCACCCCTTGGGCATACAGGGAATAGCGTGCCAGCGGCATGTAGTTTTCCCAGCAGATAAGCGCACCAATGAGTCCGGCTGGTGTATCGACCGCGCGCAACCCGGAGGCATCACCAAAGCCATGCACCATGCGCTCTGGATTGGTGGGCATCAGCTTGCGGTGCCGGTTGAGCACCGCGCCGTTCGCCCCGATAACGACTACGCTGTTATAGAGCGTGCCGCCGCCATTGCGCCGGTCGCATTCATTGATGCCGCACACGATCGTCACCGCATGAACCCTGGCGGCCTCGCACAAAGGGCTCAGGTCACCGTTCGTAATATCAACGGCGTTGGCCAGCAGCCTCGTGTGCAACTGGCCCATGACAGCCCCGTCCTTTCCCGCCGCCAGCCGCCAGATCCACGACGGGTAACCGGGAATGAACGATTCGGGCAAAACGATCAGCGTGGCACCTTCCGCCGCCGCTTCGGCGACCGATTGCACGGCCCGGGCGATCGTCGCGCCGCGATCGAGCAGCACGGGCGGACGCTGAATAATGGCTACCTTGGTCATGACGTTCTCCTGCACGGATGGCTTTCGAGGTTTCAGCGTGCGCGTGGGGAAGGGGCGGGACTAGTTCAGAATCTGAAGTGTTTCAGTCGCGGAGCCCAGGCAATGGAAGACAGCTACGGTCAGTTCTGCACGGTCGCACGCGGTGCCGAAGCCCTGTGCGAGCGCTGGACACCGTTGGTCGTGCGCGAGCTGTTGTGCGGCAGCAAGCGCTTCAACGAACTGCACCGCGGCGTACCCCGGATGTCCACCAACCTGTTGGCACAACGGCTGCGCCATCTGGAAGAAATCGGCGTGGTCCACCGCACGGCCACCGGCAAAGTCTGGGAGTACCGCCTGACTGAGGCGGGCGAGGAATTGCGCCCCATCATCATGGCGCTCGGTCATTGGGGGGCGCGCTGGATCGGCAGTCGCCTGCGCGATGACGAACTCGACGCGGGCCTGCTCATGTGGGACGTGCGCCGATTCGTGCGCATCGAGACATTCCCGCCCAGACCGGTGGTCATCCACTTCAAGTTCCGCGATGCCCGGCCCGGCGAGCAAGCGTGGTGGCTGGTGGTCGAGGAGGGCATTGCCGACCTGTGCCGCGACGACCCCGGCCGCGAGCTGACCCTCATCGTCGATTCCAGCGTGCGCGCATTGACCGAAGTGTGGGCAGGCGACCGCACACCGCGTGAGGTGCTTGAATCGCAAGAGCTGCGGGTGGATGGCGCACTGAAGGATGCGCAAAGCCTGTGGCGTTGGCTCGGTACCAGTGCGTTTGCAGGGACGCGGAGCGCGGCACTGACTCGGTGATCTCGCGGATGTTGAACGTGATCTTTAATCCGCAGCGGTAACCGGCTGCGGTGTGATCCAGCCTTGAATAAAATCCCGCAGGAGTAAAACGCCATGTCCCTCGCTCTCGGAAAGCTGTTTGCGCTGGCATTGGGGGGCTTTTTTTGCATTGCGGCATTCGGTCAAGGAGAGACGGATACCCAGCACCCACCAGCAATACTCCCCCTGGAATCCGAGACGCTGCCCAAACTTATTGCCTATGCGCCGTTGGCCGAGCCGCTGGCCCGTGGTGTGGTCATCATCCAGTTTCGAACAGAGCACGCCAGGATCATGCCGGTCTTTGGTAAGGCGGCGAGTACGGTCTCACCTCGTCTCGGCCACCTCCACGTCACGGTCGATGACTGGAAAGGTACGTGGGCGCACACCAGTGAAGACCCGATTATCCTGGTCGGACTGACGCCCGGCATTCACAAGGTGCTGCTGGAAGTGGCCGACCCGACTCACAAGATCATCACCAGCACGACAGTGAGTTTTACCGTTCCCGAGAATAAATCAGCGAACGTCCCCCACATGGATGAGGGCCACACGATAAAACCGTGACCGTCGTGTCTCCATCGCGAATGGCTGCGGTGTGCCCACCCCCGCCCCTGTAGGAGCGAGCCTGCTCGCGATGAACGAAAGAACACCACGAACCTCCAGAAACCCCGCGTATACATTCGCGCTCCTCATCGAAACGCGGCCCGAAGCAAACTCGCCCGCGCACAATCAAACCAAATGCTCTCCAATCCACTGCGCAACAGTGGTCGTCTCGATCCCCCACCCGGCGTTATAGCTATCCGCCTTGTCCCAAGCCACGCCCTTGCCGTCGGCAAACACCGCCCGATACTTGCGCATCTGATCATCCGGCGCAGCAGCCAGATCCGCCAACAGCGCAGGCACCGTCCATTCCACACGCTCAACCTTGCGCTTGAGCAACCGGTCAACGGTATCGGCCAACTGCCCATAGCTGAGGGTGTCGCCGGCCACGTAGACCACCTGATTCACCAACGCCGGATCAAACAGCACCGTAGCCACCAGCTGACCAATATCCTCCGGCGTCGTCACCGTCACAGCGGTCTCCCAACGGCCCAACGCACGCACAGTGTTCTGCGCCAGATCCACCACGCCAAACACCGGCTCGAACAGAAAACTGGTAAACATCCCGGTGGAAATAATCAGCCACTGCACCCGCGATTGCCCGCGCAGCAGATCGCGCACATCCAGCTGCTCATCAAACAGATCCTGCGGGCTGCCACGACCAATCACGTCGTAATCCACGCCAAACTGCCACGGCACATAACGCTTCACATCCGACTGCAACGCCGCGCGAGCGAGTTTGACTTGCGTCCCGCTACCGGCGACAAAACCAAGGCAACTGACCAGCGTGTCGAAACCGCCAAACCGCTCGGCCAACTGCTCGACGGAATCGTTCACCACATCACCCGCCAGCACCTCGATACCCAGCGCCGCCAGTTCCTCAAGGGTTTGGCGTTTGTGCGCCGACGTGGTATCGATGGCCGACGGTCGCAGCATCACCGTAACCCGCGCCTGAGGCCGAACGGCCAGCTCGCGCAGCACGGCCATGCCAAGCTCGCCGGCCCCCAGGACAAGAATGTTTTCGGTTTTTGCAGGGTTGAATGTAGGCATCGATCACTTCCAGAACGGCGAATTGTTTTTCTATCCTGTCACCCTTGGCGAACGTTCAGAAGAAGGCACACGCGTGATACCGCACGACGAAATGAGTGAAGACGAAGTCATCCGCCAGTCCCAGGCCGCGTGCGACGCACTCAGCGCCGAAGACGACGGCCTCAAGCGCGAAGTACTGACCCACGCCGGCAATCGCTGGTCGCTGGGCATCGTCCATACCCTGGGTAGCGTGGGGAAATTGCGCCACGCCGAAATTGGTCGGCGCTTGCCGGGGGTTACGCAACGGATGCTGACCCGCAGTTTGCGGCAGCTGGAACGGGATGGGTTGATTGCGCGTTTTGATCACGGCGAGGTGCCGCCGAGGGTGGATTATGAGCTGACGGCGTTGGGGCGCAGCTTCCTGGCGCGGATGGTGCCGTTGTGGACTTGGTTGCTGGAGAATGCGGAGGGGTTTAGGGCGGCGCGGGTGAGGTTTGATGGTGAGAATTGATCCATGGTAACTAAGCTGTTGCTGAGCCAGTTCGCGGTTGAATAGCCGCCCTGTTAGAACGATGGAGCTTCCGTGAAACCAAGATATCGCCCCCGCATTTACTTATTCTTCGGTGCACTGTTCATCCTGCTCGTTGATTCTCTGTTGGCTCTGGAACTATACGACGCCCTGACAACTCGGGAGTTAGACGCTTTGACAGGGCCTCGTCGTCATCACATTGAAGAGCACTTTGTATACGACGAAAAACCAGGGAGCTTCGTCTTGTATTTCCTGCAAAAAGCGTTGTTTTTGATGTTAACCGTTGTAGTAGGGCTCGTTATGCTATGGGAGGCTCTGACTGGGCGACGGGTGTTCAAACACTGATAACAGCATTTTGCTCGCCATTTGCGCTCCGAACCTCTTGGATGTCTGAGCTCGCTCCCTCATGTAACTCCCCACCCGAGCTGTCTAAGCTAATTCCATAAAATTATTTATTGAAAATTTCTTAGATCATTATCATCTATCAAAGTCCGACGCTTCTGACGCCGAACATCGCACGACCCAACCCTAATCCGCTCGGGAACAACAACATGAAAACGCTGAACTTGGCCAAGAGTCTTCTCGCGGCCGTGGGGATTGCTGCACTTTCGATTAATGCTCAGGCCGCCGAATTGACCATTGGCTACATCAATGGCATCGACCCGATCAAGCGGGCCATTGCCGATGGCGAGTATGAGAAGGGTATTGGCGAGAAGATCGATTGGCGCAAGTTCGACGCCGGTCCGGCGGTGCTGGCGGCCATGGCTTCCGGGGATGTGCAGATCGGCAACCTGGGCTCAAGCCCGCTGGCCGCAGCCGCGTCGCGCAACATGCCATTGGTGGCATTCATTGTCAGCGCGCAAATCCGCAGTTCCGAAGCGTTGGTCGTGCGTAATGGCAGCGGTATCACCAAGCCTGAGGACCTGATCGGCAAAACCGTTGCGGTGCCGTTTGTCTCGACCTCCCACTACAGCCTGCTGGGGGCGTTGAAGCATTGGAACCTTGATCCGCGCAAGGTCAACATCGTCAACCTGACGCCGGCGCAGATCACCGCCGCCTGGAGTCGTGGCGATATCGATGCTGCGTTTACCTGGTCGCCAGCCTTGGGTGAAATCCGCAAGACCGGGAAGATTTTGACCGATGCTTCAGAAGTGTCGAACTGGGGCGCGCCGACCTTCGAAGTGTGGGTAGCGCGCAAGGACTTCGCTGAAAAGAACCCGAAGGTAGTCGCCGATTTCGCTCGGGTCAGCCTGGCGGCGATTGCGGACTACTCGGCGCACAAAAAGGACTGGACCGTGGCGTCCGAGCCGGTGAAAAGCATTGCCAGACTCACCGGCGCCAATGCGGCGGACATCCCCGAATTGCTTGATGGCTCTTACTTCCCGTCGGCCGCCGAACAGAAAACATCGCAGTTCCTTGCCGGCGGCACCGCCCTGGAAATCGGCAAGACCGCCGAGTTCCTGAAAGAGCAGGGGAAAGTAGAGAAAGTGCTGCCTGACTATTCCGCCTTTGTCAGCGACCGCTTCATCGGAGAGTAAACATGACCTTGAGCCTTCGTCCCCTTGGCCCGACCATCGGCGCCGAAATCCAGGGGCTGGACCTGAGCCAGGTGTTGAGCGATCAGCAACACCACTGGGTGGAGCAAGCCTTGCTCGAACATCAGGTTTTGTTTATTCGCAACCAGGACATCACCGATGCCGAACACGTGAGGTTCGCCTCGCGTTTCGGTGATCTGCACCGGCATCCCATTTACCCGCATGTCGATCAGCACCCGGAGTTGCTGCTGATCGACACCGCCGTGACGGACGTACGCGACAACGCGATCTGGCACACCGACGTGACCTTTCTCGCCGCGCCAGCCTTAGGTTCGGTGCTTAGGGCCAAACAGGTGCCGGCCTTCGGGGGCGATACGTTGTGGGCCAATGGCGTGGCAGCCTTCGAAGCCTTGTCGGCGCCCCTCAAAGGCTTGCTCGACGGTTTGACCGCCACCCATGAGCTGACCAAATCGTTTCCGACGGAGCGCTTCGGCAGCACACCTGAAGCGCTGGAACGCTATGAGAAGGCCAGAAAGGATCATCCGCCGCTGTCGCACCCCGTGGTCAGAATCCATCCCGCGACCGGGCGCAAGGCGTTGTTTGTGAATGAAGGCTTTACCACGCGAATCAATGAACTCGAATCGAGGGAAAGCGAGGCGTTATTGGCCTTCCTGTTCCATCACGTGAGCCGTCCAGAATTCACGGTGCGTTGGCAATGGAAAACCAATGACGTCGCGTTCTGGGATAACCGCATTACCCAGCATTATGCGATTGATGATTACCGGCCGAACCGGCGGGTGATGCATAGGGCGACCATTCTTGGTGATGTGCCGTTTTGAGGGGGGCAGGGGTGTGCTGAAGATTTTAGTGTTCGATAAATCAGCTCTGTGAACGCTTGATTTCACGCGCGAGCTTTGCGGCCAGAGCGCGTAAGGCGTCAAACTTATCGTTCAGCTCAACATGCCCAGGCTTCCAGGCAAAAGCGCCGTTGACACTGGTCTGACCCAGTACCAGGTCATTGAATGAACCCATCCCGCCGTAGGCGGACAGCAAGTATTCAATGCCGTGGTAATCAGAGTTCATCACGTACACCCTGGCCTTGCGTATCCACTGGCTCCAGTGGATATCGCCATCGCTTTCCAGCACGGCGGCGAGTTGGTCCAGAACGTTGATCAATTGCTCGGTCAAAGGAGCATCCGCCAGCGCAGGCAGCGTGTCGGGGAGAATCGGGTTGAGCGAGGATTTAGATGTGATCAAGGACATAGCGGTTTGTACCGTATCGAAGTCTTCACATTTTATTTCACATGCACACTTGCTGAACAAGCGCTGATTTATTGGGCTCCAGAGGTTCTTTGAGGACTTCTGACGAGCTCCATCTTCACATTTTATTTCACATATTTTTTTGTTAATTCGCTTCGGTCGATGGGCTCACAAATGGATCCTTGTCCGCGCTTACGCGCAGATCGCAGCTGCCGAGAAAAGTGTGCACACAGGTGAACAAACTGTAGGAGCGAGCTTGCTCGCGATGGACGAAAGAACCCCGGGTAGCGTCAGGAACCCCGCGGCTACGTTTAAGACCATCGCGAGCAAGCTCGCTCCTACACGTCTGTGACTCATTCAGCGTTTACCGTGTTTCGTCGAAACCGGATCAAAGAACACCCTGTATTTGCTGCAAGACGTCGTATTTTTCACCGTATGCGCCGGAGCAGGGCTCGCAATACTATGGGGCGTTTTGCGGGGACGGCGGGCGTTCAAGCGTTGGCATTAGCAGCAGTTTGATCGCCATTTGTATCCGAACCTTTTCAGTTGAAAATACTGTTTAGTCAGCATTACCTATTGGCCAAAATCACACATAAAAAGAGAGCTGGCGTGGTCACCTTCAACTATTTCCTGAACAGCGTAGGTCTGGATCTATCAAGGGTCCGACTGGTACGGCATCAAGATCAGCGCGCTTCTCGCGGCAAGACACCTTACGATCTCTGGGTTGCCGGTGATGGGCGATTTGACGAATACCAATCCATCCAGGCACGAGACGTCTTCAGCAATGCGGGTTGGGTGGCAGCATTTGTCGCTACGCCGCTCAACGAAACGCTGTTCGTGGGTATTTACCGGGTTGCCGGTCTGTCCACCGTACCCGTGGGAACGAAGGACCCACTGACTGGCGAAGATGTCAGCGGATTGCACCTGTATGACCTGCAACCCGATGACAGTCTTTGCGATTACGCGGGGCGACTGGTGATTGAATGGGGACCTGGGTTACGCAGTTGGGTGCAACGTGCGGATAACCAGGACAAGAAAGTGCTGGAAATGCGCCGAGTTGTGATCGAGCCTCCATTTCCGGGGTTTGGTTCGTTTCGGTGGCCTATTCGGGAACTGAGTTCGATCCCTTTTTCCTGGCGCACAGCGCTGTCAGTGGTTCGTGGTGTATATGCGTTGACGTGCCTTAAAACCGGCCGGCTTTACGTGGGCTCTGCGTACGGTGCGGACGGTTTCTGGGGGCGGTGGCAGGAATATTTCGCGACTGGCCATGGCGGAAATATTGGGCTGAAGGCGCTGGAAGAACATGATTTTCAAGTCGCCATACTTGAGGTGTCTTCGTCCGCTGCGGGAGAGACGGAGATCATCGCCAGGGAAGGGGAGTGGAAGGAAAAACTGCTGACGCGGCGGTTTGGGCTCAACATCAATTAGCGCGGTTTTGGTTCGGTCGAATTGCATTGAGGTTGGGGCCGACTCGCGTAATGCCTCCCATAAAAACGGGCGCCCACAAGGCGCCCGTTTCCGTTATGACTCTTTCGCCGCTAATGCGGAGGGGCTATGTTAATTTCACGTCGTCGTTAATGGATATTTTGGTTATGGAGAACGCATCATGCTCGCAGTAGGAGTGGCGCTAGTTGCAGTAGGTTTGGTCACCGGAAATGCCGGCTTTTGGATACCCGGCTGTGTCTTCATGGCTATAGGGTGTTTTCAAAGAGTCAGTCGTCGAGACTGACTCTCTTCCCTCATGACGTTTTCTCCTTTAGCGGGTATGGGATATCGTGCTGGCCTCGAAACCGGCTTGTATTCATGGAGGAAAAATTGCGGATTTACATTACAGGTGCTTCGTGTGCGGGCGTGACCACTTTGGGTCAAAATCTCGCAACTTTAATCGGTGTACGACATGTGGATGTCGATGATTTTTTCTGGATGCCCACGAACCCTCCATTCACGACGAAGCGACCTCCCAGTGAGCGCGTGTCATTGATCCAGCAAGAATTTAACGATGATGATTGGGTGCTGACCGGTTCTTGTATGGGTTGGGGCGATGCGCTGATTTCTCATGCCGATCTGATCGTATTCGTAGTAACCGACACTTCCGTACGCCTCGAACGGCTGGCCGCACGTGAAAAGGAGCGCTTTGGAAATCGGATAACACCCGGTGGTGACATGCATGAGATACATGTGGCCTTTCGGGAATGGGCCTCGCAATACGACAATCCGAACTTTACAGGGCGCAACCGGGCATGGCATGAGGCGTGGATATCTGAGCAAACGGTTTCGGTCTTACGAATTGACGGGATGAGCAGTCCTGAAAAGATGGCTGCGGATGTGGTTGATGCGGTGGCGCAATTAACGGAGTAGTCGTAACGATGATTTTGGTTGTTGAAGGTATCAGCGCCAGCGGGAAAACTACATGGTGCGCTAAGCATGGAGGGCAGCATGTCGTTCCTGAACACGGTCGTTTTGAGAACGCGCCGAATCGGATAAACGATCCCGTCGGAGCAGCAACTTTTTGGGCAGAGCGAAACGTGGATCGCTGGCAAAAAGCGCTGACTATGGAAGACAAGTCTTCGTGGGCTTTGTGTGACAGTGACCCTCTCAAGCTCCACTACATTTGGACTCTTTGGCAGATCGGCGAGGCGAGCGAACACGATTGGCGAATGGAGTTGGACGCCACCAGAGAAACAATCGCACAAGAACGCATTGGCTTTGCCGACTGTTACATCGTTGGCCGCATAGATCCTCAGCTCGCACGAGAGCGAGCCCAAGCAGACGTCACCCGCCGACGGAGTGGGTTCGAGCTACACGTGCGGCTCCAACAAGCTCTGCTGACCTGGTACTCAGTTATGGAGGAAGCGCTTCCCGGCAGGGTGCGATTCGGGTTTCCTTCAGAAATGCCAACCTTGGAAAGTCTTGACGGAAGATATGCGGTGGCAGCCTTTGATCAAATGATCGGATCGCTCCCGCGACCTGTTCACTCCGCTTAGGGAACCGGTGTTTTAGTCGCAGTGGAAGCGGATCGACGGAAGGTGAATTAAAGATGTGTTCGCCATCTGTTAACCCCACATCTCGTTGCTACGCAGATCCATTGAACGGGGACTTGATTCTATTGACTGATGATTGCTGCCGAACCAAGCACCTGAAGCTGTGCGGACTCGGAGGAGGTGGTCGTGAGGGTGAACAGAACTTTTCGTGTCGTGTTTGGAGCCGACCATTCGTAGGAAATTGTTTGAGTTGGCCCATTTGCGGGGGATTGAGTTTGGTCGTTTTTTACCAGTGTTGAGGTAAACGGCGAGGGTGCATTGGCGACCATTCCAGTGAACAGCTTTATAGCTGTCTCCGTACTTGCCCTGCGTGCATGCAAGGCACAAAAAATCTGACCATTAGGAAGCGCAAGGACAAACGTTCCGTACTTGTCCGGAACAGACCATGCGTTGCCGGGATTACCTGCGAGGAACAGCGACGCCTTTTCCGCAGGAAGGCTTGGGATTGGCTTCAGCTTCTCTCGGAGTGTGTCCAGATTTGGAATGTTCGCCATACAAAGCGATGCATAAATTTTGGCGAATGAAGTGGCTTGGTCATCACCTTCGCTGGCAACGCAAACATTTGTACCCAGAGTGATCATGAGTAAGGTGGCGGAAAATCTGGACATGTAAACCCTCCCTGGAATGTCATGACCAAGCTAAGCAAAGTTTCAAGAAATTGCCATCCGAGTCATTTTTCGCCGTAAATATATGCGAGCAGGAGGACTCAATACTAAAAATAAAGTGTCTGCTTTTGGCCGATATCTCCCTGTCGCGACGGGCTGTAATCGACTCACAGCTGACCATCATTAGTGCCCTTGTCGTCAACCAATGATGATCGTGCCGATGGCAATCACCACGCATGCCAGTATTTTTCGGACAGTCAGTGTCTCGCCCAAGAAAAAATATCCGATCAATGCCGCGAACAATACGCTGGTTTCGCGCAATGCCGATACCGCTCCCATGGGCGCGGCGGACATGGCATAGATGACGATTCCATAGGCCAGCAGTGAAACAAGGCCTCCGAAGAAAGCCGTCATGAACCCGGGCCGGAAGGTAAATAAACTTTTCGCGTCGCGCATGCCTACATACACCAATGGCATCAAAACGCCCCACAAGGCGCACATCCACACCGTGTATGCCATCGGCGCACCGGACAGGCGAACGCCAATGCCATCCGTCACGCTATAGGCCGCAATGAAGCAACCCGTTCCCAAGGCGTAAGGCAGACTGGGAACGGCCAACTTTCGCCCTCTAAACGCCAGCGAGATGATGCCGCCTGACACCAGAAAAATGCCGAACATTGCGACTGCCCCGACCGTTTCCCCGGCAAAAAACGAGGCGGCGAGGGTGATAAGGATAGGCGAGGAGCCTCGCGAGATAGGGTAAGTTTGCCCAAGGTCTCCAACCTTGTAGCTGCGCACCAGGAACAAGTTATAGCCAACGTGCAGCACCGCTGAAAGCACTGCATAGAACCAGCTGGCTTCGGCCGGAACTTCCAGAAACAAGGCCATTGCGACACTGGCGATGGCTACTGCCACGCACATGATTGTCATTGACCAAAGTCTGTCGGCGCCACCGCGCAACGCGGCATTCCAGCTGGCATGCAACAGCGCTGCGAAAAGTATGAGCAAGATGATGTGATAGGGCATGCGCCATCCTAGGGATGATTCAGCGGGAGACTAAAGGCGGCGAAGAAAAGATCTGATAATTGATTTCGTAGTTTCGCTAGCCAGCCTAACCCACAAAGGAGCCGGGTTGCCTTAGCAATCATTGGTTTTTCGTTGTCTTTGGCGACGGACTGCTTCTGGCCGATTGTTGCCTGTCGCGAGAGGCTGCAATCGACCCATAGCTGCCGGCCAAATACTTACGGTGCACCCACGCATAGTTCCAGCAACTGAGAAAATCGGTAAATGGCGATATTTATATCGTCCATGGTTTCACCATCCCATTCTTCGATGGTTCCCAGCTCTGCTTTCAATACAGCGATTCGCTCCTTGATCTCTGCAATCTCTGCCGGACCACATTTAGAAGCCATCGCCTCCCAGTTTTCCTGGGGAATCTTCTGTTGAATTCCTAACCCTTCACGCGCCTGCATGATCAGTGTCGATAATGTGCTCATAGAGTTCCCTGCCTGGAAATGTCAGTCATGTTACTCATACAACTACCGGACAGACTGCTTTGAGTCGACAGCGATCGTCCATTGACCGTCTGCTTCTGGCCGGAAGCAGCCCGTTGCGAAATTCTGCTATTGGTCAGCTCCGATCTGCGCAATTGCGGTCGTCTTGGTGGGATCGGTGGCTGGTGGCTTCGCGTGCAGCGCAGTCGCGGACTCGCTTGATGAGGAACTGGAGGAGTTTTCACATTGGGACATTTTCTGACCGAGCCACAACTGACAGAGGTCAGAACCGCACTGTCTGAGCCATTCAATTATTTTCCAACCGATTACGACTACATCGTGCGCCACGTCAAAGGGGTCGATTCTGACGTACTGCGTGAAATCTTTTTTTCAGAAGTTGCGCCAGTGTGCTTCTCCAACCTTGCAGCAACCTTGCCCACTGTCTGGGCAGGATTTGACCCCGACTGGCTCAGAGCCGGGATCGAGGAAAGACTGGCGGCGCGTGAGCGTAATTGGTTACGCAGACAGTTTGATACGCTCCTGGTGATATGGCTGAAACACAAGTACGAGTACATGTGGAAGGAGATTGCTTGCAGGCGTTGATTCTGAACAGTCGAACGGCGCACGCTGGCGCAACGCCCGTTCCAGGAGCGCTTGTACCGCTATCCGCTCAACCGCGAGGTTTTTAAGCTGCTTGCGAGTTCGAGACCATCGCGAGCAAGCTCTTTCCTACATTCTGTTAACCCATGCAGAGGCCTGTGCTGCACGGGATACTCCGTGAACGATTTGTTCCCCAAGCTGGCATCGACAAAATCCGCGCATCCTCTTCCAAGGCAACTCTGATAAAGTCCCCCATCGTTTAATTGCTGACAGGGAGTCATGCATGGCTAAGCCGGCCGCACGTGTTACCGATCCAACTTCTTGCCCAATGCCCGGACATGGCGCCCAGTCCATCGCTTCTGGTTCCTCCGATGTATTTTTTGATGGCCTCGCAGCTGCCCGCAAAGGTGACACCTGCACGTGCGGCAGTGCGTTGGTTTCAGGCGTTTCTGCGACGGTGTTCATCAATGGCAGGAATGCCGCGCTAGTCGACACTGCGGGGAGCCACGGAGACATCGTGATTGGCGGTTCCAGCACCGTCATCATTGGCGATTCGCACAGCCCCGTGCCTTTCATTCCTCCCGTGCCACTCTCCATTCAGAAAATCTACGGACAATCCTTCGGTGTCACCGACAGCCTGACAGGCAATCCTTTGCCCTTCCGTGACTATGTCGCAACAGTCAATGGTGTAGAGACCATCGGCGTAACCGACGCTGATGGCATAGCCCACATCAAGACGTCGACTCCGGATGCCAACATTTCGCTTCACGTTAAATTCAACGCCCCTGCGCGAACGCTTCACGAGTTATCGGAGAAACAGTAATGGCTGGCAACTTCGCAACGCAGGCGACCGCACAGGAAATCAAACCTGGCGAGTTTATGTGCCCGATTCCGATTTCAGTGAATGACAGAGCCGCCACACGTGAGGCGATCATCAAAAAGGTCCAGTCGTTGGATGCGACGTTTGTCGAGCGCTCATCCTGGGGGGCGGTGAAAGGCAAACCGGATATGGAGATGGATTGGGACTACTCCATGATCGCGCTGCACCACGCGGGCCGCAGTCATAGCTGCACACCAGGCGCGGATCAGATGCAGGAGATTCAGAAAGGCCATTTGAGCCAGAAGTACGACGATATCGGCTATCACTACGGGATCGACTGCACCGGGCAAATACTGGAGGGACGTGACATCAGACTTCAGGGCTCAAGTGTCCTGAAATACAACACTGGCCTTATCGGCATTGTTCTGTTGGAAAACCTGACGACACCGGAGGAGGGTGGCGATTGGGTCGCGAAGGGACGTGTGGCCCTCGACAGCATCGGCTACAGCACGACCAATGTGATACCAGCGGCGCAAATTGACGCGTTGATGCACTTGATCGAAGCGCTGAAAAGCGTGTTCGTCATCAAGCACTTTGGTGGACACAGGGAATACCCAGGACAGGCTTCCGAAGGAAAAATCTGCCCCGGTAACATCGGGATGGAATTGGTCAGAAATATCAGGGCAGAAACTCAGTTGTTACCCCCTCCGGCGCCACAACCATGAAAAAACTACTAATCGCAGCGGTGCTTCTGGTGCTCGCCGTGCTTTACATCGGGTACTACGAAGCGCTTGAGGATGGTGACATCGAGACCATCCTGTTCATCAAGAAACACCCGACGCTTCAGATCAAGTTCTACAACATTCACGCCAATGATGGGGAGATCAGGCGGGCAGAGCGCCTGACGGAGGAGGAGCGGAAGTGGATTATTGACTACTGCAGATACCGGTTAGGAATTGATACGGCGTTGAAGACTCAGGACGACGTTGAAATGTGTAGGAAGAAATAATCAGCGGTCGGGCAAGACTAGTGGCCCGATCCAGCAACAAAAAAACGGGCGCCATTAAAACGTCCGCTTTTTAGTTATTCCTTCACCTTCCTCTGGATGTCGTTAATACCTTGGATAGTGCCGGTAAATTGCGCCATGCTGAAATCGACCGGCGTTTGACTGGCGTTATGCAACGGTTGCTGAGGGGCAGTTGAAGGTGGCTGGAACGGGATGGGTTGATCGTGCGTTTTGATCACGGCGAGGTGCCGCTTTGGGTGGATTATGAGCTGACGGCGTTGGGGAGCAGATTTCTGGCGCGGATGGTGCCTTTGTGGACTTGGTCGCTAGACTATGCGGAAGGATTTCTGGCTAGGTTTGATGGTGAGAGTGAATCTGGCAACTCTCAGAAAGCAAGGCAAGGTGGCGGAGAAATTCGTTATAAGTTTGCATTTGAAGAGTTGGATTTGAGGTTGCGGCCGGCGACTATCCCGTTGCAGCTCTTCGATCCTCGAGCTTGTTCTCCGCACATGGATACCGTCTAGTATCAATTCTGTGTATTGTTCCTTGCATCGAAAGCCAAATATGGGTAGGAACATAAAATCGTTTATTACTAGTTGGGGAGATCGGTACGATGACTGAGGGTTTTTCTCTGATTGATCTGAAAGGCGTTTCAGAGCCGCTAACAAAACTAATAGAATCAGTTTCCAAGGGTATAGGGGTGCTGTACGAGCCAACAGGAAAAATCAGAAATGCTAAGGCCGAGGCGGAAGCTATGCTGATATTGGCAGAGGCTGGAGAAAAGGTTGAGTCAGTGGCGCTTAGAGCGTTAGGGCGAATAAGTCATCAAGAAGTAAGGCGACAGAACAATATCGATGCAATCGTTAAAGGTGCAGTCGAATATCTACCGAGTGAAGTATCGGCGCAACAAATTGAAGAAGATTGGATTGTTAACTTTTTTGATCTTGGGCAGGATATCGGCAATGCAGAAATGCAGAGGATCTGGTCTAAAATTTTAGCGGGTGAAGTAGCTCAGCCTGGCAGTTTCAAATCCCGTACAGTGCAGGCAGTCAAATCTTTAAGTTTGGAGGACGCAAATCTCTTCACTCTGTTATGTGAGTTTTCGTTTGTCACTGATGGGGATGAACGAATTTTTCCAGTTTTTTCTCACGATTTTTTTAACTTCGTTCGAGCTAATGGATTAAGCACTAAAGCCGAGACTCATCTACAAAGCATTGGACTTTTAAATAGTGGAACAATTTGGTATGGGGCTACAAGATCTGAAGATAAAATATATCTTCAGTACTTTACCGAGGAGTACTACGCGTCCCCCAAGCCATCGAAAAAAACAGTAGATAAAGTTTTTATGCAAGGATTTCCTTTTACCGAGATAGGAAGAGAGCTCGCAAATATAGCCGGAGCTCAACCTAGAAAAGAATACATTGATCTATTGTGTAGGGATGGCTGCATCCATCGTTTCGAATAAAGCCGCTTCTAGTATGTGCTCAGTCATGGCGCGTCTGAAGCTTTTTGAGTGCGTTCTAGGAAAGTGGAGGTTTTTTATAATAGGTTAAGTATTTTTTTGCTTTTGATGTGCAGTTAAATAAATTCTGCGAGGAGTTAACATAATGACTATAAGTTTGGCTTGGACGAGAAAGGTAGATTCGATTGAGGAACTTATCGTAGCAACTGACAGCCGATTAGGGTTTGGCTGTCGATGGGACTGCTGTCCCAAAATAAGGATTCTACCTAGAGAAGATGCAGTAGTTTGCTTTGCGGGAGATACGATGTATGCTTATCCTATAATTTTGCAAATGCAGTCTGCCGTCGCGCAACATCCCAAACTACTTAGCCGAGCAATGGATATTACCGATTTAAAAGGCCATTTGCTGCGCATACTAAATGATATGGTCAGACTCGTTCATGATCTTCCAGTGGGGATAAGCAACGAGCCAGAAGCGACTTTTTTAATAGCTGGCTGGTCATGGAAATTAGCGGCGTTTCAATCATGGTTGCTACATTATGATGCAAGTATAAAGCGATTTACGTTTCGACCGACCGGGAGCTGGACCGGACCGAATGGAGATAAATCTATAGCTATCACCGGTGATTATAAGGAAGATTACAAAGAACGATTGATAAGTCTGCTAAGAGAAAAAAACAAGCTACAAAAAGGGGGGTTCGATATGGAACCTCTTGAAGTTTTAAGAGATATGTTGCGTGCGGGTAGCTACGACCTAATCGGCGGTGCACCCCAAGTCGTGAAGATTTATAAATACTCTAGCGCTCGGCCATTCGGCATGTTCTGGCCTGATAAGGAGTCTGGAAATATTAGTATTGGTGGTCGACCATTGCTGGATTATGAGCAGTCTCAATATGGGATTTTTGATCCGGACACAATGACTACGGTCAGTCACTCTAAAGTGGTAGTATGAAAGCCTTTATTATATTTTGACATGATAGGATTGATTTTTTCGAGAGTGGTTTGTGTTATTTGATTTATTGATGTAGTAAATTATTTGTTGTGGAAGCTAAGCCTGTCAGGTGATCATTTTATGCAGCCGAGATCTGTATCGTTGTTTCATTTTACAAAAAATATGGAAATTTTGAAGGCTGTACTAAAGGGGGGGTTCTGGCCTAGATACTGTCTAGAGGACGTGCAGTGGCAAGGGCGTAAAGCGAATGAGTATATAGCGTATCCAATGGTTTGCTTTTGCGATATACCGATGAGTCGTATTGCGGAGCATGTGGGGTTTTACGGTTCTTTCGGTATTGGTTTGACAAAGGAATGGGGAGCAAAAAATAACTTGAATCCAGTTATTTACTTTACAGGTGATAATCCCCTTCATGGAGCAATCAGGTCTCTTACACAGACTGTCATGGGGCTTGATCAAAAAGAAAAACAGCTTGGACTTAAAAGCATTAGATATATTTTGGCGCACTCCAAACCTACCAAGGGAAGGATGATTATTCTCGGGGAGCCGCAGCTAAAAGATTTTTATCAAGAGTCTGAGTGGCGATATGTTCCCCAAAATGAAGGAATAGATGAATATCTTAATTTTAGTGAGTATCAGCAAGAGGATAAGCTTGAGGCGAGCAACAATAAGACTGCGCAACTTTGCAAATTGCAATTTTTGCCCAGTGATGTTAAGTATATATTTGTGCCGACGGATGGTGAGATTCCCGCAGTTATGAATTTCATACAGTCTGAGCTAGATATGTATCCCAATGCGGATATCAAACTGTTGATGTCGAGAGTTACATCCTTAGATAGCGTTTCTCTTGATGTATGATTGCTCAGTTCCGCGAGTGTCATACGGGAGTGCTCCGGTTTTCATTAAAAAATTATCGAGCTACGTCCAGTTTGTGGCCGAACGTCCGATTTGACTATCTTCTGAATATCGGAAAAATGTGTTTTGGCAATGGACGAGACTTATGCTACTAAATAACAGCTTGGGCTGTTTCTATAGTCAAAAAAACGGACGCATTTAGCGCCCGTTTTCATTCACGCCTTCACTTTCTCCCGCAATCGCCGTCCAATCACATCCATCAAATCACACCCATCCCGCAACGGAATGGCCAACAGCTGTGAAAAGTCCTTCAACACCACCGTGTCGCAACCTAGCTCGGCGCGGAAGGCAATATTTTCCAGCACCTGCGTCACCGTCCGAATCCGGTAATCAGCCGCAGCTTGCAAAACGTCGAGTGGCGCTCGGGTATCGATGAGCAGGGAGGCCGGGATCAGGTCGATTCCGGTGAGGGGCATGTATCTTTCCATAGGTAAAACTCCGATCAAGGTAAAAACTCAAAGCAAAAGCGCTTTGCAATCCCGATCGATCAGGTCGCCAAACCCGAATCGCCATTCTGGGCGACGGGCCCGACTATAAGCCTCATCCCAACACCCCGGTAGGTGACACATTCCGAGCTTTATGTAGGATTTTTTATCCCGTCCTAGGACCCACAATCACCCCCTCTGAATCAACCAAACCCCCGCCATAACATTCATCCAACTTTGTTCATCCCCGCAACCGCTATCCTCTAGAATCCCAACCCCCGCACCCAGGCCGGACCACCACTCAATGCAAACCCCCACCACCGCAAACCCCCTCTGGAAAACCTACCTCCTTTTCCTCGGCCCCATGGTCCTCTCCAATTTCCTCCAATCCATGTCGGGCACGGTCAACAGCATCTACATCGGCCAAATGCTCGGCACCCAAGCCCTGGCGGCCGTGTCCGGCATGTTCCCCATCGTGTTTTTCTTCATCGCCCTGGTCATCGGCCTCGGTGCAGGCGCGGGTGTGCTAATCGGCCAGGCTTGGGGTGCTAAAGAAGTACACCTGGTGAAAACCATCGCCGCGACCACGTTGCTGCTGGGCGCAATCATCGGGTTGGCGGCGGCCGTGCTGGGCAGTGTGTTTGCGCGGCCGGCGTTGCAGGGTTTGGGGACGCCGGCGGATGTGTTGGATGACGCGGTGGCGTATGCGCACGTGATGATGTGGATCATGCCGTCGCTGTTGGTGTACGTGTTGTTTACGCAGTTGCTGCGCGGGGTGAGCGATACGGTGTCGCCGCTGATTGCGTTAGTGGTGTCGACGTGTATCGGGCTGGCGCTGACGCCGGCGTTGATTCGCGGGTGGCTGGGTTTGCCGATGTTGGGGATTCAGAGTGCGGCGTATGCGGGGTTGGTGGGGAACCTGGCGGCGATGGGGTGGTTGGCGTGGCGGTTGATTCGGCGCGGGCATCCGTTGGCGCCGGATCGGGAGATGTTTGCGGCGATGCGCCTGGATCGGGTGATTATCGGCAAGGTGTTGCGCATTGGTTTGCCGACCGGGTTGCAGATGGTGGTGTTGTCGCTGTCGGAGCTGGTGATTCTGGCGCTGGTGAATCAGCACGGTTCGCAGGCGACGGCGGCGTATGGGGCGGTGACGCAGATCGTCAATTACGTGCAGTTTCCGGCGTTGTCGATTGCGATCACCGCGTCGATTCTCGGGGCGCAGGCGATTGGCGCGGCGCGGGTTGAGCGGATTGCGCCGATTCTGCGCACGGGGTTGTTGATCAATGTGTGCCTGACTGGTGGGTTGGTGGTGCTGGGGTATTTGCTGTCGCACTGGTTGCTGGGGTTGTTCCTCACCGAGGAGACGACGCGGGTGATGGCGGAGCATTTGCTGCACATCATGCTTTGGAGCCTGTTGGTGTTTGGCTTCCAGGCGATCATCAGCGGGATCATGCGCGCCAGCGGCACGGTGCTGGTGCCGATGGCGATCACGATTTTCTGTGTGCTCGGGGTGCAGTTGCCGGTGGCGTATGTGCTGGACGGGCAGTTTGGTTTGCAGGGTGTGTGGATGGCGTTTCCGGTGGCGTATCTGGGGATGCTGGTGTTGCAGACGCTGTATTACAAGCTGGTTTGGCAGCATCGGAAAATTGAGCGGTTGGTGTAGGAGGGCGGGGTTGTCGTTGGCCTTCTTCAGGCTGACAATCTGGCTGTAATGCGTACCATCAGGCGTGATCGCCTGGGGAGGTTTTCCGCATGAGCCCTTCATCGCCCACCCTTCTGCAAGACCGCGCCGCTGCCGGTCGACGGCTGGTGGAGCCGTTGCTCAAGTACGCGCAGCGCCCCGATGTGATTGTCCTCGCGTTGCCCCGTGGCGGTGTGCCGGTCGCTTATGAAGTGGTGATGGCGCTGGAGGTTCGCCTCGATCTGATGCTGGTGCGCAAGCTCGGGGTGCCGACCCATCAAGAGCTGGCGATGGGGGCGATTGCCAGCGGCGGTATTCAGATTCTCAATGAGAATGCGCTGCGGGCGCACCCGATCGATCAGGCGACGTTCGATGCGGTGGTCGCGCGGGAAACCCGTGAGTTGCTGCGGCGTGAGCAGGCTTATCGCGGAGCGCGGGCGCCGGTGCAGCTCAAGGATCAGGTGGTGATTCTGATCGACGATGGCCTGGCGACGGGCGCGTCGATGAGGGCGGCGATCCAGGCGGCGCGGGTGCAGGCGCCCTCGCGGATTGTCGTCGCGGTGCCGGTGGCGCCGGTTGAAACGGCGCAGGCGTTGCGCGGTGAGGTGGATGAGTTGGTGTGCCCGATCACGGCGGGCTGGTTCATGTCGATCGGGCATTGGTACATGGATTTTTCGCAGACGGCGGATGCGGAGGTGATCGGGTTGTTGCAGCGGGCGTGGCAGCGGTAACCGATGTGCGACCTGGATCGGCGATGGCCCCCCCAGCAGAGAGCCCGCACGGTCAAGACACTGCCTTCACATGCAGTCAACGGTAGCGGTCAATCAAGCGATCCCGAATAGTCTGAAGCCGGATTATGAACCCGACCCGCCCAAATCTTCGGTTTACGCTGATGCCACGGCAACGCCTGTTCCAACTGTCCCGCCAACCGCAGTAATACATCCTCCGCGCCAAATCGCGCGGCAAACTGCAGCCCGATCGGCAACCCCAGCGAGTGGGACATTCCCAATGGCAACGAAACCGCCGGTGTCCCCGCCACATTGAATACCGGCGTGAACGGTGAGTGTGCGAACACCCGCGCGGTCCACTGCAGGCCGTCCATGTGTTCGGCGCCAACGTTGTAGGTACCGAGCGTCTGCGGCAGGCGTGGCAAGGTTGGGGTCAGCAGCACGTCGATATCCTCGAACCACCCGGCCACGCTGCGGGAAATGAGGTTACGCACCTCCAGTGCCGAGGCGAAATCCACCGCGCGCGATTGCTGGCCGTAGGCGTAGCAGGCGAGGGTGGCGGGTTCCAGGGTGGTCAGGTCGATGGGCCGTGAAGTGGCAGTGGCGAGACCGTCGATCCAGCGTACGAGGGTGGCGCACCAGATATGCGCGTTGGCTTCGACGAAGGATTCCCAAGAGGTGCCGAGCGGGGCGCTGATGCGTTCGACGTGATGCCCGAGCGCTTCCAGTTCCCGCGCTACGACGTCGGTGCTGTCGGCAATCTCGGGGTCGAGTGCGGCGCCGTTCCACGGTGTGTCGAGCAGCCCGATGCGCAAGCGTCCTGGATCACGTCCCACCTGAGACAGAAACCCCTCGGCCGGCGCGGTGGTGTAGTAGGGATCCCCCGGCGCCTGTCCCTGAACAATGTCCATCAGTGCTGCGCTGTCACGCACGGTCCGCGACAGGCCGAGCTGTACGCCGAAACCGGCAAACACTTCGTCGAGCGCCGGACCGTTGGAGGCACGGCCACGGGTGGGTTTGAGCCCGACCAAACCATTGAATGCTGCGGGCACCCGAATCGAACCGGCCGCATCCGTCGCGTGGGCAATCGGGACAATGCCGGCAGCGACCGCCGCGCCAGAGCCGCCGCTCGATCCGCCAGCCGACCGTCGTGTGTCCCAGGGATTGCGGGTCGGACCTTGCAGGGTCGACTCGGTTTCGGTGCTGAACGCCATTTCCGGTGTGGTGGTGCGCCCGAGCGTGGCGAGACCGGCAGCGTTGAAGCGTTGCATCAGGTACGAGTCGGCTTCTGCCACCAGACCTTGTGCCAGGCGGCTCCCCAGCTCGACGCGCCGGCCGGCCGAGGTGATCGCCAGGTCTTTGATCAGGAATGGCACGCCGGCCAATGGGCCAGATCCTTCAGTCACGGTGGGAGACCAGTGTTCGATGACGGCGTTGATGTGCGGATTGACCTGTTGCAACGCGCTGATCGCCAATTCAGCCAACTCCGCAGAGGTGACTTCACCGGCCGCTACCAGTCGAGCGAGAGCAATACCGTCAAGGGCTGTGTATTCGTTGAGATTCATGGGGAGCTCCAGTTGGGAGACCCGATGATAGGTTGCACTCGCTGCGCCGATTAGCCCGTTAAACCGGTATGAAATATGCCATCAGTGGCACAATCGATTCGTCCTCATTGCTTAAGGCTGGCCCGACATGATCCGAGACTTGAACGACACGCTGGTTTTTGTGCGCGTGGTGCGCCTGGGCAGTTTCACTGCTGCTGCCCACGCCTTGCAGATTCCCAAGACCACCGTCAGCCGTCGAGTCCGCGAGTTGGAGCAGGCGATCGGTGTCCAGCTGTTGCGCCGAACCACGCGGCAGCTGAGCCTCACCGAAGCCGGGGCGGTTTACTTTGACCAGTGCAAGGACATCGCGTCCACGCTGGAGCATGCGGAACTGGCGGTGCATCAATTGCGCGACGGTCCGCGGGGCTGGTTGCGGGTGACGGTGCCGTATTCATTCGGGGTCAGTTGGTTTGCGCCGTTGGTGTCCGGGTTTCGCCAGGCATACCCGGAAATCAAACTGGAGATTCTGGCCTCCCACGTGCCGCTGGATCTGGTGGCGGACGAGATCGATGTGGCGCTGCGACTTGGGGCCCTGCCGGACTCCAGTCTGATTGCCCGGCGCCTCGCCAGCTACGCCACCGGCATTTACGCCGCGCCGGATTACCTTGCCCGACATGGCCAGCCAACCACGCCCGAAGAGCTGATCGAGCACCGTGCATTGGTGTTGCATCAGGCACGGCGCGATGTGGGGTATGTCTGGCCGATGCGCAGGACGGGTGCCAAGTTCCGTCACTACCAAGTCGAACCGTCTGTGATCGCCAACGACCCGGCGCTGTTGAAGGAGGCGCTGTGTGCGGGTGAAGGGCTGAGCCTGGGTATGGATCAGAGTATGCAGGCGGATGTGCAAGCCGGGCGGTTGTGCCGGGTATTGCCGGACTGGATCGGGCCGCCGCAGGACCTCAACGCGGTGACGGCTCGCGAGCATTTGCCCTCACCGAAGGTTACTGCGTTTATCGGGTTTCTGAAGGCGCAGATATCGTCGTAGGGGAGGGCGACGCGGTTGGTACCGTTCGTCTGCAAAGCCGAGGACGACCTATTGACACAAGAACGGCTCTGGTCGAATATTGATACATCGCATACGACACGATCGAATACGATAAGAAATCAAACCCCATCGCATAACAAAGGATTCACCCCCATGAGCAAGATCGAAAAAGTCCTGGCCACCGGCAAAACCCACACCACCGCCAGCACTGCCGGCAGCGGCCATAACGGCAGCCTCGACATCACCTTGTCGTCGCCGGGCAGCGCCAAACCTGCCCATGTTTTCGCCGGGACCCAACCGCATCCGGCTGCCGAGCAACTGTTCGCCGGTGCATGGTCGGCTTGCTACACCGCCGCGGTCGGCCTGGTTGCCAATGACTTGAACGTGGTGCTGCCCGCCGACTTTTCCGTCGACATCGAAGTCGATCTCGGTCAAACCGCCGGGGCTTATTTCCTGCAAGCCCGGTTGACCCTGCGCGTGCCTGGCCTGCCACTCGACATCGCCACCACGCTGGCGCACACCGCCGATCAGATCTGCCCGTACTCGAAAGCAACACGGGGCAATATTGATGTGGCCCTGAACGTCCTCACCGCCTGATTTTTTTGCACTAAATATCGCATGCGATAAAAGCGTATACGCAAACAGTCTAACCTTAGAGAGAACCATCATGAGCAAGATCGAAAAAGTCCTGGCCACCGGTAAAACCCACACCACCCTGAGCGCTGCTGGCACCACTTCGCGCGGCCATAACGGCAACCTCGACATCGTGCTGTCGTCCCCGGGCAGCGCAAAACCGGCGCACGAGTTTTCCAACGCGCTGCCACACCCGACCGCCGAGCAATTGTTCGCCGGCGCCTGGTCGGCCTGCTACTCCGCAGCTGTCGGTCTGGTGGCCAAGGAACTGAAAGTGACACTTCCGGCCGACACCGCCGTAGACATCGAAGTCGACCTGGGCCAGACCGGCAACGCGTACTTCCTGCAGGCTCGCCTGACCCTGCGCGTACCGGGCCTGCCACAAGAAGTGGCGACGCAACTGGCGCACGAGGCCGACCAGATCTGCCCGTACTCGAAAGCCACACGCGGCAATATCGAGGTGGTTCTGAACGCCGTCACCGAGTAAGCCCTCGGCACGGCCGGTTCGACTTCGCGAGGCGGGGCGAACCGGCCGTCGGGCTTCACGACGGGTAACCGGGTCACTACCGATACTGTCGCGTACGACGTATAGTCTGGCGCTTGCGAACCGTCCGTTTCTGGCCCAAAGAGGAAGCCCATGAAAACCACTGACGAGCTGGAAACCGCTGACCTTAAACTGTCTGAATTCCTGTGTTTTGCGGTCTATTCCACCAACCTGGCCTTCGGCAAGGCTTACAAACCACTGCTCGAACAACTCGGCCTGACGTACACCCAGTACATCACCCTGGTTGCGCTCTGGGAGGCAGACGATCAAACCGTCGGCAGCCTGGGCGAAAAGCTGTTCCTCGAATCCAACACACTCACGCCGATCCTGAAAAAACTCGAGGCGATGGGTTATCTGCTGCGCCAGCGCGATCCCGAAGACGAGCGGCAAGTGCGGATCAAACTGACCCAGCAAGGCCGGGCGCTGCGGGAGAACCAACCGGAAAGCGGGCTCGCCGACGCCACGGGACTGACGCCGGAAGAATTTGTGGTGCTGCAAAAGTCGGTGGTGAAACTGCGCAACAATCTGATCAAATCGACGAAAGCCACCGACTGACAACAGAGCCTCGCTGAGGTAGTCCCATGAATCGTCGCGTTTCGCGTTCCGTCGTCTGTATTTCTGCGCTCACGTTCGGCGTGTTGTCCGGTGCGGAGGCGGTCGAATACAAGCAGGTCAATGCGACGGCCAGCACGCTCTCGTTCACCTACAACCAGTTCAGTTCGCGGGTCTACGGCACCTTCAGCCAGTTCGAAGGCACGCTGGATTTTGACACCGCGAACCCCTCGGCGGCCCACGCCGCGCTGACGATCCAGCTCGACAGCATCGATGCCGGCAGCAGTGATGCCAACGAAGAACTGAAAAAGCCCGCCTGGTTCGACACGGCCAACTCGCCGGTGGCGACGTTTGATTCGACGGCGGTGAAAGCCTTGGGCGACAACCGTTATTCGATCACCGGCAAGCTCACGCTCAGGGGTATTACCAAGGTGGTGGACGTGCCGGTGGTGCTGAAGGCCGAAAACGCCATCGGCATCTTCGACGGTCAACTGACCCTCAAACGCAGCGACTTCAAAATCGGCGAAGGCGAGTTCGCGGACACGGTGGTTTCCGACGACATCAACATTCGTTTCCGCATGGTGGCGCCGGAGCAATAGCGTTCACCAGGTGATGGCGTCAGGTCAGTCAACTAATCGGGTGACTGACACTGCGCCATCGCCGGCAAGCCGGCTCCTACAGGGTCGTGGCACTCCGCAATTCATCCGACACCGCCGACATCGTAGGAGCCAGCTTGCTGGCGATGGCGCCCGGTCAGTCAATCAATCAGGCGACTGATACTCCGCTATCGCCGGCAAGCCGGCTCCTACAGGGTCGTGGCGCTGCACATTTCGTCTGACACCACCGAAATTGTAGGAGCCAGCTTGCTGGCGATGGCGTCCGGTCAGTCAATCAATCGGGCGACTGACACTCCGCGATCGCCGGCAAGCCGGCTCCTACAGGATCGTGGCGCTGCACATTTCGTCTGACACCACCGAAATTGTAGGAGCCAGCTTGCTGGCGATGGCGTCCGGTCAGTCAATCAATCGGGCGACTGACACTCCGCGATCGCCGGCAAGCCGGCTCCTACAGGGTTGGGGCGCTGCACATTTCGTCTGACACCACCGAAATTGTAGGAGCCAGCTTGCTGGCGATGGCGTCCGGTCAGTCAATCAATCGGCGACTGACACTCCGCGATCGCCGGCAAACCGGCTCCTACACGGTTGGGTATGGAGATGATCCCGCCTCAGATCCTGTCGATCGGCACGCCGTGGTTGTTCTTCCACATCAACACCACGGCACTGGCGATCACGGCGACCACGATCAGGTAGATGTTGAACATCCACCCCATGTTCTCCGAGTACAGCCAGGTCGTCAGGTACGACGCGGTTCCGCCAAACACCGCCACGCCCAGGGAAATGCAAACCCCGAACATCCGCGTGCGGTAGCGCGTCGGAATCTGTTCCGAGATCGACGCCGGTTTGCACCCGGTGATAAAGCCCACCAACAGCAATCCGGCGGTCTGCGCCACCATCAATGTCCACGGCTCGCTGGAGATCAGCCCCCACAGCGGGAACAACGTCGCCGCAATCCCGAGCAGGGAGATCAACGCGGAAATCTTGCGGCCCCACTGATCGGAGATCCAGCCCGAGATCGGCAGGAACACCAGGTAAATCACCTGCGCGATGCAGCTCATGGTGAACGCACTGCGCGGGTCCATGCCCTTGACGCTGATGGCGTAGATCGACGCCGATGTGACCCACGTGTAGTACGTCAACGTGGCGCCCGCTTCATAGAGAAACAACCGCACGCCGTGCTGAATGATCGTGCCGCGACTCCACGCCGGCTCTTCGGACGCAGCGCCGGCACTCGGGCTGTGCTCGCTTTCCATCATGTTGCGGCGCAGCCACAGGGCGAACACCGCCAGCAGGCCACCGGTGGCGAACGGGATGCGCCAGCCCCATTCCTGCATTTCGCTGACCGACAGCCACGAGGTCAGCAACGCCATGTAGAACGTCGCCAGCAGCGAGCCGCAACCGACGGCGAGGAACACCGTGCTCGACCACAATCCACGGCGTTTCGGCGGGGCGATTTCGGCGATGTAGGCGTAGGAGGTGGTGGTTTCCCCGCCGTGGGCAAAACCCTGCACCAGCCTGGCCAGCAACAGCAGTGCCGAGGCCCAGCTGCCAATGGATTCATAGGACGGAATGAAGGCGATCAGCAGACTCGCACCGGCCATCAGCAACATGGTGCTGAGCAAGACCGCGCGCCTGCCAAGCTTGTCGGCGAGGATGCCGAAGAAAATGCCGCCAATCGGCCGTAACAGGAACCCGGCCGCGAACACCGCCAGCGTATTGAGCAGGGCAGAGGTGGCGTTGCTCTTATCGAAGAGTGCTGCGGCGATGTACACCGATGCGACGGTGTAGATGGTCCAGTCGAACCACTCCAGCAGGTTGCCGACGCCGGTGGCCATCAATGACTTTCTACGCAGGGTGGTACGTGTTTTGGCCTGCCCGATCGAATAGTCGGGCATGGTCTCGGTGATGTTATTCATTGTTGGCTCCGAGATGTTTCATGAACCACGGGATGTGGTGGGCAGCGATGAGTTGCGTAAGGCTCCCTGAAAAAACGAGGTGTCCCTGAACACACAATCCCGTAGGAGCCAGCTTGCTGGCGATCCAGGCACCGCGGTGTGTCAGGCGCACCGTGGTGATTTCATCGCCGGCAAGCCGGCTCCTACAGGGGGGCGTGGGTCAGGCGCGCAGATGCGCCAGCGCCACTTCCTCGATGCCGGCAGCATCCAGTTTGTAGTGCTCGTACAAGTGCGTCGGCGGGGCGATCAGGCTGTATTCGTCGTAGATGCCGTGGCGCTTGAGCTTCACGCCGACGCCTTCGTCCGCCAGCACTTCGGCCACCGCCGCACCCAGGCCACCGAGCACGTTGTGCTCTTCGACGGTCATCATCCGTTTGCTGCGGGCCGCGGCGCGCAGGATGGCGTCGCGGTCGATCGGCTTGATCGACGCCATGTCGATCACGCCCACCGAGTGCCCCGCGGCATTCATTTTGCGAGCCGCCGCCAAGGCCGGATGCACGGTGATCCCGCAGGCAATGATGGTCAGTTCCTCACCTTCGAAATGCTCATGGGCCTTGCCGAATTCGAAGACCACGCCGTCCTCGTAAACGATCGGATCGCGACCGCGACCGATGCGGAAATACACCGGCTTGTCGTAGGTGGCCGACGCTTTGATCGCAGCCACCAGTTGTGCGCCGTCCGCCGGCGAAACCACCGCCAGGTCGGCGATCGAGCGCATGGTGGCGATGTCTTCGGTGGCATGGTGCGAGGTGCCGTAGAAGCCCAGGGAAATGCCGGTGTGGTGACCGATCAGGCGCACCGGTTGTGCCGAGTAGGCGACGTCCATGCGGATCTGCTCGCAGCACAGCAACCCGAGGAACGAAGCGAAGGTCGCCACGAACGGCATCACCCCGCAGGTGGCCAGGCCGGCAGCGGCGGTGACCATGTTCTGCTCCGAGATGCCGAATTGCAGGTAGCGCTCGGGGTAGCGGCTGGCGAATTTGTTCAGGCCGTTGGAGTACTGCAAGTCGGCGGAACCGGCCATCACCGGGTAACCGGCCTCGGTCAGTTCGATCAGCGCATCCGACAAATAGGACAGGCCCGGGTTGAGCGCGTTAAGGCCGCGGTACTGCCAGGAATTGGGGGAAAGAGGGGCATTCATGTTCAGATCTCCATGGCTTCAATTTCAGCGATAGCGCGTTTGGCGTCTTCCGGGTCGAGGTAACCGAGGTGCCAGCCGGGTTCGGTTTCCATGTAGGAAACGCCTTTGCCCTTGACGGTCCTGGCGATGATGCACACCGGCTTGTCGCGGGTTTCATCGGCTTTGACACGGCGCAGGGTCTCGGTCACTTCGGCGATGTTGTGGCCGTCGATGACGTGCACTTCCCAGCCGAACGCGCGCCATTTTTCGTCCAGCGGCTCGATGCCGATCACGTCGTCGACCGAACCGTCGAGCTGGAAACCGTTGCGGTCGACGATCGCGATCAGGTGTTTGGCCTTGTGATGAGCGGCGCTCATCGCGGCTTCCCAGACCTGGCCTTCCTGCATTTCACCGTCGCCGAGCATGACGAACACGTCGTAGGTTTCGCCGGTGAAACGCTGGGCCAGGCACATGCCCAGGCCGCCGGAGAGCGCGTGGCCGATGGAGCCGGAAGAGAAGTCGATGCCGGGCACTTTGCGCATGTCAGGGTGATCACCCAGAGGACTGCCCAGGCGGGTGTATTCATCGAGCCATTCCTTGGGGAAGACACCGAGGTCCGCGAGGATCGGGAACTGGCCCACGGCGGCATGGCCTTTGCCCATCAGGAAACGGTCGCGGCCGGGCCACTTCGGCTCGTCGGGGCGGATGGTCATCACGTCGTAGTACAGCGCCGAGAACAATTCGGCGGCGGAAAACACCGAGGTGTAGTGGCCGGTCTTGGCGATTTCAATCAGGCGGATGGTTTCCAGGCGGACGAATTTCGCCCGGTCTTTCAACATCCTCACGGTCTCGGTGGACGGCACAAAATTGCTGGCTTTCCACTGTTCGAGTGTTTTGCGGGGTGCAGACATCTCTACCTCCAATCACAGGCATGAATTTGTTGAAGTTGAATCTCGGTGGCGGGGTGTGAACTTCAACGGGGTGGTTGTGTGTTCAACGGCGCCGGGGCAGTGCTCAGTGGGCCAGGCCTTCGAGCGCGCGCATCGCTGCGATCAGTTCGTCGCACGTCAGTGCGCCGCCCGAGACCGAGGCAAAGTTGCGTGCATGCGGGGCTTTCAAGGTGGGTTCCGCCACCTGCATCAACAGTGCATCGTCGACGTGGGTGACGCCGAGTTCGGCGAGGTTGCGCGGCAGGCCGATGCGTTGATAGAAGCTCAACATGTCGCCCATGAGTTCGGCGTCGCGATCCTCCAGCACCAACTGCACGAGCAAGCCGTAGGCGACCTGGAAGCCGTGAACCTGCTGCTGCGCGCCGGGGATTTTCGACAGGCCGCGGGTCATCGCGTGGGCAATGGACAAGCCACCGCTTTCGAAGCCCAGGCCGCTCATCAATAGCACCGCTTCAATCAAGTAGTCGAACGCGACGGTGACTTCGCCGGTGCCGGCCTGGGCCAGCGCCGGTTCGGCGTATTGACGCAGCACGTGGTAGCACTCGCGTGCCAGCGCCAGGCCCGACAGTGCCGGGCGCGCGCCGAACATGTTCACGCCACCGGACTTGAAGCACTGCTCGGCCTCGAATTTTTTCGTCAGCGCATCGGCAATGCCCGCGAGCAGAAACTGGCGCGGTGCCTGGGCGATCAGCGAGGTGTCCACCAGCACGTAGCGCGGGCTGACCAGCAAGTGACCGACTTCGCTCAGTTGATGATGGGCGTCGTAGACCACGTAGTTTTTCGAGGTCGGCGCATCGTTGGAGGCTACGGTCGGCATGGTGACCAGCGCGCGACCCGAGGTGTGGGCGAGGGCTTTGCCGGCGTCGATGCATTTGCCGCCACCGACGGCCAGGATCATGTCGAACTCGACCTTGGCGGCCGCTTTGCGCAGATCGGCAATGCCGTCGGCAGTGATCTCGCCATCGAAGGTGAGGTAGTGCAACTCGACCTCGGACCGTGCGCAGGTGTCATCGAGCCGTTGGCGGATCAGGCCGAGTACATAGCTGTCGATGACCACCACGGCCCGGCGTCCGCAGTGTGCTAGCCAGGTACCCGCCTGAGCGAGCACTTCAGTGCCCTGGACGTACCGTCCGGGCGAGCCGAAAACCAGATTCATTCAGCACCTCTCACTGTGTTGCTTCTTGTTATTCGAGGACCCGGCGACAGGTTGCCGGTGCCTCGGTCTTGTTGTGATGCATGATATATCATGTTTTTAAACGGTCAAGCGCTCAAGCGACGAGATGACGTCAGGCGATGGAATAACCGCCGTCAACCGGCAACGTTGTACCCGTCACGTAGCGCGCGTTGTCCGAAACCAGGAAGGCGATCACGTTGGCCACGTCTTGCGGCGCACCCCAGGCCTTCATCGGAATGCGCGCCATGATGCCTTCGGAACGTGCCGGGTCCTCGAACGCCCGACGCGACAGGTTAGTGAGAATCCAGCCCGGCGCCACGGCGTTGGCCCTCACGCCATCGGTCGCCCAGGCCACCGCCATGCAGCGTGTCAGCTCGCTGATCGCCGCTTTGCTCGAGGCGTAGGCCGGGGTCTTGGCAGAACCGAAAATTCCCCACATCGAGGCGAAATTCACTACCGCCCCGCGAGCGGCTTTCAGGCCGGGCAGGGCCGCGTTGGTGATGCGCAACACGGCGCTCAGGTTGACGTCCATGACCCGGTTGAAGCCTTCCAGTTCCCATTCGCGATTGTGGTCAATGATGCCGGCGGCATTGACGATGGCATCGACTCGCTCGAACTGCTCGAAGAAACCGGTTACCGCCTCGTCGTTGGTCACGTCGAGTTCCTGATAATGAATACCTTCGATACGTTGCTCGGGTTCGCCGAGGCCCACGGTGAACACTTCATAACCGTCGTCGTGCAGACGTTGTGCCGTGGCCAGGCCGATGCCGGAGCCACCGCCGGTGACGATTGCAGTTTTTTTCATGGTCTTTCCTTTGTGAGAGGAGGGCGCGTCAAACGCCCGATTTGGAAAACAAAAATTCGGCGAGAAGATCGATCTGGCCGGTGATCATGTGCGCGCCTTTATGGATCACGCAGCCACGTTCGGCGGCAGCGCTCAGTAGCGGGGTAATGTCCGGGTTCATCACCACCTCGCCGACCACTGTGCCGGGGGCGAGGGTGTCGACGGGGAGCGGTAGCGGGTCGTCGGCCTTGAGGCCCAGCGCCGTGCCGTTGATCACCACGTCGAATCCGGTTGCGTCGCTGGGGCCGGCATTGATCGACCGACCGGGAAACATCTGGCGCAGCTCGCGGACCAGTTCTTCGGCCTTGGCCGGTGTGCGATTGCTGATGACCAATTCTTCGATCGCTTCGGCGAGCAACGCATGGGCGATGCCGGTGGCCGCGCCGCCCGCACCGAGGAGCAAAACGCGCTTGTGGCGAAGGTCATGGCCCTGTTTTTTCAGGCCGCCGACAAAGCCGTCGCCATCGAACATGCGTCCGCTGAAACGCCCGTCGGGCAGGCGTTTGGCGACATTGCATACGTTCAGCAAACTGGCCGTTCCCTTGAGTTCATCGCACAATTTCGCCACCTCCAGCTTGTGCGGCACGGTGACAATCACCCCCGCCAGGTTTTCAATCCCGCGCAAACCTTCCCACGCGGTGGCGAGGTTGTCCGGTGAGACTTCCCAGGGCACCAGCACGCCGTCGTAGCCGAGCCGTTCCAGCAACGGGTTGAAGAATTCCGGGGTGCGCAAGTGTTTGGCCGGGTAGGTCAAATGGACGACGACTCGGGTTTTACCGCTGATGGGCATGTCGATATTCCTCTTTCAAAAGGGGGCTGTAGAAGCGGGTAGTGCGGCTCGCCCGAGGATCATGTCCGCGGCTTTTTCGCCGATCATGATGGACGGAGCATTGGTGTTGCCGGAGATCAGGTTGGGCATGATCGAGGCATCGGCCACCCGCAGGTTGCGCAGTCCGCGCACACGCAGTTGCGGGTCGACCACGGCCAGGTCGTCGTCACCCATCTTGCAGGTGCCGACGGGGTGGTAAACGGTCTTGGCGCGCTCGCTGATATAGGTCAGCAGTGCTTCATCGCTGCGCACATTCAATCCCGGAAAAACCTCTTCACCGGTGTACGCGCGCATGGCTGGCTGAGCGAGAATTTCCCGTGACAGATTCAACCCCTTGATCGCGACACGACGATCTTCCGGGTGGGCGAAGTAACGAGGGTCAATGTGTGGAGGGGTGTCGGCCTTATTGTCGGTCAGGCGGATTTCCCCGCGGCTCATCGGCCGCAGGACGCAGGTGTTGATGGTCGCGCCCGGTTTTTTGATGGTCTCCTGATCAAGGTCGAAAAACACGATGGGCACGAAATGCATCTGGGCATTGGGCCGTTCCTGCGCGTTGTCGGTATTGACGAACGCACAGGCCTCGGTGACGTTCGAGCTGACCGGGCCGCTGCCAAACATCAAATACTGCAGGCCATTCTTGACGGTGTTGAGGGCGTTGTCCTGGCCGTAATAACCGTACTGGCCATGGCAATAGGCGATGGTGCCGATTTCCGCATGGTCTTGCAGGTTTTGGCCGACGCCGGGCAGTTCATGCAGCAACGGAATGCCGTGGCGTTGAAGTTCTTCGGCCCGACCGATACCGGACAGCATCAACAACTTGGGTGACTGAATGGCGCCTGCGCTGAGGATCACCTCCTTGCTGCCGCGCGCCTGCACCCGCTGGCCTTTATGGGTGTACTCGACCCCCACGGCTTGATCGCCTTCGATCAGGATTCTTTGCACCGTGGCGTCGGTAACGACCGTCAGGCGATCGGATTTTTCAGCCGCACGCAGGTACGCCACGGCCGCGCTGCAGCGGCGGTTGTTGCGCGCGGTGATCTGGTTGAAGCCGACGCCATTCTGACGCTCGCCATTGAAGTCGGGCGTGAAGGGGATGCCGGCTTGCTGCGCGGCCCGCACAAACCCCCGAGACAACTCGCACACTTGCTTGAGGTCCGAGACACCCAGCGGGCCACCGGTCGCGTGGTAACCATTGTCGAAACGCTCATTGTCTTCGGCACGCTTGAAGTACGGCAGCACTTCGCGAAACGACCAACCGTCACAGCCGGCGCTGGCCCAGTCGTCGTAATCCTCATGCTGGCCGCGGATATAAATCAGCGCATTCACCGAACTCCCACCGCCCAGTACACGACCCTGGGGAAGGATGCGCTTGCGTCCATCCATGGCCGTTTGCGGTTGTGTTTCGTGACGCGACAGCAGTGGGCTGGACAACAACCGGGTGAATCCGGCGGGGATGTGGATCAGCGGATGAGTATCCCGCGGACCGGCCTCAATCAGCAGAACCGAAGCGCCAGCCTCGATCAGGCGCCCCGTCAACGCACAGCCCGCAGAGCCGCCTCCAATGACAACGTAATCGTGCATGCCTTCCTCCGAAACAGTGTTGTTCTTGTTTTCATGCATCATATATCTTCGCGCCCCCCTGACGTCAATCCCGGGTTTTTGGCCAGGCGGGTTTCGTGAAAAAAGCGCTTGGCGGTCGAAAATTAAATATGATATATCATCGATCCGTCGCGAGATGAGACTCTCGCCTACGTCCTCAAAGCAATAACAAAAAGCCTCCACGACGAGGCCAGGATGACGATGACATGACTCAAATGTTTGCTGCCCCCGGCCGCTATATCCAGGGCTACAAGGAACTTGATCGGCTGTACCGGCATGTCGCCTGGTTCGGTCGACGATTTTTGGTGATCACCACTCAGGGCCGTCTCGACAGCCTGAAACAGAGTCTTGATGCCAGTTTCGATACCGAGCACACCCAACTGCATTACGGAATTTTTTCCGGAGAAGTGACACGTCAGGAAATCCAGCGGCTTGCGGCGAGCATCAATGCCTTTGAGTGCGACGGGGTGATCGGTGTCGGTGGCGGCAAGGTGCTCGACGCGGCGAAGGCCGTGGCCAATCAGGCTAAATTGCCGCTGTGTATCGTGCCTACCGTCGTTTCCAACGATGCCCCCACCAGTTCGCTGTCAGTGCTTTACACCGAAGCCGGCGCGTTTGACGACGTGCTTTTTTACGAGCGCAGCCCGGATGTGGTGGTGGTCGATACCTGGATCATCGCCCAGGCCCCTGTGCGTCTGCTGGTGGCCGGAATGGGCGACGCGCTCTCGACTTATTTCGAAGCGCGCACCTGCGTTGAGTCGGACCGGGACAATTTTCTCGGTAACGCCGGTGCCGGGCTGAAAGAGGGCGGTGCCGGTGCCAAATCGACGCTGACCTCCATGGCCATTGCCGAGCTGTGCTATCGGGTGCTGCTTGAAGACGGCCTGCAAGCCCGGCGCGCCGCTGAACGCCAATGCGTGACCAAAGCCTTCAATCGCGTGGTGGAAGCCAATGCGCTGATGAGCGGCATCGGTTTTGAAAGCAACGGCGTGGCCACTGCTCATGCGGTGTATTGCGGCTTCAGTGAGCTGGGCGCCCGGGCGACGATGTACCACGGCGAGTATGTGGCCTTCGGCGTCGTGGTGATGCTCGTGCTCGAAGGCAAATCCAGTCGCGAACTGGATGCGGTGCTGAGGTTCTGCCTGAGTATCGGCTTGCCGGTCACCTTCGAAGATCTGGGGCTGGCCGACATCACTGAGCACGAACTCGACTGCGTGGCACGCACTGCCGCTGACCCCGGCCAGACCAGCAACGTCGAACCGTTCGAAGTCACTTTCGATGAAATGAAAGCCGCGCTGATCTCCGCCAGCGATCTCGGCCAACTCTACAAAGAAGGCGGGTCGTTGCTGGCGGTCTGAGCCCGTCAACAGCGCATACGCCATAACAACAGGTGAACTGATGAACGCATTTCAGGCAAGTCTGCCGCTCACCCTGGATTTTGAAGTCGGGGCGATCAGGCGCATGGGCGAGAAGGTCGGGACGTATGGCAAAAAGGTCTTCCTGATGGTTGACCCGTTTCTTCAAGGCAGTGACTGGGTGGCGCAGATTACCGGCAGTTTTGTCGAGCACGGCATTGAGTTTCTCGAGTGCTACGACATCGTGCCCAACCCTCGGCACACCACGATCGATCGTGCGGTCGAACAGGTTCGCAGCCACGGCTGTGACGTGGTGGTGGCTGTCGGGGGCGGCAGCGCGATCGACTCTGCCAAAGCCGTGGCTTTCGTTGCCGTCCATGGCGGCAGTTGCTGGGACTACACCGAGCGCCTGGGCGAGGTCGTCACGCGCCCGCAAAGCCGTGGCCTGCCCCTGCTGGTAGTGCCGACCACCTCCGGCACAGGTACTGAGGCGACCCCTTTTGCGGTGATCAATAATCCTGAACTGGGTCTGAAATGCGCCATCGTCAACCGGTTCATTTACCCGGATGTCGCCTTGATTGATCCGCAGATTCTGGTGTCGAAACCGCCGAAGCTGACGGCGTTGACCGCCGTCGATACCTTTTGCCACGCGCTGGAGGCGTACATCAGCATTCACTGCACGCCCTGGGTGGAAATGGTCGCGCTGGAGTCGATCCGGTTGTTCGCAGCCAATGCCCGGCAGTGCGTGGAGCACGGCGATGATCTGGAGGCCCGCGCGCGCATGGCTTTCGCCTCGACCCTTGGCGGCATGGCGATCGCCACTGCCGGAGTCACGGTTTCCCATGCCTTGGGTCAGCCATTGGGCGCGATGACCGACGCCCCCCATGGCGGCACCGTCGCCGCCAGCACACCGTATGTGATCAGTTGGACGCTGCCGGTCTGTGCCGACAAGTTCGCGTGCGTGGCCGGTATTCTCGATCCATCGACACTGAGTCTGTCGTCGCTTGAACGGGCAGAACGCCTGCCCGAGATCCTTAAGAAACTGTTCAGCGCGTTGGGCGTCACCGACACCTTCCGCAGCTACGGTTTGCGTCCCGAGCAGATCGACGAGTTTGCACTCACCGTATGGACCAGTTTCAACCAGGACCTGGCCTGTCATCCGAAGAAAATCAACAGCAAAGAGGAAGTCGCCGACATAGTGAAAATGTGTTTCTAGCCGAAGTCTCTGTCACAAAGATTTGAAGAACGTTGTTTGACCGACCCGTCAGTTGGGTTGGCGGGGTTTTGCATGCTCGAAAAACACTAAGACCAACAATAAAAATGGTTTCGGGAACAATAATAATGACCAATAAAACGATAGTTGCCGTCGGACTGTTGAGTGCCTGCGCATTGCCAGGTGCTCAGGCGGCCAGTTACTCGCCGAATAATTTTCTGCTGGGGGACTGGAACGGTGAACGCACCCGCTTGCACGAGCAGGGCGTGGATTTCCAGCTGACCTACGTCAACGAACTGGCCTACAACACCCAGGGCGGCGACGAGCACAAAGGCACTTACAGCGATCAGTTGATGATCGATACCAACTTCGATTTGCAGAAGTTGCTGGGCTGGCAGGGGGCGAGTTTTCGCATGACCTTCAGCAACCGTAACGGCGAAAACCTTACCGCCGAAGCGGGCACCAACACCTTGCTCGCCGCCCAGGAAATCTACGGCTACGGCAGCGTTACCCGTCTGGTGCAGTTCTACTACCAGCAGGCGTTACTGGATGAGCGGCTGGTGGTGAAGCTTGGACGCTTGCCCATGAGCGGCGATGTGTTCCCGTTTTCCTGCAAATTCCAGAACCTGACGTTCTGCGGCACGGTGCCCGGTTACATCACGCCCAATTGGTTCACCTGGCCTGTCAGTCAATGGGGCGCCGCGGTGGCAGCGAAGCTGACCGACGAACTGTCGCTCAATGCTTCGTTGTATCAGGTCAATCCTCGTTTCACCGAAAACGCCCAGGGCCTGAACTTTGGCAGCCCGTCCGGCACCACCGGTTATCTGGCCGTTGGGGAGTTGGCCTGGAAACCCACCCTGAACGGTTTGCCCGGCACCTATCGCGCGGGTATCTGGCGAAATACCGGTGACTTCAACGATGTCTACCACGACGTCAATGGCCAACCCATCGGCCTGACCGGCAACGCACCGGATCAGCACGATCAGGCCAGCGGTTACTACGCCATGGCCGAGCAACGGGTTTATCAGGACTCGGCAAACAGTGCCCGGGGCCTGACGTTGTTTGCCAACTTCATTCAGTCGGATCGCGATGTCTCCTACGTGGAAAAGGTCTTCCACGTCGGCGCGTTCGTCAGCGGGCCGTTTGCCGCGCGCCCTCAGGATGAAATCGGCCTGGCGATCGGCCGTCTTGAAGTGAATGACCAATCCGCCAGGCGTGTCCGTCAGCAAAGCGCGTTCACCCGACCGGCGCCGGACACCGAATACCCGGTGGAACTGTACTACGGCGTCAGCGTGACACCCGCTTTGACGCTGCGGCCCAACGTGCAATACGTCGCGAACCCCGGCGGGTTTAGCGGGGATAAAAGCGTGGTGGTGTTCGGCTTGAAAACAGAAGTCAGTTTTTAACGGATTACGCGGGTTTAACGAACATCAGTTGTGAAGAAAACCACCTGAATCAGGGCATTCCTTCGCTTGCGATTTTAATAATGCATGATATATCGTCGTCGGGCGCCTACGCCTAAAACAAAAACAGGAGACGCAACAGCATGAACACACTCGTTGATATCGCTGCGGTCCAGCAGCGTGTCGCCACCCTCAAACTGCCAGGGCAAGCCTTCATCAATGGCCGGTTCGTCGACGCGCTGAGCGGTGAGACCTTCGCCAACATTTCCCCACGTAACGGCCAGGTGCTCAATCACGTGGCGTCCTGCCAGGCCGAAGACGTCGACGTCGCGGTCAAGGTCGCCCGGCAGGCGTTTGACAGCGGCGTGTGGTCGCAACTGGCCCCCAAGGCGCGCAAAAAAGTCCTGCTGCGCTTCGCGGCGTTGTTCGAGCAGAACATGACCGAACTGGCGCTGCTAGAGACGCTGGACATGGGCAAACCAGTGTCCGAAAGCAGCGGGTTCGATGTGCATGCGGTGCTTGAGTGCCTGCAGTGGTACGCCGAATGCTGTGACAAGGTTTACGACGAAATCGCCCCTTCGGGTCCGGGCGCGCTGGGCATGATTACCCGCGAAGCTATCGGCGTGGTCGCCGCCGTTACGCCGTGGAATTTCCCGATGTTGATGGCGATGTGGAAGGTCGCGCCGGCGCTGGCGATGGGCAACTCGGTGATTCTCAAACCCGCCGAGCAGTCGCCGCTGACGGCACTGCGCATCGCTGAACTGGCCGCGCAGGCGGGCATTCCGCCGGGCGTATTCAACGTGTTGCCGGGGTTCGGTCCGACCGCCGGCCGGGCGCTTGGTCTGCACATGGATGTCGATACGCTGGTGTTCACCGGGTCTGGAGAAGTCGGCAAATTGTTCTTGCAGTACGCCGGCCAGTCAAACATGAAACGGGTCTGGCTGGAGTGCGGCGGCAAGACACCGAACATTATTCTCAATGATTGCCGCGACCTCGAGAAAGCTGCCACCACGGCGGCCAGATCAATGTTTTTCAACCAGGGCGAAGTGTGCGTGGCGCCATCGCGGTTGATCGTGGAAGAGGGGATTCGCCACGACTTTGTCGCCGAAGTATTGAAGGTGGCGCGGACCATCACCGTCGGTGACCCACTCGACCCGGCGACGCAACTGGGGGCCATGGTCGACCAGGCGCAGATGGAACGCGTACTCGGCTACATCAATAAAGGTTCGCAGGAGGGCGCGCGAGTCATCCTCGGTGGCGAGCGTGCCAGCGGTGCATTGGCCGACGGCTTCTACATTCCGCCGACGATCTTCGACAACGTCACCAACGACATGACCATCGCCCGCGAGGAAATCTTCGGGCCAGTGCTTTCAGTGATCAGCGCCAAGGATCATCTGGACGCAGTCCGCATCGCCAATGATTCGCCGTATGGCCTGGCCGCCAGTCTCTGGACCAGTGATCTGTCGCGTGCCCACTCGATCATCCGTGCGCTGCGCGCCGGCAGCGTCTGGGTCAACTGCTTCGACGGGGGCGACATCACCATGCCGTTTGGTGGCTACAAGCAATCGGGCAACGGCCGTGACCGGTCATTGCACGCACTGGACAAGTATTCGGAACTCAAATCCGCCTGGATCGATTTGCAGGACTGAGTCATCAACGGGGAATCGGTGCTGTTCGACACAGCACCTGCACCACCGATCAAAAATCAGCGCACTGGAGAATAATAATTATGAAACTGTCAGCTGTCCGTTCGATCACGACCCTGGCCCTGGCGAGCCTCATCGGCACGCACGCCTGGGCCGCTCCCAAGCATGAAATCTACAGCTTGATACCCAACACCGCGTTGTCGGGTGTGATTGACCCCGACATGCCGGATCGCACCTCGATCAACAAGGCCTTGCCCCTGAAAAAGAAGGGCGATCGCCTGCGTATCGGCTGGACCGAAATAACGTTGGGCAACCCGTGGTTCGTCTCAATGATCGACGATGCCAAAACCATCGCCAAACAGTACAACTACGACATTGAACTGCAGGTGGCGGACAGTGACGTCGCCAAGCAGAGTGCGCAGGTCGATAACTTCATTACCCTGGGCGTCGACCTGATCGTGATCGACCCTACCGATGTCCTCGGTTCCGTATCGGATGTGGAGCGTGCGGTGGCCGCCGGGATTCCGGTCATCACTGTCGGCACCGCTCCGGATGCGCGGGCTCCGGTCATCACGACCAGCACCGGCAACCCTTACGGCAGTGGTTTTGAGGCCGGGCGTTATGTCGCCGCCAAGAGTGATCCGGCCAAGGTCATCAATGCGGCCATGGTCATCGGGGTCATGGGCAATTCCACTTCCGAAAGCCGACTCAACGGCATGATTTCCGGAATCGTCTATGCCCGCGCCCAAGAGCGCAAGTTGGGTCTGTCCAAAGAAGACGCGATGCTCAAGGGCTTCAAGCTGTTTCAGCAGGTCAAAGCGAAAGGCAGCTTCAGTTGGCCGGAGGGTGGTTTCAATGTGCTGGCGTGGGGCCGTGGTGACTGGACCGAAGAGGGCGGGCTGGCGGCCACTGAAGACATCCTTTCGTCCCAGGGCGACAAGCTCAATCTGGTCCTGGCGGAGAACGACTTCATTGCCATTGGAGCGATCAATGCCCTCGAAAATGCCGGTAAGAAAAACAGCGTGATGGTGGCTTCGGGGGCTGGCAGCTTTCGTGTGGCGCTGGACCTGATCAAGCAAGGCAAATTGCTGGTCACCGCCACCAACAGTGGTTCGGAAACCGGTGTGGCCGCGATCGAGCTGATCCACCAGATGCTCGACAAGGGCCTGGATGCGAACAACCTGCCGTTGGCGTCTTACTTCCCGGTCACGCTGATCACTCCGGACAACGTCGACACCTACATCAAGGCTGACAGCCAGCCGCCGACCACCGCAACGGTCCCGCCTTTCCGTTCCATCGAGCAGATCAAAACCGCGATGAAGTGATTTCGCGCGGATGAAACGGCCTGTAGCCGCTGGGTTTCCTGTCAGCGGTTACAGCTCGAATGGCGACAGTTTAAAGACGGTGAACAGTATGAATGCGATGCACAAAACCGCCGTAGAGATGCTGGATATCTCGAAGCGATTCGGTGGTATCAGCGCGTTGAACAATGCGAATTTTTCAGCGTGTGCCGGTGAAATTCACGCACTGATGGGCGAGAACGGTGCCGGAAAATCAACCTTGATGAAGATCCTTTCCGGGGCCTATGTGCGCGATTCCGGAGGGGTGAGCCTGAATGGCGAGACCGTCGATATTCGCAAGCCCGGCGATGCCCTCAAGCTGGGCATTTCGATCATCTATCAGGAGTTCGCCCTGGCGCCGCATTTGTCGGTCGCCGAAAACATCTGCATCGACGATCTGGGCAAGAGCAAAGGGTTCGTCCAATGGGCGGCCATGCGCGAAAAGGCCCGGGGGATTCTGGATGAACTGGGTTTCAGCGATATCGATGTGCGCCAGCCGGTCGGCAGTCTGCCGGTGGCCTATCAGCAAGCCGTGGAGATCTGCAAAGCGCTGTCGCGCAATTCGTCGGTGCTGGTCTTCGACGAACCGACGGCCGTGCTCACCTCTCACGAGGCCGAGAAGCTGTTCAAAATCCTTGATGAGTTGCGACGCAAAGGCGCGTGCATCATTTACGTGTCGCATCGCATGGATGAAATCTTCCGGATCTGCGACCGCGCCACGGTGCTCAAGGACGGCCGGACGGTCGGCACGCTTGAACTGGCTGACATCACCGAACGTGGTCTGATCGAGATGATGATCGGTCGTGAACTCAGTGACCTGTTTCCCCCCCGTAGCAAGCAGCTTGGCGAGGTGTTGCTTAAAGTCGAGCACCTGAATGCCGGACCTTTGGTGCGCGATGTGAGCTTTGAGATCCGCGCGGGCGAAGTCCTGGGCTTTTGTGGGCTGGTTGGCGCCGGTCGCACCGAAACCATGCGGACGATCTTCGGCGCGGATCGAAAAACGTCCGGCAGCCTCTACCTCGACGGCCGCGAAATCCACAACCGCAGCCCTCGCGAGGCCATTGCCAATGGCATTGGTCTGTTGCCCGAGGACCGCAAGCAGCAAGGTGTGCTGCTGGAAATGTCGATCCGGGTCAACGGCGCACTGCGTCCCGACAGTCCCTATACCGGTCGCATGGGCTGGATTGCCAGTGGCCGGGAAACCCGGGGGATCGAAACGTTGCGCCAGCAACTGGCGGTCAAGACTCACTCGATCGAGCAACTGGTGGGTGATCTTTCCGGCGGCAACCAGCAGAAAGTCGCCCTGATGAAGTGGGTCGATGCGGGCTGCCGCGTGCTGATTCTCGACGAGCCTACTCGCGGTGTGGACGTAGGGGCGAAAACGGAAATCTACCGGGTCATCAATGACCTCGCCGAGCAAGGCGTGGCAATCATCATGGTCTCCTCGGAAATGATTGAAATCATCGGCATGTGTGATCGCGTGCTGGTGATGCGCGAAGGCGCGATCGCCGGCGAACTGGTGGGCGAGCGCATTAGAGAACAAGAAATGATTTGCCTGGCAATGGGAGTCGAGCACCATGAATAACCCTAATTCCAAGCTGGCCACGGCCGAGCTTCTACAGGAAAACAATCGCGCTCAAGAGGGCCGGAAAGACCGGCGTTCGTTGCAGCGGCTGTTTTTGCAACACAACGCACTGGTGATGCTGGTGCTGTTGGCCATCATCGCCAGTGTGTTGTCGGCGGACTTTTTCACGTATCAGAACATTGGCAACCTGTTGCGCCAATTGACGCCATTGCTGTTGGTCAGCGTCGGCATGTTGATTGTGATCCTCACCGCGGGCATCGATTTGTCCGTGGCCTCGGTCGCTGCGGTCGGTGGCATCGTGGTTGCGATGACCCTGAATGTGCTGCCGGTCGAAGGAGGGGCCGGATTGCTCCTGGCCGTGGCGATCGCGGTGGCCTCCGGCGTATTGATGGGGTTGGTGACGGGCACCTTCATCGCCTACTTTCGCATGGCGCCTTTTATCGCGACGCTGGCGATGATGACGGTCGCTCGAGGGCTGGCGTTCATCCTCTCCAACGGCCAGCCGCAAAGGCTGGATGACAGACTGGTCAGCGCCGGCCTGCTGCGTGATTTCGGTCGATTGGCCGATGGCGTGCTCGGCATTCCCTGGCCGGTGTGGCTGGCGGGGTTGGTGACGGTCGTGTTTGCCTTGATCCTGCGTTACAACGCGTATGGTCGCTTGACCATTGCCTGCGGCAGCAACGAAACGGCGGTGCGCCTGGCCGGTATTCCGGTGGAGCGCTACAAACTGGCTGCCTATGGTATTTGCGGTGGCCTTTCCGCGTTGGCCGGTGTGGTGATCGCTTCGCGTTCGGGGGTCGCAACACCCAGCGCCGGCATGGCGCTGGAACTGGATGCCATCGCGGCATGCGTGATCGGCGGCGCATTGCTGTCCGGTGGCAAAGGCACGATTTTTTATACCGTGGTGGGCGTGCTGGTGTTGGGGTTGATCGGCAACATCATGAATCTGCTGAGCGTACCGGCCTATCCGCAGCAGATTATCAAAGGCGCGATTATCGTTATCGCCGTGTTACTGCAAGGCGTCGGTCGCCGGGATGCGCGCATTTAGGCTAACCGTCGGCCGGAGTGGCAGGCGCAATTTGATGATGTATGATGCGTTATCCGCGTTTCAGGTCGGCAGATTCACAAGTCCGTTCCTTTACGCACACTAATCGACCTGGAGATCGAGTGACCGTGACCGTGCATAAGCCCATTGATAAAGGCAACTTGAGTGAGCGTGTGTATTCCATCATTCGCACTGCGTTGATGGACGGGCAGTATCAACCCGGCGACCGGTTGCGCATCAGCACATTGGCCGAAGAGTTCGGTGTTTCAATCACGCCGGTGCGCGAAGCGATATTCCGCCTGGTCAGCGATCATGCGCTCGACATGAAGGCCGCGACTTCGATTTATGTGCCGGAGCTGACGGTCAGCCAGTTGCGTGAAATCCAGTTGATCCGTCATTTGCTGGAAGGCGAGGCCGCAGGGGTGGCGGCTCAGCGGATTACCAAACCGGAAATCGACAAGCTCGAAGCCATTCAGGATGCCTTCCAGAAGGCCGTCTCCGTCGACTACAAGCAGGCAGCCTTGCTCAACCGGGAGTTCCATTTCGGTTTGATCTCTGCGGCGCGCATGCCGGTGGTGTCGAAAACCCTGGAAAACATGTGGGTCATCATGGGGCCGCTGCTCAGCCGGTTTCATGCCGAGGTGCCCAAGCGAGAGCTGGCCAGTGCCAAGCATAAGCATTTCGAAGTACTGGAAGGCTTGCGCACCCGCGACTCGGCCAAGGCCAAAGAGGCGTTGCAGGCCGATATCGCCTGGGGCGAGTTGATGATTGATTGGCTGGAGAAAAAGGAAACCCTGGCTGAAGCGTAATCGCGCCCGCTCTGTCGGATCCTGCTGAACCTGTCGCCCGAGGCTCCACTCCAGGAGTCTCGGGCGATGGCGTTTTCAGGGTTGGCCGAACGGGGAGGAGGGTGTTTCGTTCAACCGCGCCACCCACTTCCCACCTGCTCCACCTTGCTTGAGCGCATGCAGGGCCTGTGGGAGATTGCGAAATTCGAAGACCTGACTTTTGGGTGTCGTCAGTCGCCCCGAAAGCACACCTTCGAGCAACTGTTCTCCGGCGTGTCTCAGCCGTTGCCGATCACTGAGGCTGGCGTGGGCATGGAAACTGTTAAGCGCCACTTCATGCAGGGAAATGGCGGTGCTGAAGGCGGGTAACGGTGAGGTTTCCTGGCGATCCTGAATGCACACCAAGTGACCGTTGTAACCGAGCAAGGGGGCCAGCGCGGCTGCATGAGTGCCGCTGACGGTGTCGAACACGGCGTTGAGTCGACGCTCACCCAGCCGGGCCTGAAGCGTTTGCTGCCAGTCAGCGTCCCGGTAGTCGAATACGCCAACGGCGCCCACTGCCTTCAAATGCTCGTGATGCTTTGTGGCTGCCGTCGCCCACACGCGATAGCCCGCTTGCGCGGCCAGTTGCACCAACAACAGACCGACCGCACCACCGGCCCCGATCACCAATACATCGTTCGGCCCGGTCAGCGGCACTTTTTCCAGGGCTTGCCAGGCGGTCAGGCCAGGGCAGGGCAACGATGCGGCGACGGTGTCATCCAGCGCGGACGGTACCGTCAGCACGGTGGCTGCATCGAGCAAACAGTATTCGGCAAAACTGCCATCGCGCTCCAGCGACTGGTGATACGCCACACGGGTGCCCGGCTTGATCGGCACACCGGCGCCGCAGGCAACCACGATGCCTGTGCCATCAACGCCGGGCACGTGACCCGTGTTCCACGCGGGATGACCCCTCTCGATGATTTTCCAGTCCACGGGGTTAAGCGCCAGTGCGCGGTTAGCCACCAGCACTTCACCCGGGCGCGGTTCCAGCAGCGGCTTGCGGATCAATTGCAGACCGTGGATACCTTTGCCAGCGGTCCAGGACCAGGCGGCGTAATCAGCGTGCATTGTGTGTCCTCTTGAAAAATCGAATCCGGCGAAAGGCGTTGAGCAGGCAACGCTGCGCCACACGTGAGGGCATCAGTATCCTTGTCGGGTTCGCTGAGCAGAACGACTGTTTTCGCAAAGGTGTTGTGAACAGAAATCAGCAATCTCTCCCACGACGCAGCGGCCATCGACCCCGCTCAAACCACATTCTGTGAATGCCCGCCCCACGTTTTGCACCTTGAAGGCCCACCCCGTCGGCCTAGGATGTCCACAGCGGTTGCACCCAGGCGTCGGCCCGTAAAACCGGGCTTGTTCCCAGGTACTCCCGATAACAAAAAAGACACGCCTTGATCGGACTGGAGAGAATCTGATGAAACCCCTGATTGGACTTATGCTCGGCGATGTAACCGGCATTGGCCCTGAGTTGGTCGTCAAGCTGTTGTCGACACCTGAGGCACGTGAGCGCGCGGATGTGGTGATCATTGGTGACGAGCGGGTGCTGGAACTGGGCATGCGCGACGCTGACCGGCGCATCCCTTACCAGAAAATCACCCGCCTCAGCGAGGCCGATCACACCCAGGCCGCGGTGCCCCTGATCGATCTGCACAACGTCGATCCGGCGTTGTATGAGCGCGGTGTGGTCAATGCGGAGTCCGGTCGGCTGACCGGCGAAACCCTGAAAATCATGACCGACCTGGCACTCGCCGGGGAGCTGGACGGCATCTGCTTCGCGCCGTTGAACAAGGCCGGCCTGCATCGCGGTGGCTGGCACTACCACGACGAGCACCAGATGTTCGCGGCCTGGACCGAGCACGCCGGATACTTCGGAGAGGTCAACATCATCCCGCAGTTCTCGACCTTTCGCGTGACCTCCCATGTGGCGCTGCGCAAGGCGGTCGACATGGTGCAACCGGATCGCATCGAAGGCGCGTTGCAACTGGCCCACGATACCTTGCGCGCCCTGGGCAACAACGCTCCGCGCATCGGTGTCGCCGCCCTCAACCCCCATGGCGGCGAGAACGGTCTGTTCGGTGACGAAGAGATCACCATCATTCGCCCGACGCTCGAAGCCTTGCGCCTCAAAGGCCTGGCCTGCGAAGGACCGTTCCCCTCGGACACGGTGTTCATCAAGGCGCGCAACGGCGATTTCGACGCGGTGGTGATCATGTACCACGATCAGGGCCAGATCGCGACCAAGCTGCTGGGCTTCTCGTCCGGCGTGACCCTGACCGGTGGCCTCAAGACCGTCTATGCCACCCCGGCCCATGGCGTGGCGTACGACATCGTCGGCAAAGGCATCGCCGACGTTGGCGCCATGGCTGCCGCGTTCCGTGTCGCCGCCGATAACGCCGCCGCGCGCAAGTTCAAACGCTGAGACCCACAACAAGAGCAGGGCGTAACGCCCAGGCCAGAGACACCCATCGAGGCTGAGACCATGTTCGAGAATTTCACCAAGACCATCACCAAGACCAGCGGTGCCGATATCGTCACTGTCGTGGGAGGCGAGGGTCCGCCCTTGCTGCTGATGCACGGCAACCCGTTCAACCACCTGTCCTGGCACAAGATCGCCCCCCGCCTGGCCAAGGATTTCACCGTGGTCTGCACCGACTTGCGCGGCTATGGCGACAGCTCGAAACCCGAAGGCGGCGGCGATCATTCGGCGTATTCGTTCCGCGCCATGGCCCAGGATCAGGTCGAGGTCATGCAGCAACTGGGCTTCGAGCAGTTCTATGCCGCCGGCCATGACCGTGGCGCGCGGGTCCTGCACCGCATGTGCCTGGACCATGGCGACAAGGTGCTCAAGGCCGGCTTCGTCGACATGCTGCCGCAGCACTATCTGCTCAACAACGTCACGCGCCAGTGGGGCAAATTCTCCTGGCACTGGTTCTTCATGACCCAGGACGCACCGACGCCAGAGCGCATGATGAATGCCGACCCGGAGTTCTTCATCCTGCGCAAGCTGTCGAAGACCGACCAGGGCACCAGCTTCTTCGGGCCTGAGGCGCTGGCCGATTACATCCGCTGCATCAAGAACCCGGCGACCACCCATGCGATGTGCGAAGACTATCGCGCCACGTTCGGCATCGACCTGGACATGGACACCGCCGACTACGACGCGGGCCGTCGCATCGACAACCCGGCGCTGATTCTCTGGGGCGAGAAGGGCGGCGTGGGCCGCAACCATAACGCCGCGGACATCTGGAGCCGCTACGCCACCAACATCGTGCAGACCGCCACCGTGCCTTCGGGCCATTACCTGCAGGAAGAGTGCCCTGACGAGACTTACGAGGTGCTCAGCGGTTTCTTCAAGTAACGCCATGACAGGCGGTCCGGGATGACCGCCTGCCCACTACAACTATAAAAAAAGGTGGAAAAAATGATTCCGACTACGCTGGCGCAAAAGCGCAGGGCAACGCTGACTTTCGTGTTGCTGTGCGTCATGGCCTTCATCATGTACGTGGACCGTACCAACCTCGCGGTCGCCGCCCCGACGATCAGCAAGGAGCTGGGTTTCAGCAACACCAACCTGGGCATGATGTTCTCCGCGTTTGCCATCGCCTACAGCTGCTTCATGATTCCCGGCGGCTGGTTCAGTGACCGGATCGGTTCACGCAAGGCGATGTTGCTGTACGGCATTATCTGGTCGGTCGCGACCATCGCCACGGGTCTGGTCAGTGGCCTGGTGGTGCTGGTGATCGCGCGTTTCGTGGTCGGCATCGGCGAGGCGCCGATCTACCCGACGGCGGCGCGCATGATCGCCCGCGCCATCCCCATCACCCAGCGCGGCACGGCGCAGGGCATGATGCATGCGTCGGGACGCCTGGCCAACGCACTGGCGCCGTTGATCGTGACGTTCATGATCATTCAGTTTTCCTGGCGCATGACCTTCGTCATCCTCGGTGTGGTGACGTTGATCTACATGTTCGTCATGTATTTCAGCCTCAGTGAATCGAAGAAACTGGTGGAGGCCACGGCCGCTGCCCCAGTGGTGCCGGTGGCCGCCATTCCCGTCAACTGGCCGCAAATGCTGCGCAGGGTCTGGCCGGCGGCGGCAACCTGCTTTTGCCATGGCTGGGTGTTGTGGTTTTTCCTCAACTGGATTCCGTCGTTCTTCACCCAGCGCTACGGCATGGACCTGACCCACACCGCGATGTTTTCGACCTTCGTGCTGCTCGGCGGCACCGTCGGCACGGCGGTGGGCGGCATGCTCTCGGACTGGCGCTTCAAGGTCACCGGCAACCGCCTGCGCTCCCGTCGCGATCTGATCATCTTCGGCTTCCTGGCCTCGATCATCGGCCTGATTCCGCTGATGTTCACCCACGATCTGATGATCTGCGCCTGCGGCCTGAGTTTCTCGTTCTTTTGCTCGGAACTGGCGGACTCGCCGCTGTGGGTGATCGGTACCGAGGTGTCCCACGCGCACTCCGCGACTTCCAGCGCCTGCACCTTTACCGGCATGGCATTGGCGGGTGCCGTGTCGCCGGTGGTGATTGGCTGGTTACTCGACATCACCGGCAATAACTGGTCGGTAGCCTTCGGCGCGTCGATTGCCGTGGTGTTGGCGGGGCCGGTCTTGGCGATGTTCATCACGCTGGACGACGAGCCGGCACCGGAGCCGGTTTCATCGCTGCATTCGAATGCGGCGATCACTCAGGGCTGAACGCTCTGACTGGCTGAACCCGCAGCGGCACGACATCAACCAGGATCGATGTCGTGCCGTTCGGTTTTACCGGGCCCCGGCGTTCAGTGCCGGCGAACGCGCGCCAAGCCTCATCAGCCAGTAATAGCTCAGCGCAGGCACCAGCAGCCCGACGATCCAGGCCAGGTCAACGCCGTCCAGCGCGCTGGCCACCGGACCGACGTACAAGGTGGTGTTCATGAACGGAATTTCCAGCGCTATCGCCAGCAGGAAGCTGCCACAGGCGATCCAGTTGATGCGGCCGTAGATCCCGTTCAGGTTGAAAATGTCGTCGATCCGGTACTGGCCTTTGCGCAGGCAGTAGTAGTCCACCAGATTGATCGCCGTCCACGGGATCAGGAAATAGCTCATGAAGAAAATGAAGTTGAGGAAGAAGCTGATGAAGTCATCCTGACTGATGGTGCACAGCGCCGTGGCCAGCAGGCTGATCAGCAACATGAACAGCCCGCGCACCCGTGGGGTGACCTTGAGTCGGGCGAAGGGCTCGATCACGGTGATGGTCGACATGAAGGCGCCATACAGGTTGAAGACGTTGATCGACACCTGGCCATAGAGAATGAAGACGAACAGCAGCACCGTACCGCTGCCGAACAGCCCGGCGACATGCCCGCCGACGTTGCTGGAAAAATCGCCGATGCCGACGCTGAGCATCGCCCCGAGAATCATCATCCACGCACCGCCGATGACGGTGCCGGCGTAGCTGTACCAGAACACCTGGGCGGTTGGCGTGCTGCTCGGCAGGTAGCGCGAATAGTCGGCGACGTAGGGCGCGTAGGACAGCTGCCAGGTCACCGCAATGCTCACCGCCACCAGAAATTTCGACAGCGAAAAACCCGTCGGCAACCATTGCTCCGCCGGTATCGGCAACTGCAAGGCGAGCAGCGTGGCGGTGCAGAACACCCCCAGCGACAGCAGCGACAACCACTTCTGCACGCGATGAATCAGGCGATAGCCATACAGCGCAACGACAAAGCACAGCGCACCGATCAGGCAGACATTGCCCGTCGCCGGCAACGGGCTGACGGATTCCAGGGCCTGGGCGGCGAGCAGCGTGTTACTGACGAAGAACCCGAGGTAGATCAACATCACGAACAGCAACGGCAGCACCGCGCCGAGCACGCCGAATTGCGCACGGCTCTGGATCATTTGCGGAATGCCGAGCTTGGGGCCCTGGGCGGAATGCGAGGCCATGAAAATCGCCCCCAGCAGTGAGCCGATGATGATTGCCAGTGCGCTCCAGAACAGGTTGAGCCCCATGACCACCGGCAACACGCCGGAGGCGATGGTGGTGATGTTCATGTTGGCGCCGAACCAGATGAAAAACAGCGAACCGGGCCGGCCGTGGCGTTCGGCTTCGGGGATGAAATCGATGCTTCTTTTTTCGACTTGCATGGCGATCACTCCTGAGTCCGGGCGAGGTGGGTGTTCAGACGGGCGATGGTGCTCTCGAATTCGTGCGGCTGATGGGCGAAGCAGTCCGGGTGTTCCGGGATCAGGCTCAGGTAATCGAGATGTTCCAGGGCGCGCAGGCACTGGCGGCTGGTGAGGATTTCCAGCGCGTAAACCCAGTTGGCCATGATCAACAGTGCGGAGTGATGCCCCGCGAGGGTGGTCGTGGTGCAGGCGTCGCTGACCAGGCGGATCCGGTAACCCAGCGCGAAGGCGTCGAACACGCTGCTGAGTACGCAGACATCGGTCAACACGCCGCTGATGATCAACGTGTCGACCTCCAGTGCCTTGAGCCGGGCATCCAGGTCCGTGCGGTGAAAGGCGCTGTAGCGGCCTTTGTCCACGATGTGCTCAGCGGGTTGCGGTGTCAGTTGGTCGAGGATTTCCACCTGCCGGGTACCGGCGCGGTAGCTGCTCGGGCCACCGTCGGCAGCCCGTGGCTCGCCGCGCGGCAGGTCGCTGCCGTCGGCCTGATTGATATGGCGGGTATAGATGACCGGTACCCGCTGATGGCGGGCGGTCTCGAGCAAGGCCGCCGTGTTGGCGACGACGGTGTCGAAGTGTTCGAGGACGAAACCGTCCTCCTGTTGCATGTCGATGATCAACAGCGCGTTTTTATTGTTCATTGGGCAAACCTGATCATGAGCCGAAGCACAATGCACCGTGCATACCGCGCCAGTGAGGCGGTATGAAGTGCGTGGGTTTCTATTCGGGCAGGCTCAGTAAACGGGTTGCCAGAAGCCGTTCTGCTTGGCGGAAACGCTGGCGCGCAGGCGCTTGAAATGGATATGCGAAGCGGTCCATTCACCGCGCAGGTAAGCCTGCTCGGCGCCGGAGGGAGGGGAGAGTGATGGGAGACGACCATTGAACATGGGAATCGATCCTACACGTCAGGCAACAATCCCTGTAGGAGCGAGCCTGCTCGCGATTGCGGTGTGCCAGACACATCAGTTTTGCCTGTCAGACCGTCATCGCGAGCAGGCTCACTCCTACAGAGGGAAGTGGGCTCAGCGGAACCTACACGTCAGGCTCAAAACCCTGTAGGAGCGAGCCCTGCTCGCGATTGCGGTGTGCCAGACACATCCATTTTGACGGTCAGACCGTCATCGCGAGCAGGCTCGCTCCTACAAGGGCGGTGGACTCAGCGGAACGCCGGGACCACGTGTTTGATAAACAGCTCCAGGGACTTTTTCTTTTCCGCGTGGGGCAGGCTGTTATCGCACCAGAAGCTGAACTCGTCGACCCCCAGTTCCTGGTAGTACTTGATGCGCGGAATGATTTCTTCCGGGGTGCCGATCATGGCGGTCTTGTGCAGGCTGTCCAGTGCGAACTCCGGACGCTCGGCGAATTTCTCCTCGGGGCTCGGTGCCAGGAAGCCGTTGACCGGGGTCTGCTTGTTGCCGAACCAGGCGTCGAAGGTGCGGTAGAAACGCGAGATCGCCTTGGCCCCGACTTTCCAGCCTTCAGGGTCATCGACCGCGTGGACGTGGGTGTGACGCAGCACCATCAGTTGCGGGCGCGGTACGTCCGGGTTGTTGTCCAGCGCGGTCTGGAATTTGTTCTTCAGGTCGAGGACTTCTTCATCGCCCTTCATCAGCGGCGTGACCATCACGTTGCAGCCGTTGGCCACGGCAAAGTTGTGCGAGTCCGGGTCGCGGGCGGCGATCCACATCGGCGGGTTCGGCTTCTGGATCGGCTTCGGCACGCTTGTGGAGGTCGGGAATTTCCAGATGTCGCCGTCGTGGGCGTAGTCGCCTTGCCACAGGGCGCGAACCACCGGGACCATTTCCCGCAGGGCCTGGCCACCGGACGAGGCGGGCATGCCACCGGCCATGCGGTCGAACTCAACCTGGTAAGCGCCACGGGCCAGGCCGACTTCCATCCGGCCGTTGCTGATCACGTCCAGCAACGCGCATTCACCGGCTACCCGCAACGGGTGCCAAAACGGCGCAATGATGGTGCCCGCACCCAAATGGATCGTGGTGGTTTTGGCGGCCAGGTACGCCAGCAGCGGCATCGGGCTTGGCGAGATGGTGTATTCCATGGCGTGGTGTTCGCCGATCCAGACCGTGCTGAAACCACCGGCCTCGGCCATCAGGGTCAGTTCGGTCAGGTCCTCGAACAACTGACGGTGGCTGACGCTTTCGTCCCAGCGCTCCATGTGCACGAACAGGGAAAATTTCATGACGCTTACCTCGAATCTTTTGTTATCGGCCTGTCGACTGCGGGCCTGGTGCCTGGAATGAGCGCTGGGCGCTCCCGGGGGTTCTCGCCGCTGTGAAGCGCGTCGCGGAGTACGGCTGGTCGGCTGATTGATTATTGGTATACCATAATATGGAATATCCGCAAAATATTTCTCCCCGACGGTCGTATGACTCACCTCACAAGGAAGGCGAGCTAGATGAACATAAAACAAAAATTGATCCTGGCCTTTGCAGCGATCGCCAGCCTCCCGGTCATTCTGGTCGCTGTGCTGATCATCCTCAACGTGCGCCAGGAGGCACGGGAAACCTTTATCGACAGCAGTGGGCGGGAGATCCGTCAGGTCGAAAATGCCATGCAGCTGTTCTTCGAAGGCATCAGCCAGAACGTGGCCTACCTGGCTGCCCATCCGCAATTGCACAGCATCGACGGCGACGTGAAGCGCTACCTGGCCAGCGATGCCGCGCAAGTGGCGATGGGCGAACACGATCAGCAGCTGTTCCAGCTGTTCGCGGGGCTGGCCAAGAGTCATTCGGCCTATGCCTACCTGTCATTGGGCACCGAAGACGGCGGCTACGTGTTCTGGCCGGGCGACCCGAAACTGGCCGGTTACGATCCCCGAACACGCCCTTGGTACAAGACGGCCATGGCCCAACCGGGCAAGACGTTACGCACCGATGCCTATTACTGGGCGGCCGACAATGTGGTGCTGGTCAGCACGGTGCAAAGCTTCGCCAATGGCCTGGGCAGTCACGGCGGCGTGGTGAACATCGACGTTTCACTCAAGCAGCTCACCGATCTGGTCAAGCAGATCAAGCTCGGTGACAACGGCTACCTGATGTTGATGGAAGGCAACAACACGGTGCTGGTCGATCCGAACGAGCCGGCCCACAACTTCAAGAAACTCAGCGAGCTGGGCGACGGTTACCGTCAGTTGGGCGAGGCCGGCAAAGGCCTGGTCGAGGTCGAATTGGCGGGTGAGCGCTACATGGCTTTCGTATGGCCGTCCGAGGCATTGGGCTGGCGTTTTGTCGGGGTGGTCCGGGAAAGTGAAGTGATGGCCGGCGCCACTCGGCTCACCTGGATCATTGCGGCGATTGCCCTGATCTGTGCCGGACTCTTCGCGATGGCCGGGGCGTGGTTTGCCGGGCTGATCGTCAAACCGATCCGTGGCGTGGCCAGCGGCCTGGAAGGCATCGCGCAAGGCGAGGGTGATCTAACTGCGCGCCTGACGGTGCGCGGGCAGGACGAAACGGCGCAATTGGCGGGCTGGTTCAATCAGTTTCTCGAAGCGATCCGCACACTGATCCAGCGTATCGGCCAGGCGGCGGGGCAAATCCACAGCAGCTCCGGCAGTGCCACTGAGGTCTCGGTGGAAATGGCTGAAGTCGCCTCTCGCCAGCGTGAGGCGGTGGACATGGTGTCCACGGCATTTCATGAAATGGTCGCCACGTCCAACGAGGTCGCGCGCTCCTGCAGCCAGGCTGCTGACTCGGCCGACAACGGCCAGCGTCAGGCGCATACCGGGCAGCAGCAGATCGATGCGGCGGTGAATAACGTCGGGCGTTTGAGCCAGGAGATCGGCCATTCCGCCCAGGCGATGGAACAACTGGAACAGGACAGCAACGACATCCAGTCGATCCTTGGCACCATCCGCTCGATTGCCGAACAGACCAACCTGCTGGCCTTGAACGCGGCCATTGAGGCTGCGCGTGCCGGGGAGCAGGGGCGTGGTTTTGCGGTGGTGGCCGATGAAGTCCGGGCGCTGGCCAAGCGCACCGCGGACTCCACCGGTGAGATCGACGGCCTGCTCGGTAACCTGGCGCGGCGCACCCATCAGATGGGCAAGCAGATGCACGCCAGCCTGGAGGTGTCGCAGGAGACGGTGGTGTCGATCAACGAGGCGCGGGAAAGCTTCGGCCTGATCCGTGAGTCGGTGGATGTGATCCGCGACATGAACACCCAGATCGCCACGGCTGCGGAAGAGCAGCACCAGGTGGCGGAAGACATCAATCGGCACATCAGCCAGATTCACGGGGATGCGCAATTGGTTGCCAGCCTCGCGGACTCCACCCGCCAGGACGCGAAGAACCTGACGGCGTTGTCCGAGACCTTGAATCAGTTGGTCAGTCGTTTTCGCACCTGAACAACCGCCATCGCCGGCAAGCCGGCTCCTACAGGTTCGTGCCAGACAAACACCAATCCCTGTAGGAGCCAGCTTGCTGGCGATCCAGACGACGCGGTGTACCTGAACAACGCCCATCGCCGGCAAGCCGGCTCCTACAGGTTCGGTGTCGTGCCAGGTAAACATCAATCCCTGTAGGAGCCAGCTTGCTGGCGATCCAGACGACGCGGTGTACCTGAACAACCGCCATCGCCGGCAAGCCGGCTCCTACAGGTTCGGTGTCGTGCCAGGCAAACACCAATCCCTGTAGGAGCCGGCTTGCTGGCGATCCAGACAACGCGGTGTACCTGTACAACCGCCATCGCCGGCAAGCCGGCTCCTACAGGTTCGGTGTCGTGCCAGGCAAACACCAATCCCTGTAGGAGCCAGCTTGCTGGCGATCCAGACAACGCGGTGTACCTGTACAACCGCCATCGCCGGCAAGCCGGCTCCTACAGGTTCGGTGTCGTGCCAGACAAACATCAATCCCCGTAGGAGCCAGCTTGCTGGCGATCCAGACGACGCGGTGTACCTGTACAACCCCCATCGCCGCCACCCTTTCGCTTATGAAAAATCTTCACAAGTTCAATGAACAATGACCCGCTTATTCAGAGGTATCGAGCCGGTGCGTCTGTGATATTTTTTCACTAATCAAAGTGAGGAAGACAATCGTGGATAACCGGGCAGGCGAGATGCAGGTGTTTGTACGGGTCGTCGATGCCGGCAGCTTTTCGCAAGCGGCGCGGCAGATGCTGATGACCCCTTCAACGGTGAGCAAACTGATCGTTCGGCTGGAACTGCGCCTGGGTGTGCGTCTGCTGGAACGCTCGACGCGCAAACTGTCGCTGACCGATGAAGGGCGCATTTACTACGAACGCAGCAACGCGTTGCTGGCCGAACTCGACGATGTTGAAAGGGTCCTGGCACAAGGTGCACAGAAAGCCCGGGGGACCGTGCGCATCAATGCGTCGGTGGCGTTTGGGACGCTGGCGATTGAACCGAATCTGCCGGCGTTCTGGGAGGCTCATCCGAATATCCAGATCAACCTGTCCCTGTGCGATGACATCGTCGACATGTACCTGGACCGAACCGACGTCGCCTTTCGGGTGGGCGTGTTGACCGACTCGACGCTGCGCGCGCGGAGCATCGGTATTGCCCGGCGCAAGATGGTGGCTTCTCCTGGCTATCTGGAGAAATACGGCGTCCCCGAGACGCTCGAAGACCTCGCCGAGCATAACTGCCTGAGCTTCAATTTCCGCCGTTCCAGTCCCGTCTGGCCCATGCATCAGAACGGCCGCATCGTCGATCGCATCGTCCAGGGCAACCTGCAGGCGAACAATGGCGAGACGGTCAGGCGCATGGCAATCGCCGGTGTCGGGATTGCCCGATTGGCGGACTTTCACATTGATGAGGATCTGGCGACGGGGCGGTTGGTCGAGGTGCTGGCGCAAACCGGTCATGATTGCGAGGAAGTCCATGCGCTGTATCAGGGCGGGCAGCATGTGCCCCAGCGTATCCGGACGTTCCTCGACTTTATGGTGCCGCGCTTGCAGGCGTTCATGAACCGGGGATGAAGCGGTGGCGCGGAGGTTATAAAAACCTATTCCTGTAGGCGCCGGCTTGCCGGCGATCCACGCGACAGGGTGCCCCTGACTCACCGACGAGCAAACCGCCTGACTCGCGATACGTTAGCCAGCGCCAGGGCAAGAACAAACAGCCCAACACCGACAACCGTCAGGATGTTCTGTCCTTTTTCATCCAGGCATTGGGCCAACATCAAACACACCAGCGCTGCCAATTGAGTCAACAACAGCAGCGCATTCACGACAGAACGGGGGCTCATGGTGCGTCGCTCAACCCCATCGGCGCATCCACCCGCAAACGCAAGACATGAAAGGGCGGCTGACTGTCGTCTTCCCCCGCATTCAGCAACGGGTGGCGGTGCAACTGGTTTGCCGTGATGTAGAGCCACTTGCCCTGCGCATCCAGTTCGACCCCGTCAGGCCAGCCGAGCAAACGGTCGTCCTGAGCCAGAATCCGGTAGCCGGCCGGGGAGGCCAGCCCGATGGCACTGTTGGCGATGTCGGTCACATACACGTTGCCCTGCGCATCGACATCAAACCCGTCGCAATGCGGCTTCTCGCACCAGTATTCCACCGCTTCGCTCAACGGCGCGGTGCCAGCAGGTTGCGCAAGAAGATCCGTGGCGATCCGGTAAACCTGGCGCGTCGACATCGAACCGAAGTACACCCAGCGACCCAATGGGTCGATGGCGATGGGATTGAGGCCGTAGCGATAGGGTATGACTTCGCCGTCCGGTGTGCGCAGCGAAAGGGCCTTGCCATTGATCATCAACGGCACATCACCGGGCATCAGCCCCGGGTAGCATTCCAGCGAACGCCAGGACAGGCCGGTTTGCAGGTCGACCACGACGATGGCCGGGTAGTCGCTGGCCCCGCTCGGGTTCATGGTCATGTCGGCGATGTAGATACGTTGGCGGCGCCAATCGATGACAAAGTCCTGGGTAAAGGAACTGGCGCGCAACACGTTCTGTGGCAGCACGATCAGGCGGTGCAGGCACTGCTCGCGATCATTCCAGGCAATCAACCGCGGCTGCTGCCCCGGCGCCCCCATGTCGAGGATCCAGACCATGCCATCCGGGTCGGTGCGAATGCCGATCACCGCGGACATGCCACGACCATCCGCCGTCGGCCTGGCCGCCCAGGTGGCATCGGGATAAGCCGGATGTTCGCCGTCCTCGGTCACGGCCCGCACCGAGATGTCGGGTGCAATGATGGCCGACACGGACACCAGCACCCGACCGTCCGGCATCACGGTCGGATTACCGGGACGCTCGACCGGAAAGGTCGCGAAAATCTCCAGTGGGCCGCTGTTCATGGCTTCGCCTGCACGAACGATTCGGCGGTGCCGCTCGCAGGGTCGACAAAAATGATGTCGCTTGGATCACGTCGCGGGGTGTCGACCGAGACCATGAACAACGGGTGTTCGAGGATCTGCGGCATACCGTGGATGGTGAACTTCTTGAAGAACAGCATCTCCCCCGGACCCACCTCGAACTCTTCGCGGTCGCCCATGAAAAAGGTCGCGCGCCCGGACAGCACAATCAGGTACTCGTCACAGGTGGCGTGGTAGTGCGCAGGCGTCGGGTGATACACACGAAAGACCCGGGCGCTGGCTTCGTCTTCGTCGGTCAGACGGGTGTCGACCAGCAGCGTTTCAGCGGTTTCGGGGAAGGTCTTGACGATCTCGTCGAGATTGAAAGAGGCGTGGGGAGCTGCCTCGACCAGTTTTTTTCGGGTGTTTGCTTCGGTCATCTTGAAACCCTCATTCAGGCGTCTGTCGAAGACGCTGTGATGTGTTTGTGGGTTCAGGATAGGGACTGGGTGGATGGCCGAGAACGCCGTGGACGTGCACAAGATTTGAGAATAAAAATAACAATTCGGCCCGCAGGCATGCGCGTCGGGACGCCGGGCTTTTGCGAATTCAATTCCAAACAGCTACGCCCGAAGGCGCGTTTCTGACGCACACGGCCTGCGGCATAGTGACGAATACTCACTCATGCTTCCCGCTGTGCCGGAGACAAAAAATGCAAGTCAGAGCTGCCGTTCTAAGACACATGAATGTTGCGCCGCCGTATGCCCAGAGCAAACCGATCAGCATCGAAACCATCGAACTCGCACCACCGGGACCAGGCGAAGTGCTGGTGCGGATCCGTGCCGCGGGCCTGTGCCATTCGGACCTGTCGGTGATCAATGGCGACCGCCCGCGGCCGATGCCGATGGCGCTCGGTCATGAAGCGGCGGGAGTGGTCGAGGCGCTCGGCGAAGGGGTCAGCGATCTGGCGCCGGGCGATCACGTGGTCATGGTGTTCATGCCCAGTTGCGGCCACTGCCTGCCGTGCGCTGAAGGTCGGCCGGCACTTTGCGAGCCGGGGGCGAAAGCGAATGCGGCCGGTACGCTGATCACCGGCTCGGTGCGCCTGAGCAGTTCGGCCGGGCACGTCCATCACCATCTGGGCGTCTCGGCGTTTGCCGAGTACGCGGTGGTGTCACGCAATTCCGTGGTCAAGATCGACCGGGACCTTCCGTTTGTTGAAGCGGCGCTGTTTGGCTGTGCGGTGCTGACAGGCGTCGGTGCCGTGGTCAATACCGCGCAGTTGCGAGTGGGCTCGACCGCCGTGGTCATCGGTTTGGGCGGTGTCGGCCTCGCATCGGTGTTAGGGGCGAGGGCGGCCGGGGCAAGCAAAATCATTGCGGTCGACCTGTCGCCCGACAAGCTCGCGCTGGCCAGGGAAGTGGGCGTCACGGCGGTGGTCAATGGCGGTGATCCGGATGCAGTCGAGCAGGTTCTGCAACTGACTGCGGGCGGCGCCGACTACGTGTTTGAAATGGCCGGCTCGATCCGCGCGCTGGAAAACGCCATGAAAATGACCCGGCGTGGCGGCATGACCGTGACCGCCGGTCTGCCACCGCCCGGTTCGGCGCTGCCGGTCAACGTCGTTCAACTGGTGGGGGAGGAGCGCACGCTCAAAGGCAGCTACATCGGCACCTGTGTGCCGATCCGCGATATCCCGCGTTTCATCGAGCTTTACCGGGATGGCCGCCTGCCGGTGGATCGGCTGCTCAGTGGCCGGCTTAAACTGGACGACATCAACGAAGGCTTCGACCGTCTGCACGATGGCAGCGCGGTGCGTCAGGTGATCGAGTTCTGACCAGTAACAGGGACTATTACCAAGTATTAAGTGTGTGAGGAGATGATCGCTTGATCATCTCCTTTTTTATTGCGGCTAAATAAACACGCCTTGTTTAAATCAGTCTTTTTCGGTTGCGGCGCGATAAAAACGGGCCATGCCTCAACCATCGGTGAATGCGCTTCACAAGTCATTGTCGGCCTGTGTCCTCTCCTGACTATGGTGTGGGGCAAGTCCTTCTGCTAGAGCATTCGCTCTTGTCTTTTAGTCAATATTGTTTTCGTTTTCCTGCGGTTTATCTCCGGTAAGTGGTGCTGGAAAATCCTGTCCATCCTGATCACTACCGAGATTTTTTCACATGACTTATTTCAAGAAAGTTGTTGCCGTACTTGCCACCTTGAGTGCTCTTTCTGCGTCGTTTGCAGTGAGCGCGGAAGAGTCGGGCGCCTTTGTCGATCGCAATAAAACACTGAATGAACGCTCTGTCGAAAGTTGATCAGGCCATGCCTGATCAATTAACCGAGTTTCAGTTTTAGCCACTTCGGAGCGTCAATAAGTGAACTTGCATATAACGGGTAACCCACCCGCATCCCCAGTCAAATCGAAGCGGATAAAAGGTGCGGCGTTTGCAGCGCTCAGCCTTGCCCTGGCGGTTGCGTTGAGCGGTTGCGGGCCGGATAAAGACAGCAACGTGGCCGTCACCCCGAGCGTCACGGTCAGTCAGCCGCTCCAGTCGGTGATCACCGACTGGGACAGTTTTACCGGACGCTTCGAGGCGACCGATTCGGTCGACGTGCGTTCGCGGGTCAGCGGCTATCTGGAGAAAGTCGCGTTTCAGGACGGTGCCATCGTCAAGAAAGGCGATTTGCTGTTCGTGATCGATTCGCGCTCCTTCCAGGCCGCCGTGGTCCAGGCGCAAGGCAAGCTGGCGCAGGTGCGTTCGCAACTGGCCCTGGCGGAGCAGGAGTTTGCACGGGCCAACGTCCTGATCGAATCCAGAACCATTGCGCGCAGCCTCTATGACCAACGTTTGCAAGCGCGTCAGGCAGCGCAGGCCGAGGTGCTGAGTGCCGAAGGCGCATTGAGTGCCGCGAAACTGGACCTGGAATTCACCCGCATCACCGCGCCCATGAGCGGGCGCATTAGCCGCAAGCTGATCAGCGAGGGCAACCTGGTCAACGGCGGCAACAGCAGCGCCACGTTGCTGACCACCATCGTCTCGATTGACCCGATCGATATCTACTTCGATATCGATGAGCAGAGTTACCTCAAATACCGCCGCCAGACCCCTGCGGCCGCCAACCAGAGCCAGGTGCGCATCGCCCTGCCGGGTGAAGTCGAGCCGAGCATGACCGGGCGCATGGACTTCATCGACAACCGCCTCGATCCGTCGACCGGGACCTTGCGGCAGCGGGCCCGGGTCAGTAACCGGGACCTGCGCCTGAGCCCGGGGCAATTTGGTCGGGTGCAGTTCTCCAGCCAGGCGCCATACCCGGCGCTGCTTCTGCCCGACACCGCGATCAGCATCGATGCGACGCGCAAGGTCGTGTATGTGCTCAATGCGCAGAACAAGGTCGAAGTCCGTCCGGTGACCCTGGGCAAACTGCATGACGGTTTGCGCGAAATCGCCAGCGGCTTGCAGGCGCAGGATCGGGTCATCGTCGATGGCCTGCAACGTGTGCGGGCCGGTGATACGGCGATCGGCGAGGACCGCTCGCTGGCCCGCACGGCGCAGAACGCGACTCACCAGGAGGCGCCGCTATGAGCCTGGGACGCACGTCCATCGAGCAACCGGTCCTGGCAATTGTGCTGTCGATCGTCCTGATGATCATCGGCGGCCTGGCCTACCTGGTGTTGCCGACGTCCGAGTACCCGGACATCGCGCCGCCCACCGTTGTCGTCACCGCGACCTATCCCGGGGCGTCGGCGCAGACCGTGGCCGAGACCCTGGCGATTCCCATCGAGCAGGAGGTCAACGGTGTCGAAGACATGCTCTACATGTACAGCCAGGCGACGTCCGACGGCAGCCTGAACCTGACGGTGACGTTCAAAAGTGGCACCGATGTCGACAAGGCGCAGGTGCTGGTGCAGAACCGTGTGGCGCTGGCGACGCCGCGTTTGCCCGAGCCGGTGCAGCGCAGTGGCGTGACGGTGCGTAAATCGTCGCCGACACAGCTGTCGACGATCTTCATTTCCTCGCCCAAGGGCACTTACGACCAGTTGTATGTCTCGAACTTCGCGATCCGTAACGTCGCCGATGTGCTCAAGCGGATCGATGGCGTCGGCGACATCAACCCGTTGGGGGCGCGCGAGTACTCGATGCGGATCTGGCTTGATCCGGAGCGTGTCGCGGCATTCAACCTGACACCCGCCGACATCATTGCCGCGGTGCGTGCGCAGAACACGCAAGTGGCTGGCGGGGTGATCGCCCAGCCACCGGTGGCCTTCCAGGCGTTTCAGCCGAACCTTATCTTCGAGGGTCGCCTGAAAGAACCGGCGGATTTCGACAACATCGTCCTCAAGTCGGGTACGGCCGGGCGCCTGGTGCGCCTCAAGGATGTGGCCCGCACGGAAATCGCCGGGCTGGCCTACGTCAACAACACCTACTACCTGCGCAACCCGGCCATCGGCCTGCAAGTGTTGCAACGCCCGGGTGCCAACGCGCTGGCGACAATGAAAGTGGTCGAAGCGACCATGGAAAAAATCGGCAAGGAGTTCCCTGAAGGCATCGAATACAGCATCGGTTACAACCCGACGGCGTTCATTGCCGACAGCATCGGCGAGCTCGGCAAGACCATCTACGAGGCGGTCATCCTCGTGGTGCTGGTGATCATGGTTTTCCTGCAAGGCTGGCGGCCGTCGATCATTCCGATCCTGGCCATTCCGGTCTCGCTGGTGGGCACCTTTGCGGTCATGGCGATGCTCGGTTATTCGATCAACAACCTGACCCTCTTCGGGCTGGTGCTGGCCGTGGGCATCGTGGTCGATAACGCCATCGTGGTGGTGGAGAACGTCGAACGACACCTGGCCGAGGGCAAGAGTCCGCTGGAAGCGACCATTGTCACCATGCAGGAAATCGGTGGTGCGTTGATCGCCATTACCCTGGTGCTGTGTGCGGTGTTCATTCCGACGGCGTTCATTCCCGGTATCTCCGGTGAGTTTTTCCGCCAGTTCGGGGTAACGATTGCAGTGGCCACGGCGATTTCGCTGTTCAACTCGGTGACCCTGTCGCCGGCGCTGGCGGCGATGATCCTGCGCCGGCATGCACCACAAGCGCATCACGCCGCTAAAACAGGCGTGCTCAAACGGGCGGCTGAGGGCTTCAACCGGGGCTTCCTGAAACTCTCCTCGGGCTATGCCGGCAGCGTGCGCGGCCTGGTGGCCAGAACACCGTTGATGCTGGCGATCTACGCGGTGCTGATCGCCGCGACTGCCTACCTGTTGGTGTCGACGCCCAAGGGATTCATCCCGGTTCAGGATCGAGGCTACCTGGTGGTCATCGTGCAACTGCCCGATGGTGCATCGCTGGAGCGCACCAACGAAATCTCGCAGCAGATCGAGGCGATTGCCCTGCAGGTGCCAGGCGTGGACCGGGTGCCAACGTTCTCCGGGTTCTCGATGGTGACCGGCACCAGTTCCTCGAACTCGGCGGGCCTGGCGCCGGTGTTCCAGCCGTGGTCCGAGCGAAAAGTGCACGGACTGACCTCGGACCGGATCGCCGAAGACTTGCGTGAACGTTTGAAAGTGGTCAGCGGTGCGACGGTGATTGTTGCCACGCCACCGCCGGTTCAAGGCTTGGGCAGCACCGGTGGTTTCTCCATGCGTTTGCAGGACACTGCCGGGCTGGGCACCGAAGCCCTGGCCAAAGCGACCGACGACCTGATTGCTGCCGCCAATGCCACCCAGGGCATGACCGGCGTGTACTCGCCGTTCTCGGCCCGCACGCCACAGGTGTTCGTTGAGCTGGACCGTGAACGGGCAGAAATGCTCGGCGTGCCGAGCAGCCAGATCAACCAGGCCATCGAAACCTACTTTGGTTCGTCGTACATCAACGACTTCAACCTCGTCGGGCGGACTTATCGCGTCACGGCGCAGGCTGACCTGCCGTACCGCGTCACGCCGGAAGATCTGGCGCGGGTCAAGGTGCGCAACGATGCCGGGCAGATGGTGCCGATTGCCAGCGTGACGCGTTTGCATGAGGCGCTGGGGGTGGAGCGATTCCCGCGCTACAACCTGTTCCCGACGGCGGAAATCAACGGCGATACCTTGCCCGGCCTGGGTTCCGAATTCGGCATCAAGACCATGGAGCGCCTGGCAAAAGAGACGCTGCCGGCCGGTATCACTTATCAGTGGACCGATCTCAGTTACCAGCAGACCACGGCGGGCAACATGGGGCTGTTGGTGTTCCCGCTGTGCGTGATCTTTGTCTACCTGGTGCTGGCGGCGCAGTACGGCAGCTGGAGCCTGCCCCTGGCGATCCTGCTGATCGTGCCGATGTGTCTGCTGGCGGCTGCCGGTGGCGTGCGCCTGATGGGACTGGACATCAATATCCTGACGCAGATCGGTTTCATCGTACTGGTGGGGCTGGCGGCGAAGAACGCGATTCTGATCGTCGAAGTGGCGAGGCAGCAGGAGAAGGAAGGCCAGGGCATCGTCGATGCCGTGGTGGAAGCGTGTCGCCTGCGTTTGCGTCCGATCCTGATGACATCGCTGGCTTTCGTCCTGGGTGTGCTGCCGTTGGTGATGTCCGAGGGCGCGGGTTCCGAAATGCGTCAGGCCGTCGGTTCGGCGGTGTTCTTCGGGATGATCGGCGTCACGTTGTTCGGCCTGTTGTTTACCCCGGTGTTTTATGTGCTGATCCGTCGCCTCGCGGGCGGCGAGCGTCAGGCGAAGGTCACTTCCATCCATTCTGAACAGGGCGTGGCCCATGAATAACTTTCTTCGCACTCCCGGCCTGGTGCTGGGGGCGGCGCTGCTGAGCGCCTGTGCTGCACCGGTCATGCCGCCCCGGTCCGAGGTGCCGGTGGAGCGTTTCGTCAACGCTCAAACCGCACAGCCGACAGGCGTCACCGACCTTTGGTGGACGCGTTATCAGGACCCGTTGCTGGACCGTCTGGTCGAGCGTGCCCTGGGACAGAACCTTGACCTGCAGATGGCCCTGGCACGGATCGATGCCGGGCGCGCGCTGCGCAACATCAGTGCGGCGTCGGGCAGCCCGCAGGTTGATCTCGGGGCGAGTGCCGCACGTCAGCGGATCTCGGCGGATCAGGCGGGTTTCAGTGATTCGCTGATCACCGAACCGGTCTCGGCCGGGCTGAGTGCCGCCTGGGAGATCGATCTGTTCGGACGCATTCGCGAAGGTGTGCGGGCCGCGGATGCGGACCTCGACGCGACCGAGGAAGAGGCGCGGGGTGTGCGGGTGGCCTTGATCACTGAAGTGGTGCAGGCCTACGCCGAGGCGCGCGGGCTGGAGGAACGCCTGGCGATCGTCAAGCAAAGTGCGGCCAGTCAGGCGGAAACGCTGCAGCTCACCGAGCAACTGTATGCGGCCGGGGATACGCCGGAAGCGGACGTCCTGCGTGCGCGCTCGCAATCGGATACCACTGCCGCTCAGGTGCCGGCACTGCAACTGGAGTGGCAACGTTCGCTGCATCGGTTATCGGTATTGCTGGCCCTGCCGACGGAGCGTTTGTACCAGCAATTCAAGGACAGCCCGGCGCAGGTTTCCACTGTTTCGTTAATGGACGCCGGCACGCCGGCGGACCTGCTGCGCCGTCGACCGGATATCCGCGCCGCGGAGGCACGTTTGATTGCAGCGTATGCGCGGGTCGGGGTGGCCAAGGCTGATCTGTTGCCACGCTTGAGCCTCTCCGCTGCGCTGGGGTCGCTGGTCGATGGCGTGAGCGCTGCCAGTCTGGCGGGGTCGACATTCTGGCTGGCCGGTTTGAATGCCAGCGTGCCGGTGCTCGATGGCGGTCGTCGGCGCAACGTGGTGGACCTGCGCGATGCGGAGGCGCGGCAGGCGTTGTTGAGTTACCGGCGTACCGTGTTGACAGCGGTTGCCGAAGTGGAATCGGCGCTGGCCGCTGCGCAACGCAATACCGAACGCCAGGCATCCCTGGCCAGCGCGGCCAGCCAGGCCAGCGCCGCCGCCGCGCAGATTCAACGCGCCTGGCAGGCCGGGGAGACGCCGTTTCTGGATGTGCTCCAGGCGCAGCGGGTGCAACTGGCGGCGCAGAATGCATTGTCCCGGGTCAAGACGGCGCAGTGGCAGAATCAGGCGACGTTGGTGAATGCGTTGGGTGGGTAAAGCGGGGGGGGACCTGAACAACCGCCATCGCCGGCAAGCCGGCTCCTACAGGTTCCGTGTTGTGTCAGGCAAACATCGATCCCTGTAGGAGCCAGCTTGCTGGCGATCCAGGCGACACGGTGTACCTGAACAACCGCCGCTCCTACAAGTTCGCGGGGCGTGCGGGATTACGGAGCGATCGATCCGGAGTGATCGGAACGCTGCCCCGTTTTTCCGCGACGACCAGCTCCCTAGCATGGCTCCACTCATTACCGTGGAGTTTCCCATGAACGATCTGCAGGCTTTACCGGCCGCCGCTGCGCTCGCGCAAACGCAGCCATCCTCCTGGCGCGACTGGCTTTCGGTGTTTTCCGTGGCCCTTGGCGCCTTCGCCTTTGTCACCACCGAATATTTGCCGGTGGGCATCCTGCCGCAAATCGCCAACAGCCTGGGCATCACCGACGGCGTGGCGGGGTTGATGGTGACCGTGCCGGGGATCGTCGCGGCCGTCGCGGCACCGGCGATCATGCTCGGCGCCGGGCGGATGAACCGTCGTCACCTGTTGCTGCTGTTGACCCTGTTGCAGGTGGTGTCGAACCTGGTGTCGGCGTTCGCGCCGTCGCTGGTGATCATGCTGTTGGGCCGCGCCTTGCTGGGCGTCGCGCTGGGCGGGTTCTGGGCGGTGGCGATTGCGGTGGCTGCGCGTCTGGTCAGTGAATCTCGCGCGGCCAGGGCCACGGCGCTGATCTTCGCCGGAATCACCCTGGCGACGGTGTTTGGCGTGCCGTTCGGGACGTTCCTGAGCACGTTGTTTTCCTGGCGCGTGTCGTTCGCGGTGGCGGCGGGTCTGGCGTTGCTGGCGTTTATCGCACAAGGCCTGACCTTGCCTTCGCTGCCTTCACGTGAAGGCTTGCGCGTGCGGGCGCTGCTGGATTTCCTGGCGCGCCAAAACGCCCGGCGCAGCATGTTGCTGTTGGCGTTGGTGGTCGCCGCCCACTTTTCGGCCTACACCTACATCGCGCCGTTTCTCAGCCGCGAAGCGGGCTTCTCGGCGAGCGCGATCACGTCGGTGCTGCTGGGGTTTGGCCTGGTCGGCATGCTGGCCAATTTCGCCATGGCCAGCGGGGTAGCCCGGCATCTGCGGGCGTCATTGGGCGCGGTGGTGTTGCTGATGATCATTGCGCAGCTGGCATTGCCGCAGCTGCAAGGGATCGGCGTGGTGTTGGCGGTGTTGCTGTGGGGCATTGCCTATGGCGCCATTCCGCTGGGCGTGAGCACCTGGATGCAACTGACCTCGCCGCAATTGCCCGAGGCCAGTTCGGCGATGCTGGTCACCATGTTCCAGGTGGCCATCGCCTCAGGCTCGCTGTTTGGTGGCCTGATGGTTGATCATCACGGCGTGCCGTCGGCGCTGTGGCTGGGGGCCGGCATCGGCTTGACGGGACTGGCGGTGATGCTCAGTTTCGGCGTCGGCAAAACCCCGATTGCCGAAGCCCTGCAACGCTGAATTCAGCCTTTGAGAATGTTGTCCTTGAAGTAGTCGATCAACACACGCAACCGGGGTGCGGTCTGCTTGGACGCAGGCCAGAGCATCCACAGGTTGCCGCTGTGGTCCGTGTAATCCTCCAGCACCACCTTCAGCCTGCCGTCGGCCAATGGCTGGCGGATTGAAAAATCCGGCAGGCAGGCAATCCCCACCCCATCGATCGCCAGGTACGTCAGCGGGTCCATCGTGGTGCAGGTCATCGACTTCGCCAGGTTCGGCTCGATGTGCGTTTCGCCGATGCGCAGCGGCCAACGCTCGATCATCCCCGTCGCCGGAAACTTGTGCAGCAGGCACACGTGATCGATCAGTTCGTCCGGGTGTGTCGGGTTGCCATTGCGCTCCAGGTACGCGGGCGACGCCACCAGCTGCAGTTGATAGCCCCCCAGCTTGCGCGCCATCAATCGCGAATCCTGCGGTGCGCCCGTGCGGATCACCGCGTCGAAACCTTCCTCGATCACATCCACCATGCGGTCCGACATGTCCACGTCCAACTCGATGTCCGGGTAGGCGCGGATGAACCCGGCGAGCACCGGCATGATCAACACGTTCTGGATCGGCACGCTGATGCGCACTTTGCCCCGGGGATTGGCGGACAGCTCCAGCAACTCCATTTCCGCCGCTTCCACTTCGCTGAGGATGCGTTTGCAGCGGTCGAGAAACAGCTCGCCTTCGGTGGTCAGGGTGACGCTGCGGGTGCTGCGATGAAACAGGCGCACGCCCAGGCGCTCCTCCATCCGCGCGACGCTCTTGCCCACTGCCGAGGCGGAGATTTCCAGCAGGCGGCCGGCTTCGGTGAAGCTGCGGGTTTCCGCCACCTGGATGAAGGCAGTGATGCCGCTGAGGCTGTCCATCATGGGCGGTGTGCTCGGTGCGGGGGAGGGTTAACGCAGAGTAGAGGCGGGCGGGGGATTTGCAAAGCGGGGGGATTGAATGGGGTGTTTTTTCAGGGAGATCGAGTTGCCGCCAATCGCGAGCAGGCTCGCTCCTACAGTGGATTTTCAGTGAACACCCAATGCGTGTCCGACGAAGATCCACTGTAGGAGCGAGCCTGCTCGCGATGGCGGCTGAACAGTCAGCGAAGAGCTTAGGCAGTGGCCTGATAGAACGGGTAATCAGTAAACCCAACCTCAGTGCCGCCATAGAACGTATCGCGGTCATACGCATTCAATGGCCGATCATGACGAATGCGCTCCGGCAAATCCGGGTTGGCAATGAAATCCCGCCCGAACGCCACCAGGTCCGCATCCCCAGCGAGCAGAATCTGCTCCGCCGAGGCCGCCGTAAAACCACCGGCCGCGATGATCACGCCGTCGTAATGCCGACGAATCAACTGCGCCGCCACCGGGTTCTGATCCTTGCTCTCATCAATCGAATTCCCCAATACCCGCGGCTCGATCAGGTGCAGGTACGCCAGTTTCATCGGTGCCAGTTGCTCGGCAACATAGACAAACAAAGCCTCTGGATCACTGTCCTTCATGTCGCCGAAATTGCCGCTCGGCCCAAGGCGCACCGCCACCCGATCACTGCCCCACACCGCAATCACTTCACGGGTGATGTCCAGCAGGAAACGCGCTCGCTTGGCGATGGTGCCACCGTAGGCGTCGGTGCGATGGTTGCTGCCGTCCTGCAGGAACTGGTCGATCAGGTAACCATTGGCGCCGTGGATTTCCACGCCGTCAAAACCGGCTTCCAGGCCACGTTGTGCTGCGCTGCGGAAATCTTCGACCAGCGCCACCACTTCCGCTTCGCTGAGCGCGCGGTGCGGGGTACTCGGCACCCAGCCGCTGGCGGTGTAGGCCACGCCGTTGTAGTCGACGGCAGAAGGCGCGACCGGTTGCGCGCCATTGGGTTGCATGTCGCTGTGGGACTGGCGGCCGGCGTGAAACAGTTGCAGGAAAATCTTCCCGCCCTTGGCGTGGACCGCCTCGGTGATGGCCTTCCAGCCAGGGATCTGCGCATCGTTGTACAAGCCCGGCGAACCGAGGTAACCGTTGCCGGTGGTGGACACCACGGTGGCTTCGGAAATGATCAGCCCGCCGTCGGTAGCCCGCTGCGAGTAATACTCGGCCATCAACGCGCCGGGCACGTCGCCGGGCTCGGAACGCATGCGTGTCAGCGGTGCCATGACCACGCGGTGGGAGAGCGGATTCGGGCCGATCTGGATCGGGGAAAGCAGGGTAGGGTGATTCATGGTGACCTCCAGTAAATGTCTGGAGGTCACCTTAGGTGAGTCGCAACAGGAGAAAAACGGGCCAGCGATCCAGACTCTCCGGACGTTCAACTCCATAATCGATGGGCGCCCGGTCCGTAATGCGCGAACCGGGCGTCAATTGGGGTTACTTCAATGCACGGCGATCGGTGCGGTCACGGTCTTGCCCAAGGCCGAGCGCACGGTGATCGTCGGGCTCGGTGTCGGGCCGTCGCCCGTTGTGGTGACGGACAACCTCCAGCGCGCACCGGTACCGCTTGGCGTGAGCGTCGCGGTGCCCAGGTTGAGCTGGCCGCCCGTGGTCGATGCACTGACGGTGATGCTGTTGCCCGCCGCCCGCGAAGTCGTCCCGGCCAGGTCCCAGGTGTAGCGATTGTTGCTGCGCACGCTGACGGAGGCGCTGGTCACCAACAGGTCTTCATTGACCGCCGCGGCGCCGCTGACCGCTACGGACACTGTCGCCGGTTTCGCCGACACCGCGCCCAGTTTGTCGCGGGCTTCGTAGGTGAACAGTGCCGTGAACGGCGCCGCTACCGTGGCCGGCGGTGTGTAGAACACGCGAACACCGTCGGTGCTGACCGAGCCCTGGCCCGAGTCCGGCTGGGTCAGGCCAACCACCTGGAGCGGCAGGTTACCGTCGGGATCAGTGTCGTTGACCAGCACGTTAATCGTCACCGGCTGGCCGTTGCTGTTGGTGGCGCTGTCATTGTTGGCCACGGGTTGTTTGTTCGGGCCTTCATGATCATCGTCGTCACCGCCGGTGCGGAAGGTCGGCAGTGCAGCAGAGTTCACGTAGGTGACCCCGTCCCAACCGGGCAACGGCGTGGGCATCAACTGGAACTGCCCCGGATGCTCGACATCCCAGCGCAACAGCATCGACGAGTCTTCGTGCTGGGTGTTGTGGCAGTGTTCCATGTAGGTGCCGGCGAACTCGCGGAAGTGAATGGCCATTTCGACATCCACCGAACTGTCGATGCCCTCGCCGATGCGATAAACATCCTTGCGCGCCCATTTTTCCCATTCCGGCGGCGCCTTGCCGTCGCGGCTGAGGATCACGCCTTCTTCGAAATGCACATGCACCGGGTGGTTCCAGCCGTTGCCGCCGTTGACGATTTTCCACACTTCAAGCGTGCCGTCGCCGGAGAACCCGGCATCGGTCGGGCCGTTGGCCAATTGCGGGGCGGCACTGAGCCGGCGCGGATCCATGTCGTAGCCAAAACCACCGTCGGTCTTGACCGTCCAGGGCGCTTCGTCGGTGCCGTCGGAGCGACCGAAGATGAACTCGCGATGCCGCGCCACTTTGAGCTTGGCCTGATCGCTGGGGTTGTCGCGATCGATGGTCAGCGGGATCATGACTTTTCCGGCGGGCTTGCCCGGTTTGGCTGGCTCATAAGCCACCGGGTCCATGCTCAGGTCCTGGCCGGAATAGGGTTGCACCAGCAGTTGCAGGAACTTGCCCACCACCGGGTCGCCCTTGTCCCATTGCGGGCCTTTGCTGGTCTGTTTGATCACCGCTTTGTATTTCTCCGACAGCACGTCGGCCAGGGCCAGTTCGTTTTTCTCCGGGCCCTTGCCGGTCTTGTGTTCCAGCAGGTTGACGAAGTACAGCTTGTCCCCCGGCTTGATGCCGTTTTTCGCAAAGTTGACGATGATGTCGAAGCGCTCGGCAATGCCTTGGGTGGGCAGGATTGCATTGTGGTCCTGCAGGTCGCCATCGCCGTCCAGGTCCATGCTGCCGTCGAAGGGCACGCTGTGTTCCATGAGGTTGCCATCGTTGCCGACCATGTGGAACGGCACGCGGTTGTAGGAAATCCCAGAGCCTGAAGGGCCCTGGAACTCGCCGCTGTTGCCGCTGATTTCCCGCACCAGGGCAAGCTTCAGATAGCGCGACACCGAGCCGTTGAGGATGCGGAAACGGTAGCTGCGCGCGCGAACTTTCAGGCGTGGCTGGTACTGCCAGTTGACCAGGATCTGATCGCCGAGAAAGCCGTCGGTGTTGAACGGGTTGAACCACAGCTGGCCGTTTTCGTCCCAGGCCTTGTCGGCGACCACCAGGTTCACGTCGTAATCGCGGTTGCCCCAGGGCATTGCCGAGCCACTGGGCAAGCGCAGGTTGACGCCGTCGTCGATGGCCTCGTTGCCGCGATCGAGGGCGCTGTAGTAGTTCATCATCACCGCGTTGCCCTTGTAGACGTTCTGCGCGGTGAAATCGAGCATGTGGTCGTGGAACCAGTGGGTGCTCATGGTTTCACGCCAGTCGCCGCGGATCCTGATCGTGCCGTTCTCGCAGGTTTTCAGCCCGGGACTGGCATCGTTGACGTAGAGCTTTTCCCCCGGCGAGCAGGGGAACGCCGCGCGTGGATCCTGCGCGTTGGTGTTGATCGTGTCGTAACCGGCCAGTTGCAGCGGCCAGCGATAGTCGTAGTACTGGCCCGGAAAGAAAAACGCATTGGCATAGCCGTCACTTTCGGCCGGAGAGTGGCCGTTATGTTCGTGGGTGCTGATGGTGTGCAGGCCGAAACCGGCGTTGGCCGCAGGATCGATCGGCAGCGCGTTGTAGTGCCGCATCAGCAGCGGTTGGCCATAGCGGACCATGAGCAGTTTGGGCGGTACGGTGCCGTCGAAGGTCCACAGCGAGTTGTGATTTTGCACCGGCATTTTCGAGTGGAAACGCACGTCGATGGCCTTGGTGGTGCCGGCGGTTTCCGGGATGTCGGAGGTCTGGTAGTAGAGCCCGCCGGGGGCGAACTCTCCCTTGGCGTAGTTGTGCAATTGTTGCCGGTCGCGCAAGCCGAGGTTGGTCCGTGCACCGGCTTGCACGGTCTTGAACTGCACTTGCGGGTAGAACTCGTTCCAGCGCTGGTGCGACCAGCCTTTTCCCGGTGGCCGGCCCTCTGCCGGTGAACCTACCGGATGGCGGTTGAGGAAGGTTTCGATCTGCGCTTTCCAAGGGTTGCGGTCCAGCACATTGGAAAATTGCGACGGAAACGGGAACAACCCCGGCTGCCGCAAAAAGGCATCCAGTGCGGCGCTCGACGGGCCGCTGCGGGCGACGTTGTTCGGGTCTTGCTGCGGCGCCGGGCCGAGGGTCGGCACGGGAAACGTCAGCGTCGGCGGCGGGGTGGTCGGGTCGAGTTTTTCCCCGCCGAACTCTTCGAACAGCAGCAGTTGCTGAGTGAACGGTTCGGCACCGAACAACGGGCTGGGTTTGCCGTTGGTGGGGAAGTTGAACGACGTCTGCACGGCGGGAGGCAGCACGTTGTCGGCACGCGGCGTATCGCGGTCGCCGAACACGCCGTTGGGCAGGGCGAGGGCGCCTTGATTGGCTTCCGGCAAGGTTTTCAGGGCTTCCAGCGCCGCCGCGGGATCGGCTGGCGGGTTGTTGAATGCCGACGGATCGGTCGGTGGCGGTGGCCCGAAGTCATCGAGCGGAACGGCATTGGCCGCCGTCAGGCTGAATGTCATGAGCATCACCGAAGTGATGCCCTGCGCCCGGAAAAAGCCGGACGACTTGTTCGCAGGAACTGAGCTTTTCATGGTGGTTCTCTGGGGGCATGCCGGGGTGTCGGCACTGGCGGAAAACCTCGACGCAAAAGCTGAGCCATTGCCTGAAAATGTAACCAGATCAAGGTGTTGGGCTGAAATCGGGGCGGGGAAAGTGTTAACGGAATTTATCAGCTGGGGGATATTCCTCACTCTTGGGGAGGGCAACCTCGAGTCGGTTGAAATGTCCTGCGACCGGTAATCCGCAACCTTGCATCTGCCTCCCGGCCGCCATCGCCGGCAAGCCGGCTCCTACAGTTGATCGCCATACGGCAAATTTCCCTTGTAGGAGCCAGCTTGCTGGCGATAGCGCCAGAACATCCGCCACAGCAGCCATTTGACTCACCACCCCGGTCACGCCACCGCGGTATGATAGGCCCGCCCGCCTCAAGAGCCAGAGCCTCGATGCCCCAGATCACCCACTTCAAGACCCCGTGCCCCGAGCACCTCACCAGCCAGATCCTGCAGATGGTCGTCGATAACCTGAGCGACATCAGCATGGTCGCCATCCCGCCGAGCAACCTGTTGTACAACGTGTACCAGTACGCCATCGGCTATGAAGTGCACCTCTATCTGGAAGCGCTGAACGGCACGAAAGGGATTGCGGTGGAGTTGATCGTCGCGACGGACGTGGATGATCCGGACACGGTGATCGGCTTTCTGCTGTACCTGCCGATCAAGGACGATCCCGAAGCCTGCGGCGTGGCGTACATGGCGGTGCAGGCCGGCCATCGGCGCCAGGGCGTGGCACGCAGGATGCTGCGGGAAATGGTCGGTCGCTACCCGCACGCCGAACTGACTTGCGCGGTGGCCAAGGTGCCGTGGTTCGAGTCGATGGGGTTTCAGGTAGTGGGTGTGCGCGGCACCCAGGTGCTGATGAACACCCGCGATCACCGTTCCGAAGGCTTGATGGGCGTGCTGGACGTGGCGTCGATCTACAGCTCGCTGGAGGTGCGGCAGATTCATACCTACCTGCTGCAAAAACACGGCAAGCGCGCGATGCTCGATGCGGAGAAGCAGCGGGATCGGCATCTGGATCAGTTGACGTACAAGGCCAACGAATTTTTCCGCCAACGCACCAGCGAACACCGGTAACTGTGGGAGCGAGCCTGCTCGCGATGAGGGAGTGTCAGTCGATATCAACTTTGCCAGAAAGACCGCAATCGTCGGAACGCCGCCCGGAGCCGGCTCGCTCCCACAGGGGGTGTTGCGTGGGGTTTCGGAATGCAAAAAAGCCCGGCCAATGCCGGGCTTTTTCTGGTCTTGAATTCGTGCACTTAAAAAAGAGCCTCAACGCTCTTTGATGGGGAGGAAGCAGAGCCCTTGAGGCCCAAGATGCACGTGAAAAAAGCGGCGAGCTTGGTAGGGGTTCAGATCACTCGCCACTTACGCAGCCGCTAGAGTTGAGCAAACAGGCGGCTGCGTACATCCATCGTAGGAACATGGGGTTTAGCGCTCAAGTACCGCTAGTCGCCTCCCTGAATCCCCAGCCCGCTCAAGCCTGTTCCCCCGGCCAGCCGGCGCGGCGCAAGGCGTTGAGCAACGTTTCGGCGTCCAGTCCCGGCACCGCATGGCCATTGCCTTCGGCGGTGTCGGAGGCGAGCAGGGCGTTGATGATCGCTTCCTCCACGGCTTCTGTAGCGGCGAGGAACAACTCGCTGATGTGGTCGTTGTTGACCATGCGCAGGTTGTCGGTGGTCGGCGCCTTCTTGCTTTCATACGCTGCCGCCGGCACGTCGTTGCCCGTGGCAAAGGCAATGAAGATGTCGCCGCTGTGGTCTTCGTTACCGCCACCGGTGCGGGCCAGACCAAGGCTGGCGCGCTGGGCGAGGCGGGTGCATTGATGGGGCAGCAGCGGCGCATCGGTGGCCAGGCAGACGACGATCGAACCCATGCCCGGATGCGGCAACGACGCCTTGAGAAACGGCGAGTCGGCCTGTTCCATGTAGCGTCCGACCGGGTAACCGTCGACACGCAATTCGTTGCGGATGCCGTGGTTGGCCTGGACGATGGCGCCGACGGTCCAGCCGCCCTGGGCACTGTTCAGGCGCCGCGAAGCCGTACCGATGCCGCCCTTGAATTCGTGGCAGATCATGCCGCTGCCGCCGCCGACCGCGCCTTCGGTGACTGGCCCGCCTGTTGCCCTGCGCAGGGCTTCGGCGACGTGCTCGACCTTGACATGGAAACCGTTGATATCGTTGAGCAGGCCGTCGAAGGTTTCCAGCACTACCGGCATGTTCCAGTAGAGCCGTCCGTCGTCGGGTTGCTGCTCACGGTCCAGCACGATCAACGCATCGCGCACCACGCCCAGGCTGTGGGTATTGGTGAAGGCAATCGGGCTGGTCAGCAGCCCGGCTTCGCGGACCCATTCGAGGCCGGTGGCATCACCGTTGCCGTTGAGCACATGGACGCCGGCGAAGCACGGCTGCTGGCTGGTGGAGCCGATGCGCGGTTCGATCACCGTGACGCCGGTGAGCATGTCGCGGCCCTGCGCGGTACGGCCTCGCACGTTGCTGTGGCCAACCCGCACGCCGGGTACGTCGGTGATCGCATTGAGCGGGCCAGGTTGCAGTTGGCCGAACTGGAGGTTCAGGTCGCGGGCACGTGGTTTCATCGTTTCTCTCATCTTCAAATTTATCAGTAATGTTCGAGTTGGACTCGGACCCTGTGGGAGCGAGCCTGCTCGCGAATGCGGTATGCCAGCTAAGGTGATGTCGTCTGACACGCCCTCTTCGCGAGCAGGCTCGCTCCCACATTTGGATTTGCACAGGTCGCAAATCGGTTTCACTGCCCGTTCTTGACCTTGCTCCAGATCCGCGTACGCACCCGTTCGGTGGCCGGCGGCAGCGGCTGCAAGGTAAACAACGTGGCCAAGGCTTCGGCCGACGGATACACCGCCGGGTTGTTGCGCGTCGCCTCAGCCACCAGTGGCGTGGCGCTGCGGTTGCCATTGGGGTAGGACAGGTGATCGCTGACCGGCGCGATGACGTCGGGGCGCATCAGGTAATCGATGAACGCCAGCCCTTGCTCCGGGTGCGGCGCGTCCTTCAGCAACACCAGCGTGTCGAACCACACCGGCGCACCTTCCTTCGGCAGGCTGTAGGCGATCTTCACGCCGTTGTTGGCCTGTTCGGCGTTGGTCTTGGCTTCCAGCATGGCGCCGGACCAGCCCACCGCGACGCAGATGTTGCCGTTGGCCAGGTCGCTGATGAATTTCGACGAGTTGAAGTAGGCGATGTGCGGGCGCAGTTTCAGCAGCAGCGCTTCGGCCTTCTTGTAGTCCTCGGGGTTGGTGCTGTTGGGCGGCAGGCCGAGATAGTGCAGGGCGACCGGCAGCATCTCGGACGGCGAGTCGAGCATCGCCACGCCACACTGACCGAGCTTGGCCAGGTTGGCTTCGTTGAACACCAGCTCCCAGGAATCCACCGGCGCCTTGTCACCCAGCGCGGCGCGAACCTTGTCGATGTTGTAGCCGATGCCGTTGGTGCCCCACAGGTACGGCACGGCGTACTGGTTGCCCGGGTCGTTGTTGGCCAGTTTCGCCAGCAGGTCCGCATCCATGTTCTTGTAGTCCGGCATCTGTGCGTGGGGCAGGGGCGCCAGGGCGCCGGCCTTGATCAGGGTCGGCAGGCTGAAGTTGCTTGCCACCACCACGTCATAGCCGCTGCGGCTGGTCAGCAGTTTGCCTTCCAGCACTTCGGCGCTGTCGAAGGTGTCGTAGACCGGTTCGATTCCGGTGTCACGCTTGAAGTCGTGCAGGGTGGTGGGGCCGATGTAGTCGTACCAGTTGTAGACGTGCACGGTCGGAACTTCGACGGCCATCGCCGACAGCGAAACGCACAGGCACGCGCTCAGTCCGAGATTGATCTGTGGATGGCGACGACTCATGATGCGGCACTCCTGGCCTGCTGCAGGCCGGTGATGAACAGGTGCTTGCAGCGTATCGGCAGGCCGGGGACACACCCATTCCCATCATGGGTTACTCGAAAGGGGTAGAGCGTGGACGCGTTGCTGAAGGAAATGCCGGTGCACCAGGGGCTGGCCCGGGTATTTGGCGCGCTGGGGCAGGACGGTTTCTGGCGTGCGTTGGTGGACACCCTGCGACTGTTGGTGCCGCTGGACAATGCCTTGGTCGCGGTGATGCGGCCGGGGCGGGTGCCGCGCCTGCTGATCGATTTCGACGCCAAGGGCAGCGCCGACGAGCATGAAGAACTGGCCGGCTACAGCGCCGGTATGTACCTGCTCGATCCGTTTTATCAGGCCGCCTGCGCCGGCATCGCCGATGGCTTGCACAGCCTTGATTCACTGGCCCCCGACCAATTCCAGCAGAGCGAGTATTACCTGAGCTACTTCCGCTCGGTGGTGGGCGGTGACGAATTGCAGTTCATGATCAACACCGACGGCGCGGTGCTCGGTTTGTCCCTGGGCCGCGCGACCCGTTTCAGCCTCGAAGAGCAAGGCCGGTTGCTGTGCGTGCGTGACTGGGTGCTCGCCGCGATGCGCCGTCACGTGCAATTAACGCCGGCGGGAGGTCCGGTGGCCGAAGCCGTGGCCGGGGATCTCGCGACGTTGCTGGATCGCTTCGACGCACGCCTGACGGTGCGGGAGATCGAAACCGCGCGATTGATCCTTCAGGGCTTCTCAAGCAAGGCGATTGCCCAGCAGCTGGGCATCTCTCCGGAAACGGTGAAAGTGCATCGACGCAATGTCTATCACAAGCTCAATGTGAACGGGCATGGGGAGTTGTTTGCGCTGGTGTTGCAACCGCGTTGATTTAACACCGACCCCCTGTAGGAGCGAGCCTGCTCGCGATGGCCATTTCCGAGCCACGGACCTGTTACTTTTTACAGTATCGGTCAAACCGAAAAAGGCTCAATCTTTCCTCGATCAGTGCGAAGGATCGACGAAGCCGTGAACTCCAACCACCACGCCACTACCCCAACCCTGTCGGTTATCGATCCACGCGCCTTGGCAATCCGCAGCGTGGGCTATTGCCGGCATCCGGACAGCCCTGAGATTGACTTGCGTATCACCCGGCAACGCTTCGATGCGCCAGGACGGCTTACTGAATCCTGGGATCCACGGCTGTGGGGCACGACACCGAAGGCGAATCTGGCGCAGGTTTACTGTTTGAGCGGTCAGCCGTTGCTGACGGATAGCGTCGATGCCGGGTGGCAGTTGAGCCTGCTGGATCAAACCGGCTTGCCCCGTTCGTTCTGGGACGCGCGAGGCAGTCAGCGTCATACCGACTATGACGATCAACGGCGTCCGGTCGCGGTGACGGAGCAGGGCTATACAGATGCGCCGCGGGTCGTGGAGCGATTGATCCATGGCGGTTCCGCTCCGGTGTTTGCAGCGCACAACCAGTGCGGGCAGAAAATCCGCCATGACGACCCGACCGGCTCGCAGTGCTTCCCCGAACGCGGACTTTTCGGGGCGGTGTTAAGGGAAGAGCGGCGCTTCCTTACCGATCTGGACTTGCCTGACTGGCCTGGTGACCCCGATGCGCGAGACGAACTTTTAGAAGGCCAATCATTCATCACTCGTCACACCTTCAATCCCATTGGCGAGCTTCAGTGTCAGACCGATGCCAAGGGTAATGTCAGGATTTTTGCCTATGACGTGGCGGGCAAACAGAGTGAGGTTTGGCTGCAATGGGCGGGCGCGGGTAAATCGCCTCAACGACTGGTCGGTGCCATCCATTACAACGCCCATGATCAGGTGGAGAGCGAAACCGCCGGCAATGGAGTGGTAACCAGCGCGGTATACGGTGCGGATGACGGTCGGTTGATCAGGTTGGTGGCACAAGTTGGCAATCAGAAAACGCTGCAGGATCTGAACTATCGCTACGACCCGATGGGTAACATCGTCGAGCTTGAAGACAAGTCTCAAGTTGTGACGCATTTCAATAAACAGCAGATCGAGCCGATCAACCGCTACCGGTACGACAGCTTGGATCAACTGGTCGAAGCCCGAGGTTGGGAAGTCAGCCATCCGAGTCATGGCCCGGCGCTCCCGGAACTGCAGCCCACGCCGCTGGACCCTAACCAACGGCGTAGCTACATCCAGCAATTCGAATACGACCGGGCGGGTAACCTGATTACTCGCCACCACAGTGGCGCACCGGGTTTATCGCTGTTCACCTCCGCCCTGAGCAACCGAAGCCTGGCGCAACACAGTGATGGATCCTTGCCGGATGAACCTGAAATAGCATCCCGTTTCGATGCCTGCGGCAACCAGTTGGAACTGCAACGTGGTCAAGCCATGAGTTGGGATACACGTAATCAGTTGAGCCGGGTGACCTTGGTCAACCGCGCAGACGAACCTGACGATTACGAATGCTACCGCTATGACCGCCCCGGCCATCGACTGCGCAAGGTCCATTTCACCCAGACCAATCGCCGAACCCTGCGCACGGAAGTCCGCTATCTCCCCAATCTGGAAATACACCGACAGACCGATGGTGAAGAACATCATGTCATCAGCATCGAAGCCGCGCGCAATAGAGTGCGGGCACTGCATTGGCCCAATGCCGAGCAAAAGGATCAACTGCGCTACCCACTCAGCGATCTCATCGGTTCCAGTACATTAGAGCTGGACGAAGAAGGAGGAGTGCTGACCTGGGAACACTATTATCCCTTTGGCGGTACGGCGTGCTGGGCGGGCAAAAGTGCATGGGTGGCGAAGTACAAAACCTTTCGTTATTCAGGGAAAGAGCGCGATGCGACGGGGCTTTATTATTATGGATATCGGTATTACGCGCCTTGGTTGCAGCGGTGGGTTGCACCTGATCCCGCAGGTGATGTTTCCGGGCCAAACAGATACGTTATGGTGGGGAATAATCCAATAGTTTTTTTTGATCCGAAGGGCTTGGAAAGGAAAAAAAGGGAAGATCAAAATGTTGACCTTGATTCATCCAAGGGAGACCACGCATCCGCTCAAAGTGAAACAAGTCAAAGCGGTTGTGGCAATGAAAGGGCGCCAGTGCTGATACATCAGGTTGCTAAAAGTCATATGAAAAAACCAGCTGGGCCCGAACAAATATTTATTCTCACAAAACGTGATGATAAGTATTCTTTTACTCAAAAAGAAACCGGGGATCACTACGAGATAGACGGTCTGTTCTCGTTTGTAATTCCAGAAAATGATCCTGATAAAGTTTATGTTGGTTTGAAAAATGAGCAATTGGATTCGAAAGGAAAACCCAACAAGAAACGATTTCATCAACCTTTTTTTGTTGAGAGTCACTCATCCTTGCTGGACGGTAAACCTGTTTATTTTGCAGGTGATATTGTAGTTGAAGATGGGGAACTCAAGTTCTGGACTGATGGCAGTGGTCATTATAAGCCAACGACCGAGCATCGTTTAAATAATCTTTCCGATGCGGTTAAGAAGATGCTTTTGGATACTAAGTTTCGTCATTACGATGCACTGGCTAAATCGGAGCTGCAGGAGATGGAGTACTTTTTACGAGCGCCGGAGCTGTCGGACGAAAGTTCGAGCAGCGAAGAAAGCAGTCTGAGTGATGATGACGAAAATCTTAATTATCTTAATGCGCAGCGGAAAAAAAGTTTTAAAAGTGGAAAGGCCTCGGACAAAAAAACCAGAGTGAATGCCAACTGAATTTCAGGCTGCGGGGTTCCCCTGCAACATGGAATCTCCCGCAGAAAGCAGCGTTCAATCCCTGAGCTGAAACACCAACGCCTTCAACCCGCACTCAATATCCGCATCCGGAAACTCCGGCGGATTCTCCAGCCGTTCCTCATACCCCAGGCTTGGCGCTTCGCGCATGACGCCATCAATCAGGAAATCCGCACCGAACGCCGGGTCGTTCATGCAGGCCAGCACCGTGCCCTGTGGCGTGAGCAATTCCGGCAACCGACGCAATACCCGCTGGTAATCCTTGGTCAGCAGAAAACTGCCTTTCTGAAACGACGGCGGGTCAATGATCACCAGATCGTATGGGCCCTTGCCAATCACCTTGCCCCAGGACTTGAACAGGTCATGGCCAAGGAAACTCACCTTGCTCATGTCGTGGCCGTTGAGTCGGTGATTGTCGCGCCCACGGTTCAGGGCCGGGCTGGACATGTCCAGGTTGACCACATGCTCCGCGCCACCCTCGACGGCGGCTACGGAAAACCCGCAGGTGTAGGCGAAGAGGTTCAACACGCGCTTGCCCTCGGCGTTGGCGCGTACCCAATCGCGGCCGTAGCGCATGTCGAGGAACAACCCAGTGTTCTGCTTGCGGCCCAGGTCCACGCGATAGCGCAGGCCACCCTCGGTGATGGTCATGTCCTCGATCACTTCCCCGACCAGCCACTCGGTGGTGCTTTGCAGCAGATAACGATGTTGCAACGCCAGGGTGTGCGCACCGGACTGGGTCCACTCGGCTGACCGGGTGATGTCCATCAGCCGCTGTTTCAGCGCCTCCAGCTGTTCGGCTTCCGGCTCTTTGAACAGCGACACCAGCACCACACCCTGCAACCAGTCAACCGTCAGTTGCTCCAGCCCCGGCCAGCAGCGTCCGCGACCATGGAACAGCCGGCGGGTTTCGGCGGGAGCCGTGGCCAGCGCAGTCAGCAGGTGGTCGTGCAGGGTGGTGAGCGCTTCTGAATTCATCGGGTCGGGTCGGTCGTTTGAGGGGGCGGCATTTTAACCACATTTGCATGCCATGGGCTGACAACTCGGTTTCCTGTAGGAGCGAGCCGGCTCCGGGCGGCGTTCCGACGATGGCGCCGTATCAGTCGCCAACTCTGTCACTGACATACCGCCATCGCGAGCAGGCTCGCTCCCACAGGGGGAGTAAGGGGGGCGTGAGTTATCACGATTAATTTAACTTTACGTGAGGATTTGGCGATCTGTCGGCTTCCATACTCGGCCCCAACGAATAACAACAACCGCCGGGAGCCGATCATGTCGCCGTCATCCGCTTCAACCCATCCACGCTGGCTGCGGCTCACCCATTGGCTGAATGCCCTTGCGGTGCTGGTCATGGTCACCAGCGGCTGGCGCATCTACAACGCCTCCCCGCTGTACGACTTCAGTTTCCCGAAAGGCATCACCCTGGGCGGCTGGCTCGGCGGTGCGTTGCAATGGCATTTCGCGGCGATGTGGTTTCTCGCCATCAACGGCCTCGTCTACCTGGTCGTCAACATTGCCAGCGGCCGTCTCTCTCGGCGCTTTTTCCCGGTGTCACCCAAAGGTGTTGCGCATGATTTATGGTCCGCGTTGCGCGGACGCCTGGGGCACGCCGACCTGAGTCATTACAACCAGGTGCAGCGGCTGGCGTACCTGTTCGTGATGGTCGACATCTCGCTGCTGGTGATCTCCGGGCTGGTGCTGTGGAAGTCCGTGCAGTTCCCGTTGCTGCGCGAATTGCTCGGCGGCTACGACGCTGCGCGGCATGTGCATTTCATTGCCATGGCGCTGTTGATGGCTTTCGTGGCGGTGCATCTGGTGATGGTCGCGCTGGTGCCGAAAACGCTGATCGCCATGATCGTCGGTCACAAGGAGTCCGTATGAAAAAGCCCATCGAAGGTCTGGACGAAGCTTCCATTCTGGCCGACGCCCGCAAGATCATCGCCCCGCAAATCGAGGACCGTTCCCGTCGCTCGTTCCTGCTGCGCGGCCTGACCCTTGGCGGTGTGGCCATGCTGTCCGGTTGCAACATCACCGACAACGACAGCGTCGAAACCGCGTTGTCATCCATGTCGCGGTTCAACGATCGGGTGCAGGGCTGGCTGTTCAACCCCAACGCACTGGCGCCGACCTATCCGGCGTCGATGATCACCCGGCCATTTCCGTTCAATGCCTTTTACGGCATCGACGAAGCGCCGACGGTCGAGGAAGAGAGCTATCGACTTGAGGTCACCGGCCTGGTCGCCGACAAGCGCAGCTGGCGCCTCGAAGAGCTGCGCGCCATGGCGCAGAACGAGCAGATCACCCGGCACATTTGCGTCGAAGGCTGGAGCGCGATCGGCCGTTGGGGCGGTGTGCGCTTCAGCGATTTTCTGAAGCGGGTGGGCGCGGACACCGATGCCAAATACGTCGGTTTCAAATGCGCCGACGATTACTACACCAGCATCGACATGGCCACCGCGCTGCACTCGCAAACCCTGCTGGCGCTGACCTATGACGGTGCCGTGCTGCCACGGGAATACGGCTTCCCGATGAAGCTGCGCATGCCGACCAAGCTCGGCTACAAGAATCCCAAACACATCCAGGCGATTTTCGTCAGCAACACCTACAGCGGCGGCTACTGGGAAGACCAGGGCTACAACTGGTTCGGTGGCAGCTGACAGCGCCCGACACCTTCACACACCCGCAACCTGTGCTCCAAGGAGTTTCATCATGAAAAAGTTGACCACCGTCGTCCTGTCCATGTGCCTCGCCGTAGGTGCCGCCAGCGTGTTCGCCGCCGAGGCGACTCCCTCTAACGGCATGAGCAACGACAGCATGAGCAAGGACTCGATGTCCAAGGACGCCATGAAAAAAGACACGATGAAAAAGGATGCCATGAGCAAGGACACGATGAAAAAAGACGCCATGTCCAAGGATTCGATGAGCAAGGACGGCATGAAAAAAGACGCGATGTCCAAGGACGCCATGAAAAAAGACGCCATGTCGCAGTAACCCCAAACCACACAATCTTCCCTGTGGGAGCGAGCCTGCTCGCGATGGAGTGTCAGTCGATGACAGGTTGACTGGCACACCATCGCGAGCAGGCTCGCTCCCACAGGAATTACGGTTATTCCAGGGTATGACTTGAAGTCATAGCCTCATGACTTTTAATGGTTACAACCCCGCCAACCCCCAGTGTTAAAAAATCGCAAACACAGCTCATCAACAACAAAAAAGAGCGTTTGCACCCATGACTGATTCCCTCCGCCACGTCCTGCGCTCTTCAACCCCCGACCACTGCCACGCGACCTCCACGGTCCGCGTGCGTTTCTGATCACCCAACTCCCTGAAGAGTAACGACTCATGAAAGAACTCGACCTGTACATCGGTGAAGGCTTCGAAGGCCCAGGCGTCAATGCCGCGCACATCAACATCCTGATCGGCCCGCGCAACGGCCCGGCAGGGCAGGCCTTCGCCAACAGCCTGGCGTCGCCGAGCCAGGGCCATTGCCCGTTCATGGTGATCGCCCAGCCGAACATCCCGGTCAAGCCGATGACGCTCTACGTCAACAAAGCCGCGATCGGCAGCGACCTGCACGGCAACGCCACATGGGGCGCGTCCCAGGCCGGTATCGCCAAGGCGGTGCTCGAAGCGCTGCTCGACGGCACCTTGCCGCCGGAAGCCGAAGACGAGTGGGCCATCGTCACCGCGAACTGGGTCAACCCGGCGTGCGACGACCTCGATGCGGTCTACCTGAACAACTACAACGCCTGCCGCACGGCGATCCGTGCCGCGCTGACCGGCAAGCCGGAAACCGCGCAACTGGCGGACGTGGTCAATCACATCAGCAACCCCTTCTACACGCCAAAAGCCTGAGGTCCGCGCCATGCAATACATTCGTTTGGGCAACTCCGGCCTTGAAGTCTCCCGCCTGTGCCTGGGCACCATGAACATGGGCACCCCGGACTGGAAACCGTGGATCTTCGACGAGAAGAAAAGCGAGCCGATCGTCGCGCACGCACTGGACAACGGCGTGAATTTCATCGACCTCGCGGACTTCTATTCCGCCGGCGTCGGCGAGGAAGTGGTGGGGCGCATCGTCAAGCGCCTGGCCCGTCGCGAAGACCTGGTGATCACCACCAAAGTCGGCTACGGCACCCGTAGCGGCATCAACGCCAGCGGCCATTCGCGCAAGCACATCATGGACAGCATCGACGCTTCCCTGAAGCGTCTGAACATGGATTACGTCGATGTGTTCATGCTGCATTACTTCGACGTGAACACCCCGGTCGAAGAAACCATGAGCGCGATGAACGACATCGTGCGTTCCGGCAAGGCCCGTTACATCGGTGTGTCGACCATGCTCACCGGGCAACTGGCGAAGATCCTCATGGCCTGCGAACGCAATGGCTGGGTCAAGCCGATCAACATGCAGCTGCAACTGAACTGCGCCTACCGCGAAGAAGAGCGCGAGATGATTCCGTTCTGCCGCGACCAGGGCCTGGGCGTTTCGGTGTTCAGCCCGCTGGCTCGTGGCCTGCTGACCGGTGACGCGCAGTCGACCCGCAACCAGACCGACTTCTTCACCCAGCAGATGTACAGCGACGAAGCCTCCTTCGAGATCGCCCATTCGGTGCAACGCGTGGCCCGTGCTCGCGGCGTGTCCAACGCGCAGATCGCCCAGGCCTGGGTCGCCAACCATCCGGGTGTGGATTGCATGCTCGTCGGCGCGGACACCACCGAGCAGTTCGACAGTGCCCTGGCGGCGCTGGAGACCAAGCTCGATGCCGAAGAACTGCATGAGCTGGAGCGCAACTACACGCCGTGCGACGTGATCAACGATTACACCGCCGGCAAACGCATCCTGCGTTCGGCCCGTCCGGGTCTGGAACGTTTCAACCTGACTGAGGCGGTGGCATGAGCGCGTTGATCCGTAACGGCAATTTCATCGACGGCCAATGGTCCAGCGGTGGTTCGACCTACCCGGTGTTCAACCCGGCCAATGGCGAGTTGATCACCGACGTACAGAAGGCCGGTGCCGAAGAAACCAACCAGGCCATCGACGCTGCCAACCGCGCGCTCCCGGCCTGGCGCAAATTGACCGCCAAGGAACGCAGCCAGAAGCTCAAGCGCTGGAGCGAGCTGATGCTCAGCAACCAGAAGGATCTGGCCACGTTGCTCAGCCGCGAACAGGGCAAGCCGCTGGCCGAAGCCATGGGCGAAGTGGTGTACGCCGCAAGCTTTCTGGAGTGGTTCGCCGAAGAAGCCAAGCGCGCTTACGGCGATGTGATTCCGAGCCACAAGGCAGATGCGCGGATCATCGTGGTCAAGGAAGCCATCGGCGTGGTCGCGGCGATCACCCCGTGGAACTTCCCGCTGGCCATGGTCACCCGCAAGGTCGGCCCGGCGCTGGCGGCGGGTTGCACGATGATTCTCAAACCGTCCGAAGAAACGCCGTTGTCCGCGTTCGCTTTGGCGGTACTGGCTGAACAGGCGGGCATTCCGGCTGGCGTGTTCAACGTCGTGTCCGGCGATGCCGTGGCGATTGGCGGCGCGCTGCAAGCCTCCGGCATCGTGCGCAAACTGTCGTTCACCGGCTCGACCCGCACCGGCAAGTTGCTGATGCGCCAGGCCGCCGACACCTTGAAAAAGGTCTCGCTGGAATTGGGCGGCAACGCGCCGTTCATTGTGTTCGACGACGCCGATCTGGACGCCGCCGTCAAAGGCGCGATGGCCTCGAAATTCCGCAACACCGGGCAAACTTGCGTGTGCGTGAACCGCTTCTTCATTCAGGACGGTGTCTACGAAGCCTTCACCGGCAAACTCGCCGAAGCCGTCGCTGCGATGCGCGTCGGCAGTGCGCTGGATGGCGAAACCGAACAAGGTCCACTGATCAACACGGCGGCGCTGGCCAAGGTCGAACTGCATGTGAGCGATGCATTGGAGAAGGGTGCCAAGCTGTTGTGCGGCGGTCGTCGTCATGCATTGGGCGGCACGTTCTACGAGCCGACCATCCTTGCCGAAGCCAACAGCGAGATGCTGATCGCCCAGGACGAAACCTTCGGTCCGGTGGCCGCGTGCTTCCGCTTCAAGGACGAAGCCGAGGTGCTGCAAAAAGCCAACGACACGCCGTACGGCTTGTCGGCCTACTTCTACAGCCGCGACATCGGTCGCGTGTGGCGCATGGCCGAAGGCCTGGAAGCGGGCATGGTCGGGATCAACGAGGGGATCATCTCCACGGAAGTGGCGCCATTCGGCGGCATCAAGGAATCGGGCCTCGGTCGCGAGGGTTCCAAATACGGTCTGGAAGACTACCTGGAAATCAAATACCTGCTGATGGGCGGCCTCTAAGCCCCACAGCTTCACCCTGTGGGAGCGAGCCTGCTCGCGATGAGGGCATAACTTTCAACATCTATGTTGACTGACCCTCCGTCATCGCGAGCAGGCTCGCTCCCACAATTGGAAATCAGCGTTATCGGTTTCATTTCTCCGTCTATAACAACAATTGGAGACCTACATGTCTGTTCAACCGGTAAAAATCGACGACCTGCCTATCGGTCGCTTCCACCTTAAAATCGCCGGCCTGACCTTCGGCGCACATTTCACCGACGGCTACATTCTCGGCCTGATCGGTATCGCATTCACCCTGCTGAGCCCGCAAATGCAACTGGATGCATTCTGGCAAGGCCTGATCGGCGCTTCGGCATTGATCGGGCTGTTTCTCGGCAGCCTGTTTTTCGGCTGGATCTCCGACAAGGTCGGGCGGCAGAAAATCTTCCTCGTCAGTTTCGTGCTGATCACTATCGCATCGGTGATGCAGTTCTACGCCGAGACCGCCATGGGCCTGTTTCTTTGCCGGGTGTTGATCGGCATCGGCCTGGGCGGTGACTTCAGCGTCGGCCACGCCATGCTCGCCGAGTTCTCGCCGAAGAAGCATCGCGGCGTATTGCTCGGTTCGTTCAGCGTGATCTGGACCTTCGGCTACGTGGCAGCCACCTTTGTCGGCACCGCGATGCTCAGCCTCGGCGATGATGCCTGGCGCTGGATGCTGGCCTCGTCGGCGATCCCGGCGGCGTTGATTCTGATTGCCCGGATCGGCACCCCGGAGTCGCCGCGCTGGTTGGTCAATCAGGGACGGATTGCCGAGGCGCGTGCGATCGTCAAGAAGCACCTGGGCGACAACGTCGAACTCGACGAAACCCAATCCACTGAAACCCGATCCGGCTACGCGGTGCTGTTCAGCCGTGAATACCGCAAACGCACGGCGTTCAATTGCCTGTTCTTCGTGTGCATCGTGATGCCGTATTTCGCCATCTACACCTTCCTGCCGTCGATCCTGCAGAAAATGGGCCTGGCGGAAGGTTTCGGCACCGAGCTGATGCTGAACATGCTGCTGATCCTCGGCGCGCTGATCGGCATCTGGTGCACGATCAAATTCTCCCGGCGCGGGTTCCTGATCAACTCGTTCATCATCCTCGCGGTCGCGTTGTTCATGCTGGCCGTGTTGCCGAGCAGTGCGGCGTTCCTGATGGTGCTGGTGTTCGGGCTGTTTACCCTGGTGTTGTCGGCGGTGAGTAATCTGGTGGGCGTGTTCCCGGCCGAGAGCTTCCCGACCGAAGTGCGTGCCAGCGGGATCGGCCTGGCCACGGCGGTGAGTCGCCTGGGTTCGGCGGTCAGCACTTTCCTGCTGCCGGTGAGTGTCGCGGGGATTGGCCTGAGCCCGACCATGGGCATCCTGGCGGCAATCCTGGCCATTGGCGCGTTGTTGTCCTGGGCCTGGGCGCCGGAGACCAAGTCGCTGACGTTGAGCCAGGCGTGCAAGGCGCAGAGCCCGGTAGAGGGCGGGGCGCCGGTGGCCGTCAAAGCCGCCGCCACGGTCTAAAAAACTGGCGCAGATCCAAATGTGGGAGCGAGCCTGCTCGCGATGGAGTGTCAGTCGACATCAATGTGGCTGATACACCATCGCGAGCAGGCTCGCTCCCACAGGGGGGCGTGTTTCAGGGGTTGCTGACCAGCCCCAACCAATCCGTGAACAACCGCACCTTCGACAACCCCTGCTTGTCGTTCGCCACATCCAGCCAATAGCCATATGGCCCGAGCACTTCCACCGGGGTGATCGGCACCAGGCTGCCGTTCGCCAGTTCCTTTTCGATCATCTGCCGATCGATCACCGCCAATCCACCGCCCGCCAGCGCGGTGTGAATCACCTGATCCAGGGTGCTGAATTCCAGCCCTTGCCCCGCATCGACATCGTCCCGGCCCATCGCCGCCAGCCAGTTCTCCCAGACCTTCAGGCGTTTGCCGTCATGCAGGATGTGCAGCAGCGGAAACTGCCGCAGGTCCGGCGGCTGGCCATTGACGAACAACTCCGGGCTGGCCACCGCCATGTGCCGTTCCATCACCAGTAACTGGCTGCTGCAATGGCTGGCCGCTTCGAGGCCGAAGCGGATGTGGCAGTCGATTTCCGCCAGGTTGTCGTGGCCGCCCTGGTTGGTCACGCTGAGGCTGATGTCCGGGTAGCGTTGGCAAAAGGCGCGCAAGTGCGCCGACAACCAGCGCGTGGCCCAGGTCGGTGGCGCGACGATGCGCAGGCGCTGGCGCAGGTTGGGCACGCGCACGGCTTGCAGGGCGCGTTCGATGTGGTCGAAGGCGTCGCTCAGTTGCGGGGAGAGGGCCAGACCGGTTTCGGTCAGTGACAGGCCTTGTGGGGTGCGGATGAATAGCGCCACGCCGAGGTAATCTTCGAGCTGCTTGATCTGACGGCTGACCGCGCCTTGGGTGACGTTCAGACCGAGGGCCGCCTGGCTGAAACTGCGATGCCGCGCGACCTCTTCGAAGACGCGCAGCATGTTGAGCGAGGGCAGTTGACGCATGAAAGGGTGACTCCGGACCTGACGCCGAGGAGGGGCAGGTTTACTGTTTTTGGTGAATATTCTGTAGGGCGTATCTGACTCCTGTGTGATGGGCTGATGCAAGTGTTGTTTGGGCTGACGCCATCGCTGGCAAACCAGCTCCCACAGGTTCGGTGATCCCCGTAGGAGCCGGCTTGCCGGCGAAGACGTCCTCATAAACGCTGAAAATCCCGGATCAGAAGTAATACCCGATGTTCATGTACAGCTGATTCTCCCAATGATCGGTGCCCCCAGCCCCCAGGCTCTGGGTGTAGCTGCTGCCACCGATGTACGGGTCATTCTTGCCATACAGCCACTCGGTCGCGATCCACAATTTGCTCAAGGAAAACGACGTGCCGAGGATCAAGCGCTCCGAGGTCTTGAACTCGCTGGCGGATTTGTCGAAGGCGCTGTAGTTGGCGTACAGCTTCACGCCGCTGATCTGGTCGAACAGGTATTTGCCGGCGACGTCGTAGCTCAGGTCCGCCACGTACAGATTGCCGCGACTGGCGACGTTGTAAGTGCCGTCGTAACCACCGAGGGTGACCAGCTCATCCGTGCCGGCGTTGCGCGGTGACATCTGTTGCCGCGCCGCTTGCAGCTGCACGCCCCACGGACCGTTCTTGCCCAGGTAGTGCACGGCCACGGCGTTGCGTCGGCCGTCGTTGTCGGTGTCCTTGTTTTCCAGGGTCGAGGTCAGGCCGGAGAGCCCGACTTCGGATTTCCACGGCCCCAGGTCCAGGGCCTTGGCCACCCGAAGCACGATGGTGTTGCGTTCCTGGTTGTCGCTGCCGTCGCCCACGTAACTGTCCGCCCCGGACACCACGCTGGAGTAGGTCACGCCTTTGCTGGTGCCTTTGCCTTGCCACGCCGGGCGCAGGTAGTAGCCGGCCTGGACGTTCCAGTCGCCGCTTTGCTGGATGTACTTGGCGCCGACCTGTTGCACGTCTTCCAGGCCAATGACGTTGCCCAGGGTTTCATAGAAGGTGCTGCCGAAGTACGGCTGCAAACCGAATGGCACGGTGTTCAGGCCGACCTGCACTTGCTGGTCGGGGTTGAACTTGTAGCCGGCCCAGGCGAATTTGGCGAACTGGATAGCGTCGTGGTGCTTGGTGTACTGGTACGGATAGGACTTGCCGTAGAAACGGTACTGAGCCTCGCCGATCCAGGTGTCGGAATTGTATTTGGCACTGAGGAAAATAGTGTCCAGGCCGAACTCGCGGATGTCACGATCCGGGTCGTAGTCCCAGCGGGCGCGAACGGCGCCGCCGAGGTCGAGGTTGTCGGTCACCTGAACCGCCATGGCCGGGGCCGCGAAGGCACCCAGCAGCGGAATCAAGGCGATGGAACGGATAGCACGAGGGGGAATTGCGCGCACTGTGATACTCCCGATTTTCTGATTATTGTTGGCAACAGCAACCCATGCCGCAGCGAACGCTGCGACCTGGGGAAAGGGTTATGGGCTTAGTTGGCTTGCGGTCGGATCAGCCTCAGCGCGGGCTCCGCGACAGGCACCACCGGTATCGCCGAAGCGCCGGGGGCCGCCGCCAGCAAGGTCTGGGTGTAGCTGTTCTGTGGACGCAGCAACACCTGTTCCGCCGTGCCGTATTCCACCACTTCGCCCTGGCGCATCACCGCGATGTAGTCGCTGATCTGCGCCGCCACGCGCAGGTCGTGGGTGATGAACAAAATGCTCAGGTTCAGCCGCTGTTGCAGCTCGGCGAGCAACTCCAGCACCTGTTTTTGTACCGAGACATCCAGCGCCGAAACGCTTTCGTCGGCGATCAGCACTTCAGGCCGCATCGCCAGTGCCCGGGCAATGCCGATGCGTTGGCGCTGGCCTCCGGAAAACTGCCGGGGCTTGCGCTTGAGCGCGTCCCGTTTGAGCCCGACCTGTTCCAGCAAATCGCCGGCCTCGGTCCACGCATCCCTGGCTGACAACCCACGCAATTGCGCGGCACGGGCGATGATGTCGCCCACCCGGTGGCGCGGATTGAGCGAGCCGTAAGGGTCCTGGAAAATCATCTGGATGCGCCGCCGGTTGGCCGCCAGGGCCGAGCCGCGCAACGCGAGGAAATCCGTGTCGCCCACCCACACATGACCGCTGTCGCTGTCCACCAGGCGAATCGCCGCTTTGACCAGCGTGCTCTTGCCCGAGCCGGACTCGCCGACGATGGCCAGGGTCTTGCCCCGAGGCAGTTGCAGCGAGACATCTCTCAGCGCCGCCACCGAGCGGCCGCCGACGTTGTAGGTTTTGTTCAGGCGCTCGATGCGCAGCGCCAGTTCACCGTCGGCGCTGGGCACGTGCAGTTCCGGGTGCAGGGCCGGCACGGCGGCGATCAGTTTGCGCGTGTAAGGGTGCGCCGGAGCATTGAGTACCTGGTCGCGTTCGCCGATTTCCACCAGGCGTCCGCCTTCCATCACCGCGATGCGGTCGGCGATTTCCGCGACCACGCCGAAGTCGTGGGTGATGAACAGAATCCCGTGCTGGCCACGCCCGCGCAGTTCACGCACCAGTTTCAGCACTTGCGCCTGGGTGGTGACGTCGAGGGCCGTGGTCGGTTCGTCGGCGATCAACAGATCCGGGTTCATCGCCAGGGCCATGGCAATCACCACCCGCTGGCATTGGCCGCCGGAGAGTTGATGGGGAAAGCTGTTGGCGATCCGTGGCGGGTCCGGCAGATGGGTCGATTCGAGCAGCGCGAGCATGCGTTCGCGGCGCTCGGCGGCGGGCATCAGCGGGGCGTGGATGTCGAAGATTTCCTCGACCTGCTGGCCGATGCGGATCGCCGGGTTCAGCGCCGCCATCGGCTCCTGGAAAATCATCGCGATGCGGTTGCCGCGCAGCTGGCGCAGGACGTTCTCGGGCAGTCGGCAAATGTCGTCGCCGAGAAAATCGATCACGCCTTCGCTGTGGCGCAGGCCCTTGGCGTAGTCGCCCATGATCGCCGCCGAGAGCACCGATTTGCCGGAGCCGGACTCGCCGATCACACAGAGGATTTCGCCCTTGCGCACGTCGAAGCTGATGCCCTGGACCGCGTGGCTGCGGTCGGCGCCAGCGGGCAACTCGATGGAGAGATTCTCCACCTTCAAGACTTGTTGTTGATTCATGCTCAGCTCCTTGCGCCTTTCTGGGCGTGTTCGTCCAGACCGTCCGCCAACAGGCTCAGGCCCAGCATCAGGGTGGAGATGGCAATGCACGGGAAGATCACCAGGTGCGGGAACGCGATGGCCATGCTGCGGCCTTCGTTGATCATGCCGCCCCAGTCCGGGGTGGGCGGTGGCAGGCCGAGGCCGAGGAAGCCGAGGGCGCCGATCATGATCGCGGTGTAGCCGATGCGCAGGCAGAAATCGACGATCAGCGGGCCGCCGCAGTTGGGCAGGATTTCCACCAGCATGATGCGCAGCGAGCCTTCACCCTGGGTGATCGCGCTGAGCACGTAGTCCCGGGAGCGGATGTCGATGGTCAGGGCACGCATGATCCGGAAGATCGCCGGGGCACTGGTGAAGGTCACGGCGATCAGGATGTTCAGTGCCGAAGCACCGAGGGCGATGATGATCACGATGTACAGCACCAGCACCGGGAACGACAGCACGGTGTCGGCGACGTACGACAGGAACGCATCGACCTTGCCGTTGAAGTAACCGGCGCTCAGTCCCATGGCAATGCCCACGGCAAATGCGGTCAGCGTCGCCAGGATCGACCAGAACAACACGGTGCGCGTGCCCCAGACCAGCCGCGAAAGAATGTCCCGGCCAATCATGTCGGTGCCCAGCAGGAAGCTCATCCCGCTGTCATCCGCGGTCATCGGCGTCAGCAGTGGCGTGAAGCTTTCCAGCGGATCATGAGGTGCCAGCCACGGGGCAAACGTGGCGGTCAGGACCCAGCCGCCCACCAGCAGCAAACCGAGCAGGGCCAGGGGATGTTTGAACGAGTGCAGGAAGCTCATTGGCCACCTCCGCCAAGACTGCGCAGGGTGATGCGCGGGTTGAGCCAGGTGTAGGCCAGGTCGGAAAAGATTTTGGTCGCGCCGACCACCGCGCCGCTGATCATCGCGCAGGCTTCGATCAGGTAGACGTCGTGGTTCAGCGAAGCGGTGTACAGCAACGAGCCGAAGCCTTTGTAGGCGAAGAACACCTCGACCACGATCACGTTCGACAGCAGCCACGGGATGTACAGCATGATCACCGTGATCGGAGCGATGAGGACGTTGCGCAAGGCATGGCGCAGCACGATGCGCGAGGTCGATGCGCCTTTGAGGCGAGCGGTGCGGATGTACGGCGCCTGCATGACTTCGACCATCGAGGCGCGGGTGATGCGGGCCAGGTAACCGATGCCGAACAGGCACAGCACCATCAGCGGCAGGGCCAGCTCGGCGGCGTTGAAGCCATCGCTCATGCTGCTCACGCCCGGCAGCCAGTTGAGCCAGAACACGAAGATCGCCGAGACGAACACGGCACTGGCGAAGTCCGGAATCGAGGTGGTGACGATCGACAGGAACGACACCAGGCGGTCGATCGCCGAACCCTGGCGAATGCCGGCCAGAATGCCCAGGGTCAGCGCCACCGGCACTATCACCAGCAGGGCCAGCCCGGCGAGGATCAATGTTTGCCCGAGGTTGGGCAGCAGCAGGTCGATCACCGGCTCGCGAAAGTGCACCGAGGTGCCCCATTCGCCGCTGACGAAATCCTTCAGCCACACCAGGTAGCGCCACAGGAACGGCTGGTCGTAGCCATGTTCCACCAGCCACGTCGCGCGCTGGTCGGCGGCGGAGTAGGGGCCGAGAACGTTGATGGCGACGTCCTCGATGTTCAGTTCTAGGGCGACAAACACGATCAGCGACACCGACAACAGGGTCGCGACCAACGCCAGTAATTTGCGTAACAGAAACTCGGCCATGCTTGCAGGCTCCGGCTAATCAAGGGATGCCGGCCCGCCACACCTTTCGGTGGGCGGGCGCGTGAGAGGCTGCGCGTCAGGCGCTCAGCCAGACTTCATCCATTGGGTAGAAGTGCGAAGGGTGGACCTTGAAGCCCTGGACCTTTTTGCTGGTGGCGGTGAAGTTGTCACCCCAGAACGGCTGCACCATGACGCAGGCGTCTTGCAGGATGCGCTCGACTTCTTCCATGGCCACGGCCCGCTGTTTCGGGTCGACGATGCCCATGGCCTTGTCCAGCGCGTTGTCGAAGGCGGGGTCGCTGTAGTGGCTTTCGTTCCAGGCCGCACCGCTGCGGTAGGCCAGCTCCAGGGACATCACGCCCAGCGGGCGGTGAGCCCAGTAGGTCAGGCTGAACGCTGCTTTGTTCCAGATTGGCCAGTATTGAGTGGCCGGGATCACTTTGAGGTTGATGCGGATGCCGGCTTCGGCGCAGTTCTGTTGCAGGATCTGTGCGCAGTCCTGTTCGTAGCGGCCCTGGGTGTTACCGACGATCAGGTCGACGTCGATGCCGTTCGGAAAACCTGCCTCGGCAAGAAGCTTCTTCGCCGCCGCCACGTCCCGGTTTCGTTTGGGCAGTGCAAAGTATTCCGGGCTCGACGGTGCGACGTGATGGTCTTCGCCGAGCGTGCCCATGCCGCGATAGGCGATTTTCAGCATCTGCGCATTGTCGGCGCAGAGCACCACCGCTTTACGAATGCGCAAGTCGTCGAACGGTTTCTGGTCGCAAGCCATGCGCATGACGACGGTCTGCGCCGATTTGCAGGTCAGCAATTGCGCGCCCGGCAGACGTTTGGCCAGGTCGAGTTCGGCAACGGTCACGCGGTACAGCACGTCCACTTGCCCGGCCTGCAAGGCTGCCAGATGGGAGGAAATGTCGGTACCCATATCGATGTAGCGCAATTCGTCGAGGTTGGCCGGCTTGCGCCAGTAATCGGCGCGCTTGGCGAAGGTCGCCTGCTTGTTGACGGCAAACGACACCAGCTTGAAAGGACCGGTGCAGAGCGGGTTTTTCGCCCAGTCATCACCGGCCTTGAAGCTGCGGTGAACGATGGCACAGGTGAAGGCGTTGAGCATTTCCGGGATCGCCAGGATCGGCCGCTTGAGCACCAGGCGGAACTGGTAGTCACCGAGTTTTTCGAAGGCGCTGATGTCCTGGAACGCGGTGCGGTTGACCGACTTGGAGTCGGCGTCAATCCAGCGCTGGATGTTGTGCTGCACGTCGTCGACGTTGAACGTGTCGCCGTTGCTCCACTTCACGTCCTGACGCAGGTTGAAGGTCCAGGTCTTGAGGTCTTCGGACGGGCTCCAGCTCTCGGCCAGGTACGGGTGGGTGATGTTGTCGGCGTCTACCCAGGTCAGGAATTCCAGGGAGTTGCGCAGCAGGTTCGAGGCTTCGATCCAGGTGATCAGCATCGGGTCCTGGATTTCCTGGATGGCGCAGGCAAAACGCAACGTACCGCCCTGACGTGGCGGGATGGCCTCGGCGGCGTGGGCGGAATTGCCGAGCAGGGCGGAACCGAGGAAGGTGCTGGCGCTGGCGACGGTGATGCCGAGGAGGGCGGCGGTACGCAGGAATTGCCGGCGGTTGATCTCGCCACTGTTGACTTGGGTGCACAGGTCGCTGACTGCTGGATGCGGCTGAGCGCCGTCCAGAGTGATTAGCTCGTCGAGATGGGGCATGGGGCAGCTCTCATGTTGTTTTTATTTGAGATGGCCGCAGTTTTGTCATCGGCGCAAAGATCGACAAACGATAAATTCAACGCGCAAACGTTCGATAAATGCATGTTACTGGCGCGGGGCTATCTCAGAGCCTGAAATAGACAGGCTGGACGCAACCCCTGTAGGAGCGAGCCTGCTCGCGATAGCGGAGTATCTGACACTTAAATATTGACTGACACACCGCTATCGCGAGCAGGCTCGCTCCTACAGAAAAGCGGTTCGCGGTGCCGGGTGGATTGTCCTACACAACACAAATTTGCATGTTACTCAGGAAATTTCCTACAGGGCGTGGGATGCTTGTTACCTGGTCAGCCTTCCACGAGTGCCTTTCATGAAACGCAAAATGCCCGGTCTGAATGCCCTCAAAGCCTTCGAAGTGGCCGGCAGCACCGGCAGCTTCACCCGGGCTGCCGAGTTGCTCAATGTCACCCAGAGCGCCGTCAGCCGGCAGGTGCGCCAACTCGAAGAACAGCTGGGCGAAAACCTGCTGGAGCGGCGTCATCATCACCTCGACCTGACCAGCGCCGGACGGGTGTTGTTGCGGGCGCTGCACCAGTCGTTCGACAAGATCGAACTGACGGTGCGCAGCATCCAGCAGAAAACCCATTCCAATCGCCTGCACATCAACGCGCCGCCAACCTTCACCAACCGCTGGCTGATGCCGCGGCTGGGCCGGCTGCGGGAAAAGCATCCGGAACTGGAGTTGAGCATCACCACCCGTTTGCAGGACAGCCTGGCGGAAGCCAGTACGCTGGATTGCGCGATCCGTTTCGGCAACGGTGAATGGGACGGGCTGGACAGTTCGCTGCTGATCCAGGAACGGCACATCGCGGTGTGCGCGCCGACCTTGTATGCGCGGGAGTGGAGCGAGCAGGGCCTCGACCTCAACCGCCTGACCTTGCTGCACGTACTGGCCCGGGAAGACCAGCGCTACCTGACCTGGAAACACTGGCTGGACGCGGCGCGCATCACCGGGGTCGATACCCAGGGCGGCTACGAATTCGACCTGCTCGACCTGGCCATTCGCGCGGCCGTCGACGGGTTGGGCATCACCATCGCCGATTGGCACATGGTCGCCTCGGAACTGGCCAGCGGGCAGTTGACCCAGGTGCTGAATGTGCACGTGGACGGGCATCAATCGTACTGGCTGGTGACCCGGCCGGAACAAACGGAGATGCCGCAATTGCAGATGTTCAGCGAGTGGTTGCAGGAAGAAATCTGGCTGGCGCAACGACAGCTCGAGCCCTCGACTGCCGCCACCTGAAACACCATCACCCCCTGAAGGAGCGAGCCTGCTCGCGATGGTCGTCAACGATAACGCTGGGTGCCTGACTCCCCGCGGCGTTCTCGAATCCATCGCGAGCAGGCTCGCTCCTACAGGGGATCGCGCCGCTCACAGGGGTAATATGCGTTTTTCGAATGTTGCACCGCTCAATAAATCGTTTGTTCAACCCGCGTCGGATGCCAAGACTGCAAGCACTGGATAAAAACAACGATGGGCGATGCACATGCGACTCGAGCGAAACTTTGTAAACGGTCACTTCATTGAACCTGCCAGCGAAGCGCTGATCGCGGTGTACAACCCCGCGACTGAAGTGCTTTTAGGTCATGTTTCAGCGGCCACCGCCGATGAAGCGACCCACGCGGTCGACGCTGCCGCCACGGCCCAGAAAGTCTGGGGCAAGCTCACCAGCATCGAACGCGCCGAACACCTGCGCTCGTTTGCCGATGCGCTTGAAGCCTGTGCGGAAAACATCGGCAAGGCGCTGGCCGCCGAATCCGGCAAGAGCGTCGCCGACGCCAGCAACGAAGCCCGTTACGCCGCGCAGATCACCCGTTATCACGCCGAATGGGCGCGTCGCATTGAAGGCGAGATCATTCCCAGCGACACCCCGAATGAAAACCTGTTCCTGCACCGCGAGCCGATCGGCGTGGTCGCGTGCCTGATCCCGTTCAACTACCCGGTCTACACCCTGCTGCGCAAAATCGCCCCGGCGCTGATTGCCGGCAACACCGTGGTGGTGCGCCCGAGCAACAACACCCCGACGTCCGCGTTCGAAATCGCCAAGGCGGTGCAGCAATCCGGAATCCCGGCGGGTGTGATCAACATCCTGACCATGGACCACGCCACGGCCGCTGCGGTGTGCACGCACAAGGCCGTCGGTTTGATCACCCTGACCGGCAGCGTCAACGCCGGGCGCATCGTGCTCGATTACTGCAAGGCCAACATCGCCAAGCCGTCCCTGGAACTGGGCGGCAAGACCCCGGCGATCATCGAAGCCGACGCCGATCTGGAAAAGGCCGCCAGCGACATCATCGCGTCGAAGACCACCCACTGCGGCCAGTTGTGCACAGCGGTGGAGCGCGTCTACGTGCAGGAAAGCGTCTACGAACAATTCCTCGCGCTGCTCAAAAGCAAGATCAGCGCCGTGAAATTCGGTGATCGCGCCGCCGACGCCAGCCTGATGGGTCCGCTGGTCAACGCCAGTTCGCAGCAGAACATTCATGCCATGGTCGAGCGCGCCGTCGCCGACGGTGCTGTACTGGAAACAGGCGGTTTCATCCCGCAGGGCAGCGGTCATTTCTACCCGCCAACCCTGCTCAGCGGTTGCCGTCAGGACATGGAAATCATCCAGGAAGAAATCTTCGGCCCGGTGCTGCCGGTGCTCAAGTACCGCGACATCGACGAAGCGCTGGCCATGGCCAACGATCATCAGTTCGGCCTGTCGTCGGTGCTGTACACCGAGAACTACCGCACCACGATGAAAGTCGCCAACGCCATCGAGGCGGGCGAGCTGTACGTCAATCGCACCCCGGCCGACCCGTACCAGGGCTTCCACGCCGGCTGGAAACGCTCGGGCCTGGGCGGCGACGACGGCAAACACGGCATGCTCGAGTTCACCCAGACCCGCCTGGTGGTCATGAAGTATTGATCCACCCGCAACACGCCTCACGCCACACCCATAAAAACAATTATTTGGGGCGCCCGGACCACCGGGCTGCCCGAGGTCACACAGATGTCCAAGCCTGCAACCACTGTTGCCGCTGTTCAGGGTTCGAACGCGGGTTCAAAAAGCCACAGTGACAAGGGAAGTCGTTACGTCCAGCTGATGCTGCTGGTGCTCGCCGCAGGGGCGATCTACCCGATCCTCTATCTGCGTCAGGTCTACCAGACCACCATGCTCGAAGTGTTCCAGATCAACCACAGCGAGCTGGGTTATCTGTACTCGATGCTCGGCACGATTTTCCTCCTGAGTTATCTGCCGAGCGGCTGGCTGGCCGACCGCATCGCCCCGCGTTTCCTGATTTTCTTCTCGCTGGTCGCCACCGGTGCCCTGGGCCTGTGGTATTCCACCGCGCCCTCGATGACCGGGTTGATGATCATCTTCGGTTGCTGGGGTTTGACCACCGGCCTGACGTTCTGGGCCTCGGTGCTCAAGCGCGTGAAAATGATCGCCCACCACACGGAACAAGGTCGCTTTTTCGGCATCCTCGACGGCGGCCGCGGGTTGGTTGAAGCCCTGTTGGCGACCGTTGCGCTGGGCCTGTTCGCCTTCGCCACCGAAACCCGTGGCGAGTCCGCCGCCGAAGGATTCAAGCACGTGGTCTACCTCTACGCCTTCACCTGTATCGCCATCGGTTGTGTGCTGGTGCTGATCAAGGACCCGAAGTCCATGGAAGACACAGCGGCGGTGGAGAAGGGCAAGTACAACCTGCTCAGCGACCTGGCCACCCTGGTGAAAATCCCCGAGCTGTGGCTGGTCACGGCCATCGTGTTCTGCGGTTATCACATTTTCTGGGCCACCTACAGTTTCTCCGATTACCTGCAGGGCGGCGGCATGACCGCGGTCATGGCCGGCACCATCACCACCATCAAGCTGTGGATGCGTCCGATTGGCGGCATCGGCGGCGGCTGGCTCGGTGACAAGTTCTCGAACATCTCGGTGTTGGTCGTTGCCTTGTTGCTGGCATCGCTGGCGATGATCGGCCTGATCGTGTTCCCGGCGCTCAACAGCATGGGCCTGCTGATCGGCACGGTGATTTTCATCGGCCTGATGACCTACGCCATTCGCGGTCTGTACTGGGCGATCCTCGACACCTGCAACATTCCGCTGCGCATTACCGGCCTGGCGATCGGCATCGTCTCGGTGGTCGGTTACTTGCCCGACGCCTTCATTCCCTTGATCAACGGCTACCTCACCGAACATTTCCCCGGTGCCTTTGGTTACAAGCTGTATTTCGGCTACATCGCGTTCGTCGGCCTGCTCGGGACCCTGGCGGCCCTGACCCTGCGTGCCCGAATCAATCGTCAATCTTTGAAAAAAACAGGTGCCTGAGATGAAAATCGTCGCCCTTGAAACCCATATCGTCGCCGTACCGCCACCGCACATCGGCGGCATGTACTGGCTGTTCGTCAAGCTGAAAACCGATTGCGGCATCGAAGGCGTGGGCGAGATCTACGCCGCGACCTTCGGCCCGAAAGCCATGCTGCCGATCATCGAAGACGTGTTTGAACGCTACCTGCTCAACCACGATCCGCATCACATCGAGCGCTTCTTCCGCCAGGCCTATTCGAGCGGTTTCACCCAGCGTCCGGACCTGACCATGATGGGCGTGGTCAGCGGCCTGGAGATGGCCTGCTGGGACATCATCGGTAAAGCGGCGAACAAGCCGGTCTACGAGTTGCTGGGCGGCAAGGTCAACGAGCGCCTGCGTTCCTACACCTACCTGTACCCGGTCAACAGCAAGGGCGAGTACGACTACGACGACCCGGACCTGGCCGCCGAGTGCGCCATCGAGAACATGAACAAAGGCTTCACCGCCGTGAAGTTCGACCCGGCCGGCCCGTACACCGCGTACTCCGGCCACCAGATCTCGCTGGAAGTGCTGGAACGCTGCGAAACCTTCTGCCGCAAGATCCGCGAAGCGGTGGGCGACAAGTGCGATCTGCTGTTCGGCACCCATGGGCAGATGGTGCCGTCCTCGGCGATCCGTCTGGCCAAGCGCCTGGAAAAGTACGACCCGCTGTGGTTCGAAGAGCCGGTGCCGCCAGGCCAGGAAGAGGCCATGGCGCAGGTCGCGGCCAAGACCATCATCCCGATTGCCACCGGCGAACGGCTGACCACCAAGTATGAATTCTTCAAGCTGTTGCAGGCCGGCGGTGCGTCGATTCTGCAGATGAACGTCGCGCGCTGCGGCGGTCTGCTGGAAGCCAAGAAGATCGCGAGCATGGCCGAAGCCTATTACGCACAGATCGCGCCGCATCTCTACAACGGGCCGATTGGCGCGGCGGCGAGTTTCCAGCTGGCCACCTGCACGCCGAACTTCCTGATCCAGGAAAGCATCATGACCTGGGGCGGGTTCCATGCCGAAGTCCTGACCAAGCCGCTGCAATGGGAAGACGGCTACATCATTCCGTCCACCGAGCCGGGCCTGGGTGTCGAGCTGAACATGGACGTGGTGCGCAAGCATTCGCCGTACACCGGCGAGCGTCTGCACCTGCAAATGGCGCCGACCCCGGCAGACGTCAAAGACACATCGCCAGCCCGAGGCTGACGGTAGTGCCTCCTGTAGGAGCGAGCCTGCTCGCGATGGACGTTAACGATGACGAGAACTGCCTGAATCACCGTGGCGCTCGTACGTTTTTCGCGAGCAGGCTCGCTCCTACATTCAGGGGGCGGTGTTTTTTTTGTACAACGACTTACGCGGTAACCGTGCATGACTTACGACTACATCATCGCTGGCGCTGGCGCCGCGGGCTGCATCCTCGCCAATCGGCTGTCGGCTTCGGGCAAATACTCGGTGCTGCTGCTCGAGGCGGGCGGCAAGGACAGTTCCCTGTGGTTCAGGATCCCGGTCGGCTTCGCCAAAATGTATTACAACCCGACGTTCAACTGGATGTATTACAGCCAGCCGCAAAAACAGCTGGGCAACCGCGAAATCTATGCCCCGCGTGGCAAGGTGCAGGGCGGTTCCGGTTCGATCAACGCGATGATCTACGTTCGCGGCCAGGCCCATGACTTCGATGACTGGGCCGCCAACGGCAACGACGGCTGGGGTTTCAAGGATGTGCTGCCGTACTTCCGCAAACTGGAAAACCATCCCTTGGGCGACAGCGAATACCACGGTGGCAGGGGCCCGATCAGCATCACGCCGATGAAAGGCCAGACCCACCCGATCTGCGACGTGTTCCTCAAAGGCTGCGACGAACTCGGCTACCCGCACAGCGACGACTTCAACGGGCCGAAATTCGAAGGTTCGGGCATCTACGACGTCAACACCAAGAATGGCCAGCGCTGTTCAAGCAGCTTTGCGCATTTGCACCCGGCGTTGAGCCGGCCGAACCTGACTGTCGAGCATTACGCCCTGGTGGATCGGGTGTTGTTTGAAGACGGACGTGCGACCGGTATTTCCGTCACCCAGCACGGCGTGGCGCGCACCTTCAGCGCCAGCAAGGAGGTCATTCTTTGCGCCGGTGCCGTGGACACGCCCAAGATCCTGCAATTGTCCGGCGTCGCCGATCAGGCGTTGCTGGCCAAGCACAACATCCCGCTGGTCAAGCACCTGCCGGCGGTGGGGCAGAACCTGCAGGATCACCTGTGCGCCAGTTACTACTACAAGGCCAACATCCCGACGCTCAACGATCAACTGAGCTCGCTGTTCGGTCAATTCAAGCTCGGCCTCAAGTACCTGTTCACCCGCAAGGGCGCGCTGGCGATGAGCGTCAATCAGGCCGGCGGTTTCTTCCGGGGCAATGAACAGCAGGCCAACCCGAACCTGCAGCTGTACTTCAACCCGCTGTCGTACCAGATTCCGAAAAACAACAAGGCCAGCCTCAAGCCCGAACCGTATTCAGGTTTCCTGCTGTGCTTCAACCCGTGCCGGCCGACCAGTCGCGGGCGCGTCGAGATCGCTTCGAAAAACCCGCGTGATGCGGCGTTGATCGACCCGAACTATTTGAGTACGCAAAAGGACATCGACGAGGTGATCCAGGGCAGCCGCCTGATGCGCAAGATCATGCAGGCGCCGGCGCTCAAAGACATTACCGTCGAAGAGGTGTTGCCGGGGCCGGTGGTCGAAACCGACGAACAAATGCTGCAGTATTTCCGCGAAAACAGCGGTTCGATCTATCACCTGTGCGGCTCTTGCGCGATGGGGGCGGACGAACAGGTGGCGGTGGTGGACAAGCGTTTGAAAGTTCACGGTCTCGATGGTTTGCGTGTGGTCGATGCGTCGATTTTCCCCAACGTGACCTCTGGCAATACCCATGCCGCCGTGCTGATGGTGGCGGAGAAGGGGGCCGATTTGATTCTGCAGGACGCCTGATTTTTTGCCCTGATCTGTATCAAAAATGAATTTCCGCCACGTCCGCTGCTCATACCTGTAGGCAGCGGATTTGAGCCCGCGAAATCATCAGGTATTCAGGGAGTGGCAAAGTCATGTGTCCAGTATCGACGGCGGGCGAGAACCTTCCAGGCGGGTTGATTCTTGTGGTCGAAGACGACCCGCTGATCCTGGAGTTTCTTTGCGAAATTCTCCAGGAAGAAGGTTTTGCCGTCGAACCGCAGATCAGCGCGGACGCTGCGGCGGGTTACCTGGAGCAACACGCCGACAAGGTGGCGCTGCTGCTGACCGACATCACCATGCCCGGCACGCTCAACGGCGCCGACCTGGCCAATCAGTTCGGCGACCGTTGGCCGGACAAGCCGATCATGATCATGTCTGGCTTCGAAACACCGCAAACCTCTGGTGTGCGGCACGAAGTGTCCTTTATCAAGAAACCCTGGGCTTTGGGGCAACTGCTCGATTGCGTGGAAGGTGCGTTGAAGTCGAAGTCGGTAGGCTGAGCCCTGCGGCGAGGCTTGAGCTGCGAGGCCTCGCAAATGCTACATTGCTCGGCAAAACCCGCCCGGCTCTTGAAAAAGGACGCTCATCCTTGTCAGCTCACACCTCCGTTTTCAACAAACCCTATCGCGCCTTTCTGTTTGATATGGACGGCACCGTCCTCAATTCTATCGCCGCCGCCGAGCGAATCTGGACCATCTGGGCCTTGCGCCACGGCGTGGACGTCGCGTCTTTCCTGCCGACCATTCACGGCGCCCGGGCCATCGACACCGTCAATCGCCAGGCCTTGCCAGGCGTCGATGCCGAAGCTGAAGCGGCGTGGGTGACCCAGGCGGAAATCGAGGACGTCGAGGGCATTGTCGAGATCGCCAGCGCGGCGAAGTTTCTGAATTCATTGCCGGCCCATCAGTGGGCCATTGTGACGTCGGCGCCCAGGGCACTGGCGCTGCGACGGATGGCGGCGGCCGGGATTCCGGAACCTGGGGTGATGGTTACGGCGGAGGATGTCAGCGCCGGCAAACCTGACCCTGCGGGGTATCGGCTGGCCGCGCGACGGTTGGGCGTTGAAGTGACCGATTGCCTGATCTTCGAGGATGCCACGGTGGGCATTCTCGCGGCAGAGGCGGCAGGGGCGGACCTTTTGATCATCACCTCGACCCACGATCATCCGATCGAAACACCCCACGCGACGTTGGCCAGTTACGAGTCGGTCGCCGTCCAGGTCGACCCCGAAGACCAGATCCGCCTGCTCCCGTCCTGACACACCGCTTACCCTTGTAGGAGCCAGCTTGCTGGCGATGGAGTATCAGCCACATCAATGTCGACTGACACACCATCGCCAGCAAGCTGGCTCCTACAGTAGGGCGGCGGTGTTAGTAGAGACCGGGAACCAACCGCCAGCTCCGGCGGCAATACGCCTCGTACTCACTGCCGAACTGCGCCCGCAACAACGCTTCTTCCGCGTGGATACGCGCAATCAGCGGTATCACCGTCAGCGCGGCCAGCAACAATCCCACGCCCGAACGAAACGCCAGCGCCCAACCCACGGCAATCACCAGCATTCCCAGGTAGCTCGGGTTGCGCAGCGTTCGGTAAATCCCATCCGTCACCAGCGTGTGCCCCGGTTGAATCGCCACCAGTCCGCTGAAACGTTTGCCCAGCACAAACACCGGCCACATCCGCAGCGCACCGCCGACAATGAACACCAACGCCCCGAGCCAGCGCACGCCTTCGACGCCGAAGGTCCAGACGTCGATCCGGTCGGTGTAGGCGGGCAGGAAACCGCTCAGAATCCCGATCACCCCGAAGGCCGGCAACACCCAGCGATTGGCCCGGTCCTCCCGTTCACCGGAGCTGAGATTGACCTCGGTGAACAGCGAAGCAATCGCCATTACCAGAGTCGCCAGGGCAACGACCAGCAACGCGCCATGGGAGAAAAACCGCGCAAACCCGCCAAAACCCCAAATCGCCAGCCAGAGGTAGGCGAGGGTGCTGACGATGGCAAAAAACGCCAGCCGAGCCGAAATTTTCATAAGTCCCCCGATATTGAGTTCACACCTGTAGGAGCCGGCTTGCTGACGATTCAGACGACGCGGTGTGTGGAAAGACGCCATCGCCAGCAAGCTGGCACCTACAGGACCGCGTTTTACCTGACACACCACCGACCCTGTGGGAGCTGGCTTGCCAGCGATAGCGGCATCACGGCCACCACCGAATCGCCAGCAAGCCGGCTCCTACAGGGGTTCACTCCGAGCACTGCGGCGAATCACTTGCGGCGGCTGTCCAAACGCTCGAAGAAACGCCTCGCGCATGCGCCGGCGATCACTGAAACCTGTCTCGGTGGCGATCTGATCCAGCGTCAATCGCCCGCGTTCGAGCATGTGCCGCGCGGCTTCCAGGCGCAGGTTTTCGATGGCTTTGGCCGGCGACTGACCGGTTTCAGCACGAAATGCCCGGCTGAACTGGCGCGGGCTGAGGCTCGCGACGTCAGCCAGTTGTTCCACCGACAGCGTGTCGGCCAGGTGTTCGCGGGCGTAACCGAGCGCGGTCTGGATGCGGTCGGATTTCGGCTCCAGCTCCAGCAACGCCGAATGCTGGGACTGGCCGCCCGCACGGCGATGGTACATCACCAGTTTCTGCGCCACGGAGCGCGCGAGCCCGGCGCCGTGATCCTTTTCCACCATGGCCAGCGCCAGGTCGATCCCGGCCGTCATCCCGGCGGACGTCCAGATCGAACCGTCGACCACGTAGATGCGGTCTTCTTCAACCTTGATTGACGGAAACCGCGCCTGCAACTCCCGCGCGTAAGCCCAGTGCGTGGTGGCCCGCCGTCCGTCGAGCAAACCGGCCTGGGCGAGGACGAACGCGCCGGAACAGATCGACGCCGTGCGCCGCGCGGTTTTCACGCTGCTGCGCACGTACTCCAGCACGCCCGCCGGCGCCTGCTGAAGAATGGAATCGCCGCCGACCACGATCACCGTGTCATACACCCGCGCGCCAAACGCCTCGGTGCCCACACTCAAACCGCCGGACGCATGCAGGTTGCGGCCGTCCTCGGACAGCACGTTCACCTGATAAAGCGTCTCGCCGGCGCTGAAGTTGGCGTACTCGAACACCGGCATGGCCGCCAGCGCCATGGACTGGAAACCCTCAAACACCACAAATGCGACGGAAGTCATCGATAGGCTCTCAAAAGATCATGTCCTGAAAACGTACTTTAAACGTCATTTGAGACAAGCGTCAGCCACTTTATAACTGTTCACACCCGGCGAACACCTCGCCTCACTGTGAAGGAAACTGAACATGGCTCTCTCGTCCAAAGGCACCGCCCTGATCACGGGCGCTTCAACCGGTATCGGTGCAGTCTACGCCGACCGTCTCGCCCGTCAGGGGTATGACCTGATTCTGGTCGCCCGCAGCCAGGGCAAACTGAGCGCCCTGGCCAATCACCTGAGCAATGAAACCGGGCGTGCGGTGGAAGTCGTCGCTGCCGACCTGAAAGACAAGGCTGACCTGCGCCGGATCGAAGACATTCTGCGCACCGACGCCAGCCTCACCCTGCTGGTCAACAACGCCGGTGTCGGTGGCGTGATGCCGCTGCTGGGTAGCCCGGTGGATGACATGGAAGACATGATAGCCCTCAACATCACCGCGCTGATGCGACTGGCCTATGCCGTAGTGCCAGGGTTCGTTGCCCGTGGCACCGGCACCGTGATCAACATCGCCTCGGTCGTCGCGATTGCCCCGGAACTCCTCAACGGCGTGTATGGCGGGACCAAGGCGTTCGTGCTGGGCCTGAGCCAATCCATGCACCATGAACTGGCCGACAAAGGCATTCGCATTCAGGCCGTGTTGCCCGGCGCCACCGCCACCGATTTCTGGAGCGAGGCCGGCAACCCGGTGGAAAACCTGCCGCAGGAAATCGTCATGTCCGCCGGCGAGATGGTCGACGCGGCGCTGGCCGGGCTGGCGAGTGGCGAAGAGGTGACCATTCCTGGGCTGCACGACGGCGAACAGTGGGATCGTTACGAAGCCCAGCGCAAAACCCTCTCGGGCCTCTTCGGCAACTCCACGGCGGCCCCGCGTTATCGCTGAAACGGCCGGCGCGGCAACAGGGTGAACTAAGCTTGGATAAGGGCCGCTCAGCTTGGGGTTACTGAAACTCGACGAGCCGGAGCGCGCCCCAAGGGAGCCCGACATGCTGCATATCCGAACCCCGCTCATCCTGCACCCAGGCCTGTCGACGCCAGACCGGCGCATCTGGCTCAAGCTGGAAAACCTGCAACCCAGCGGCTCATTCAAACTGCGCGGCATGGGGTTGTTGTGCAGCCAGGCAAAAGCCCAGGGCAAACGCAAAGTGGTCTGTCCTTCCGGTGGCAATGCGGGGTTCGCGACGGCGGTGGCCGCAGCCAGCCTGGGATTGCAGGCCTGCATCGTGGTGCCGCACACCACACCGGAAACCACCCGGGCGAGAATCCGTAAAACCGGTGCCGACGTGATCGTTCACGGCAAGGTTTGGGACGACGCCAATCAGCGGGCCAAGGAGCTTTCACAAGGGGCGGACACCGAATATGTGCCCGCCTTCGATCATCCGGTGTTATGGGAAGGGCACAGCACCCTGATCGATGAAGTCCTCGAAGACTGCCCGCAGGTCGATACCCTGGTGACGTCGGTGGGGGGCGGTGGTTTGCTGGCGGGGTTGCTGACCGGATTGATCCGGCATAGGCGAATGGATTGCCGCATCGTTGCTTGCGAAACGGCGGGTGCGGCGTCTTTTTCGGCGGCGATCAAGGCCGGGTATCCGGTTCGTCTGCCACGCATCGACACCGTTGCAACCTCCCTCGGCGCCGCGCAAGTGGCGGCGTGGCCGGTGCAACACCTCCTCGATTTTCCTCACCAATGCGTGGTGCTCAGCGATGACGACGCGATCATGGGCGTGGTGCGTTACGCCAACGATTTGCGCCAGCTGGTCGAACCGGCGTGCGGCGTTTCGTTGGCGATCGGCTACCTGGATCACCCGGAGATTGCCGGGGCCCATGACGTGGTGATCGTGGTGTGCGGGGGCGTCAGCATCAGCGCGCAACTCGTTTCCGGGTGGGCGCGATCCTCCGCTGCAAGCGCAACGTAACCGCTAAGCGAAGCAGGGCTGGAAACGCTATCCAGGTGTCACAAGCCCTACCGCGACTGTTTCGGTTTTCATTGCCCGGCAGCGGCACCGTCCTGGATCAGAATGGCTCTGGCCAGGTCTTCGTCGCTGGCGTTCAGCCCAGGGTTGTCCTTACGGATCTGCTGCATGACCGACTCGAGGTATACGCCGCGAATCGTGCCACCACTGGCGACGAAACTGGAGGCGTCATCCCGGGCGGGGATCATAAGTTTATCGTCCTTGAACGTCGAGTACAGCGAAGCGGAAACCCCCGCCGAGGTGGCGACATCGCCGGCATCCACTTTCGCGAAAGCCGAACCGAAGGGTAAGCACAACACCAGGGAAGAGATAATGAACAGACGGCGCATGAGGGTGTCCTCCGACAGCGTGAAGCGTAAAGGAAGTACCACATCATTTAGGATGCTCGGCGGTCGCCAGGAGTTCCTTGCTGCGTAAACAATCCTTTTGAAAGGGTGCGCGCCCGTGAGATTGCCATCGCCGGCAAGCCGGCTCCTACAGGTTTTGTGTGAAGCCACGATCCCGGACACACCGCAGATCCGTAGGAGCCAGCTTGCTGGCGATGGCGTCCGTGAAATCGCTATCGCCAGCAAGCCGGCTCCTACAGGTTTTGGGTGAGGCCACAAACCCGGATACAGCAGAGATCTGTAGGAGCCCGGCTTGCTGGCGATGGCCTCCGTGAACTTCTGAAACAAATGATTTGTCCGAACCGCGCTGTTTCCTCCCAGGATCCAAGCCGCGCGCGGTGGTAACGTACGGCATTCAAACCATCGGGAGCACGGTCATGGAATTGGGAATCTCGGGGCGCTGGGCGATCGTCTGCGCCGCCAGTAAGGGTCTGGGCCTGGCATGCGCACGCGCCTTGGCGAAGGAGGGCGTCAACCTGGTGATCAATGCCCGTGGCGACGAAACCTTGCAGGCTGCCGCCACGCAATTGCGCCAACTGGCACCGGCCATCGAAGTGCGCACCGTCGCCGGGGACATCAGCGAACCGGCGGTGCGCGAGCGCGTATTGGCGGCGTGTCCTCAGGTCGACATCCTGATCAACAACGCCGGTGGCCCGCCGCCGGGTGACTTCCGCGACTGGCAACGGGAAGACTGGTTGAAGGCGCTGGACGCCAACATGCTCACGCCCATCGACCTGATCAAGGCCTGTGTCGATGGCATGGCCGAGCGCGGTTTCGGGCGCGTGGTCAACATCACTTCCGGCGCGGTGAAAGCGCCGATCGATGTCCTCGGGCTGTCCAACGGCGCCCGCAGCGGCCTGACCGGTTTCATCGCCGGGCTCGCGCGTCAGTCGCGACTGGCCGGGAACAACGTTACGATCAACAACCTGCTGCCCGGTCCGTTCGAGACCGAACGCCTGCACAAAACCCTGAACGCCGCCGCCGAGGCCAATGGCGCCAGCATCGAGCAAATCAGCGAGCAACGCCGAAAAAACGTGCCGGCCCAGCGCTTTGGCCAGCCCGATGAGTTCGGCGCCTACTGCGCGTTCATCTGCAGCGCCCACGCCGGTTTCCTCACCGGGCAAAACCTGTTGCTGGATGGTGGCAGTTACCCCGGGACGTTTTGATTGCTGAGTTGAAAGGGGCTCAATGGCGGTAGCAGCGCCCTTGCCTGTCATTTGTGTCAGTAGTCACAGGTTCGCGAGCGTGTTATTTCAATCCCCATGAACGACTTTGGCGTGGACATCCATACCCCCAAGCTAGCGGTCATTGACCCGCGAGGGCTGCCGGTGCGCGAGGTGGATTACTGCCGTTCCATGGCGACCGAGCCCGCTCAAGCGCATATCTCCCGTCAGGTGTTCGACCCGTTGGGGCGAGAAACGCAGCGCTACGATCCGCGTCTTTGGGCCGAGGGGCGCGGGCCGAATCGGGTGTCGATTCATGCATTGTCTGGCGCTGAACTGCTGACGATCAGTGTCGACGCCGGGTTGGCACTGTCGTTGCTCGGACAGGCTGGGCAGACACTGCAGCGCTGGGACAGTCGTAGCCTTCAGCAGCGCGACTACGATGAGCAGGTACGGCCGGTCGCCATCACCGAGCAGCTTCATGGCGAGGCGTCCCGGGTAGTCGAACGCTTTCTTTACGGCAGCCCGATCGGCAGCACGCGTAACCAGTGCGGGCAACTGATTCGTCATGACGACCCTGCTACCACCCGGCACATGCCCGATTTCGACCTGCTCGGATCGCCGTTGCTGGAGACCAGCCACTTTCTTGAGTCCCTCGAGCCGGTGCATTGGCCGCTGGACATCGAAGCGCGCGATACGCTGCTTGAATCCGCACCGGGCCTGGACAGCCGCTGGACGTATGACGCACTGGGCGAGGTCGTGACACAGACCGATGCCATGCTCAACCGACGGCGTTTCAGCCGCACCTGCGCCGGGCAACTCATCGCCACTTACTTGCAGTGCCAGGGCGCCGAAGAGGTGCAGTTGGTCAGCGAGATCCACTACAGCGCCGGCGGTCTGGTCGAACAGGAGCGGGCCGGCAATGGCGTGATCACCCGCGCGGTGTTCCATCCCGAAGATGCGCGCCTCGAACACTTGAGCGCCGGGTTGCCCGGTCAACCGCTTTTGCAAGACGTGCATTACACCTACGACCCGGTCGGCAATCCCGTAAAAATAGAGGACCGCTCGAAAGCCATCACCCACTTCAAAAACCAGCGCATCGATCCCGCCAGCACTTACACCTACGACAGCCGCTACCGCCTGATCAGCGCCACGGGCCGCGAGGTCTACCATGCCGCCAACGATCCGAACGTGCTGGTCAATTACCGCGAAGAATACGACTACGACGCTGGCGGTAACCCGCTGGAGCTGCGGCATCTCGGCGTGCAACCGTTCACTCGCCGCTGGGTGGTAGACGCGGGGAGCAACCGCAGTGTGATGGTGCAGGATGGCGATCCACCGCCGGATTTCACCCGCGAATTTGATGGCAATGGCAACCAGGCATACTTGCAGCGCGGGCACGCGCTGGCGTGGGATCCGCGTAATCAGCTGAGCGAAGTGTCGCCGGTGACGCGCGATGACGGACCGGACGATACCGAGGCGTATCGCTATGGTGGTGGGGGCAAACGTCTGCGCAAGGTGCGCTGTGCGCTGACCTCAGGTCGCACAATGACCGTCGAGGTGCGCTATTTGCCGGGGCTGGAAATTCATCTCGCCGCCAACGGCGACGAACGTCATGAAGTGGACGCCGAGGCTGGACGAAGCACCGTGCGGTTGCGCCATTGGGTCGGCGCACCACCGCCCGGTGCCGCGAATGATTACTTGAGTTACAGCGTGAACGATCACCTGGGTTCCAGCGTATTGGAACTGGACGAGCAGGGCGCGGTGATCAGTGACGAAGGTTATCTGCCGTTTGGCGGCAGGGCGTGGTGGGTCGAGCATCAGGGGGCCAAGGCGTCGTACAAAACCCGGGGCTATTCGGGCAAGGAGCGGGATGCGACCGGGTTGCTGTATTACGGGTATCGCTATTACGCGCCGTGGCAGCATCGTTGGATCAATCCGGACCCTGCGGGGGAAATAGACGGGTTGAACCTGTACTGTTTTGTCGGGAATTCGCCGGTGCGGTATTTCGATCGGGACGGGCGAGTACGGGAAGAGGAATTGCCGTTTGATCAGCAGGCATTGTTGGGATTTTTTCAAGCATTGGCGCAACGTTCCGACAGCGGCGACCCAAACGCACAAGCATTGGTAGCGACTTTACCTGTAAACGTAGTCCCGAATGAGGGTGAACAACCTGGCGCAGGAGCGCTGGATCAATTTCTGGAAACGATAGAGAGCACCTCCGCAAGCGATAAAAATCGAGAGATGCTGCTGGTTGAAGAACTCACACGTGCCGGGAATGTTGCTGCTCCAGAGCGTTTGCCTGCCGGAGCCCCTATCCCCATGCCCCTCCAAACCGCTGCAGAACCCACCCCCTCGACTTCTGCCGCAATTGATGGGGCCGGAGCAGAGCAGGCGGGTGTGCTAAAAAAATTTTATTGTGGCGTTTGCGGCAAAAATTTTCGCGACAAACGTAATCTGACTGTGCACCTTCGTGTCCACACTGGCGAAAAGCGGTACCGATGCGAGACCTGTGGAGTGGGTTTCGCGGAGAACGCCACATTGAAGCAACACATTCGAGTTCACACTAAAGAAAAACCATATGAATGCGAGACATGCGGCAAAGGCTTTGCGAGCAGATTTGGTCTGAGTACTCACCGATTAGTCCACACCAAAACAAAGGCACATCGCTGCGATATTTGCGGTGTGGCCTTTGCTCAGAGAAGTCAACTGCCAGGGCATTTGCGAACCCATACCGGATTACAGGCTTACCGCTGTGAGATATGCGGCCATGGTTTCGCACGATTTAAAAATTTCAATAGCCATAACCAACTTCATCACAGTTCGTAACCATCGTTAAGCATCACCTCATTCACAAAAAGCATGTTGGTGACCGGTGATCAGCGTTCGCGCGGCCCCACGCCACGCGAACTATGCTTCCCAGTGCGCCCATCGCAATGGGAGAACTACGATGATCAACGTACGCACTGCCCGCATGCTGGCCGATTACAAACGTTGGGCCGATCAGCGCCTGTTCGAGAGCCTGGCCGATCTGCCGCCGGGCGAGGTCAACAAAGCGCGGGTCTCGGTGTTCAAAAACATGATCGGTACCCTCAATCATATCTACGTCGTGGACTGCATCTGGAAGGCCCATCTTGAAGGCCGGGGGCATGGCTTCAAGACTTCCCACGATCTGCTGCATCCCGACCTCTATGACCTGCGCCTGGCGCAAAAGGACATCGACCGCTGGTACTGCGACTGGAGCGAGCGGCAGACTGAGGTGTCGCTGGCCAAGCCGGTCGAGTTCACGTTTGTTTCCGGTGAAAGCGGCACCATGAGCGCCGGCGCGATGCTGATGCACGTGGTCAATCACGCCAGCTATCACCGGGGCTGGGTGATCCAGATGTACTTCGACATCCCGGCCATGCCGCCGATGACCGACATGCCGATCTACCTGCGCGAGCACGATCCCGCCTTCAACGCGATCAAGGCACCGGTAGCGGCGCCGACATGTGTTGGGCAATACGCGAGCGCAACCAACGTTCTGCCGGATCGTTATCGTTGACCCCGTTCCAGACCATGGACAGCTCGGACAGGTTGATGTCGAACGGCGGGTCGTCGGCCCGCAGTTGACTGCTGCCTTCGATCAGCGCACACGCCGCGTAATCCGGCACCGTGGCGAGCATGTCGGTGCCGGCGAGCAAGGCGCGCAGGCCGGCGAATTGCGGCACCGCCAGCACCACGCGGCGGGAGCGGCCGATGCGCGCCAGGTCGTTGTCGATAGCCCCGGTCAGGTCGCCGGAAAACGACACCAACGCGTGGGGGCGTTCGCAGTAATCGTCCAGCGTCAGAGCGCCGGGGCGGTTGTCGCCGCGCAGGATCTTCACGCTCAAGTCGCGCAGTTTTTTGCGCTTGGCATTGGCCGGCAATTCCGTGGTGTAGCTGATGCCGACGGAGATCTCGCCGCTGGCGAGCATAGGTGACATCAGCAAAAAATTCACCCGCCGCACCACAACGACGACGTTCTGCGCCTCTTCGCGAATTTGCTTGAGCAGCGGTGGAAACAGGCCGAATTCGGCGTCGTCGGACAGGCCGATGCGGAACACGTCGCGGCTGGTGGACGGGTCGAAATCCTTGGCCCGGCTGACCGCGCCGGAAATGGTGTCCATCGCCGGCTGCAATTCCTTGAGAATCTGTAAGGCACGCTGGGTCGGCTCCAGCACCCGGCCGTTGCGCACCAGCAGCGGGTCATCGAACAGATCGCGCAACTTGGCCAGCGAGGCACTCACGGCAGGCTGACCGAGGAACAGCTTTTCCCCGGCCCGGGTGAGGTTCTTTTCGAACATCAGCGTTTCGAACACCACCAACAGGTTCATGTCCACGCGGCGCAGGTCGTTGCGGTTCATGGCGGGTACTCACAGGGGCCGGGTCTTTCCAGTAAAGCACCAAACCCAGGGAGGTCGACGATTTCACCCACGAACACAAATCACTGTAGGAGCGAGCTTGCTCGCGAAAACCCCAAAGGCGCCGTTGGGTACCTGTCAGCCCGCGTTATCGTTCACGACCATCGCGAGCGAGCTCGCTCCTACAGTGGGAGGGTGTTGGGTCAGGGGTTATTCGATCGGGTCGAGTTGGTCGAGCGCGCGGTTCACGGACAGTTCACCGAGCATGATGACCTGCGCGATGCCCAGCAGGGTGTTGCGACTGGAGCCGTGCGTGCGATCCGCCAGGTCCATGGTCATGACATGGGCTGAGGCCAGTGATTCGCACGCGTCACCCAACAGGTCTTCGGTGTTGATGGTCGGGTCGATGATGTACATCGTGGTGAGTTTGCGCGGGGTGGCGCGGATGTCGGCGGCGGAGGGGATGCGGTCGGGGTCTGGCGGGGTGGCGGTTGTTGTTGGCATAGATGGAACTCCAGTATTTATAGTTTGGAGCCATCACTCTCGCTACCAAACGAGAGGTGGTGGCCATGCACAGTTTGGTAGACCGGAGTACTGGAACCGGCGCCTTTGAAAAGGCCCTGCGCACGACCACCATAAAAGCCTCGACCTGAAAGGGCGTCAGCATGATGCAGCGTTGTGCGCAGTACTCCGGGCTACCAAACCCGATCGCTGTATTTTTCAGCGACCGACAAACGATAAAACCCGGGCCCAAGGCGCACAAGCCGGCGGATTCTGGCGCAGGCGTAGGCAACGACGCAAGATCCTGTAGCTTTCATCAAGTAACCGACAGCCCCTTTAAACACCGGGTTAAACACGATCCAACTGTGGGAGCGAGCCTGCTCGCGAAAAACTTAAAGGCGCCGTTGGGTACCTGACCGCGCGCGTTATCGTTCACGACCATCGCGAGCAGGCTCGCTCCTACAAGGACGTGGTTCATCCGGTTTTCAGGTGACCGACCCTGGCTCCGTCAGCACTTTCCTGAACGTCTCCACCAACGGCCGCAAATTGATTCGGTGCCACGCCGCCCACAGCGGCGTGGTGAAGGAAATCCACGGTACTTCCCGCAGCACCACACCCGGTGGCGCGTTGCGGCTCAGGCCTTTCTGGATCATCGCGATGCCCAGTCCCGAGGCCACCAGCCCCAGCGCGGTAAACGGCTCGGTCGCTTCCATGCGGATGTCCGGGGTGAAACCGGCGCGGATGCAGGCGCTGATGAAGTCGTCGCGGCTCGCGCAGTTCTGGCGATGTTGCACGCCGATCCATTCCTGATCGGCCAGGTCTGCCGGGCTCAGTGTCGCCTGGCGGGCGAGGGGATGATGCTCGGGCAGCGCCAGCAACATCGGGTCATCCAGCACCTGAAAGCCCAGCAGATCGGGGTCGTCTGCGACGGGCGGCTCACTGACCAGGGCGATATCCAGACTACGCTGACGCAGGCCTTCGAGTTGTTCGGCCGAGCTGAGGTTGTACAGCGCGACGTGCACGTTCGGCCGGTCGACCCGCAGCACGCGCAGCGCATTGGGCAACACGCCGGCATGCATGGCGTTTTCGATGTAGCCGATGCACAAGCCGCCTTCTTCACCGCGACCAAGGCGTTTGCCCAGGGATTCGAGGCGATTGGCATGGGTCAGCAGGGCGCGGGTTTCGGCGAGGAAGGTCTGGCCGTCGCGGGTCAGGCGGATGCGTTGCTGGCTGCGCTCGAACAACGTCAGGCCCAGGCGCTCTTCGAGCTGGGCGATCTGCCGGCTCAATGGCGACTGGGAAATGTGCAGGCGTTCGGCAGCGCGACCGACGTGTTCTTCCTCGGCGACGGCGACGAAGTAGCGCAATTGGCGAATGTCGATCATGTAAGACCTATAGGGACTCAAGTGCTGCGCATTATGTCTTGGACGGTCCGAACGCCGCAATCTACGATCTGCTCAACGGTTAAGCAAACACCGCTCTTTTGTAGGAGCCAGCTTGCTGGCGATGGCGTCTTTTCAGAGACACCGCGTCGTTTTAATCGCCAGCAAGCCGGCTCCTACACAGGTTTACGACATTTGAGAGGATTGAATCATGAGCTTGAAAGACAAACTGCCCGGCGCGCTGGGCTTCGGTACGGCCCCTTTGGGCAACATGTTCCGCGCCATCCCGGAAGAAGAGGCGCAAGCCACCGTGCACGCCGCCTGGGATGCCGGCGTGCGTTACTTCGACACCGCCCCGTTTTACGGCTCGGGTCTGTCGGAAATCCGCCTCGGCACCGCGCTGTCCCGCTACAACCGCGATGATTATGTGCTGAGCAGCAAGGTCGGCCGGGTGATCCTCGACGAAGTCGAAGACGCCGCCGCCCGTGATCTCGGCGAGAAAAGTGGGGTGTTCGAACACGGCCGCCCGAACAAGATCGTCAATGACTACAGCGCCGACGCGACGATGCGATCGATCGAAGACAGCCTCAAACGACTGCAAACCGATCGCCTCGACATCGTCTGGGTGCACGACATCGCCCAGGATTTCTACGGCGATCAATGGCTGGAATACTTCAACCAGGCCCGCACCGGCGCCTTCAAAGTGCTGACCCGTCTGCGCGAAGAAGGCGTGATCAAGGGCTGGGGCCTGGGCGTGAACAAGGTCGAGCCGTGCGAACTGACCCTGGACCTGAGCGAAGCCCAACCGGACGGCTTTTTGCTGGCGGGTCGCTACACTCTTCTCGACCATGATCGCGCCTTGCAGCGTCTGATGGACGCGGCGCTGGCGCAGAACGTCGAGATCGTGGTCGGCGGTCCTTACAGTTCGGGGATTCTGGCCGGTGGCGCGCACTTCGAGTACCAGAAAGCCAGCCCGGCGATCATCCATAAAGTCGAGCAGATCAAACGTATTGCCGCGGCCCACGGTGTCAGTGTCAAAGCGGCTGCGTTGCAGTTCTCCCTGGCCAACCCGGCGGTGGCTGCGGCGATTCCAGGGGCCAGCCGTCCCGAGCGGATTGCCGAAGATGTTGCCGCATTGTCGGAGGTGATTCCCGCCGCTTTCTGGCAGGCACTGCGCGACGCGAAGCTGGTCTCCGAGCGTGCCCCATTACCCATCATTGGAGCTTGAGCATGAAAATCGATCTGAGTGGAAAACTGGCGATTGTCAGCGGCAGCACGGCCGGCATTGGCCTGGGCATCAGCAAGGCGCTGGCCGAATGCGGCGCCACGGTGGTGGTGATCGGTCGCGATTCGGCCAAGGTCGAGCAGGCGCTGGCGAGCATTCGTCAGCAGGTGCCCGGTGCTCAACTGCGAGGGCTGACGGCCGACCTCGGTACGGCTGAGGGTGCAGAGAAGCTGTTCGCCGCCGAACCTCGCGCCGACGTCCTGGTGAACAACCTCGGGATCTACAACGACGTGGACTTCTTCGAGACCCCGGACAGTGAGTGGACGCGCTTCTATGAAGTCAACGTGATTTCGGGCGTACGCCTGGCCCGGCATTACGTGCCGGACATGGTCAAGCAGGGCTGGGGGCGGGTGATTTTCCTGTCTTCGGAATCCGGCGTGGCGATCCCCGCCGAGATGATCAACTACGGCGTGACCAAAAGCGCCAACCTGGCGGTTTCCCATGGCCTGGCCAAGCGCCTGGCGGGCACCGGGGTGACGGTCAATTCGGTCCTGCCGGGTCCGACCCTCACCGACGGTGTGGAAGAGATGCTCAAGGATGCCATCGCCGCCTCCGGTCGCAGCGTTCGCGAAGAAGCCGACGCGTTCGTGCGTAAGGCCCGGCCGAGTTCGATCATCCAGCGTGTGGCGGATGTCGAGGAAGTGGCCAATCTGGTGGCGTACATTGCATCACCGCTGTCATCGGCCACGACCGGCGCCGCGCTTCGCGTTGACGGCGGTGTCGTCGACAGCCTGGCGATCTGAATTTTTTGATTGAGAGAGAGGATTACATGGCAACAGCATCAGCGTTTATCGACATCCCGGCTTCGGCTGACACCGTTTGGCAATTGATCGGCGGCTTCAACTCGCTGCCGGACTGGCTGCCGTTCATTCCGAAAAGCGAACTGAGCGAAGGCGGGCGCGTGCGCAGTCTGCAAACCGCGGATGGCGCGGTGGTGATTGAACGGCTGGAGTCGTTCGATAACGCCGGGAAGACCTACAGCTACTCGATTCTGCAGGCACCGTTCCCGGCAACCGATTACCTGGCGACGATTCGTGTTGAAGCCCAGGGCGAGGGTGCGCGGGTGACGTGGTCGGGGCGGTTTGCGCCGGTGGGCGTGACCGAGGAAGAAGTGTCGGCGCTGTTTGCCGGTATCTACCAGGGCGGCCTCGACGCCCTGCGCGCCAACTACCCCGCGTAAACCGATGCCCTGTAGGAGCCGGCTTGCCGGCGATGGCGTCCGTGAGATTGCCATCGCCAGCAAGCTGGCTCCTACAGGTTTTGCGTCAAGCCGATATCGTGAGCATTCCCCAATTCCGTAGGAGCCGGCTTGCCGGCGATGGCGTCCGTGAGATCGCTATCGCCAGCAAGCCGGCTCCTACAGGTTTTGCGTCAAGCCGATATCGTGAGCATTCCCCAATTCCGTAGGAGCCGGCTTGCCGGCGATGGCGTCCGCGAGATCGCTATCGCCAGCAAGCCGGCTCCTACAGGTTTTGCGTCAAGCCGATATCGTGAGTATTCCCCAATTCCGTAGGAGCCGGCTTGCTGGCGATGGCGTCCGTGAGATTGCCATCGCCAGCAAGCTGGCTCCTACAGGTGGGTGGTGTCTGTTCAGGTCGGGGGGATCAGGCTTTGCTGGCAATCCAGGACGAGCCGCGCACCACCCAGTTCGCTGTCGCCCACTTCCAGGGTAAACCCGTGCAGGCTGACAATCGCTGCCACGATCGACAGGCCCAGGCCGAATCCGCTTTGCTGATTGCCGCCCTCGGCGCGGTAGAAACGCTGGAACACCGCTTCACGTTCGGCAGGCGGAATACCGGGGCCGGAATCGAGCACTTCGATCCGCGTGCGTCCCCCTTCATTGATTCCACGCAACACCACCTCGCCACCCGGCGGTGTGAATTTGATCGAGTTGCTCAACAGGTTCGCCACCGCTTCGAACAGCAACGCCCGGTCGCCATTCAGCGGCGGCAGGGTGTCGGGCAATTGCAGGGTGAAGGTCAGCTCGCCTTCCTCGGCCAAGGGCAGATAAAAATCGTGCAGTTCCTGCAGCAGCGGCACCGGGTCGAGCTGCACGAAACCGGAGCGCCGCTGCCGGTCTTCCAGTTCGGAGATCCGTAGCAACCCGCGAAACCTCGCCATCAGGGTGTCCGCTTCACCCAGCACGGAATCCAGTTGCGCCGCTTCCGGCGTACCTTCGCCCGCCTGTTGCTGCATGCGATAAAGCTGCGCCCGCAAGCGCGTCAGCGGCGTGCGCAGGTCATGGGCGATGTTGTCGCAGACGCCCTTGACCTCGTTCATCAAGCGCTCGATGCGTTCGAGCATGGCGTTGACGATGGCGGCGAGCATGTCCAGTTCGTCGCGGCGATTGGACAGCGGCAGTCGGCGAGTCAGGTCGCCCGCAACGATGGCTTCTGCGCTGGCCTGGATCCCGCGAATGCGCCGCAGCGGTCGGCGCCGCAACAGGTGCCAGCCGACGATGCCCGGCAGAATCGTCAGGGTCACCCCCCAGAACAGCGCATGCAGGATGATCCGGGTCACGGCGAACAGCGAGCCGTTGTCGCGGACCAGGATCAGCCAGCGACCGTCGCGGGTCTGGGTGGCAACCGCATCGCAACTGTCGCTCGGCAGGGTGGGGTCGTCCGAGTCGGCGCAGTCGCTGAGCATGTGAATTTTGCCGTCCAGCGGCAGGCTTTGCGGCATGTGGCGCAGTGCGCCGCTGAGGTAGCGATGCTGGGCGTCGAACAGGCCGTAGGCGTCGATGCCGCGAATGTCGAAGGTCATGCTGACGGCGAGGGCGTCCACCAGCTGCTCGCCGGAAAACCGCGAGAACAGATGCTGACGTTGCATCAGCGAATGCTTGGCCAGGTTGTCGAGGTACGCGGACACTTCGTAGTACATGACCCCCATCAGAATCCCGCTCCAGAGCACGAACAGCGAACTGTAGAGCGCCAGCAAGCGGCTGCTGGAGGAGCGCCAGCCTTTAGACGGGTTCGGCAATGACATAACCCGAACCTCGCACAGTCCGAATCAGTGGGACGTTGCCGGGCGGGTCGATCTTCTTGCGCAGGCGGCCGATGTGCACGTCGATCAGATTGGTGCCGGGGTCGAAGTGATAGCCCCAGACCTCTTCGAAAATCATCATCCGCGACAGAATCTGCCCGGTGTTGCGCATCAGGAATTCCAGCAATTTGTATTCGGTGGGCAACAGCGTCAGCAGTTGTCCGTCGCGGCTGGCTTCGTGGCTGATCAGGTTCAGCTCCAAGTCCGCCACCCGCAGCGTGGTGGCCTGGGCGCTCACGGTGTTCTGCCGGCGCAGCAGCACTTCGACCCGGGCAGCCATTTCATCGGTGGCGAAGGGTTTGGTCAGGTAATCGTCACCGCCGGCGCGCAAACCGCGCACGCGTTCATCGACATCGGAGAGGGCGCTGATCATCAGGATCGGCGTCGCCACGCCCATGGTCCGCAGCGTCGTGACGATCGCCAGGCCATCGAGCTCGGGCAGCATGCGGTCGAGGGTGATCAGGTCATAGTTGCCGCTGACCGCGCGCTCCAGGCCTTCGCGGCCATTGTCGACCCAATCCACGTCGAGGCCGTGGCTGCTCAGTTCGGCGACGATTTCCCGGGCGGTCACGGCGTCGTCTTCGATGGTCAAGATGCGGGTCATAGGGTTGGCCTGAGTAGAGTTCACAACGGTGTGCGGCATTTTGCCAATAAATGATCGCAGGCTTTCTAAATAAAACTTCATATACCTGCAAAAGCGCTTAACCGGCAAATGACCACGAATCTTTTGTAGGAGCCAGCTTGCCGGCGATGGCGTTCTTTCAGACACACCGCAGCGTTTTGATCGCCAGCAAGCCGGCTCCTACAAGGCCAATGCATAAAACCCGCTGATATCGTGTGTTTGTTGCAATTTGCATGGTTTTCGGAAGTTCAAACTTTGTAAGGCATTGAAATACAGCTATTTATTGAAATCTGGCGACTGGCACGTTGACTGCAATTCCTCACCTGACGAGTTGTAACAACATCTTTCCTGCCTGGAGCGACATAACAATGAATAGATCCTCTGATGGTTTCTATCCTGCCGCGGAAGAATCAAGCACGCTGTCGGGCGTTTCCTGGGGTGCGATTTTCGCCGGTGCCGCGGCTGCGGCGGCGTTGTCGCTGATCCTTGTGCTGCTCGGTTTCGGCCTGGGTTTTTCCGCCGTTTCCCCATGGGCCCATGAAGGCGTCAGCGCCAAGGGCCTGGGCATTTCCACCATTATCTGGCTGGCCGTGACGCAAATCGTTGCTTCGGGCCTGGGTGGTTACATCGCCGGTCGCCTGCGGGTGAAGTGGGCGAACATGCATGGCGATGAAGTCTACTTTCGCGACACGGCCCACGGCTTCCTGGCCTGGTGCGTGGCGACCCTGGTGACGGCGACGCTGGTCGTCGGTTCGGTCAGCAGCATTGTCAGCGGCGGGGTGCAGGCCAGTGCGAGTGTCGTCGGCGGTGCTGCATCTGTGGCGACTCAAGCCGCCGGTACCGCTGCCGGGAATACCAATAGCGACCAGTACGGTTATTTCGTCGACAGTCTGTTCCGTGATGACCGTCCCGCCGCCGTCAGCGATGACGCCGCTCGCGGCACCGTGACCCGCATCTTCGTGCGCTCCCTGAGCAACGACGGTCAACTGGCAGCCGAAGACCGTACCTACCTGGCGCAACTCGTGGCCCAGCGGACCAACCTGACTCAGGCTGACGCCGAGCGTCGTGTCGATGAAGTCTATGCCCGCACCCAGAAAGCCGTCGCCGACGCCAAACTGGCTGCCCAGCAAGCCGCCGACACCGCTGCCAAAGTCGCCGCATGGACCTCGCTGTGGATGTTCATCGCGCTGTTGATCGGTGCGTTTTTCGCCAGCCTTGCCGCCACCTTCGGCGGTCGTCGTCGGGATGCCGTGGTGTATCTGGAAACCGACACCTACGTCACCACCGCACCTGTTCGCTAACCCAGGAGAATTCTCATGCGCTCATTACTGCTGTTCTTTCTCGGTGTGCCTATCCCGATCATTATCCTGATCGCCCTGTTCATGCATTGATCCTGTGAGGCTCATGCCTCTGCCGCTTCTGCCTTGAGCAGAAGCGGCTTTTTTGTTTTGAAGGGAAACGCAACGGTGGGAGCGAGCCTGCTCGCGAAGGCGGCAAGTCAGGCGCAGCCAATCCGTCTACTCCATCGGTGTATTCACAAACGCTTCAAGTCCCTCGGCATAAGCAGTAAACGCGCTGATGCGCGGGAACTGCGCTGCCGTCACCTGATCCGGCACGACCAGAAGCGTGAAGCTCCAGGCCACCGCCAGCGTAATCCCTTCCTGGTCAATCGAGCCGTCGGTCTTCAGCGGTTCTTTCTCCAACTCGCGCTCCAGCGCCGAATACGCTGCCGCCAATTGCCCTTCGACCCTTTCCACCCAAGGCTCATATTGAATCTCCGTCGGCCGCAGGTTGCGCTCGTAATAAAGCTGCACCGACTTTTCGCACGCCGCCAGCGCCAGGCCGATCAGGCGCAACGAGCGCAAGCGCTGCTTCAGTTTGGCGGGCATCAGGCTGCTGCCGGCCAGCGCTTCCAGATAATCGATGATCAACGTCGAGTCGATCAGCACTTCGCCGTTATCGAGCACCAGCGTTGGCGCCTTGACCACCGGGTTGATCTGCTGGAACCGCTCGAAATGGCGAAACACCGACACCGGTTCGTGATCGAGGTCGATGCCCAGGCGTTTGGCCGAGATGGCGACCCGTCGCACATAAGGCGAATCCAGCATGCCAATCAGTTTCATTGCACCGCTCCTTCAGATGACCGTGTGGGGATGGACAACCTTAGCTGAGGTTCCATCGGCTGCAAACGCGGCGAGGATCCGGCTCATCAACTGTCACATGCGGTCGATAACCTCCCGTGCCGAAGCCGTTTGTCTTCTATATACAGCCGCTCGGTTGAATTTCTTGCTATAAACGCACTCCGATAACCACCGCAAAGGCTGCCATAGAGCAGTTTCAGGGCTTTGTCGGACAAATTCGCTGTCTTTTCAGTTGCTGAGGCCTCAAGTCGGCCTTAGACTGCCGCCCCTCGTAAATTGAGTGCCGGGTGGCGCTTGGAATAAATGGCGCCTTTCCGATGGCCAGACCCGGTCTGCCGGAACGCTCCCTAATTCGCCTTAATGCACGTTTTTTTATAGAGATATCAATGACAAAGGACAAGTTGCTGGCCATGCCGGCGGATGACTACATGAATGCCGAGCAGCATGCTTTCTTCTCCGCGCTGTTGCAGAACATGAAAGTCGAAACCCATGAGCGCATTGAACAGAACCGCATCGCCATCGAGAGCCTGGACACCCCGGCCGATCCGGCTGACGCAGCGTCTGTCGAAGAAGAGCGCACCTGGCTGGTGAACGCGATCGATCGCGACCAGCGCATGCTGCCTCAATTGGAACAGGCACTGGAACGTATCAAAGAAGACAGCTTCGGCTGGTGCGACGACAGCGGTGAGGCCATCGGCCTGAAACGCCTGCTGATCAGCCCGACCACCAAGTACTGCATCGAAGCACAAGAGCGTCACGAACAGATCGACAAGCACCAGCGTCAGGCCTGATTTCGCAGCGCCCCGCATCGCGGGCAATCCCGCTCCCACAGGATTTCATTGAACCTGCAGGAGCGAGCTTGCCCGCGATGCTTTTTTTCGTCCGCGAAAAACTCCGGCCTTCTTATTGATCTGCTGCAACGCCCACGACTAAAGGACCATGGATAATGGCCTTGTAGTGGCGTTTAATGCGGAGACAACAATTAGAAGTGACCTGGGGTGATAAAGATGACGAGAGATGGATCTCTGGTCGGGCCCGTGCCCGCACCAGTACTGTTGCCGCAAAACCGCTGGCTGGCGCCCACCCTGCAAAGCATCGCCCTGATGCTGTTGCTGTGCGGCATGACGCTTGGCGGCTGGTCGCTTTACCTTGGCCTGCCGTTGACCATGCTGATTGTCTGGCTGCCCCGGCTGCGATCCCGCGCCATTCCCGAGGTTGCCTCCGTCGACAGTCACGGCGCCATTGCCGAGCTGACTCGCGACCTTTCCCACACCACCAGTCACAACGCACTGTCCGCCGCCGGCGTGGCCTATGCGGTCAAGCAACTGGCGGACAAACTGCAATCACAACTCGGTGCTGCGGCGCAGATCGTCAGCAACGCCGAAGTGATGATCGCCACCGAGAAAGCCACCTCGGCGCTCAGCCGAACCGCGCTCGACGCCGCCAGCGAGGCTCACCAGAGCAGCGCGGCAGGGCGCACGGAGCTGATCGAATCCATCAGTCGCATGCACCATCTCAGTCTGCGCGCGAGCAACAGCCGTGAATTGATCGAAGCCCTGAGCCTGCGCAGTGACGATATCCAGCGCGTCACACTGGTGATCCAGTCCATCGCCAGCCAGACCAATCTGCTGGCGTTGAACGCGGCGATCGAGGCGGCCCGGGCCGGGGAGCACGGGCGCGGGTTTGCGGTGGTCGCCGATGAAGTCCGGGGCCTGGCCGCGCGCACGGCGACGGCGACCGGCGAAGTCGGCGAGATGGTTGCCGATATCCAGCAACGCACGGCGCAGGTGGTTGAGCAGATCCGACAGTTGTCCAGCGACCTCGACATTGGCGTCGCGCAAGTCGAGCACACCGGGCAGCACCTGGAGAACATTGCGCGACTGGCGGCGGGTGTCGAAAGTCAGGTCGGCGACATTGCCAAAGGTGCCGAGACCAACCGTGAGCAACTCGACAGTTTGTTCCATGCCATCGAGCAGATGCGCGGCGACCTGGCGATCAGCGATCAACAGACCCAGCGTCTGGCCCATGCCGCCGTACAGATGGAAGGGCAGGCCGAAACCATCAGCGAGCGTCTCGCCGAAGTCGGGCTGGATGATTATCACCAGCGGATTTATGACCTGGCGCGTGAAGGTGCGAGCCAGATCGCGGCGCGTTTTGAAGCCGATATCGATCAGGGGCTTGTCAGCCTCGATGATTTGTTCGACCGCAATTACCAGGCGATCCCCAATACCAGCCCGGCCAAGTTTCAGACTCGTTTCGACCGCTACACCGACAAGGTACTGCCGGCGATCCAGGAGCCGTTGTTGCCGCGTCATGAAGGCCTGGTGTTCGCCATTGCCTGTACGCAGCAGGGGTATGTGCCGACCCATAACAAAGTGTTCAGCCAGCCGCTGACCGGGGATGTGCAGGTCGATACCGTGCAGAACCGCACCAAACGCAAATTTGCCGACCGGACGGGGATTCGCTGTGGCAGCCATCAGCAGGCGGTTTTGTTGCAGACCTATACGCGGGATACCGGGGAGCTGATGCATGATCTTTCGGTGCCGATCATGGTCAAGGGGCGGCATTGGGGTGGGTTGCGGTTGGGGTATAAGCCGCAAGGGTTGCGGTGATTTGATTTGATTTGATTTGATTTGATTTGATTTGGGGGGCATATCCGTTTTTTCGGTTGCGGCGGCTGGCGGTTTCGCCCTTACGGCGAGTTACTTGGAAGAGCGCCAAGTAACCAAGCGCTTTTGCCCCTGTCGTTCGGTGCCTCGCTAATGCTCGGCATGCCCTCGTTCCGGTCCTGCTCCGTGGGCCCGCCGCGATCGGCCATCCATGGCCGTGCGCGGCTAACCCGGCATCCATGCCGGGTTGCCCACTACGCAGAACCTCCACTCGGCCTCTCGAGGGGGCGACCATCGCCACAGCCGCCGAGGCGGCCTTAAAGCCGACCTGGCTCTCTTGTGTTCGCGTTTCCCTGTGGGAGCGAGCCTGCTCGCGATGGACGTCAACGATAACGGGTGCTGCCTGGATGAACGCGGTGTGTTGGCGTTTTTCGCGAGCAAGCTCGCTCCCACAGGGCATCGGGTTTTCTGATCGAGCGCATTTCACTGTGGGAGCTGGCTTGCCAGCGATGGACGTCAACGATGACGCGGGCTGTCTGGATGAACGCGTTGCCCGGTCAATTTTCGCGAGCAGGCTCGCTCCCACAAGGATCGCGTTCGCTTTTGATCTTGCCGCAAGGGCGGAACCAATAGCCGCCGTTACCGTAGCAACGGATATGTACACCAACACCCCCCAGCATTATTACGATTCCAGCAACTGATCTGTGCACCCACTCGCTGTTTCCCCACCGACGAACTCATTACCATATCCACATAGTTAGGTTGCTAATGAAAAACGAGAGGTCAGCATGCAAAGCAAAGTCGATGTCGCCGTGATGATTGGCAGCGGTGTCCCCGCCAGTTTGCGTGCGACGGGCAAAAGCGTCTGCTGGGTGGTATTGCTCAACGGTGAACGCCGCGGAACAGCGTTCTCCAGTCGCGATGAAGCGGAGGAGTGCAGGGCTGCCTGGCTGGCGCAATTAAGTGCCGAAACCCCCGACAGCCTGCATTGATTCAATGAACCTGATGCATCCGCAGGTTCAGGTCGTCGACCACCCGCGCCCAGTCGGCGTCTTCACGCAATTGCTCCTTCAGGAAACCGGCTTGTTGCGGCGTCCAGAACTCGGCGTCGATCAGTTTTTTATCGTCGGGTAGCGGGGAATGGCTGGCGATGAAATCGTCGATGGCTTTTTCGCTGGAGTCCAGGCCGAGCTGGTCGAACAAGCCTTTGAGGTCGTGTATAGGTGAATCCATCTTCATCTCCTTGCTGGTCGCGCGGGTGCGAGATCTGAGAGCGGCTGCATAGCATCTGAGAGAGCCGCGCCTCAGGAGTTCGATAGCGTTCTTCGAAAGCAGGGATGAGCATAGACGGCGAACCGGCGATCAGGCTTTCAAGGCACCCTGATCCACGGCGAGCTTCAGAGCCTGGGCCGCTTCACGGGCTGCGACGGCAGCGACGTCCGAGGTTTTGAACCAGCGATCTTTCTCGACCTGGTGATAGGTCACGGTCTTCAGCGGCGGTTTGGCGCGCATGATGATGACGGCCTGGAATTCGCCCTCGACTTCTCTGGCTTCGCCCCGGATAAAAAATTCACCAATATCAAATTCCGTCACGTGGCAGCCTTCCCTTGGAAATGTATTGTTGTATTGAACGCCGTCCGACGTGGGAACGGGTTTCATGGGTGAGGCAGTATGGCAGTAGTTGCCCGCCGACGGCTGAGTTAAGTCGTCGGCATGACGAAACGTCTATTGGAATGGAAGAAGCACACGCTTAGGGACGTAGTTCAAGTGCGCGGGCAAGTGCGCAGGCTTCGTTATGGTCGCTGCGGAAACCTCTTACATGGCCCGTGGAAATTTCCTTGATATGGAAGAAGGCATTACCCGCCAGTACCACCTGAAAGCGCGGTGCGGCGGGCTCCGCAGGGTGAAACACCGTGCGCGGAAACATTGCCAGGGGCAACGTCGATGGATGATTTGTATGAGGCGTGAAGTGTGTCAGGGTGCACATATGAAGTCCTTTTCATGATTTTGCCGACGTGTGTACGTCGTTTTGGGTAGTCTCGATGAGCATCGCTGCTCTAGAATCACCGCCACGGGTGGGCGATTGATGTTCATCTAAAGCAATTTTTTGCGAGTGATATGTCGGAAAAATGCTTTTTTTGCAGCGTTTTTTCCCTAAGGTTGGTAATCCTTCTTTTCTGGCGCACAGAAGGGCTTTTTCCTTCAACTTCTGACGACGGCCAGGCAAGACGACGCGAGTGACATTCCAGTAGTCTTTTCATGTCTCGCAATGGATGAGCCCTCCGCTCGTTTCCGGCTTCGCCCCGGACCCTTTGGCTACATATTTCGGCATTGCCGCTTTTTTCTGCTGTGCGCTGTCTGTCTGCGTGCAGCATCATTTTCAGATGTGGGGATGTTTCCTTGGCAGTAAGTAATCTCGATATGCACGCTTTGTTCGTGCTGGGCGATCTGCGCGCAAAGCTGGTTAAACAGTTCCAGTCACGTTTTGTTTATGTCACCGAACAGAACGCCGAAGGAATTTACATTGCTGAACTCGACACCGAAGCCGCGCTGGTGGTGGACGACAAGCCGGGCCTGAAACTCAAGGTCGGCGATCATTTCAGCGCGTCGGTACTGCCCAGCCGTGAAGGCGGCAAACTGGACATCAAATTCCGCGAAATCAAACTGACCGTGTACGGCCTCGGCGATTACGCGTTCGTGACCACGGCCGACGGGCACGGGATCGTGTTCAAGGAAGGTCACAGCGTGGTGATGGTGTTTGCCGCTCATGAACAGTTGCAGGAAGGCCTGACCAAGACCCTCAAAGCCGTGACGGCCAAGGCAGCCAAGTGGCGCAAGGGCGAACTGGTGACGTTCAAGGCCAGCGAGTAATGAGCCTGACCCGCGCCGATTTCCACGAACAGAACCTGGTCAGCGCTCAAACCGAAGCGCGCCGGCTGTTCGAGCAGAAGGCCATCCTGCAGGGTGCCTGGCTGGGGTGGGTGGCGTCGCAAATCTACACGTTGCGCCCGGCGGAGTACGCCAGCATGGTCAGAAGAGAGCTCGCGCGTTTGCAGGAAATTTCCGAAAAATAATCCACGCCCCTCGAAAGCAGGAACCTCTACTACAGTCAGTTGACTGAGTATTTTGAGGCTTGCGGTCTTTATCAGGCCATCCTGCTATTGCTGTGAACAGCACGAGGTGCAAAAGCATGTACGGATTTCGACGTTTGTTGACCGCTGCCCTGGTCGCTTTCGGTCTGACGGGTTCGCCCGTTCCGCTATTCGCCGCCCAGGCGCCCATCCACTTCGCCGACCTGAACTGGGAAAGCGGCAGCCTGATCACCGATATCCTGCGGATCATCGTCGAGAAGGGCTACGGGCTGCCGACCGATACCTTGCCGGGAACCACCATCACCCTGGAGACCGCACTGGCCAACAATGACATCCAGGTCATTGGCGAGGAGTGGGCCGGTCGTAGCCCGGTCTGGGTCAAGGCTGAGGCCGAAGGCAAGGTCGTCAGTCTCGGCGATACGGTCAAGGGTGCAACCGAAGGCTGGTGGGTCCCCGAGTACGTGATCAAGGGCGATCCGGCGAAGGGCATCAAGCCGCTGGCGCCGGACCTGCGCAGCGTCAGCGACCTGCCCAAATACAAGGGGGTGTTCAGCGATCCGGAAAGCCCGGGCAAGGGGCGTTTCCTCAACAGCCCGATCGGCTGGACGTCGGAAGTGGTCAACAAGCAGAAACTCAAGGCTTATGGCCTGGACGACAGTTATGTGAACTTCCGTAGCGGTTCGGGGGCGGCGCTGGATGCGGAGATCAGTTCATCAATCCGTCGCGGCAAACCGGTCCTGTTCTATTACTGGTCGCCGACGCCGTTGCTCGGGCGCTTCAAACTGATTCAGCTGGAAGAGCCGCCATTCGATGCCGAGGCCTGGAAAACCCTGACCGACGCCGACAACCCCAATCCCAAGCCGACCCGTTCCCTGGCCTCGAAGCTGTCCATCGGCGTGTCCACGCCATTCCAGAAACAGTACCCGCAGATCGCCGAGTTTTTCAGCAAGGTCGATTTCCCTATCGATCCGTTGAACAAGGCGCTGGCCGAAATGAGCGAGAAACACACGCCGCCACGGCAGGCAGCGGAGGCGTTCATGAAGGCGCACCCAGACGTGTGGCAAGCCTGGGTGCCGAAGGAGGTGGCGGACAAAGTTGCCGCCGAGCTGAAGTGACGGGGTGCAGCTGACACCACCAAACTGTAGGAGCCGGCTTGCCGGCGATGGCGGCCTCGAAATCGATGCATCACTCAAGGGCCTCATCGCCGGCAAGCCGGCTCCTACAGGGATTGTGTTGGAGTACTAAAACCGTGTTTGGACGGCCAATTCAAAAGTGCGCGGCGTACCTAGGTAATACGCCGGTGACACATGCGCAAACTCGGCATACACCTCGTTGGTCAGGTTGCGCACCCGGCCGGTGACGGTGGTGTGGTGGTCAACCTTGTAACTGAGGAACGTGCCGTACAGCGTGTACGACGGCACGGTCATGGTGTTGGCGCTGTCGGCAAACACCGAGGCCACGTAGCGCGCGTCGACACCCCCTTGCCATTGCGGCGCAAAATCATAGGTCAGCCACAGATTGCCGACCCGATCCGGCACGTTGGTCGGTGTGTTGCCCTTGCGCGACACCACCACGCCCGCCGCATTCTTCTCGGTGAATTCATCGTATTGCGCGTCGACCCAGGCAAAGTTGCCTTCGGCCAGCAGCTTGTCGGTGATTCGCAACGAGCTGGACAGTTCGATCCCTTTGGAGGTCTGCTGGCCCACGGGAATGCTCAAGGTCGGGTCCAGCGGGTCAGTCGCCGCAAAGTCTTTGCGTTCAATGGTGTAAGCCGCCAACGTCGCCGAACCGCGACCGTCCAGATAATCGAACTTGCTGCCAACCTCCCACTGTTTACCGGTAGAGACATCGAAGTCCTGCGTGCCGTTGGGCTGTTCGGCCGCAGTGCTGTATTGCACGTAGACATTGGCCTCGGGAATGAACTGGTAGGTCAGGCCGACGCGGCCGGTCAGCGGTTCCCAGCTGCGCTTGAGGTGCCGGGGATTGCTGGCGGTCACTTCCCGGTGGTTGGTCACGTCCAGGTCGATGTCGTCGTAACGCAGGCCCGTCAGCAGCGACAGCTTGTCCGTCAGCGCCAGGCGGTTTTCGGCAAACAGCGCCTTGGTGGTGACCTGGTTGGTCTTGTCGCTGACAAACCCCGGCCGGGTGCCCGGGATGTCGTAGAAATGTCCCGGCTGATAGTTGTTCGGGTCGACGGTGTTGGCACCTTTGACGTTCAGCGGCGAGTTGGTGGTCTGGTTGACCTTGTACTCGAAGCCGCCGGACCAGGTGGTGTCCAGACCGAACAGGGTGTTGTCGTGGCGCAGCTCGAACTGGTTGCCGTTCTGTTCACCCTGATGCCGGACCTGATACGCCGTTGAACGGTTCACCAAACGGTTGTCGGCGCTGTACTGGTAGGTTTCCAGGTTGCGGTAATCGCGCTGGCTGTCGAGGTGGTAAAGGGTGTTGCGCAGGGTGGTGCGGTCGTTGATCCGGTAGTCGATGATCGAACGCACCCAGACCGTGCGCTGTTCGTAACGCCCGTCCTCGACGTTGTAGTTGTTGAAGCGGTTGTGTTTGTCGATCTTCAGTTCGCCAGCCTTGGGGTTAAGCACCGGCGTGCCCCAGTACGGACTGTCTTCGTGTTCATCCTGGTATTCCAGGGCCAGGGTGTGGGACAGGTTCGGTGTCAGGTCACTGAGTAGCGAGAACGCCACGCTCCAGGCATCCCGCTCCTGGCGATCGATGTAGCCGTTGCCGGTGTTGTGGCTGACGTCGAGCCGCGCGTAGTGCTGCACGTCCGCGCCGGCTTCAGTCAGCGCGTGGTTGAGGCCGAACGCGGTCTCGGTGGTGTCGTAAGTGCCATAGCTGACCCGGCCTTCGGCAGCTTGCTCTTCGCGGGTCGCCAGTTTGGTCACGTAATTCAGCGAACCGCCCACGGAGCCGGCGCCATTGATCAGCGACGACGGGCCACCCACCAGTTCGACCCTATCGTAGATCCACGCATCCACCGGCCGGGCAAGGCCACCGGAGACGTTGACGCCATTGAACATCTGGGTGATCTGGCTGCTGGTGAAACCTCGGTAGGAGACAAACCCGCCAAAGCCCGGCGGTGCACTGGCATTCACGCCTGGCAAGGTGTTGGCGGCGTCCTGGAAGTTCTGCGCGCCGTGGCGTTCAATGTCGTTGCGATTGGCGATCGCCACCGAGGCCGGGGTTTCCCGCACGCTCAAGCCGAGGCGCGAAGCCATGCCGCTGGATTGGTCGAGGCTCAGGCCCGGCTCGGCCGTGGCGTCGCCATCAATGGTGATGGGGGCGAGATCAAGTGTGGCCTGGGCCCAGGCGTTAACGGACAGGCAGCCGAACAGGCTGGCCAGCAAAGAAATGGTTTTCATCGATGAATCCTGAAGGCTTGCTAGGAAACAGCGCACAGGCGAACGCCTCGCGTTGGCGAAGTGAGCTGATTAAGGGCGAAGGGATTCAGGCGAACGGCGGGGCGCGGGGATTGGCCGACGGCCAGGTGAAGCGAGCAGGGAGGTCAGCGTTGGCAATGACTGCCAACGGCGGGCTGTGTTGTTCCGGGAGGATCGCCAGGGTCAGGCTGGAGTTGAGCGCCGGGCCCATGCCGCCGGTGGAGCACAGCGGGCAGCCGAATGCCTTGGACAGACTCGGCAGCTGCTCGTCGGAGGTGTTTGAGGAGGCTGGCGCTTGAGTGCGCGGGTCAACCGTACAGAACTGGCCACCGAGGCCGTTGAGTTGCGCGCCGACCATTTGCCCGTGGCCGATACTGCAGGCGAACACATTGAACAGGACGCAGCAATAAAGCATCCATGCAATGAGCGAGCGATCGGTTCGGGTGAGTTTCATGGGGCGGCACTTTATCATCGTTGATCATCCATGCACTTCTAAAAATGCCGACTAGGATGATTTGTTCAGATCCCTTTTCAGGATTCTCGACCATGACATTTGTGTTGGCTCAATGGCTGGTGACGATCTTCGCGGTGATCAGCCTGATACATGTCTACTGGGCGATGGGTGGCCAGTGGGCTGCCGTGGCGGCAGTGCCACAGGTGCCCGAAGAGGGCGGCGCGAGGTCGCTGCCCGCGTTCAAGCCTTCGGGGTGGCTGACGCTGCTGGTGGCGTTCGGATTGCTGTTGATTGCTGCGCTGGTGTGCTTGCGAGTCGGCTGGTGGCTGCCGGCGGTGACCCATCGATCGCTGCAATGGGTGATCAGCGCCATCGCCCTGCTGATGTTCGCCCGGGCGATTGGCGATTCGAACCTGGTGGGTTTTTTCAAGGAGGTCAAGGGTTCGAGATTTGCGCGGCTGGATACGTGGGTGTATTCGCCGTTGTGTGTGGTGTTGGGGGCAGGGTTGTTGGCGGTTGCCTGGGTTTGAGGTCTGCCGGGCTTCAGGTGTCGGCTGATCTGGCCTCATCGCTGGCAAGCCAGCTCCCACAGGATTTGTGCCTTACACAAAACCTCTGACTCAACACAACACTTGTGGGAGCTGGCTTGCCAGCGATGAGGCCCGAACAATCAACACAACTCCCCGGACTCAACTCCCGCTCTCAGTCCGCCGACTACTCACCTCAGCCGGCACATCATCCCCGGCCATGCGTTTGCGGAACAGCGCCGCCCGCGCCAGCAGCAACGTCGTCACCGGCACCGTGATCGCCAGCAGAATCGGGATCAGCCAGGCATGCAGCACCGGCCCGGATTTGAGCGCCGAAAAGTAGATGATCGACGCCAGCGCCACGCACCATGCGCCCAATGTCGAGGCCAGGGCCGGCGGGTGCATGCGCTGGAAGTAATCCTTCATCCGCACCAGGCCGATCGCGCCGATCAACGCGAACACGCTGCTGAGTACCAGCAGAATCGCCACCGGAATTTCCACCCACAGAGACAGTTCAGCGTTCATTCGATCACCTCGCCACGCAGCAGGAATTTCGCCAGGGCAAACGAGCCGACGAAGCCGAACAGCGCAATCAGCAGCGCCGCTTCGAAGTAGGTGTCACTGGCATAACGAATACCCAGCGTGAGCATCATCAGCATCGCGACGATGTACAGGTAGTCCAGCGCCAGAACCCGGTCTTGCGCCGACGGCCCCTTGAACAGGCGAATCAGGGTCAGCACCATCGCCACGGAAAAAATGAACAGGCTCAACAGAATCGCGTTCGACAGCAACGGGCTCATTCGAAGATCTCCATCAACGGGCGCTCGTAGGTCGCCTTGAAATGCTCGATGAACAGCGCTTCGTCCTCCAGATCGAAGACGTGCAGCAACAGGATGCTGCGGTCCAGCGCCAGTTCCGACCAGACTGTGCCGGGGACCACTGTGCAGATCATCGCCAGCGCCGCGAGGCCATTGGCGTCGCGCAGGTCCAGCGGCACTTTGACAAACTGCGAGCGCGGCGCCTTGCGACCGGCGTTGAGTACACCCCAGGCCACGGCAAGGTTGGACGCCAGCACATCGCGCCCGACGATGAAGAACAAACGGAAAATCACCCCCGGACGCCGAATGCGGATCGGCAGCGGGCGCAGCTTGCGCATCATCAGCGGCGCACAGAACCCGAGCACGGCGCCCAGCAGCAGATTGCCCGGGCTCATCGACAGGTTCAGCACCAGCCACAACAACCACAGCGCCAACGACAACCACGGCGCAGGAAACAAGCGCGTCATGGTTGCACCTCCGCGACGGCTGCCCTGGCTTCCGGACTCGGAATCGCCCGGGTACCCAGCACCGCCATCACGTATTGCTGCGGGTTGTTCAAAGCCTGGGCGGCTGCCTGGGTGTAACGCAGCAGCGGCTCGGCCTTGAAGGTCAGCAGAATGCTCAGGCCCAGCAGCGCAATGATCGGCACGCATTCCAGGCGTCGCAGCAACGGCGACGGTCGTTCTTCAGGCGTCCAGAAACGCTGGATGCCCAAGCGCGAAAAGGCAATCAGCGACGCCAGCCCGGAGAGAACCAGCAATGCCAGCAAGCCCCACGCGGCGTATGACACCGGTTCATCCGCGCCATTGCCCAGGCCCAGCGGGTTGAGCAGGGCGTGCAGCAAACCGAGTTTGCCGATAAACCCGGACAGCGGCGGCATACCAATGATCAGCAGCGCGCAGGCGATGAAACTAAGACCGAGAAACGCCATGGTCCAGGGAATCACCTGGCCGACCACGGCTTTCTGTTCGTCATCGAGGTTGATGCCCTTGGTCGGTTGCTGGGGCTCCTGCGGACGCGCAATCAGGTCGGCGTCATCGAACAGCGGCATTTCAGTAGCCGAGCGCGAACGTTCGATCAGCTCGGCCAGCAGGAACAGCGCGCTCAACGCCAGGGTCGAGCTGACCAGATAGAACAGCGCCGCGCCGATCAGGTTTGGCTGGGCGAAACCGATGGCCGACAGCAGGATTCCCGCCGACACCAGAATGCTCAGGCTGGCCATGCGCTCCAGTCGTTGTGCGGAAAGAATCGCCACGGCGGCGCAGACGATGGTGGCCATGCCGCCGTAGATCAGCCAGTCGCCGCCAAAGTACGCCGACGCGCCGGCCTGGCCGGAGAACAGCAAGGTCCATAGGCGCAGCAGCGTGTAGACGCCGACCTTGGTCATGATCGCGAACATCGCGGCCACCGGGGCGCTGGCCGAGGAATAGGCTGGCACCAGCCAGAAATTCAGCGGCCACATCCCGGCCTTGGCCAGGAACGCCACGGCGAGAATCGCCGCGCCGGCATGCAGCAAGCCACGATCGGCTTCCGGCACCAGCGGGATTTTCAGCGCCAGGTCGGCCATGTTCAACGTGCCGGTGACGCCATAGATCAGCGCCGCGCCAATCAGGAACAGCGACGAGGCCAGCAGGTTGATCGAGATGTAATGCAACCCCGACGACACCCGCGCCCGGCCCGAGCCGTGGAGCATCAGGCCGTAGGACGCCGCCAGCAGCACCTCGAAAAACACGAACAGGTTGAACAGGTCGGCGGTCAGGAACGCGCCATACAGGCCCATCATCTGAATCTGGAACAGCGCGTGGAAGCTCGAACCGGCGCCGTCCCAGCGGGCCATGGCGAACAGCAGGGCGCTGACGCCGATGATCCCGGTCAGCACCAGCATCAGCGCGGACAGGCGATCGACCACCAGGACGATACCGAACGGCACTTGCCAGTTGCCCGGCAGGTACACGCCGATGGAACCGGGCACGCCGGTGGTTTGCGTCCATTGCAGCAACAGCACGGCAATGCCCAGGCCCAGCAGGCTGGACAGCAGGTTGATCCGGGCCTTCAGCGGCCGGTGTTTCTCACCGAGCATCAACATGATGGCGGCGGTCAGCAGCGGCAGCAGAATCGGCGCGGCGATCAGGTGCGTCATCCAATTCATTCTTTAGGCTCCCGGCCATCCACATGGTCGGTGCCGGTCAAACCGCGCGAGGCCAGCAGTACCACGAGAAACAGCGCGGTCATGGCGAAGCTGATCACGATGGCGGTCAGCACCAGCGCTTGCGGCAGCGGGTCGGTGTAATGCAACAGGTCTTGCGGCACGCCGTCCTTGATGATCGGCTCCTTGCCGATGAACAGGCTGCCCATGCTGAAAATGAACAGGTTGACGCCATAGGACAGCAGGCACAGGCCCATGACCACCTGGAACGTCCGTGGCCGCAGCACCAGCCAGACGCCGGACGCAGCCAGTACGCCGATGGCGATTGCGATGACTTCTTCCATCAGACGGCCTCCTTCATGGCAACGGGTTTGGGCTGGGCAGCGGTCTTGTGGCCCCGGACCGATTGGTGGGCGAGGGCAGTGAGGATCAACAGCGTCGAACCGACCACCACCGAGTACACGCCGATGTCGAAGAACAGTGCGCTGGCGATGTGAATGTCACCCAGCACCGGCAAGCCGAAATGCCAGGTGTGGGTGGTCAGGAACGGATAACCGACGGCCATCGCCCCGAGCCCGGTGGCCGTGGCGAAGAGCAGGCCGGTGCCCATCCAGCGCAGCGGTCGCAGGCTCATTTGCGCCTCGACCCACTGCGTGCCGGCAACCATGTATTGCAGGATGAACGCCACCGACATCACCAGCCCTGCAACGAACCCGCCACCCGGCTGGTTGTGGCCGCGCATGAACAGGTAGACCGAGACCACGAACGCAATCGGCAGCAGCAGGCGCACCAACACCGCCGGCACCATCATGAAACCGAGCGCGGTGTCGCTGGCGTGACGCGGGTTGACCAGGTCAGTGACCACGTCGGGCGCGAGCAGTCGCTGTTGGGCCGGCAGTTGCAGGCTTTCTTTCGGCGGGCGGAAACGTCGCAACAGGGCGAACACGGTCAGCGCCACGGCCACCAGCACGGTGATTTCACCGAGGGTGTCGAAGCCTCGGAAGTCCACCAGCATCACGTTGACCACGTTGCTGCCGCCGCCTTCCGGCAGGGCGCGGCTGAGGTAGAACGAAGAAATATCGTTGGGCGTCTGGCGCGTCAGCATCGCGTACGACAGCAGCGCCATGCCGCCACCGACGGCGATCGACAGCAGCAAGTCGCGCAGACGGCGGATACGCGCCTTGCGCAGACTGCTCGGCAGCGGCGACACCTCTTCGATCCGTCGCGGCAACCAGCGCAGGCCCAGCAGGATCAGCACCGTGGTCACCACTTCGACCACCAGTTGCGTCAGCGCCAGGTCCGGCGCGGAGAACCAGACAAAGGTGATGCAGGTCATCAGGCCGCAAACGCTGACCATGGTCAGGGCCGCGAGCCGGTGGTACTTGGCCTGCCACGCTGCGCCGAGGGCACAGGCAATCGCCAGCAACCACAGGGTCACGAACACGATGGAGCCCGGAATCTTCGGTCGGTCGCCCCAACTGAGGCTGCTGTGGAGCATCGGGATCAGCCCGGCCAGCACGGCGGCGAGCACCATCAGGAACAACTGGGTCTGCAGGCGTTTGGTGCTGATCCGCCGCTCCAGGCGACGGGCCAGGCGCATCATGATCACCAGGCTGCGCTCGAACAGGCGCTTGCCGTTGAACAGGCCAACCACTGGCGGGTATTTGAAGCGGCCGTGCTTGAACTGGTTGCGCAGCAGCAGGTACAGCACGATGCCGCTGGACATGGCGATCAGGCTCATGATCATCGGCGCGTTCCAGCCGTGCCAGATGGCCAGGCTGTATTCGGGCAAGGTGCCGCCGACGACGGGCAGGGCGGCGGCAGCGAGTATCGAGCCGACCACTTGCGCCGGGAAGATCCCGACGATCAGGCAGGCGAATACCAGCAGTTCCACCGGCGCGCGCATCCAGCGCGGCGGCTCGTGCGGGGTGTGCGGCAAGTCGGTGGCGGTCGGGCCGAAGAACACATCGACGGTGAAGCGCAGCGAGTAGGCGACGCTGAATGCACCGGCGATGGTCGCGACAATCGGCAGGGTCATCTCGACCCAGGCCGTCGCGTTGATGAACACGGTTTCGGCGAAGAACATTTCTTTCGACAGGAAGCCGTTCAACAGCGGCACGCCAGCCATCGAGGCGCTGGCGACCATGGCCAGGGTGGCGGTGAACGGAATCAGCTTGATCAGGCCGCTGAGCTTGCGAATGTCCCGGGTGCCGCTTTCGTGGTCGATGATCCCGGCGGCCATGAACAGCGATGCCTTGAAGGTGGCGTGGTTGAGAATGTGGAACACCGCGGCGACCGCGGCCAGCGGGCTGTTGAGGCCCAGCAGCAGGGTGATCAGGCCGAGGTGGCTGATGGTCGAGTAGGCCAGCAGGCCCTTGAGGTCGTTCTGGAACATCGCGCAATACGCGCCGAGCAACAGGGTGCAGGCCCCGGCGCCGCTGACGATGTAGAACCATTCTTCACTGCCGGACAACGACGGCCACAGGCGCGCGAGCAGGAAAACCCCGGCCTTGACCATGGTTGCCGAGTGCAGATAGGCCGAGACCGGTGTCGGCGCCGCCATCGCGTGGGGCAGCCAGAAGTGGAAGGGGAATTGCGCGCTTTTGCTCAGGGCGCCAATCAGGATCAGGGGGAGCAGAACAGGGTAGAGGGCATGTGCGCGAATCAGATCGCCGGCGGCCAGGACCTTGTCCAGGTCATAGCTGCCGACCACATGGCCGAGCAGCATGACCCCCGCCAGCAAACACAAACCGCCCGCGCCGGTGACCATCAACGCCATATAGGCGCCGCGTCGCGCATCGGCGCGGTGGTGCCAGTAACCGATCAACAGGAATGAAAAGAGGCTGGTCAGCTCCCAGAAAAATACGATCTGGATCAGGTTGCCGGAAATAACCAGACCCAGCATGGCGCCCATGAACGCCAGGAAAAACGCGAAGAAGCGCGGCACCGGATCGTCCGGCGACATGTAGTAGCGAGCGTACAGCGACACCAGCGTGCCGATGCCCAGCACCAGCATCGAGAACAGCCAGGCGAACCCGTCCATGCGCAGAACGAAGTTCAGGCCAAGGCTGGGCAACCAGAAAAATTCTTCGCGAATGACCCCGCCATTGGCGATCTGCGGGTACAGGAGGGCAACCTGGAGAGTGCCGATCAGGGCGACCACACCAGCCAGCAGAGATTCGGTATTACGTGCATTGTGCGGCAGCAAGGCCGCGACACAGCTGCCGACGAAGGGCAGAAGCAGTAGAACTATCAGGGACATAGGCTTCTAATCTGCGGAAGTTTGTGAAGCATCATACGTGCCAGTCCCCGGATCACCAAACGGCAAGCTGTCGCAGAATCCTACAAGGTAGACGGAAAAAGCCGGATTCACATTGTTTCAGAAGAATGGGTTCAGCAGGTCTGGCCCCTTCGCGAGCAGGCTCGCTCCCACATGGATTCTCAGTGAACACAATTGTTGTGTACGACGCGAATTCCTTGTGGGAGCGAGCCTGCTCGCGATAGCGATCTATCAAACACCACAGATTGAGTGGCTTAACCCTCAGTTTCCCGCTCCAACGCTTCTTCCGTCGCAGCCGCCTTACCCTTGGTCTTCAACTCACTCACAATCACCGCCGCCACAATCAACCCCGCGCCCAGCAACGCAATCGCCGGCAGCCGCTCCCCGGCGATCCGCCCGACGATCCCGGCCCACACCGGTTCACCGGCATAGATCAAGGTTGCCCTGGTCGGCGAAACGCTTTTCTGCGCCCAGTTCATTGCCACTTGAATGGCCGCGCTCGCCGCGCCGAGGCCCAGGGCGCTGCACAGCAGCAGCCAGGAGAAGTCGGGAATCACTTCCCGGGTCGGCACCACCATCAGGAATGACAGCACCGAAGTGGTCGCCAATTGCACCACCGTGACCCGCCGCACATCGACCTGTCCCGCGTAGGTGCTGATCAGGATGATCTCGGCGGCAATCGCGATGGCGCTGATCAGCGTTGCGATCTCGCCGGGGCTGAAGTGGAACGAGGCGCCCGCCGGCCCGGACAGCAGCATCAGCCCGGTGAATGCCAGCATGATGCCGACGCTCGGCATCAAGCCCGGGCGACGTCCCAGTACCAGCCATTGCAGCAACGGCACGAAAGGCACGTAAAGTGCAGTGATAAACGCCGACTGGCTGCTGGGAATGCTCTGCAAACCGACGGTCTGCAAGCCGTAGCCCAGCATGATCGCCACGCCGATGAACGCGCCGGCCTTGAGTTCGAACAGAGTCAGGTCGCGCAGTTGGCGCCAGGAGAACAGGGCGACGATGCACGCTGCCGCCGCGAAGCGCAGGCCGACGAAGAACATCGGACCGCTGACCGTCATCGCGTGCTGCACCAACAGGAAGGTACCGCCCCAGACCATGGTAATCAGCACCAGCACGCACTCGGCTTTGCTGAACTTACGGGAAGAAACCGGGGAGGAGTTCAACGACGTCATGACCTTGCGCGCTACCTGAGGGCGACGCACAATGCGCCAAATGTTGCGCAGTATACTGCCCAACCCCACCAAGCGAGCAATATAGTGCACAAAGATTCAACACAACGGGCTTCGGTCCTTCAGCACGTCAGTTTGAACGTTCGGCGCCTGCGTCACGCCGCCGACATGAGCCAGACCGCGCTGGCGGAAAAGTCCGGTGTCAGCCGCCGGATGCTGGTGGCGATCGAGGCCGGCGAGAAGAACGTCAGCCTCACCACTCTGGACCGCGTTGCCGAAGCGCTGGACGTCGCCTTCAGCGACCTGATCCAGGCCCCGGATGCCCGCGACCCGAGCCGCATCAACGAAGTGGCCTGGGCCGGCAAGATTCCCGGCAGCAAAGCCGTTCTGCTCTCAAAAGCCATTGCCACCCGCGAAGTGGAGCAATGGGAATGGTGCCTGCAACCGGGGGAAATTTACCCGGCGCATGCGGATCCAGAAGGCTGGAGCGAACAGATCTTCGTCTTCGAAGGTTGCCTGACCCTGATGTTGGGTGACACACCCCATGAGATTGCCGCCGGCGAGTTCTACATGTTCGCCAGCGACCAGCGGCATGCCTATCGCAATGATGGGGCGGTGGCGGCGCGGTTTGTCAGGAACGTGGTGATCTAACTGTTCGCCGATCAACACTGAATAGACACTTTGCTGTTTTGAAGCTGCGTAGTTTTCTCGGATAGATCATCAAGTTATTGAAATAAAACAGATTTAATTTCAGGCACGACTCCTGCAAAAGCTCTGGTGCATTCACCAGAATCCCGGAGTCGGCCCATGACAGCCTCTGCCCAAACCCCTCGCACCGCCCATGTGATCCGCTCGGACGCCGAGGCGATTGCCGTCGCTCACAAGCTCGCTGCACGGTTCGCCGTCGAGGCCAGCGTGCGTGATCGGGAGCGACGATTGCCGGTCGCCGAGCTCGACGAGTTTTCCGCCAGCGGCCTCTGGGGCATCACCGTTCCCAAGGAATACGGCGGCGCCGGCGTTTCCTACGTGACCGTCGCGGAAGTAATCAAGATCATTTCCGCCGCCGACTCGTCCCTCGGCCAGATTCCGCAAAACCACCTTGGCGTGCTCGACATCCTGCTGCAAACCGCCACTGAAGAGCAGAAACGCTATTACTTCGGCAAAGTCCTGCAGGGTTACCGGTTCGGCAACGCCTTCTCTGAATCCAAGAGCAAAAACGCCGGGGCCTTCGAAACCCGAATTCGTTTCGACTCAGACACCGCGCAAATTGACGGCGAGAAGTTCTATTGCACCGGCGCACTGTTCGCACACATCGTCCCGGCCGTTGCGGTCAACGAGCAGAACCAGGCCTTCATCGCGTTTATCGAACGGGACAATCCCGGTTTGACCGTGATCGACAGCTGGGACGGTTTCGGCCAGCGCACAACGGCCAGTGGCGGTGTCACGTTGAACGCGGTGAAGGTGCCGCTCAGTGCGGTGATTCCGGCGCATAAAGCGTTCGACGAACCCACCGCCGACGGCCCGATTTCGCAAATCATTCAAGCGGCGGTGGACACCGGCATTGCCGTCGGCGCGCTGGAAGAAACCAAGCGCTACGCCCGCGAGTCGCGGCCCTGGATCGACAGCGGCCAGGATCACGGCTGGCAGGACCCGTTCAGCATCTCCGCGATTGGCGACCTCGAATGGCGGGTGCATGGCACCGAGGCGATCCTGAAAAAGGCCGGTCAGGCCATCGACGCCGCGTTGCTCAATGCCAATGAAGACACCGTGGCCCACGCCTCGGTGGTGGTCGCCCAGGCCAAAGTCCTCTCGGCCGAAATCGCCTTGCTCGCCAGCAGCAAACTGTTCGAACTGGCCGGCACCCGCTCGGTGCTCGGCAAGTACAACCTCGACCGCCACTGGCGCAACGCCCGGACGCACACCTTGCACGACCCGGCGCGCTGGAAATACCACCTGATCGGCAACTACCTGCTCAACGGCGTGAAGCCCGCGCGCCACGCCTGGAACTGAGGAGCCCACCATGAACGCCTTGACCCAACCGATTGCGGCCACGCAACCCCTGGCCAAAAGTCAGCATGACCTGCACAACGCCCGCAGCCTGCTCGACGCGACCCTGCGCGCTGTCCGCCAGCAGGCCAACGCCACGGACGATCCTTACGTCATCAGCCGTTTCGGCGATGTGCACATTCGCATCGAGGTCGCCGCTGCGCTGCTTGAGCGTGCCGAAGATTTCCTGAATGGCCACGAAGACGACACCGAGATCAGCGTCGCCATCGCCGAGTCGCACCTGGCCAGCGCCGAGGCGCTCAACACCGCGAGCAACACTGAATTCGAACTGACGGGGCAACGCACAGCCTTGCACGGTTCGCTGCACGATCCGCTGCGCTGGAAACTCCACCTCATCGGTAACTTTCGCCTCAACGGCATTCATCCCCCAAGCTTCAGGAGCGCCGTTTGATGGCCCGTGAAATTCGTCTCAACGCCTTTGACATGAACTGCGTCGGCCATCAGTCGCCGGGGTTGTGGGCCCATCCGCGGGATCGCTCGTGGCAATACAAGGACCTGGAATACTGGACCGATCTGGCGAAAATCCTCGAACGCGGCAAGTTCGATGGCCTGTTCATCGCCGACGTGCTGGGCATCTACGACGTCTACAACGGCAACGGTGACGCGGCGATTCGCCAGGCCGCGCAGGTGCCGGTCAACGACCCGCTGCAACTGATTCCGCCGATGGCGCTGGTCACCGAACACCTGGGTTTTGGCCTGACCGCGTCGCTGTCGTTCGAGCATCCGTATCCGTTCGCCCGGCGTCTCTCGACCCTCGATCACCTGACCAAGGGCCGGGCCGGCTGGAACATCGTGACCTCGTACCTGGAAAGCGGCGCGAAGAACCTCGGGCAGAAAAACCAGGCCGAGCATGACGCTCGCTACGACTTTGCCGAAGAGTATCTGGAGGTTTGCTACAAGCTCTGGGAAGGCAGCTGGGAGGAGGGCGCGATCCTGCGTGACCGCGAGCGCCGGATCTTCAGTGATCCCAGCAAAATTCATGAGATCCAGCACGTCGGCAAACACTTCCAGGTGCCGGGCATTCACCTCTGCGAACCTTCGCCGCAACGCACCCCCGTGCTGTATCAGGCTGGCGCGTCGAGTCGTGGCAAGCAGTTCGCTGCCGAGCATGCCGAATGCGTGTTTGTGGCGGCGCCGTCGAAGGTGCTGTTGAAAAAGACCGTCGCCGACATCCGCCGTCGCGCCGCCGAGGCCGGGCGCGATCCGAAGAAGATCCTGATTTTCAACCTGCAGACGGTGATCCTCGGCGAGACCGATGCCAAGGCCAAAGCCAAGTTCGAGGAATACAAAACCTGGGTCAGTTATGAAGGCGCAATGGCGTTGATTTCCGGCTGGACCGGAATCGACTTCAGCCAGTTCAAGCCGGATGAACCACTCAAGCATGTGCACACCAATGCCATTCAATCGGCGGTGGAGGCGTTCTCCACGGCGGATCCGAACAAGGTCTGGACGCCGAACGAACTGGCCGATTGGGTCGGGATCGGCGGGTTTGGCCCGCTGTTTGTCGGCAGCCCGGAAACCGTTGCCGACCTGTTGCAGGAATGGGTTGAAGAGACCGATGTCGATGGCTTCAACCTCGCGTATGCGCTGACCCACGAAACCTTTATCGACGCCGTGGAGTTGCTGGTGCCGGAGTTGCAGAAGCGCGGGGTCTACAAGACCGAATACGCGCCGGGGACGTTGCGCGAGAAGTTGTTCGGGGAAGGACCGCGGTTGCCGGAGATTCATCCGGGTGCGGGGTATCGGGACCTGGCGGGGTTGCGGCAGCAGGAGAAAAAGGTGGTGTCGGCGTAGACGCCATCGTCGGAACGCCGGCTCCCACAGGTTATGTGTCTCAGCGGAATTCGTGGACGACACAAAACCCTGTAGGAGCGAGCCTGCTCGCGATGAGGCCGGCACATCCGGCATTGATGTCGACAGTGAAACCGCCATCGCCGGCAAGCCGGCTCCTACAGGGGACGATGGTGTTTTAGAGATTTTGGCCCAGCGGACCACCGCACGCTTTTGCCCATGAACAGGAGGTCACCCATGAGCGTGCATGAACTTAAACGTCCGCCAATCGAGGACACCGCCGAGTGGCGGGTCGATCTGCCCAAGGCGCTGGAGCAACTGCGCCACTGGGCTCAGGTCAGCCCGTTGCAACCGGCGTTGCGCCACAAGCGCCATGGCCAGTGGTTTGTCTGGCGCTGGATCGATGTCTTGCGCGATGTCGAGCGCCTGGCGGACGGTTTGCGCCAGCAAGGTTTTACCGAGGATTCGCGCCTGGCGCTGAGCGGTGCATTCGAGCCAGACCTGTTGCTGTTGGCCCTGGCCGCCCAACACGTCGGCGGGCAACTGCTGACGCTGGTGGACACCCTCGACGCCGAATCCCTGCACAAGGCCCTGTGGCGCAGTCGCCCGACCCATGCCTTCATCCAGGGCCGGCAGACCCAGCAACTCTGGCTCAATCAGGGCCAGACCCTGCTGAACTTCAGCGATCTGCTCGGCCCGGTGGACTCCCCGCAACGGCTCAGCCGCTGGCACAAAGGCCCGCAGCTGTGGAGCGAAGAGGGCACGCATTGGCAGAACGGCCTGCGCGTACTGCTTGAGCAATGGCTCACCAGCGGCCACGCCCTGGCCTTCCCGGAAAGCCCCGGCAGCGCCCGCCGCGACCGTCGCGAAGTAGCACCCTCGGGCCTGCTGCTGTCGGCCGAGCGCCTGCAACTGCTGGCCGCCGAAATAGAAAGCCGTCTCGCCCCCCAAGGCACCTGGCGCCGGCGTCTGTGCGACTGGGCCATCGCCCATCCGGAAAAGGGCTTGCAACGGCTGATCAAAAATCGCGTTCGCCGCCTGCTCGGCTTCCACAACCTGCATTACATCTGGCAAGCCACGCGCACCCCGGACGCTCAACCGGCGCCGAACTGGCTCGCCGAATTCAAACGGGACATCGCATGACTTCGACCGATTCCATTCTGCAAGTCAGCGGCATTTCCCTGTCCTTCAAAGGCGTGAAAGCGATCAACGAACTGTCCTTCGACGTGCGCCGGGGCGAGATCTGCGCGCTGATCGGCCCCAACGGCGCGGGCAAGAGTTCGCTGCTCAACGTGCTGAACGGCGTGTACCGCTTCGATGCCGGTTCGATCGTCTTCGAACAGCAGCCGTTCAAACGCATCGACCCGTTGACCGCCGCGCGCCGGGGCATTGGCCGGACGTTCCAGAACAACGCGCTGTTCAAGAAGATGAGCGTGATCGACAACATCCTCACCGGCCTGTCGCGGCACCTGCGCAGCAGCTTCATCGAGCAGGCCCTCAACCTGCCGCGCGCCCGTCGCGAGGCCGAGGATTTCCGTCGGCAGGCCCAGGGCATTCTCGAATTCCTTGAACTGCAAGCGCACCGCGATGTGCCGGTGGGCAATCTCTCTTACGGCCTGCAAAAACGCGTGGAGCTGGGCCGCGCCTTGATCGCCGGTCCGCGCCTGTTGCTGCTGGATGAACCGATGGCCGGGATGAACGCGGAAGAGAAACAGGAAATGGCCCGTTTCATCGCCGACATCAACCGCGACCTCGGCACCACGGTGGTGTTGATCGAGCACGACATGAGCGTGGTGATGGGCCTGTCCGACCACGTTGTGGTGCTCGATTACGGGAGGAAGGTCGGCGACGGCACGCCGGCCGAAGTGCAGGCCGATCCCGAAGTGATCGCAGCGTATCTGGGAGTGGTGCACTGATGACGTTCTTCTTCGAAACCCTGCTCGGCGGCTTGCTCGCCGGCACCATGTATTCGCTGGTCGCCATCGGCTTCGTGCTGATCTACAAAGCCAGCGGCGTGTTCAATTTTGCCCAGGGCGCGATGCTGCTGTTCGCCGCGCTGACCTTCGTCAGCCTGCACGATCAGGGCGTGCCGTTTGCCCTGGCGCTGTTGCTGACGGTGGTGGTGATGATCATCGGCGCGCTGCTGATCGAACGGCTGGTGCTGCGGCCGCTGGTCAACCGCTCGCAGATCACCCTGTTCATGGCGACACTCGGGCTGTCGTTCATCATCGAAGGCCTGGCCCAGGGCCTGATGGGCTCGCAGGTGCGGGCGCTGGACTTAGGGATAGACGACGTGCCGGTGTTCATCGGCGGGATGATGGTCAGCCAGTTCGACCTGATTGCCGCCGCTGCCGCCATCGTCCTGGTGACGGTATTGGCGCTGCTGTTCAACAAGACCCGCATCGGCGTGTCGTTGCGCGCCGTGGCGGATGACACCACGGCGGCGCTGTCGATCGGCATCAACCTCAACCGCATCTGGCAGATCGTCTGGGCCGTGGCGGGCATTGTCGGCTTGGTCGCCGGGTTGCTCTGGGGCGCGCGCCAAGGGGTGCAATTTTCCTTGTCGCTGGTGGTGCTCAAGGCCTTGCCGGTATTGATCATCGGCGGTTTCACCTCGATTGGCGGGGCCATCGTCGGCGGCTTGATTGTCGGCGCGGCGGAGAACCTCGCCGAGGTCTACATCGGTCCGCTGATCGGTGGCGGCATCACACCGTGGTTCGCTTACGTCCTGGCCCTGGCCTTCCTGTACATCCGTCCCGCCGGCCTGTTCGGCGAGCGCGCCATCGAGCGAGTCTGAACCCATGTCGATTTCCCTTGCCCGCGAAACCGCGCCGTCGGTGTTGATCCAGCGTCGCGTACCGTTTGGATTGCTCGCCTTGTTGTTGATCGCTTTCGTAGTCGTGCCGCTGACCGGTAATGACTATTGGCTGAACGCGATCCTGATCCCGTTCCTGGTGCTGTCCCTGGCCGGGCTCGGCCTGAACCTGCTTACCGGTTACACCGGCCAGACCTCGGTTGGCGCGGCCGGTTTCATGGCAGTCGGCGCGTTTGCCACCTACGGATTTTTGCTGCGTTTGCCTGAGCTGGGCTTGCCGGTCGCGTTGCTCGGCGGCGGCCTGATCAGTGCGGTGGTGGGCTTTGTTTTCGGGCTGCCGAGTTCGCGGATCAAAGGCTTTTACCTGATGGTCACCACGCTGGCCGCGCAATTTTTCCTGGAGTGGTTGTTCGTCAAATTTCCCTGGTTCTACAACTACGGATCGTCCGGGACCATTTCCGCGCCGAAACTGGCGCTGTTCGGCCACGACCTGAACACGCCGCTGGGCCGTTACCTGCTGACCCTGACCACCGTGCTGCTGTTGACCTGGGTCGCGGTGAACCTGGTGAAAAGCCAGATCGGCCGCAACTGGATGGCAATCCGCGACATGGACACCGCGGCGGCCGTGATTGGCATTCCGGTGGTGCGCTACAAACACCTGGCGTTTGCCGTCAGCTCGTTCTACCTGGGCATCGCCGGCGCCCTGTGGGCCTTCGCCTACCTGGGCACCGCCAGCGCCAGCAGTTTCGATATCAACCGGTCGTTCCAGATCCTGTTCATCATCATTATCGGCGGCATGGGCAGCATCGCCGGCAACTTCGTCGGCGCGGCGTTCATCAGCCTGTTGCCGATCCTGCTCAGCCACGCCGGGCAAGCCTTGTTCGGCGGTTCGGTGGATGCCGGGCAATTGCAGAACCTGCAAAAAATCATCTTCGGCGTGCTGATCATCCTGTTCCTGATCAAGGAACCGGAAGGCTTGATCCGTCTGCTGGGCAACCTTCGTGAACGGCTGAGTCACTGGCCGCTGCGCTTCTGAATCCTTCCCCTTCCTAGAGAGTTAGAGAGACAACATGCGTGCATCCTTGAAACGTTCGTTGGTCGGCGCCGCGTTGACGCTGGCTGTTTTCAGCAGTGCGGTGCCGCTGGTCCAGGCCTCGGCGGACCAGCAGTTTTTCCCGTTGGCAACCTACCGCGTCGGCGCCTACGCCTCCAGCGGCGTGCAAGTCTGGGCCGGCATGCTCGATTACCTGAACTACATCAACGAGGTGGAGGGCGGGATCAACGGCGTCAAACTGGTCTGGCAGGAATGCGAAACCGAGTGGACGGCGGAGAAGGGCATCGAGTGCTACGAGCGCTTCAAGAAAGGTCTGGATGGCGCGCCGGTGGCGATCTATTCGCCCAACGGCGCACCGGCGGCGTATGCCCTGAGCGAGCGCGCGGAAGTCGACAAGATCCCGCTGATCACCCTCGGCTACGGGCGCACCGAAGCCACCGACGGCACGGTGTTCCCTTACAACTTCCCGGTGATGCTGACCTTCTACAGCGAGGCGTCGAGCCTGATCAATTACATCGCCCAGCGCGAGGGCGGTTTCGACAAACTCAAGGGCAAGAAAATCGCCACGGTCTACCACGACTCCGCGTATGGCCGGGAAACCCTGGGCCCGCTGAAACTGTTGGCGGAGAAGTACGGTTTCGAGAACATCCAGATTCCCGTCGCCGATCCGGGCAACGAACAGTCGGCGCAGTGGCGGCAGATTCGCCAGGTCAATCCGGACTGGGTGTTCCTGCGCACCTGGGGTGTGTCGACGCCGGTCGCGGTGAAGACCGCCGCACGCTTCGGCTTCCCGGTGGACCACATCGTCGGCGACATCTGGGCCAGTTCCAGCGAAGACGTATTGCCGGCCGGCGCAGCAGCCAAAGGTTATCTGGCGCTGACGCCTTACCCGGCGGGCGCTGATTTCGAGATCCACAAACGCCTCAAGCAATACATCCTCGACAAGGGCAAGAGCGACCTCAAGGACCTGAAGAATTTCGGCAGCGTCTATTACAACTCCGGGCTGGTGAACGCCGCGGTGATGGTGGAAGCGATCCGCACCGCACAAGGCAAATTCGGCAAGCGTCCGCTGAACGGCGAAGAAGGCCGTTGGGGCCTGGAACACCTGAACATCGACGACGCGCGGCTCAAGGACATGGGCTACTTCGGCCTGATGCAGAATCTCAAACTGTCGTGCAAGGATCACGAGGGCGGCGGTTCGGCGCGGGTGCAGCAGTGGGACGGCGCCAACTGGACGCTGATCAGCGACTGGATCGCCGCCGACCGTGCCTTGTTGCGGCCGTTGATCGATGAAAAATCCGCCGCGTTCGCCAAGGAAAAAGGCCTGACGCCACGCACCTGCACCGGGGACGAATAAGCCATGAGCCAAGCCGCCAGCGACATTGCCGCCAACGACCTGTTGCGAGTCAACGATATCGAGGTGATCTACGACGGCGCGATCCTGGCCGTGGCCGGGGTGTCGCTGACGGTGCCCAAGGGCGGCATCGTTGCGCTGCTCGGGGCCAACGGTGCCGGCAAAAGCACCACGCTCAAGGCAATTTCCGGGCTGGTGCGGGCCGAGCGGGCGGAGGTCAGTCGCGGCCGTATCGAGTTTCTTGGCCGTGATACGGCGGGTGTCGATCCCAGTGTGCGGGTGCGCCAGGGCATGGTGCATGTGCTGGAAGGCCGGCACGTGTTCCCGCAACTGACGGTCGAGGACAACCTGCGCAGCGGCGGTTTCGTGCGCGGCTTGAGCCGCCAGGACATGGCCCGCGATCTGGAGCGGATCTACGCCTGGTTCCCGCGCCTGAAAACCAAGCGCAAGACCCAGGCCGGGCTGACGTCCGGTGGCGAGCAGCAGATGGTCGCCATCGGCCGGGCGTTGATGACACGTCCTACTTTGGTACTGCTTGATGAACCTTCCATGGGTTTGGCGCCTATCATCGTCCAGGAGATTTTCGAGATCGTCGCCCAGCTCAATCGCGACGAGCAGGTGAGCTTCCTGATTGCCGAGCAAAACATTAATGTGGCGCTCAAATACGCCTCACAGGCCTACATCCTCGACACGGGCCGGGTGGTGTTGTCCGGCAGCAGCGAGACGTTGCTGGCGCGGGGCGATCTGCATGATTTTTATCTAGGTAAACACTGACCAGTGAGAATGGCATGAGCGAAATCCAAGGCGGACAGGCGACCGACGCCATCCGCGAAGCAGACATCCTGATCGTCGGCGGTGGCCTCAGCGGCACGATGCTGGCGGTGCAGTTGCTGCGTTTGCCGGGCAAGCGCTCGTTGCTGGTGGTCGAACCGCGCGCGGAGCTTGGCCGGGGCGAGGCCTACAGCGCGGTCGAGCTGGGCCATACGTTGAACGGTAACGCGGCGCGCATGAGCGTCGACCCGGACAACGCCGACGACCTGACCCAGTGGCTGACCGACTACATCGCCGCCGGTGGCTGGCCAGAGTCCGATGAACAGCATGTGCCGGTCAGCGAACTGTTTCCGCCACGGGGAATTTTCGGTTTGTACGTGCAGCAGCGTCTGGCTGAGGCGCAGGCGATTGGTGCGTTGAATGGCTCGACGGTCGAGCATGTGCGGGCCGAAGTGACAGACCTGGAAACCCTGGGTGATTCGGTGCGCTTGAGCTTGAGTGACGGGCAGCGGTTGCAGGGCGCTTATGCGGTGCTGGCGACCGGGATGTTCCCGGCGGCGCGCACGCCACAGACCGAGTCCAGCGGCTTGAACGCAGCGGCGCTGGATCCGTGGGATGTCGCGGCTATGCGTCAGCTCGATCCGCAATCGACGGTGTTGATCATCGGTTCCGGGCTGACCATGGTCGATGCCGTGGTGTCGCTGGAACAGGCCGGGCATCGCGGGCCGATCGAGGTCTTTTCCCGTCACGGGCTGTTGCCGCATGTCCGTCGGCAGCCGCCGGCCTGGGCGGATTTTCTCGCCGAGGATCACGGCATTCGTACGCCGCGACAGCTGGTGCGCGAACTGCGTCGGCATTGTCGGGAGGCCATTGCGCAAGGCATCGACTGGCAGGCCCCGCTGGACACGGTGCGAGCGCATATCGGACGGTTGTGGAGTCAGGCGACAGACGTGCAGCGTCGGCAGTTTGTGCGGCATGTGCGGCCGTGGTGGGAAAGCCATCACCATCGTTCGCCGCCGTTGAGCGCCGAGTTGGTGGCGCGGTTGCACGGGGAAGGGCGGTTGCGGATTCAGGCGGCTTCGTTCAAGGGGCTGGCGTCTGTTTCGGGCGGTGTCAGTATTCGCATTCGTCGGCGGGGGGAGGCTGACACGGTGGTGGTCAGTGGTGCGGCGTTGATCAATTCCAGTGGCATCGAATATGACTGGCGGCGCGTGGCGCGACCGTTACCGCAGCAGTTGCTGGCTCGCGGGTTGGTGCGGCCGGGGCCGTTGGCGTTGGGGATTGCGGCGGCTGGGGATGGCGCGGTGTTGGGGGGCGATGGGCAGGTGGCTGACAGGTTGTTTGCCATGGGGCCGCCGTTGCGGGGGATGTGGTGGGAGAGTACGGCGGTGACGGATGTGGCCAGTCAGGCCAAGGCCTTGGCTTTGCGCTTGGTTGGGGTTTGATTTTGATGGGGGGCATATCCGTTTTTTCGGTGATGGCGACTATTGGTTTCGCCCTTACGGCGAGTTACTTGCAAACACGGAACGCCGCCCGGCGGCAAGTAACCAAGCGCTTTTGCCCCTTTCGTTCGGTGCCTCGCTCCGGTCCTGCTCCGTGGGCCCGCCGCGATCGGCCATCCCTGGCCGTGCGCGGCTAACCCGGCATCCATGCCGGGTTGCCCACTGCGCAGAACCTCCACTCGGCCTCTCGAGGGGGCGACCACCGCCACCAGCCGCCGAGGCGGCCTTAAAGCCGACCTGGCTCTTTGGTGTCCGTGTTCACTCATTCCGGATCTGTACACCAATCCCCTGTAGGAGCCGGCTTGCTGGCGATGGACGTTAACGATGACGCGGGTTGTCTGGATGAGCGCGGTGTCCGGGCGTTTTTCGCGAGCAGGCTCGCTCCTACAGGGGATTGGGTTCACACGTTTTGAAATTGTAGGAGCCAGCTTGCTGGCGATGGACGTTAACGATGACGCGGGTTGTCTGGATGAGCGCGGTGTCCGGGCGTTTTTCGCGAGCAGGCTCGCTCCTACAGGGATTGGGTTCACACGGTCAAAATGTAGGAGCCGGCTTGCTGGCGATGGACGTTAACGATGACGCGGGCTGTCTGGATAAACGCGGTGTCCCGGCGTTTTTCGCGAGCAGGCTCGCTCCTACAGGGATTGGGTTCACACGGCCAAAATTGTAGGAGCCGGCTTGCTGGCGATGGACGTCAACGATGACGTGGGCGGTCTGGATGAACGCGTTGTCCGGGCGTTTTTCGCGAGCAGGCTCGCTCCTACAGGGATTGGGTTCACACGGTCAAAATTGTAGGAGCCGGCTTGCTGGCGATGGACGTCAACGATGACGTGGGCGGTCTGGATGAACGCGTTGTCCGGGCGTTTTTCGCGAGCAGGCTCGCTCCTACAGGGATTGGGTTCACACGGCCAAAATTGTAGGAGCCGGCTTGCTGGCGATGGACGTCAACGATGACGTGGGCGGTCTGGATGAACGCGTTGTCCGGGCGTTTTTCGCGAGCAGGCTCGCTCCTACAGGGATTGGGTTCACACGGTCAAAACTGTAGGAGCCAGCTTGCTGGCGATGGACGTTAACGATGACACAGGTTGTCTGGATAAGCGCGGTGGCTGGGCATTTTTCGCCAGCAAGCCGGCTCCTACAGAGAATCGCGTACGCTTTTGACCTTCACCACTCATCAGGCCGAGCGTTAGCTCGCCTTTCGCTTTTGATCTTGCGGTGCACGCCCCCTCGAGAGGCCCACGGAGCAGGACCGGAGCGAGGCACCGAACGAAAGGGGCAAAAGCGTTTGGTTACTTGGCGCCGGGCGGCGTTCCGTTTCTCCAAATAACTCGCCGTAAGGGCGAAACCGCCAGCTGCCATCACCTAAATAACGGATATGCCCCCAAACAAAGAAACCCCGGAAAGACCAAGTCTTCCCGGGGTTCCCCGTACACAGCCACACAATCCGGCAAATCAATAACGCTGATATTTCGAACCAAACTCAGGACGGTTATCAGCGACGTAGAGCTTGCTCGCCTGGGTGTCTTTTTGATCAACACCCACAGTGTTCACATTCAGGGTAGCCGGCTGGCTGACCTTCGCTGCAGCGACCACAGGCAAAGTAGCGTGAGGCGCAGCGATGGCCGATGTAGCGCCAAGAACCGAAAGGGCGAAACCAAGACCGATGATGCTTTTCATGATGTTGCTCCAGAAGAGTGGGGAGAAGATGGGTCCACTCTAGTGCCGGAGCTTCACGATGAGAAAACACCCTGAGGCATAGTCGTTATCGAGAACGTTGATCCTACGTCAGCACAGCGTACGGTCCACCCGTCAGCGCTGCTGATTACCCACAGGAGAAAAAATAGTTCTTCCCGGGAGCATCTATGAATTCGCGTCCAGCATCTCCACCGGGTAAGAGAACACATAGCCCTCGCTGCGCACGGTCTTGATGTAAGTCGAATCCCGGGAGTCGTCCATCAGACGCTGGCGCAGGCGGCTGACCAGCAAGTCGATGGAGCGGTCGAACAGGTCGGCGTCGCGGCCCTGGGTGAGGTTGAGCAACTGGTCACGGCTGAGCACCCGTTGAGGGTGATCGAGGAACACGCGCAACAGTCGGTATTCGGCGCCGCTAAGGGCGACCATGGTGCCGTCCTCGTCGAGCAGATGGCGGGCGGTGGTGTCCAGGCGCCAGCGACCGAACGCCAGCAAACGGCCGCTTTCGGTGATCAGCAAATTCGGCGGCAGCATCCGTGTACGCCGCAGCACGGCGTTGATGCGTGCCAGCAGTTCGCGGGCGGCGAAAGGTTTGGTCAGGTAGTCGTCGGCCCCCATTTCCAGGCCGAGGATGCGGTCGGTTTCGTCGTTGCGGGCGGTGAGCATGAGGATCGGCGTGGCTTTGTGCTTGCCCGAGCGCAATTCGCGGCACAGCAACAGGCCGTCATCGCCGGGCATCATGATGTCCAGCACGATCAGGTCGACGGTGTTGGCTTCCAGAAAGCTGCGCATCTGCCGGCCATCGGCAACCACGGTGGTGCGCAAGCCGTTTTTCTTCAGGTAATTGCCGACCAGCTCGCGGATCTCGCGGTCATCGTCGACGATCAGGATGTGGTTCACGTGTTCCATTGCTCAACCCTCTTGTTATTCGCTTGTTGCGCATTGTCGAGCGGGATCGCCCATGCACCACCGCGGGTCCTCCAAACGCACCATAACCATGTAGGAGCCGGCTTGCCGGCGATAGCGTCCGAGAGATCAATGCATGACTCAAGGACGAATCGCCAGCAAGCTGGCTCCTACACATATTGCGGCAGTCTTAGACCTTCAAACGCCCCATATCCCTGTAGGAGCCGGCTTGCTGGCGATGGCGTCCGAGAGTTCAATGCACGACTTCAGGACGAATCGCCGACAAGCCGGCTCCTACAGATTGGGGGTCAGGCCACCACGCGGTAGCACGGCACATACGCCGCGCCGCCCGGCAATTTCATCCGGTGTTGGGCAACGAACGCCTTGAGCAGTTGATCCAGTGGCTGCATCACCGCCGCATCGCCACGGATCTGGTATGGCCCGTGTTCTTCGATCAGGCGGATGCCCTTGTCCTTGACGTTGCCGGCGACGATGCCGGAGAACGCCCGACGCAGGTTGGCCGCCAGTTCGTGGGCCGGCAGGCTGCGGCTCAGTTGCAGGTTGGCCATGTTTTCGTGGGTCGGATCGAACGGACGCTGGAAACCTTCGTCGATCTTCAGCAGCCAGTTGAAATGGAACGCATCGTTGCGCTCGCGGCGGAACTGTTTCACCGCCTTTAGACCGGCTGTCATCTGCCGCGCGACCTGTGCCGGGTCGTCGATGATGATCTCGTAATGTTGCTTCGCCTCATCACCCAAAGTGGCGCCGACGAACGCGTCCAGTTGCTCGAGGTAGGGCGCGGCATGCTTCGGCCCGGTGAGAATGACGGGGAAGGGCAGGCCCTTGTTGTCCGGGTGCATCAGGATGCCGAGCAGGTACAGGAACTCTTCGGCCGTGCCCGCGCCGCCGGGGAAAATGATGATGCCGTGGCCGACGCGGACGAAGGCTTCCAGGCGTTTCTCGATGTCCGGCAGGATGACCAGCTCGTTGACGATCGGGTTCGGCGCTTCGGCGGCGATGATGCCGGGTTCGGTCAGGCCGAGGTAACGACCGCCGTGGATGCGCTGTTTGGCGTGGGCAATGGTCGCGCCTTTCATCGGGCCTTTCATCACGCCGGGGCCGCAGCCGGTGCAGATGTCGAGGCTGCGCAGGCCCAGTTCGTGGCCGACTTTCTTGGTGTATTTGTATTCTTCAGTGTTGATCGAATGGCCGCCCCAGCAGACCACGATCTTCGGCTCGACGCCGGGGCGCAGGGTGCGGGCGTTGCGCAGCAGGTGGAACACGTAGTCGCTGATGCCCTGGGAATTGCTCAGGTCGATGCGCTGGCTGTCGAGTTCGTTTTCGGTGTAGACGATGTCGCGCAGGGCGCTGAACAGCATTTCCCGGGTGCTGGCGATCATTTCGCCGTCGACGAAGGCGTCGGCCGGGGCGTTCAACAGCTCCAGGCGCACGCCGCGGTCCTGCTGGTGGATGCGGATTTCGAAGTCCTTGTAGGCTTCGAGAATGGTCTTGGCGTTATCGACATGGGCGCCGGTGTTGAGGATGGCCAGGGCGCACTGGCGGAAGAGGGTGTAGGTGCTGCCGGATCCGGCTTCGCTCAGTTGTTGCACTTCACGTTGAGAGAGAGTTTCCAGGCTGCCTTTCGGGCTGACCGAGGCGTTGATTACTTGACGTTGGGACATTCAATGATCCTTAAAACGATGTCACCCGCCGAGGACGCATGACATCCGAATAGTATGTATCCACGAAAGAAGATGGCACGAACTGCGCTGTCTCGCCACGTTCCCCTTTGACGATGAAAAGATGAAAAGGAGCCCCAGCATAGCTAAATCCTCCCCAGAGGCGATAATGCCCCGCAGTCTTTTTGCCCATGCCCCGAGGAAACCCGTCGCGATGTTCGAAATCCAGCCGCAGAACCCCGAGCTTTATCGAAGCCAGACGCGCCGCAGCACGATCATCATTGCCCTGATTTTCCTGGCCCTGGCGATGGTCTTGTCGACGGCGGCGGTGGCGATGTTCGGCGAGCCCGGTGGGGACAATCTACGCTTCAACGTCGGGGGCGTGTTTGTCGCGGTGCTGTTGATGGCGGCACTGATGCGCGGCACGTTCTGGAACCAGGCCTGGATGGCCTCCGCCGTCTACGGCTGGCAGCTCAAGCGCAGCCTGATGAGCATCACCAACGTCATGCATCAGGTGACGGCGGCGGTGGAAAAAGAGGATCCGGGCGCCATGAAGCTGCTGCGCTTCTATCATCTGGGGTTGAGCCAGATGCACCAACTGGACGGTAACTCCAGTGATCACGGGCAATTGATTCGGGAAATGGAGGCGCATAAAGAACGAATGGAAGCGTTGGGCATCGAAACCGAACAGACGCAATTGAATCCCGCCTGGCTTGAGGCGGTGAAGCACACAGCGCAGTAACCGTTACTCAAAGGCGATCGGGATCAATCGCCACCCAAGAACAATAAGGGAACCTCATGGGACACCCGTCCATCAAAGATCGCATCGAGACATCCCGGCACGCCGCGTCCTTTACCGCGGAGCATCCCGTGGCGAAGCTCAAGGTGCGCCATGTCGTGTCGCTGCTCGTTGCGGTGTGCCTGTCCATGACGGCCATCGTGGCCGGGGAGGCCTGGAACTCGCGCCAGTACCATCTGCATGACAAGGAAGTGGCGATGTCCAACCTTGCGCAGACCCTGGCTTCGCAGGCGCAGGCGTCGATCAAGCAGGCCGATACGCTGCTGCTGACCCTGGTCGACCGTCTCGAAAACGACGGTGTCGCGCAGGAACGCCTGCCACGATTGCAGCGTCTGCTCGCCACCCAGCGCGGTGAACTCAAGCAATTGCATGGCTTGTTCGTGTATGACGAGCACGGGCAGTGGGTCGCCAATTCCAATGGCGCCGACGTGCCCAACGCCAACAACGCCGACCGCGAATATTTCATCTTTCATCGCGATCATCCCGACCGCGGGCCGCACATCGGTCCGTCGATCAAGAGCCGTTCGAGCGGCGAGTGGATCATGACCGTGTCGCGGCGGGTCAATCATCCGGACGGCAGTTTTGCCGGGGTGGCGCTGGCGACGATTTACCTCAACCATTTCCTGTCCCTGTACGACAGCATCGACATGGGCAACAACGGCGTGATCAACCTGATTGCCGACGATGCCACCATCGTCGTGCGCCGACCGTTCAAGGACGCTGAAATCGGCACCAGCATTGCCAATGGCCCGCTGTTCTCCCAGTTGCTGCCCAAAGGCGACTCGGGCACGGCCACGGTCAAGTCAGTGATGGACGGGGTTGAACGGGTGGTCGGTTTTCGTCGGGTCGACGGTTATCCGCTGATCATCTTTGCCGCCCTGAACAAGGATGAAGTCCTGTCGGGCTGGCGGCAGGAGTCGGCGTTGAGTGCCGGTATCGTCGCCTTGCTGCTGGCGTTTCTGGGGGTGCTCGGGTATCGCCTGATCCGCCTGATGCGCCAGCAGAATCAGATTCAGACGGTGTTGCTAGACGCTCAGGACAAGCTCATCGAGGTCAACCGCGGCCTTGAGTTGCTGGCGCTGGAGGATGCGCTGACCGGGCTTTCCAACCGGCGTCAGTTCGACCTGTTCATCCTCGCGGAAATGGGCCGTGCCCGGCGTACCCAGACTCATCTTGCGCTGCTGATGATCGATGTCGATCACTTCAAGCGTTTCAACGACCTTTATGGCCATGTGGCGGGCGACGTGTGCTTGCGCAAGATCAGCGCGATCATCCACGACAACATCAAGCGTCCCGGCGACCTGGCTGCCCGCTACGGTGGTGAGGAGTTCACCGTGGTGCTGCCCGGCACCGATTATGTGGGGGCATTTCTGGTCGCGGAAAATATCCGCCGTGCGGTTCAGCAGGCCGATATCCGGCACAGCGAGGGGGTTGAGGGGGCGGTGACCGTCAGCGTGGGCGTTTGCGCGTACAACATCGCCTCACAGGACAGCCCCGATGATCTGGTCAGCGCGGCGGACAAGGCGCTGTACGTGGCCAAGGCCAGCGGTCGGAACATGAGCGTCATTGCCAACTGACCGCGCCGGTTCAGACGAACCGGTCACTGCCCTGGACCAGTTGGGTGGCCAGGTACGATTGCTTGAGCTTCTCCAGCCACCAGCCGAGGGCGCGACCGTCGTGGTCGCCCCGCCAGCCGACGTACAGGATGTTCGGCTCCCGCGGGTCGGCCATCTGTTTCTCGACCAGCGTGCCGTTTTTCAGTAGCGAGCCAACCCGATGCCGGGGCAGCCAGCCCACGCCCAGGCCATCACACTGCGCGAGGATTTTGGCGCGCATGGTCGGCACTGCGAGCACCGCTTGTCCGCCGGAGACACCGTAGGTGCTGCCTTCGGTGACTCTCGATGAGTCGGCCACCACAATCGCCCGGTGCTGGGTCACGGTTGCCCGTGATATCGGTTCTTTGACTTTGGCCAGCGGATGCTTCGGCGAGACCGCAAACACCCATTCCATTTCCCCCAGTTGCATCCAGCGCAGGGAAGGAATGGCCGGCGGCTCGTTGGTCGCGCCGATGATCAGGTCCGCCCGGCCTTCGCGCAGGGCTTCCCACACGCCTTTCAGGACTTCCTGGGTGATGCGCAGCGGGACGCCGGATTGCAGCGCGTCGAACTCGTGGATCACCGGGATCAAGGCTTCGAATTCCAGCAGTTCGTCGGTGACGATCCACAGCCGACTCTCCCAGCCGTTGGCCACTTGCTGCACCCGTTGGGTCAGGCGCGAGACGTCTTGCATCAGCCGCGATGCCTCGTTCACCAGCAGCTCCCCGGCGGGGGTGAGTTGCAAGCGGTGGCGACGCCGATCGAAGAGCAGCGCATCGAATCGCTCCTCCAGCTGCCGCGCCGCATAGGACACGGTCGACGGCGCCTTGCCAAGATGCGCCGCCGCCCGCGACAGGCTGCCGGTTTCGCGGATGGCTTCCAGCAACGTCAGGTCTTCCATCGACAGCATGTTGAATCCTCGAACGGGCGGGACAGGTATATCGCAACGCCGCAAAACCTGTAGGAGCCGGCTTGCCGGCGATTGGCCCTTGAATATTGCGTTGAATGTCAGGCCGTCATCGCCAGCAAGCCGGCTCCTACACAATCGGGGTTGCCTGAAGATCCCGGGTGAACACAACCCCCTGTAGGAGCCAGCTTGCTGGCGATTGGCCCTTGAATATTGCGTTGAATGTAAGGCCGCCATCGCCGGCAAGCCGGCTCCTACAGGGTGGGTGGTGGATTCGTCGGGTGTAACTTGCGTCGCCTGATCAAGCGCAGATAGACCAGCACATTGATCACCAGCACCACGCTGCCCAACGCCAGCTGAATGGTCGGGGTCAGTCCGGCCGGGTAAATCACCGGCCACACGTAATGCTCGATGAAACCGCCGCCATAACCGGTTTGCCCGGCGGCATGGCGCATGCGGTTTTCCCACTCCGTCAGCGGGCAGGTCAGGTGGAAGACTTCCACAGCGACGCCCCACGCGGCGGCCGGCAGGTGCCACCAGATCAAACGGTGCCATTTGAGCACCAGCAACCCGCCGAACAAAACGAACAGAATGAACAGCAGGTGAAACAAGACCAGCCCGTCGGCGGCGATTCGGTAAAGCATGTCGGCTCCCTGACACGTGATGCGAACCGCTTCATGTTACCCGTGCTCGGCAAACTCCGCTCGCATCCGGCCATTGCGCTTGGCTTGATAAAGCAGCCTGTCGGCGCGTTCGATAAACGCCAGTGCGGTGTCTGTCGACGAGGCGACGGTGGTGGCGACACCCAGGCTCAGGCTCAGCAGCGTAGAGACGGCAGAGGTTTCATGGGTGATTTGCTGCTGGCGAATCAGGTGCAGGCATTTGTTCGCCACCAGCCTTGCCGATTCACTGTCGGTTTCGGGCAATAGCCAGACGAACTCCTCACCCCCCATCCGCGCAATGAAATCCCGCGGCCGGTTGGCCGCCAGTGACAGCGTCTGCGCCACCTGGCGCAAGCATTCGTCGCCCTTGATGTGCCCGTAATGGTCGTTGTACTGCTTGAAGTAATCGATATCCAGGATGATCAGCGACATCGGCAACCCGGTGCGCTGGGCGTTGCCCCATTCGCGCTCGAGCACGGTGTCGAACATGCGTCGGTTGGCGATGCCCGTCAGGCCGTCCTGGAAGGAATATTCCTCGAGTTGCTTCTGCAGGCGCTGCAGGTGCTCTTCGGTTTTCTTGCGCTCGCTGATGTCGAACATGAAACCCACCAGCGCCTCGACGTCACCGTCCTTGCGCACCACATGCACCACGTCGCGGATCCACACGTACTCGCCGGTGTGGGTCAAAGCGCGATAATCCGCCTCGTGGTCCACGCCCGCGCGGGATTGCGAGACGCAGAAATCCACGACGTAGTCGCGATCGTCCGGGTGCATGCGTTCGACCCAATCGTTGACCGATACCCAACTGTCCTGCTTCCAGCCCAGCAGGCTTTCGATCTGCGGGCCGATGTAGCTGAAGGTCATGCTCTTCCAGTCGATTCGCCAGGGAATCGCCCGGGTCGATTCAAGCAGGGTTTTGTAGACGTCGCTGTCGGTCTCGATTGCACTCATGACGGGCCTGGTCTCGATGGGAAATGCTGCGCCATCATGTTGCTACTATTGTGGCGAAGCAAGCGGGCAGCCGATGAGCGGCACAAGTGCGCAAGATTGTTCAAGCCATCGGCGCTGACTGCTGGCACAGTCTGAGGTCTTTCCCAGGTTGTAGAGCGTTATGTCCAATTCACTTCTGCCGCGCAGCGCCTTTCTTCGCGGTGCCGCGGCGATCATGCCGTTGTCCCTGGCCACCGCGCCGTGGGGCCTGCTGGCCGGTTCCATGGCCATCGAAGCCAATCTTACGCCGCTGCAAGGGCAGGGCTTGTCGAGCATCGTGTTCGCCGGCGCGGCGCAGCTGGTGGCCATCGGCATGCTCAAGGGCGGTGCCGGGATCTTTTCGATCCTGCTGACCACCTTGCTGCTGACCTCCCAGCATTTGCTTTACGGGATGAGCATGCGTTCGGTGATCTCGCCGCTGCCGGGGCGCTGGCGTGTGGGGTTGGGCTTCTTGCTCACTGACGAGCTGTTCGCCCTGACCAGCCAGCATGACAAGCAGCAGTTCAACCGCTGGTACGCGCTGGGTGTCGGCCTGACGTTCTACATCGCCTGGAACCTGTTCACCCTCGCCGGCATTGTGCTCGGCAGCAGCATTCCGGGGCTGGAACACCTGGGCCTGGATTTCTCCATCGCCGCGACCTTCATCGCCCTGATTACCCCGGTGGTGCGCAACGTGCCGACGGTGGTTTGCGTGGCGGTGTCGCTGTTCTGTTCGGTGCTGTTCAGCTATTGGCAATGGGGCTCGGCGCTGGTGCTCTCGGGATTGGCGGGCATGACCGCGGGCTTTGTCTGCAACAAATTCTACGGTGGGCGCACATGATGGTCTGGGCAGTGATTATCGGCATGGGGATTCTGGTGTTCCTCAATCGCTACGTGTTCCTCGAACCGCGCCTGCCGGTGCGCCTGAGCAGTAACGCCCGGCAGTTTCTTGGTTTTGCCGTGCCGGGCATGCTGACCGCGATTTGCGGCCCGATTGTGTTCATGCCGGACAAGCAGCTGAACCTGCAATGGGACAACCCGTACCTGATCAGTTCGCTGGTGGCGGTGGGGTTGGTGCTCTACACCCGCAACACCTTGCTCAGCATGCTGTTGAGCATGGGGTTTTTCTTTTTGCTGCGCTGGTGGCTGTGAGCCGGGCACGCGGAACTGTTCTACGCTTAAAGTTGATGAGTGATCCCTTAGGAAGAGAGGTGAACATGGCAACTGAACAAAAACGTCCGGATCCGGAAGACGAAGACATGGATGAGCCGACGGAAGAAGAGATCGAGCGGCAGAAGCGTTCGACGCCGGACTGGAAGCATCCTGACGATGGGAAAGAACTGTCGGAGCCTGATAGAAAGTTCTAGCCAGCGCCGATCCCCTGTAGGAGCGAGCCTGGGTGGGAGCGAGCCTGCTCGCGATAAACGTATGGGCAACGCGTTCATCCAGGCAGTGCACGTAATCGTTGCAGTCCTTCGCGAGCAGGCTCGCTCCTACAGGTGGGCGTAGCTTCCGCCGTCGTATCAGATCGATATGTTCCAGCGAACCTGGGTAATGCCCAATCGCTGAGCGGCGAGGCGCGCCGCTTCCAGGGTGACGTGCACGCCGATCATTCGGGAGGATTTCGGGTAGGCATGCGCCGACGCCGAATGGATCGCCTCGACATCCGAAAAGTGCAGGGCCAATTTGAAAAAGTGTTTGCGCACACCGTCGAATACGTAATGCACGGCATAGGGAACGAGCTCAGTCATATATCTCTCGTGAAGCCAGCCAGGTCAGTGGCTTAGTCGTCGAATCGAAAATTCAGAGAGATCTGCGGTGAAAGCGTCATGCAGAAATAAGACTGCTGAAAAAGGAGGAGGCTCAGCGAGCCTCTACGGTTCAGAGTGTTGCGACGCCGGGTTCGTTCAGTTCTTTTGCCAAACGTCGACCCGGGCGTCGTTTCAAGCGTCGTCCAGCTGCAATTCGTCGGGATGTGAGGCCCGATAGCCCAGGGTCTTGTCGATCCAGGCATTCAGTTCGTTGACCATGACCGGAGCTCTGCCCGGGTAGTCTTCGAGGGTTGAACGCAGGACGCCGTCGATGCCTGGAACGGACTGCAGGTTACGGGTTTTCAGGTACTGCTCGATAAAACAGTTGAGTCGATAGTGTTCTGTCTTCGAAAGATAAACGCACTCCAGACCAACGACTTGATTGATTGCAAAATCGTCGCGCATTTAGTTCTCTGCAAGGCTTGTTGTAGTGGGATTTCCTTTGTTATTGACTCTTTGGTCAACTTGGCGGTGCCAATGGAAATGCGGCGCGCATGTTATTCGCAGTGATTCTAAATGTATGTAAGTCGATACGGATGTCAGACCAGCGGTTAAGCGGTCTAATCAGCGCATCGCACTAAGTGTTTCTTCGATGAAACAGTCTCTGTAACGTTTTAATCAAACGCTTGTTTATAGTTGTGTTAATTACGACTGCCTTTGTACCGTTATTGATACTTTCAAGGTGATTTATCAATAAGCGCGGCGCCCTGGTTTTTCACGTTGCCGACCGCTTTGTCCACCTTGTACCACTCGAAAACATCGCTGCCTTCGCCTTGTAACAAGGCCATCTGTTCGGCGCGCTCCCGAGGTGTGGCGGGGTCGAGCCATTCCCTCGCCAGTTCCGGTGACAGCACAACCGGCCGGCGGTCATGAATGTCGAGCATGCCACCGGCGCTGTCGGCGGTGATGATCACGAAACCGTCGTCGTCTCGCGGTTCTTCGCTGCCTGTAGGAAAGCGGCCAATCGCGGCGCAGAAAATCGGCGCGCGGTCCTGCCGGCGGATGAGCCAGGGCTGCCGGTTCGAGTCTCCCGCATCGACCCATTCGAACCAGTTGTCGATGGGTACGATTGCCCGGTGCGGCCAGATAGCGCGGAAGAACGGACCGTGGGCAACCTTTTCGATCCGCGCGTTGATCGGCGCCGCACGATCCTTCGCCCAGTGCGGCCGCCAGCCCCAGCGCACCTTGTCGGCCCTGAGGCCGTCGTTTTCCAGATGAAACAACGCCAATTGATTCGTAGGAGCCGCGTTGTAGCGGGCCAGCGGCGCTTCGCCGACGTGGTTGATCAGCGCATCGGGAATGCTCAGCACCGCGACAAAATCGTGGATACCGCGGTATTGCGACAGGCGTCCGCACATCGACCAAATCCTCCGGGCTGGAGATATCAGCTTAGATGCCCGGAGAACTGTAGGAGCCGTCAGATCACATGCGCCCGTTGCAACTCGGTCAATGACAACGCCTTCAGTTGCGCGAGCAGTGGATCGCGCCGGTCGCGGGGATGCGCCAGTTGCACGGCCAGTTCCTGGCGGATGCTGCTGGGGCGATTGTCCATGACCAGCACCCGGTCGCTGAGGTACAGCGCTTCATCGACGTCGTGGGTCACCAGCAACAGGGCGATGGCGTGACGTTCGGCCAGTTGCAGCAGCAGGTCCTGCAACTTCATCCGGGTGAAGGCGTCCACGGCGCTGAAGGGCTCGTCGAGCAGCAGCACGTCGGGTCGCGAATAAAGCCCCCGGGCAATCGCGACCCGTTGGGCCATGCCGCCGGACAGCGCCTTGGGCAACGCCTGGGCAAAACCCGTCAGGCCGACTTCATCTATAAGTTGCGTGACCCAGGCCTTGTCATAATCGCGGTCGGCGCTGAAACCGATGTTTTGCTCGACCGTCAGCCACGGCATCAATCGTGGCTCCTGGAACACGAATGCGACTTTCCCGGCGCTGCTAGCGAGTTCTCCCTGAAAGTCCTTTTCCAGTCCGGCAACGATCCGCAGCAGGGTGCTTTTACCGCAACCGCTGGGGCCCAGCAGGCTGACGGTTTCCCGAGGTTTTAATTGCAGGTGGATATTCTGCAGCACGGTAGTCGTGGCGAAGGTCTTGCGCTCGACGCGAATGTCCAGCAAGTGATCGGTCATGGCTCAATCCTCTGCACGTTGGCCGTTGAAAGTGTCGCGCCAGGCGAGGAAACGTTTCTCCAGGCCCGCGAGGATGCCGTCGCTGAGTTTGCCCAGCAGCGCCAACACGATGATTGCCGCCAGCACGATGTCCGGGCGTGACGTTTCGCGACCGTCACTGAGCAGATAACCCAACCCTTTGGTCGCGGCGATCAGCTCGGCGGCCACCAGAAACATCCACGCCAGGCTCATGCCGCTGCGCAGTCCGGTGAACAGGCCGGGCAGGGCGGCGGGCAGCAGAATGCGTCGGACCAGACGCAGGCGACTGAAGCCATACATCTGCCCGACTTCCACCAGTTTGCGGTCAATGTCACGGATCGCGGCGACGCCGTTGAGGTACACCGGGAAGAATGCGCCGATGGCAATCAGGACGATTTTCGAGGTTTCGTCGATGCCCAGCCACAGCAGCAACAACGGCACCCAGGCCAGGCTCGGGATCGAGCGCAGGCCAGCGAACGTCGGTTCCAGCCAGGCCTCGGCTTCGCGGCTCAAACCGACCCACGCGGCAAACACCAGCGCAAGGCTGGCGCCAATGGCGAAGCCGATCAGCACCCGCAGCAGGCTGGCGCTGATGTGTTTCCACAGCGCACCCTCGGCGAGGTCGCGCAGGGTCAGGGCGATTTCGCTGGGGGCCGGCATCTGGTAGGAAGGTAGCCAGCCAATGCGTACGACACATTCCAGCACCAGAAGAATCAGCACCGGCAGGGCCAGTCCCTTGAGGCGCAGGCGCCAGGCGTTGCTGAAGGACAGCGTGGCGCGACGCGGCGCTGGCAAATCGAGGGGCAGGGTTTTGCTTTTGCTGGTCATGGGGTTCTCCAGTCACGACGAATCCGCGACAGGCGCGGATTCGTGCTGACCCGATGGCGGTGATTTACTGACGGGCGACGGTCTCTTTGAAACCGGTGTCGATCAGTTGATCGATGACCTGATCCACATTCACCCCACGACGAACCAGTTCCTCGGACACCAGGATTGGCGCGGCGGCCTTCGAGGCGATCACATCCTTGGCGGTCAGTTGCGGATTGTTCAGGTCGGTGCGCGACAGTTGCAGCTTGGCCACTTCCAGCGGCAGGCCGGATTCGGTGGCGAGCAGCTTCGCCAGTTCGTCAGGATTTTTCACCGCCCACTCGCGTGCTTCTTCGTACGCCTTGAGTACGGTTTCGATGGCTTGCGGGTGCTCTTTCGCATAGCTGTCGGTCACGCTGACCACGCCATAGCTGTTGAAGTTGGTGTTGCGATACAGCAGGCGTGAACCGGCTTGCACCTGGCTGGCGGCCATGTGCGGATCGAGGCCGGCCCAGGCGTCGACGTCACCCTTTTCCAGCGCGGTGCGACCGTCCGGGTGCTGCAAGTGCACCAGTTCCACGTCGTCCTTGCTCAGGCCGGCCTGTTGCAGGCTGCGCAGGGTGAACAGGTACGGGTCGGTGCCTTTGGTGGCGGCGATTTTCTTGCCTTTCAGGTCGGCGACGGTCTTGTAGGGCGAATCCTTGCGCACCACCAGCGCGGTCCATTCGGCACGGCTGTAGACGTAAACCGATTTGATCGGGCTGCCATTGGCGCGGCTGAGCACGGCGGCGAGGCTGGCGGAGGAAGCGAAGTCGACGCCGCCGCTGTTGAGGTATTCCAGCGAACGGTTGCTGCCCTGGCTCAACACCCAGCTGACTTTGGTCTGCGGCAGGGCTTTTTCGAGGAAACCAAAATGTTTAAGCACCAGGCTGACGGGTGAGTAGTAGGCGTAATCCAGGTGCACCTCGGCCGGCGGTGCCTCAGCGGCCTGCGCGACGGGTTGCAGGCTCAGGGCCAGGGCGCAGGCGCTGAGCAGATACCTGAATGGCGGAAAACGGAAGGTAGGCTTCATGGGGTCAGCTCCGGCAAGGCGTTGGGTTTCTTATGTCTTAAAACTCATTTTTTATAAATGAGTCCTGCGTAAAAGGAATATTGCAGGCTCTGTGCCATGTTGCGCGGACCGGGCTTTTTCGAGGCTTTTGGGCGGGAAGAAGAGGGGGGGGTGTTGCTGGGAAAACAGTGTGTCGGGTCGCTGTTGCTCAGCAAACAGTGGTGTGGGGCAGTCATTAGCTTATGCGCAAATAGAATTTAAAATCCTTGCTGTAAGAGCGTTATGGTCTATGAAAACCACGCTCAAGGAGCCCCCGATGAACCTGTCCCGATTTGTGCGCAGTCTGCTGACCAGCGCGCTGTTTGCCGCGCCAATGGCCTACGCCGCCGAACCCGTCGTCCTGCACGTCGGTGATCAGAATTACTACAACGTGCGCGCATCGGTAGAGGCATCAGGGGTCCTGAAGGACGCGCCCTACACGGTCGACTGGAAACATTTCCAGGCCGCGGCACCGCTGGCCGAGGCGTTGAACACCGGCGCGCTGGACCTGGGTTTCCTGGGGGATTCGGGCTTTCTGTTCCTCGCCGCCAAACAGGCGCCGGTGAAGCTGATCGGCGTTTCGCGGCAGAACCCGGACACCATCGCGTTGCTGGTGCCGAAGGACTCACCGGTCAAGACCATCACCGACCTCAAGGGCAAGAAAGTCGCCTACTGGCCCGGTGCCTGGAGCCAGCAGTTGACCCTGCGTGCCTTGCAGCAGGCTGATCTGCCGGAAGATTACGTCGACTTCATCAAGCTGATGCCGATCGATGCCGCGGCCGCATTACCTCAGGGCAGCATTGATGCCTTCCCGGTCTGGGAACCCTATATTTCCCAGCAGATCCTGTTCTCCGGCGCGCGACCGATTCTGACGGCCAAGAACCTGATGCCAGGCCTCAGCGCCATCGCGGCCTCGACACCGTCCATCGACAGCAAGCACGAAGCCATCGCCGACTTTCTGGGACGCCTGAAAAAGGCTCGGGCCTGGGTCGATAACAACACCGACGAATACGCCGATCTGTGGGCGAAGAAAGCCAATCTCGACCAGAACGTTTCGCGCCACTGGCTGCGCCAGGCGCACATGACCGTGGGCCCGGTAGACGCGCAGGCGGCCAAGGATCTGCAGAGCACCGCGGACTTCCTGTTCAAGGTCAAGGCACTGCCGGCGGAACTGGCAACTGCGCCGATCATCGACCACTCGTTCCAGCAGGCGCTCAACCAGTAATCGGCGATGCACGGCGGCATCGGAACCAAACACTGTGTACCCTGATCCAATCCGCGCCCGCACTCCTGTGCGGGTTCAACGGTCTGGCCCAGGGCACTACATGAAACAGCTGTTCAAGATTTTCTGCGCATTTTCCATTGCCGTCGGGCTGGTGGGGTGTATCGCGGCGCCAGTCGAAATGACCCCGCAGACCGAGCAGCGGCTGCGTACGCAAGCGCCAATCCGTTTTCTGCTGACCTTTGATGACGGTCCCAGCGCTTCGAGCTTCTGGAACCCGACCATGACGGTGCTCGACAGCCTGGCGACGAACCCGGTGCAACCGAATCTCAAGGCCGTGTTCTTCGTGCAGACCGGCGCGCCGCGTGCAGGCGACAGCGACATCGGTCGCGAGGTCATGCGCCGCGAACAGGTCGACGGACAGATCCTGGGTTTCCACACGGCCACTCACTGGCACACCAATCACCGCTCCCTGAGCCCGGAAGAGCTGGAACAGTCGCTGAGCAAGGGCAGTGCGGACATCGCCGCGATCACCGGCGCACCGCCGACCCTGGTGCGTCCGCCATTCTGGAACTACGACAAACGGGTGTTCGCGGCCTATCAGAAGCACGGCATGCACGTGTTGCTGACCGACCTGAGTGCCAACGACGGCAAGATCTGGGGCTTTAATGCCAGTCCCCGGCGGCGGGCCAATATGCTGTTGCAGATGTCGCAAGTGCGCGAGCGCATTGCCCTCGGCGAACTGCCGACCGTGGACGGAGTGATCCCGGTGGTGGTGACCTTCCACGACCTCAATCGCTACACCGCGCGGCACGCCCGCGAGTACCTGCAGATCCTGCTCGACAGTGCTCAGGCGACTGGGGTGAAAACCGCGCAGAAGCCGTTTTATGACGATCAGGCCGAACTGCAGCGGGCGGCCATGGCGCGTACGGTTCGCGACAGTTCGCAACCGGTGAAATTGCCGGGGGTCTGGAATTGGATCTGGGATGGCGATGCCCATTGAGTCGCGTCAAAGTGAGACGCAGTCGACATTTTTTGTAGGTCTGGACTGGCGCGAGATCGGGAAAGCGCAGCTATCCTCAATGCGTTGAATCCGATCAGCCGCCTCGGAGGCGTCCGTCATGGTGTCAGTTCCAGAGCTTTGCCGCATTGTGGAGTCCGGTTTTCAGCCGCTTTCCTGTGCCTGCACGGTGAATCCCGACGGGTCGCTGCGGATCAAGGTTTTCGAACGGGCCACCGGCCGAATCGACCTGCTGATCACCGGCGTGTCACCCGCGCAACTGACCAGCGTGCGCGCCATCTCCAACCTCATCGGCGAACTGCGCACCGAAATGCGCGCCGGCCGCCGGGCGTTTGCCGGCTAGTAGGAGCCGGCTTGCCGGCGATGGCGCCCGTGAAATCGCCATCGCCAGCAAGCTGGGCTCCTACAGGTTTTGCGTGAACCCCCAATCCCCGAACACACCCACGATTGTGTAGGAGCCGGCTTGCCGGCGATGGCGCCCGTGAAATCGCCATCGCCAGCAAGCTGGGCTCCTACAGGTTTTGCGTGAATCCCCAATCCCCGAACACACCCACGATTGTGTAGGAGCCGGCTTGCTGGCGATGGCGTCCGTGAGATCGCCATCACCAGCAAGCCGGGCTCCTGCAATCAGGCTCGCTGCCGCGGCAATAACTCGTCAATCATCCGCAAACAATGATTCAACCCCGGCGACACATCACCCACACGCCGGCTGAGGATGATCGGTGAGGTCGCGTTGTCTTCCAGCAGGGGCGTGAAGCCGATGTCGTCGCGGTGCAGCAATTGCACCGAGGCCGGCACCAGGGTCACGCCGATCCCCGCACCCACCAGGCCTATGGCCGTTTGCAGTTCGTTGGTCCACTGCGCCACGTGGATGCTCACGCCATACGACTCGAACAACGCAATCACATGGTCGGCGTAGCTGGGGCGCGGGTTGCCGGGGTACAGCACGAAAGGTTCCTTCGCCAGGTCGCGCAGGCTGATCGGTCCGGCCAGCAGCGGGTGCCCGGCGGGCAGGGCGGCAACCAGCCGGTCTTCGGTCAGCACGGTCTGAATGATGGCCGGGTCGTCAATGCGGATCCGCCCGAAACCGATATCAATGCGTCCAGCCTTCAGCGCCTGCACCTGTTGCAGCGTGGTCATTTCCGAAAGCCCCAACTCAAGCTCCAGGGGTTCGCCGCTGCGCAAGCGCCGGATCAGTTCCGGCAGCACGCCATAGAGCGTGGAGGGCGCAAAACCAATTCCCAGCCAGGTCTTTTCCCCCAGGCCGATCCGGCGTGTGTTGTCGCACACCTTGCCCAGTTGTTCGAGCAGGGCGGTGGAGTGTTCATGGAAAAACCGTCCGGCGTCGGTCAGCTTCAGCGGCCGGCCGCGCTCCAGCAACAACACCCCGAGTTCGTCCTCCAGTTGCTGGATCTGCCGGCTCAACGGCGGCTGGGCAATGTGCAGAAGCTCGGCAGCGCGAGTGAAGTTGAGGGTTTGAGCCAACACCTGAAAATACCGCAGGTGACGCAGTTCCATGGGGCCTCCACAAACGAATCGGTTGCATACCTTATAGGTATCAAGTCAGACCAATTCTATATTGGCCTCAAGAAAAAAGCCGTACCAGAATCGGTTCCAGAACTTTAAGAACCTGACGGGTATCACCATGCTTGCTACAGCCATTGAATCGATCGAGACGATCATCGTCGATCTGCCGACCATCCGCCCGCACAAGCTGGCGATGCACACCATGCAGAACCAGACTTTGGTGATCATCCGTGTGCGCTGCGCCGATGGCATCGAAGGCATTGGCGAATCCACCACCATCGGTGGCCTGGCGTACGGCAACGAAAGCCCGGACAGCATCAAGACCAACATCGACCAGCACTTCGCGCCGCTGCTGGTTGGCCAGGACAGTGCCAACGTGAACGCCGCGATGCTGCGCCTGGAACGCAGTATCCGTGGCAATACGTTCGCCAAGTCCGGGATCGAAACCGCCTTGCTCGACGCCCAGGGCAAACGCCTCGGCCTGCCGGTCAGCGAATTGCTGGGCGGCCGGGTTCGCGATGCGCTGCCGGTGGCGTGGACCCTGGCCAGCGGCGATACCGAAAAGGACATCGCCGAAGCGGAAAAAATGCTCGACCTGCGCCGCCATCGCATCTTCAAACTGAAAATCGGCGCTGGCGAAGTCAATCGCGACCTGGCCCACGTCATTGCGATCAAAAAAGCCCTTGGCGACCGCGCCAGCGTACGGGTCGACGTCAATCAGGCCTGGGACGAAGCGGTGGCGTTGCGCGCCTGCCGGATCCTGGGCAGCAACGGCATCGACCTGATCGAACAGCCGATTTCCCGCAACAACCGCGCCGGCATGGCGCGCCTGAACGCGATGAGCCCGGCGCCGATCATGGCCGACGAATCCATCGAGTGCGTGGAAGATGCGTTCAACCTGGCCCGCGAGGGCGCGGCGTCGGTGTTTGCCCTGAAGATCGCCAAGAACGGCGGCCCGCGTGCCGTGTTGCGCACCGCCGCGATTGCCGAAGCGGCCGGTATCGCCCTGTACGGCGGCACCATGCTCGAAGGCGGCATCGGCACGCTGGCTTCGGCCCATGCCTTCGTCACCCTGAACAAACTGGCGTGGGACACCGAACTGTTCGGCCCGCTGCTGCTGACCGAAGACATTCTCAGCGAACCACTGATCTATCGCGATTTCGAGTTGCACGTGCCGAATACCCCCGGCCTGGGCTTGAACCTGGATGAAGAGCGCCTGGCGTTCTTCCGTCGCGACAAAACCTCTACCGTCCTACATTCAGCCTGAGGAGAGCATTATGCTGTTCCACGTAAAAATGACCGTGAACCTGCCGGTCGATATGAATCCCGAGGCGGCCGCCAAGCTCAAGGCTGACGAAAAAGCCCTGGCCCAGCGTCTGCAAGACCAGGGCAAGTGGCGTCACCTGTGGCGCATCGCCGGGCTCTATGCCAATTACAGCGTGTTCGATGTCGACAGCGTTCAAGAGCTGCACGACCTGCTCATGCAGCTGCCGCTGTACCCGTACATGGCGATCGAAGTCACTGCAATGTGCCGGCATCCGTCTTCCATCCGCGAGGATGACCGCTGAACCCAGCCTGTTCAGTTCGCCACGCTAATAATTACAAGATGAGGAACCCCTGACATGAACGTAAAAATTTCCCACACTGCCAACGCCCAGAAGTTTCTCGAAGAGGCCAGCGGCCTGCACAACGAAGCCGGTAATCCACGCACCAAAGCGCTGATCTACCGCATCCTGCGCGACTCGGTGAACATCATCGAAGACCTCGCCGTGACCCCGGAAGAGTTCTGGAAAGCCGTCAATTACCTCAACGTGCTGGGCGCGCGCCAGGAAGCGGGGCTGGTGGTGGCCGGGTTGGGCCTGGAACACTACCTCGACTTGCTGATGGATGCCGAAGACGAGCAGGCCGGCAAGTCGGGCGGCACGCCGCGGACCATCGAAGGCCCGCTGTACGTCGCGGGTGCGCCGTTGTCCGAGGGCGAAGCGCGTCTGGATGACGGTGTCGATCCGGGTGTGACGCTGTTCATGCAAGGCCGGGTGTTCAACACCGCCGGCGAACCGTTGGCCGGCGCGGTGGTGGATGTCTGGCACGCGAATACCGGTGGCACTTATTCCTACTTCGATACCACGCAGTCGGAGTTCAACCTGCGTCGCCGCATCGTCACCGACGCCGAAGGCCGTTACCGTTTCCGCAGCATCGTGCCGTCGGGCTACGGTTGCCCGCCGGACGGTCCGACCCAGCAACTGCTCGATCAACTGGGCCGTCACGGCCAGCGCCCGGCGCATGTGCACTTCTTCATCTCCGCGCCGGATCATCGTCACCTGACCACCCAGATCAACCTCGATGGCGATCAATACCTGCACGACGATTTTGCCTACGCCACCCGTGACGAGTTGATCGCCAAGATCACCTTCAGCGACGACCAACAGCGCGCGGCGGCCCACGGTGTCAGCGGCCGGTTCGCCGAAATCGAATTCGATTTCACCCTGCAGTCGTCCGCCCAGCCGGAAGAGCAGCAGCGTCACGAGCGGGTTCGTGCACTCGAAGACTGATCGCACAACCCTGTAGGAGCGAGCTTGCTCGCGATGGACGTTAACGATAACGCGGGGTGCCTGATTCCCCGCGGTGTCCTTGAGTCCATCGCGAGCAAGCTCGCTCCTACAGGTTTCATTGCGAAAGGTCCGCATGTCGGTCCACTGACACACCGCTGCAAGCACTGCCTTAGAATCACCCGACGCACCCCATAAGAACAAAGAGAGTGACCCGATCATGCAAGCGCAACTGTTAAGTCAGCGCAGCTCTGTATTCGACCACGCCGACCCGTACGCGGTGTCGGGCTACGTCAATCAGCATGTCGGCAATCACTGCATCCTGATGCCAAGGACCGGGCGGCCGCTGGCCAGTCTCAATCACCGCAAGTTCGCCAGCCTCGACCTGTGCCGCATCAGCTACGGCGGCAGCGTGCGTGTTACGTCCGGTGCGCTGGAAACCGTCTATCACCTGCAAGTGCTGCTGCGCGGCAACTGCCTGTGGCGCGGCCACGGCCAGGAACATTACTTCGCTCCCGGAGAATTGCTGCTGATCAACCCCGACGACCCGGTGGACCTGACGTACTCCGACGATTGCGAAAAATTCATACTCAAGGTCCCGACGTCGTTGCTGGAATCGGTCTGCAACGAGCAGCGCTGGCAGTATCCGGGGCAGGGCGTGCGGTTTCTGGAGAACCGTTACCAGCTCGATCAGCTGGAAGGATTTGTCGGCCTGCTGGCGATGATTTGCCAGGAGTCTGAAGCCACCGAACAGATGCCCAAGGTGCAGGAGCACTACGCACAGATCATCGTCAGCAAGATGCTCAGCCTGATGCAGAACAACGTCAGCCGCATCAGCCTTTGCTCACAGACGGCCACCTTCGAGGTCATTGCCGACTACATCGCCCGCCACCTCAAGCAAGACATCGACAGTGAAGAGCTGGCGCGCCAGGCGCGGATGAGCCTGCGTTCGTTGTACGGCCTGTTCGAGCGCAACGCGGGCACCACGCCGAAAAACTACATTCGCCAGAAACGCCTGGAGCGTATCAATGCTTGCCTGAGTGATCCGACCTGTAATGTGCGCAATGTTACGGAAGTGGCGATGGATTATGGGTTTCTGCATTTGGGGAGGTTTTCGGAGAACTATCGCAAGCAGTTTGGGGAATTGCCTTCGGATACGTTGAGGCGGCGGGATTGAGTTGTTTTTAACGGTTCGCTCATAAAAAATTTTCAAACAAGTTCTAATTCGGCAACGGCGGCCAGGCCGAACATCACAAGTAAAAGTCCCCAGCCGGTCCACTGCAGAATTATCAGCTTTCGTTTTAGATCGGCAGGAAAATTTTTCAGGTCTTCGGCGCACGCACCTCCATCGCGTAAATAGAGGCGAGGTGTAGTCATTACACCCATTATGGCGCCCAGTAAAAACATGTTTCCCCATGGCCCACCGTTTCTGAAAGGCGCTCGGATCATAACGGCGGGGCAGTTTTTCAGGTGGTTCAACATCACGTCCATTTTTGTATAGGCGAGGTGAAGTGATATTCCAATTGATATAAATGCGCCAATAAAGTCGATTAAGCCAATAGCGAGATATACGGTCTCAGCAGTACTCAGGGACATAACGGATTCTCTAATAAAACAGTCCCGATCTTCCGATCAGAACCAGAAGAGTCAATGCAGCCATCAGCCCAAGTGCACTCCAGTGCATGATGATTAACTTACGTTTAAGTGGGTTTGGAAAAAATTTTAAGTCGTCTGAACTTAGTTCGCCCCTTTTAAGATAAAACCCAGGAAAAGTAATAATTCCGGAAATACCCCCTATGAGCATGAGTTTTCCCCAAGGACCACTGTGCCTGAGCGGCACGCGAGTTCTGATGGCTGAGCTATTCTTCAAATGTTCCAAAATAAAATCCATCTTGGTGTATGCCGCATGCAGCATTACAACGATCCATATAAACATCGCGATAAGCACTGCCCCGGATGAATAGCCGATAACTGTTTCAATTCTGTTCATTTGTATTCTCATATATCAATTCCCCTACTGCTTCCCCTGCATCTCCCCCTAAAAACCCTCCAGCAAAAGATCCAGTTCCGACTACTATCAAGCCACATGCAAGTGCAGCCGTTCCTCCAGTCGGGATTGCCAAGCCCGCACATATCCAACCCACTGTTGGGCCGGTCAATATTGCTGATGCGAAAGCTCCGCCTATGATTCCTCCGGCAAACCCCCCAGCTTCGGTAAATTTCACCTTCTCACAAGCCTCCACACTCCCTTCAGCACAAACACCCTGAACCTTGATTGCTGACGCACCACCACCCACCGCTGTACCAACCCAACCACCATATTTGACGTACTTCGCCGCTTTAGAGACGGCATCAATGTGCGTGGCATAACCAGGAATCTGCCCGATAGCCCCTGCTTTTCTCCAGCGATGAACAAGGCTTTTAGTCGATATCCCCAACACGCTTTTCAGATTGGGATGATCCGGAAAACCAATGCTCTTTTTCGTAAGTTTGGTGAGCTGAGTATCCAATTGAGTCAACAAGCGTTTGCGTTCTGCGTAAAACTCAGGGGAATTCAGATGACCATTGGCTTGAAAAGTCCGGGTGTGCAAGCCATCGATGTCTCGCAGAATGTCCCTCACGTCATCCAGATTTTTGGAAAACATGGCTAGTCCGACGCTAGCCCCGAGTGACCCTTTGGAAATAAGAAACGCAATCTCGTCATAGTGCCGCGCCATGAAATCTGCCTCTTCCGAACTGAGCGGCTCCAGGGCTCTATTCACATTGCCCGCTGCTTCCATCAGCAACGCTTCTTCGAAAGTGCATAGATGATTATTCGGGTCGCTGAGAACAATCATCGTCCCGGCTTTTACCTGATCCAGATTCGGGTTCAGCGCCTTGAATTTGGCGATGACGGCGGGGGAGGCCGAGGTGAAAAGCCGGGATTGCAGTTTGTCAGCCGTCGTACTTCTGGGGACGACGTAAAAACCCGGCTCTTCTTGTGGGACTTCCGCGGGCCATTGCTCTTGAGGGAAAAACTTCAGGTCCGGAACGGGATGTGGCGAAGCGGCTGCCGCCAATGTGCGGGACGAGTTCGTGTCAGTGGACTTGAGGTTTTGCGCATGAACGAAGCGCAATAAGCGTTGCGGGTCAGGTTTTAATGACGGTTGTGTGAGCGTTGATGCCGGGATTCTTTTGACCCATTCAGTGACCGCGTCCTGAGTTGTTCGCGTAACGGTTTGCGATTGAACAAGCAGGTTGTGCTGTTCTTGCGCAAGCGCCTGCAAGCCTTGCCCTGGTGTTTGTTTGCCCTGCGCAACATCGTCGGCAATGCGCTTGGCATAAAAGGCAACTTCCCGATTGAACCGCTCACGCATCAGACCTTGAGCAAGATGGCGAGCGGCGAGCGTGCGGGCCTGTCCCATCAATTTGGTCGCCGCACTGTTAACGTCCCAATGCTCGCGAGGAATCATTCCTCTTCGCCCCAGGAGCTGTAACCGGCGGTTTTTGCCAAGTGGTGGGTCCACGTGATGTCACGGTAACGAATGGCTACCTGTTCCTGTGGCTCGGCATCGTTCTGGAAAATGGCATGAGGCACTTCAAGCGTCAGGTCGGCAATGACTCCGCCGTTGATCGAGACGGTATAAAACTTTTCCTGCATGCCAAACGGCGACACACGATAGAAGCTGATCGTGCAGTTGATTTCTTCCCGGTTTGACAGCGCTTGAGCCAGTAGTGGTGATGACTTGTCGACGGCTTTGGTAATGATGATCGGGCTGTGAGTCGATCTATTGATATTGCCGATATTGGTCATGTTGTGGCTGTAGGACAGCACCATGATCTCGTCTTTGTGTGCCGCCTGGTACTTGTTGCCAATAGAGTCCTGGGTTGAACAACCCGCTGAAATCATTCCTTGAGCTTTGCCGTTTATGGTCATGTAACCGTGATTAGCCATACAAACCACTCCTTGTAGTCAGGCCGGCAGTCTATGGCAGAAGTTGTAAGCAGTTATGTAGTCCGATTCCGAAAATGCGTTCTGCACTAAACGGATAAAGGTCTGCAGCCAGCGGATAGTCCACCCCATCCCCGCGTCCTAGCATGGTCCTGCCTGAATAAAAACAATGGAGGCGGCGGCCATGTCCCTGCGACCCGAATACCTTCACTCCCTGCTTGAAGATGACAAAGAACAGGGCATCTACCGCTGCAAGCGCGAGATGTTCACCGACCCTCGGCTGTTCGATCTCGAGATGGAACACATCTTCGAAGGCAACTGGCTGTATCTGGCGCACGAAAGCCAGATCCCCAACAAGAACGATTTCTACACCACCACCATGGGGCGCCAGTCGATCTTCATCGCGCGCAACAAGGACGGTGAACTCAACGCCTTTATCAACGCCTGCAGTCACCGTGGCGCGATGCTCTGCCGGCACAAGTCCGGCAACAAAAGTTCGTACACCTGCCCGTTCCACGGCTGGACCTTCAACAACTCCGGCAAACTGCTGAAAGTCAAAGACCCGGCAGCGGCCGGCTACCCGGCGAGCTTCAACTGCGAAGGCTCCCACGACCTGACCAAAGTCGCGCGCTTCGAATCCTATCGCGGCTTCCTGTTCGGCAGCCTCAAGGCCGATGTGGTGCCATTGGTCGAGCATTTGGGCGAGTCGGCGAAGATCATCGACATGATCGTCGACCAGTCCGCCGATGGCCTGGAAGTGCTGCGCGGTTCGTCCAGCTACATCTACGAAGGCAACTGGAAACTCACCGCCGAAAACGGCGCCGACGGTTATCACGTCAGCTCGGTGCACTGGAACTACGCCGCCACCCAGAACCAGCGCAAACAGCGCGAGGCCGGTGACAGCAACCCGACCATGAGCGCCGGCAGCTGGGCCAAGCAGGGCGGTGGTTTCTACTCGTTCGACAAGGGCCACATGCTGCTCTGGACCCGTTGGGCCAACCCCGAGGACCGTCCGCTGTACGAGCGACGCGACGAACTGGCCGAGGACTTCGGCAAGGCCCGCGCCGACTGGATGATCGAGAACTCGCGCAACCTGTGCCTGTACCCGAACGTGTACCTGATGGACCAGTTCAGCTCGCAGATCCGCATCGCCCGGCCGATCTCGGTCAACCGCACGGAAATCACCATTTACTGCATCGCCCCCAAAGGTGAGAGCGACCACGCCCGTTCGAGCCGGATTCGTCAGTACGAGGATTTCTTCAACGTCAGCGGCATGGCCACGCCGGACGATCTGGAAGAATTCCGCTCGTGCCAGACCGGTTATCAAGGCAGCGTGACCGCGTGGAACGACATGTCCCGTGGCGCCGAACACTGGATCGAAGGCGCCGACGACGCCGCGAAAGAAATCGACCTGCACCCGTTGCTCAGCGGTGTGCGCACCGAGGACGAAGGCCTGTTCGTGCTGCAACACAAGTATTGGCAGCAGACGATGCTCAAGGCGCTGGCCGTTGAGCAATCCGGCCTGATTGCTGTGGAGGCCGTGCAATGACTATCACTTATGACGGTGTGCGCGACTTTCTCTACCGCGAAGCACGCTACCTCGATGATCGCCAGTGGGATGAATGGCTGGAGTTGTATGCGCCGGACGCGACGTTCTGGATGCCGTCCTGGGACGACAACGACGAGCTGACCGAAGACCCGCAGCGGGAAATCTCGCTGATCTGGTACGGCAACCGCACCGGCCTCGAAGACCGCATCTTCCGGATCAAGACCGAACGTTCCAGCGCCACCGTGCCGGACACCCGCACCTCCCACAACCTCAGCAACATCGAGCTGCTGGAACAGGCGGACGGCCTGTGCAAGGTGCGCTTCAACTGGCACACCCTGAGCTTTCGCTACAAGACCGTCGACAGCTATTTCGGCAGCAGTTTCTACACCCTCGATGTGCGCGGTGAAAACCCGTTGATCAAGGCCAAGAAAGTGATCCTGAAGAACGACTACGTTCGTCAGGTCATCGATGTTTACCACCTCTGAGGCGGCCGTCATGACCCATTCCATTGCGTTCAATTTCGAAGACGGCGTCACCCGGTTCATCGACGCCAATGCCGGCGAAACCGTGGCCGATGCCGCGTATCGCCAAGGCATCAACATCCCGCTGGATTGCCGCGACGGCGCCTGCGGCACCTGCAAGTGTTTCGCCGAAGCGGGCCGTTATGACCTCGGCGAGGACTACATCGAAGACGCCCTGAGCGCCGACGAAGCCGAGCAGGGTTTTGTCCTGACTTGCCAGATGCGCGCCCAGAGCGATTGCGTGGTGCGCGTGCCGGCCTCTTCCCAGGTGTGCCGCACGCAGCAGGCCAGTTTTGAGGCGACCATCAGCGAGGTGCGCCAGTTGTCCGACAGCACCATCGCGCTGTCGATCAGGGGCGAATCCCTGAGCAGGCTGGCGTTCCTGCCGGGGCAATACGTGAACCTCGGGATCCCCGGCAGTGAGCAGACCCGCGCCTATTCGTTCAGCTCGCTGCAGCGGGACGGCGAGGTCAGCTTCCTGATCCGCAACGTACCGGGTGGCCTGATGAGCAGCTTCCTCACCGGCATGGCCAAGGCCGGGGACAGCATGAGCCTGGCCGGGCCTTTGGGCAGTTTCTATTTGCGCGAGATTCGTCGGCCGCTATTGTTGCTGGCCGGTGGCACGGGGCTGGCGCCGTTCACGGCGATGCTGGAGAAAATCGCCGAGCAGGGCAGTGAATATCCGCTGCATCTGATCTACGGCGTGACCCATGATTTGGACCTGGTGGAAATGGACCGGCTCGAAGCCTTTGCCGCGCGCATCCCGAATTTCAGCTTCAGCGCCTGCGTCGCCAGCCCCGACAGCCAGCACCCGCTCAAGGGCTACGTGACCCAGCACATCGAGCCCAAGCATTTGAACGAGGGCGACGTCGACGTCTACCTGTGCGGCCCGCCGCCGATGGTCGAGGCAGTGAGCCAGTTCATTCGCGAGCAGGGCATCAGCCCGGCGAACTTCTACTACGAAAAATTCGCTGCCAGCGCGGCGTGAACCTGTGAATACGCACTCCCTGTAGGAGCTGGCTTGCCGGCGATGGTCGTCAACGATAACGCATGCTTACAGAATGAGCGCGGCGCCTTTGAGTCCATCGCCGGCAAGCCGGCTCCTACAAGGTTGCGAGGGTGTGACAGCGATTTTCAATGAGGTACATATGAACAGATTTCACGAAAAAGTCGCGTTGATCACCGGCGCCGCCCAAGGCATCGGCCGGCGTGTCGCTGAGCGCATGGCAGCGGAAGGGGCGCGGTTGATTCTGGTCGATCGCTCGGATCTGGTATTTGAAGTGCAGCAGCAATTGGCTCAACACAGCCAGGTCCTGGCGCTGACTGCCGACCTTGAGCAATACGACGAATGCGCCCGCGTCATGCAAACCGCAGCCGAGCGGTTCGGACGTCTGGACATTCTGATCAACAATGTCGGCGGGACGATCTGGGCCAAGCCATTCGAGCATTACCAAGCGCAGCAGATCGAGGCGGAAGTCCGCCGTTCACTGTTCCCGACGCTATGGTGCTGCCATGCGGCGCTGCCCATCATGCTGGAGCAGGGCAGTGGTGCGATCGTCAACGTGTCGTCCATCGCAACGCGCAGCATCAATCGCGTGCCGTACGGTGCGGCGAAGGGCGGGGTGAATGCGTTGACTGCATGCCTGGCCTTCGAAACCGCCGGCCGTGGTGTACGGGTCAATGCGACGGCGCCCGGTGGCACTGAAGCGCCGCCGCGTGTAATCCCGCGCAACAGTGCCAATCAAAGCGCCGAGGAAAAGGTGTGGTATCAGCAGATCGTCGACCAGACCCTCGACAGCAGCCTGATGAAACGCTACGGCACGCTGGATGAGCAAGCCGGCGCCATCCTGTTCCTGGCGAGCGACGAAGCGTCCTACATCACGGGCATGATCATGCCGGTAGGTGGTGGCGATCAGGGCTGACAAACGTTGAAGATTACAGGCGACGCTGAAACGCCCTGACGATTCTGACTGTGGCGTCGCTGGTGTTCAGGTTGTGCACCGACTCCAGCGGAAACCACATGCAATCGAAGATTTCATTTTGTGGTCGGGGCTCGTTGGAGTTCAGAACTGATGCCTCGTAGACGTGGTGCCGGGTTCCGCCCGACTCCAGCTCCATCAAGTACAGCAAATCGTCGGCGCCCAGTCCCGTCTCTTCCCACAATTCGCGCTGGGCCGCGGCCGCGATGGTTTCACCGCGCTCGACCTTTCCGCCGGGCAGCGTCCAGCGACACTTGGGCTTACGCACCAGGAGAACGTGGCGGTCCTGCTCGCAAATAACGGTTGCGCGTACTTTCATGTGTTACCTGATTGCTCGATGTCATAAAACAGTAACAAAAATGCAATATTCAGGCCGCAGCCCGGTTTTGCGGGCTTATGGGTGATTGGAGGCATCCGGAGGGCAGAAAGTGCAACCGAATGGCGGAATCCTGTCGCGACGTCTGGTCGGCACCTTGGCGAAGGGTGGGTGTAAGGTAGGCGAGTCAATCCTGGATATCCGTACCGAAAATGGAGGTAGCTTATGAGCGTTCCGATGCTGAATAAGATGCACATGAACGGTTATGACGTACTCAGCGTGAACAACGGCCCCTGGCGTGTGTGCACCAAAGGTGACCGGCTTGGGGCTTTTGACAGCAGGGAAGAGGCACTGGCGTTCGCGGCGTCTCTCCCCGGCTTCAGATCCCGGGCGAAAAGGCCGGATAAATAAGACGCGCTTGAAGCCCCGGTTTTTCCGGGGCTTTTCATTGGGGCTCAGTAACCGCCGCCCCCGCCCGAGGAGTGTGAAGTTTCCCTGGATTTTTGTTGTGCGCGGCTCCATTCCGCGCAGGTCAGGAAGCTTGTGTGGTCGACCTTGCCCTTGTCATCGAAACTGACGTTGTAAGGCTGTTGGTGACCGGCTTTCGTCAGTTTGTAGTCAAAGCACGTGCCGGGCACTACGGTACGGTCGCTGATTGACAGAGGCTGACCTCCAATCTGCTGGACCTGATCCTTGGTCATGCCCGTCTCCACCTTCGCGACTAACGGCAGGTCGCCATAGAGACGTGATTCAGTGCTGCAGCCGCCCGTCGCTGCCAGTACGACAACCAGCGCGCATAAAGGCTTGTTCATGGCCGCGCTCCCGTCAGTGAGCCTTGTTTCGACTGATCGCCTTGGCCTTCACTTCCTCGGCATAGCCCGCGAGCCGTTGTTCATCGCCCTGAAACAGATCGCACAACCGCAGCACGGCCTGTGCATCCACATCATTGCCAGCCTGGCGTAATTGTTCGGCCAGGCGCAGAAGCTCCACGGCTGACCATCTCAGGTCCGACGCAACGCTTTGCAGGTCCCGCCGAAGTTCATTTTCAGATTCGTTAAGCCACATGACGACCTCCTGAACATTCTCCGCCAAGAAATTTTAGTCCCGATTCCTGATACACGGCGTTTAGTTCGTCCGAACAGCCGGCCAAGCCTTTTGTCGGGAAGTTTCGTGCGAATGAGCAGATCTGATGTCGTAGTGAGGTGGTGAATTTTCGCTAGGGCGAGGCAACTTGAAATGACGACGACCGATGACTTTCGATTTCACGCGCATGAGCTGATCGTCGATCTGGACGCGGCGACGGCGGAAATGATGAAGCTGATTTCTGCGCATCAGTTGAATGGGCCGGAATGGGAGCGGGTCACTCAATGGCAGCATGCGGCCTATGAAAGATGGACGACTTATCTGAACGAGCGGTCCTACCCGGACCCTGGCGAAAACAACCCCAATCCCTGAAGCAATCTGTATGACCTCGGGCTACATTTCTATTTTTCAAATCAAGGATGCGTCATGCGGACATTGGTCGCAGGAGTCGTGGTGATGTTACTGGCGGGTTGTTCATTGCCCGCGTCGCTGGTGCCGGGTGAACCGAATGTCAGCAAATACAGTGAAAAGCCGCCGAAAGAGTATGCCGCGTGCGTGCTGCCGGCCTGGCAGCAACAGGTTTCCGGCACGACTCAGACGGGGATCTCCAATGGCTACAGGATCACCGCACCCAGCATCATCACGGCCGATGAAATCCTCGATATCGTGAAATCCAAGGACGGCAGCCGGGTATCGCTTTATCAGGGGCCGCCGTGGGCCAAATCCGGTGCTTTGCGCGAGGCCGTGCGGGACTGCCTGTAAGGCTTAGTCAGTGATGTCGGTGACCGGGATAGTCTGCTCTTCAGAGGCGATGGCAGCACTTTTCTTTTCCCGACGATCATTCATCCAGCTGTCCACCTGTGCACTGAACTCGGCCGGCGCCTTGCGGCCCACTCGCCTGGCAAGATCAAGAATGGTCTGTTGGGCGAGTGCCTCTTCCATGCGTTTTTGCGCAGTCATCATCACGGCGTGCACCGAGCAATAACCTGACAGCGCCCAGTCAGGCGCTTCGCCTTCGAACAGGGCGCAGCGCCCGCGAATATCACGGCAATCGAAAATCAGCTTCTGTCCATCGATGGCATTGACGATATCGAGCACGCTGATTTCGTCGGAAGGTCGCGCCAGTTTGAACCCGCCGCGCACGCCCTCAGTGGCCACCACCAGTTTCGCCTTGGCCAGTTTGGTGAAAATCTTCGCCAGGTAGTCTTGCGGTACGCCTTGCAGCTCCGCCAGGTCGCGCACGCTCGCTTCGCGGGTGTCGCCGCAATTGCCTACCAGGAAAATCAGGCAATGAATGCCGTACTCAACGCCTGCGCTGTAAAGAGACATTGTTATCTCCGACTAATGTTGTCGTAAATCTTAGCAGCTAGGCGTCAGTCAGACAACGCGCCCCGTCGGCGCGATTCGGCCCTTGCTCGCCGCATTAGCAGGGTGGTGCCGCAGGGTGGAATCGAATGTGTCGATAGCAGCCATCGGTAAAAACCTGTTGCGCCGATTAACTAGGATCAATATAGTCGTAGTTGTTCGGTCGGCGCTGACAAGCGCACGGCCCCTGACGAATTCATTGATCGGCCTTCTCGTGGAGTTAAAAATGAAACAGCACATCCTGGTAATCGGCGCAGGTTTCGGTGGCATGTGGACGGCTCTGAGCGCCACGCGCCTGTTTGACATTCATGGTCACAGCAACGTCGAAGTCACCGTCCTGGCCCCACAGGCCGAGCTGCGCGTACGCCCACGCTTCTATGAGCCGAACGCACATCAACTGGCCGCCCCGATTGGTGAGCTGTTCGAAGCCGTCGGCGTGAACTTCATCAAGGGCGCTGCGGAAACCATCGACGTCGAACAAAAAACTGTCGGCTACATTGATGCGTCGGGCGCCAAACAAGTGTGCAGCTACGACAAACTCGTTCTGGCTACGGGTAGCCGTCTCGCCATTCCAGCCACTGCCGGCGTGGTTGAGCATGCCTTCGATGTCGACCAGATCGAGCAGGCCGTACGTTTGGAAAACCACCTCAAATCCTTGGTGAACCTGCCTGAAAGCAAGGCGCGTAACACCGTGGTCGTAGCGGGCGGCGGCTTCACCGGGATTGAAACGGCGACCGAGATGACCGCACGTCTGCATGCCATCCTCGGCGACGACGCTGAAGTCGAGGTCATCATCGTGGACCGTGGTGACAAAATCGGCGGGTCGATGGGGGCGGAAATCGCCAAGTCGATCGAAGAAGCCAGTATCGCGACCGGCGTGAAATGGCATTTGAAGGCTTCCGTGCTTTCCGTTGATGCCGACGGCGTCACCCTGAGCGACGGCCAGCGTATCGAGGCGAAAACCGTGGTCTGGACCACCGGTGTGCGCGCCAGCTCGCTGACCGAACAGATCCCGGCCGAACGCGATCACCTTGGCCGCCTGCACGTGGACAGCCACCTGAAAGTCATCGGTCAGGACGATATCTTCGCCACCGGCGATGTGGCCTACGCCGCGTCCGACGACATCGGCAACTACGCATTGATGACCTGCCAGCACGCCATCATGTTGGGTCGTTACGCCGGCAACAACGTGGCCGCGCAGATCCTCGGCGTGGACCCGACGCCCTACAGCCAACCCAAATACGTGACCTGCCTTGACCTGGGTGCCTGGGGCGCGGTGTACACCGAAGGTTGGGATCGTCAGGTCAAGCTGGTGAAACAGGAAGGCAAGAACCTGAAGACACAGATCAACACCGTGTGGATCTACCCGCCGGCAGCTGACCGTGCAACCGCTTGGGCTGCCGCTGATCCGCTGATCCCTATCGCCTGATTACGATCAGCACATCACCTGAACCCCTGTAGGAGCGAGCCGGCTCGCGATGGAGTGTCAGCCGTAAAGGGTTGGCTGACACACCATCGCGAGCAAGCTCGCTCCTACGGGGTTCTTGCGTTGGTGAAATAATGTGTGTATTTTTTCATGAAATTTTAATAATAAAATTTCATGAGGCCCGCATGTTCCAGCAATCCACTCGACACGTCGCCAGCTACTACGCCCACAGCTGTGCTGATCGCCTGGTAGATCGTGCCGCCCTTGAAGGCGAGCAGGACACGGATGTCGTGATCATCGGCGCGGGCTTCAGTGGCTTGCACACCGCGTTGCGCCTGGCCTTGGCCGGCAAGCGTGTGATGTTGCTGGAAGCCAGTCGGGTGGCATGGGCCGCATCCGGGCGCAACGGCGGTCAAGCCATTCTCGGTTGGTCATGCGACATGCCGCCGCTGGAGGCGGCGCTGGGTTACGAACGCGCTCGGCGGATGTGGGACGGCATGCGCTGGGCTGCACAGGAATTGCGCGCGTTACCCGGTCGCCATGATTTCGATTGCGACTATCGGGCCGGTCATCTCTGGACCTCGGTGCTGCCGCGTCGCGTCGGTCTGCTGACCGAATGGCAACACGAAGCCAGTCACAAATGGGGCCACGACGCTCTGCAATTCATTCCTCGCGAGCAGTTGCCACAGTGGGTCGCCAGTGATCGCTATCAGGCCGGCCTGTTCGATCCGGAAGGCGGGCACCTCAATCCGCTGAAACTGGCCCTCGGCCTGGCCGCCGCCATCGAGCGCGCCGGCGGGCGTATCCATGAACAGAGCAAGGCGCTGAGCTATCGCGAAGAGGGCGGCCGCTACGTGGTCACCACCGAACGCGGGCGTATCCGTGCCGATGTGCTGGTACTGGCGTGCAACGCTTATCTGGATCGGCTCGACCCAAAACTGTCGAGCTGTGTGTTGCCGGTCGGCACCTATCAGGTCGCCACCGCGCCGCTGTCGGAAGAGCAGGCCACTGCGTTGCTGCCGAGCAATGTCTGCGTCACCGACAATCAATTCGTTCTCGATTACTTCCGCCGCACCCCGGATAACCGGCTGCTGTTCGGCGGTGGGTGCACCTACCTGGGGGGCATGCCGAAGGACATCGCCGCCGCGACCCGACCGTTTCTTCAGCGGGTGTTCCCTCAGCTCAAGGGCGTTGAGCTGGAATTCGCCTGGGGCGGGCACATCGACCTTACTCTCAAGCGCACGCCGGACATCGGTCGGCGCGGCGATCTCTACTGGCTGCAGGGCTATTCCGGCCACGGCGTCTTGCCGACCCTCGCCGGGGCTCGCGCGGTGTCCGATGCGATACTCGGTCAGCCGGATGAACTGGGCTTGTACCAAGGGTTGGTCAACGGCACTTTTCCCGGCGGCAAATACATGGCAGCGCCCCTGGAAGCCATCGGCAAGGCCTGGTATCGGTTGCGCGACAGCCTTTGAATCGCACATTTTCTGGAAGCTTTCAGATGGACATGCAAGAAGAAATCACCGCGTTGGCGATCCTGATTCAGGACCTGCGCAAGCACAAGAAATACACCCTCAAGGAGCTGGCGGACAAAATCGGTCGCTCGGTCGGTTTTCTCTCGCAAGTCGAACGCGGACTGTCGCGCCCGACGGTAGCCGACCTGACCGCCATCAGCGAAACCCTCGGCGTGCCGACCACCTACTTCTATAGCCTGCCCAAGCCGATGGCCCTGCCATGGGTGACCCGGCCGGACGAGCGCCGCACGCTGTATTACGCCGACGGCATCACCGACATCCTCGTCTCGCCAAAAATGCGCGCGTCGTTCTCGATGCTTGAAAGCCAGCTCGAACCCGGCGCCAGCAGCGGCGACCGGCACATGAACGACAGCTCGGAGCAGGGCGGTTATGTGCTGGAAGGGCAACTGACACTTTGGCTGGACGACGATCAACCGGTCACCCTCGGGCCCGGTGACAGCTTTCAGCTCGCCAGCCATACCCATTGCCGCTACGGCAATCTCTCCGATCAACTCACCCGGGTGCTCTGGGTCTACACCTGATAAAAACAACAAGGAACAACATGATGGATGCTGTCTGCTCTGATCTGGTTGCTGAAGTCCGCGCGTTTCGCCAGCGCTTCCCGGATGTGCGTTACGTCGACCTGATTTCCCTGGATATTCCGGGGCATTTCTACGGCAAGCGCTATCCGATCGAGATGCTGGAAAAAGTCGCTGCGGGCAGCGCGCTCAAGTTGCCGCAGAACTGTGTATTGCTCGGCACTCAAGGCGGACTGTTCAAAATCGGCGACTACTGCTTCAACGACGGCGACCCGGATGCGCCGCGCCGCCTGGTGCCGGGCACGCTGAAAATCGTCAATTGGGAAAAACAGCCCTTGGGCCAGATGCTCATCACCTCCGACGGCACTGAAAAGCCGATTGTCTTCGAGCCTCGCGAAGTGCTGGTGCAGGTGCTGAAACGACTCGCCGGCAAAGGGATTTTTCCGGTGGTGGCCTTCGAGCTGGAGTTCTATCTGTTCGATCGCCAGTTGCGCGATGGCTTGCCGCAGTTCGCGCGGGATTCGCTGACCGACGATGCGGATGATCAGCCGAACATGCACATCGAGCGGCTGTCACGCTTCTCGCCGGTACTGGATGACATGGTCGAGACCGCGCGGGCGCAAGGCATCGACACCACGGTGATTACCGCCGAGCTGGGTCCTGGCCAGTTCGAGATCAACTTCGGCCACCTCGATGACGGCCTGCGAGCCGCCGACTGGGCCGCCCTGTTTTGCCGCAGCACCCGTGGCGTCGCCATGAAGCACAACTACCGCGCCAGTTTCATGGCCAAGCCTTACCTGCAACATCCTGGCAGCGGCATGCATGTGCACGTCAGCCTGTATGACGAGGCGGGCAACAACCTGCTGGCCGCCAACGGGCAGCAGCCGCTGCGTCATGCGGTGGCGGGTTGCCTTGAGTTGTTGCCGCACTGCATGCCGATCTTTGCGCCAAACCACAACGCCATGCGGCGCCTGAGCGGCACCGTGAACGTCGCGACGCGCGCCAGTTGGGGTTTCGAAGATCGCGACGCCTGCCTGCGAGTGCCGGAGTCGGACGCGAAAAACCTGCGGATCGAACATCGCCTGGCCGGCGCCGACGCCAACCCGTATCTGGTGTTGGCGGCCATTCTGGTAGGGCTGGAACAAGGGCTGGAAGCGGGGCGCGAACCGATTGCGCCGCTCAACGAAGATCGCAACAGCGGCATCGACTTTCCATTGGAAATGCTCGAGGCCGTGCGCTCGATGCAAAGCCACGAGCAACTACGCGAAGGATTGGGCGACGAGTTCGTGAATGTCTATTGCGAAAACAAGCGTCAGGACCATCTTGCGTTTCTGAACGATATCAATGCGCGTGAGTACCGCTGGTATCTGTAGCTGACCGTCTATCGCTGTCAGTCCTTAAAAAATGTGTGGATATTTAAAGGCTTAGAAAATTTATTAACCGGATGGTGAATCAAAATATCTTGTTACACGGAGAAATATTCCGTAATATCCGCGCCGCGTTCACCACCACGGTTTATGCATTTTTAAGTCCCGGGCGTCCATCAGCTGCCCGGGATTTTTTTTTGCCGGGTGTTGGGGGCAACAGGGGAGCGCCTGTAAACGGTCAAAGCGGCGAGCAGAATTTTTTTTGAAATCAAGGGGTTGTCAGCCTCGGGAAATCAGTACATAATTCACGCCATCGAAAGCACTGACCGCCGAAAAAGCTCAATGTTTTCAAGGAGTTAGATCTAGTATCTATTCCAAGTTTGTACGCGTCGGGTGTTGTGCTACATGACATCAGATGTTTGAGGCCGAGTAGCAAAATGGTTATGCAGTGGATTGCAAATCCACCTACGCCGGTTCGATTCCGACCTCGGCCTCCACTTTAAAACAGCTCCGTAGATCGATGATTTACGGAGCTTTTTTATTTGCGCTGCCCTGCAAGATTTAGTCTTGAAATGGGCATTCGCAAACTTGCTTCACCGGGATGGGATGTATATATTTCGTCCTCTGCTGCACAGCCGTCAAAACTGACAGATCCACATTTGTCACGCTCAGACGACTTACCGCGCTACCGCCCGAATGGCGAAACTGGTAGACGCATGGGACTTAAAATCCCCCGCTCGTAAGGGCGTGCCGGTTCGATTCCGGCTTCGGGCACCATCTTAAATCAAGGGTTTGCGGGCGAAAGCTGATGCAAACCCTTGTTTGTTTCCGGATCGCAATTATTGAGTTGGGTCGCAATTCAGCCTTGTCTGTACCAGCTTTAGCGCAAAGATCCGCATTTGAAACGCGGCTATATCGGCTTTCAATTTCATATTGGAGAGAGTTATCGTGCCGCCAACAATAGGCGGAGGTGCGATATGGTCGTACGCGGAGTTGAATACCGGTTCTATCGTGCCTCAAGCGTTGTTGAAGGTCGCGATGGCCTGGCGCTGGAATGCTGGCGAGGTGACAAGGGGCCGGTGTTTGAGATATTTCGGAACGATGAAACGTTGCGTTTCGAGGTGACTCTGTTCGAGCAGGATGTTCCGCTTGAATTGCTTGAGTATGTAATTGTGGATGCCCGCGAGCAGCTCGGCGATTTTGATCCGCTATAGCGGCTGACTTTGACGGGGGAAGGAAGTTACTGCGGTTTTTAACATGGAATTGTCTGTCGGGATGGAAAACAGCTACATGGATTTTTTAGTACGGCACCGGTATTGGATATTGGTATTGATGGTTGCTGCCTCACTCGTGAATGCGTTTTCTCGCTTCTCCGGGGATTGGAGCAACTTCTGGCAGGCGCTGCTGCTGCAAGCTTGGTTTGGCCAAGCTGTGTTCAATTACCTTCGTGGTGGCTGGGTTGCAATTGGGCCTGGCGGTCTACCCAAAGACGCCAGTCCGACATCGAGAGCAGTATTGGCTGGCGTTGCTTTTGCCATTTACCTGATCGGCTTCTGCTTCGATGGCTATCCGAAAAATGAGTCGATTCATGACAGGCGCCCCTCAGACTGGACCATGCCTACTCGAGAAGAAATCGGGCGATCTCCTGATAAAATCAGATAGTCCGGCGACATCAGCTGAGTCGAACATTCCTAATGTTGATTGCGCCGATCCCTGTTTCGGATGAGTTCGGCGCAAAAGCTGATGGGGTTATCAGGGAATAGCTGATATACGAGAAAGCCTCACTCGAATAGAGTTCGGACGTTCGCCCTGCCAGCTGTTTCAGAGAAATGCTGAGTGGCCGCAACTGGTCAGGGTGGGCTTACTTCTTTAGCTGCGGCCTTTTGGGGGCGTTCATTTCTACCCCACTATTCCCGACGATCACTGTCCCCCGCATTACGCCGCTCAACCCCTGAAGGACTGCCGACGTCCACCAGCCGTCTCTCCAGCAGAATGTTCTGCAACGCCTCACGGGCAGCAGGTTCCAGTTGATGCTCTCGCTCTTTCAGCTCCAGCAAGATGGGGCTGGACCAGGCGCGGTAGGTTTGTTCCGCCAGACGAATCGGTGTCATTTATTCCTCCTTGATCAAGTGCTCACACAACAGCGGGCGCTCTTTCGATGCGATAGAAACCCTAGTTGAAGAAGAGAGTGGTCGCCAAAAAATCCGACGGCGTCACTGTTCAACATCCCAGGCACCCGATGCCGCAGTACGTCGAACATAATCGGTAAAGTCCCGCGCCGGGCGCCCCAGCGCACGCTGCACGCCATCAGCCACCGGGGTATTGCGGCCATCGAGTACGGTGGTGAAGAGATAAAGCACCAGGTCGATCAACTCGGCAGGCAGCTGCGCCTGTTCCAGCGCCTGGCGATAGGCGTCCGGCGGCACTGCGACGAAATCAATCGGCCGTTTTGTCTCGCGGGCAATCTCGGCGACGGCCTCGGCGAAGGTCAATGCGCGCGGCCCGGTCAATTCATACAGTTGGTTTGCGTGCCCGGGCTGGGTCAGCGCGGCGACCGTGATTTCGGCGATGTCTTCCACGTCGACGAAGGGCTCGGCGATGTTGCCGACGGGGAGGGCAAGTTGTCCTTCCAGGATCGGCTCGAGAAAGTGCGCTTCGCTGAAGTTCTGGCAAAACCAGCTGGCCCGCAAGATGGTCCAGTCGACGCCGCTGTTCTGGACGACGCGCTCGGCGTGTTCCGCTTCAACTTCACCTCGCCCCGACAACAACACCACTTTACGGATGCCGCTTCTGACCGCCAGATCGGTGAAGGCTTGCACCGTTTCGACTGCACCGGGCACCGCGAGGTCTGGCTGAAACGAAATGTAGACGGCATGAACGCCATCGAGCGCGGCGGCCCAGGTGGATTGATCTTCCCAATCGAACGCCGGGGTGGCCCCGCGAGAACCCAGACGTACGGGCACCCCGGCCGCTTGCAATCGTTGAGCGATTCGCCGTCCGGTTTTGCCCGTTGCGCCGAGAATCAGGATGGTTTCTTGGCTGGTTTTCATCGCGTTCATCTCCATCGGTTTAATGTGAGTGATGCTCATGTTTAAAAGATGATAGATCCTCACGTTTTGCCGTCAACCGAAGGAAGCGATGAAACCGACGTACGGGCAGTGCTAAGGTGAGCCTATGTCATGTTATTGAGTGGAGACCGCGCCCATGCCCAGGAAAACTCCCGAAGTCGTCGTTGAGCCAGTCCGGCGCAATCCTACGCAGCAAAGAAGCCGCGAGCGTCAGGAGCGAATTCTGGCGGTGGCGACGCAGTTGATTGCGAGCAAGGGCAGCGACCAACTCAAGATGAGTGAAATCGCCGAACGCTGCGAGATTTCGATCGGGTCGCTTTATCAGTATTTCCCTGACAAGAGCTCGGTCATCCAGACCTTGGCCGAGCGTTACAACGCCGAAAGCCGGCACTGTATCGAGGAGGCGCTGGCGGCGGTTGAAGACGCGCCAGGTTTGAACGCAGCCTTTTCCGCGCTGCTCGATGAGTATTACGAGATTGTTCTGGCGTCACCGGCGATGCGCGATATCTGGTCTGGCATGCAGGCCGACAAACAGCTCATGGCGCTGGAACTTCAGGAAAGCCGGATTGCCGGCGGGCTGTTGGCCGATGTGATGATGAGGGTGTATCCGGGTCGTGCTGCCGGGGAGGTTCAGGCTTCGGCTTTTTTGATCTGGCACCTGGGTGAAGCGACCATGCGCCTGGCCATCTCTTGCGCACCGGAAGAAGGGCGCAGCCTGGTCGAGGCATTCAAGCGGATGTCCTTGCGTGAAATCATGGGGCTGGCGGCTGAGAAAAAGGGCTTCGCAACCGCCGATCCCGTCAGTTAAACAAAGGGTTGGCCGGTAAAGCCACGTGGCAATCGTTGCAACCCGGCCATTGCGGTCAGTCGCTCGACCCATGCGGCGCGCCAGTCATTGGCGGTGTGCGTGGCTTTGGCTTTGCGTGCGGCGCGTCGGGCAGCGTTACGCTGATCCTTGCGTGCATCCTTGAATGCATCGGTGTTACGGCAGCTTCTGCATTTCACCCGGGCCAGTTCGGTGGTCGAGGTGAGCGTTTTGCCTTTGTGGCCGCAGGCCAGGTGCCCGCTAACTTTGAAGTGAGTAACCATCAGACGCCTCCTTCGTGACGTGTAATCGTTCGACCTCACGCAGGCGGTGACGTTCGGTGCCCGGCTGGCAGGCAAAAAGAGGCCCGCATGCGGGCGGGCCAAGGGATTCATAAAAAGGAGTGGGTCCACAGTACGGCCTGGGTTGTGAACAGCGCGTGAAATGGCCGGAAAAAAAATCCCGGCGTCAGGCCGGGTCGGTGTTGCGCAATGGATCATCAGGCAAGGACGCACCCGGTGACGAAAACGTCGCCGTTCATGCGTCCTGAATCAGACCGTGTTGCCGTGTCCGTTGTCCGGATCATCTGAACCGTGGCAGTGGCCGGTCGACCGGTTTGAGCGAGGACAGCGTGTTGCGGATCAGGGGCGTGTCCTTTTCGATGTCGTTCAGGCGATCACGAATTCTCAGGGCGGTCGGGTGTCCGCCTTGGTGATCGACCCAGTCGGCGATTTCCTTGCACGCCGCAGCCAGACGGGCCTGGCGGGAATCAAGCAGGGTCAGCAGGGTGGTGATGGACTCTTTTTCGGACATGGCGGACACCTCCGTTGAAGAAACCTGGCAAATGGCAACAAAAAGCCCGCATGGAGCGAGCTTTCTGCCGATGGGGTCGCTGGTCCTTCAGCCATTTCAGTATAGACCCGGACTTCAACCTTGTCGGGCCGTCACTTGTGATCGGGCATTGAGTTGATGACAGACGCTCCTGGCGTCTTCCTCACGATCAAAACCGTCGCCGATAAAACCGTGGGTGCGCGTGTCGGCGATGCGATACCAGACGGCGGCGTCCGGTGGTTGATGACCGCTTTCCCCGGCACGGCGGCCATGAATGATGATCTTGTTGCAGCGCTTCACAACGAAAATGTCTTCCATGGCTTCACCGGGCTAATTTCTGTCACAACAACTATAGAAGCCCTTGCTGATCATGCAAAAAATGGGCGGGTCAGTTCGTCGGTTGAGCGGCTTCGATCATCCGTTCCAGATACATCGCCAGCGCGACTTCCTCGGCCCTGAGGCCTTTGCGGGTTCTGGGGCGAGGCAGTTCGGCCAGGGCCCCCAGCAGAAAACCTTCGAGCACCGCCGGGTGGATGTAGCACTTGCGACAGACCGCCGGGGTATTGCCGAGCTGCCGCGCGACGTCCTTGACCATTTCCACCACATGGCGCTTGGCGTCCGATTCGGGCTCCCACTGCAATTTGCGCAACACCGCCAGCGCCAGTGCGCTGCCGGCCCAGGTGCGGTAATCCTTGGCGGTAAAGTCGGCGCCGGTGAGGGTTTGCAGGTAAGCGTTCACGTCGGAGGAGCTGACGGTGTGCCGCTCACCGTTTTCATCCAGGTACTGAAACAGGTTCTGCCCGGGAATCTCCTGGCAGCGTTTGATGATCCGCGCCAGGCGCCGGTCCTTCACGGTGATCTGGTGTTCGACGCCGCTCTTGCCACGGAACTGGAATTTGATCGCACTGCCGTTGATCTCGACGTGACGGTTGCGCAGGGTGGTCAGCCCATAGGAGCGGTTGTCCCGCGCATATTGAGTGTTGCCGACACGAATCAGGGTCGCGTCGAGCAAGGTAATTACCGTCGCCATGACCTTGTCGCGGCTGAACCCCGGCGCCGCCAGCAGGGCTTCAAGCTGTCTGCGCAGTTTCGGCAAAGCCATTCCGAAGTCGCGCAGGCGCGAGTATTTATCGGCATCGCGGACCTCCCGCCAGCGCGTGTGATAACGGTATTGTTTGCGCCCCCGGGCATCACGGCCGGTGGCTTGCAGATGGCCGCGCGGGTCGGCGCAGATCCAGACATCGATGTAGGCCGGGGGTACGGCGAGGGCGTTGATACGCTTGATTTCGTCCAGATCCGTGATGCGCTGACCCGTGGAGTCGAAGTAGCAGAACTTGCCGCGCAGTTTTTTGCGGGTGATGCCGGGCTGGGTGTCGTCGACATAGTGCAGGTCGGGCGGCAGCACATCGGGCAATGCGATATCGGACATGGCGGTAATCCTTGGCGATCAGGGGCCGTTACAGCCATTGACCGCGTGCCGTTGCAGACGTGCCGGCGGATTTACGCCAGCACCGCCACCGCCTTGATCTGCGCCCAGAGTTGCTGGCCGGGGTGCACGTTCAACTGATCCCGGGAGTAGCGGGTGATCCGCGCCAACAGTGGCGTGCCTGCTGCGTCCAGGCGGATCAGCACATGGGCGGCGTTGTCCGCGCCCATTTCACTGATCACGGTAACCGGCAGACGATTGAGGATGCTGCTTTGCTCGGCGCTGTGCAGGCTCAGGCTGACATCCCGCGCCTGAACCTTGCAGCGAAGGGCCTGGCCGGTTTCCATTGGCGTGTGCGTCACGCGAATATTCAGCGCGCTCGCCGGCAGTTGCAGGGTCAGAAGCTGATAGTCGGCGTCATAGGCGCTGACATTGCCCTCGATCACCACGCCGGCGTCATCGCCCAAGGCCAACGGCAAATCGAGACGCGCGAGTGTTTCGCCGATAGGGCCGCTGGCCAGCGCCTTGCCATTGCTGAGCAGGACGATGTGATCGGCCAGTCGCGCCACTTCATCCTGGGAATGACTGACGTACAGCACCGGAATGTCCAGCTCATCGTGCAGCCGTTGCAGGTACGGCAGGATTTCACCTTTACGTTGCGCATCCAGCGCGGCCAATGGTTCGTCCATCAGCAACAGCTTCGGGCTGGTGAGCAGGGCGCGGGCGATGCCGATGCGCTGGCGTTCGCCGCCGGAAAGGTTCTGCGGATGGCGATCGAGCAAATGGCCGATGCCCAGCAGTTCAGTCGCATGGGCCATGTCGACCCGGCGCTGTGGCTTGGGAATTCGCTTAAGCCCGAACTGCAGGTTCGCCAGCACCGACAGGTGCGGAAACAAACTGGCTTCCTGAAAAACATAACCGAGCGCGCGTTTGTGCGGTGCGACGAAAATGTTCCTGTCGCTGTCCTGCCAGACTTCATCATTGACCTGAATAAAGCCCTGTTCAGCCCGTTCCAGACCGGCGATGCAGCGCAGGCAGGTGGTCTTGCCCGAGCCGGAATGGCCATACAGAGCGGTGACGCCACGCCCCGGCAATTGCAGCTCGACGTCGAGGGCAAACCCCGAATAGCTCAATTTCAAACGCGCATGAATCATCGATCAGCTCCAGCCCGCTTTGGTTTTTCGGCTGGAGTAGAGCGCCAGCAACACGGCAAACGAGAACACCAGCATCGCCCCGGCCAGCCAGTGGGCCTGGGCGTACTCCATGGCTTCGACGTGATCGTAGATTTGCACCGAGACCACGCGGGTCTTGTCGGGAATGTTGCCGCCGATCATCAGCACCACGCCGAACTCACCGACGGTGTGGGCGAAGCCGAGAATCGCGGCGGTGATGAAACCCGGTCGGGCCAGTGGCAGGATCACGCTGAAAAAAGTGTCCCAGGGATTGGCGCGCAAGGTCGCGGCCACTTCCAGTGGGCGGATGCCAATTGCGGAAAAAGCGTTTTGCAGCGGCTGGACCACGAACGGCATCGAGTAAAGCACCGACCCGATCACCAACCCGGCAAAACTGAAGGTCAGGGTGCCGAGCCCCAATGACTGGGTGAAGTGGCCGATAAAGCCGTTGGGACCAAGCGCCAGCAACAGATAAAAACCAATCACCGTGGGCGGCAGCACCAGGGGCAGGGCGACGATCGCCCCGACCGGGCCGCGCAACCAGGACTGGGTGCGCGACAGCCATAACGCAATCGGAGTGCCGATGATCAGCAGGATGACGGTCGTCAGGGACGCCAGTTTCAGGGTCAGCCAGATCGCGGAAAAGTCGGCACTCGATAGCGTCATTTAGAGTTGGTAACCGTAGGATTTGATGACAGCGGCAGCTTTTGGCCCCTTGAGGTAGTCAACCAGCGCCTTGGCGGCCGGGTTGTCCTTGCCTTTGTTGAGGATCACCGCGTCTTGTTTGATCGGGTCATGCATCTCGGCGGGAACGATCCACGCCGAACCGCTGGTGACTTTGCCGTCTTTGTAGATCTGCGACAAGGCGACGAAGCCCAGTTCTGCGTTGCCGGTGGAAACGAATTGGTAAGCCTGAGTGATGTTCTGGCCTTCGACGATCTTTTCTTTGACCTTGTCGGTCAAGCCCAGCTTGGCCAGTACCTGGGTGGCGGCGAGGCCATAAGGTGCGGCTTTCGGGTTGGCGATCGACAGGTGCTGATACTGGTTGTCGCTCAGCACTTTGCCCTTGCCGTCGACGTAACCGTCCTTGGCCGACCACAGCGCCAGGGTGCCCACAGCGTAGGTGAAGCGCGAGCCTTTGACGGTGTCGCCTTCGGTTTCGAGTTTTTGCGGGGTGGCGTCGTCTGCCGAGAGGAACACTTCGAACGGCGCGCCATTCTTGATCTGCGTGTAGAACTGGCCGGTTGCACCAAAGGAGGTGACCAGTTTGTGTCCGGTGTCTTTCTCGAAATCAGCGGCGATGGCCTGGATCGGCGCGGTGAAGTTGGCCGCGACGGCGACCTGGACTTCGTCTGCCTGGGCAGCGCCGATGGCAAACACAGCGAGCAGGCTCGCCAGACAGGAGGGGGCAAAACGTGAGGCACGAATGGTCATGAAACGGCTCCGTGGAAGGCAGGTACAGCGAGGGGGTGAAAACGCTATATAGCGGAATATATAGCGAATTGCCTGCAAACGGAATGTGCGGGATGTGCGTTGTTGCGGTTGCCCCTCCTGCAGCAGCCGTTGCCGACTGCTACAGGGGTGTTTTTTAGCGACGAAGCAGTTTGGCCAACCCTTCTTCAGCCAGGCTTCGGGTCAACTCAGCCGTACTCATCTCAACCCCCAGCGTAAACGCCTGACCGGCCCAGAGGTTGCTGAAATCCGCTTCGCCTTTCGCTCGCAGCGGCATCAACGCGCCACCGGCCAACGGGAAAGCAGGGGCCTTGTCGCTCATCGGCCCCAGTTCTCGCATCACCCGATTCAAAATGCCCCGCGCCGGGCGGCCGGTGAACAGGTTAGTGACGGCCGTCTCGCTTTCCTTGGCGGTGCGCAATGCCTTGTGGTGGGAAGCGCTGACCTTGGCCTCCGGCGTGAACAGATACGCCGTACCGACCTGCACGGCCGATGCACCCAACAAAAAGGCCGCTGCGACGCCACGTGCATCGGCGATACCGCCGGCGGCAATCACCGGCACTTTCACCGCATCAACGATCTGTGGGATCAACGCGAAAATGCCCACCTGACTGCTCAGGTCGTCGCTGAGAAACATGCCGCGATGGCCGCCGGCTTCGTAGCCCATGGCAATGATCGCGTCACAGCCATGCTCCTCCAGCCAGATGGCTTCTTCGACGGTCGTGGCGGAAGACAGCACTTTGGCCCCGGTTGCCTTCACGCGGTCCAGCAGGGATTTTTCCGGCAGGCCAAAGTGAAAGCTCACCACTTCGGGACGAAGTTCTTCGACGACTTCGCAGGTTGCGTTGTCGAACGGCGCACGATTGGACACCGGTGTCGGCGCATCGAAATCCACGCCCAGTTCCCGGTAGTAAGGTTCCAGCAGGTTCTTCCAGTCCCGGGCGCGTTGCTCGTCGGGGGCTGGCGGTTGATGGCAGAAAAAATTGACGTTGATCGGGCGCTGGGTCTGTTGGCGAATCGTCTTCAAGTCCGCGCGCAATTGTTCGAGGGTCAACATGGCCGCGGGCATCGAGCCCAGGCCACCGGCGTTGCTCGCCTCTATGACCATGGCCGTGCCGGTGGCGCCGGCCATCGGGGCCTGGATGATCGGCAGTTCGATCCCAAGCAGATCAAGAATTCGGGTGTCTGGCCATTGGCTCATTTGCAAGGTGCTCCGACGTCAAAACAGGGCAGGGACGGTAGTGGGGAAGTTGTACCAGCAATGACGGGCGCAAGACCAATGGAGTTTTTGCATGGGGAAGTGTTGTGGTCGGTTGGCTTAAAGTCGGGTACGACAAAATGTTGCCGTGTGTTATTTCAACTGCACCACAATCAGTGAATCAGCAGGAGACAGTCATGTTCCAGGGCATTTTGATCGACAAAGACGACAGCGGTTACCGGGCGACACTGCAAGAGATCAATGACGATCAACTGCCCGAGGGCGATGTGACGGTGCGGGTGGCGTACAGCACGCTGAACTTCAAGGATGGCCTGGCGATTACCGGCAGCAGCCCGGTCGTACGAAAATTCCCGATGGTGCCGGGCATCGATCTCGCGGGTACCGTCGAAAGCAGCGGGCATGCGGACTACAAGGTCGGTGATCAGGTCGTACTCAACGGCTGGGGCGTCGGTGAAGGGCATTGGGGCGGGCTGGCACAGAAGGCCCGTCTGAACGGCGACTGGCTGATTCCATTGCCCCGGGAGTTCACCGCCGCCCAGGCCATGGCCATCGGCACTGCGGGTTACACGGCGATGCTGAGCATTCTGGCGCTGGAGCATAACGGCGTGACGCCGGAGCAGGGCGATGTCCTGGTCACGGGCGCCAACGGCGGTGTCGGCAGTTTCGCCATCGCGTTGTTGAACAAGCTTGGCTATCGGGTCGTTGCGTCCACAGGCCGCACCTCCGAGCACGATTACCTCAAGCAATTGGGCGCCAGTGAAATTATCGACCGCGCCACGCTGTCCGAGCCGGGTAAACCACTGGCCAAGGAGCGTTGGGCGGCCGTGATCGACTCGGTCGGCAGCCACACCCTGGCCAACGCCTGCGCCAGCACCAAGGCCAATGGCACCGTCGCCGCCTGTGGCCTGGCGCAAGGCATGGACTTTCCGGCTTCTGTCGCGCCGTTCATCTTGCGCGGCGTGACCCTGGCCGGGATCAACAGCGTGACCCAGCCCAAGGCCAAGCGAGTGCTGGCGTGGAATCGCCTGGCCAAGGATCTGGACTTTGCCTTGCTGCCGCTGATCAGCCACGAAATCGGTTTGAGTGAAGCCATCGAGGCGGCGCCACGACTGCTCGCCGGTCAGTTGCGCGGCCGGGTGGTGGTCGACGTCAATCGCTGATTACGTCGCCTCACGCTCCAGCAACTGGCGTTTACGCTCCACACCCCAGCGATAACCCGAGAGGTTGCCGTCGCTGCGCACCACGCGGTGGCATGGAATCGCCACCGCCAGGCTGTTCGCGCCGCAAGCCTGGGCCACGGCGCGCACCGCTTTCGGTGCGCCGATGTGTCGGGCGATATCGGCGTAGCTGGCGGTGCTCCCGACAGGAATCTCCCGCAGGGCTTGCCAGACGCGCTCCTGAAACGCTGTACCGCGAACATCCAGCGGTAAATCCAGGCCCAGGGCCGGGGCTTCGATAAAACCGACGACCTTGGCGATCAATTGCTCGAATTCATGATCGGCGCCAATCAGGTTGGCGCGGCGGAATTTATCCTGCAGGTCGCACACCAATTGGTGCGGATCATCACCCAGCAAAATCGCGCAAACCCCGCGTGCACTTTGCGCCACCAGAATCGCCCCCAGCGAACACTGGCCGACGGCAAACCGAATGTCGTTGTTCTGCCCCTCGGCGCGGTAGTCACCGGGCTTCATGCCCAGCAGTTGATCTGCCGCTTCATAAAAACGGCTATTGGAGTTGAAACCGGCGTCATACAGGGCGTCCGTGACCGAGCTTCCGTCGGTCAGGTGTTGGCGAACCTTGCGTGAGCGATGGGCCGTGGCGTAACCCTTGGGTGTCAGCCCGGTGACGGTTTTAAACACCCGGTGGAAGTGAAAGCTGCTGAGGCCCGCGGTCTCGGCCAACTCGCTCAGAGCCGGCAGTTGCTCGGCGGTCTCGATCTGCCGGCAAGCAGCGGCCACCGCGGCGGCGTGTTGCGCGGCGACCTCGGTCTGGTCTTTCGCTGCGCGTTTGCTCGGGCGGTAACCTGCTGCCTGGGCTTGCTCGGCCGTGTCGAAGAACTCGACATTCTGCGGTTTCGGCAAGCGCGCCAGGCTGCTGGGGCGGCAATAGATGCCGGTGGTTTTCACCGCATACACGAACTGCCCATCGGCGCGGGGATCACGGGCGACGACGGCGGCCCAGCGGGGATCGTTCTCAATGGCGATTGTTGTTGATTGGCGTGTCATGGCTGCATGTCCTTTGACCTGTTTGATTCAGATTAACCAGCCGGTGGAGTCGTCGCACTCCGGGGCTTGCGGTCAAATTCGAAGACTCATTCAGCGGTACGAAAAGTGAAGTTGATCCGTTGCTCGCCCATTCGCGGGTGATGGCCCTCCTTGATCGGCAAGACCCCGTGATACCGCAGGCGATCAACGCCGCCCCAGACCACGATATCGCCATGCAGCAATGGCACTCGCTGGCTTTTATCGCTGCGCTCGAAACCGCCGAACAGAAAAAGGGCGGGCAAACCCAGCGACACCGAAACAATCGGTGCTGCGTAGGATTTTTCGTCCTTGTCCTGATGCAATGACATCTTTGCACCGGGGATATAGCGGTTAATCAGGCAGGAATCGGGCAAGAAATCAGCAAAACCGGCTTCTCGCGCCGCCGCCTGGGCGAGGGCGAGAAACACGTCTGGCATCGCGGGCCAAGGGGCGTCGGTCCGTGGATCGTTGCGGGTATAACGATAGCCGCTGCGGTCGGTGGTCCAGCCCCAGGTGCCGCAGCTGCTCATTGCTGCCGACATGGTGAAACCGCCGGGCGTGACCATCTGCCGAAACGGCGCAGCCGCCAGAACCGCCTCCAGCGCAGGCAGCAACTGATCCAGCCAGGGCAGGGCAAAGCCTCGCAAGACGTAGGACTGTTCGCCGATCTGTTCGCGCCGTGGCTGCTGCTCGGGTTCTGCGTCGGCAAACAAGTCGAAAGTGGTCGGGTTCATGGCGTCATAACGCATCGTGAAAGATGATCCCAAGGGTATGACGTTTTCCGCTGTGCAGGCGACTGACACCGTGCCGGAGCGTGACCCGATAATAGCCACGAACGCCTTTGACCGGTCGTTGATTGACGGCAAAGATCACCGCGTCGCCCTTTTTCAGCCCGATGACCTGAGGGCGTGACTGCATCCGTGGGCGTTGTTCGGTCAGGACAAACTCACCGCCAGTGAAATCATGCTCCGGTGCTGACAGAAGAATCGCCACCTGCAGCGGGAAAACGTGTTCGCCGTACAGGTCCTGATGCAGGCAGTTGTAGTCCTGCGGCCCGTATTGCAGCAACAGCGGTGTAGGTCGCTGCTGACCGGCGGCATGACAGCGTTCGAGAAACGCCTGGTGTTCTTCAGGGAAACGAATGGGCAGGTCTATCTGCTCGTACCAGCGATTGGCGATCGGCACCAACCGTGGATAGAGCGCACTGCGCAGTCGGGCGACGAGATCCGGCAAGGGATAGCTGAAGTATTTGTACTCGCCGCGGCCGAAACCGTGGCGGGCCATCACGACCCGGGAGCGGAAGGGCTCGGGTTTCGGGTAAAGCGCGCTGACATCGTCACATTCCGCTGCACTCAGCAGTGACCGGATAATGGCGCAACCATCCTGATCGAGCTGAAGCTGAAGACTGTCCCAGTCGAGTGCATCGAGCGTACGCTCGTTAAACATGTCCTGACTCCTTGGCTGGTGGGCAAAGTCGTCAGTCTGGGCAGCATGCGCGGTGTTGGCACTCCGGCGCTTGCGGTCGAATTTCAGCGGAGGGAGCAGACATCCCGGTTGTCGCTCCGAATCGTCCTACAGCGCTTTGCTGACGGTAATGTCGCTGATGACGTCTTCGCCCTGGCCATGAATGGCGTCCAGCGCGACTTTGGCTTCCGCTTCGGTGCCGTTTTCCAGCTGGGCGAATTCGAAGCGGCGTTCGCCGTTGAGTTTGTATTTGATGACGTACTTGGTCGTTTGGGCCACGGTCATGTCTACCTGTATTCGGGCGGCTCAGCTCAGTTTCGAGGTGGAGCGGCGGATGATCTTGATCGAGTGAGTCAGGGTCGGCTTGCGGGTCACGCTGATCGGCCGACGGTTGACGGTGTCGATGGTGATGTTCCAGAAACCGGTGCTCGGTGCAGTAATACGGGCCGGGAAGGTGTCGAAAGCACCACCATGGTAAGTGTGACGGCCGCCGTTCTTGAAGCTGCGGAAGTTGGCGTCGTTCATCAAGCGGATGTTGCACGTTTGGGAGCACTGGATGACGACGATATCGTCTTCATTGAGGTGCTCGCGCTGGTGGATAAATTTCATGAGGCGCCTCCAAAAGGGCTTTTTCTACAAAATCAAAACGATAGCAAGGGCGATTGGCGCGCAGTTTATCAGCCCGGACGGGTTATTATCCGGTCGTCGAGGTTCGCTTTGACAATTAAAAACAGTTATTCGCCGTTCCATGAGCAATACCGCCATGAGCGATAAAAGCAGTGAGCCTCGGAGAAAACCAGCATTTGTGCTGTCCGAGGGTCTTTATCGGAGGTTTAGTATGAAGTGGGGTGCGTGGGTCTTGCCGTTTGCATTAGTCATCAGTGGTTGTGCGAGTGTCTCGGAAATCAACGAGACGCTGCCCACCATGAACGTGATTTCCGGCAAGAAGCCCAATGAATACGCGCAATGCCTGACCGAGAAACTGGCCGGCAGCCGCGGTGCCCTGCAAATCGAACCACAGCCGAAGGAAGGTGTACGGGTGATCGTGCCGCAAAAGTTCTCCTCGGGCCCGGCCGCCGTATTCGATATCGAAGAACGTTCCAGTGGCAGCAGCATCAAGCTGCATGAGCGCATCTCCAACGTGCCATTGCGCCCCATGGATGTGCGCAACGCCGCCACCGCGTGTATCTCCGGCTGATAGACTGGCGACCGTCAGCATCGATGCCGTCAAAGCAAACGCTTTGGCGGCATTGTCATTTCTGGAGTCGAGCATGAAGCGAGAGCAGGTACGGGAGCGGCATAAGGAGGGTCTTATCGCGGCTACCCATGTGATTCAGAACCCGGCGAACTCGGGGGAGTGGATCGTGTTTTTCAAGAAAAGCGCCGGGCGCAGTTACTTCCTGGTGGATGACAACGACGAAGTCGAATCCTTCGCTCGTCTCGACGATCTGATCGAGACCGTGCGCGGTCTCGGGATCAAGTTCGCCGAAATTCACATGTAGGGCAGGGCGCCTTACTTGCAGACCACCACGACGCTGCGGTTCTTGTAGTTGCCGACGTCAACGCCCAGGGTCTTGTCGCTTTCCTTGGTCGAAGGTGTGCCGTCGGTGCCGACGATCCGATAGCCGGTGCCCGCACAGGACGCATCGGCTTTTTCGTAGCAGGACGCCCAGGAATTGGCTTCCCCGGAGCAATCGATGGCCAGGCCTTGCTCGCCGTTGTTCAGGTAGGTGGTTTCGGAGGTGGCGCAGCCGGTCAGGGCCAGCAGTGCAAACAAGGGCAACATTTTATTCATGGGGGTGATCGTCGTCAGGATAAGGGGCTAAGCCTGTGACAGCGCCGGAATCAAAAGGTTATAGCGAAAGGCCACTTCGTTTTCCGGCAATCGAAAAAAAGCCCTGCGCCAGGCAGGGCTTGAGCAAGACAGATCAGCTCTTGTCTTTACCGCGACGTTTCGGGGCCGGATGTTCCAGCTCCAGGACGGACGCCACTTCAATCGCCAGCGCCTCGGTCGGGAACGGCCCGGCAATGTTCTCGCCGCCTACGCTGTCCACCCACCACTGGCCGTCTTTCGCCTGATTGATCAGGAACCCGTTGACACTTTTCGCTACCGACATCTATCTGCCTCGTTGGCTGGTTCAATTGCGCCATGATAGCGCCAAATGCCCCAACGGGGGTTGATGGGCGTATGGTGGTGCGATTGCGTGGTTGGCAATAAGCCAGTGATGCTGCGAATTTCTGCTATCTATAAATGGCGCCAGAACGATCTGCGGAACTATCCGCGAGAATATTTCTCTATGATGGCATCGGTTAGCCAGCGCGGGGCATTGTAAGGTGCACGCCGCCTGATTAGACTGCGCCGAAACTCGTACACACAGCCCTTTCAAGGACTTATATGATCAAGAAATGCTTGTTCCCAGCAGCCGGTTACGGTACTCGCTTCCTGCCAGCGACTAAAGCCATGCCCAAAGAAATGCTGCCGGTGGTAAACAAGCCACTGATCCAGTACGGCGTCGAAGAAGCACTGGACGCCGGGTTGACCGAAATCTCCATCGTCACCGGTCGCGGCAAGCGCGCTTTGGAAGACCACTTCGACATTTCCTACGAGCTGGAAAACCAGATCAAGGGCACCGACAAGGAAAAATACCTGGTCGGCATCCGTAAACTGCTCGACGAGTGCTCGTTCTCCTACACCCGTCAGACCGAAATGAAAGGCCTGGGCCACGCGATCCTGACCGGTCGTCCGCTGATCGGTGACGAACCGTTCGCCGTGGTACTGGCGGATGACCTGTGCGTCAACCTCGAAGGCGACGGCGTCCTGACCCAGATGGTCAAGCTGTACAAGCAGTTCCGCTGCTCGATCGTTGCGATCCAGGAAGTCGACCCGCAGGAAACCAACAAGTACGGCGTGATTGCTGGCGAGATGATCCGTGACGACATCTACCGCGTTCACAGCATGGTTGAAAAGCCAAAGCCTGAAGATGCGCCATCGAACCTGGCCATCATCGGTCGCTACATCCTGACCCCGGACATTTTCGACCTGATCGAACAGACCGAGCCAGGCAAGGGTGGTGAAATCCAGATCACCGACGCCCTGATGAAACAGGCACAAAACGGCTGCGTCATGGCCTACAAGTTCAAAGGCAAGCGTTTCGACTGCGGTGGCGCCGAAGGCTACATCGACGCGACCAACTTCTGCTTCGAGAACTTCTACAAGACTGGCAAGGCTTACTGATAGCGCCTGACTTGTTTGTATTGAAAAGCCACCTTCGGGTGGCTTTTTCATTTTCCGCCCCCAGATAGTGCGCAGCGCTTGCCCAACCAGTGGCGGCGGGTATGCTGGTGGCCTGCCGAGGAGATTGAAAATGGCCTACGATTTTGACCTTTATGTGATTGGCGCCGGTTCCGGCGGTGTGCGGGCTGCGCGATTTGCCGCAGGTTTCGGCGCGAAAGTGGCCGTGGCCGAAAGCCGCTACCTGGGTGGCACCTGCGTGAACGTGGGCTGCGTACCAAAGAAACTGCTGGTCTACGGCGCGCATTTCGCCGAAGACTTCGAGCAATCGTCGGGTTTCGGCTGGACCCTGGGCGAAGCAGAATTCGATTGGGCGACATTGATATCCAACAAGGATCGCGAGATCAATCGCCTGAACGGCATTTATCGCACCCTGCTGATCAATAGCGGTGTGACCCTGCATGAAGGCCACGCGAAAATCGTCGATCCGCATACCGTCGAGATCAATGGCGAGCGCTTCACCGCGAAGAACATCCTGATCGCCACCGGCGGCTGGCCGCAGATTCCGGAGATTCCGGGGCACGAGCATGCCATCAGCTCCAACCAGGCGTTCTTCCTCAAAGAACTGCCAAAACGCGTATTGGTGGTGGGTGGCGGTTACATCGCCGTCGAATTCGCCGGCATCTTCCATGGTTTGGGCGCCGAAACCACCTTGCTGTATCGCGGCGACCTGTTCCTGCGCGGCTTCGATGGTGCAGTGCGCAAGCATTTGCAGGAAGAGCTGAGCAAGCGTGGCATGGACCTGCAATTCAACGCCGACATCGAGCGCATTGAAAAGCTCGCCGATGGCAGCTTAAAGGCGACGCTCAAGGACGGTCGTGAGCTGGAGGCGGATTGTGTGTTCTACGCCACTGGTCGGCGTCCGATGCTGGACAACCTCGGGCTGGAAAACACCGGTGTCACACTCGACAAGAAAGGTTTTGTCGAGGTCGATGAGCAATACCAGACCGCCGAGCCGTCGATCCTGGCCCTTGGCGATGTGATTGGTCGGGTCCAGCTCACGCCGGTCGCTCTGGCCGAAGGCATGGCGGTGGCGCGTCGCCTGTTCAAGCCTGAGCAGTACCGTCCGGTGGATTACAAGATGATCCCGACGGCGGTGTTCAGCTTGCCGAACATCGGCACTGTGGGCCTGACTGAAGAAGAGGCGCGCGAAGCCGGCCACGACGTGGTGATTTTCGAAAGCCGTTTCCGCCCGATGAAGCTGACCCTGACCGACTGTCAGGAACGCACGCTGATGAAGCTCGTGGTGGATGGCAAAACCGACAAGGTGTTGGGTTGCCACATGGTCGGGCCGGATGCCGGCGAAATCGTGCAGGGGCTGGCGATTGCCTTGAAGGCAGGCGCCACCAAGCGCGACTTCGACGACACCATCGGCGTGCACCCGACGGCCGCCGAAGAGTTCGTCACCATGCGTACGCCTGTGGCGGGGTAATCGACTATGCCCGGCGGTAAATCCCTGTAGGAGCGAGCCTGCTCGCGAAAAACTCAAGGACACCGCTGGGCATCAGACTTTACGCGTTATCGTTTACGTCCATCGCGAGCAAGCTCGCTCCTACAGTGCTTGCCTCAAGTTCTGCCTCGGTCTTGGCCAGTCTGGCCTCCAGCGCCTTATTGATCTGCGCCTGCTCCTCGACACTTTGTTTCAGTGACTGGCTTTCCAGCAGCGCTGCGCGCAAGCGTTCCTGGAGGAGGGTGCGCTCACTGTCGATACGGTTGACCTGCTCCAGCAATTGATCCTGCCGTGTGTGCGTCTGTTTGAGCTGTTCCTGCAACAGGCTCAGTTCCCGCAGCGTGCCGCGGTTTTCGGTGAGCAGGCGCTCGTTGTCTCGGTGTAGCTGGGTGACTTCATCCTGGCGCACCAGCGCGCTTTGCTGCGCCTGGCGCAACTCCATCTGAATCTGCTGCACCTGACCTTCGTGGCGTCGCTGTTCCTGTTCGCGCTGTTCTTTGACGGCATCGCGATAGTGTTCAAGCGCGTCCCGGGCGTGCAGGTGCTTTTCTTCCAGCGAGCGGATCTGCTCGTCCTTGTCCTGCAAACGCAGTTCGAAATCCGCGAGCGCCTGGTTCAGCCCGGCGTTGCGGGTTTGCTCGGTCTGCAGCATGGAGACGGTATTTTGCAGGGTGTCGGATTCCTGGGTCAGCGCCAGGGTTTGCAGTTCGTACTGTTGCTGTAATTCGCTGTTGGCTTCTTGCGCGTCGGTCAGCTGGATTTCCAGTGCCTGGCGTTGTTGTTCGAACTGCGCGCGTGCCTGATCGATGGGCTCCTGTGCTTGTTCCTTGAGGCGCTGCGCCAGGCGCGAGACCAGTCCTGCCAATTCGTCATCGATGGGTTCGGGGGAGGGGGCTGCGGGTTCGACGCCGTCATCCAGCTCCTTCAAATACCGGTGAATGGTGGTTTTTGAGCCCGTGTTACCCATTTCGATGCGTACCGCGTCGATGCTCGGGTGTTCACCACGGGCGAGGATTGCCAGGCGCGCCACTTGAACCACTGCTTTGTTTATACCGCCACGAGCCATGTGTTCTCCTACGATTTCGTACTGTGGTATGTACCACTAAAGTACGCAGTGTACCATGCGTGTGGAAATCGAAAAAAGTGTAAGTTATTGATACGGGATATACTGGTATTACCCAGTGTGAGCTCGCCCCGTGAAGAATTTTCAGTGCCTGATCCGTACACCAACCCCCTGTAGGAGCGAGCTCGCTCGCGAAAAACTTCAGGGCGCTTCGTGTATCCAGGCAGCAACCGTCATCGTTAACGTCCATCGCGAGCAGGCTCGCTCCTACAGGAACCATCGCCATGAGTGATCTGGATCGTTATCTCCAAGCCGCCACGCGGGACAACACCCGCCGTAGCTATCGCGCGGCCATCGAGCATTTTGAAGTGAGCTGGGGCGGGTTCCTGCCAGCCACGGCCGACAGCGTCGCGCGCTATCTGGTGGCGTATGCCTCTGAGTTATCGATCAACACCTTGAAGTTGCGCCTGTCGGCGCTCGCCCAGTGGCACAACAGCCAGGGGTTTGCCGATCCCACCAAGGCGCCCGTGGTGCGCAAGGTCTTCAAAGGCATTCGCGCGTTGCACCCGGCCCAGGAAAAACAGGCTGAGCCGCTGCAACTACAGCATCTGGAGCAGGTGGTCAGCTGGCTGGAGCAAGAGTTTCTAACTGCCCAATCCGCTAACGACCGACCGACGCTTCTGCGGGCAAGACGTGACACTGCGCTGATCCTGCTGGGCTTCTGGCGGGGTTTCCGCAGCGATGAGTTATGCCGTGTTGAGATCGAGCATGTGCAGGCCCGCGCCGGCTCTGGCATCAGCCTGTACCTGCCGCGGAGCAAGAGCGATCGCGAAAACCTCGGCAAGACCTATCAGACTCCGGCCTTGCAGCGCCTGTGCCCGGTGCAGGCGTACATCAACTGGATTACTGAAGCGGCACTGGTGCGCGGGCCGGTGTTCCGCGGCATCGACCGCTGGGGGCATCTGAGCGAGGAGGGGTTGCACGCCAATAGCGTGATTCCGTTGTTGCGCCATGCGCTGGAGCGCGCCGGGATATCGGCCGAGCATTACACCAGCCACTCTTTGCGGCGTGGTTTTGCCACCTGGGCGCACCAAAGCGGCTGGGACCTTAAGTCGCTGATGAGCTATGTCGGCTGGAAGGACATGAAGTCGGCCATGCGCTATATCGAGGCTAGTCCGTTCGTCGGTATGACCCGGCTAGTGGCTGACCCCATGTAGGAGCGAGCCTGCTCCGGGCGGCGTTCCGACGAAAAATTCAAGGACGCCGCCGGGCATCTGATTCACGCGTTATCGTTCACGTCCATCGCGGGCAAGCTCACTCCTACAGATTCCGTAGAGATCGTTTCCTTCTATTAATACTGCTGGCTAATAGCGAAAACCCATCAGCAGCATCAAGTTTGCCAATGAGCCATCCGTCGGTCGAGTGGGTAGAGTTCACCCCATCAACTTCTTAACCCCTGACGGAGAGTCAACGATGCCTATCATCAACAGCCAAGTTAAACCTTTCAAAGCTGACGCATTCAAAAACGGCGACTTCGTAAAAGTCTCGGACGCTGACCTGAAAGGCAAGTGGTCCGTAGTTTTCTTCTACCCAGCTGACTTCACCTTCGTTTGCCCAACCGAGCTGGAAGACCTGGCTGACAACTACGACGCATTCCAGAAGCTGGGCGTCGAAATCTACAGCGTTTCCACTGACACCCACTTTGCCCACGCTGCCTGGCACAACACCTCGCCAGCCATCGGCAAAATCCAGTACACCATGATCGGCGACCCGACCCACGCCATCTCCCGCAACTTCGACGTGCTGATCGAAGACGCTGGCCTGGCTGACCGTGGCACCTTCGTGATCAACCCTGAAGGCCAGATCAAAATCGTTGAACTGAACGACGGCGGCGTTGGCCGTGACGCTTCCGAGCTGCTGCGCAAAATCAAGGCCGCTCAGTACGTCGCTGCTCACCCAGGCCAGGTTTGCCCAGCCAAGTGGAAAGAAGGCGAGGCCACTCTGGCTCCGTCCCTGGACCTGGTCGGCAAGATCTAAGTCTGTGACACGCACCTCAGGGCGGAACTCCGCGCCTACTCAGTAAGCTGCACCGCCCTATAAAACGCCCGGGCGAGATTCGCTCGGGCGTTTTTTTTCGACACGAATAAAGGAAATCGCCCGTATGTTGGACGCCAATCTTAAAGCCCAGTTGAAATCGTACCTGGAACGGGTCACCCAGCCGATCGAGATCGTTGCCTCCCTCGACGACGGTGCGAAATCCCAGGAAATGCTCGAACTGCTGAAAGACGTTGCCAGTCTTTCGACACAAATTACCTTGATCGACAACGGTGACGACGCACGCAAGCCATCGTTCTCGATCAACCGCCCGGGTGCCGATATCAGCCTGCGTTTCGCCGGCATCCCCATGGGCCATGAGTTCACTTCACTGGTGCTGGCCCTGCTGCAAGTCGGTGGCCACCCTTCGAAGGCCAGTGTTGAAGTGATCGAACAGATTCGCTCGCTCAAAGGCGAGTTCAGCTTCGAGACGTACTTCTCGCTGTCCTGCCAGAACTGCCCGGACGTGGTCCAGGCGCTGAACCTGATGGCGGTCCTGAACCCGAACATTCGCCACGTCGCTATCGACGGCGCGTTGTTCCAGGCTGAAGTCGATGATCGCAAGATCATGGCCGTGCCCAGCATTTACCTGAATGGCGAAGTCTTCGGCCAGGGCCGTATGGGCCTGGAAGAGATCCTCGCCAAGATCGACACCAGCGGTGCCGAACGCCAGGCCGAGAAGATCAGCGCCAAGGAAGCCTTTGACGTGTTGGTGGTCGGCGGTGGCCCTGCCGGTGCTGCGGCAGCGATCTATGCGGCCCGTAAAGGCATTCGCACCGGTGTGGCGGCTGAGCGTTTTGGTGGGCAGGTGCTCGACACCATGGCCATCGAAAACTTCATCTCCGTGCAGGAAACCGAAGGACCGAAACTGGCCAGTGCGCTCGAAGAACACGTCAAGCAATACGACGTCGACATCATGAATCTGCAACGGGCCACTGCGCTGATTCCGGCGAAGAACCCGGGCGAGTTGCACGAAGTCCGCTTCGAAAGCGGCGCCACCCTGAAAACCAGGGCGCTGATTCTGGCCACTGGTGCGCGCTGGCGTGAAATGGGCGTACCGGGCGAGCAGGAATACAAAGCCAAAGGCGTGTGTTTCTGCCCGCACTGCGACGGCCCGCTGTTCAAGGGCAAGCGAGTAGCGGTGATCGGCGGCGGTAACTCCGGCGTTGAGGCGGCGATCGATCTGGCCGGTATTGTCAGCCACGTTACGCTGCTGGAGTTCGACAGCAAGCTGCGCGCCGATGCGGTGTTGCAGCGCAAGTTGTTCAGCCTGCCTAACGTCGACGTGATCACCAGCGCGCTGACCAGTGAAGTGAAGGGTGACGGTCAGAAGGTCAGCGGCCTGGTCTACAAGGATCGCGATTCAGGTGAGTTCAAGACGATCAGCCTCGAAGGCATCTTCGTGCAGATCGGTTTGCTGCCGAACACCGACTGGCTCAAAGGCACGGTCGAGTTGTCGCCGCGTGGCGAGATCATCGTCGACGCGCGAGGCGAGACTTCATTGCCGGGCGTATTCGCTGCCGGTGACGTGACCACTGTGCCGTACAAGCAGATCGTGATTGCGGTGGGCGAGGGCGCCAAGGCTTCCCTGAGCGCATTCGATCACCTGATCCGGACATCGGCCCCGGCTTAAACGACGGCGCTGAAAACACAAAACCCCATGAGTGATCATGGGGTTTTTTTATGCGCGGCAGATCCCTGTAGGAGCCGGCTTGCTGGCGATGGCGATCTTGCGGGCGCCATCGCCGGCAAGCCGGCTCCTACAGGGGCGTGGTGATGTTTACAGTGGCGCTGGCTGGATGATTTCAACCCAGTAGGCATCCGGGTCCTTGATGAACGCCAGGCTCTTCATGCGGCCGTCGTTCAGGTGCTTCTGGAAGTCGCAGCCCAAGGCTTCGAAACGTTCGCACGCAGCGACGATGTCCGGCACCGAGATGCAGATGTGGCCGAAGCCGCGCGGGTCGGTGTTGCCGTTGTGGTAGGCGAAATCCGCATCGTTTTCGGTGCCGTGGTTGTGGGTCAGCTCGAGAATGCCGGGGATCGACTTCATCCATTCAGTACGGGCTGCAGCATCGGCCGGGATCTGGTTTTTATCGACCAGCGCCAGGAAGTACAGGCTGAACTCGGCTTCCGGAAAATCGCGCTTTTCCACCAGCGAGAAACCGAGGATGCGGGTGTAGAAATCCAGGGATTTGGTGATGTCCTTCACCCGGAGCATCGTGTGGTTGAAGACGAACTTCTGGGTGGCGGTATCGGGTTGGGCGGTCACGCCTGGGAAGGTGTTCAATTCGTGCAGGCTCATGGGCCCTCCGGACAATAAGTGGGGCTGACGATGGCGCCAATGATACGCAAGGGCGCAGTCATCACCAAACCCAAACCATCGGCTATTGCCTGACAGGCGGGCGGGGCTCAGACTTTACGGCTCAATCCATGAGTGTTCATTGCAATGATCCGATCCTGTAAATCGCTGTTCGTTCTGCTGGGGCTGCTATCCGCTATGACCTGTGCCCATGCAGAAGCGCCGCTCGTGACCTGGCCGGACGGCTGGGAAGTCGAAGTGGTTCCGGCGGATGACGCCAAGCCTCAGGTGTCCCGGCAGCGCGCGGTGAAAAACGACCAGGGCGGCACGCCGGTGATGGTCATGGAATTGACCATGACTCCTGTGGACACCGGGCATCAGGTGAATTTGCAAGGCGTATTGCTGGAGATGCGCAAGTCCGTGCAGAAGGACTTCTTTCAGGGTGGCTATCAAAGCGTCTGCAACAAAATACATCCCGCGACCTTGAGCCGGCTATCGGCGCTGGAAACTACCTGCACCATCACCCAGAACGGACGACATGTGCTGTCGCAAACATTGGTCGCGGCGGTAGATGCCGATAAGGCTTATGTACTTTCGTACGCGGGGCAGGCTGATGCTTATAAGGCAAGCCAGGACGAAATTGAGGCGGCTCGTAACAGCTTGAAACTTTAGTTGATGATTCGCAGGGTCGTGCATTCTGCAATCTTTAGATACCCAAAGGGATTAAGCACAAAGTTAATCCGCAAGTAGCGAGTTGATCGATTCAAATCGTTGCATTTAACAGGTATCCATGAAAAAGCCCTGCTTTAGGCAGGGCTTTTTTTATCGCCGCGAGTGCTTAGCCGCGAAGCCAGGAATCAACGGTGGCAGCACCGTATTGTTCCTTCCAGGCTTTAAGACCGCGGTGGTTGCCGCCCTTGGTTTCAATCAGTTCACCGGTGTGCGGGTTCTGGTAAACCTTGACCACGCGAGCGCGGCGGGTTTTAGGCGCGGCAGCCTGTTGCAGACCAGATTTGGCCGGGTTCGGATCGAGAATGGCGATGATGTCGCGCAGGCTCTTGCCGTAGGTTTTCATCAGCCCCTGGAGCTTTTCTTCGAATTCGATTTCTTTCTTGAGCCCGGCATCGTTCTTCAGGGATTCCAGCTGCTTGAGCTGCTCTTGAAGGGCCTTTTCAGCTGCACGAAATTCAGCGAGTCTGGACAATATCTTTACTCCAATAGTGTGTTTGGCTGATACCAACCGCAAACAAAGCTATAAGCCAAGAGCCTTGAAGCGACTCGGTGATAATGGCTCACCTGCCAATCTAGCGCAGGCATGAAAAATTGTAGTAGTTAATTGCCAAAGAGTAAATCCTGACTTTTTCTTCATGTAACAAGAGTGGTCTTTTGAATCAAATCGGTGCACGGTCTCGTTGTCTTGTCGCATAAAGACGCTAGTTAATGGTGACTTAATGCATCAATGAAATCCGCGCCGGTCATGGGACGACCGTACAGATAACCCTGCAAGAAGTTAACGCCATGGGCGGTCAGATAATCACTCTGTTCTTCGGTCTCCACACCTTCGGCAACGATGCCCAGATCAAGCTTCGCCGAGAGCTCGATAATGCTGTCCAGAATGTGCCGGGAAAGCGCATCGGCACCGATCATCGCAACGAAACTCTGGTCGATTTTCAGGAAATCCACATTGAACTGGCGCAAGTAACCCAGGCTTGAGTGGCCGGTGCCAAAGTCGTCGATGGCGATCATCACGCCCAGCGCGTGCAGCTGTTCGAACAACTGCAACGTGATGGCTGTGGGTTCGATCAGTTCACGCTCGGTCAGCTCCAGCACCAGATGGATGGCGCCCGGCGAAAAGGCGTTGAGAAACTCCCGGCAATCCTCGACCAGTTCCAGGTCCTTGCAGTGGCTGGCAGTGATGTTGATACCGACGTGAAACGGTCCGTTGAACGAGGAGGAGACAGGCGCCAGCAACTGCGCGGTCTGCTGCATCAGCGAGCGCGTCATCGGCACGATCAGGCCGGAATGCTCGGCAAACGGGATGAACAGGTCCGGGCGCACCAGGCCTTCCTTTGGATGATTCCAGCGCATCAACACTTCGGCGCCGGACCACTGCTTGTTGGCGCCATGCACCACCGGCTGAAAGTACGGCACGAACTCCGCGGCTTCCAATGCGCGCTGCAGCTCATGACTGGGCGACGACGAACGCTTTTGCAGAACATGCCCGATCAGGCCGGACACCGCGCCAAAGAAAATTAACAGGCTGAACAGCGGCGGGTACTCGCTGCTCATGTAGCGCCAGGTCTCACCCTCAGGAAAGCCGGCCGTCACAGAGAAGGCGTAACGCGAGGAGTCGAGTCGGGTTTGCGCCACCTGCAACGTGGGGAGGGCGTCCTGGTGGAACTGGCCATCGGCGGACAGCCAATTGGGCCCGACTTGCAACATGAGCACCGTGGAGCGGCCGATCATGCGCAGGACGTTGCTCAAGTGATAACCGTCCAGCGTGCTTAGCGCACCCTTTTTGCCTTCGCTGATGCGGTACACCAGCACCGCGGTATCGGGCGTGACCAGATTGCCCTTCATCAGCAGCAACTTGCCGGTGCTGTAGTCGCCCGTATCGATCTTCTCCCGGAAGTCGCCGAACAGGGAGCTGCAGTAATTGATGTCGTCCCACACCAGATTGGTTGAGCGTACAAACGGTCGACGGGTGACTTGTTCGCGCAAGGCCAGATTGACGTCAAGGCAGCTTTGCCCGGCCAGCGGCAGCAACTCGCGCGCAGCCTGGGCGGTGTTGTCGAGCATCAGGTCAAATTGGCGGATGGCTTCTTCGGCGGTCAGGTGGGTGCTTTGCTCAAGCGCGCGTCCAGCCTGAAAGTACAGAATGGCGAACCCCAGCAGTATCGGGAGCAAACCGCTCAAAACGGTCACGGCAATCCGGGTGCTGCGCTTGCGGCGGGTTTTGACGGTCAGTGGCATTCGCGAAACCTGTATCGATGGAAAAGGGCTCTCAAATGCTGGCAGGACAACGTCACGCCTCCCAAAAAGAGCTCGCTCACCGGCCATGATAGTTGGCCTTCAACGCATGTGCCGCTCAACGGTAGTCCAGACGGCAGGCGAGTTTGATAAACGCCAGCGCAGCCGGTGAAGACTGGCGCTGGTCGAGCACCGCCAGGCCTACCTGACGGACGACTGCGGGTGACAGAGGCTTTTTTACGTAGCGCTTGTCAGGGGCCTCAGGCAACGAACCTTCGGCGACCACGGTCAAGGCATCGCCGCGGCCAACGGTGTCCAGCGTGCTCAAGAGTTGCGAGCAGCGGTAGCGAATGTTGGGCGTCAACCGCACGGCGCTGAACAACCGCGACACCAGCTCCGAAGAGCCGGCCTCGGTCAGCACGAACGGGTCGTGGCACAAATCCTCCAGGCTCAGGCTGTCGCGAGCGGCCAGCGGGTGGTCGACGGGCAGCAACGCGACCATCTGGTCTTCGATCAGCGCGAAGGTGTCGAACCGTTCTTGTGGCAACACCACGAAACCGATATCGATGCGGCGCTCCTCAAGCCACTGGATGACCTGGCGATCCGGTCCTTCATCAATATGAACCTCGATGCCCGGGTGAGCGACCCGGAAGTGCTGCAGGATCATCGGCAGCAACTTGATCGAAGAAGTCGGGCCAAACGAACCGATGCGCAATGTGCCGCTTTTCATTCCGCGGGCATCGGCGGCTTCCTGGCGCAAGGTGTTGGCCAGCCCGAGCATCGCCCGGGCCCGCAGCAGCAACTGTTGGCCGATATCGCTGAGCTCGATTCGGGATTGATGCCGATGCAGCAATTCCACGCCCAACTCCTGCTCCAGCGACTTGAGGGCGTGAGACACCGCCGATTGCGAGATCCCAAGGCGGTGGGCCGCCGCGGTGAAGCCGTGAAGTTCGGCGACCAGCGAAAAGATCTCCAGTTGAGTGAGGGTCATGAGTGTTTGCTCATTTTACGATGACTGGGTATTACAAGAATGATACGTCATCTGTTGAGCTTCTAACGCTGAGGACTTATGACAACGTGTGAACAAAGCCTGCCGGGAACCTCCGAGGTGGCGGTGTATTTCAAGCTGGCGGCCGTGACCATGATTTGGGGCGGCACCTTTGTTGCGGGGCGTTTTCTGGCGGACAGCCTCAGCCCGCTGTTCGCCGCCAGCCTGCGATTCCTCCTCGCCAGCGTGGCGTTGCTGCTGTTTTTAGTGTTGGCCCGCGTGCCACTGGCGCGGCCGACGCCTCGACAATGGATGCAGCTGGCCCTGTTGGGTTTCTTCGGGATCTTTTTCTACAACCTCTGCTTCTTTTATGGCCTGCATTACATCAATGCCTCCCGGGCGTCATTGATCGTGGCGCTGAACCCGGCGGTGATCGGGCTGGCCTCGTGGCTGTTGTTCAAGGAGCGCCTGAGCCGGGCCAAGGTCTTCGGCATCACGATCTGCATCGCCGGGGCGAGCCTGGTCATTGTCAGTCGCAATCCGCGGTTGCTGGTCGGCAATGCAGACGCGTGGATCGGCGACCTGCTGATTTTCGGCTGCGTGCTGGGGTGGGGGATTTACTCGCTGTTCTCCAAGGAGTTGAACCAGACCCTGGGGCCGGTGCAAACCGTGACCTATTCGATCCTGCTCGGCACCGCGATGCTCTGGATGGCCAGCGCCGCGAGGGGCGAGTTGAGTTTTTCGGCCCTGGCCAGTCTCGGGTCGCAACAATGGCTGAGCCTGATCTACCTGGGCGTATTGGGCTCGGCGCTGGCGTATATCGGCTATTACGACGGACTGCGCAAAATCGGCGCGACCCGGTCCGGCGTGTTCATCGCCTTGAATCCACTGACGGCAGTCATCTTCGGCGCGTTGCTGCTGGGCGAGCAGCTGACCGTAACGATGTGCCTGGGTGGCGGGCTGATCCTGACGGGGATTTTCCTCTGCAATAAACCCCTTGCGCGAGCAGGGAAAAAGGGGATTTGATACAGAAGGCGGACAAACCTATTTACGCTGTGTAGAATCCGGTTACGCATATAAGAATAAACGTCTTCTGCCAGCAGAAGCATCGCCCGCAATAGCCTTGGGTCGACAATGAAGAGTTTTGGGTTTCAATTGATCTATGGTGACTTCCTCGCCCGCAGCGTGCGGGGCATCTCCTGCGCGCCTCCCGCCAGCCTCAGCATCGCCAGCAACTAACGATCCGTTAATTGACCAGAACATGATGAGGCGCCAACCATGGCAGATTTATACGAAAACCCGATGGGCCTGATGGGCTTCGAATTCATCGAATTCGCATCGCCAACCCCGAACACCCTGGAGCCGATCTTCGAGATCATGGGCTTCACCAAGGTGGCGACCCACCGTTCCAAAGACGTGCACCTGTATCGCCAGGGCGCGATCAACCTGATCCTCAACAACGAACCCCACAGCGTCGCTTCGTACTTCGCGGCCGAGCACGGCCCGTCGGTGTGCGGCATGGCGTTCCGGGTCAAGGACTCGCAGAAAGCCTACAAGCGCGCACTGGAACTCGGCGCGCAGCCGATCCACATCGAAACCGGCCCGATGGAATTGCACCTGCCGGCGATCAAAGGCATCGGCGGCGCGCCGCTGTACCTGATCGACCGTTTCGGCGAGGGTAGCTCGATCTATGACATCGACTTCGTGTTCATCGAAGGTGTTGATCGCAACCCGGTCGGCGCGGGCCTGAAGATCATCGACCACCTGACCCACAACGTGTACCGCGGCCGCATGGCGTACTGGGCGAACTTCTACGAGAAGCTGTTCAATTTCCGTGAAATCCGCTATTTCGACATCAAGGGCGAATACACCGGCCTGACTTCCAAGGCGATGACCGCGCCGGACGGCATGATCCGCATCCCGTTGAACGAAGAGTCGTCCAAGGGCGCCGGGCAGATCGAAGAGTTCCTGATGCAGTTCAACGGCGAGGGCATCCAGCACGTTGCGTTCCTGGCCGATGACCTGGTGAAAACCTGGGACCACCTGAAAAGCATCGGCATGCGTTTCATGACCGCGCCGCCGGACACCTACTACGAAATGCTCGAAGGCCGTCTGCCGAACCACGGCGAGCCGGTTGATCAACTGCAATCGCGGGGCATTCTGCTGGACGGTTCGTCCGAGTCGGGCGACAAGCGCCTGCTGTTGCAGATTTTCTCGGAAACCTTGATGGGCCCGGTCTTCTTCGAATTCATCCAGCGTAAGGGCGACGATGGTTTCGGTGAGGGCAACTTCAAGGCGTTGTTCGAATCGATCGAGCGTGACCAGGTTCGTCGTGGCGTGCTGTCCACCGACTAAACCACTACCGCTGTAAAAAAACTGTAGGAGCGAGCCTGCTCGCGATAGCGGAGTGTCAGTCGACATTTGAGTTGTCGAATGCACCGCTATCGCGAGCAGGCTCGCTCCTACATTTGTTTTGTGTATGGGCTTAAGGTTTGCGCTGTCGAACCAGATGTTTGAACCCTTCGAACATCAACACCAGCACCGCCATCCAGATCGGAATGTAGGTCAGCCATTCCCCGGCCTTGATGCTTTCCCCGAGCAGCAACGCGACGCCCAGCAACAGCACCGGTTCGACATAGCTCAACAGCCCGAACAGGCTGAACGGCAGCAGTCGGCTGGCGATGATGTAGATCACCAGCGCCGAGGCACTGATGACACCGAGCATCGGGATCAACAGCGACAGCCATGGATGCTGATCAAACACGTTGAAGCCTTGCTCGCCCGTCTGCACGAACCAGAAAGCCACCGGCAGCGTCAGCGCCATGTCCAGCCACAAGCCGCCCAGGTTGTCCGTCGCCAGACGTTTGCGCAGGATGAAATAGGTCGGATAGCCCACGCACACCAGCAAGGTCGCCCAGGAAAAACCACCGACCTGATACACCTCGTTGATCACCCCGAGGCAGGCGAAAAACACGGCAACTTTCTGTAGGTAGGACAGGCGTTCACCGTAGGCGAGCCGTCCGGTCAGGACCATGGTCAACGGCAGCAGGAAATAGCCCAGCGACACATCGAGGCTGTAACCGTTGAGCGGTGCCCACATGAACAACCAGAGTTGCACGCCCAACAGGGCAGAGGAGGCGATCAGGGCGGCGATCAGTTTCGGGCGGGCAAAGACTCGCCGGACAATCTCGACCACGCGCTTCCATTCGCCGGACACCACCATGAACACGGTCATGCACGGCACGGTCAGCAACATGCGCCAACCGAAAATTTCCACACCGCTCAACGGGGTGAGCAATGAGGTGTAGTAATACATGACGGCAAACAGCACCGAGGCTGAAACCGATAGAGCGATACCTTTAGACAAACTGTCCTCGCGAAATTGAACGTGAAACGGGGTGCGGAGGATACGTGGTTTTTGTGCTGAATATTGTCCGGATGATCAATATTTACAACACCACAATCTACTGTAGGAGCGAGCCTGCTCGCGATGGTGTATCAGCCACATCGGTATCAACTGAAAGACCATCGCGAGCAGGCTCGCTCCTACAGTGGTTCGGTGTGTGTTCAGGTGGTGTGGGGTTTACGGCCCGACACGAAATGGCTCACATCATTGAACCCCGGCGTGGACGCATGCCCCGGCGTCACCAGCGAATCGATGAACGCCTCATCCTCGGCGGTGATCTTCACCGTCTGCGCCTTAGTGTAGGCGTCCCATTGCTCTTCGGTGCGCGGTCCGACAATGGCGGAGGTGACCGCGCTGTTGTTCAGCACCCAGGCAATCGCGAAATCGACGATGCCCACGCCACGGCCCTGGGTGTACTCCTGGATTTTTTGCGCGATGCGCAGGGATTCCACGCGCCATTCGGTTTCCAGAATGCGTTTGTCGGCACGCCCGGCGCGGCTGTTGGCATCGGGTTTCACGTCCGGCGCGTATTTGCCGCTGAGCACGCCACGGGCCAGCGGGCTATAAGGCACCACACCCAGGCCATAGGTGTGGGCGGCGGTGATCTGTTCGGTTTCGGCCTGACGGTTGACGATGTTGTATAGCGGCTGGCTGATGACGGGGCGATCGACACCCAGCTTGTCCGCTACGCGAATCACCTCGGCGATGCGCCAGCCGCGATAGTTCGACAACCCCCAGTAGCGGATTTTGCCTTGGCGAATCAGATCGCCGATGGCCGACACCGTGACTTCCAGCGGCGTGTTGTGGTCTTCGCGGTGCAGGTAATAGATGTCGAGGTAGTCAGTACCCAGGCGCGTGAGGCTGGCGTCGATGCCGTTGAAAATATGTTTGCGGCTCAGGCCGCTGCGGTTCGGCACGCCGTCCACCGGGCCAAAGCCGACCTTGGTGGCGAGCACCCACTCGTGACGGTTTCCGGCAATCGCTTCGCCGACGATTTCCTCGGAACGGCCACCGGTGTAGACGTCGGCGGTGTCGATGAAATTGATGCCCTGGTCCCAGGCCTTGTCGATGATCCGCAGGGAATCTTCGGTGCTGGTCTGTTCGCCGAACATCATGGTGCCCAGGGTCAGGGTGGACACCTGCAAACCCGAATGACCCAGCGTGCGGTAGCTCATGACGAATTCCTTTTACCAGTGGGAAAGGCTCAATCAGATACCAGAACGGTCGCGCGGATCAAAGTGAATTTTCGATCACCCCGAATCAAAAAATGTAGGAGTGAGCCTGCTCGCGAAGGCGGCGTGTCAGTCAACATTCAGATCAACTGACAGAACGCTTTCGCGAGCAGGCTCGCTCCTACAGTGTTTTGCGGTGATCAGACGCGCAGGGTACGCGTCATGCGCAACGCCAGCAGGCTACCGCAGACAATCACACCCGCCAGCAAGTACAGCGCGGCATCGGTGGAGCCAGTAGTGTCCTTGACCCAACCCACCAGGTACGGGCTGAGGAAACCGGCCATCTGGCCCATGGAGTTGATCAACGCCAGGCCACCCGCCGCAGCGCCGGCACTGAGCAGCGCGGTCGGCACCGGCCAGAACATCGGCAGGCCGGTGAGGGCGCCCATGGTGGCGATGGTCAGGCCGAGAATCGCAATGGCCGGCGTGGTGGCGAAGTTCACCGCGATCAGCAGGCCGACAGCGCCCATCAGCATCGGCACCACCAAATGCCAGCGACGTTCTTTGCGCAAGTCCGCCGAGCGGCCGACCATCAGCATGAACACGGCGGCCAGCAGGTAGGGAATGGCGCTCAACCAGCCGATTACCAGGTTATCGCTGAAGCCCAGGTTCTTGATGATCGACGGCAGCCAGAAGTTGATTGCGTAGACGCCACTCTGGATGCAGAAGTAGATCAGGCCGAAGGCCCAGATCGCCGGGTTCTTGAACACCGCCAGCAGCGAGTCGGTGGTGGTTTTCGGTTTGTTGGCCAGGTCTTCGGCGTGGTCGGCTTCCAGCACCGAGCGCTCGAACGGGGTCAGCCATTTGGCGTTTGCGTAGCTGTCGCTAAGCAGGAAGTAGGCGAGGGCGCCAAGGATCACGGTCGGGATTCCTTGCAGCAGGAACATCCACTGCCAGCCGGCCAGACCACCCTGGCCTGCGGCGAAGTGGTTGAGAATCCAGCCGGAAAACGGGCTGCCGAGCAGACCCGACACCGGGATCGCCGACATGAACAGCGCCATGATGCGGCCACGGCGGAAGGTCGGGAACCACTGCGAGAGGTAAAGCACCACGCCCGGGAAGAACCCGGCTTCAGCCGCACCGGTGAACAGGCGCAAGGTGTAGAACTCGGTCGGGGTGGTGACGAACAGCAGGCAGGTCGACAGCGTGCCCCAGGTGATCATCATCAGCGCGATCCAGCGGCGCGGGCCGAATTTGGTCAGGGCCAGGTTGCTCGGCACGCCGCACAGCACGTAGCCGATAAAGAAGATCCCGGCGCCGAGGCCGTACACGGTTTCGCTGAATTTCAGTGCGTCGAGCATCTGCAGCTTGGCAAATCCAACGTTCACCCGGTCGAGGTAGTTGAACAGGTAGCAGATGAAGATGAAGGGGATCAAACGCAGGGTAATGCGTTTGTAAACGGCATTTTTTTCGTCAACGATGGCCTGGGTAGCGGCGGCGCTCTGTGACATGGCGGGCTCTCTCTTTATTATGATTTTTTGCGATGCAAAGGGTAACGTTGATCGCCCTGAGAGTCTCGGTCACGCTCATGGCTGCTGTCTTTGTGCTTGAGCACAGGGTTTATCAACCCGCCCTGTGCGGCTGAACAGTCACCCCTTCAAGGATCACCCTTATGTTCGAACTCGATCACGACCTGGCGCAGGACATCGTCGACCGGGCGATGGCCATCCTGCCGTACAACGTCAACGTCATGGACAGCCAGGGATTGATTCTCGGCAGCGGCGAACCGGAGCGGGTCAACACCCGTCACGAGGGCGCGCAACTGGTGCTGGCCAACGGGCGCGTGGTGGAAATCGATGCGCAAACGGCCATTCACCTCAAGGGCGTACAGCCGGGGATCAACTTGCCGCTGTTGCTCGATCAGCGCCTGATCGGCGTGCTGGGCATCACCGGCGAACCGGAACAGCTGCGCACCTACGCCGAACTGGTGCGCATGACCGCAGAGATGCTGGTGGGCCAGCGCAACCAGCAGGCCGAGCAGCAATGGCGGCGACAGCGTTGCGATGATCTGCTGGCACTGTTGTTGAGCGAGGCGGGGGATTCGCCGCGACTGATCGATGAAGCGCAGCAGCTTGGGCTGAAGCCGCAAATGACCCGGGTGCCTTATCTGTTTGAGTTGGGCATGGAGCACGGGCCGGGGCAAACCGTTGAGGCGCTCAGCGCCTGGCTGACTTCCCGTTACCCGGACAGCTGGTGTGTGAGTTCGGCCAAGTCTTCGTTGCTGTGGTGTCGACCGGCCAGCCAGGCGATCGAGAATGACCGCTTGCTGGAGAAACTCGACGGCCTCGGCTGGAATATCCTGCGCATTGCGGTAGGCGGGCAGGCGGACGGCTTGTCCGGCCTGCGCCGTTGCTATCGGCGGGTCGGTGACTTGCTGGCATACGGGCGCGATGTCCTGCCCCATTCGCGCCTGCTGACGCTGACCCGTTATCGCTTGCCGGTGATGCTCTGGCGGCACCGCAACGACGATGCGCTGGACGAGTTGCTCAAGCCCCTGCGCAAAGTCATCGCCAAGGACAACAACGGCCAGTTGCTCGCCACCCTGCGCAGTTGGTGCGAGCACGACGGCCAGAGCCAGGCCTGTGCGGATGCGCTGGGCATTCACCGCAACAGCCTGCGTTATCGCATGGAGCGGATTGCCGAACTCAGCGGCGTCGACCCGCTGCGCCTCGATGGCATGCTGGCGTTGTACCTCGGCGTGCAACTGCTCCCACAAACCGAAACAACACCACCCCTGTAGGAGCCAGCTTGCTGGCGAAAAACGTCCAGACACCCGCGTTCGTCCAGACAACCCGCGTCATCGTTGATGTCCATCGCCGGCAAGCCGGCTCCTACAGTTTTGAATGTGACCCCAATTCCCGTGTAGGAGCCAGCTTGCTGGCGATCGATTCAACGCGGTGTCCATGATTCACCGCGTCGAATGCATCGCCAGCAAGCCGGTTCCTACAGGGTCGTTTTGTGGAAATGAACAATAATCCATCCTGCCGCTTGTGCACGGGACCGGCGTTATTGTTCAGGCCTGCTGGCAGCATGAGGGCATTGGAACTGGAGAATTCGCATGAAAATCGTCATCGCCCCCGATTCGTTCAAGGACAGCCTGAGTGCCCAGGGTGTGGCTGATGCCATCGCCACCGGGCTGGCGCACGTCTGGCCCGAAGCGCAGTTGATCAAGTGCCCGATGGCCGACGGCGGCGAAGGAACGGTAGAGTCGATTCTGGCCGCGTGCGAAGGCCAGCTGCGTCGCAACGACGTTCGCGGGCCGCTGGGCACAACGGTCAGCGCCGCTTGGGGCTGGTTGCCCCAGAGTCTCACCGCGATCATCGAAATGGCCGAGGCCAGCGGCTTGCAACTGGTCGCGCCGGGGCAGCGTGATGCCTGCGTCAGCAGCACATTCGGCACCGGCGAGCTGATCCGCGCTGCGCTGGATGCCGGGGCGCAACGGGTGATTCTGGCGATTGGTGGCAGCGCGACCAATGACGGCGGTGCCGGAGCGATGCAGGCACTGGGCGTGAAGCTGCTGGATGCTGACGGCGAAACCCTGGCACCGGGCGGCCTGGCGCTGGCGCAACTAGCCCGGATCGACCTGAGCGAGATCGATCCACGTTTGGCCGAGGTGCGTTTCGACATCGCCGCCGACGTCAACAATCCGCTGTGCGGGCCCCACGGTGCTTCGGCGATTTTCGGTCCGCAAAAAGGCGCGACGCCGGCGCAGGTGGAACAACTGGACTGCGCCCTCGGTCACTTCGCCGAACACTGCGCGAAAGTGCTGAACAAAGATGTGCGCGACGAACCGGGCAGCGGCGCGGCGGGCGGCCTGGGGTTTGCGGCCAAGGCGTTTCTCGGCGCGCAGTTCAAGGCCGGGGTCGAAGTGGTCGCTGAACTGGTTGGCCTGGCCGAGGCGGTGAAGGGCGCTGACCTGGTGATCACGGGCGAAGGCCGTTTCGACGCGCAGACCTTGCGCGGCAAAACGCCGTTTGGCGTCGCGCGCATCGCCCGGCAACAGGGCGTGCCGGTCATCGTTATCGCCGGAACTCTGGGGGAGGGTTATCAGGCCCTCTACGAACACGGCATCGACGCTGCGTTTGCCCTGGCCAGCGGTCCGATGACGCTGGAACAGGCGTGTGCCGAAGCGCCGCGGTTGCTACAGGAACGCGCGACCGACATCGCCCGCGTCTGGCGTATCGCCCAACGCAATCTGTGAACAACCTTCGTTCCCGGTAGGAGCGAGCCTGCTCGCGATGGACGTCAACGATAACGATCGTTTGCCTGGATAGAACCGGGCATCCTCACGTCCATCGCGAACAGGTTCGCTCCTACAGGGGTGAAGTGTTTCACGGATGAAACACTCGTAACCCGTTGAAATTTATTTCGCAAATCCCCGCAAAAATCCTCAAGCCCCGCCGATACAGATGACAGGCGCGTGAACACCTCTCACAAAAGTGGCGCCGAACTGACTGGCGAGTCAAAGTCTCGCCCGCCAGTGATCACGGCAAGGATGCTCGAAGCCTCAATCACCCGAGTATCGTCCTATGTCCCTGCGTAATCTGAACATCGCGCCTCGAGCTTTCCTGGGTTTCGCCTTCATCGCTTTGCTGGTGGTGGTGCTGGGTGTGTTTGCGGTGAACCGCATGTCGATCATCCGCCAGTCCTCGATCGACATGGGCAGCACCCAACTGCCCAGTGTCGGTTTCCTCGGCAACGTCACCGAAAATATCCTGCGCATGCGCATCCTGTCGTTCCGCATTCTGGTCAACCGCGAGCCGGCCAGCCTGCAGGAAGCCGAAACCCGCATCGGCGTGCTGACCGAGAAGGCGCGCAAGGCCCAGGCCAGCTACGCCGCGTTGCCCGCCGGCCCGGAGGAAGCCGCGCTGTATAAGGTGTTCAGCGCGACGCTGGACAATTACATGCAAGCCCAGCGCGAAATGATGGACCTGTCGCGCCAGAACAAGATTGACGAGATGCGCACCCTGATCAACACCAGGATCAAGGACGGCACCGACCAGATGGGCGAGCAGCTCGGCCGCCTGGTGGCCTACAACACCGACGGCGCCAAAGCCGCCGGGGTTGTTGCCGAAGACAACTACAACACCGCCGTGAACGGGATCATCGCGGTGTCCGTGGTGGCGGCGCTCATGACCGTGTTGCTGGCCTGGCTGCTGACCCGCAGCATCGTCACGCCGCTGAACCGTGCGGTGCAGGCGGCGGAAACCATCGCTGGCGGCAACCTGAGCAAAACCATCGAGATCGACGGCAAGGACGAGCCGGCCCGTTTGCTCGGTGCCTTGTCCACCATGCAGAGCAACCTGCGCAAAACCATCGAGCAGATCGCCGGTTCCGCCACGCAACTCGGCGCTGCCGCCGAAGAACTCAGCGCCGTGACCGAAGAAGCGTCCCGTGGCCTGCAACAGCAAAACAACGAAATCGAACAGGCCGCCACCGCCGTCAACGAAATGACCGCCGCCGTGGAAGAAGTGGCGCGCAACGCCGTCTCGACGTCCGAAGCGTCCAGCCAGTCGACCCAGGCTGCCCGCGAAGGACGCGACCGTGTGGTGGAAACCGTTGACGCGATCCAGACCATGACCCATGACGTGCAAAACACCTCGCTGATGATCGAAGGCCTGGCGACCCAGGGCCGCGACATTGGCAAAGTGCTGGACGTGATCCGCGCCATCGCCGAGCAAACCAACCTGCTGGCCCTCAACGCCGCGATCGAGGCCGCGCGTGCCGGTGAAGCGGGGCGCGGTTTTGCGGTGGTGGCGGACGAAGTTCGGGCGCTGGCCCATCGCACTGCGCAATCGACCCAGGAAATCGAGAAGATGGTCGCCGGCATTCAGAACGGCACGGGCGAAGCGGTGTCGTCGATGCAGCAAAGCAATCAGCGCACCCAAAGCACTTTGGAAATGGCTCGTGCCGCCGGCGTGGCGCTGGAGCAGATCACCCAGTCGATCCACCTGATCAACGAGCGCAATCTGGTCATCGCCAGCGCGTCCGAAGAACAGGCGCAGGTGTCCCGTGAAGTCGACCGCAACCTGGTGAACATCCGCGACCTGGCGACCCAGTCTGCTGCGGGCGCCAACCAGACCAGCGCCGCTACGCACGAACTGTCGCGCCTGGCTGTCGACTTGAATGCCATGGTGGCGCGTTTCGTGATTTGAGATAGGGTTGAGGCTAGGACCACGCGCGATTGGAGAAATACATGCGCTATTCAGCCTTGACCCAACGAATCGCCGGCGACGGCGCGGCGGCCTGGCAAATTCATTATCGAGCATTGGAGTTGCGGGAGCAGGGCGTCGATGTGTTGCTGCTGTCGGTGGGGGATCCGGATTTCGATACACCGCGCCCCATCGTCCAGGCCTGCATCGACAGCCTGCTGGCTGGCGACACTCACTACGCGGAAGTGCGCGGCAATCGCGGGCTGCGCGACAGCATCGCCCGCCGGCATCGACGGCACGGCGGTCAGGATGTCGATGTCGATCAGGTCATTGTGACGCCAGGCGCCCAGTACGGCGTGTATTCGGTGGTGCAATGCCTGCTCGATCCGGGCGATGAGGTGATCGTCGCCGAACCCATGTACGTGACTTATGAAGGTGTTTTCGGCGCCTGCGGAGCCAAGGTGGTGCCGGTGGCGGTGCGTCCGGAGAACGGCTTTCGCGTTGATCCGGCGGACGTTGCTGCACTGATCACGCCGAAGACCCGCGCCCTGTTGCTCAACAGTCCGAACAACCCGTCCGGCGCCAGTCTGCCGCTGATGGTCTGGCAGGAACTGGCGTCGCTGTGCATCCGCCACAACCTGTGGCTGATCAGCGACGAGGTCTACAGCGGTCTGCTGTACGAAGGCGAGCACATCAGTCCCGCCAGTCTGCCGGGCATGGCCGAGCGCACGGCGACCATCGACAGCCTGTCCAAATCCCATGCCATGAGTGGCTGGCGAGTGGGCTGGGTGATCGGGCCGAAAACCTTGATCGACCATCTGGAACACTTGTCGTTGTGCATGCTGTTCGGCATCCCGGATTTCGTGCAGAACGCGGCACAGGTCGCGCTGGACGGGGACCTGCCGGAAGTGGCGATGATGCGCGAGGAGTATCGCCAGCGTCGCGATCTGGTGTGCGCGAGTTTGAACGCGTGCCCCGGTTTGCATGCGGTCCGGCCGGATGGCGGGATGTTCGTGATGGTCGATGTGCGCCGGACCGGGCTGACGGCTCAGCACTTTGCCGAGCGCCTGCTGGAAGGGTATGGCGTGTCGGTGCTGGCGGGCGAAGCGTTCGGGCCGAGTGCGGCGGGGCATATCCGGATCGGGTTGGTGGTGGATCAACGCCAGCTGGCGGATGCGTGTCGGCGGATTGCGTTGTGTTCGATGGATCTTCTTGAAGCACGGCGCGCCTGACAGTTTTTTGTTGTTTGTGCTGACCTCATCGCGAGCAGGCTCGCTCCCACATTAGATCTGTGGGGTTCACAAAACCATGTGGGAGCGAGACCGGCTTGCCGGCGATGACTGACTTGCAGGCGCTAGATTTCTTAAACCCTCCACGCCCGTGTGTTCACCAAATTTTTAGGCCGCTCACCCGCCAACGCCGCCAGCAGGTTGTCCACCGCGCACGTCGCCATTGCTTCCCGCGTCTCATGGGTCGCCGAGCCAATGTGCGGCGTCGCCACCACGTTGTTCAACTGCAACAACGGCGAATCCAGGTTCAGCGGTTCACGCTCGAACACATCCAGCCCCGCCGCGCGAATCTGCCCCGTGCGCAACGCCGCGATCAGCGCCGTTTCGTCCACCACCTTGCCTCGGGAAATGTTGATGAAGATCGTCTCGGGGCGCATCAATGCAAACTGCTCGGCGCCGATCAACCCCTCGGTTTCCGCCGTCAGCGGCAAGGTCAGGCAAACGAAGTCCGCCTCTTGCAACAGCGCTGGCAGGCTGCGGTACTGCGCATCGAAGCGTTGTTCCACCGCCGGTTTTGGCGAATGGCTGTGATAGATCATCGGCATGCCAAAACCGAAATGCCCGCGCTGGGCCAGCGCTTCGCCAATCCGCCCCATACCGATGATGCCGAGGGTTTTGCCGTGCACATCGCTGCCGAACTGCGCCGGCCCGACGTTGCGTTTCCACTGGCCGGAGCGAACCATGTTCGCCAGTTCCACCACGCGCCGCGCCGTCGCCAGGATCAGCGCGAAACCGGTGTCGGCAGTAGTTTCGGTCAGCACATCCGGGGTGTTGCTGAGCAGGATGCGCCGCTCGGTCAGGTAGTCGATGTCGTAGTTGTCGACACCCACCGAGACGCTGGCGATGGCTTGCAGGTGCGGCGCCCGATCCAGCAAACCGGCGTCGAGCTTGAGGCTGGCGCCGAGCAAACCGTGGGCGCGGGGCAGGGCCTCGCGCAGTTGCGCCAGGCCATCGGCGTCGAGGCTGTCGATCAGCGTGACTTCGGTCTGCTCGTGCAGGCGCGCCATCAGCAGCGGCGAGAGTTTCTTGTACAGGACGACCTGCTTTTTCATCGTATTCATCTCTACATCAGTTCAAGGGTGGGCCGCTGTCGGGCGTGTTACCGCGACCGTGGGACGCTCCCGGTCACTGGCGCCGGGCTTGAGGAAAATCGTTAGCACCACCGAGAACATCAGCGCGCCGCTCATCAGTAGGTACGACGCACCCGGCGAACCGGTGGAGCTGTTCAGGTAACCGACCAGATAGGAACCGCCAAACGAACCCAGCGCGCCCATGCTGTTGATCAACGCCATGGCGCCACCGGCGACGTTGGCCGGGAGGATTTCCGGGATGATCGCGAAGAATGGCCCGTAAGGCGCGTACATGCAGGCGCCGGCAATTACCAGCAGGGTGTAGGACCACCAGAAGTGTTCGGCGCCCAGTGCGTAGGAACCGTAGAACGCGATCGAGGCGATCAGCAGTGGCGGCCAGACGAAGCGTTTGCGTTTCTGCAATTTGTCCGAGCCCCAGGACACCAGCAGCATGCCGATCACCGCCGCCAGATAAGGCAGGGCGGACAGCCAGCCGGCTTCGACCATGTCCATCTGCGCGCCGGCCTTGAGGATCGACGGCAGCCACAGCACGAAACCGTAGACACCGATGCTCCAGCAGAAAAACTGCAGGGCCAGGATGATCACTTTCGGCGAACGGAAGGCTTCGGCGTAGTTCTTCACCGCCTTGATGCCCACCTGTTCGGCAGCGAGGGCGCTTTCCAGATCGTGCTTTTCGGCATCGCTGAGCCACTTGGCCTGGGCCGGACGATCATCCGCCAGGCGCCACCAGATAAACGCCCAGAGCACCGCCGGCAAGCCTTCGATGATGAACATCCAGCGCCAGCTGTAATGCTGCACCAGATACCCCGACACCACCGACATCCAGAGCATGGTCACCGGGTTGCCGAGGATCAGGAAAGTGTTGGCCCGGGAGCGCTCGGCACGGGTGAACCAGTGGCACAGGTAGATCAGCATCGCCGGCATCACCGCCGCTTCGACCACGCCGAGCATGAAGCGAATGACGATCAGCCAGTAGGCGTTGGAGACGATCCCGGTCAAGGTGGCCAGGCTGCCCCAGAGAATCAGGCTGACGAAAATCAGCTTCTTCACGCTGTGTTTTTGCGCGTAGATCGCTCCCGGCACCTGGAAGAAAAAGTAGCCGAGGAAGAACAGCGCGCCGAGCATCGACGACAGGCCGGGGGTGATCATCAGGTCGGCGGCCATGCCTGAGGCGGCGGCGAAGCCGTAGTTGGCGCGGTCCAGATACGCCAGGCTGTAGGTGATGAACACGATGGGCATGATGTACCACCAGCGGCGGGTGGCGAGCGTTGCGGTTTTCATGAGTGGTGCTCCTGAGCTTGTTGTTTTTGTCGCAGCAGGTAACGGGTTTAAATCTCGAGTGACTGTGCGGGCCTCTTCGCGAGCAGGCTCGCTCCCACAGTTGGTTCAGTGCCAGACACAAATTGAGGGGATGGCCCGGGTCCAATGTGGGAGCGAGCCTGCTCGCGATTGGCGGCCTCGAATTCGGCGGACATCTCGGCGCGGGTCGGCAACCCCTCCATGTCCCCGCGGCTCTGCACCGCGCGGCTGCCAATCCAGTTGGCGCGCTTCACCGCATCGGCAAAGCTGTAGTTCTCCAGCAGCGCGCTGATCATGCCCACGGCAAAACCATCGCCGGCGCCCACGGTGTCGACCACCGTTTCCACCGGCACGCCCGCGACGAAACCCTGGTCCAGGTGCGTGCGGTAATACGCGCCGTGCGGGCCGAGCTTGATCGCCACCGCTTCGGCGCCCTGGTCGAGGTAGAACGCGGCGATGTCGGCAGGGTCTTCGTAACCAGTGAGCAAACGGCCTTCACTCAGCCCTGGCAACACCCAGTGGGCGAGGGCGGCGAGGCGGTTGATTTCGTTGATCATCTGTTGCGTGCTGGCCCACAGGCTCGGGCGCAGGTTCGGGTCGAAGGACACACTGCGTCCAGCTTCGCGCATGCGCGTCATGAGCTCGAAAGACATCTGCCGCGCGCTTTCCGACAGCGCCGGCGGAATGCCGGTGGCGTGCAGGTGCCGCGCCATGAGCAGTCCGGGAACGATCGACTGCGGCGACAGATGACTCGCCGCCGAGCCGCGTCGGAAGTACTCGACCAGTGGATCGTCACCGTCGTCGGTGCGTGACTTGAACTGGAATCCGGTCGGGTGTGCGCTGTCGATCGCGACGTTGCTGCAATCCAGGCCTTCTTTCTGCAACGTATCAATCACGAACCGCCCCAGGGAATCGGCGCCTACCCGGCTCAGCCACGCTACGTTGAACCCCAGCCGCGACAAACCGATGGCGACGTTGCTGTCGGCTCCGGCGATGCGCTTGTGAAAGTGGTCGACGTTGGCCAGGTCGCCATTTTGATCGGCGACGAACATCGCCATGGTTTCGCCGAACGACAGGATATCGATCTCAGACATGAGCGTTCTCCAGGCGTGCGTGCCCCAGGTGGGCGAGGGCGGCGACGTGCTCGGTGGTGAGCTGCACCAGGTCATCGCCTTGCAGTGGATATTCCGCGGCCCGCATCACGCCTTGGGCCATGTGCCGCAGCAGTTGTTCCCATGAATGCAGGTCGCTGGCGGTCGGCGGGATGGCAACCAGCTTGCCGTCGGCGCGACGGGAGACGGCTTTGCAGTGCACGTAGCCGACGTGGCGACCCAGCAGGCGCGCGGCGCTGCTGGCGGACTGGTCCTGCCACTGCCAGTTGCCGATGTCGAAGGTCATCCTGATCGGCAAGTTGTGCTGCTCGACCGCTGCAAAAAAGCGCTGGAACGGTTCGATGCGACCACCGTGCAACGTCTGGTCGTTCTCCACCAGCAAGTGCACGGCGCTTTTGCCCAGTGTCTGCGCGAGGTTTTGCAGGTCGCAGGTGTCGGTGAAGTAACCGAGGGACACCTTCAGCCATTTGGCGCCGAAGGCCTGGGCGCGTTGCAGGGCGCTGATCAATTCGGGATTGGGCTTCGACTGGCCGGCCAGCCACAGTTCCATCGGCGAGGAGTACACGCTTTCCAGACCCTGGGCCTGGGTGGCGTCGGCCAGTTGGGCGGGGTCTTCGACCGTCAGCAGTTCTTCACGCCATTCGATACGGGTGGCGCCGGCGGTGGCCAGCAACTCGATGAAACTGCCCTGGCCGCGCTGGCGTACCAGGTCGGCGCCGTAGCTGGAGAGGCTGATGGAGACGGGTGGTTTATTCATTGTTATGGACCTCTGAAACCGGTTTCATTTTTGTTCAAAAAAAAGGGGAGGATTTGTGGTGGTCTTTCGGGCCCCATCGCCAGCAAGCCGGCTCCTACAGGGTTTTGTGTACGTCCACGATCCTGTAGGAGCCGGCTTGCCGGCGATGGGGCCGGAACATTCACCGAAGATTCCCAAGTGTCGACCCTCTAACAATCAACTGCGCCGAAAAATCCAGGGTCCGCACCGGCCCGTCATCCCCGCGCAAACGCTTGAGCAGGCATTCAAACGCACTCGCGCCAATCTCGGCGGTCGGTTGCGCGAGGGCCGTGATGCCGCTGCCCACCAGCGGATACCAGTCCAGGTCATCCAGGGCGATCAGGCCCACCTCTTCGAACAGGTTGCAGTTCAATTCACGCAAGGCATGAGTACTGGCCAGCGCCGCAATCCCATTGGCGCAAAACAGCGCTTTCGGGCCAGGGCCGGGGGTGTCGAGGAAGGTTTTCAGATTCGCCGCCAGTTCGCTGCCGGTTTCAATCAGCGTGCCGCGCAGCGCCGGGCGCTGGGCGATCTGTGCCTTGAAACTGCTCACGCGTTCGATCCGCGAACTGGTGCCGTCATAGGGTTCGGTCACCAGCAGCACATCGCGATAACCGCGTTCTTCAAGGTGCGCGATGGCCAACTCGACGGCGGCCGGGTTATCGAGCCCGACCAGATCACTGTCCAGTTGCTCGACCTTGCGGTCCACCAGCACCATGGGCATTTCCCGGTGCAGTTCCTGGAGTTCGTCGCGGTGGTGACCGAGGGTGTTCACGATCAACCCTTCGATGTTGTAGGAGCGCAGCAGGGCCAGGTGTTGGCATTCCTGCTCGTCGTCGCGGTCGGTGTTGCACACCACCAGGCTGTAGCCGTGCTGACGGCAGGCGGTTTCCACCCCGTGCATCACGGCAATCGAATACGGGTTACGGATGTCGGCGACCAGCATGCCGATCAGGCGGGTGCGCCCGCGTTTCAGGCCGCGGGCCATCTGGTTCGGGCGATAGCCGAGCTCAGCGATGGCCTGTTCGATGCGCAACGCCGTGGCATCGGAGAGCAGGGCGCGATCATCGCCAATGAAGCGCGACACACTGGCCTTGGAGACCTTGGCGTGTTCGGCGACATCAAGCATGGTCACGCGGCTGCGCTGGGCGGCGGAGAAATCGTTCACGGTCTGAAACCTTCTTATTGGATTTATAAGGTTCGTGCGATGAGGTAGCACTGAAACCGGTTTCAGAAGACACCAAAAGCCAATTACCCGTCAAGCCCCGCTTCAGGAATTGTCCGACAATGGCCGACGAATGGGCTCAGACCCACAGGCTCATCCATGCCGATCCCAGCAGCAACAAGGCCATGCACCGATTGAAGCGCTGCATCGAGCGCGGCGAGTGCAACCAGCGCGCAGACCCCGCGCCGAGCAACGCCCAGACACCGAGGCAGGGCAGGGAAATCAGGAAAAACACCAGCGACAACACCATCACATGGGCCAGGCGTTCCTCGCCGCCGCCGGCAAAGACGCTGACGACCGCCAGCGCCATCATCCAGGTTTTCGGGTTGATCAGTTGCAGGCCGGCGGCGCCCACCAGACCGAGTCGGGATCCGGAGTCTTGCGCGGTGACGGCTGCGGCGGGGGCGCTGAAGATCTGCCAGGCCAGGTAACTCAACCACGCCACGCCGATCCATTGCATCGCGGTTTGCACGCCGGGCCATGCGGTCAACGATGAGCCGGCTCCGCTGCCGACCACCAACACCAGGGTCGCGGCGCCGGCACACGCGCCGAGGATGATCGGCACGGCGGCCGCCAAGCCGTAGCGGGCGCTGTTGCTCAACACCAGAATGTTGGTCGGGCCGGGCGTGATCGACGCCACGAATGCAAACAACAGGAAGGGCAGTAACGTCGGGAAAGTCGACAGCATCGCGGGCAAACTCCGGTGAAGATCATTGAATCCGATCTTCACAATCTGCCGGTCAACTGTCTGGAAGATTTGAGCAGCGCTTGCGGTACAGCGCCGGCGTCAGTCCGTAAGCCCGCACGAACCAGCGCCCCAGATGGCTCTGATCGGCAAACCCCAATGCCATCGCCACCGCCGCCGGTTGCTCGCCACGAGCGAGCATTCGTCGCGCCGTGGCCAGACGCAATTGCACCAGGTACGCGTGGGGCGCGATGCCGTAAGCCGCCTTGAATGCGCGCGTCAGGCGGAAGCGGTCGACGCCCGTCGTGGCGGCCAGCTGATCGAGGCCGATGTCCTCGTGGGCATGGGCGTGCAGGTACTCCCGAGCCTTCTGCGCCACCCGTGGCAAACGCGGGTCTTCGCCATCGCGGGCGCGCCAGTGCAGGTGCGTGGTGAGGCGTTCGAGCAAGCCGTCGAGGGCGGTCTGGCGGACGATCTTCAGTTCGCCGTGATGCAGCGTCTGAAACGCAACGCTGGTGGCCTGGGCCAGGCGGACGTCGCTGGCCAGGGTGTTGGCGAAGCTCAACTGGCTGTTGTCGGGCGCGTGGTCGAACACGGCGCCGAGTTCACGCTGCAACCACTGCGGGTCGAGGTACAGCATGCGGTAAGTGAAACCGTCGGCCGTCGGCGCATCGCCATCGTGAATGTCCCCCGGCTCAAGCAGGAACACCTTGCCCGGCGTGCTCTGGTGTTTCGCGCGCCGACAGTTGAACTGCTGAACGCCTTGCTCGGTGACACCCACCAGGTAGCTGTCATGCCAGTGCGGGTCGTAGGCGTGGCCTTCGAAATGCGCGCGCAGCGTCTCGATGCCGGTGTCGGCATCCTGGGCCAGGTCGATCCAGTTGTGAGTCGTCATGCTGCACCTGTGAGACGGATTGCCGACTTATTTAACGCCCGTGGCGCGGGCGATGCCTAGAACGTTTGTGCACGGATCAGTTGAACAGCCCGGCGGCGATGTTGATCGAGAACCCGAGAATCGCCGTGTTGAACAGAAACCCGATCAGCGACTGCGCCAGCACAATCTTGCGCAAATCCCGCGTGGCCACCCCGACATCGGAGGTCTGCACCGCCGCACTGATGGTGAACGAAAAATACAGGAAGTCCCAGTAATTGGGGGTGGTCAGGCCTTCGGCGAAACGCAGCGCCGGGTCTTTGCCGGCCCAGGTGTAGAACAGGCGGGCGTAGTGCACGCTGAAAATCACCCCGATCAACAGCCATGAACCGAGCACGGTCAACGCGGTGAAAGCGTAATGCAGCAGCTTGCGGGTGGTTTCCAGGTCCTTGCTGCCGGCCAGTTCGAAGGTGATGGTCGCCAGGCTGGCAATCGCCGCGATGCATACCACGAACAGCACCAGCCCGGCGTTCTCGTCCTCGACCTCGGCGATGCGCCTCACATCCGGCGCCTTGGCCCGGGCGGCGAGCCAGAGCATCAACAGCAGGTAGGTCCAGACCGCGGCGTTCCAGCCGAACAGGATTTTGCTGATGATCGAATCGGCCGGAGCCAGAATGCCCACCGCGACACCGAATGTGGCTGCGGCGGACAGGCGAGGGTGGGTGCGGGCGAGGAAGGGCATGGAGGCTCGATGGGCTGGAGTAGTGCAATTACCTTAGCCCAGCGCAGCCCCTTCTGACCAACACCGATCCTTGTAGGAGCCGGCTTGCTGGCGATGGCGGCCTCAATAACGATGCAGTATTCGAGGGCCCCATCGCCGGCAAGCCGGCTCCTACACGGAATGTGTATGGTCAGTTGGTTTTGTGGCGTTTGTGGACCAGCTTCATCACCACCACGAAAAACACCGGCACAAACACCACCGCCAACGTCGCGGTGATCATCCCGCCGATCACGCCGGTGCCGATGGCTTGCTGGCTCGCCGAGCTGGCGCCGGTGGCGATGGCCAGCGGCACCACGCCGAGGATGAACGCCAGCGACGTCATCACAATCGGCCGCAGACGCAGGCGCGCGGCTTGCAGGGTGGCGTCGATCAGGTCGTGGCCCTCGTCGTACAGGCTCTTGGCGAACTCGATGATCAGGATCGCGTTCTTCGCCGACAGGCCGATGATGGTGATCAGCCCGACCTTGAAGAACACGTCGTTGGGCATGCCGCGCAAGGTCACGGCCAGTACCGCGCCGAGCACGCCGAGGGGCACCACCAGCAGCACCGAGGTCGGAATCGACCAACTCTCATACAGCGCCGCCAGGCACAGGAACACAATCAACAACGACAACCCGAGCAGGATCGGCGCCTGACTGCCGGACAGCCGTTCCTGCAACGACAACCCGGTCCATTCCTGACCCAGCCCCGGCGGGCCGAGCGAAACCAGGCGTTCGATTTCCGCCATCGCTTCACCGGTGCTGTGGCCCGGTTTTGGCTCGCCGGAAATGCTGATCGCCGGATAACCGTTGTAACGGGTCAACTGCGCCGGTCCCTGGGTCCATTGGGCCTGGACGAAGGCCGACAGCGGCACCATTTTTCCGTGGCTGTTGCGCACATGAATCTTCAGCAGGTCGGCGACCTGACTGCGCTGATCGCCTTCGGCCTGGACCACCACCCGCTGCATCCGCCCCTGATTGGGGAAGTCGTTGATGTAGGCCGAACCGACGGCGGTGGACAGCACGCTGCCAATGTCGGCAAACGAAACACCCAGCGCATTCGCCTGTTTACGGTCGACGATCAGTTGCACCTGCGGCGCTTCGGCCAGTGCGCTTTCACGCACGTTCATCAGGATCGGGCTTTTCTCCGCTGCCGCCAGCAACTCGGTGCGCGCCTGCATCAGCGTCGCGTGACCGAGACCGCCACGGTCCTGCAAGCGGAACTCGAAACCGCTGGAGGTGCCGAGGCCGTCCACCGGCGGCGGTAGCACTGCGAACGCCACGGCGTCCTTGATCTGGCTCAGCGCGATGTTGGCGCGGTCGGCAATCGAACTCGCCGTGTCATCGCTGCCGCGCGCCGACCAGTCTTTCAACGTGGTAAACGCCAGCGCCGCGTTCTGTCCGCTGCCGGAGAAGCTGAAACCGAGGATCACCGTGCTGTCGCCGACGCCGGGTTCGGTGGCGTTGTGGGCTTCGATCTGCTCGACCACCTGCACCGTGCGATTCCTGCTCGCGCCGGGCGGCAGTTGAATGTCGGTGATGGTGTAGCCCTGATCCTCCACCGGCAGGAACGAGGAGGGCAGACGACTGAAGCACAGGCCCAGACCGACCAGCAGCACGCCGTAGATCAGCAGGTAGCGACCGCTGCGTTTCAGCGCATAGGCGACCCAACCCTGATAACGCTCGGTCAACTGCTCGAAACGCCGGTTGAACCAGCCGAAGAAACCGCCCTTGGCATGGTGCTCGCCCTTGGCAATCGGCTTGAGCAAGGTCGCGCACAGCGCCGGGGTCAAGGTCAGTGCGAGGAAGGCCGAGAACAGGATCGACGTCGCCATCGACAACGAGAACTGCCGGTAAATCACGCCGACCGAACCTTGCATGAACGCCATCGGGATAAACACCGCCACCAGCACCAGGGTGATGCCGATGATCGCCCCGGTGATCTGCTTCATCGCCTTGCGCGTCGCTTCCTTCGGCGACAGGCCTTCGCTGACCATGATGCGTTCGACGTTCTCCACCACGACGATGGCGTCGTCCACCAGAATGCCGATGGCCAGCACCATGCCGAACATGGTCAGCACGTTGATCGAATACCCCAGCGCGAGCATGGTCGCGAAGGTGCCCATCAATGCGACCGGCACCACCAGGGTCGGAATCAGCGTGTAGCGGATGTTCTGCAGGAACAGGAACATCACCGCGAACACCAGCACCATGGCTTCGAGCAGGGTGTAAACCACCTTGGTGATCGAGACTTTGACGAAGGGCGAAGTGTCGTAGGGGATCTTGTATTCGACGTTGGCCGGGAAGTAGCGCGCCAGTTCATCCATCTTCGCCCGCACCAGGGTCGCGGTGCTCAGGGCGTTGGCGCCGGGGGACAATTGCACGCCGACGGCGGTGGACGGTTTGCCGTTCAGGCGGGTGCCGAACTGGTATTCCTGGCTGCCGATCTCGACTCGCGCGACATCGCCGATGCGCACCGTGGAGCCGTCGGGATTGGCCTTGAGCACGATGTCGGCGAATTCTTCCGGGGTCGACAGCTGGCCTTTGACCAGAATGGTCGCGGTGATTTCCTGGGTGGTGCGGGTCGGCAAATCGCCGATACTGCCCGCCGAGACCTGGGCGTTCTGCGCGACGATGGCGGCGTTGACGTCAGCCGGGGTCAGGTTGAAACCGATCAGTTTCTGTGGGTCGATCCAGATCCGCATCGCCCGTTCGGCGCCATACAGCTGCGCCTTGCCGACGCCGTCCAGACGCTTGATCTCGTTCATCACGTTGCGCGCCAGGTAATCGCTGAGCGCCACGTCGTCGAGCTTGCCGTCCGTGGACGTGAGGGTGATCAGCAACAGGAAACCGGCGGAGACTTTCTCGACCTGCAAACCTTGCTGGTTGACCGCTTGCGGCAGGCGCGACTCGACGACTTTCAGGCGGTTCTGCACATCGACCTGGGCCATTTCCGGGTCGGTGCCCGGCTGGAACGTCGCCTTGATCGTGGCGCTGCCGAGGCTGCTTTGCGACTCGAAGTACAACAGGTGATCGGCGCCGTTGAGCTCTTCCTCGATCAGGCTGACCACGCTCTCGTCCACGGTTTGCGCCGAGGCGCCCGGGTACACGGCATAGATCTCGATTTGCGGCGGCGCGACGTCGGGGTACTGCGCCACCGGCAACTGCGGGATGGCCAGCGCACCGGCCAGCAGGATAAACAGCGCAACCACCCAGGCGAATACCGGGCGATCGATAAAGAACTGCGGCATGGAAAAGCGTCCTGCTTACTGACCAGTCACCTGGGCAAGTGGAAGAGGGGTGTCGTCGATCTGCACTTTCTCGCCGGGCTTGGCGTGTTGCAGGCCTTCGATGACGATGCGGTCACCCGGCTTTAGGCCGGCGGTGACGATCCAGCGGTCGTTCTGCACGGGCCCGAGCTCGACCGGTTGCTGGCCGACCCGTTGCTCCGCGTCCAGCAACAGGACCTGCGCCACACCGGCGCTGTCACGCTGGATCGCGCGTTGCGGGACGCTGATGCCTTGCTGGTTCACCGCTTGCTCCAGACGCACCCGCACGAAGCTGCCGGGCAGCAGGTCGAGGTCCGGGTTGGGAAACTCGCTGCGCACAATGATCTGGCCGGTGCCGGGGTCAACGGTGATGTCACTGAACAGCAACTTACCCGGCAGCGGGTAAAGGCTGCCGTCATCCTGAATCAGCGTGGCTTTGGCCTGGCCCTGGCCGACTTCCTTCAACTGGCCGGAACGGAAGGCCCGGCGCAGGTCGTTGAGTTCACGGGTCGACTGGGTGAGGTCGGCATGAATCGGGTTCAGTTGCTGGATCAGTGCCAGCGGCGTGGTTTCGTTCTGCCCGACCAGCGCGCCTTCAGTGACCAGCGCGCGGCCGATGCGGCCGGAAATCGGCGCGGTGACCGTGGCGTAGCCGAGGTTGAGTTTCGCCCGCTCGACCGCCGCTTTGTTGGCGGCGACTTCGGCGGCGGTTTGCCGCACGGCGGCGCGGGCGTTGTCGTAGTCCTGGCCGCTGATGGCGTTGCCTTCGACCAACTGGGCGTAACGCTGCTCTTGCAGACGCGCCTGGAACGCATTGGCCTCGGCCTTGCGCAGGTCCGCTTCGGCGCTGTCGAGGTCAGCCTTGAACGGCGCCGGGTCGATGCGGAACAGCACGTCGCCTTTTTTCACGTCACTGCCTTCGTGAAAGACCCGTTGCAACACCACGCCGGCGACACGGGCACGGACTTCGGCCATCCGTGGCGCGGCGATCCGCCCGCTCAGTTCGCTGGTGATCGACAGGGGGCGGGCTTCGAGGGTTTCGATGCGCACGGTGGCCAGCGGCGCCTGTTCTTCGGCGTTCGAGGACTTGTCACAAGCGCTCAGCGTCAACGCCAGGGCAAGCAGGCTGAGCTTGGCAAGCAGGTTCTTCGACATGTAAATACCCCAATAATGAACTCCCGCATCCTACGGGCCGCGCACGAGGTTAGCGGTGAAGCTTTGTTGGTGCTGTGTGAAATTGTGTAAGGGTTTTGCTCGGGGGCGGGTGAGGGCGTATATCCTTCACCCCTTGAAATTTATTGCGCCTGTCAGGCCGCCATCGCGAGCAGGCTCGCTCCCACAGTTGAAATGCGGTCACCTGTGGGAGCGAGCCTGCTCGCGAAGGCGTCATAACAGACGCCACTGCACTTTCTGGAAACACCCAATGCCCAACATTCTCCTGGTCGAAGACGACTCCGCGCTCTCGGAACTGATTGCCAGCTACCTGGAACGCAACGGCTATTCCGTCAGCGTGATCAGCCGCGGCGACCACGTGCGTGAACGGGCGCGGCTCGATCCGCCGGACCTGGTGATCCTCGACCTGATGCTGCCCGGCCTTGACGGCCTGCAGGTTTGCCGCTTGCTGCGGGCGGACTCGGCGGCGTTGCCGATCCTGATGCTCACCGCCCGCGACGACAGCCACGACCAGGTGCTGGGCCTGGAAATGGGCGCCGACGATTACGTCACCAAACCCTGCGAGCCCCGTGTGCTGCTGGCCCGCGTCCGTACCCTGTTACGCCGTAGCAGCCTCAGTGAACCGCAGACTGCCAACGACCGGATTCTCATGGGCAACCTGTGCATCGACCTGTCCGAGCGCACCGTGACCTGGCGCGAGCAACCGGTCGAGCTGTCCAGCGGCGAATACAACCTGTTGGTGGTGCTGGCCCGGCATGCCGGCGAAGTGCTGAGCCGCGACCAGATCCTGCAACGTCTGCGCGGCATTGAGTTCAACGGCACGGATCGCTCGGTGGACGTGGCGATTTCCAAGTTGCGCCGCAAATTCGACGACCACGCCGGCGAGGCGCGCAAGATCAAGACCGTATGGGGCAAGGGCTATCTGTTCAGCCGCTCCGAGTGGGAATGCTGAGGCGATGTTCAGACTCCTGTTTCGCCTGTATCTGGTGACGATCGTCTCCTACAGCGCGGCGATCTATCTGGTGCCGGACGTGGTGATCAAGGTCTTCCATGAACGCTTCGTCACCTACAACCTCGATTACTCCCGTGGTTTGCAATCGCTGATCGTCAAGCAGTTCCGCACCGTGCCGGAGGCAGAGTGGCCGGCGTTGGCGGCGGAGATGGACAAGCAGTTCAATCCGCTGCACATCGTCCTGAGTCGCAATGACGATGACGGTTTCACCCTCACCGAACAGCAGCGTTTGCGGCGTGGCGAGAACGTTGTACGCATCGGCGACTGGGGCTGGCGCACGCTGGCGGTGGCACCGTTGAACGAGCACACCGTGGTGCAAATGGTCGTGCCGCCGGACCCACTGGACGTCAATTTGCTGTACTGGAGCATCAACGTGCTGATCGGCGCGACCATGCTCGCGTGCCTGTTGCTGTGGCTGCGCCCGCACTGGCGCGATCTGGAGCGCCTCAAAGGTACGGCGGAGCGCTTCGGCAAAGGCCAGTTGAGCGAGCGCACGCGGATTTCCCCCAGCTCCAACATCGGCAGCCTGGCCAATGTGTTTGACACCATGGCCGGCGACATCGAGAACCTGTTGAATCAGCAACGGGATTTGCTCAACGCCGTGTCCCATGAACTGCGCACGCCGCTGACACGCCTGGATTTCGGCCTGGCCCTGGCGCTGTCCGACGACTTGCCGACAGCCAGCCGCGAACGCCTGCAAGGGTTGGTTGCGCACATTCGTGAGCTGGATGAATTGGTGCTTGAGTTGCTGTCGTACAGTCGCCTGCAAAACCCGGCGCGGGTGCCGGAGCAGGTTGAAGTATCGCTGGATGAATTTATCGACAGCATTTTGGGCAGTGTCGATGAAGAACTGGATTCTCCTCAGATCGTCATCGACGTATTGCTTCATGGCCAGCTCGAGCGCTTTACCCTCGATCCGCGCCTGACCGCCCGCGCGATTCAGAACCTGCTGCGCAACGCCATGCGCTATTGCGAGAAGCGCATTCAGATTGGCGTTCAGGTGTGTGCCAAGGGCTGTGAAATCTGGGTCGATGACGACGGCATCGGTATTCCGGACGACGAACGCGAGCGGATTTTCGAGCCGTTTTATCGGTTGGATCGCAGTCGTGACCGGGCGACGGGCGGGTTTGGACTGGGGCTGGCGATCAGCCGCCGGGCACTGGAAGCGCAGGGCGGTACGCTCACCGTCGAGCCGTCACCGCTGGGCGGCGCACGGTTCCGCCTATGGCTCCCAACCCCGACCTGATAACTGCCGAAACCCTTGTAGGAGCCGGCTTGCCGGCGATAGAAATCACCACGGTTCACCTGATACACCGAGGCGTCTGGATCGCCAGCAAGCCGGCTCCTACAAGTCAGGCGTTGGTCCGGGTTTTGATCAATGTCGCCATTTCTTCCAGCTCCGACAGCGGGTTATGCCCGATCAGCATCCAGGCATGTTCCATGTCGGCCCAGTACACCACGTTCATTTCATGTCGACGCTCGTGGGCGAGGTTTCGGCTGCCGGTGTTGGAGCGTGTGACGCACAACGCCACAGGTCCATGCGCCGGGTCCAGGTAGGTAATCTGGGCGATGGCCACGCCGTCGTATTCGAGGATTTGCGCGCGCTTGAATTCGGCTCGCGGCAATGCCAGTTGAGCGGGCGAAAGGTTCAGGCCCAGGCGTGAATCAAGGGTGCGCAGTTGTGCGCGCTGGACGGCTTCGTCGTTGGGCAGGTGTTCCAGGGTTTCCGGCACGTACAGCGCCATATAGTCCGCCACCAGCCCGCGCCAGTTGTGTTTCGGCTGACTCGCCTGCCAGCCGAGAAACAGCCGGTCCGCCAGCACACCGCTCATCACCAGGCCGGCGGCCGCCGCGAGGAACCAGCGTCGATTCATCCCGGGCCGCGCCGGTGAAGGCAAGGTGTCGAGCATGGCTTGCAAGCGATCCACGGGGGCCTGGCGTGCCAGTTCGTCGTAGGCCTCTTGGAACGGCAGGCTGCTGCGGGCCAGCCATTGCAGGCGCAGGTTGAGTGTCGAGTCTTCGGCGATGGCAGCGGCAACACGGTTACGCTGATCCGTGTCGAGCTGGTCATCAAGGTAGGCCACCAGTTGCTCGTCTGACGGTCTTGCATGTTCGTTCATCGACGTTCTCCGGTGGAAGGGTTGGGCACGGCGTGTAAGGGCGGATACTCAGCCAGTTTGGCCCGTGCGGCAGCCAGACGGCTCATGACCGTGCCGATGGGCACGTCCAGCACTTCAGCGACTTCGCGATAAGACAAGCCTTCGACGTAGGCCAGGAACACGGTTTCGCGCTGGGCTTCGGGCAGCGCATCGACGCGCCGGATCACCTGCGTCGCGAGGACATGGGTCTGCGCGGCGTACTCCCCGTCGAACGACAGGGCGTTATCGGCATCCACCAACCCCTGGCCCTGACGCACCCGGCGCGAGCGCACTTCGTTGAGCCAGATCGAATGCAGAATGCTCAGCAGCCAGCGGTCCATGCGGGTCCCGGGAACGAACTGGCCCGCCCGTTCAAGCGCGCGCACGCAGGTGGCCTGCACCAGGTCCTCGGCGACATGCTGTTGCCGGGACAGCAGCAGGCCGTAACGCCATAAACGCGCCAGGTGCTGGCCCAGTTCTGCCCGTATTGCCTGATCGCTGGCGATGGCGACCTCCGTCCTGTCAGGTTTTCGATGACTCGTTGATGGCTTCGGCCAGGTCCTGGTATTCCTCACAGGCGCTGCCGCAGATCGATTTTATCTGCTGCAACTGCTCTTGGGCGAGGTCCAGTCGGCCTTTGATCACATAGGCCTCGCCGAGGTACTCGCGAACTTGCGCATACTGCGGATCGAGTTTGACCGATTGCAGGTAATAACCGATGCCTTCGTCGGTGCGCCCCAGTTTACGCGTGGCATAACCACGATAGTTCAGCGCCTTGGCGGTGTTCGGGTTTTTCAGCGTGTCGAGCAATGCCAGGGCTTCTTCATAGCGCCCGTCCTTGGCCAGGCGATAGGCGTAATCGGTGCGGTCGGCGTCGGGCACCAGACTGCTGGTCTGCAGGACGCACTTCTGCGATTTGGTGTCGAACACCTGGCCTTTCGGGCAATTGGGTTTGGCGGGCGCGTCATCCTCACCATTGGCCAGGGCCAGGGTGCTGGTCAACACAACGGCGAGCAGTAACTGGGTGGTAATAACAGCAAGACGGACATTCATGATCATGCTCCACGGGGTTTTGTTCGTATCAGTTCGAACCATGCGGCAACATCCGGCGCAGGGTGTTATCCCGCAGGACGTAGTGATGAACCAGCGCCATGACCGCATGCAGCCCGGCGAGTATCACGATGACCCATGCCACCTGTTCGTGCAGACCACCGAACACCGATTTCAGGCTTTTATCGAAGGTGATCAATGTTGGGACATCGAACAGGCCAAAAAAGTTGAACGGTTCTGCCTGGGCCCAGCGGAACACAAAACCCAGCACGATCTGGCTCAGCAACAAGGCGTACAGCGCCACGTGCGCGGTCTTCGCCATCAGGTTCATCACACCCCGGTTGGCCGGTGACAGGCGTAGGCCAGCGGACAGTCGCCAGAGCAGGCGGACGACAACGATCACCGCGAGCAGGATGCCGCAGGAGATGTGCAACGCCTGCAACTCCTTGCGCAATGGCGTGCCCTTGGCCAGTTGCTCCCAGACCTGGGCACTGGCGAACAGGCCAATCACCAGCAGGGCGGTCAGCCAGTGCAGCGTCATGGTCAAGCGGTCGTAACGTGTCGGCGAATCCGGGTTCAGGTTGATCACTGGCAATCCTCATGGGTGATGGCCAATGAACACTCCGGCGTGAACAATTATTCATTTCTTTCTCAGGCTTTTTTCAAGGAAAGCGCAAATCGAGGCGCTATGCTCGACAGCGTTCGCAGTCCTTCTGGAGCGTTGCCATGAAAGATCACGTCCATCACTCAGCGGCCACCGGTTACAAGACCGCCGCCGATACCTACGTTCGCGGTCGTCCGGATTACCCGCCGCAAGTCGCCGACTGGCTGACGGCCACACTGGGGTTGAACGCGGATACCTCCGTGGTCGATCTGGGCGCCGGGACCGGCAAGTTCACCGCTCGACTGGTGGCCACCGGGGCTCAGGTGATTGCGGTGGAACCGGTGCCCCAGATGCTGGAAAAACTATCCGAGGCCTTTCCCGGGGTGCTCGCCGTCAACGGCACCGCCACTGACCTGCCGCTGCCTGACGCGTCGGTGGACGTGGTGGTCTGTGCCCAGGCCTTCCACTGGTTTTCCAGCGCGGATGCCTTGACGGAAATAGCCCGGGTACTCAAGCCCGGCGGCAGGCTGGGGCTGGTGTGGAACTTGCGTGATGCCCGGGTCAGCTGGGTGCCGAAACTGGATGCCATCGTCAATGCTCTGGAGGGCGATACCCCGCGTTTCTACACCGGAGCCTGGCGTCGGGCGTTTCCCCACCCGGCGTTCGGACCGTTGCAAGCGCAACAGTTCGGCCATGGGCATACCGGGTCGCCGGAAGACGTAATTTTCAACCGCGTGCGCTCCACCAGTTTTGTCTCGGCATTGCCGGCGGCAGAGCGGGCGAGGGTGGATGAGCAGATGCGCGATTTGATTGCCGCCGAGCCTGAATTGCGGGGCAGGGAGGTGTTGACGGTGCCTTATGTGACAGAGGCGTTTGTCGCGGTGAAAACCTTGTAGGAGCGAGCTTGCTCGCGATTCACTGGAAAGCGCCGCGTTGATAAAGAAAACACGCGTTATCGTTATCCATCATCGTCGGAACGCCGCCCGGAGCAAGCTCGCTCCTACATAAGATCAGCCAAGCAACCGAATCGGCGAGCCAGCAGACCAAGCCTTAATATCCTCGATCATCTGCGAGAAAAACTGGTGGTAATTCTGCTGGCTGACATACCCCACATGCGGCGTCGCCAGCACATTCTCCAGCGTCCTGAACGAGTGATTCGCCGGCAGCGGCTCTTCTGCAAAAACATCCAGCGCCGCACCGGCCAGTCGTTGTTTCTGCAGCGCCTTGATCAGCGCCGCTTCATCGACAATCGGCCCGCGCGCGGTGTTGACCAGCAGCGCCGTCGGTTTCATCCAGTCCAGCGCCTCGGCGTCGACCAGTCCGCGGCTGCGGTCGCTGAGCACCAGGTGCACCGACAGCACGTCGGCCTGTTCGAACAGTTCCTGCTTGCTGACATAGGTCACGCCAACTTCAGCAGCACGTTCGGCCGTGAGGTTTTCGCTCCAGGCGATGACGCGCATGCCGAACACTTGGCCGAACTGGGCGACACGCTGGCCGATGCTGCCCAGGCCCAGGATCGCCAGGGTCTTGCCATGCAGGTCGCCACCCAGTCCTTGCTGCCATTTCCCGGCACGCAGGGCGTTGGCTTCCACGACCAGGTTGCGCGTGGCGGCCATGATCAGTGCCCAGGTCAGTTCCGGCGCGGCGTGTTTGTAACTGTCGGTGCCGCTGACTTGAATGCCCAGTGCCGCGGCCGCTTTCAAGTCCAGCGCCGCGTTGCGCATACCGCCGGTGACCAGCAGTTTCAGCTTCGGCAGGCGCCGCAGAAGATCCTCGTCGAAGCGGGTGCGTTCGCGCATCACGCAGATCACTTCAAAGTCAGCCAGACGTTCTGCCAACGTGTCGTTGTCGGCCGGGTAGTCGTGGATGAAATTCACTTGGCCAATGGCGTCCAGCGTCGACCAGTCCAGCACCTTGCGCGCGACATCCTGCCAGTCATCGATTACCGCGATCTGCACAGCCATCAGCCTTACCTCATCAACGAACAGGGTTGGTTTTGTTCAGCCAGGCGAGCAAGGCCTGGTGGAATTGTTCCGGCTCTTCCATCTGCGGCGCATGGCCCATGCCGGGGAATTCGACCAGTGTCGACTGGGGAATCAGTTTGGCCACTTGCTTGCCGAGTACCTCGTAGTGGCCGATTTTCGCCTTGACCTCCGGCGGCGCGATGTCGCTGCCGATGGCCGTGGTGTCGGAGGTGCCGATCAGCAACAGGGTCGGCATTTTCAGGTTCTTGAACTCGTAGTACACCGGCTGGGTGAAGATCATGTCGTAGATCAGCGCCGAGTTCCACGCCACTTGCGTATGCCCCGGTCCTTTGTTCAGGCCGGCGAGCATGTCCACCCAACGATCGAACTCGGGTTTCCAGCGGCCGCCGTAGTAGGTGTTGCGCTCGTAGGTGCGGATGCCGTCGGCGGTCAGTTTCAGCTCGCGTTCATACCATTGATCCACGGTGCGATACGGCACGCCGAGAGCTTTCCAGTCTTCCAGGCCGATCGGGTTGACCAGCGCCAGTTGTTCGACCTGATCGGGGAACTGCAGCGCATAACGGGTGGCGAGCATGCCACCGGTGGAATGTCCGAGCAGGGTGGCTTTCTGGATGCCGAGGGCTTTGAGCAGTTGCTGGGTGTTGGTCGCCAGTTGCTGGAAGCTGTACTGGTAATTGTCGGGTTTGCTGGAGGTGCAGAAACCGATCTGGTCCGGGGCAATCACTCGGTAACCGGCGTCGCTCAAGGCTTTGATCGAGCTGTCCCAGGTGGCGCCGCAGAAATTCTTGCCATGCATGAGTACGATGCTGCGCCCGTTGGCCTTGCCGTGGGCGGCGACGTCCATGTAACCCATTTGCAGGGATTTGCCCTGGGACTGGAAGGCGAAATGCTTGACCGTGTACGGGTATTCGAAACCTTGCAGCTCCGCCCCGTATTCCGGGCCTTCGGCAGCGAGGACAGGCAGTGCGGCGGTCAGCAACAGGCTGGGTAGCCAGCGGGAACGGGCGAGGGACATGGGTTAACTCCACGGGAAATCGGCCGATGCTGGATCGGTATGATTAGGGCGACATTAAACACAGGCAATCTCGATGAATGATCGTTCAACTCATCCAGCCTGTTGTCGCGAGGGCCAATACGCCATAACGCGCGCCTTTGGCCAGGGTCACGATCAGCAGGAAGCGCCCGAGCGGCTCGCGCATTACCCCGGCCACCAGCGTCAGTGGATCACCGATGATGGGCACCCAGCTCAGCAACAGCGACCAATGGCCGTAGCGCTGATAGTGAACCCGGGCTTTCTCCAGATGCCGGGGGCTGACCGGAAACCAGCGGCGATCACGGAAACGCTCGATGCCGCGCCCCAGCCACCAGTTCAGCAACGAGCCGAGGACATTGCCCAGGGTCGCGACCGCCAGCAGCGACCAGAGCCAGTACTGTTCGCTGAGCAACAGCCCCACCAGCAGCGCTTCGGACTGCAAGGGCAGCAGGGTCGCTGCACCGAATGCAGCGAAAAACAGCCCGATGTACGCCCCGAACATCAATGGGCCGGGTAGTCCGCCACCACCACATCCGTGCCGTCCTTTTTCAGGCCGATCACTTGATAGGCATCGCTCATGCCGTCCATTTCCATGCCCGGCGAGCCCATGGGCATGCCGGGGGCGGCGACACCCAGCAGATCGTCGCGCTTGCTCAGGGCCAGCACCTGATCGGCCGGCACATGGCCTTCGACGAATTTGCCGTTGATCAAGCCGGTGTGGCAGGAGGCGAGGCGGGGAGGCACGCCGTGTTGTTGCTTGAAGGTGCTCATGTCGGTTTCGACGTGGTCTTCGACCTTGAAGCCGTTGGCTTCCAGGTGGCTGATCCATTTTTTGCAGCAGCCGCAGTTGGCGTCGCGGTGGACTTCGATCGGGATCAGATCGGCGGCCTGGGCCAGGGAAGAAATGAACAGGGCGCTCAGGGCGACCAGACGCAGGTGGGTTCGCATGGAGGGATCTCGGTTCGGGTGGTGGTCAAAAAAGAGGCATTTTGACTACTTTAGCCGGGAAAGAGCGGTGAGATTGTTTCGAAGTAATGCTGGGTGCGGGGAGGTCAACCTGGGGGGCTTGGGCTTTGTGTGCATATCCGTTTCTGCGATCACGGCGGCTAATGGTTTCGCCCTTACGGCGAGTTACTTGGAAGAGCGCCAAGTAACCAAGCGCTTTTGCCCCTTTCGTTCGGTGCCTCGCCATGGCTCGGCATGCCCTCGCTCCGGTCCTGCTCCGTGGGCCCGCCGCCATCGGCCATCCATGGCCGGCGGCGGCTAACCCGGCATCCATGCCGGGTTGCCCACTGCGCAGAACCTCCACTCGGCCTCTCGAGGGGGCGACCACCGCCACAGCCGCCGAGGCGGCCTTAAAGCCGACCTGGCTCTCCATTTGTCCGCGTTAACCCATTCCGGATATCTACACCTCCCCTTGTAGGAGCCGGCTTGCTGGCGATGGACGTCAACGATAACGCTAGCTGTCTGAATCAACGCGATGTGTTGGCGTTTTTCGCGAGCAGGCTCGCTCCTGCACCGGGATTGGGTTCAGAGGGTCAAAACTGTAGGAGCCAGCTTGCTGGCGGTGGACGTCAACGATGACACGGGATGTCTGAATGAACGCGGTGCCTGGGCGTTTTTCGCCAGCAAGCTGGCTCCTACAGGGAATCGCGTACGCTTTTGATTTTCACCACTCATCAGGCCGAGCGTTAGCTCGCCTTGGCTTTTGATCTTGCGGTGCACGCCCCCTCGAGAGGCCGAGTGGAGGTTCTGCGCAGTGGGCACCGCGGCAAGGATGCCGCGGTAGCCGCCCCCGGCCATGGATGGCCGATGGCGGCGGGCCCACGGAGCAGGACCGGAGCGAGGGTATGCCGAGCCATGGCGAGGCACCGAACGAAAGGGGCAAGAGCGCTTGGTTACTTGCCGCTTTTGCAAGTGACTCGCCGTAAGGGCGAAACCGCCAGCCGCCGTTACCGCAGGAATGGATATGTACACCTCCCACAGACCGTGGCAATCAACGAACCTTGAACCGCCCCATGATCGCACTCACCCGCGAGTTGGCCTCCAGCAACTGCCGGGTATTCAACTCACTGGCCTGACCGCTTTTCACCAGCTCGTCCACCATATGACGGATCTGCACCATGCTGCGGTTGATCTCCTCGGTCACTGCACTTTGCTGCTCGGCGGCCGTGGCGATCTGGGTGCTGAGGCTGTTGATGTGGCTGACGGAACCGGCCATTTCATCCAGCCCGGTATTAACCCGCGCCGTGGCGTCGGCGGCCGACTGGCAGCTGGCCTGGGTGTTTTCCATGGCGCTGACCGACGAACTCACGCCTTGGGTCAGGCGGCTGAGCATCTCGTTGATTTCCGAGGTGCTGGCCTGGGTGCGGGCGGCTAGGGCGCGGACTTCGTCGGCCACCACCGCAAAACCGCGACCCTGCTCACCGGCACGGGCGGCTTCGATGGCGGCATTGAGTGCCAGCAGGTTGGTTTGCCCGGCAATGGCGCCGATCACCCCGAGAATCTCGGTGATGCGTTGGGCGTCCTGCTGCATGCTTTCGACTTTGTGGGTGGCACTCGCCACCTCGTCGATCAGCGCGACCACACTGCTGGAAGCTTCGCCCACGACCACCCGCGAACGGTCGGCGTTTTCATTGGCGCGTTTGGTGAAGGCAGCGGTTTCGGCAGCATTCTGCGCCACACTTTCGGCGGTCGAACTCATCTCGGTGATCGCGGTAACGGTCTGATCGGTTTCCGAGGCGTGGCGCACCAGAATCTGGCTGGTGTGCGCCGACGTGCGTTGCAGGTTGTCGAGACTGGACGCCATGGCGCCGGTGGCCTGGGTGACTTCGCCGATCATGTTTTGAAGGTACACGATGAAGGCGTTGACCGAGTGGCCGATGGCACCCAGTTCATCTTCGGCGCGGATGGTGATGCGTTTGGTCAGGTCGGCGTCGCCGGCGGACAGCGCGTCAATGTTGGCCTTCAAGGTCTTCATGCGCTGGATCAACTGGCGGATCGCGTAGATCTGCAGCAACACCAGCAGGATCACCATCGGGATTTGCAACAGGCTCAAGGTACTGAGCACGTCGTCACGCTGGGCGGTGATCAATTTGGTCGGCAGCGAAGTGGCGAGGAACCACGGCGTACCCTCGATCGGGCGCATGAAAAAGGTGCTGGCCTCGCCGTTGTTGTCGAATTCGACGCGTTGCAACTGATCACGACTCTGCAGGCCGGCTTTCACCTGACTGGCGAAGGGCGAGTTGCCCGCCAGTTCACTGATGTTCTTCAGCACGATCGGCCCGCTGATGCGCGAACTGTTGCTGATGATCTTGCCGTCGGCTTCGACGATCAGCATTTCGGCGCCGAGGTCTTTCTCCTTGCGTGCCACCAGGTCGTTGAAAAAGCCCAAGGTCACGTCGATGGTGGAGACGCCGTATGCCGCGCCGTTTTTCTGAATGGCCATGGCGCAATTGGTGCGCGGCTCGGCGCTGGCGTCATCTTTATAAGCGGCTGCCCAGGCGCATTGCCCGCGCGGGGTTTGCATCCCACCCTTGTACCAGGTCTGGTCGTAATAATTGGGCGCGGCGTCGCTGTTCCAGAACGTGTTGACTGCCAGCTTGCCCGAGGCATCGCGGTGCCAGAAGGTGCTGAATTTGTTGCGTCCGGCTTCACGCTGGCCGGGCAGGGGCCAGATGCCGCCGCCGAAGACTTTCAGCTCGCCGTACTGATCGACCAGGCCCGGCAGGACGGTGTCGATGGCGGCGCTGTCGAGCAGGGGAATGGTCTGGGTGATGCTGCGCTGCTGTGCTTGAACCTTGTTCAGCTCGCCCTGGATTTGCTCGGCGACTTCGGCAATGCGGTTGAGGGCCACTTGTTCTTCCGTGTGGCGCAGTTTCGGCGCAACCAGCTGGCTGATGCCGACTACGGTGAGCGCGAACAACAACAGGATAAACAGGACCAGAAACAGCGTGTAGCGAGTCTGAATGGTGCGGAATGGGGGCATGGAGCCGGGTCCTTTTTAGCAGCGATCTTATTGTGGGTGTCGGTATGAAATTCGGCGCTTCGAAGGGCTATCGGCTGACCCGGATCGGGCTTTAGGTACGATCGTGCAAGAACGGGCGGGGTGACGGGTGGCGCGGTTGTCCTGGCCCGTTCGAATAATCGGACGGGCCAGGCACACATCAACGATCGAGCAACTTCATGACTTCTTCCGGGTACCGTAAACCGGCGGTGGCATTCGCTGGAAATATCGCTTCCAGCGCTTGCAACTCTCCGCCGCTCAGTTTGACGTCCAATGCCGCCACGTTCTCTTCCAGGTACTTGCGCTGCTTGGTGCCAGGGATCGGGATCAGGTAATCACCCTGCGCCAGCACCCAGGCCAGCGCGAGTTGTCCTGCCGTTACGCCTTTTTCCGCCGCCAGACGCTCGACTTGCTGCACCAATAACAGGTTCTTTGCGAAGTTCTCGCCTTGAAACCGTGGGCTGAAGCGACGGTAATCGTCTGCGGCGAAATCGTCCGGGCTTTTCAGTGCGCCGGTCAGAAAACCCCGACCCAACGGGCTGTACGGAACAAAGGCAATGCCCAGTCGCTGGCACGCAGCCAGGCAACCGTTTTCTTCCTGATCACGGCTCCACAACGAATATTCGCTTTGCAGCGCGCTGATCGGATGGACCTTGTGCGCTCGTTCCAGCGTCGCCGCCGAAGCTTCACTCAGTCCCAGGTAACGCACCTTGCCGGCCTTCACCAGCTCGGCCATGGCGCCGACCGTTTCTTCGATGGCCACTTGTGGGTCGATACGGTGCTGGTAGTACAAGTCCAGGGTCTCGACACCGAGGCGCTTGAGGGTGCCGTCGATGGCGGCGCGAATGTACTCCGGCCGGCCATTGACCCCGCGCGCGGTCGGATTCGCCGGATCGCGGACGATGCCGAACTTGCTCGCCAGGAACACCTGGTCGCGTTTGCCGGCGATGGCCTTGCCGATCAGTTCTTCGTTGGTGTGCGGGCCGTACATGTCGGCGGTGTCGAGCAGGTCGATGCCCAGTTCCAGCGCCCGGTGCAGGGTGGCGGTGGCTTCGCGGGTGTCGACCCCGGTGGTGTAGAAATCGGTCATGCCCATGCAGCCCAGGCCGATAGCGCTGACCTGCGGACCGTTCTTGCCCAGTTGACGTGTTTGCATGAAATCAGCTCCCTGTGAATTGAGCGTTCATTGTTCGCCTCGACAGAAACGAGATAAACCGGCTAAAACTGCTATCACTGTTCACAATTTCTAAATAATCAGTCGGTGCGAAAAGCAATGGACCGTTTCAACGCCATGCGCGTGTTCACCCGAATCGTCGAGCTGGGCGGCTTTGCCAAAGCGGCGGACAGCCTGCAAATCCCCCGGGCGTCGGTGACCATTCTGATCAAGCAACTGGAAGCCCATCTGGGGGTGCAATTGCTGCAACGCACCACCCGCCAGATCAGCCTGACTCTCGATGGCGCCGCGTATTACCCGCGTTGCGTGCGCTTGCTCGCGGACCTTGAGGAAACCGAAGCGGTGTTTTCCGCCGCGCGGCACAACCCCAAAGGCTTGTTGCGCGTGGACATGCCCGGCGGGGTCGGGCGCCTGGTCGTGATTCCGGCATTGCCGCAGTTCACCGCCCGTTATCCCTTGATCGAACTGGAGATCGGCTTGAATGACCGGCCCGTCGACCTGATTCGCGAGGGTGTGGATTGCGTGCTGCGCGGTGGTGCTTCGCTGGATGATTCGCTGGTGGCGCGGCCATTGGTCATGCTCGACCAGGTCACCTGCGTCAGCCCCGGTTATCTGCAACGCCACGGCACGCCGCAGGGGCTGGCGGACCTGTCGGGGCATCAAATGGTCGAGTACGTCGCCAGCAACGGTAAACGCTACGGGCTGGAGTTTGTCGTCGATGGCCAGGTGCGAACGGTCGATCTGCCCAAGCATGTGTCGGTCAACAGCGCCGATGGTTATCTGGCAGCCTGCGAAGCCGGGTATGGGTTGGTGCAGGCGCCTTACTATCACGTGGCGCGGCGTTTGAAGGAGGGGAGTCTGGTCGAGGTGCTGAGGGAAATGCCGCCACCGGTCATGCCGTTGACGGCGCTCTATCCTCCTCACCGTCAGTTGTCGCGACGGGTGCGGGTGTTCGTCGACTGGATGGTTGAGCTGTGTTCACAACCGGGCAATGATTTTTTCAGGGATCAGTCAGGCCGCTGAAAACGCCTTAGCGATGTTGGTAGTAACCCGGTCCGCCACGGCCTTCGTAATGGTGGTCGCCGTGCCAGCCGCCGTGGGGGAAAATAATGCAGCCGCTCAGGGACAGAAGGGCGAGCAGGGGAATCAGCATTGTGATTCGACGTAACATTTGAAAATCCTCATGGTTAACGCCGTGAAGCTAAAACTCTTCATCGGCTGTAACATGAGACCCCGATCGCAGCGTCCCATCCCCGGAAAACGGTAGGGGCTTGGCATGCATCCGGATACAAGGCGGATACAATTTTCTGCTGCAGGCTTACGTTCCAGCTTTTTGTTTGAGGAAAAGGGCAATGACCCAGTCGCAACGTTTGAAATACTCGATCCTGATCTCCCTGGTGGTGCTGGGGATCATGTTTGGCCTTTCGTATTTGCAGAATGCCGGGGTCATCAGCGAAAAGCTGTTCCAGTACATCGCCATTGGCGTGGCGGTGATCGTGGTGGTGATCAATGGCGTGATGCGCCGCAAGGTCAAACCCTGAACGACGCCCGCGGGCAGGCTTATTCGCCGTGCAAAACGGCGGCAGCCTGCGGGTGCAGGCTGTAGCTCTTGTCCGGGTTCAGTACGATCACGCCTTCGCTGCACAACCGTTTCAACACTTCGCGCACACTGAGGAAGGACAGGGGAATATCCAGGTCCAGCAGCTGACTGTGCACGCCGCGCACGCCCAGGCTGCGGTCGTTTTCAGCGGCGGTCAGCAGCGCGTCGATGACTTTCAGGCGAATCAGGCTGGTGCGCAGGCCGAAGCTCTTGAGCAGAATTCTGATGCGGTCGTTGGCGTGACGTTCGGACCGTTGGCTGAACAGCCCCGAGTTTAGAGAAGTGCCCATTGGTGCAGTGCTACCGTCCGTTGGCAGTTGCGAGTTGTACATGCAAAAACTCCTTATTCAGAGCCTGAACCGGGAAGATGTGTTGGGTGCTCTTAATCTATAAGACGTATGAGCCACGCAAATCATGAAGCCCCGAATGTAGAAATTTTGTCGCCGTCACGTCACAAACCCGTCAATCCCCCGCAAAAACGGCCTCCAGCCCGCTAAATTTTTTTGGTGAAATTCGTTCCTGTAGGAGCGAGCTTGCTCGCGAAGAACCGGAGAGCGGCGCATTCATCCAGACAGTACGCGTCATCGTTGACGTTCTTCGCGAGCAAGCTCGCTCCTACCGTTTTATTCGACTCTGGAGCGAGCGTGATTATTACCAGGCAATTAACCCGATTGAGCCTTGCCGCCGTGTTGGTGGGCTTGAGTCTTGCGGCCAACGCGCTTAGCCAACCCGACCCGGCGACGGCCGATATCCGCCGCACCAGCTTCGGCGTGCCGCACATTCGGGCCGACAACGAGCGGGGCCTCGGCTACGGCATCGGCTACGCCTACGCTCAGGACAATCTGTGCCTGCTGGCGAACGAAATCACCACGGTGAACGGCGAACGTTCACGGTATTTCGGTCCGGAACAGTTCACGGTCGAAGAGCGGGAAAACCAGGTCAGCGACGTGTTTTTCAACTGGTTGAACACGCCGCAGTCCGTCTCGGCGTTCTGGCAGGCGCAGCCCCCGGAAGTCCGCGACCTCATTGACGGTTACGTGGCGGGTTACAACCGTTCGCTGGCGGAACGTCGCGCGCAAGGTTTGCCACAGCAATGCCAGGGCGAATGGGTGCGGGACATTACCGCGCAGGATCTGGTCAAGCTGACCCGGCGCCTACTGGTCGAAGGTGGCGTTGGGCAGTTTGCCGAAGCGCTGGCCGGCGCCACGCCACCCCAAGCCGCTGCTACCAACGCAGGCGCCACGGCGGCGTTCCAGGTGGCGGATACGCGTCGGCAACGCTTCGCCCTTGATCGCGGCAGCAACGCGGTCGCCGTGGGCAGCGAGCGCTCATTCAACGGGCGAGGCATGTTGCTGGCGAACCCGCATTTTCCGTGGGTCGGCGGGATGCGTTTCTACCAGATGCACCTGACCATTCCCGGCAAACTGGACGTGATGGGCGCCGCGCTGCCCGGCCTGCCGGTGATCAACATCGGTTTCAACCAGCACCTGGCCTGGACCCACACCGTGGACTCGTCCAAGCATTTCACCCTCTATCGCCTGCAACTCGATCCGAAGGATCCGACCCGCTACCTGCTCGACGGCCAGTCATTGCCGATGAAGCAGCAGACCGTCACCGTGAACGTGAAACAGCCTGACGGCCAGACCCGGGCGGTTTCCCATGTGGTCTACAGTTCGCAATTCGGCCCGATCGTGCAGTGGCCCGGCAAGCTGGACTGGGACAACCAGTTCGCCTACAGCCTTCGCGACGCCAACCTGGAAAACGACCGGGTGCTGCAGCAGTGGTACGCGATGAACCACGCGGTCAGCCTCAAGGAACTGCAGGCCTCGGTCCACAAGATCCAGGGCATCCCGTGGGTCAACACACTGGCGGCGGACGATCAGGGGCAGACGCTTTACATGAACCTGTCGGTGGTGCCGAACGTCACGACCGACAAACTGGCCCAATGCAGCGATCCGCGGATCGGACTGGAACTGATCGTGCTCGACGGTTCCAACAGCGCCTGTGCCTGGGACATCGACCCGGCGGCGGCGCAGAAGGGCATCTATGCCTCGGACAACCTGCCGCAATTGTTGCGCAAGGACTTCGTGCAGCACTCCAACGATTCGGCGTGGATGGCCAACCCGGCGCAGCCGCTGACCGGATTTTCGCCGCTGATCAGCCAGGAAGGCCAGCCGCTGGGCCTGCGTTCACGCTTTGCCCTGGATCGCCTGGGCACGTTGAACAAGGCCGGGCCGATTGCGGCGGCGGATCTGCAACGGATGGTGATGGACGACCAGGTGTATCAGGCGGCGCAAGTCATGCCGGACCTGCTGCAATTCTGCGCGCAAGACCTGGGCAGCGATGCGCCGACGCTCACGCCGCTCTGTGCGAGTCTGAAAGCATGGGATCGCAGCGCCAATCTGGACAGCGGTCTGGGCTTCGTGCATTTCCAGAATCTCATGGCGTCGTTGCAGGAAGCGCCGGATGTCTGGCGGGTCGCGTTCGATCCGAAAGACCCGCAGCACACCCCGCGCGGTCTGGCGGTTGATCGTCCGGAGGTGGCCAAGGCTTTGCGCGAGGCGATGCTGGCGTCGGTGGAGCAGGTCAACACATCTGGCCTCAAGACCGACAGTCGCTGGGGCGATATCCAGGTGGTCAGCAGTGGCGGGCAGCAGACACCGATTCACGGCGGGCCAGGCACGCTGGGCGTCTACAACGCGATTCAGAGCGTGCCGAGAAGCGATGGCAAGCGTGAAGTGGTCAGTGGCACCAGCTACCTGCAAATAGTCACCTTCGATGACAAGGGGCCGCAAGCCAAAGGGCTGCTGGCGTTCTCCTTGTCCAGCGACCCGACGTCGAAACATGCCAATGACCAGACCTTGGCGTTTTCGCAGAAACAGCTGAGCGTGTTGCCGTTCACCGAGCAGCAGATCACTGCCGATCCGCAATATCAGGTGCAGACGATCCGCGAGCAGGATGCCAAGGCAGGGAAGGTGGCCAAGCAGTAAAAGAAGTGTGTTTGAGCGATAAAGGAAGGCCGCACCCCGCAAGGGCTGCGGCCTTTCAGCTTTTTGGCGGTTGGCGCGGAATGGAGTTGAGGACCGGGTTGCCTTCCTTGTTGCGGGTCAGGTAAACCGGCAGCACGCGCGGCAGTGTGCCCACGAGATTGTTGAGTTCCTTGATGTTGTAGATCCCGCCGAGGCGGATCGCGCCGGTGCTGTTGTCGGCGACCATCACCGGCTTTTCCAGGTAGCGATTGATCAGGGGCAGGGCTTCGGACAGCGCCAGGTCATCGAGCACCAGTTTGCCGTGGCGCCACGCGAGCGAGTTGTCATTGGCGTAGGTCTGGCTGATCTGCGGCGTGAAGTCACCGTGCTTGTAGCGCGCCTGCATCGATGGCTCAAGGCGCAAGCCGTCACCTGGCAAATCTTCGTTGCTGCTGACCAGTACCGAGCCCTCGATCAGGTTCACGCGCACCTGGTCTTCGTACATCCAGACGTTGAACTTGGTCCCGGTGACCCGGATCCTGCCGTCCGCGGCCTTGACGATGAACGGGTGAGTGGCGTCGTGGCTGACACTGAAGAAGGCTTCACCCTTGTCGAGGGTGACCCGGCGCTGGTCCTTGTAATTGCTGAAGGTCAGCTCGGTGCCGAGGTTAAGTTCGACCTGACTGCCATCGCTCAGGGTGACCTGGCGAGTGGCATTGCTCGATTCGAAATGCTGATACGAATTGGGCAGCCAGCCCAGGTTCCAGCCGCTGTAGGCGGCCAGTGGCAACGCTAACGCGCACACTGCGGCGGCGATGCCGAAGCTGCGCCACGGCGTGGCAGGTTTGGCGCGAGCGATGGGTACGACATTCTCAAGGCGCGGCAGATCTTCGGCAACGTCCCAGATCTCCAGCATGGCTTCGTACTCGAACGCATGCAGCGGATCAGCGTTCAACCACTGCTCGAACGCCTGGCGCTCCTGCGCGGTGCAGTCGGTGGCGTGCAAACGCATGCACCAGTGCGCAGCGGCATCGGTGATGGCATCGTAGTCGGCTTGGGAAAGAGGGCTGTCGGTCATTGACTCATCCTGATTTCCCGCATTCTAACCTTCTGAGGAAGTGGCGAGAACAGCCGTCATGGCATTTACCCATCAAACGGCTGTTTATTTTTAACCGTCGGGCTGTCAGAAAACAGCCCGCGCTCGGTCGTCAGCATAAACGTCTTTGGCCGAAGGGCTGAGCAGACTGGGGGCCTGCGCCGGAATTTCAGTTTTTTGATGTAGACGCCACGGAGACCGGATCCAGCTGTCGGCCCATTTCACCGATCAACAATGCGAGCGAGTCGGCATTGCGCAAAATGACGTTGATCCGGACGGCGGGGTTCACGGGGTCCAGAAACGCAGTCTTGGCCTCAGCTATTGTCCGGGCGCCGGTGACCTCAAGAATTTTCTCGCTGATTCGCTCCATGCCTTCAATCTCGTCCACGTCGACCCACTCGTCCTCATTTCCGTCCCACCGTGCGAACAACTTTTCCTCAGGCGTCAACAGCGATAGCGCCTCACGCTGAAAGGTCAGCTGGTTGGATTTGAGGTTTGCCCCGAATGAAGTGAGGGAACTGATGAGGTCAGTAAAGGGCCGCCTGGCTTCAAGCGTCGCAAAATCCACAGTCTTCGAGTTGATGTGCCCGAGCTCGTGCAACACGGTGGACGCCCGTGCATGACCGCCAATGTTAAAGCCTGAGGGCACATACGAACTGTAGTGTCCGAGCTGCTGTTCAAAAAAATCTTCGGTGAAATGCACGTTCCTGCGATTGTCCTGATCCATCACGAACGCAATGATGCCGGACTCGGCATCACGGTTTCGACCCACGACAAAACGAGCGGTATCGAGCAGTTCATCGCTCGGGTCCGCCAACGCATTGCAGACGGGGAGAATCGCCTTTTTGAGTTCCTTGAGAAGGGTTTCGTCAACACTTTCGACATCGAAAAAGCGCCTCAAAAACGTATCCAGCCGTGTGCCAGGGGCGCCTTCCCCCAGTTGCACCAGGTTGTGCAGGCAGTTGGCCGCGTACTCGCGCGCGATTGCGATGGACTCCTCGATCATCAGGGCCCGGAACGGGAACAGGTTGCGAATCTGCTGCATCCCCCTGGCTTCAATGTTGATCACCCTTTGGGTTCGGAAATTGTAGACATACTGATTGCGCAGGTCCGACAAGGTCCTGCTGAAATGCACGGTGTGCACGTCCGGGTCGATCACCAATTGTCCGGAGGGTGCACTCAATAATGATGGTCCCGCCTCCTTGCCATTCTGGATCCGCCACACCAAGCCGGGTTTGGTGACGGGATAGACTTTCCCGGCGATCGGCGCGTAGCGCTTTTTGCTGATTGACTCGAGATAAGTGCCAGGCTTGGCGCTCTTTGCCAGATCTGTCAGCGCCACGCCTGTCGATTCGAAGCGCTGGAGCGACGTGCGCGCCGGCGCGGTCATGTGCATGTCTGACCATTTCGGGCTGACCACTGGCGTCGGAACCGGCTCGGCTTCGGAGGCAGCCTGGGGGGGCAGCGATTCAGCTTCCAGCGACAGTCTGCCCAGCGTCACCATTTGTACGCCACCGGCAATGAACGATTGCAGGGCGCGCTTCCAGTGGTGATCTTGCAGGGCTTCTGCGGAGGCCTTGAAATTTTTGTAGGCTTGCCACAGAAACCGGCCATACGCGAGTTTGCCGGGCAGGAGCCCGGAAATCAGTTTGATCCCCGTGCTGAACAGCGACTTGACTGCCTCCCAGTCCGGTTGGCGGGTAGCTTCGCCCTGGCTGCCGAGCAGGTGTGAAATCACGCCGGTGTTGTCACTGAACAATCGCGACAGCAAGTTGCCGCTGATCGCCTTGTTCCCCAAGGTGATTTCACTGAGCTGGCCTGCGCTGGACTTGAACAGGTTGCTGAACGTATTCCGCTCGTTGTCCGGCAAGCGGCGAACGATCAGCTCTTGCAGTGCGCCGGGTGTATTGATGGCAGCGACAAGGCTGGCCTCATCCGCAAACTCGCTGAAAATCTCACCGGTGTGATAGGGCGCATACAGTACGTGTGAACCCTTTTCTGCGGCGCCAGGACTGATCAGGTACAGGCCCGAAGCCTTGACGGCGGCGGCACCGGCTGTCTTGATCAGCTCCAGCGGTCGGACGATGGCATGCGCGCCGGCCACCGTTGCGCGGGCAATGGCATCCGGCAGATCCAGGACCTGGGTGATCAGGTCGAAGGCGTTGTGGGACAGATGTTGTTGCAGCTTCAGGGCATGGGCGTGTTGCAGCAGTTGCCAGGGCAGTTGTTTGACGAAACGCAACTTTCGCGTGGCGGTGTCGCTCCCTGTCAGGGCTTCGGTGACCTTGTTGCCAAATTCCCGAGCAATGTCCAGCGACAGTAAAAGCTGTCTGACGGCGGCCTGGTTCAGGCCTTCAGGCAGTGCTTGCGTGGTGCCGGACGCCACCTTGAATCCGGTGCCTTGCGCGATGTTGACATGGTTCAGAGCGAAACCGGTCAGGCTTTGAGCTGGCCCGGCCAGCGCCAGGTTGGGAGTGATTTCGATGACGTCGGGATCCAGTGCCTTTCCCGGGAATCGTGCAGTGAGCAACGCCTTGAGTTTTTCTCGAACGTAATCTTCGAGCGTCTGTATCCCGTGCAGGTAGTCCTTGTCGTCGGTGACGTTGTTGCGGTACTGCTCCAACAGCTCGACATGCAGTTGTTGTTCCTCGACGGGCGCCATGCCCAGCCAGGCGGGGAGAGACTGCTGGTGGCTGATCGCCTGGGCAATCTCGCTGGCTCGGCGCAGGTTGGTATCGATGAGTGTTTGCGTCAGCGCTTTCAGGGCCTTGTCCTGTTGAGCCGTTTTCAGCTTCAGCGAGCGCACTTGCTCGCAGCGAGCCAGAAACAGCTCGATGGCGGATTGCGCGAGGTGGTGCAACACGTTGCCTGTGATCAATCGCAGGGTGTTCAGCGAGTAGCGCCTGTGCAATTTGCGTTGAGCAGGGGTCAGGTTCTCCAGCAGCGCCAGGCGATGATCAGGATCCAGCAGGCGCAGGTTCAGCTGTTGCCGTGCGCTCCCGACCGTCGCGAACACTTCCAGGCCAGTCGCTGGCGTCCACAAAATGGCCCGCCCGGAATGCTGGATGTCGATACCGCCGCGCTCGGTCAACAATACGCAATTGGCCAAGGGCAACACCTGGGTCTCGCCGGAGCATTCGAGCACCAGCGAATAGGCATCCGGGTAGAACCCCCTGACGGCCGTTCGGCTTTTGCGATCTGCCCGATCATGGTTGAACACCGTATCGACAACGTGCCAGTCGGCATTTTTCAATGAGGCGCTCAGTTCGCGAAGGGCGGCTTCGCCCCGCAGGGCAACGGAAAAGGCATGGGCGAGGTTCGCTTTCATCTCCTCCAGGTACGCTCTCTGTGCTGTCAACGTGGCCACAGGTTGCGCCTCGAATTGGCTGCGCATCGGCACCTCCACCGCGCGGAACCTTTTGACATAGCCCGCGGCGGTATCCGCCAGGACTATCGAAGGATGCTTGCCTGACAGGACGGGCCGGGTGCTCCAGCGCCCCTGTACATCAATCGTCAGCAGGCTTTCGTTGATCAGCGAACGGATATCCAGGGCTTTGTCGAAAAACGCATGGATGTCCAGCGCTTCATCGCTGAAGCGGAACACCTGCAAGGTGTATTCGAGGTTTTGCTGTTGCTTGCTGATGATCGCCTCGAAAAGCGTCTTGAACACTGTGCCGGTGATCACTGAGCCGGACACCTGCGGCTGATGAAACCCGATGAAACGGTTGCGTTCTTCCAGGCTCATGAGGTCATACAGCTCATCGTCGTGACCGGCCTGCGTGGATTTTTTCTCGAGCGTGTCTTTCAGGTCCTGATAGTCCTCCAGCACCTGCAATCCCTGGGCCGGGGTGTAAAGAAAGGCTTTGGAACTGTCCTGGCTGATCATCAGCGAACCCGCCAGCTCCACGTAGTTGGGCTGATACTCCCAGAGGCGAACGGTTTCGAGGGTCAGTGTCGAAGAGGCTGTCGAGGCGGATTCAACCAGCGCTTGCAAGTCGCGGCTTTGTTCCTCGGTGATGATCCCGGATTCGCGCTTGAGCAACAGTTCGGCCCGGGCTTTTTCACGGACTGCCCGAAAGAAGAACGCGCGGCGCGTGGCACCGTCGGCGCTTGCTTCGTTCCAGAATTGTTGCAACAGCTCGCCCATTCGACTGCTCAGGTTTTGCGCCGCGGCCTTGATCGCGGTTTCCCAGGTTGTCTGGTCGTTGGTCTGTGCCGTCCTTTGCGGGTGAGAAAATTCGGGACGTTTTCCCTTTGGCCACCCTTTGTGGCGGTAATACGAGAGCAGCGCCTGGCTCAGCGACATGGAATCGGTCCAGCGCCGGGCCGCGGGGCTGCTCGCGACCGCAGTGTCGTCCACGTTGTCGGCGTAAAAAGCGACCCGTGTCTTGCGCTGGTCCAACGCTGGAAACCCGGTTTTCAACAGTCCCTCAAGCACGGTATCGAGCAGCGTCGCCAGGGTCGGCAGCTTTTGAAGCTCGTCGACCATGGCCTGGTCGTTGATGTGCTGATTGATGTTGATGACGGCACGTTGATCTTCGAATACGTCACCCTCGATCGTTTCGAAGGTCAGCGTGATGTCGGTCGCCGCTGCCAGGGTTTTGCGCGCGGACAATGAGAGAAAGGCCACGGGTTCGTCATCTTCGTTCGCATCGTCGAGCTGGCTTTTGACTTGCTCGGACAGGGCCGTGCGGCTGTCGAACTTCTTGATCCCTCCATAGGGCGTGTAAAGAATCACCCCTTGGTCATCCGGAGCAGGGCTCAACACAAAGCTGCCCGCCAGGGGGAAAGACAAGCCGTCGGCGCCGATCATGATTTTTTCGGCGTGCATCGGCGGTTTCTGTTGATTGCGCAAGGCATGACTGGACAGCTTCAGATGGGCGAACCACTCGAAGTCCTTTTTCGCCAGGCCATGTGTTTTGCCAAGCTCAGTCCAAAGGCCCGGTGAATTCAGGGCCTGGGGGAAAAACAGGGGAAGGGCAGGTGTAGACATTGTTGAATCTCGTGATCGGCAGCGCCGGAAAATTGAGATTCGAGACTAAAAGCCGCCGCCACCTCGAAGGCGGTAGATAGTTAACGCACGGACTGAGGGTGTCTGTGCGCACGGGCCCATTCCAAAGGTTGACAGGCTACGGGTCGCGCGTGGTTAATCAGCGAGTCTTCATACGCTGTTGCCCCCTCCAATAATTAGTCTGGAGCTTCAGATGTCTGCGCCACACGATCACGCGTCTCCTGTTGTCTCGCAAAACCTGTCCCTCGATGAGCTGACGGCGTTGCTTGAGAGGATCTTCCTGCGTCATGGCACCTCGGCCGATGTCGCGCGGGTGCTGGCTGAAAACTGTGCCGGCGCCGAACGCGACGGTGCTCACAGCCATGGCGTGTTTCGCATTCCCGGTTACGTGTCGACGCTCAAGAGCGGCTGGGTGAATGGCCAGGCCGTGCCGGTGGTCGAGGACGTGGCGTCGGGGTTTGTCCGGGTCGATGCCGGCAACGGTTTTGCCCAACCTGCACTGGCCGCCGCTCGCGCCTTGCTGGTGGAAAAGGCTCGCAGTGCCGGGATTGCGGTGCTGGCGATTCGTAACTCCCATCATTTCGCGGCGCTGTGGCCGGACGTCGAACCGTTTGCCTATGAAGGGCTGGTGGCGTTGAGCGTGGTCAACAGCATGACCTGCGTGGTGCCGCACGGCGCCGATCGTCCACTGTTCGGCACCAACCCGATTGCGTTCGCCGCACCGCGGGCCGACGGCGATCCGATTGTCTTTGATCTCGCCACCAGCGCCATTGCCCACGGCGATGTGCAAATCGCCGCGCGCAAGGGTGAACGTCTGCCAGCGGGCATGGGTGTGGACAGCCTCGGCCAACCGACCCAGGACCCGAAAGCGATTCTGGAAGGCGGTGCGCTGTTGCCGTTTGGCGGCCATAAGGGTTCGGCGCTGTCGATGATGGTGGAGCTGTTGGCGGCAGCGTTGACCGGCGGCAACTTCTCGTTCGAGTTCGACTGGAAGAACCATCCCGGGGCCAAGACGCCCTGGACCGGGCAACTGCTGATTGTCATCGACCCGAGCAAAGCGGCGGGGCAGAGCTTCGCCGAGCGCAGCCAGGAACTGGTGCGGCAGATGCACGGTGTGGGGCTCAAGCGTTTGCCGGGGGATCGACGTCACTCTCAGCGTGCCAAATCCAGCACCGCTGGCATCGAGCTTGATGCGGATACGCTGGCTAACCTGCGCGAATTGGCCGATTAAACACACACCCTGTAGGAGCCGGCTTGCCGGCGATGGTCGTTAACGAAAACGCGTAATGCCTGGATAAACCCGATTCGTCGGACGCCATACGTGTAGGAGCCGGCTTGCCGGCGATAGCGATCTCAATGACGCCATCGCCGGCAAACCGGCTCCTACAGTAGGTTGCATTTAGCCTGCGCTTAACGACGGCCCAACAACAAACCGACCACCAGCCCAAACCCGGCGGAAATCGCCACGGTCTGCCACGGATGACCGCCAATGTAGGTCTCGGTAGCCTCGACCGCCGGCAGGGTCCGGTCGCGAACGCTGGTGACCGAATCCCGAGCCTGCTGGAGTTTCTGGGCGATTTGCCCACGCAGCGTGTCGGCTTCTTCACCGACCAGTGACGCACTGCTCTTGAGCAGTTTTTCCGATTCCTCGATCAGCGACTGAAGCTCGCTGAATGCCTGATCCTTGATTTGGTCTTCCGCGACTTGGGCGGCGGTTTTGCGGGCCATTGGGTAACTCCTTGCAGGTGAATGGGCAGTGAACAATGGAGTCCGCGGCGACGGGAAAAGTTGCAGCGATTTTGCCTGCGGGCTCAATCCTGTAGAAAAATCCAGCGCAGGACATTTCTTCCTACAGTGTAAGATGTCGCCTATTTACGCAGCAGGTAACTCCCCATGAGCTTCAATCTGGCCGACAAACCCCTCGCCGAGCGCGCAGCGCTGGAAGACGAAAAATCCCGTCTGTTCGAACTCTGGCAGAACAACCTCGGCAAGGCCAAGGGCGAAGCTGCCCGCTTGTTCGGCGAGCGCGCCAAACGCAAGGGCAAATGGGCCGAATGGGTCCGCTCCGAACTCGACGGCATGTCGCCGCCGGAATTCGCGAACATGGTGCGCAGTGAAGTCAATCGGCTGATGGCCGCCAAGTAAGGCGCTCAGGCAAAGATTGCGACAATCGCCTCACGCACTTTCAACACCACCGGGTCGAGTTGCGCGCTGGTGCGCCAGCCCAGCTCGATCGGGTAGCGCGGCAACGCCAACGGACAGGGCAGCAGCGCCAGGCCGCAGAGCGCTGCAATACTTCGGGCGGCATGCGCCGGAATGGTCGCCACCGCCTGGCTGCCCTTGAGCAAATGCGGCAACGCCGCAAAATGCGTGGTCGACGCGCACACCCGCCGGCTCATTCCCAACGCCGCCAGCCCCTCGTCAGTGATCCCGATGAAGCCGCCCGATGACACCAGAATGTGCTCGCGGCTGACGAACTCCTCCAGTTCGATGGTTTGTTGTCCGGCGGCCAGACTCATCGGGTCAACCAGACACAGATAATCACCTTCGCCCAACACCTGACGACTAAGCAATCGTTCGGCAAACCCGCCGGCCGTGATCGCCAGGTCGATGCTGCGCTCCAGCAGTGCATGCGCGACGATCTGGCTGTGGGTCTGACGGAAGATCAGCCGCAGCTTCGGCGCACGCTGGGCGATTTCTTCGATCAGGCGCCGCCCGTAGGCAATTTCAAAATCATCCGACAACCCGAGCGTCACCGAGCGACCGTCGTACTCGTGGGCCGCCGGATTGATCATCGCCAGGCTCTGTCGGCATTTGTTCAGTGCATCGCTGACCACCGGCTTCAACTGATTGGCCTTGAGCGTCGGCGCCAGGCCTCGACCGGTACGCACGAACAATTGATCGTCATACACCTCGCGCAACCGGCGCAACGCCGCACTCACCGCCGATTGCGTCACGCCCAGACGCAACGCCGCACGGCTAGCGCTGGATTCGTCGTGCAAGGCTTCGAAGACTTTGAGCAGGTTGAGGTCGAGGGTGGCGATATTCATTTGGTTCATATCATTCAGCAGCGAGGAGGGCTTTATTCATGATCCGGTGGAGACAGAGAATGAGCAACACCTGATGTGAACGGAGTGACCGCGATGCCCAAGTCAATTGTTGCTGCACTGCAAATCGGCGCTTTGCCCGGCGGCAAGGCCGAGACCCTGGAACAGATCCTTTCCTATGAAAACGCCATCGTTGAATCTGGCGCGGCGCTGGTGGTCATGCCCGAGGCGTTGCTGGGCGGTTACCCGAAAGGCGAGGCATTCGGTACGCAACTGGGTTATCGCCTGCCGGAAGGTCGCGAGGCGTTTGCCCGCTATTTCGCCAACGCTATCGATGTGCCGGGCGTGGAAACCGAAGCCCTGGCAGGGCTGGCGGCACGCACCGGCGCCAACCTCGTCATCGGGGTCATCGAGCGCGCGGGCAGTACGTTGTATTGCACCGCGCTGTATTTCGACCCGCAGGCCGGGTTGGTGGCGAAGCATCGCAAGTTGATGCCGACCGGCACCGAACGGCTGATCTGGGGCAAGGGTGATGGCTCGACGTTGCCGGTGATCGACAGCCCGGTCGGGCGCCTCGGCGCGGTGGTGTGCTGGGAAAACATGATGCCGCTGCTGCGCACCGCGATGTACGCCAAAGGCGTGGAAGTCTGGTGCGCGCCGACGGTGGACGAGCGCGAGATGTGGCAGGTGAGCATGCGTCACATTGCCCATGAAGGCCGCTGCTTTGTGGTCAGCGCCTGTCAGGTCCAGGATTCCCCGCAAGCGCTGGGGGTGGAGATCGCCAACTGGCCGGCGGATCGGCCGCTGATTGCCGGTGGCAGTGTGATCGTCGGGCCGATGGGCGACATTCTGGCCGGCCCGCTGCGCGGCGTTGCCGGGCTGCTGACGGCGCAAATCGACACTGACGACCTGATCCGCGCGCGTTACGACTACGACGTCGTCGGCCATTACGCGCGCCCGGACGTTTTCGAGCTGACCGTGGATGAGCGCGCCAAACCCGGCGTCCTCTTCCACACATAACCCCCTTTGTAGGAGCCGGCTTGCTGCGGGCGGCGTTCCAACGATGGCGGCCTTGTATTCAATGCAAGTCTCAAGGCCGCCATCGCTGGCAAGCCAGCTCCTACAGGTTTTGGCGTTGCCACTCTTTCCGGGTAATTTCCCAGATTTCCCTGGGGAATCGTCCGCCGACAAAATCGTCCTCATCGGTGCGGATCAATCGCATGCCGGTCCGCTCCGAGAGTTTTCGCGAGCCGATATTGGGTGCGGCTTTAGGCACACGCAAAACGGTGCGATCAAGCGTTTCAAACCAGTATGCAGTCACCGCCGCACTGGCTTCACTCATCAACCCCAGGCCTTGCCATGGCGGGCCGAGCCAGAATCCGCGGTGGTTGTCCTGTTCGTCCATGAGGCTGACGTTGCCGATCAGTTGCTCCGGCGCTGACTTCAAGCGGATCGACCAGTGCCATTCCTTGCCCGCAGCCATGGCCGGCAGAGCGTGATCACGTAAATAAGTCAGCGCGCCGTCTGCGGGATACGGCCAAGGCACCAGGGCGTTCAGGTATTGCACCACTTCCCAGTGTGGAAACTGCTGCTGAATGCCTTCGGCATCGGCCAGCTCCAGCGGGCGCAGGATGAGGCGTTCGGTGTATAGCGTGGGGATGGCGTCCATGTGATGTGTCACTCCTTGAACTGAGCAGTTAGCGGATGCCGGTCATCGCTCCCGGCAAACTGAGCTTGCCGGTGTCGGTGAAGCGCATCGTGCCGAACAAGCCCCCGGCGAGTTTTCCGCGCAACACATAAGGCAGGTTGTTCAGGGTCTGAATCTCGCTCAGGCCCAGCGTCTGGCGCAACACCGAAAACGCCGAGACGCTCACCGGTACGGTCAGCACCGTCTCGGAAAAGCGCGCAATCGAGCCCGACTGATCGCTGACCCCGGACGCGAGCGGCTGGCCGTTGACCTCCAGGTCGAGGGCTACGCCGTTGTAGTCGATTGCGGTGTCATTCGGATTTTGCACGCGGATCTTCACCGCGAAACGCACTTCCATGTCCTGGCTTTGCAGCGGTTCGAAGCCGACCACGTTGATGTTCAGCGGGTCGCGATTGGGCAACAGCGCGCAGGCACTCAGGGACAGTAAAAGGAGGGAAAGGACAACGGCGTGGAGACTGCGCATGGACATGCTCTCTTGGAGAAAAGGCCGAACCGCTCGCGGCTCGGCCTTGAGCCTGCTTAGCGGTTCAACTGTGCGACCACCGCTGGCGTGGCGGGTTCACCTTTGGCCGGCACATCCGGGTTTTCCATGACCTGAAGGATCGAGGCTTCGGGATCGAAATCGTCTTCTTCCAGCTCGATGAATTCTTCGGGCAGGAAGATATTCAGCACGATAGCGCACAACGCGCCGACGGTGATCGGCGATTCGAAGATGTTGTGCAGCGCTTTCGGCAACTCGCGCAACACTTCCGGCACCGCCGCGACGCCCAGGCCCATGCCGAGGGAAATCGCCACGATCAGCATGTTGCGTCGATGCAGGCCCGCTTCGGCGAGGATCTTGATCCCGGCCACCGCCACGGTGCCGAACATCACCAGCTCGGCGCCGCCGAGCACCGGTTTCGGCATCAGTTGCAGCACCGCGCCAATCATCGGGAACAACCCCAGCACCACCAGCAGGCCGGCGATGAAAAACGCGACGTAGCGGCTGGCCACGCCGGTCAGCTGGATCACGCCGTTGTTCTGGGCGAAGGTGACCATCGGCATGCTGTTGAACACCGCTGCCATCGCCGAGTTGAGGCCGTCGGCGAGCAAGCCGGATTTGATCCGGCGAATGTAGACCGGGCCTTTGACCGGCTGCCGGGAAATCATCGAGTTGGCCGTCAGGTCGCCAGCCGCCTCCAGTGGCGACACCAGGAAAATAACCGCCACCGGCACGAACGCGACCCAGTCGAAGTTGAAACCGTACTTGAACGGCACCGGCACGCTCATCAGTGGCACGGCGGGCATGTTGCTGAAATCCACGTGGCCCATGAGCCAGGCGACGACATAACCGAAGGTCAGGCCGATCACGATGGCGCCGAGGCGCAGGAACGGCACGTCCACCCGGTTCAACACCACGATGGTGCCCAGCACGAGTGCGGCCAACGCCAGGTGACTGGCGGCGCCAAGGTCCGTCGCGCCGAAACCGCCGGCGATGTCGGTCATGGCCACCTTGATCAGCGACAGGCCCATCAAGGTGATGATGGTCCCGGTCACCACCGGGGTGATCAGCATCCGCAGCTTGCCGATGAACTGGCTCAACACCACTTCGATGAACGCGGCAAAAAAACAAACGCCGAAGATGGTCGAGAGGATTTCATCGGTGCCGCCGCCGCGCGCCTTGACCATGAAACCGGCACTGAGAATCACGCTGATGAACGAGAAGCTGGTGCCTTGCAGGCACAGCAAACCGGAACCGACCGGGCCGAACCGCCGCGCCTGGACAAAAGTGCCCAGCCCCGAGACGAACAGCGCCATGCTGATCAGGTAGGGGATTTCACTTTGCAGGCCGAGGGCGCTGCCCATGATCAGCGTCGGGGTGATGATGCCGACGAAACTGGCGAGTACGTGTTGCAGGGCGGCGAACACGGTGGCGGTCAAATGCGGGCGGTCGTCGAGGCCGTAGATCAGGTCGTTGTGGCGCGGGGCAGGGGCTTTTTCAGAGGCGGTCATGGTGGTTTGCGTGCCGAAAGGCGGGCCGGGTCAGAAAATGGAGGCGCAGGATGCCAGAAAATTCATCGACTGACACAAATCCCTGTGGGAGCGAGCCTGCTCGCGAAGCGGTGTATCAGTCGACATTTGTATCGCCTGACTCAACGCTTCGCGAGCAGGCTCGCTCCCACAGGGGACTTGCGGTGTTCTGTTCAGGTAAACGCTGCCAACAGGTCCTCTTCAAACGCTTTCTGCGCATCCCCCGGCACCTGCGCCCGATGGCGGGCGAGGTGGAAGGCCACGTCGAAACTCATATCGCTACGCCGCACCGCCCTCAGCAACCCCTTGTCTTCCCAGCTCCGCGCAAAGTGGCTGGGCAGGTAGCCGACATGTTTACCGGACAAGATGAAGGCGAGGGTGCCTTCGACCTGTTCCGAGCGCGCCGAGCACAGCTTGCCCTGGAACGGCTCGTCGCTGCGCAGGAAGCGGTAGGGGTGATCGACCCGGTCGCACGCCTGCAAGGCGTTGTCGTCCGGCGCCTCGTCGCTGAACAGCGGGTGGCCGGGGGCACAGTACAAATGCTGGGTTTCGCTGAACAGCTCGCGGTAATCGAAGGCGCTCTGCACCTGGGAGAAATAACCGATCGCCAGGTCCAGCCGCTGTTGCAGCAGCAGGCGCTCCATTTCACCGGGCATGGCGCTGATCAGCTCGATGCGCACCGACTCATCGCGCTCGCGAAAGCGCCGGATCGCATCGGCCACCTGCTGCAGGACTGATTGATCCAGCGCTTCGGAAAGCCCCAGGCGCACCTCGCCGATCAATCGACCGGCCACGCCGTTGGATTGATGGCGGAAGGCTTCAATGGATTCAAACAGTCCGCGGGTCGCGGTGAGCAGTTGTTCACCTTTGGGCGTAACACGAAATCCACCCTTGCCACGGCTGCACAACCGATAGCCGAGTCGGGTTTCGAGCCTGGCCATTTGCTGGCTGATGCTCGACTGGCTCAGGCCCAGTTCACCCTGGGCGGCGCTGAAGCCGCCGCATTCGACCACGCTGACGAACAGACGCAGCAATTGCAGATCCACATCGTGAAGCTGGCCGAGCATCAAACATTACTCCGCAATAAAGTCAGGGTAACTGACTTGGTATTTTTCCAATGTATCCGACGACGCATGCTGGGGCCACTTCCTCTGGTCAGGTGTTCGTCATGGCTCCTCTTTTCAAGCTGTGTTTACCCGCGCTGTTCCTTGCCGTCTCCGTGTCGGCCCACGCCGAGGACAAGGTCGTCAACCTTTACAGTTGGGCCGATTACGTGGCGCCGGAAACCTTGCAGCGTTTCGAGCAGGAAACCGGCATCCATGTGCGCTACGACACGTTCGATTCTTCGGAGGTTCTGGAAACCAAGCTGCTCACCGGCGGCAGCGGCTACGACGTGGTTGTGCCGTCGTCCAGCGTGCTGGCGCGCGGGTTAGCGGCCGGTGCGCTGAAGGCGATTCCCCACGAGGGCCTCAAGGGCTACGCCAACCTCGATCCGGATCTGCTGGAAAAACTCGCGGCCGTCGACCCCGGCAACCGCTACGGCGTGCCGTACACCTGGGGCACGCTGGGGCTCGGGATGAATGTGGCGGCGGTGAAAAAGCGTCTGCCGGATGCGCCGCTCAACAGTCTCGACCTGCTGTTCAAACCCGAATACGCCAGCAAGCTGAAAGACTGCGGCGTGGCGATCATCGATTCGCCGCAGGAAGTGATCGGCCTGGCGCTGCACTACCTCGGTAAAGATCCCTACAGCACCGACAAGGCTGATCTGTCAGCCGCCGAGGCGTTGTTGCATCAGTTGCAGCCGAATGTGCTGTACGTCGCCAGCGGTCGGCAGATCAACGACCTGGCCAACGGCAGCGTGTGCCTGGCGCTGACCTACAACGGTGACGCGAGCATGGCCGCCGACCAGGCGCGCAAGGCCAACAAGCCGTACGAAGTGGCGTACCGGATACCCAAGGAAGGCACGCTGGTCTGGCAGGACAACCTGGCCATTCCCAAGGACGCGCCGCATCCGGAAGCCGCGCGGGTCTTCATCGAATTCATGTTGCGCCCAGAATCCGTGGCGGCGCTGACCAATACGCTGTTCTTTGCCACCGCCAACCAGGCCGCCACGCCGCTGGTGGACGAGGCGGTACGCAGCGATCCGGACATTTACCCCCTCGCCGATGTGCGTGAGCGGCTGTACGCCGACCGCAGCATGAGCCTCAAGGACATGCGTCAGCGCACCCGCGTGTGGACCACTTTCCGTAGCCGCCAATAAACCAATAAGAAGGAGCACCTGATGGACGTCCCCGTGCAAAACGATCAGGCCATGACCCGCGACAGCCTCTACGGGACTGCCGCCGAAAGTACCTACGCCGGCATCACCAGTTTCATGCGTCGTCGTTACAGCCGCGACTTGCGCGGTGTCGACGTGGCCGTCAGCGGCGTGCCGTTCGATACCGCCACCAGCAACCGCCCCGGCGCGCGTTTCGGACCGCGCGGCATTCGGGCGGCATCGACCGGGATTGCCTGGGAGCGTCACTGGCCCTGGACATTCGACCCGTTCGACCATCTGGCAGTGATCGACTACGGCGATTGCGACTTTGATTACGGTTCGCCGCACTCGGTGCCGGAAAGTATCGAGGCCCACGCCGAGCACATTCTGAATGCCGGTTGCGCGATGCTGACGTTCGGCGGCGATCACTTCATCAGTTACCCGCTGCTCAAGGCCCACGCCCGTAAACACGGGGCACTGTCGTTGATTCACTTCGATGCACACAGCGACACCTGGCCAGACGAAGAGGGCAAGCGCGTCGACCACGGCACGATGTTCTGGCACGCGGCCAAGGAAGGTCTGGTGGACCCGTCGCGCTCGGTGCAGATCGGCTTGCGCACCACCAATGACGATCATCAGGGGTTTCAGGTGCTGGATGCGCGGCAGGTGCACCGGCGTGGGGTGGACGCGATTGTCGAGGCGATTCGGGCGCGCGTCGGCGACAACCCGGTGTACTTGACGTTCGACATCGACTGCCTCGATCCGGCCTTTGCCCCCGGCACCGGAACGCCGGTGTGTGGTGGTTTGAGCACGGTGCAGGCGCTGGAAATCCTCGGCGGGTTGCGCGGGATCAATCTGGTGGGGATGGACGTGGTGGAAGTGGCGCCGGCCTACGACAGTGCGGACATTACCTCACTGGCGGCGGCGACGTTGGCGATGGAGATGCTGTGTCTGTATGCGGCCAAGCATAAGGTCGATCAGTAATACCCCGACCCGTGTAGGAGCGAGCCTGCTCGCGATAGCGGTGTGTCAGCCGGTACAAATGTTGTCTGACACGCCGTCATCGCGAGCAGGCTCGCTCCTACAGTTTGATTGGTGTCAGGCCACTGGGATGATCGGTTGATCCAGGGCCACACCCCCGCTGAACCGCGCAGCAGACCCGGCAATGGATTCATGCGGCACACCCTTCGCCACTTCGCTGATGCCATCCAGCCGCGACACCTGCTCCGCACTCAATTGCACCTTCAACGCGCCCAGCGTCGCATCCAGCTGCTCACGGGTGCGCGAACCCAGAATCGGAATCAGCGCCGTCGTCGAGCGTTGGGCTTTTTCCCGTAGCCAGGCAATGGCCACGTGCGTCGGGCTGGCGTTCAACTCCGCTGCGACCGCGAGCAAAGTGTCGAGCAGGGCGGTTTCGCGGGCACTTTTCTCGGCGTGAATCAGCATGCCGAGTTTGGCTGCGCGGTTGTCCCCATCGTTGTTGCGGTATTTGCCCGTGAGGAACCCGCCTCCCAGCGGCGACCACAGCGTCGCAGCCAACCCCAGCGCTTCGGCCATCGGCAGTTGTTCGCGTTCGGCGGTGCGCTCGGCGAGGCTGTACTCGACCTGAATGGCGGCAATCGGCGCAAAACCGCGAACTTCCGCCAGCAGGTCGGCGCGGGCGATGCGCCAGGCCGGGAAGTTCGACAGCCCGGCGTAGTGAATCTTGCCGGCCCGCACCAGATCATCAAAACCCCGCAGGATTTCTTCCATGGGCGTGACACCGTCGCTCATGTGCGCCCAGAACAGGTCGATGTGATCAGTCTTGAGCCGTTTCAGGCTCTCTTCCACGGCGCGAACCATGTTTTTGCGGTTGTTGCCGGTGTGGGAAATGCCTGCAGCGGGCGTAGTCCCCAGGGTGTATTTGGTGGCGATGACCAGACGATCACGTTCGGCTGCGATGAACTCGCTGAGCATGCCTTCCGACTGGCCGCCCTGATAGCCGTTGGCGGTGTCGATGAAATTGCCGCCGGCTTCCACGTAGCCATCAAAGATGCGCTTGGCTTCATCGCGTTCGGCGCCATGGCCCCAACCCGTACCAAAGTTGCCGGCGCCCAGCGCCAGTTCCGAAACACGCAAGCCGGTTTTTCGGCCGAACACTTTGTAATGCATGGGATGACTCCTGAAGGAAAGACACGGCAATCGAATATAAATGTCGAGCGACATGATTAAAAGATGATGCCAGTCATTTATTTAGTCAAGATCCTTTTCAGGGATGGCAAAAGGGAAGGGCATCGCTACTGCCACTTTCTGACAGGGCGCTCTGCTAAGCTCCGGCGAATTTTCCGCACAGAGTTCGCCCATCGTGTCTCGCACCACGCGTTTACTGACTTTGCTGCAAGTACTGCGTGGCAAGAGTCGCCCGGTCACGGCGGCGACGCTTGCCAGCGAACTCGAGATCTCCGAGCGTACGCTCTACCGCGACATCGCGGAACTCACCGCACTCGGCGCGCCGATCTACGGCGAAGCGGGGATCGGCTACGTGCTGCGCAGCGGGCTGTTCCTGCCGCCGCTGATGCTCAACGCCGACGAAACCGAAGCCATCGTGCTGGGATTGCGTTATGTGGACCAGCGCGGCGACGACGTGTTGAGCAAAGCTGCGGCCAATGCGCTGGCCAAGATCGCGGCGGTCCTGGCGCCCGAAGCGTTGGATGCCTTGCACAACCCGACGGTGCTGCCGGGCCCGCCCGGTTATGGCTTTGCCCCCGACGCCGTGCCGCTGACGGTGTTCCGCCAGGCGATCCGCGAGCAGGCGAAACTGCATATCGACTATGCCGATGCCAAACAAGTCCCCAGTCAACGGCTGATCTGGCCGCTGGCGCTGGGCTTTCTCAACGAGGTGCGAATCATCGTCGCCTGGTGTGAATTGCGCGGCGCTTACCGGACGTTTCGTACCGACCGGATTGTGGCCGCGAGCGAGCAGGGCGAGCGTTATCCCGGGCGGCGAGGCGACCTGTTGCGCACCTGGCGCAAGCAGATGCAACTGGATGAAGCCGGGCGTTTCACTCCTGACAAGAACTGACACAGGCCTGTTCTAGCATGGCGGCAGAATCAATCAACAAGGAGCCGTAACCATGTCCAGTCCCGCCTCTTCACTGGCCCCCGCCATCGCCGCGTACATTGCCGCAGCCAATGCCCGTGACACCTCGAGGGTCGCCAGTTTCTTCGCCGAGGATGCCAATGTGTTCGATGAAGGCCAGCACCGGATCGGCGCCCCGGCGATCGCGCAATGGATGCAAGACACCGCCCAGCGCTATCAGCCCAGGGTCGAAGTGCTCGACGTGCAACTGCGCACCGGCAAAGTGCTGGTGCACAACCGGGTGTCCGGCTCGTTTCCCGGCAGCCCGCTGGAATTGCGCTACATGTTTCGTCTGAACGAGCAGGGCAAGATCGCCCGACTGGACATTTCACTGTAGCCGTCGTCGAGCGATGGCATACTGCCGCGCATGAATGTCGACTCCCCGTTAAGCGCCTGGCAACACGCCATTGAACAGAAGGGCTTCGTCCAGGACGAAGCCCAGGAACATGCCGTCTGGGCCCTGCAAAAATGCTACGAAGCGCTGCATGCCGGTCGCACGCCGGTAACGGGCGTTTACCTGTGGGGGCCGGTCGGGCGGGGCAAGACCTGGTTGATGGACCAGTTCTACCAAAGCCTGCAAGTCCCGGCCCGACGCCAGCACTTTCATCACTTCATGGGCTGGGTGCATCAGCGTTCGTTTCAGCTCACCGGCACCGCCGACCCGTTGAAAGCGCTGGCTCGGGAATTGAGCGAAGAAGTTCGCGTGCTCTGTTTCGATGAACTGTTCGTCAACGATATCGGCGACGCGATCATTCTCGGGCGCCTGTTTCAGGTGATGTTCGATCAGGGCGTGGTGGTTGTTTGCACCTCCAATCAGCCGCCGGACATGCTGTATGCCGATGGTTTCAACCGCGACCGCTTCGTGCCCGCCATCGAGGCGATCAAGCGGCATATGCAGGTGATTGCGGTGGACGGCGGCGAAGATCATCGTCTGCATCCCGGTGCCGGTTTGCAACGTTACTGGGTCGCCGAGCCCGGCCAGCCGGGTGCGCTGGGGGACGTGTTCAAGGCGTTGACCGCCGGGCAATCCGTCTCCAGCGAACCGATCAAGGTCGGTTACCGTTCGCTGAATGTGGTGCGAGCCAGTGAAACCGTGCTCTGGAGCCGTTACGCCGACCTCTGCGAACAACCCTTTGCCGCCATGGATTTCATGGCCCTGTGCGACACCTTCAAGGCTATTCTGTTGAGTGACGTGCCCAACCTCAGCGCACAAAAACGCGCGGGGCGAATCGCCCGTGGCACCGAAGACGGTGTTGAGCGGGTGGTGGCGGGAGATCGTGAATTGCCGCAATTGTCGGTGCATGACGACGGTGTGCGGCGTTTCATCGCGTTGGTGGACGAATGTTACGACCGCAAAGTGCCGTTGTACCTCGAGGCGCAGGTGCCGATGGAATCGCTCTACACCGAAGGCTATCTGGAATTCCCGTTCCGCCGCACCCTCAGCCGATTACAGGAAATGCAGCTGCAACGTTTCGCCGACGCTTGAATTCAAGGAGCCGTGAACATGAATCAGCCCTTGTCCCATCATTTGCTGACCATGGCCTACCAGAACGCCTGGGCCAATCATCGACTGGCCAAAGCCTGGAGCCAATTGAGTGCGCAGGAGCTGGTGGCGCCACGGGTCAGTTTCTTCCCCAGCTTGCGTGCGACGCTCAACCATATCCTGACCTGCGACTGGTTTTACGTGGATGCCCTGGAGCGGGAGTTGCGTGGCGATGCGCCGCATCCTGAGTGCTACGTGTTTTTCGCGAAAGACGAGCCCTGTAGCGACGCGGAGGAACTCAAGCACGAACAGGCCCAGGTCGACCGGCGCCTGATCGCCTATTGCGAACAGATGCGCGACGCCGACCTCGGCAAGATCGTGACGATCGCCCGTGATACACCGCAACATGACAGCCGGTTGCGCCTGCTGTCACACCTGTTCGAGCACCAGATTCATCACCGTGGGCAGGTTCACGGGATGCTCAGCGGTACGTCGATCGCGCCGCCGCAACTGGACGAATTTTTCTGTGCCGGGGAGGCGGGTTTGCGGGCCGAGGATTTTGCCGAACTGGGGTGGACCGAAGCACTGATCTGGGGCACTCCGGTTTAAAGATTGCGGGATCGATGGCACTCGCGATAGGGTCGCTGTGCCCAGCGGCGCGGTCTGCGCGCCGGGGCTATTTCAGGTGTTATCGAGGATGGAAATGGAATCCGCAGAAATTCTTGTGCTTCAGGCCAGCTACACCAACCCGGTGCATGCCGAGGCGCTACGTTTAGTGTTGAATCATTACGCCGAAGACCCGATGGGCGGCGGGCACTCCTTGCCGGCCGAGGTGCTGGAGCACCTGCCAGTGGAACTGGCCAAGCGTCCCCACGCGTTCAGCGTGCTGGCTTTCGTCGATGGTGAGCCGGCCGGGCTGGTCAATTGCTTTGAAGGGTTTTCGACGTTTGCCTGTCGCCCGTTGGTCAACGTGCACGACGTGGTCGTGTCGGAGGCGTTTCGCGGCCTGGGCCTGAGCCAGAAGATGCTGCAAAAGGTCGAGGAAATCGCCCGTCAGCGCGGCTGCTGCAAAATCACCCTGGAAGTGCTGGAAGGCAATGCCGTGGCCCAGTCGTCCTACGCCAAGTTCGGTTTCAGTGCCGGCATGTTCGATCCGGCGCACGGGCGGATGCTGTTCTGGACCAAACCCCTGTAGACGCCGCGGAAAAACTGTAGGAGCGAGCCTGCTCGCGATGGACTTCAAGGCACCGCGTTTATCCAGGAAACACGCGTTTTCGTTAACGTCCATCGCGAGCAAGCTCGCTCCTACAATGGATAGGCGTCAGCCCATCAAGGTTTGTAATGCTCGGTCACTTGCGCCGTCTGATCGTCCGGGACCCGGAGCTCGGCGGTTTGCTGGCTTTGATTCTCCTGCTGACTGAGCCGCAGGGTTTCGTAGTAGTAGCGCATGCGTTCAGCGCCGCCTTCGGCAAATGCGCTGACTGAAACGAAGGTCATCAGACCGGCAATGATCAAGGGTGTACGGTTCATGGTTCGCCTCCCACAGTGGATATCGGGTGCCTTCCATCCATGAAGCAATGTCACGGGGACATTATCTGCCGATTCCGTTAAATGGGAATTACCTGTACTTCAAACCCGTCAGCAAGAAAAAGGGGCCTGAATCGGCCCCTTAACGGTTTACTTCTGAACCACTTCCGGCGGCTTCGCCTTGGGCTTGATCAGGCTGAAGTCGATCAACGCCTTCTGCTCACGTTCATAAGGGTTGCCGATCATCAGCGGGCGCGGCTTGAAGCTGTCGCTGACCAGACTCTTGCTGCGATCGAGCTCATCGAAACTCAGGCCCGCCAGATCGGCCCAGGTGTGGATCAGGTGCGAACTGCTGTACGGCCGCCCGAGATCCGCGGCGAAGCTCCAGTCATGGCTTTCGCGCCATTTCGGCGAAGCCCAGGCCATGAACGGAATGGTGTACATCGGCGCGGTCGGCTTGGCTTCGTTACGGCCCAGAGTGTTATGGCCAGCCGAGTCGAAAACATCTTCGCCGTGGTCGGAGAGGTACAGCAGGAAGCCGTTCGGATCGGACTTGGCGTAGTCCTTGATCAGGCTCGACACCACGAAGTCGTTGTACAGCACCGCGTTGTCATAGCTGTTGTACGTCGGCAGCTGATCGTCACGCACGCCGGCCGGAACGCCGTTGCGGTCCTTGAACTTGTCGAAGGTCGAAGGGTAGCGGTACTGATAGCTCATGTGCGTGCCGAGCAAATGCACGACGATCAGTTTGCGCGGCGCCGCGTCGGCCAGGGCCTTGTTGAACGGCTCGATCACATCGCCGTCGTACTGGGCGGCGTTCTGGTTGCGGTTGTTGTTCAGGTACACCTGCTCGTCGGCCTGTTCGGAGAAGGTCGTGAGCATGGTGTTGCGTTTGGTCATGGTCTGCTGGTTGGTGATCCAGAAGGTCTTGTAGCCGGCCTGTTTCATCATGCTGACCAGGGACGGGGTCGACAGGTAAAGGTCCGGATTTTCTTCGTCGGCGAACGTCAATACCTGTTGCAACGCCTCAATGGTGTAAGGGCGCGGGGTGATGACATTATCGAAGACCGCCAGTTGGTCCTTGAGCTTGTCCAGCTCCGGCGTGGTTTCACGCGGGTAGCCGTAGAGGCTCATGCGCTGACGGTTGGTGGATTCGCCGATGACCAGCACCAGGGTGGCCGGCTGATTGGCCATCGAGTCCTTGAGGTTGTGCAGCGGCGGGATCTTGCTCGCGCTGTCGAGCATGTCCTGCATGCCGGCCAGGGTGTCGAGGTAGCGGTGATAGGCCACGGCCATCTGCCATGGCACGGCTGGCTCGATGCGAGTCTCGAATTTTTCGAAACCGCCGGCGAGGCTGCCGGTGCGCGCGGTCTGCTTGATCAGCGGATAGCCGACCACGGCCACCAGAATCGCCGTCGCCGCCACCAGTGCACGGCCACGGGGCATGTACACCGGGCGCAAGCGGGTCCACAGGAAATACGCGAACAACGTGTGGGCGAGGAACGCCGCCACCATCCACCAGGCGAAATACTGGGTCATGTATTCGCCAGCTTCAGAGATGTTCGACTCGAACATGATGAAGATGACGCTCTGGGAAAATTCCTGCTGATAAATGAAGAAATAACCCAGGCTGGCCATGGAACAGGCCCACAGCACCACGCCGATCACGGCGGACAATACGCGGGTTTGGCGGGGGAACAGCAGCATCGGCGCCAGCCAGACGGCGCTCATCACGAAGGCCTGACGGAATCCGGTGAACCCGGAAGTGCCGGTCAACTGGATCAGCAGTTGGGTAATGCCGGAAAAGTACCAGAAGAACAGGAACAGCCAGAGAAACCCGGCCCAATCAAAACCTTTCGCAGTCGAACTACTGCTGCGTCTAAACAAAGCCATTGCGCGCTCCAGCCTGAATCACACTTTCCAGCGTCGGGACAGGAAAGTCGCCGACGAACGGGCACCGCGCGGATACCGGGCGGCCATTAATGAACCGGAGTATCAACAAGGGCGTGTGAAAGTTTTGTGAGCTGGGAGTGCGGGGGAATCGTGATGACGTGTCGGAAACAGCGCAGGGCTGTTTCCGATTCTGGCGAGGGATCAGGCGTGGGGAGCGCGCAGTGTGACGGGCATTGGCTGAACCTGAATTCCTTGCGTCAACAGGCGCAATTGCTCGACTTCCTGTTTCAGCTGGTCGCGCTCGTCTTTCAACTGGCGCAATTCATCGCGACGGATCGTGACGTAAAGGGTTTGTGCTGGCCGTGCTGCTTGTACTGTGCCCATTGCTCACCTCGCAAATGGCTTGCCTCAACTGTAAATCCGCCCCGGAATCGGGTGCTGACTTACTATCGGCGCTGATTTTGATTTCTTTTGCCCCGGAAGGGAACTTTTTTATTTTTCATGGTCGTTGTGTCTTCGGCACGATTCCCGACGTTATCAATCAGGATCGGGCACAATGCCCGGAAACTTCACGCCAGCGCTCTGGACTAACCCACATTAGTCGCGTTGGGCTATAACCTTTGACACACATTTATTTGTAGTAGGGAGCATCAGCACATGCAACTCGGGATTATTGGACTGGGCCGCATGGGCGGCAATATTGCGCGGCGCCTGATGCTCAACGGGCACACCACCGTTGTTTACGACCGCAATACCGCCTTCGTCGATACCCTGGCCGCCGACGGCGCCAAGGGCGTCATCGACCTGCCGGCCCTGGTCGCCGGCCTGGCCAAGCCACGAGCGGTCTGGGTCATGCTGCCGGCCGGCGCACCGACCGAAGACACCATCGACACCCTGAGCACCTTGCTCGAAGCCGGCGATACCATCATCGACGGTGGCAACACCTTCTATAAGGACGACATCCGCCGGGCGAAAACCCTGTCGGAAAAAGGCCTGCACTACATCGACGTCGGCACTTCCGGTGGCGTCTGGGGCCTGGAACGCGGCTACTGCATGATGATCGGCGGCGAAGCCGAGGTGGTTAAACGCCTTGATCCGCTGTTCGACAGCCTGGCGCCAGGCATGGGCGACATCCCGCGCACCAAGGACCGCCAGTCGGACGACGATCGCGCCGAGCGCGGTTACATCCACGCCGGTCCCGCAGGCGCCGGCCACTTCGTGAAGATGATCCACAACGGCATCGAATACGGAATGATGCAGGCCTTCGCCGAAGGCTTCGACATCCTCAAGACCAAGTCCAGCACCCACCTGCCGGAAGACCAGCGTTTCAACCTGAACGTCGGCGATATCGCTGAAGTCTGGCGTCGCGGCAGTGTGGTTTCGTCGTGGTTGCTCGACTTGACCGCCGATGCCCTGGCTGCCGATCCGCAGCTCGATAATTTCTCCGGCTCGGTAGCGGACAGCGGCGAAGGTCAATGGACCATCGAAGCGGCCATGGAACAAGCGGTGCCGGTGCCGGTGCTGTCGAACTCGCTGTTCGCCCGCTATCGCTCGCGCGGGCAGGGCACCTTTGGCGACAAGATTCTTTCGGCCCAGCGCTTCGGCTTCGGCGGCCACGTGGAGACTTCGAAAAAATGACCCGTTTGATCCGCAACAAATCCAAGGCAGAACCCGCACCACCGACCACGCTGTTCCTGTTCGGTGCCCACGGTGACCTGGTCAAGCGCCTGCTGATGCCGGCGCTGTACAACCTGAGTCGCGACGGTCTGCTTGGGGATGGACTGCGGATCATCGGCGTTGACCACAACGCCATCACTGACGAAGCCTTTGCGCAGAAGCTCGAAGATTTTATTCGGGCCGAAGTGGCAAGCAAGGTCGGCAAGGGCGATCAAGCCCTTGATCCGGCGTTGTGGGCCAACCTGGCCAAGGGCATCAGCTACGTCCAGGGCGACTTCCTGGACGACAGCACGTATCAGGCGCTGGCGGCGAAAATCGCCGCCAGCGGCACCGGCAACGCGGTGTTCTACCTGGCCACCGCGCCACGTTTCTTCAGCGAAGTGGTGCGCCGACTTGGCGCCGCCGGTTTGCTGCAAGAGACACCGGAAGCGTTCAGAAGGGTGGTGATCGAAAAGCCGTTCGGCTCCGACCTGCACACCGCCGAGGCGTTGAACGCCTGCCTGCTCAAGGTGATGACGGAAAACCAGATCTACCGGATCGATCACTATCTGGGCAAGGAAACCGTGCAGAACATTCTGATCAGCCGGTTCTCCAACAGCCTGTTCGAAGCGTTCTGGAACAACCATTACATCGACCACGTGCAGATCACTGCCGCCGAAACCGTCGGCGTGGAAACCCGTGGCAGTTTTTATGAGCACACCGGCGCCTTGCGGGACATGGTGCCCAATCACCTGTTCCAGCTGCTGGCGATGGTGGCGATGGAACCGCCGGCCGCCTTTGGCGCCGATGCGGTGCGTGGCGAGAAAGCCAAGGTGGTGGGGGCGATTCGCCCCTGGACCACGGAAGAGGCGCGGGCCAATTCGGTGCGCGGTCAATACGCGCCCGGCGAAGTCGACGGCAAGTTGTTGCCGGGGTATCGCGAGGAAAACAACGTGGCGCCCGACAGCTCCACTGAAACCTACGTGGCGCTCAAAGTCATGATCGACAACTGGCGATGGGTCGGCGTGCCGTTCTACCTGCGCACCGGCAAGCGCATGAGCGTGCGCGACACCGAGATCGTCATCTGCTTCAAACCGGCGCCTTACGCGCAGTTCCGCGATACCGAGGTCGACGAGCTGCAACCGACCTACCTGCGGATCCAGATTCAGCCCAACGAAGGCATGTGGTTCGACCTGTTGGCCAAACGACCTGGCCCGGCGTTGAAAATGGCCAATATCGAACTGGGGTTTGCCTACAAGGATTTCTTTGAAATGCAGCCGTCCACTGGCTACGAAACCTTGATCTACGATTGCCTGACCGGCGATCAGACGCTGTTCCAGCGGGCCGACAACATCGAAAACGGCTGGCGCGCGGTGCAGCCATTCCTCGACGCCTGGCAACAGGACGCGAGCGTGCAACTTTACGCGGCCGGTGAAGACGGACCGGCAGCGGCAGAAGATCTCCTGACCCGCGATGGTCGCGTCTGGCACAGCCTCGGATGAGCGACGCCACGCAACAACCCATCCGTTTTCTTCTGAGTGACATGGACGGCACCTTGTTGCTGCCGGATCACAGCCTGAGCCAGCGTACCATCGACGCCGTGCGCTCGTTGCGCGAGGCCGGCGTGTCGTTCAGCCTTGCCACGGGCCGGCCACCGAAAGCCATGCTGCAGCAGATCGAAGCCCTGGGCGTCGACTTGCCGACCGCGGCGTTCAATGGCGGCACGATCGTCAATCCCGATGGCAGTCTGCTGGTCGCGCATTACCTGCCAGCCACGGCGGCGTTGACCACGTTGACGCTGTTTGCTGACGTGCCGGACATCGAAGTATGGGTGTTCAGCGGCGGCGACTGGCTGGTGAAAGACCCGAACGGACCGATGGTTCCGAGGGAACAACATGGCCTGGGCTATCCGCCGGTGACGGTAGAGAGTTTCGAGCCGTATCTGGAGCGCATCGACAAGATCGTCGCGACGAGCAACAACACACAGTTGCTGATCGAGCTGGAGGCGCAGTTGTTGGCCAAGATCGAGGGCCAAGCGCAGGTGTCGCGTTCGCAGCCGGTGTACCTCGACGTGACCGCGATGCTCGCCAACAAAGGAGCGGCGCTGGCGACACTGGCCGAATTCCTCGGCGTGCCGCTGGAGCAGACGGCCGCCATGGGCGATGGCGGCAATGACCCGGCGATGTTTCATTGCGCCGGGTTGTCGATCGCCATGGGGCAGGCGGAGGAGGCGGTGAAGCGTCAGGCCGACGTGGTGACGGGCGCCAACACCGAAGACGGTGCGGCGCAGGCGATCGAGCGGTACATCCTTTCCCGCTAGCAACACAAAACCAAATGTAGGAGCGAGCCTGCTCGCGATGACGGTGTGTCAGACAACTCAAGTGTTGAATGTCACACCGTCATCGCGAGGAGGCTCGCTCCTACAGTTTTAATCGGTGTTTACAGCCAGAAACTTACGGCGTACCACCCCAGCACGCCCATCACCACCGTATACGGCAACGCCATCCACACCATCCGCCCATACGACAGGCGAATCAGCGGGGCAATCGCCGACGTCAGCAGAAACAGAAACGCTGCCTGACCATTCGGTGTCGCCACGCTCGGCAGGTTGGTGCCGGTGTTGATCGCAATCGCCAGCGTCTCGAAATGCTCACGGCTCATGTGGCCGGCGACGAAGGCCCGTTTCACTTCGGTGATGTAGATGGTCGCGACAAACACGTTGTCGCTGATCGCCGACAACAAGCCGTTGGCGATGAACAGCATGCCCGGTTGCTGGTCTGTCGGTAGCGCCAGCACCCACTGGATCAGTGGCGTGAACAGCTGTTGATCGTGAATCACCGCCACCACCGCAAAAAACACCACCAACAGCGCCGTGAACGGCATGGCGTCCTTGAATGCATTGCCAATCCGGTGCTCGTCGGTGATTCCGGTGAACGCGGTGATCAGCACGATCACCATCAAGCCGATCAGACCGACCTCCGCGATGTGAAACGCCAGACCGGCAATCAAGATCAGCGCCGCCAGCCCCTGAACGATCAGTGCCGCGCGCTGGCGCGAGGTGCGTTCTGCGTTGTCTTCGGCGGCATAGTTGGCCAGCACGGTGCGCACGTTGTCCGGGAGCAGGGTGCCGTAGCCGAACCAGTGCAACTTCTCCAGAAGTACGCACGTCACCAGGCCAGCGACGAGTACCGGCAATGAAACCGGCGCGATTTTCAGAAAGAACTCAGCGAAGTGCCAACCCATTTCGTGGCCGATCAGCAGGTTCTGCGGCTCGCCGACCAATGTGCAGACACCGCCCAGTGCCGTGCCCACCGCGCCGTGCATCAGAAGGCTGCGCAGGAAGGCACGGAATTGTTCGAGGTCTTCATGATGGAGTTGGGGCAGGTGTCGATCGTCGCTGAACTCGCTGTCCTGGCGCGGATCGTTGCCCGAGGCGACGCGGTGATACACCGAGTAAAACCCCACGGCGGCGCTGATGATCACCGCTGTCACGGTCAAGGCGTCGAGAAAGGCCGAGAGAAACGCCGACAGGAAGCAGAACATCAACGCCAGCATGGCTTTGGAGCGAACCCCGAGCAGCAGGCGCGAGAACAGAAACAGCAGCAGGTCTTTCATGAAGTAGATGCCGGCCACCATGAACATCAGCAGCAGGATCACCGGGAAGTTGTGCACCAACTCGTCGTAGAGCGCCTGGGGTGTGGTCATCTTCAACAGCAGCGCTTCGACCAGCAGCAGACCGCCGGGCATCAGCGGATAGCATTTGAGCGCCATGGCGAGGGTGAAAATGAATTCCAGCACCAGCAGCCATCCGGCCGCCACCGGGCCAACGGTCCAGAGCACCAGGGCGTTGAGGATCAGGAATCCGACAATGCTGGCCTTGTACCAGCGGGGTGAATGCCCGAGAAAATTATGCGCGAACGCCTGGGCCAGTGAAGCGGACATCGGCAACTCCTTGTATTAAGAAGCGCGCAAGTTGCCGTAAGCCGCGATCAAGATCAAGCGTAGGAAAGATCGGAAGGCCTACCCCAGATACCGCGCGACAATGGCCCGGTAGTTGCCGTCCAGTGAATAACCGCAGACGACAACGCTGCCGTCGGGCTGTACCGCCACGGACGTCGCGGTATCCGGGCCGCGACTCAGGCGGGTGCGGACCCAGCCGCTGCCATCGCCATAGCTGTGATCAAACTGTCCGTCGGGCAGATGGCGGGCCCGAATGAAATCGGCCTCGATACCGCCGACCGTGGCGCCAACGGTCAGGACGCTGCCATCTGGCAGAACGTGCGCGGCGGTCCATTGGCAGCCGCTGTGGCCAATTTCCAGTAATTGCGGCTGGCCGCCGTTGCAATGAATGTCCGGTCGGCCATTGCCATGGACTTTCAGCGCCATGCACTGCATGGGGTCACGGCTGCTGCCGAAGCATTGCAAATCGCCGTTGTCCTGCTGGACGATCTGGCTGACCTGAGCGTGACGCCCCTGTGCCATGAAACTCATGAAACCGTCCACGGCAAAGCGCTCATCGAGACGGCCGTCCGGGTGATAGCGCGCGAGCAAGCCTTCTTCAGGGAAATTGATCGAACCGCCCACCAGAATCCGGCCGTCGCGTTGAACCAGCAGCGTGCTGAGCCAGGTGTTCATCAGCAAGTGTCTGACCAGTACGAAGCCACGGCTGTTGAAACTGTCATCCAGTGAGCCATCGGGATTGAGCCGAATCAGCACGCCGACGTGATCCGCCAGTTCGAAGTGATGATTGGCCAGCAGCAGGATCTTGCCGTCTTCCTGTACATGGACGTCGCAAGCTTCGGCGCCCGGTACGCCAGGCGGCAACCAGGTGTCACGCACGCCCTGGGAAAGATTGCCTGGCAGACGCACGACATAGCGTCCGTTGTTGCCGAATGAGCGAACCGGCTCACCTGATTCTTCGAACAGCGCGAGGGCAGGGAGTGTCCGGTGCGCATCTTCATAGTGCAGGCCGGCCACCAGGATGCGCCCATCGGCCAGCAAGCGGACTTTCCCGGCCATGGCCTCGAAGCCGGGCTCGAACTGGCTGATGACGCTGCCTTGTCGGCCGAAGGCGAGGTCGGCCGAGCCGTCTCCCAGCATGCGAGCCAGGCCAAAACGGCTGCCGCCCGGCGTGCCGACTTTTGCCGCGATCAACATCCGCCCGGCGGCATCGATCACGAGGTCATTGGCCATGCTGGAAAGGCTGCCGGCGAAATACACCTGGGTTTTACCCGCGCTGGCAAAGGTTTTATCGAGTGCCCCGGCGTCGCTCAACGTCGCGGGCAGGGCTAGAGCGTTCTGGACTGACATGCACGCATCTCCTTGCGAGTCGTCGGGATCCAGGAATGGGAGGTGGCGACTGGGGAGTCATTCAACGCCTGAATGGTCGACTGCACAACTGACAGAACTAACAGGCGGAGGGTCGCTGTGTGCCAGAACGATGTCTTTTCGAACCAATGAAAAGCCAGCCAATTAATTAGCGTCGTGAAAGTTCGAATAAGAGCATGTCGAAAGTGCCACTAGCCGTGCGGGCCAGCGAACTAACGATCGAGGAAAGGTGCGGATTACCGCGAAGTAATCCGCAATAAGCTTAGTGCGGCATCGACCAGGATTGCAGTGTGTAACCTTCCTGGCTCAGCTCTTTGCGGGCTTCTTCCAGAACATGTTCAAGTTGTGCAGGATCGGTATAGGCGCTGCTTGGGATCTGCTTGCGGCCGATGCAGGTATTGGTGCGGTCGATGACAGTCAGGCTGAGTTCGCCGTTGCCGTCTTGTGGGGCCCAGGCCACGCATTGAAATGGCTGGAATGCGCGGTCGGCAATCAAAAGAGCTTCGTTGATACGGAGCGGGGCGGTCATGGGGTCTTCTCTCTGTATGCCCAATCAAGTGATGTGCCGTCGGTTGGGCTTACCGTTCGGCTGGTTACTTGTACTGATGCCCGCAACCCATGAGTGGGTCACATACAATTAAAAGAAATTTCAACTTTCTTTTCTCCGTTCAGGATTCCGACGGTTTTTGAAAGCTGGATGAAAGGTTCGACCCGTTAGGTAACTACCGAAGTTTTTTTTATAACTGGATACACCCCAAGGCTATAGTCAAACGATACAAGGCAGCGTCAAATTCTTGCTAATGTTACAGCCAGATCCGCCAAATGATTGTTTTTAATAATATTTCAGATAATTTGGCGTCAAGGAACAGTCATGATCGAAACGCCTGCGTTGCGACGTCTGCTCGTAGTGGACCCTTGCGACGACTGCCATCGCCTTCTGCCAGGTCTGCGTTCTGTCGGTTGGGACGTTGATAGCTGCAAGCTTGAAAATGCCGCCGACCGAACCTGTGACGTGGGTCTGTTGCGTCTGCAGCCGTTTCATCTGGAGCGCCCCGAAGCGGTCAAAGAACTGATCACCCGCAGCGGTACGGAATGGATCGCCGTGCTCAACCAGGAAGTGTTGCGCCTGCAGAACGTCGGCGACTTCGTATGCGAGTGGTTTTTCGATTTCCACACTTTGCCGTTCGATGTGTCACGGGTCCAGGTGACGCTGGGCCGGGCGTTCGGCATGGCGCGTTTGCGCGGCCAGGGCACGGTTCATATCGATCAGCCCGAGCACGAGCTGCTCGGCGACAGCAAGTCGATACGCGAACTGCGCAAACTGCTGAGCAAACTGGCGCCCACCGAGTCTCCGGTGTTGATTCGCGGCGAGAGCGGGACCGGGAAAGAACTGGTGGCCCGCACCCTCCATCGGCAATCCCAGCGCCATAGCAAACCCTTTGTCGCGATCAATTGCGGCGCGATTCCCGAACACTTGATCCAGTCCGAGCTGTTTGGCCACGAGAAGGGCGCCTTTACCGGCGCTCACCAGCGCAAGGTCGGGCGGATCGAAGCAGCCAATGGCGGGACCCTGTTTCTCGACGAAATCGGTGATTTGCCCCTGGAGCTGCAAGCCAACCTGCTGCGTTTTCTCCAGGAAAAACACATCGAGCGGGTGGGCGGCAGTCAGCCGATTCCCGTTGATGTGCGGGTGTTGGCCGCGACCCACGTCGATCTTGAAGCGGCTATCGAGAAGAAAACCTTTCGCGAAGACCTGTATTACCGCCTGAACGTGTTGCAGGTCGCGACCGCACCCTTGCGTGAGCGTAATGGCGATCTGTCGATGCTGGCCAACCACTTTTCCCATTTCTACAGCCATGAAACCGGCCGCCGTCCGCGCAGCTTCAGCGAAGATGCCTTGATTGCGATGGGCAAGCACGACTGGCCCGGCAATGTTCGTGAGCTGGCCAACCGGGTACGCCGCGGGCTGGTACTGGCCGAGGGCCGGCAGATCGAAGCACGGGACCTGGGGTTGATCAGCCATCACACCGTGGTCGCGCCGATGGGCACGCTGGAAGATTACAAGCACCGGGCCGAGCGCCAGGCTTTGTGCGACGTGTTGAACCGGCACAGCGACAACCTGAGCGTTGCCGCCCGTGTCCTCGGCGTGTCGCGGCCAACGTTCTATCGATTACTGCACAAACACCAGATTCGTTAAGCGATTCAAACAGTGAAAAGCCCCGCTGCGATGGGCATCGCAGCGGGGCTTTTGTTTGCGGCTCAGAAGTAGTACGGGAATTTCAGGCTGAAGGAGAAGTCTGGCGCGTCGTCGGTCAGGCCGATGGCCAGGTTGGGCACGATCGTCAGGTTATCGGTGGCGGCCAGGGTCATGCCGATGTTGAAGTTGGCCGCGTTGTAGTCGCTGTTGGAGATCGATTGCCAATCACCGCCGTCAGGTTTGATCTTGCTTTTGCGGGCGAACTGATCGGTGAAGGAGAACGACATACTCATCTTCTCGTTCAGGGCGAACGCAATGCCGGCGCCGACCTGCCAGGAATCGCCGAGTTTGACGTCCCCTTTGACCTTCGAGCCGACCTGCGGGCTGATGTCGCTGAAAGAGTCCTGCACGTTGTAGGTGTAGGCCAGGGTGCCGAACAGTACGGCCGGGTCGAAGGACTTGACCAGCGAAATACCCGGGGTGATCGACCAGACACCGTTACCGGTAGGCAAGTCCTCGGGTACCGCGAGGTTGTCGTTGTTCGGGTCTTCGACCAGCTTGATGCCGTAAGGGTCCTTGCCGGTGGGTGCCTTGATACGCAAGGTAGCGACCGCGTCGGGCAGGTTGGCCGACTCATCCAGAAACTTGTAGGCAACGCCGACGTTCACATCGCCGATGGTCGGGTCACGAGTGACGGTCGCGTCCGACGTCACCGGGCCTGCGCCGCCGGCGCCTCCGGAGGAATACGTCGATTCGCGGTAAACCACGGGAACGTTAATGTCGAACTGCCAGCGTTGTGCCACGTTGTAGCGGGCGGTCAGGTCCAGCGTCCAGTTGTCGGCCTTGATGCGGTCGAGGTTGATGTTGCCGAGGAAAATCGAGTCCAGGGCCAGAAAGCCGTTGAGTGTCAGCGCACGCGTATCGTAGTGCGTGTAGGTCAGGCCGGTTTCGACGCTGAACTTGCCACCACCGAAGAAACCGCTGGCTTCGTCATACAGGTTGGAAACGCTTTGCGCGGGCTCGGAATCATCCTTGAGCGATTGGCCGTATGAACTGCCGGTGGTTCCAGGTGCACCGGCGGCCACCGTCTGACCACTCCTGACCGGTTCGGCAGGGGATTTGGTCAGACGTTTGGGGGGCGGCGTCACCGGTGTTTCTTCTACCTGGCGAACGCGCTGCTCCAGTACCATCAGCGCGTTCTGTTGTGCTTCGTAACGCTGTTTCAACTCCATGAGTTCTTGTTTTAGTGCTTCGACCTGGGGATCCGGTGCTGCGTATAGCAAGGTGGCCGGGGCCAGGCTGCTCAAACAAACGATAAGTCTGAACGTGGTAGATCGTTGCATAGGTTTGCCGTCCCTTCTGACAACATCGATGAGACTGAGCGTAGATCAATATCCGAGCGCGCGAAGACCTTTGAGCTGGTCCAGGTTGCCGTTATACGCTGCGGTTGTCGCTGCATTGTCACGCAGCACGACATTGAGGGACGTGAGGTTGCGCACCTCGTTGCTGCCACCCAGTAAAGTCGTGTTCTGCATCAGCCCACCCTGGGCCAGGCGTTGGAAAGTGCTGCCCTGATTGTTGTTGGCCACGATGTTGAGTTGTACACCCGATCCCGTCGAGGACACGCTCAGCGAGCCTGCGCCGTTGGCGCCGCCAATCGACGAGCCTGGGGCCAGAACCTGGCCCTGCTGTTGCGTTGAGGGCCCTTGATTGCCTCTTGAGACGTTGATGTCAACGTTGTTATAGGCCGTGTTGTTGTCGCCGGCAGCGCGTACCACTTGGGTGACGCCTTCGGTACTGTTGAGGCCGTTGCCGCCGGTGACGGAGCCGGTGCCTTGCTTGATGGTCGAGCTGCCGCCGGACTGGTCGATCAACGACACATAGAACTGTGGCTTGATGGTCGACTGTTGAACCTGCATCGAGGACGTGGCCCCGATCACTTCACCGTTGGCGTTTTGCCAGGTGCTTGTCATGACGATCCCGAAACTGACGATCCGTCCGGGCATGACATAACGACCTCGCAAGTTGGCCAGTTCCGAATCCTTCAGTTCAATGGGTTTAAATATTTCTGCCTGGGTTGGCAGGCTGGCGGCCAGGCAAACCACGGCCAGCCAGATTGGAGTCTTCATGGGATGCTCCCGGAGCTTCGTGCTCCCTTGTTATTAGAAGAAGTCGCTTCGGATGAATCCGAAATCCAGCAGTTCTGAGTCCTGCACCGGGCTGAAGGTGTCGAGGTGGCTCTTGGCAGTCAGTGGTACGGGAGGGTCGAGCAACGCATTGGTTTTGTCGTAGCCCTGGCCGATGACGGCGAAGATGATGCCGTTCCAGCCTTTGACAAAATCGTCGACTTTGTAGCGTTTATGGCCGAGTACCGGATCGCCGATGTAAACCCAGCCCTGATGAACTTTTTGCAAGACCACAAAGTGCTTGTAGCCACGGATATCCATCAGCACCACAACCGGAATTTTGATGTCGTTCAATGTTTCCGGTGCTACCCGGTAGCCACGGGCGCGCATGCCGAGACTTTCCACGTAGCGTTTCATGTCGAGCATGGAGAAGCCCTGGACACGGACAAGGTCGTGGTCGGAGTGGGCCAGCATGCCTTCGATGATCTGTTCTTCGTTCACGTCCAGCCAGTAGGCCTGACGCAAGATGGTTGCCAGCGCAGCGGCGCCGCAACTGAAATCGGTTTTTTGTTGCACCAGGTCGGCAAATTTGCGCTCGCGAATGCTCTGGATCGGCTTGTACACCACCGCGCCACCCGGCAGGACGGAAAGCGGCATTTGTGCGGCCTCGATCACGCTGGCAAAGCAGAGCAGAAATGCCAAGGCGATTATGCGCATGATAGGAAGCCCTCTGGTTGGGTTGAAAAAGGCCCCCGTGAGGGGGCCTCCAGAGCCAGCAATCAGAACGATTGGTTGGAAATGGCCAGCGAGTTGCTTTGTTGGTTGCCCACACCCGCAGCTACGTTGACGCCGAGGTTGCCGCTGCCGCCATTCACCGAACCACTCAGGGTTGCAGTGTTGGTCACAGGGTTAGCCCAGCCGGTTGGTGTCAGAACTTGATAGGAGTAGGTGTTGCTCAACTCCCAAGAACTGCTCTCGCTGTAGCTTTTGGTCACGTCTTTCGAAGACTCGTGCGCTTTCTCGCCAGACTTGTCGTAGGACGAATCAAACGACTTGGTGAACGAGGAATCGTAGGCTTTCGCGAACGACGAGTCGGTCGAGTTTGTGTGCTCGGTGTCGACAGACGCATTGAGCGACGCGTTAAGCGATCCTTCTGCACTCGCGCTGCGGGTGCGATCGCCATTGCCATTGTTGCGAGTGAAGCTAACGGCAGCATCTGCGGAGGCGGCCAGAGTAGCGTCTATAGAAGCGTGGCTGGTAGCGCTCGAGTCGGTGCTGTGCGAGCCACTGGCATCAACCGATTTGGACCCGCTTGCATCGAAGCTATTGGAACCGCTTGCAGACCAGCTGCTGGAAGAGCTCTTATCAACACTCAGACTGGAATCCTTGTTGAAAGAGGAACTGCCGCTTTTGGTTGTAGTAAGCGTGATCGTATCCAGGCTGTAAGTCCGATCCGCATAGTTGTTCACAACCAGGCCTGGCCCATTTTGATCGGCAGAGGCGGTGGCTGTTGCGCTACCCAGTGGCGAATTGGAGTTGGCAATCGCCATGGTGTTTTTCTGTTGGTTAAGGTCGCCACCGGCAATGTTAATACCCATGTTGCCGCTGCCGCCGTTGCCCGATCCACTCATCACAGCAGAGTTGGTAACGGAAATGTTGTCGACTTTGTTGTTGTTGCTGTACTGAGTGACTTTCGCGGTAGCAGTAGCCGTGCCGAACACGAAGCTGTTATCGAGGCTGGAGTCGGACTGAGCGTTTGCAATGGCAGCCGCGTTGTCTTGTTGGTTGCCATTGCCCGCTGCCACGTTGATGCCGACGTTGCCGCTGGCGCCTCCGGCAGAGCTGCTCATCTCAGCGTTATTCTGAGTCCCTTGGTTCAGAATGCGGTTGCCGGTACTGCTCTGCTTGTCGTTAGCATTCGCAGTAGCGTAGACAGGGATTTTCGTTGGAGGAGGGGTATGGTTGTGGCCGCCGTTATGATGGCCATTACGATTGTCTTGAGCTTGTACAGCAACAGCCATGAGCGCAGCAATTGCGAAAACCAGAGGCTTTAGTGCCATCGAAGGTTTCATGGTGATTCTCCGTACTTATTTTAGGTTAAGTGTTGTTATTACCTGTTTGGGTCAATCCGCGACCCGTATGCTCAGGGTGTTGGCCGTTCGGTTTCCCACCCCGGCACTCTGATTCAACTGAATCACCCCACGGCTAGCGGTGAAAGCCTGGTCGCTGGTAGTGACCTGGCGAAAGCCTGGTGCAGAGTCAGTCGGATCGGAGTTGTTGAGCAGCGCCACGTTCTGTTGCATGAGGACGCTGTCGTCGATGCTTTGCGGCTGGTTGCTGATGCTTATCCGCAGGGCATTGGCTTGCTGGTTGCTGGCACCCGCGCTCTGGTTCACGCCCAGTACGCCGTTGCCTTGGCTGAAAGAGTTGCCTTGGATGTTCGCGCTTGCATCCATTCTTGGATCGACCTGCGTATGCAGCCGTTGGCGGATCTGCGTGGTTGCGCTGGCTGCAGGGCCATTGGCGATGGCCCGGGCATTCGCCTGTTGCTGCTGATCGCCTGCCGCTTGGTTGACCGCGAAGTTACCGTCGTACCGTGTGCCAGAATTGTTGATGTCGGCGTTATTGATGAAGGGAGGTTGAGCAAAGGTCGATGCACTGCAAAACATCGCTGCAATCAGCAGTGAGCGATTCATCTTATTGGCCTCCCGTTATGATTTTCAAAGCACCCAGACCTTGCTGGACGTTTGAATTGACCATGTTGGAGATACCGTTACCTCCGCTCGATCGTCCGGCTGGGAGGTTGGAAAGCTGGTTTTGCGTGGTGATATTGCCGCCCAGGTTGGTGTTGCCCATCGTGACCAGGCGTGTGATACCTGCACCACTGGCGACGTTTGCGATGTCGCCGTCGTTCAGCTCGTTGGTCTGATCGATCACATATCTGGACGGGTTGGCATTGGCGGTCGTTGGGTTGGGATCGGGAATCACCGGTGCCTGCACGGCGTTTCGCACCTGGACATCACGCTTGATAATGATGATGCCGTTGTCTGCCTGGACGGGCAGGCAAACAGTTGAGCCCAGTGTGCAGCCGGTCAGCAGGAGGATATAAATGTTCTTATTGAGTTTCCCCACAGCGGCAATTCCTTCTGTAAGTGGAACGCTGGCCCTGTTAGCGTTGCGAGGTAGAGAGCAGAAGGTGTGCCGCTTTTAGCTTTTCTTTTAAAAACAATGGGTTGAATTTAATTGTCGTGACGGTCAGAAAAATTTGTAAAGCCTCTGAAACAGACCCACGCAAAAACGCCGCCTGGATAGGCGGCGTTGCTTGTCAGAGGCGCTGAGGGCGGGTTGTATCAATGGCTTAACATTTTCTTGCAGACGTGCACGAGCCGCTTTAGATCAAGGGTTTGCACAGGCGCGAGTGTTTCAGGAATGGACATTTCGGCAGGGCGGGGAGCCCTGTCAGGGGTTCAGCAAGCGAATCACGGCTTCGAATGCCGCCTCCTTGCGTTGTTTCCAGTCACCTTGCAGCACCTGGAAAGGCTGGTGGTGTCGCTCAAGCCAGTAGCGGCTGGCCTGGAAAAACGCCTGGCGTTCTGCCAATTCCGGTTGGCAACGCTGCCCGTCGTCATGCCAGGCCACGGCTTCAGGACTCAGCAACAAGTGCAGGTCGTAGTGCCTTTCCAGCAATGCTTGCTCGATCCAGGTCGGGCAGGCGCCAAACAAGGTGCGGCTCCACAGGATATTACTCAAGAGATGCGTATCGAGAATCAACAGGGGCGGTTGATTGGCTCGTGCTTCATCTTCCCAGGCAAGCTGGCCACGTGCTATCGGCGTAATGTCCTGATAGCAAGTTACACGGGCTTCGGTGTCGATGAAATGCCGAACATACTCGCCGACCAATATGCCGCCAAAATTGGCGTGAATCTCATTCGACAGCCAACTCTTGCCGCTGGACTCGGGCCCGGTGAGAACCAGGACTTTCATGTGCGCAGCGCCGGATCGGCCCGCCATTCCCGCCAGCCTTCCACGGCAATCACGGTAAATAGCGCATAGAGCCCGGCGGTCAGGTACATGCCCTTATAAATGAAGAGCCCGACGAAGATCACATCGAGGGTGATCCATAGCGGCCAGCATTGAACACGTTTTTGCGCCATCCAGACCTGCGCGACCAGGCTGAAACCCGTCAATGCGGCGTCGAGCCAAGGTTGGGCGGCATCAGTCCAGTGCGCCATGGCCGCGCCGAGCAACAGGCTGCCGAGGGCGCCGATGGCCAGGCCTGAAGCAATCGATTGTCCCTTGAGCCGGGTGACTTGCCGGCCCTTTCGCTCAGTCCCCGAGCGCGTCCACTGCCACCAGCCATAGAGTTGCAGCGCGGCGTAAATCACTTGCAGCAGCATGTCCGAATACAGCTTCACTTCAAAAAACACCCAGCTGTAAAGCGACACCATGACCAGACCGATCGGCCAGCACCAGGGGTTCTGTTTGACCGTCAACCAGACGGCAATGACACCGAGGGCGGCGGCAAACAGTTCAAGCCCGGACATGGAGGTTCCTTGGAGGAAAGCAGAGGGGGGGGCAGATTGTACCGGTTAGGCGGGCGTTTTGAAGATCAAAAGATCGCCGCGATGTGACTTTGCGGATGGCGGCTACCACCGGCGAGGGCGATCTCATGGGCGCCATCGCCGGCAAGCCGACTCCTACGGATTGGGGGTGTGTTCGGGATAGAGGGCTTACACAAAACCTGTAGGAGCAAGCTTGCTGGCGATGGCGATTTCGCGGACGCCATCGCCAGCAAGCTGGCTCTACAGGTATGCGGTCGGTGTCGGGCCGGGGTTACACGCGGAACTGCTTGAGAAGCCCGTTCAACTGCTCGCTCAAACCCTTCAACCGTACACTGGCCACGCTTGATTGTTCCGCCGCCAACGCGGTGCTGTGGGACAGGCCGGCAGCCTGGGTAACGTTCTGGTTAATGTCCTCGACCACATGCGCCTGTTGCAGCGTCGCACTGGCGATCGAGGCGTTCAGGCCGTTGAGGTTGCGCAGGGCCTGGCCAATGGCATTCAAACTCTCTCCAGCGAGGCCGGCCTGCTCGATGGTCAGCTGGGACGCGCGACTGCTGTCGCCGATGACTTTAACGGCCGCTTCCGAGTGAGTTTGCAGACGCTCGATCATCGATTGAATCTCGGCGGTGGATTTCTGCGTGCGCTGGGCCAACAGGCGGACTTCATCCGCGACCACGGCAAACCCGCGACCTTGCTCGCCAGCGCGGGCGGCCTCGATCGCAGCGTTGAGCGCCAGCAGGTTGGTTTGTTCGGCGATGGAGCGGATCACTTCCAGCACGCTGCCAATCTGCGTGCTTTCGGTAGCCAGGGTGCGAATGACCTCCACGGCCTGATCGATGGTGGAGGACAGCTTGTCGATCTGCTGCAGGCTGCTGTCAATGTTGACCTGGCCCTGTTGCGCCTGAGATTCGGCGTTGCGCATTTCGCTGGCGGCGTGCTCGGCGTTCTTCGCCACATCCTGTACGCCGTACGTCACTTCATTGATGGCGGTGGCCACCAGTTCCATTTGCTGGGATTGCTGTTGGCTGCGCTGCTGGGCCTGGGTAGCGTCGTTGCCCAGCTCGCTGGACGACTGGCCGAGGGCGCTGGCGGACACCTGCAACTCGCCGATCACCAGGCGCAGTTTGGCGGTGAAGGCATTGAAGTGGCGGGCCAGCTGCGTGACTTCATCCTGGCCGTGGGTATCGAGGCTGCGGGTCAGGTCGCTTTCGCCGCTGGCAATGTTGGCCATGGCGTTCACGGTTTCCTGGAGCGGGCGAACGATGCTGCGGGCGATCAGGATCACCAGCAACGCCATGATGGCGGCAATAAACAGCCCGACGCCGGTCGCTTTCCAGACCTGGCCCTTGAATTCGGCCTGCATGTCATCGATGTACACACCCGAACCGATCACCCAGCCCCAAGGCTCGAACAGTTTGACGTAGGAGGTTTTTTCCACCGGGTCGCTGGCGCCCGGTTTTGGCCAGCGATAGTCGATCGGGCCGGCGCCCTTGGCTTTGGCCAGGGCAACCATTTCATTGAACACCGCAAAGCCGTCTGGATCGCGGATCGCCGAAAGGTTCTGGCCATCGAGTTTCGGGTTGGCCGGGTGCATGATCATCACCGGCGTCAGGTCGTTGATCCAGAAGTAGTCGTTCTGGTCATAGCGCAGCCCGCGAACGGCGGTCAGCGCCTGTTTCTGCGCCGCTTCGCGCGTCAGGGTGCCGGCCGTTTCCAGGTCGTGGTAGTAGCTGAGGATGCCACTGGCGGTCTGCACCACGTGCTGGGTTTTCTGCGCCTTGGCGTGATACAGGTCTTCATGGATCTGCTTGAGCATCAACACGCCCAAGGTCAGGAGCATCATGACGGCCACGATCAAAATGAGCCACAAACGGCGGCTGATCGACATATTGCGCAAGCTGTTCATAACGCGGTCACTCCGGTTTCTTGTTCTTGTAATAATTGATCGCCAGCATCCAACCACACTTTGCCGATCGGGCCTATCAGACCCAGGTCCTATAACGCGGCAGCGTTATTCTGGCATGTCTGATAGGATTTCGGCCCCGCACGGAAAAACCTGAATCCACGTCGATGTTTCACGGAATTTTTACGGTTCCGTCCGGATTCTGTGCGCGCGGGACTTTTGGCTACGCTAGTCGCAGTGAACGTTTTGAAAAAATATTAACGGGGCATGCCGTCGCGCATCGCTTCTTGGGGGATTGATGGATCTTTGGACCGCGTTGCAGGCATTGATACTTGGCGTTGTAGAAGGGCTGACGGAGTTTTTGCCCATTTCCAGTACCGGACACCAGATTATTGTGGCCGACTTGCTCAACTTCGGTGGTGAGCGCGCCATGGCGTTCAACATCATTATCCAGCTCGGTGCGATTCTCGCGGTGGTGTGGGAGTTTCGGCGCAAGATCTTCGACGTGGTCGTTGGCTTGCCGACGCAGCCCGGCGCTCGACGTTTTACTGCCAACCTGTTGATTGCGTTCCTGCCGGCCGTGGTATTGGGCGTGATTTTCGCCGACCTGATCCATGAATACCTGTTCAACCCGATCACCGTGGCCACGGCCCTGGTCGTGGGCGGCATCGTGATGTTGTGGGCCGAGCGCCGCCAGCATGAGGTGCATGCCGAGACCGTCGACGAGATGACCTGGAAAGACGCCCTGAAAGTCGGCCTGGCCCAGTGCCTGGCGATGATTCCGGGCACGTCGCGTTCAGGCTCGACGATCATCGGTGGTCTGCTGTTCGGTCTGTCGCGCAAGACGGCCACCGAGTTTTCGTTTTTCCTGGCGATGCCGACCATGGTCGGTGCAGCGGTGTACTCGGGCTACAAGTACCGCAACCTGTTCGTGCCGGCGGATTTTCCGGTGTTCGCCATCGGCTTCGTTACCGCGTTCATCTTCGCGATGATTGCCGTCAGAGGCCTGCTCAAGTTCATCGCCAGCCACAGCTACGCAGCGTTTGCCTGGTATCGCATTGTCTTCGGCCTGGTCATCCTGGCCACCTGGCAATTTGGCTGGGTCGACTGGACCGCAGTGAAGCCATGAATGACGCCAGCGCGCGCAACAATCCCGGACGCAACTCCGGAGGGCGGACCCAGAATCCAAGGCTGAAACTGCTGGTGTTCGCGATCGTGTGCGCGCTGCCGTTGACCGGCTCGCTGTCGTTCTGGCTGCGCGGGATTTCGCTGATTCCGCTGGCGGCCTACGGGCTCGTCAGCGTGCTGGCGTTCTTCCTTTACTGGAGCGACAAGCACAAGGCCCGTACTGACCGCTGGCGCACCCCCGAAAACGTGTTGCACGCGGTCGAGCTCGCAGGCGGCTGGCCGGGCGCTTTGCTCGCTCAGCAGGTGTTTCGGCACAAGACGCGCAAGGTGTCGTTCCAAGTGCTGTTCTGGCTGATCGTGTTGTTGCACCAGGTGTTCTGGATCGATCAACTGTTCCTGGGGGCGAACCTGCTAGCGCTGTTCTAAAGCAGCAGGCTCACCTGGGTGCGCTTGGGCAACTTGCTCACCACCAGTTGATGGGAGCGTTGCAACAGGCCTTGCAGTTCCTCGGCGCCGAGCGGGTAGGGCGTTTCCATGATGATCCACTGGGCCCGCGCCAGGTACGGCGCCGGGTGTATGCCCGGACGGTCGCAATGCCCCAGAAACAGATCCTTGTCGACCTTGAAGGCAAGGGAATCACCGCGCAGGCCCTGCAGGGCGAACATCTTGTTCCCGGCAATCGAAAACACCCGCACGCCACCCCACTTGTAGTCTTCCCGCACACCCGGCAGCGCCAGGCAGAATTGCGCGACATCCTCTTCGCTCATGCGTCCAGCCTTCATATCAGTCGGTCCCCACAGGCATTGAATGATTCGATCAAATGGTCGAGCCAGGCACGCACCGCCGGCATTACTCCGCGCCGGTGCGGATAGACCGCTTGCAGCCAGCCACCCGGCAATGACCACTCGGGAAGCAGCTGCACCAGTGCGCCGCTTTCCAGCGCCTGTTCGCAATACATCATCGGCAGCATGGTAAAGCCCTGGCCGGCGAGGGTGCAGGCCCGGCGTACGATGAAATCGTCGATGCCCAGCCGTGCTTCGAGGGCGAGTTCATGACTTTTGCCCTGCTTGTCCAGCATGCGGATGTGTACCATGCGGTCAGCCTCGAGTGCGCCGAGTACTGGCAAGCCCTTGAGTTCTTCGGGGTGATTGATCGTCCGGCCATGAAGGAAGTCGGGGCTGGCGACCATCAACATCTGCGCCTGACGCAGGCGCCGGGTGACCAGCAACGGATCTTCATCACCCGGCTCGCGAACCCGTAGCGCGACGTCGACGCCCTCGGTCACCAGGTCGACGCGGCGGTTGACCAGCATGACCTCCAGTTGAACATGCGGGTATTTCTCGAGAAATCGGCTGATCACCGATGGCAGCATTTCATGCGCCAGGCCAACGGGGGCGGACACCCGCAAGCGACCGCGCGGCTCGCTGGACATGCTCGCCACCGCTTCGTCAGCCATCTCGGCTTCCAGCAACATGGCCTGACAATGCCGCAGGTAACGTTCACCCACGGCCGTCAGCTTCAGTTGCCGCGTCGTTCGCTGCAGCAGGCGCGCGCCCAGGCGTTCTTCCAGTTCGGCGATGCGACGCGACAGCCGCGACTTGGGAATCCCCAGCAAACGCCCGGCCGCCGCGAAACCACCGGCTTCGACCACCTTGGCGAAGTAGTACAGGTCATTAAGGTCTTGCATGGTTGAAACCCGATTGTTCTATCAGTGGGACGAACTATCGCATTGTCGCAGTCTAATCAGCTATTGGTTTCGTCTGTAGGATTGTCCCCATCAGATCGCCTCGTGGCGGTCCTCACCTGGAGATCCCACATGAAACTGCTGCATATCGATTCGAGCATTCTCGGTGACAACTCGGCTTCCCGTCAGCTGAGCGGCGAAGTCGTCAAAGCCTGGCAGGCCGCTGCACCGGCTGCCGTGGTCACTTACCGCGACCTGGCCAGCGACGCCATCAGCCACTTCTCCGCCACGACCCTGGTCGCCGCCGGCACCACCGCAGAACTGCGCAACGCTGCCCAGCAGCACGAAGCCGAGCTGAGCGCCTCCACGCTGGCCGAATTCCTCGCCGCCGATGCCGTTGTCATCGCCGCGCCGATGTACAACTTCACCATCCCGACCCAACTCAAGGCTTGGATCGACCGCATCGCCGTTGCCGGCCAGACCTTCCGCTACACCGAAGCCGGCCCTGAAGGCCTGTGCGGTGGCAAGAAAGTCGTGATCGTTTCGACTTCCGGCGGTTTGCATGCCGGTCAGGCATCCGGTGTGGCCCACGAAGAGTACTTGAAACTGCTGTTCGGCTTCCTCGGCATCACCGACATCGAATTCGTCCGTGCCGAAGGCCTGGCCTACGGCGACGAAGTGCGTAACAAAGCCATGAGCGATGCGCGTACCCAGATCAGCGAGCAACTGTTCGCCGCTGCGTAAGACTTGCGTAAAGATGTAAATCTGCTCAGGCAACACCTTAAAAAACTCTGTATTCTGATCTCGCAAGGGTCAGGTACGGAGTTTTTTGTTTCTGATCATTACTTATTGTTTCATGTTGTGGCCCAGGTTATGCAGTCGAGGGTTTAACGTCCCCGTTCTGTAACGACCTTGGTGGCCGCAATTGCTGGTACAAGGCCGCTTCCTCGCTGTATTGCAGGAGAACGGGCTTTCCGGTCAAGTAACAAAGGTGGGGCATCCCATGGTGCGTCTTTGTGCAACGTTACTGATTTGCCTGCTCAGCAGCCTGAATTCAGTGCACGCCGCGCCTGCGCCGCATCCTCACTGGAGCGTCGGCTTCCACGAAATGACCTTTCTCGATCCGCTGGACCTGCAGCCGATGCGCGCCATCGCGTTCTACCCCTCAAGCGATCGGGAACACTCCAGCAAACTCGAGGGTTACACGGTCGAGGCGGGCGAAGACACCCGCGTCGCCATTGGTCGCTTCCCGATGCTGATGCTGTCCCACGGCAACACTGGAACCCCGTTGGCCCTTCACGATCTGGCTACCTCGCTGGCGCGCAAAGGGTTTGTGGTGGTGGCGGTGATCCATCCTGGCGACAACTCCAAAGATCACAGTCGTCTGGGCACCTTGAGCAACCTGTACGGCCGGCCGATCCAGATTTCCGAAGCCATCACCGCCACCCTCGGCGACCGCATGCTTGCGCCATTCGTCAACGCCGATCAGGTGGGCGTGATCGGTTATTCAGCGGGTGGGGAAACTGCGTTGATCCTGTCCGGCGCAACACCTGACCTGGACCGTCTGCGTCGCTATTGCGAAGAGCGTCCGGACGACCGCGACGCCTGCAACACCCATGGCGAGCTGATTGTCGACCGGGATGACCTGCAACCGGTGGCGGATCCACGGGTTGGCGCCTTGTTGTTGATGGCGCCGCTGAGCCTGAAATTCGGCCGCCATACACTGGCCGACGTGCACGTACCGGTGCTGCTTTACAGTGGCGACGGCGACAAACTCGTGGCCTTCGACAAGAATGCCGCGGCACTGGCGCGCAAACTGCCGATCGCGCCGGACTTCAAGTTGCTGGCCGGGGCAGGGCACTTCGTGTTCATGGCACCGTGCAATGAAGAGCAGATCGCGGCCATGCCGGCGCTGTGCACCGATGCCGATGGCGTCGACCGCGAGGACATTCACCGCAACATGATTTCCGAGGCCGGGCGATTCTTCTCCCATGCGCTGGGTAAACCGACGCGGGCGGGGATGCAAACCGCCGATCAATAACTAATGATCGGCGATTCAACTATTTGTTACTTATTAGCCAAGGCTGCTTCCAATGTCTGGACGCGGGCGTTTAGTTCGCGAACCGACTCGATAAGAGGCGCCACCAGTTTCTGATAATCAACTTGCAGAAGGTCGCCTTCAGTGCGCACTAATTGTGGGTAGACTTTCTGAACGTCCTGAGCAATCAAACCAATGTCGGCCTGGTCATTCTTTTTCCAGTTGAATGTTACACCGTGCAGTTTCAGCAGGTTTTCCGTTGGATTTTTCAGGTGTTGAACGTTGGTTTTCAGTCGTTCATCGCTCCAGGGGCAGCAAGGGTTGCCACCACCGCCGGGATCGCCGATAGGCCAGCACACGCCGTTATGGCAGACTTCATCGGGAGGGCTCGCCTGGGCAGTAGCGTTAAGTGAAAACATTAGCGTCGGGGTGAGAAATGCTAAGAGCAAAGTGCGCAACTTGATTTTCCTGTTGTTGATTTCGATAAAAGCAGCGCGCGCATTTTGTCGAAACAGGCAGTTAAAACAACGATGGCATTTTGCATTAATCCATTCGAGATGTTGCACTTTGGTCAGGTTGCAATATTTATCTTGTTACTTGTTCAATTGATTGCGCGGGCTGCCCGTCTTGAGAGCATTAATGTCAGGCCAAGACCAGTCACCGATAACAACGCTGCACTAAAAAAAATCCATGAGTAACCGAAGTTCAGCGCCACAGCCCCCATCAACGGTCCGGCAATTGCCAGCGCCAGATCAAAAAACACCGCATAAGCGCTCAAGCCCGCACCACGGCTGGAGTTGGGCACCTGCTTGATGGCCTCGACCCCCAGCGCCGGGTAGACGAGCGACAAACCGAACCCGGCCAGGCCGGCGCCCACCAGGGCGAAGCTGGTCGAAGGGGCGAGCCACAGCAGCACCAGGCCCGCCGTTTCAATGCTCATGCAGGCAATCGCCGAGGTGAAGCCACCGAAGCGGCTGATACTCGAAATAAACAACAGTCGGGCGAGGATGAAGCAGACACCGAAGACGGTCAGGCAATAGGCCGCGCCAGTCCAGTCACGGCTGAGGTAATACAAGGTAATAAAAGTAGTCAGCGTGCCGTAGCCGATCGACGCCAGGCTGAGGCTGGCGCCGAAGGGCGCAATGCGCCCGAATACTGCCCAGAATGGCAGGCGTTCGCCGCGAACCACCGGCACCGAGGGTTTATTACGGATCAGCACCAGCGCCAGTGCGGCCAGCGCCGACAGCGCGATCCCGAGGCTGGCGAAGCCATATTCGGCCACCATCACCACACCCAGCGGCGCGCCAATGGCAATGGCGCCATAGGACGCAATGCCGTTCCAGGAGATCGAACGCGCGGTGTGTTCGGCACCCACCTGGCCCATGCACCAACTGATGGTGCCGACGCCGATCAAGCCCTGTGCGATCCCCAGCAACAGGCGACCGGCAATCAGGATCAACAGGCTTGTCAGCGGGAAGCTTTGCAGCAACGTCGACAGCAAGGTCAACGCGCCGCTCAGGACGATCCCCGACAACCCGTAAACAATCGAGCGCTTGGTGCCGATGCTGTCCGACATGCGCCCGGCCATTGGCCGGCTGAGCAGGGTGGCGAGGTATTGGGAGCCGATGGTCAGTCCTGCCACGACTGCGCTGAAACCCAGTTGCTCATGCACGTAACCCGGCAACACCGCAATCGGCAGACCGATGCACAGGAAGGCAATAAAGGTATAGAAAACGATGGAGACGATCTGCAGGGTGATCGCCATGGAGCTTTGCGGTGGCAGTTGCTGCACAGACATGAGGGCTCGTTCGCGGGCGGCGGTGGGAGAGCTGCATCATGGCGCGGGTGCAATAGAAAAGAAAGCAGGCTAACTATATCGGTGGTGTTTTTCAGGGCCTCTTCGCGAGCAGGCTCGCTCCCACACTGGAGCGCGGTCCTTTGTAGGAGCGAGCCTGCTCGCGATGGTCTTGGCATCTCAACATTCCTTGGCCATGTAATGCAAAAAGCCCCGTCACAGGGACGGGGCTTTCAGTTGCGGCAAGGCGTGTTTTAGAACACAACGCCCTGGCTACGCAGGTAGTCATCGTAGGTGCCGCTGAAGTCGATCACGCCGCTAGGGCTCAACTCGATGATGCGGGTGGCCAGGGACGATACGAACTCACGGTCGTGGCTGACGAAGATCAGCGTGCCCGGGTAGTTTTCCAGCGCCAGGTTCAGCGCTTCGATGGATTCCATGTCCAAGTGGTTGGTCGGTTCGTCCATGATCAGCACGTTCGGCTTTTGCAGGATCAGCTTGCCGAACAGCATGCGACCTTGCTCACCACCGGAGATGACCTTGACCGACTTCAGAATCTCGTCGTTGGAGAACAGCATGCGACCGAGGGTGCCGCGCACCAGTTGCTCGCCGCCCTGGGTCCACTGGCCCATCCAGTCGAACAGGTTGCAGTCGTCTTCGAAGTCGTGCGCATGGTCCTGGGCGTAGTAGCCCAGTTCCGCAGCGTCGGTCCACTTCACGGTGCCGGCGTCCGGGGTCAGTTCGTTGACCAGGGTGCGCAGCAGGGTGGTTTTACCGATACCGTTCGGGCCGATGATCGCTACACGCTCGCCAGCTTCAACCTGGAAGCTGAAGTCCTTGAACAGTGTCTTGCCGTCGAAACCTTTGGCCATGCCTTCGACGATGACTGCTTGACGGTGCAGCTTCTTGGTTTGTTCGAAACGGATGAACGGGCTCACACGGCTCGAAGGCTTGACCTCGGCCAGCTGGATCTTGTCGATCGCCTTGGCGCGGGAAGTGGCCTGCTTGGCTTTCGAGGCGTTGGCCGAGAAGCGGCTGACGAACGATTGCAGTTCCGAAATCTGTGCCTTCTTCTTGGCGTTGTCCGACAGCAATTGCTCGCGGGACTGGGTCGCCACGGTCATGTACTCGTCGTAGTTGCCCGGGAACAGGCGCAGCTCGCCGTAATCCAGGTCAGCCATGTGGGTGCACACGCTGTTCAGGAAGTGACGGTCGTGAGAGATGATGATCATCAGGCTGGAGCGCTGGGTCAGCACGTTTTCCAGCCAGCGGATGGTGTTGATGTCCAGGTGGTTGGTCGGTTCGTCGAGCAACAGCACTTCCGGATCGGAGAACAGCGCTTGAGCCAGCAATACGCGCAGTTTCCAGCCAGGGGAGACTTCGCTCATCGGGCCGAAGTGCTGCTCGATACCGATACCCAGGCCCAGCAACAGTTCACCGGCGCGGGATTCGGCGGTGTAGCCGTCCATTTCGGCGAATTCGGTTTCCAGTTCGGCCACAGCCATGCCGTCTTCTTCGGTCATTTCCGGCAGCGAGTAGATACGGTCGCGCTCGGCCTTGACCTTCCACAGCTCTTCGTGACCCATGATCACGGTGTCGATCACGGTGAATTCTTCGTAGGCGAACTGGTCCTGGCGCAATTTACCCAGGCGCACGTTCGGTTCGAGCATGACCTGACCGCCGGACGGATCGAGGTCGCCGCCGAGGATTTTCATGAACGTCGACTTGCCGCAGCCGTTGGCACCGATCAGGCCGTAGCGGTTGCCCGCGCCGAATTTGACCGAAACGTTTTCGAATAGCGGCTTGGCGCCGAACTGCATCGTGATGTTAGCTGTAGAGATCAAAGGTTTTTCCTGCGAAGCATTCAGAGTAGCTAGGGTTGCGGCAGTACCGAATCAGTACCCGGTTCCGGTTTTCCAACCACGGGAAATTCATCCCAGTCAGAAGCGGAAGGTCCATCTGGCAATAAGTGGACAGCAGCATATGGAGCGCTTGGCCCGAGTCGAAGTGCGCTGAGACGGGGTTCATTCCCGTCGTCAACCAAGGGGGGCGCGTAATGTTTGGCGGCGATTGTACTGGTCTGGCTCTTTAAACGATAGGGCGTTGAGGCCGCAAGGGTCCTTTGGCGGTATCAGCGGACAGATTTTCACATCTTCAAGTTAACTATTGGTTACAAATCGTGGCTAAAATGCCATCTCCGACCTGATGCCAGCAGGCGTGGACGCAGTTTGTTCAATTCTGACGTGTGACGATTTCCGTGAAACTCATCATTGCCGCTATTTATGTTGTCTCGATTGCGTACGTGCACCTGCGCGGTCGCGTGCGCCACAAGCTGGGCCGCCAACTGAGCGACCACTCGACGTTTCTCGCACCGATCAATTGCTTCCTTTACCTGTTTTCGAAGATTCCCAACAAGCCTTACCTTAATCCGGCCGACTTTCCCGACCTGAGCCCGTTGCAGGCTCATTGGGAAGAAATCCGTGAAGAAGGCCAGAACTTGCTGAGAGCGGGTGAGATCAAGCGTTCCAACCAGTACGACGACGTCGGCTTCAACTCGTTCTTCAAGACCGGCTGGAAGCGTTTTTACCTGAAGTGGTACGGCGACAGCCATCCTTCGGCGATGAAACTCTGCCCGCGCACTACCGAACTGGTGCAGAGCATAGGTTCGATCAAGGCCGCGATGTTCGCCGAGTTGCCACCGGGTTCGAAACTGGTGCGTCATCGCGATCCGTATGCCGGTTCCTACCGTTACCACCTGGGCCTTGAGACGCCGAACGACGCCGGTTGCTACATCAACGTCGATGGCGAGAACTATCACTGGCGCGACGGCGAAGCGGTGATGTTCGATGAAACCTTCATTCATTACGCGGAAAACACCACGGATCAGAACCGCATCATTCTGTTCTGCGACATTGAGCGGCCGATGAAGTATCGCTGGGCGGCGGCGTTCAATGGCTGGTTCAGCCGGAATGTGATGTCGGCGGCGGGTGCGCCTAATGATGTGGGCGACAAGACCGGGGGCATCAATCGGCTGTTCGCCAAAATCTACAAGATTCGTTTGCGCGGCAAGGCACTCAAGAAACGCAACCGTAAGCTTTATTACCTGGAGAAATGGGCGATATTTGGCGGCTTGCTGGCGTTTTTTGTCTGGATCTGATTTTTGTGTTGATGCTTCTTACGCCTTCGCGAGCAGGCTCGCTCCCACATTGAAGTGCATTCCAACTGTGGGAGCGAGCCTGCTCGCGAGAGGGCGTGACATTCACCGAACAAACCTGAATCAGCCACTCGACCGCTTGGTTGCTTTTTTCGCCGCCGACGCCGGTTTTGCCTTCGCGGCAGCCTTGCCAGCCGCCTTACCCCCCAAACTGCGTTTAAGCAGCTCGGTCAAATCGATAACGTCCGCAGTTTTCCGCTCCTCTTCTCCCGTCGCTGTCTCGACATCCTCGATCTTGCCCTCATTCGCCTTCTTCTCGACCAGCGCCATGATCTTGTCTTCAAAGCTGTCGCGATAATCCTCGGGGTTCCAGTCGCCGCTCATGTCCTGCACCAGCCGTTTGGCCATGTCCAGCTCACCTTTGGCCAATTCCGGTTTGGTCACTTCACTGCCCAGTTCCAGTGTGTCGAGGCTGCGCACTTCCGCCGGCCAGCGCAGCATCACCAGGACCATCGCCGAATCCAGCGGCATCAGCGCGGCCAGGTGCTGGCGAGTATGCAAAACCACGTGGGCGAGGGCGACCTTGTTGGTTTTGCTCAATGTTTCCCGTAACAACGCGTAAACCTTACCGCCCCGTTTGTCCGGCGCGAGGTAGTAGGGCGTGTCGATGTTTTGCAGGGGGATTTGCTCGCTGTCGACAAAGGAAAAGATGTCGATGGTCTGCGTGGACAGCGGGTGCGCCGATTTGATTTCCTCTTCACTGAGCACCACGTAGCGACCTTTCTCGTATTGCACACCTTTGACGATGTTCTCCTTGGTCACTTCTTTGCCGGTTACCTTGTTGACGCGCTTGTAGCCCACCGGCTCCATGCTGCGACTGTCCAGCCAGTCGAAATCCACCCCTTGGGACGACGTCGCCGAGACCAGCGCCACCGGGATATGGACCAGACCGAAACTGATTGCGCCCTTCCAGATTGCCCGTGCCATGGTCGTCTACTCGCGAGTGATGATCAGGTGACCTGCGGCCCGGCGCAAAAGTTTCAGTGGCGTGCGAGCCAGGCCTGGCGGGGGCTCAACTTCGTGTTACATGGTTTTGGTTAACAAATCCGAACCCTCGGCGTAGCGTGCTATCGAAGGCTGTATCACCTGAAGAGGCAGGCCATGAACCGATTAGCGCTTGGCATCATCGCAATGGCATTGACGGGCGTACTGAGCCAACTGGCCCAGGCCGACACCCGATTGCCCGCATTCCCGATGCTGCTGGCCCAGAGCCCGACGGGCGCCGCCAGCAATCCTTACAACAGTCCGATTCGCCGGGCAAACCCCAACAGCATGCAAGGCACGCAACCGAGCGCTCCGGCCATTCGCGGGCCCAACACCGTACCTGTTCCGCGGCCGCCAACTCTGGATAACGGTGGTATCGGCAACCGCTATCCCCAGGACCGTTCGGCACCTTCCAGCCCGCCGAAATTCATTCCCAATCCGCCCCCTCGCGACGCGGGTAGCAACAACCGTTGAGCGGCAAATCCTGCTCGCCATTCAGACGACAAAAGGAATCGTGCATGTTGCGTAAAACCCTCCTGGCCACGTTGTGTGCCAGCGCACTTATCACCGCCGCTCCGGTTTTCGCCGCGTCCACTCAAGAGCTGAACAGTGAGCAGGGCACTCTTGAGGTGACGACGATCACCAAGGGGCTGGACCATCCCTGGGCCCTGGCGTTTTTGCCGGACCGACAAGGCATGCTGATCACCGAACGGCCTGGCAACCTGCGCGTGATCAGTGCCGATGGCAAACTCTCGGCGCCGCTCAGCGGCGTGCCCAAAGTCTGGGCCAAGGACCAGGGCGGTTTGCTGGATGTGGTGTTATCGCCTGACTTCAAGCAAGACCGCACCGTGTATCTCTCTTATGCCGAGGGCGGTGGCGCGGGCGACAAGGCCGGTACCGCAGTCGGTCGCGGGCAGCTATCGGCAGATCTGACGGCAATCAATAATTTCAAGGTGATTTTCCGCCAGGAGCCCAAGCTCTCGGTCGGTAAACACTTCGGTTCGCGGTTGGTATTCGACCGTGACGGCTATCTGTTCATTACCCTCGGTGAGAACAACGACCGCTCCACCGCACAGGATCTGGACAAGTTGCAAGGCAAGGTCGTGCGCATTTACCCCGACGGCAAGGTGCCTGACGACAACCCCTTTGTCGGCCAGTCCGGCGTGCGTCCGGAAATCTGGTCCTACGGCCAGCGCAACCCGCAGGGCGCGGCGCTCAATCCGTGGACCGGCGTGCTCTGGGAGAACGAGCACGGCCCGCAAGGCGGGGACGAACTCAACATCATCGAACGCGGCAAGAATTACGGCTGGCCGCTGGCGACCCATGGCATCAACTATTCCGGCCAGCCTATTCCGGAAGCCAAGGGCAAGACTGCCGAGGGCACCATTGCGCCGCATCATGTCTGGGAAAAGTCCCCCGGCCTGAGCGGCATGGCGTTCTACGACGCGGACCGTTTCAAGTCCTGGCAGCACAACGTGTTTATTGGTGCGTTGGCGAGTCAGGAGCTTATTCGCCTGCAGTTCGACGGTGACCGGGTGGTTCATGAAGAGCGCTTGATGGGGGAACTCAATAAACGAATTCGCGATGTACGGCAGGGGCCGGATGGGTATTTGTATGTGCTGACCGATGATGACGGGACCCTGTACCGAGTCGGGTTGAAATGAATGGCATACGCCGCCATCGTCGGATCGCCGTCCAGAGCCGGCTCGCTTCCCACATGGGATTGCGCTCAAATGTGGGAGCGAGCCTGCTCGCGATGGGGCCGGATGACTCACTAAAAATGTAGGTCGCTAACCCCGACCATAAAGAATGACCGCAGCCCGAAGCTTGCCACGCCCAAAACTGCACATCTTCTCGAACTCTCCATGACTCACCGGCAAATGCTGGCAGTCCATCGGCTGACGATGCTGGCTGTGATCGACATCCGGATCGTGCAGGTACACAAACTCTTCATCGCAATCGGTGACGATCACCCAATGCGGTGATTTGGAGCGGGTCAGCCGATAACTGCTGATCAGCACCAGCGGCTGTCCGCCATCGGCGAGCAATCGAGGCAGGTCCAGTGGCCCGCCGAGCACTTGCTCCACGTCCGTGGCCTTCAGCTGTGTCGCGAACTCGTCGTGCACCAATCGCATGACATCTTTTTTATGCGCGTCGCGTACGCCATCGAGAAACAACGGCCCGGCCATGCTCACTTGCAATCGCACGCGAAACCCGCGTCGCGCAGCGGCCAGCGCCAGGCCTTGAGGGCTGCAACCGCCGTGGCCCGAGGTCATGAACACGGTGGTCGCCTCGCGCCAGATCTGCAGTTCTTCCCGGCGTTCCAGCATACGGTCCGCTTGCAACGCGCCCATCGCCATCAGCAGGCAGGCCGGGCCGCAGGTGAAGTCCGTGGTCTGTGCATACCAGGGCACATTGATGTTGCGTGAATCGCGATGCTGCAGGATGCGTTTCTCCAGGCGCAGCGCGTCGGCGTGGTCCTGGTAGTAATCGTGAATCAGCGCAAAGCGCCGATAGCCATTGCGCTCGTAAAGCGCAATCGCCGCGGGGTTGTCGATGCGCACCTCCAGCCGCAGGTACGCGCAATCATGCTCAAGGGCACAGGCTTCGATGCGTTCGAGTAATTGCTTGCCCAGCCCGCTGCCGCGTGCCTCTTCGGCGATCGCAATCGAGTACAGCCGCGCCAGCGACGTGCCACGATGAAACAGCACCACGGCGTAACCGAGCAATTGGCCGTCGCGCTCTGCCACCAGCAACTGCCCATGAGCGCGGTTGATCATCCATTGGAAGCTGCGGCTGGTCAGCCGGTCCGTGGTGAAGCATTGTTGTTCGAGTGCCAGTAACGCGGGTAAATCCTCAACTCCCGCCAAGCGAAAGACAGTATTCATATGACCGCCGTAAAAGTTGCGTAACGAAACGGGACTTTCGAAAAAGTTCGTGCTTAATAGGAAAGGTCTTGTTCTCCAACGGATCAATCACTATGTCAGCGGTACAGGGTCATTGGCGCGAATTATCCGAGCAAAGTTTGCCGGCGGCAACTTATTTAAATGACACGATTAGAACTTCCAGTCAGTTGATTATTATCGTCGAGCGCAAGGAGGATTGGGCTTCCTACTTCCCCAGCGAAGACATCGTCACGGCTCAGGAATACCTCGAGCAGACTCGCGACAACGAGCAGGGAAAACGGGTTCAGGTGATCAACCTGTGCCGCAGCTACAAGTACCTGGGGCACGGCTATTACTGCTCGCTGCTGGCCGAAGCGCGGGGGCACAAGGTCATCCCGTCGGTGCGCACCATCAGCGAACTGACCAAAAAATCCCTGTACGGCCTGGCCCTGGACGATCTGGAAAAACCGCTGGAAAAAGCCCTCAGCAATCATCTTTACAGCGACACCGAAGGCTTTACGCTGACGCTTTATTTCGGCAGGACCAATATCGAACCGTTGCAGGATCTGGCACGACAGTTATTTGAAGTGTTTCCATGCCCGATATTGTTGGTAGAGTTTCGTCGAACTAACGGTTGGCACATTGAAGGGGTAAAGTCGGGCGCGCTGCACAAGTTGCGCGAAGATCAGGAAGATCAATTCGCCAACTCTCTGGACAGTTTCAGTCGCAAGATCTGGCGCATGCCACGTTCGCGGCGCCTGGCCCGTTATGACCTGGCCATCCTGCACGATCCGCAGGAAGCCTTGCCGCCGTCCAATCCCAAGGCATTGGACAATTTCGTACGCGTCGGCAAGACATTGGGCATCGATGTCGAGCTGATCGAGCGCAAGGACTACGCGCGCATCGCCGAATACGACGGCCTGCTGATCCGTGAGACTACCAGCGTCGACAACCACACCTACCGCTTCGCCAAGAAAGCCGAGAGCGAAGGGCTGGTGGTGATGGACGATCCGGCCTCGATCCTGCGTTGCACCAACAAGGTCTACCTGACTGACCTGCTGAAAAGTCATCAGCTCGGTATGCCCGCCACCGAAATCCTCTACAAGGAGCGACCGGAAGATTTCGAGCGGGTCGGTGAGCGCCTGGGTTTCCCGCTGGTGTTGAAAATCCCCGACGGCTGTTTCTCCCGTGGCGTGATCAAGGTCGAAAGCCAGCAGGCCTTGCTCGAAGCGACCGCCGAACTGTTCGAACATTCGGTGCTGTTGCTGGCCCAGGAGTTCTTCTACACCGAGTACGACTGGCGCATCGGCGTGCTCAACCGCAAACCGATCTTCGCCTGCCAGTACTTCATGTCCAAGGGCCACTGGCAGATCTACAACCACAAGGCCAAAGGTCAGGACATCAACGGCGAATGCCGCACCCTGGCGGTACACGAAGCCCCGCGGGCGGTGGTGGAGCTGGCGGTGAAAACCGCAAACCTCATCGGCGACGGCCTCTACGGCGTCGACCTCAAGCAGTCCGGCGACAAGGTGGTGGTGATCGAAGTCAACGACAACCCGAACATGGACGCCGGCATCGAAGACGCCTACTTGCAGGACGATTTGTATTCTTTGGTGCTGGAAGAATTCGTCCGCCGCCTGGAACTGAAACGCCGCGGCCAGGCCTGGTGACCGGCCGATGATCGAGAGCTTTCAACTCACCCACGGCGCGTTGCACAAGGTCGAGCGACTGGACGCCGAGGTGATGCTGTTCAGCAACCCCGATGCGGCCGAACGCGACTTGCTGCACAGCCACTTCAAGCTCGATGAACATGCACTGGCGTCGGCGCTGGACCCGGACGAGGTGTCGCGCATCGAGTTTCACCCCGACAACCTGTTCCTGATCTGGAAACGCCCGGAAAATTATTCCGGCGCCGGCAGCCTTGCCTTCGAGGTCTCGTCCTGCGGCTTGCTGTTTTGCGCGCAGCGCTTGCTGGTGATCGCCACCGACGATTCGCCGCTGCATGGGCTCGGCACCCGACAGAAGCTGAACACGCCGCTGGATGTGTTGCTCGATTTACTGTTCAACAACATCCATCACTACCTGGGCCACCTCAAGGTGATCAAACTGGTCGCGCGGGAGTTGCAGCAGAAATTCAACGCGTCGATGCAAAACCAGCACCTGATCCAGATGTTCAACCTCAGCGAAAGCCTGATCTATTACATCAACGCGATTCACAGCAACGGCGCGGTCCTGACCCGGCTGCGCAACCACGCGGAAAAACAGCATTTCAGCGCCGAAGCCATCAGCCTGATCGACGACCTGATCATCGAGAACAACCAGTGCTACAAACAGGCGGAAATCTACTCCACAGTGTTTTCCGGGCTGATCGACGCCCGGGGCAACCTGATGAACAACAGCATGAACAACCTGCTGCGCAAACTGACGCTGATCAACGTGGTGTTTCTGCCGCTGAACCTGATCGCGAGCATCGGCGGCATGTCCGAGTTCAGCATGATGACGGCGGGGACGCCGTGGTGGGTGTCGTATCCGTTGTTTTTGACGGCGATGATGCTGGGGGCGGGCGTGATGGTGTTGGGGTTGCGGCGGTTGGCGAAGTAACTTTGGCGCCAGTGATATCGCCTTCGCGGGCAAGCCCGCTCCCACAGGGATTTGCGGCGTGGACTCAATTTGAGTCTGGCCCGAAAACCTGTGGGAGCGGGCTTGCCCGCGAAGGCAATCTCAACTCCACAGCACATTCCGAATCAGGCCGCTTGTTCCGCGTCCACTGGCTTTTTCCGATCCCGCAACCCGCGAACCACCAGATACAACAACGGCCCAATCGACACAAAAACCGCCGTAACCACCAGATAAGGCACCACCGACCACCCCGACTGTCCACGCTTGCGCGCATCCGTGACCATCCACACCCCGGCCAGCGTCGCCAGCAGGTACAGATCAATCACCACCTGCGCCGTATCAGGCCGCGACATCAGGCTGATGCCAAACTCAATCAACGATTGCTCAGCCTGCAGCATCACCGAAACGGTGTAGCCAGCAAAAGCGAGCAGGGCAATCAGGGGCAGGGCGACAGACTTCATGGTTTCCTTCCTTGGGACAATGAGCGGAATCCCGAGCCTACAGAAGCCGCCGAACATTGGCCATTGACTTGCCCTTGAAGCCCCGCTAATTTCCAGTCATGACTTCCACCGTATTGCGCTGCCAGCCAAGCATTATTACCGCCATTCCTCATTTGGCGGGCTAGCTCACGACTGCAGCACCCAACCCGCCCTAGAGGCGGGTTTTTACTTTCTGTCTCCTGGGTTCTGATCAACGTCAGGAGACGACCATGAGCAGCACGCCCGCCCAGCAAACCTTGCTTGAGCACTACGTCAAAAAGATCCTCGCCGCGCCGGTTTACGAACTGGCGGTGCGTACGCCGTTGCAAGTGGCACCGGCGCTGTCCGACGCCTTGGGTAATCAGATCCTGCTCAAGCGCGAGGATTTGCAACCGACCTTTTCCTTCAAGATCCGTGGCGCCTACAACAAGCTGGTGCAGCTCGGCGATGAACAAAAGGCGCGCGGCGTGATCACCGCTTCGGCGGGCAACCATGCCCAAGGCGTGGCGCTGGCGGCGCGGGAACTGGGGATTGCCGCAACCATCGTCATGCCAGCCACCACACCGGAATTGAAGGTGCTCGGCGTACGCAGCCGGGGCGCCGAAGCCGTGCTGCAGGGCGAGAGTTTCCCGTTTGCCCTCGAATTCGCGTTGAACCTGGCGGCGCAAACCGGCCGAACATTCGTTTCGCCCTTCGACGACCCTGATGTTATCGCGGGGCAGGGCACCGTCGCGATGGAAATCCTGCGCCAGCATCAGGGGCCGCTCGACGCGATCTTCGTGCCAGTGGGCGGTGGAGGCCTGATCGCGGGCATTGCGGCGTACGTCAAATACCTGCGGCCTGAAGTCCGCATCATCGGCGTCGAGTCGGAACATTCCGCCTGTCTGTCCGCCGCCCTACAGGCTGACGAGCGCGTCATCCTGCCGAGCGTAGGAACCTTCGCCGATGGCGTAGCCGTGGCCCAGATCGGTGCCTATGGATTCGAGGTCTGCCGGTTTTGCGTTGATGAGGTGCTGACGGTCAGCAATGACGAACTCTGCGCTGCCATCAAGAATATCTACGACGATACCCGCTCGATCACCGAGCCTTCCGGTGCGTTGGCCGTAGCGGGTATCAAGAAGTACGTGGCGCAGAACGGTGTGCGTGGCCAGACCCTGGTGGCCATCGACTCCGGCGCCAATATCAATTTCGACAGCCTGCGCCATGTCGCCGAACGCGCCGCACTGAGCGGCGCCACGGCGTGAGCAGTTCTCCAGTGCCCTGTGGGAGCGAGCCTGCTCGCGATAGCGGCGTGTCAGTTAACAGAGATGCCGTCTGACACACCGCCATCGCGAGCAGGCTCGCTCCCACAGGTTTTGTATCTGGCCTATTCCTGAACGGCTTTCTCAACCTTGCTCGACGCCGACCAGATCCGATACCGGACTTCCACATCCTTGGGCACATAAAGCACGATCGGCAGCTTGCTGTTGTAACGTAGCATGAAACCGTCACCGACCACCGGAACAAAGTCCTGCCTGCTTTTGCCATCGGGGCAGGCCATCAACGTGCTCATCGGCCCGATCACTTTCTCCAGGCGGTAGAACGGGTAGCCCCAGCCTTCAAGGTTCTTTTCCTCGAGGATGCCTCCCAGCCGCTGGCGATTGCAGTCCACGGCCAGGGTTTTGCCGGCGAGGATTTCAACCTGGAAGCTGTCTTCCGATGTTTGCGGGGCGAGGTGGATGACCTGGCGAGTAAACCCGCTCTCGGCCTTGGGGAAGGGCGCGACGTCTTCAAGTTTCGCGGCGTGGGCGAGGGTCGACAGCCCGGCGATGAGCAGTCCGACGGTGGTGTTGAGGGTGATTGAGCCCATGTTGCCTCCTTGCGGGGTGAGTTCAGCGGATACCGAATTCGTGTCTGTCGGCATTCTTGCTGGCGAGCAAGCCGAATGCAAACCCGACGCTGGGTGAATGCAAATTGCAGGGCTACGGCAGGCCATTCTTGCAAATTGCATGGGCCCATTTACTTGAAGACACACTAAACCCTTGAATTGCCGATGAGCTGCAGGGCGAAATCCGGGGCATGTTTTATGCTGTAGCTGGTCCTGAAGCTGACCAGAAAAATTCAGAGTCGGCATTGATCGCTGATTTGGCAATCTCACAATAAGGAGAGGGTCGCCATGTTTCTTTCTGCCTTGGAACTTCGCAACATCATCGAAAGCAGTTTTCTACCGAAACGTTGTCAATGCACGCTCTCACCCGACCTGTCGATGACCATCAAGGTCTATGCTGACGGTCAAACCGATCAAGTGGATCTACTGGTCACCGGCATCGATGCCAGCACACTCAACGGCTGCCGGGAAATCAACGACCTGATCGCCGAACTGCGCACCGAGATCCAGCATCGGGCAGAACTCCAGACACTGCACCCCGACCGCCAGGCGCTTTAATCCCTCTCCTGTAGGAGCGAGCTTGCTCGCGATGGACGTAAACGATAACGCGTGCTTTCTGAATCAACGCATTGTCCGAACGTTTCTCGCGAGCAAGCTCGCTCCTACAGTATCGCGTCATCAATTCTGATAACTGCACGCATCCGACATTTTGCGATACGTGATCTCGGCGGGTTTGCCCGAGGTATCGATGTACTTCATGTCAGCAGTAATGACTTTGCAGTCCAGGGTCGAAGGTTCGGTGAGCGCAACGACCTTGGCCACATGCAGCGGCATGCCGTACTCATAAGGGACAGCCTGTGAAGGCGTCGTGTCGTTGGCCTGGGCGAGACCGGCAAACCCGGTGCAGGCGAGGGCGGCGGTAACCAGCAAAGTGCGGATGTTCATGAGCGATCTCCAGTGCGACGGAAGTCAGCTCGACGTAAAGGCGTCGAGCCTGCCGCACTGGGCGTCAGAGGAACCTGAGGGCGTGCGGTCCAGTAAAGTCTTGGACCGCAGGGTTAAGCGATGGTTAACCCGGCTGAATGCCGCCTGTCGTGAGAGGCGATTCTGTCAGGCGTTTCGCTGGGGGAATAATCCGGGAAAGCTTCGGCTTCTTCCTACAGGGAGGGATGCTTTGTCGACTTTCGCGGGCTGGGTTGCAGCGATTAGTGTTTGGGCTCGCTGCAAAATCAGCGAGCAGGTTTGGTCACCTGATACCGCCCCACATGTGCCCTCAATCGCACTACGGACTTCTACGTCCTCGTATTGCGTTGAAATGGCGGCTGTGTGCGGGACGCCTAAGGGCGAGCCGATTTGGGCATTATCGGTTGACCAAGCCTGCACACAGCCGCCTCCCATCGTTTGGTCACGGTGCTGGCGATTACCAACGAATGTCCGAGTAATTACTATGCCAACGCTAAATCCATTCCCGGAACGCTACCGTTCAATCAAAACCAGCGTCACCGACTCAAACCCTCTGGTCATCGACACCGAAGCCAACCCCCAAGACATCCTCGAAGCCGCTCTCCAGCGCATCCGCGCCTCCAGCGAGTTACTGGAAACGCTCCACCTTCAATCTTTCAAAGACGGTGACATCCAGGACATCCCGAACATCACCCATGCGCTTTACCTGCTGGCCCAAGATGGATGCGACTTGTTGAAGGTTGCTCAACAACGGATGCTGAGATGGAAAGCGCCGGCCTGATTCCGTAGCTTGCAACGTGAGCCTGCCTTTCGTGGGCAGGCTTGGAATGCCTCAGTGGTTGCCAGTGTCATCGTCTATTCAAGCGCATGAATCGGCGGATCCTGATAAGACTCGTCGATTTCAATCCCGGCAGCGCGGGCCTTTTCCTCAATTTTTAATCTTGTCGCATGAAAACTTTCAATTCTGGCTGGCAATAGCTCTTTCCAATTGAGCCTGTCCGTCTTGTCTGTAATTCCATCTTTCCAGAATTCTCGCTCTGACTTGAATTCCAGGCTGATTAAATAAGTACCAGTCTTTGTAGGGTTGTCATTTGAGTCGCGGCGCCACGCTTTTAAACTCAAATATGCCCCGTTGTTATAAAAATTCCAGTAGTAGAACGGGCTGATTTTTAGCCAGTGGTCGATATCAAGGGGGTAGTGAGGGTCTAACCAAGGGTGGCTAGATACAGAGTGGCCCACAACATTGTCTGGGGATTTTATCTTGTTGGCTTGCGATCCCGAAATTCGGGGGTCTTCTACAAAATAGTAATGCTTCCAACCAGACGTTTTAATATCTTCGATTATTTGGTAGGTAAACGTCTTTTGTTGCTCGTGAGTGCTGTTGTCAGGGAGCCCGCGAAGTGTAATGTTCAGGTTTTCTATCTGATTTCCGACCCTTTCATCAACAAAAATTGTGATGTTAGTGATTTGTTTTAGATTAAGTGAGCTGGATCCGTTTTTTACCACTGCATTAGGCAGGTTTTTATCATTTGCAGACTTTTCTATTTTGTACCAGCACAGTTCGAGGTCCTTCATGCATTGTGGGGAGAATTCGTTATCGCTGGTGTCTAGTAGGTTTTTTATTGGAGAGTTGAACACTATTTCTACGGGTGTTGTGATATTGGTCATATTCGATTCGCTGTCATTACATGCTGTAAGGAGAAGACAGAAGATGATGAGCCACAGGGGTTTCATTGTGCATTATTCCAAGTGGAAATCGTGCGTATTTCTCCTTCCATATACGCTTCTCGAGTGCCCATCAATAGATGATACTGATTTGCGATGGAATCGATGAATTTCATACGGTCACTTTCATCGTATAAGTCACCCTCTGACATTTGCACTCTTAACTCTGATCTTTGACGTCGCAGGCAGTACTGAATGCAGCCACTCTTACTGGTACGAAAGACATTACGTTCAGGTGCACACTCGTCAAATTGATCTTTATATTTACTGTAAAACCAATGCCAGACAAAAATATCCTGAAATAGCCAAAAATTACCTTTGCTCAATTCGTTTTTGCCAATGCGTAAAGGCGGTTGATCGGCGAGCGGCGTCAGCTTGAGGTAGGGTTCTTTAGGAGTGAAATCCAATCTCCACTTCTGCGCGTGTTCGGTCAGGGTCATGATGCGGCCGCTAAGCGAAAGTCGCAGGTTTGTCTACTCTGCACCTGACCAATACCAAAGTGTGTCGCCCCAACTCGAACCACTGAAGCTCGGCAGGATCTCTCCTTGATTGAAGTAGCGTCGAGAGTCGGCATGAGCAGGGCTGAACCAGTAACCCGCCACGCTGCATGGCTGACCGGCTTCAAGTCGTGCTGGAGTTTTTGACGGGTTATCTTCCTGATCAAAACGCGCGTACCAACGAGCCGTGCTGTCCTCTTCGAAACCATCACCGTAGGGTGAATATGGATGCAGCTGGTCGGGGTTAGGAATACGAATCTGTTTGACTATATTGTTTACAGCGACGTAAGAGGAGGGCAGTCCATCTTCTAGCTTTCCGAGTTCCGGGTATTCACCCGCACGGATGATAAGTCCATTGTTGTACGGGATAATTTCAACATCGCCTCGTCCACTGAAAGCGTGGCGAAGTGACGATTCTCCGCCGAGAAGACCGACAAAATCTTCGCCTATGACGGTGAGCCAATTGACACCTTTGACTGTATCAAGCAATTCAATGGACGAGGCGTGAGGCATGGAGTCAACTTCCAGCCCCGAATATTGCTGAGCCAGTTGATACTCGGTCGGGATATAGCCATGGTAGTCATAAGGCAAAATGCTCGATAAGCCGCCGTAACCATGCTCTGCTTTGACTTGATTGCACAAGTAAACTGCCCAATCCTGGAACCGTGAACGGCCGTCAGGCTCTTTGAGAATGCTCCAAGGCATCACAAGTTTGATGTAGGAGCGCAGTTTATCGCCATGGATCTCAAACGAGTTCATCGCGGATAGGGAGTATTCGTCCGCTTCTGCCTCATCGGGAGCACTGCCTAAAAACAAACTGAATTCGTCATTGCCACCGCTTTTTGAAATGGTTTGTTGAGCTTTTTCAAAATTAGCGAAGGTCAGTTTTTGATGGCGGCCATACACCAGGCATTTGAGCTGAGTCTGATACTCCTCGTAAAATCGACGAAAACACGCCAAAACATTTTCTTTGGTGTCGCTTGTGTACCCGCGTTTGAAATAAAGCGTGAGGATCAGCCCCAGCCTGACGACAGGCTTTCCATCCGGCAATTCGAAGGCAAGGGCAGGTGCTTGTTGTTCCAGTTTTTCCAATGTGTTCATGTGCTTTCTCGTTTATCCGGCTGTGCCTGCCTCGATTGAGAAAAACTCATTTTAGTTGTATGAACTTGAACCCACGTTTACTTGGGACAGCATCAACGCCAGTCGCTTCGTCAGGTTGGCCTTTTTCCGAGAGATAGTCATAAACCACAAATTTTGTGGAAACCTCATTCCCGATATTTGGAATGAGTAGTCGCATGCGCGTTCGCCCCAAATACAAGTAGCTGGGCAGCGACTTTTCGGCGAAATTTATTCTCTCGATTTTATAAGTGGCTGGGTTTTTACGTATGACAGCGCCCTTTAAATAGGGTGAGCCATAATTTATAGCGAATACCAAGCTGGATTGGGCGCACTTAGCTAAAGCTACTTCTCCCAAGAAATCAGAGTCAGGCATGTCGCTGAACGCTGTCTCAATTTTATGATCAAGCTCGAGAAGTAAGCGCTGGCCCTCAGCGGTGGGTTCAGCCAGTAACGATATCTTTGTTCCATCAGCCAAGGGGCAACTGAGAATCGATTTTCTCGGTTGCACCGCATAAGCAGAAGTTCCGAACAAAACTATGATTAAACAGAACAATGCCTTGTTCACTTTAATGTATCCCTTAGTACTTGCATTGAGTCGGGGTTGGCTGCGAGTTTCTTTGCGCAAGCGCTTATTTTGTTGTAGTAAATCCCGTTGGATAGGCCACGATATTTTTTATAAGCCTCTTCTATCGAACTGGATATGTCGATCCAGTACTGCATGTATTCAGTGCCAAGTTGAATGTTTTTGGCTTCGTTGAAGATGTCGGCGCTGGCATGGAATACCTTTCCATCAGCAAATGCTGCTTTGGTTTGGTCATCAGTTGGCATGCGGCCAAGCTCTTTCTTTTTTCGATATTTGTAGACCTGTTGTACTGCCTGCATCTGCATTTGCATCAGTCCGCGAGCATTGTGCCCTTTTCCGGCGTTAGCATCGAAACGCGACTCCATGTAAATCTGACAAATGACTGTGTTGGTATCAATCGTGGACTTGTTGTTGGCTTCAACGAGTTTTCTGATTTCTTTCAATCGTAAGCTGTCATCTACCATCACTACGGCTGGCTTTTTATCAGCTACCGGCGTCAACGCTTTTTGACTCGTGGTCAAAGGTTTGTGCTTAGGCATCTCAGGCGTCCCAATTCGGATTAATGGGAGGAATGTCGTCATAAACCTCAATGACGGCCATTTCAGCCTCCGTGCTTTTGATTTTTGCTGTCCGTCCTTCTTCGTTGGTGCGTCCGGCCAGACTTTTTCCTGAAGATGTTTTGATAACGTAAGGAAAATTTCTCAACGGTAAGCCGGTGTTCTGATCGGTAATCAGAAAATCCAGGTCGTGTTCTGTTTTTTCCGAAACTGTTTTTCGCTCCAGAAGTTGGCCTGCACTGGCGATTGCGGCTGCTACTGGAATGGATGGAATTAATGCTTGTGCTCCTGTCCCCACCCCCGGCGCCCCCCCCGAGTTGGCTTTCACCTCAGCCCCACTAATCGTCACCCCACCCGCATCGACCTTGACGAAACTCCCCCCAGCCTTCGCCGTCAGTTCCATCCCGCCTTCAATCACCACCTTGTTACCCGCGTGGTAATGAATCTCCTCACCGGCCTCAACAAACTGCGCCGTGCCGACTTTGACGTGCCGGGTCACGCCGACAGTGAGGTGATCATCAGCCCGCGTTTCAGTCTTGCGATCCAGATGGGTAATTCGGTGTTCCTCTACCTTGAACTCACTGAACACCTTGGCTTCGACCGTGTCATGCCGCTCGTTGCCGATGCGGATTTTCTGGTCGTGCTCGATGTTTTCGTCCCAATCGCGCTGGGCGTGCAGGTAGATCTGTTCCGCGCCTTTTTTGTCTTCGATGCGAAATTCGTTGTAGCCCTTGCCGCCCGGTGAGCTGAGGGTCTTGAAGGTGCTGCGGGTCTTGTTGGCCGGCAGGTCGTAGGGGACGACGTTTTCCTTGTGGTACAGGCAGCCGGTGACCAGCGGCTGGTCGGGGTCGCCCTCGAGGAAGGTGACGAGCACTTCCATGCCGACGCGGGGGATGGCGATGCCGCCGTAGGCACTGCCGGCCCAGCCGGTGGCGACGCGCAGCCAGCAGCTGGTGTTGTCGTTGGCCTGGCCTTCACGGTCCCAGTGGAATTGCACTTTGACGCGGCCGTACTCGTCGCAGTGGATTTCTTCGCCGGGCGGGCCGGTGACGATGGCGGTCTGGCTGCCGAGGATTTGCGGTTTCGGATGTTCGAGGGCAGGGCGGTAGTGCGCTTCCCACGGCGTGGCGAGGAAACGGTTGCGGTAGCCCTGGTGGAAATCGTCTTTGTTCTGGGTGACATCGCTGGTGACGTTTTCGCCGAGCACTTGCGGTTGTTTGCCTTCGTGGACCACTTCCAGCAGCAGCCAGAGGTCGTTCCATTCGGCGCGCGGGTGTTCGCTCAGGGCCATGAAGTGGCCGCTGACCAGGGTTGGCTGATCACCTTTGCCTTCGGCGAGCCGGTAATCGCTGCGGTGGCGTTCGAGCGCGCGGGTGGCCAGTTGCTTGCCTCGGGCGCGGTCGGTGAAACGGCCGGGGTAGTCGTAATCTTCCAGAGCCGGTGCGAATGCGCTGGACGCGGCGCCTTCCGGCAGGATGCGCGGCTTTTCGAAGTCGTAGTCGCGGCGGCTGACGCGGGTGGTGCGGGTTTCCAGGCGCAGGTCGAAGCGCTTGATCACCGGTTTCTCGGCGGCCATGCCAGAGTCTTGCTGGTAGGCCACGGGGGCGAGTTTGCGGAACACCGTCTGATCGTCGCCGAACACCAGTTTGTGACCGCTGGACGAGTGCTGGAAGTGGAAGTGAATGCCTTCTTCTTCGCACAGACGCTGGATGAAATGCAGGTCGGATTCGTCGTACTGCACGCAGTAGACGCGCTCCGGGTAGATTGCGCTGAGCTGGAAGCTGTAGGCGTCGGCCAGGATGCCACGGGCTTCGAGGACCTGGGCGATGATCTTCGGCACGCTCAAGTGCTGGAAAATCTGCTGGTCGTGGTTGTGGCGCAGGTAGGCGAGTTGCGGCACCAGGCTGATGCTGTAGCGGGTCAGGCTTTTACCGGAATCGCCTTGCTCGATGCGATAGACCAAACCGTGGATCAGGCCTTGACCGGTGGCGCCGAAGGTCAGGCTGCCACGCTTGTGCAGCAACTCTTCGAGCTTCAGGTCGGGGCGGGCGCTGACCAGTTCGATGTCAAAACAGAACGGCTGGTTGAGGGCTTCGCGACCGACGAAACTGAGGACTTGAAGGTCAACGGAAACGCCTTCCAGCGTCAGGGAAATATGGGTTGCGTTTGCGTCCAGCATGCTTTGAATTCCGTCCTTTGGATAAGCAGGTGCGGATGGTGCAGGATTAAACGGCCTCGTTCAAGGCGCAAATGCCGTAGGCGCAGAGGGGGGCAGGTATCGGGGAATCCCTTAATGGCGCGGTTTCGGCCAGTGAATACGGGCGGTTGATCCGATGTACGCATGGGTCGGTACAGTTCGGTCCACCGAAGCGCGTGAGAACAGGCAGTCATTTTCAGACTAAAGTCGTCTGTGGTCCGTAAAAGCCCTCTGCCATCATTGCCCATCACCCCGTGTGTCCACTTCCTCCTGGCCAGTTCCTGGTCCAGGGCGAAGCTATTTCCTGGCTTATTGCGCCTTGCGCAAACGCTGCACTGTTGGAGCTTTTTCATGCGTCCCCCTTTTCAACTCATCACCGCGCGCCAGTCACTCGGCTTCGGCGCTTTAGCCCTGTGCGCGGGTTTTACCGCGCAGGTTCAGGCGAGCGGTTTTCTCGATGACACCACGGCGAAGATCGAATCGCGCACGGTGTATTTCAACCGTGATTTCCGTGATGGGCACACGTCCACCGAGCAGGGCGCGTCCAAGCGCGAGGAGTCGGCGCAGGGCTTTATTCTCAACCTGCAATCGGGTTACACCGAAGGCACCGTCGGCTTCGGCATCGATGCGTTGGGCATGCTTGGGCTCAAGCTCGATTCCAGCGCCGACAGCAGCAACAGCGGTTTGCTGCCGTCCTCGGGCCAGGACCCGCGGGGTTCGAAGGATCAATATGCCAAGCTCGGGTTGACCGCCAAAGTACGAGTGTCCGAGAGCGTGTTGAAGTACGGCGCGCTGCTGCCGGACGTGCCGCTGCTGAAGTACAACGACGGGCGTTTGCTGCCGACCATGTTCAACGGCGCGCTGCTGACGTCCAAAGAAGTGAAGGACCTGACGTTCATGGCCGCGCGCCTGGACAAGTACACCGCCCGGGATTCGACCGACGCCCAGGACATTCGCGTGCACTGCAAGAACAAGCGTTACGCCTGCAATGTCACAGCCGATCACTTCGACATGTACGGCTTTGACTACAAGATCAACGAGCGCCTGACCGCGCAGTATCACTACGCCGAGTTGGAAGACATCTACCGCCAGCATTTCGTGGGTTTGCTGGCCAGTCAGCCGCTGGGTGAGGGCGTGCTCAAGGCCGATTTGCGCGTGCTGAAGAGTGCCGACAGCGGTGCCGAACGTGCCGGCTCCATCGACAACCGCGCGCTCAGCGGCATGCTGGCCTACGCGATCAGCGGCCACACCTTCAGTGCCGGATGGCAGCGCATGAACGGCGACAATTCGATGCCGTATCTCGATGGCACCAATCCGTACCTGGTGAACTACGTGCAGGTCAACGACTTCGCCGCCGCACAGGAGCGTTCCTGGCAGTTGCGTTATGACTATGACTTCAAGGCGATCGGGATCAACGGCCTGAGTTTCCTGACCCGTTACGTGAACGGTGATCACATCAAGGTGCTGGGCAGCGATCAGGAAGGGAAGGAGTGGGAGCGCGACAGCGAGCTCAAGTACGTGGTGCAGAGCGGGACGTTCAAGGATGTGAGCGTGCGGTTGCGCAATGCGACGTATCGGACCAATTACGAGAAATTTGCGCGGGATGTGGATGAGACTCGGTTGATCGTGAGTTACAACTTTTCGGTTTTGTAGCGTCTGGTCTGACGCCTTCGCGAGCAGGCTCGCTCCTACATTGGATCTATGCCGAACCCCCACGATGTGTTCACCGAAGATCAATTGTAGGAGCGAGCCCGCTCGCGATAGGGCCTCAGCCTTAGCGCAAATCCAACTGCTGCCGATACGGCAAATCCGGCCCGGTCTTGCTACACGTCAGCGCCGCCGCCTGCACCGCAAACCGCAACATGCCATCGATCTGCTCGCGCGCCAGCGCTTGCACACCCTCGACCGAGTCCAGTTGCTGCTCGGTCAACCAGGTAATCAGCGCTGCCTGGAAGGTATCGCCCGCCCCGACAGTGTCGGCAATCTTCACCGTACAGGCCGGCACGGACCACGATCCATGCTGGCGGCTGAACACCGTCGCGCCTTCGCCGCCACGGGTCAGGAACACCACCTGGCAGCGATGCTGCAGCCAGCCTTCGATGACCCGCTGCGGATCCTGCTCGGGGTACAACAGGCTCAGGTCCTCGTCGCTGACCTTGATCAAATCCGCATGGGTCACCAATTCAGCCACCCGCGAACGCCACAGCTCGATGTTCGGTTCGGGATTGAGCCGCACGTTCGGATCGAGGCTGATCAATCGTGTGCCGCTTTCGCGCCGCACCAGGGCCAGCAAGGTGTCGGCAATCGGCTGCACCACCAGCGAGAACGAACCGATGTGCAAGCCGCGCACCTCAGGGCCCAGTTCCGGCAGATGCTCAGGTTTCAACTGCCGATCCGCGCAACCTTCGCCGCGAAAGCTGTACTGCGGCGAACCGTTGGCGCCGACGGCGACCATCGCCAGGGTGGTCGGTGCCGCGAAGTCCACCAAGTAATCCGGGCGCACGCCTTCATCCTGCAAGACCTGTTGCAAACGTCGACCGAGGTAGTCGGTCGACAGCCCGGCGAACAGCGCCGCGTCCACACCCAGGCGACGCAAACCGACCGCCACGTTGAACGGCGAACCGCCGGCGATCGCCTTGAAATTCACTTTGGAAGCCAGGCCGCTGGCGTCCTCTTCACTGAAAAAATCGAACAGCGCTTCGCCACACACCAGGTACATAGTTGTTCACTCTTTAAAGGGTTGCGACATGCTGTTGATAGCGTTCATAGGCCTGCTCAAAGGCCGCCACGTTGGCGGCGATCGGCAGGGTTTCACTGGCCAGGTCGAGCTTCACGCAGCGCTCGCACAGGTCGGCCAGGCTGTCTTCGTGCCCGTTCGCCCAGGACTTGCACCACGCCGCCTGAATCGCCGCGCCGAGGGCGGCGGCTTCGCTTTGCTCGGTGCAGATCACCGGGGTGTTCATGATGTCGGCGACGATCTGCCGCCACACCGGACTTTTCGAGCCGCCGCCGATCAGGCAGATGCGCAGGCTTTGTAAGCCATTCTGGCGCAGCAGGTCCAGTCCATAGCGCAAACCGAAGGTCGTGCCTTCGACCACGGCGCGGCACAGGTTGGCCTGGGTCAGGTTGGTCATGGTCAAGCCGAGCAGGCTGCCGGTGGCGTGGGGCAGGGCGGGAACGCGTTCGCCGTTGAGAAACGGCAGCATGCACACGCCGTCGGCCCCGATCGGCGCTTGCGCGACGAGCTCGTTGAACGATTCGATATCCAGTTTGAACAGGTCGCGAATCGCCCCGGTGGCGTTGGTCAGGTTCATGGTGCAGATCAGCGGCAACCAGCCACCGCTGGAGGAACAGAACGTGGCGACCGAGGCGTCCGGACTGACATTCGGTTGATCGTCGTAGGCGTACACCGTGCCCGAAGAACCGAGGCTCATGGTGATCGCGCCGGGCTGGATGTTGGCGGTGCCGATGGCGCCCATCATGTTGTCGCCGCCACCGCTGGACACCAGCGCCTGCGGGTTGATGCCCAGTTGTTCGGCGATAGCGGGCAGGATCGTGCCGACGGCCTGGTGGGCGTCGATCAGCTCCGGCAGCGCGGCTTGCAAACGCCCGGTGGGGTCGATGTCGCGCAGCAGCTGCAAGTCCCACTGGCGGGTGCGCACGTTGAAATAACCGGTGCCCGAGGCATCGCCGTATTCGCTGCAGCTGCGTCCGGTGAGCCAGAAATTGAGGTAGTCGTGGGGCAGCAGAATGCGTGCGATCCGGGCAAAAATCTCCGGATGCTGTTCTTTGGTCCAGAGCAGTTTGGACACGGTGTAGCCCGGCGCGATGACCACGCCGAGGCGTTCCAGCGAACCGTTTTCACCCCCCAGATGGGCCAGCAGGCGGTCGTTTTCCGGGGTGGATTCGGTGTCGCACCAGAGCTTGGCGGGGCGCAGCACGCGGTTCTGTTCGTCGAGCAGGACCAGGCCATGTTGCTGGCCGGAAACGCCGACGCCGAGGATGTCCTGACCATCGACGTTCGCCGCGATCAGTGCCCGGCGCGTGGCCGAGGTAAAGGCTTCCAGCCACTGACAGGTGTCCTGTTCGCGGCGGCCATTGGCGCCGCTGATCAAGGTGTGTGCGGCGGCGCCCTGGCCGAGGACCTTGCCGCTTACCGCATCAAGGACGATGGCTTTGGTGCCTTGGGTGCCGCAGTCGATGCCGAGGAATAATTGTTGGTTTGGCATGGTGGGTCCTTGTTTTGTGTCAGTTCTATCTCGGTGAAGCTATCGCGAGCAAGCTTGCTCCTACAGGTTTTGTGTCGATCGTTGAAATGTGGCTCGACACAACCCTGTAGGAGCAAGCTTGCTCGCGATGACGGCAGTCGTCCCAGCTCCGAGCTTAGGCCAGTACGCGCTCCAGCGTCCGCGTCACGCCCACCTCACGCAAACTGTTGCAGCACCACTCGAACGCCGCGACAAACTCCGGGCAACGCGGAATCGCTGTCCCGAAAATCTCTTCCACCCCCAGCAACCGTTGGCTGATCAACGCGTCATCGGCCACCAGCGCCTGGCAAAACGCCGCGCGCGGATCGGGAATCGAGTAGGTATCGCCGTTCTCGTCCACGCCCTTCAAGTACAACGCCCACGCCGCCACCACCAGCGCCGCGCGCCTGGTTTCCTGGCCATCAGCGATCAAGCGGTTGATCGTCGGCACGGTGAACTTGGGAAACTTCGATGAACCGTCCGAACACACGCGCTCCAGCTGATCGGCAATCGCCTGATTGGAAAAGCGTTCCACCAGGGTGTCCTGGTAATCGCTCAGGTCGATCCCCGGCACCGGCGACAGTTGTGGCGTCACATCGAGGTCCATGTAGGCGCGCATGTAGCGTACGAACAGCGGGTCGTTCATGGTCTCGTGAACGAAGCGGTAACCCTTCAGAAACCCAAGGTACGTCAGCGCCAGGTGACTGCCGTTGAGCAACTTGATCTTCATTTCTTCGTACGGCGTGACGTCGTCGGTGAACTGCACGCCGACCTTTTCCCAGGCGGGGCGGCCGTTGACGAACTTGTCTTCCAGCACCCATTGCACAAACGGTTCGCAGACCACCGGCCAGGCATCGTCGACCGCATGTTTGTCGGCCAGCTGCAGGCGATGCGCGGTGCTGGTCATGGGCGTGATGCGGTCGACCATGGCGTTGGGGAAACTGACGTTGTCGGCGATCCAGTCGTGCAGATCGGCGTCGCGCAGTGCGGCAAACGCCAGCAACGCCTTGCGGGTTACCGCGCCGTTGTGCGGCAGGTTATCGCAGGACATCAAAGTGAACGCCGGTGTGCCCACCGCGCGGCGCTTGGCCAGGGCGGCGCAGAGGAAGCCGAACACGGTTTTCGGCGCTTGCGGGTGGGCCAGGTCGTGCTGGATCTGCGGCAGGTGCGCCATGAATTCGCCGTTGCTGTCGTCGATGCAATAACCGCCCTCGGTGATGGTCAGCGAAACGATGCGAATCTCGGGGCTCGCCAGTTTGTCGATCAAGGCTTGCGCGCCGTCCTCGGCCAGCAGCATGTCGCGGATCGCGCCGATCACCCGGACCTCGGTGTCGTCGGTGTCGCCGAGCTCGAACAGGGTGAACAGGTAATCCTGTTCCTTCAGGTCGTCCCGGGCGCGGCGGTCCTCGGCGCGCAGGCCGACGCCGCAAATCGCCCAGTCCAGGCCTTCGCCGGTGTTCATCAAGGCGTCGGTGTAATACGCCTGGTGGGCGCGGTGGAAGCCGCCGACGCCAATGTGCGCGATGCCTTGGCGGGTGTCGCTCAGGGCGTAGGCGGGCAGGGCGACCTCGGGGGCGAGGCGCTGCAGGTTTTGTTTGTTCAGTTTCATCACAGGCTCTCTTGAATCAGGCCGCTGCGCGCAACGGGCGGGTCAGCGCCACGCCGTCGGCATCGAATAAATGGCAGTGTTCGGCGTTCAGGTGCAGGCTCAGGGTTTCGCCATAGCGGCTGGCCAGGTCACCGCGAACGCGCATGGTCAGCGCTTCGCCGGAAGCGGTCCGCACGTGGCAGAAGGTGTCGCTGCCCAGGCGCTCGCTGACGTCGGCGGTGACTTGCAGGGTGCAGTCGCCGCTGTGCGCCAGTTCCAGATGTTCCGGGCGAATGCCCAGGGTGATAGCGCCGCCGACGCTCAGGTTGGCGCCGGTCTGCGGCAAGCTGATGCGGGTGCCGGCATCAAGCGCCACCTCGCAGCCCTGGCTGTCGACGCGGGTGACTTTGCCCTTGAGGAAGCCCATTTTCGGCGTGCCGAGAAAACCGGCAACGAACAGGTTGGCCGGTTGGTGATACAGGTCCAGCGGCGAGCCGACCTGCTCGATTTTGCCGCCGTTCAGCACAACTACTTTGTCGGCCATGGTCATGGCTTCCACCTGGTCGTGGGTCACGTAGATCATCGTGGCTTGCAGCTCTTTATGCAGGCGCAGCAGTTCCAGGCGCATCTGTACCCGCAGCGCCGCGTCGAGGTTGGACAGCGGTTCGTCGAACAGGAAGATTTTCGGGTTGCGCACGATGGCGCGGCCGATGGCGACGCGTTGACGCTGGCCGCCGGACAGTTGTTTCGGCTTGCGCTCCAGCATCGGTCCCAGTTCAAGAATGCGTGCGGCTTCGCCGACTTTCTTCTCGACTTCGGCTTTGGGAACGCCGGCGAGGTCGAGGGCGAACGACATGTTTTTGCGCACGCTCATGTGCGGGTACAGGGCGTAGGTCTGGAACACCATCGCCAGGTCGCGCTTGGCCGGGCTGACTTCGGTGATGTCCCGACCATCGAGCTCGATGGTGCCGCCGCTGACTTCTTCGAGGCCCGCGATCAGGCGCAGCAGGGTGGACTTGCCGCAGCCGGACGGACCGACGAACACCACGAATTCCTTGTCGTTCACTTCCAGGTCGATGCCCTTGATGATGGAAAAGCCTTCGAAGCCTTTTTGCAGATTCTTGATTTTCAGGTTGGCCATGGTGGTGGGCCTCCGTATCACGTTATTCGGGTGACCCTGTAGGAGCGAGCTTGCTCGCGATGGATTCACAGGCGCCGCGTTTTTCCAGGCAGCCCGCGTTATCGTTTACGTCCATCGCGAGCAAGCTCGCTCCTACAGGAATTGCGTTAGCCGACAAACTTCATTTCACGGCACCAAACGACAGGCCGCGGACCAGTTGTTTCTGGCTGATCCAGCCGAAGATCAGGATCGGCGCGCAGGCCAGGGTCGACACGGCCGACAACTTGGCCCAGAACAGCCCTTCGGGGCTTGAGTAGGAGGCGATCAACGCAGTCAGTGGCGCGGCTTTCGACGAGGTCAGGTTCAGCGACCAGAAGGCCTCGTTCCAGCACAGGATCAGCGACAGCAACACCGTCGACGCCAGGCCGCCCTTGGCGATCGGCAGCAGCACGCGAACCATTTCCTGCCACAGCGTGGCGCCATCGAGACGTGCGGCTTCGAGGATGTCTTTCGGGATGTCCTTGAAGTAGGTGTAAATCATCCAGACCACGATCGGCAGGTTGATCAGCGTGTAGATCACGATCAGCGCAATGCGCGTATCGAGCAGGCCGAAGCTCTTGGCCAGCAGGTAGATCGGCATCAGCACGCCCACCGGCGGCAGCATCTTGGTGGAGAGCATCCACAGCAGCGTGCCTTTGGTGCGCTGGGTTTCGTAGAACGCCATCGAGTAGGCCGCCGGCACCGCGATCAGCAGGCACAACGCCGTGGCGCTGAAGGAGATCACCACCGAGTTCCAGGCGAAGCTGAAGTAGTCGCTGCGCTCGTTGATGTGCAGGTAGTTCTCCAGCGTCGGCGTGAAGATGAACTGCGGTGGCGTGGCGAACGCATCGATTTCGGTCTTGAAGCTGGTCAGCACCATCCAGAAGATCGGGAAGAAGATCAGGATCGCGATGGCCCAGGCCAGGGTGCCCAGCAGCAGGCTTTGCAGGCGACGGGATTGTTGAAGGGTCATGGCGCAGGCCTCAGGCTTTGTCTGTCAGGTTTTTGCCGATCATCCGCACCAGCACGATGGCCGCGATGTTGGCAATCACCACCGCGATCAAACCGCCGGCGGATGCCATGCCGACGTCGAACTGCACCAGCGCCTGGTTGTAGATCAGGTAGGCGAGGTTGGTCGAGGCGTAGCCGGGACCGCCGTTGGTGGTGGTGAAAATTTCGGCGAACACCGACAGCAGGAAGATGGTTTCGATCATCACCACGACCGCAATCGGCCGAGCCAGGTGCGGCAGGGTCAGGTGCCAGAAGATCGCGATGGGCCCGGCACCGTCGAGGCGCGCAGCTTCTTTCTGTTCCTGGTCGAGGGACTGCATGGCGGTCATCAGGATCAGGATCGCGAAGGGCAGCCATTGCCAGGACACAATGATGATGATCGACAGCAGCGGGTAGTGCGCCAACCAGTCCACCGGTTGCGCGCCGAACAGCTTCCAGACGTAGGCGAGGATCCCCGAGACCGGGTGGAAAATCAGGTTCTTCCAGATCAGCGCACCGACGGTGGGCATGATGAAGAACGGCGAGATCAGCATCACTCGCACGACGCCGCGACCGAGGAAATCACTGGCCTCCAGCAGTGCACTGATCAACACCCCGAGCACCACGCTGATCAGCAACACGCTGCCCACCAGCAACAGGGTGTTGGTGGCACCAGGCATGAACCCGGAGTCGGTCAGGAAGTAGGTGAAGTTCTCCAGCCCGACGAACTCGTTTTCACCCGGGTTGAGCAGGTTGTACCGGATCATCGAGAAGTAAACAGTCATGCCCAGAGGCACGATCATCCACAGCAGCAACAGCGCCACCGAAGGGCTGACCAGAAACCAGCCCGGATTGGCCAGTCGGCTTTTGCGCACCGGTTGGGGAATGTCCATTTGTGCTTTGGCAGTTGAGATATTCATGGTGAAGAACCCATTAAGAGCAGACGACGAAGAACTACTGTGGGAGCGAGCCTGCTCCGGGCGGCGTTCCGACGAAAAACGTCCGGACAACGCGTTCAATCAGACAAACAGCGTCAGCGGTGACGTCCATCGCGAGCAGGCTCGCTCCTACAGGGATTTGGGGTTACTTCGGATAACCCGCGCGCTTCATCTCACGTTCGGTGGTTTGCTGGGCGGCGGCCAGGGCCTGGTCGACCGTGGTCTGGCCGATCAGCGCTGCCGAGAACGCCTTGCCCACTTGGGTGCCAATGCCCTGGAATTCGGGAATGGTCACCAGCTGAATGCCGATGTACGGAACAGGCTTGAGGGTCGGCTTGCTCGGGTCCGCCGCTTTCAGCGATTCCAGCGTCACCTTGGCGAATGGCGCGGCGCTCATGTAGGCGTCGCTGTAGGTCGAGGCGCGGGTGCCTGGCGGCACGTTGGCGATGCCGTCTTTTTCCGCGACCAATGCGCCGTATTCCTTGGAAGTGGCCCAGGCACTGAAGGTTTTTGCTGCGTCCTTGGCTTTGGAACTGGTCGGAATCGCCAGCGCCCAGGAATAGAGCCAGGCCGAACCTTTGTCGGTGGTCTGGTGCGGTGCATAGGTGAAACCGACGTGATCGCTGACCTTGCTCTGGGTCTTGTCGGTGACGAACGAGCCGGCGACGCTGGCATCGACCCAGATCGCACACTTGCCGCTGTTGAACAGCGCCAGGTTTTCGTTGAAGCCATTGCTCGACGCGCCCGGCGGGCCGGACTTCTTCATGGTGTCGACGTAGAAGTTCAGCGCGTTTTTCCACTCGGGGCCGGTGAATTCCGGCTGCCACTTCTCATCGAACCAGCGCGCGCCATAGGCGTTGGCAACCGTGGTGATCAGCGCCATGTTCTCGCCCCAGCCGGCCTTGCCGCGCAGGCAGATGCCGTACTGTTCTTTATCCTTGTTGGTGAGCTTGCTGGCGAATTCGCCGATCTGTTCCCAGGTCGGGCGCTCGGGCATGGTCAGACCGGCGTCCTTGAACAGGTCGGTGCGGTAATAGGTGATGGAACTTTCGGCGTAGAACGGCAGGGCGTATAGCGAACCTTTGACGGAAAGGCCTTCGCGCACCGAAGGAAACACGTCGTCGAGGTCATAGGAGGCCGGCAGATCCTTCATCGGTTCCAGCCAGCCCTTGGCACCCCAAAGTGCGGCTTCGTACATGCCGATGGTCAAGACGTCGAACTGTCCGCCCTGAGTGGCGATGTCGGTGGTCAGGCGCTGACGCAGGACGTTTTCTTCGAGCACCACCCAGTTGAGCTTGATGTCCGGGTGCTCGGCCTCGAAGGTTTTCGAGAGCTTTTGCATGCGGATCATGTCGCTGTTGTTGACGGTGGCGATGGTCAGGGTCTGAGCGCCGAGGCTGACGCTGCTGAGGGTCATGCAGGTGAGGGCTAGCAGAGCTTTTACAGAAGGTTGCATCGAGCACTCCTTTTCTGCACCCGGGTGGGGACAGAAGGACAGTTATTGTTTTTGTGTCTTCCGCGAGAGGAAGAATGTGCGCTGATTACAGCCTTCAATTGGCGATGAAACAAATCATTCATCGCACTTGAATCGATACTTTTTTGCACTCGTGTTGCGGATGGGCAATGCAGGGATAGGCGTTACAGGGGTGAACGGACATCGGTTTTGTACAGGTCTTGGGTTGTAAACACCGTCAATGTGGGAGTGAGCCTGCTCGCGATAGCGGTGCGTCAGGTAAATTTCCTTGGCTGACACACCGCTATCGCGAGCAGGCTCACTCCTACAGTGTTTTGCGTTTATCCGAGGTTTTGCTCAGTCAACCGCTGCACCGCCAACCGCCGATAGTGCGACGGCGTCATGCCTTTCAATTGCTGAAAGCGCCGGTTGAAGTTGGAAATATTGTTGAAACCCGACTCGAAGCACACATCCGTCACCGGCTTGTCGCCATCGGCCAGCAACTCGCAGGATTTGCTGATGCGCAGCCGGTTGACGAACTCGATGAAGCAGCGCCCGGTGGCCTGCTTGAACACGCGGCTGAAATACGTCGGCTTCATGCCCAGGTGCTCGGCGACTTCCTCCAGCGGCAGTTCGCGGGCGTAGTGGGCGAAGATGTAATCCACCGCGCGGTTGGTCCGGTCGACGTTGTGCTCGTCCGACAATTGCGGTGTGGTCGCACCGGACAGCAACTGGTAGTCATCGGACGCGGCGAGCAGCTCCAGCAGAATGAAAAAGTGCCCGAGCCGGGTCACGCCTTTGGTGTCGGCGATGCGCTGCATCAGGGTCATGGCCTGGCGGATCGTGCGTTTGCAGCGAAATTCGATACCGTACTGGGCGCGCTCCAGCAGGGGCGCGAGGGTCTTGAGTTCGGCGAACACCTGATGGCCGCTCTCGAACAACTCATCGGTGAAGTTGACCAGCATGTCGCGCTTGGGCACCACTTCGTCTTCGGCCACCTGGCTGATCCAGTTATGGGGCAGGTTGGGGCCGGTGAGGAACAGGGTTTCCGGATAGAAATTGCCGATGTAGTCGCCGATGAACACCTTGCCGGAGCTGGCGACGATCAGGTGCAGTTCGTATTCCTTGTGGAAATGCCAGCGCACCAGCGGGCAGGGGAAGCCGTGCTGGCGATAAATGATGGACAAACCGTTGTGGTCATCCATCAGTTCATAGGAAGGGTCGGTCACACGGGCGGTTCGGGTCATGTCGGGGGCGCTTTTCTTGTTATCGCGCCTTGATCATGCCTCTTTCCTGGCTCCCAATGCCAGCGCACAGGACATGCGGGTGGTTTTAATCCGCAGCGGCTGATGGATTGCGGTTCTTCGCTTCAATCCATTGCGCCATGTACTGGGTACTTTTGTGCTGGTGATGGCGCAGCATGCTGCCGGTGAAGTTATCTCGCCGAATCTGCGCCAGATGCTGCCGGCTATGCACCAGTTTTTCGATCAGGGCCTCGCCGTGCACCGATTGCCGGTAACGCTCGGCCAACAGGCTCAGCCCTTGCGCCTGGGCGTCAAGCCAGCGCGGCTTGTCGCTGTAAAGCTGCGCGGCTTGATCAGCAAAGTCCTCGGCGGTGCGGGTCACGGCGCCAGGCCAGGGTTCTTCGCCGTGCATGGCTTCGGCGCCCATCGGCGTGGTGACATTCGGCGTGCCGCACAACATGGCATCGACGATTTTGCCCTTGATGCCCGCACCGAAACGCAACGGTGCCAGGCACACCCGCGCGGCCGACATCACTTGCAGTGCATCTTCCGCCCAGTTCATCACATGGAACCCTTGGGCCGCATTGTGCAGGGCCGTCGCCTTGGGCGGCGTGTAAGCACCATATATATGCAGTTGCGCCGCCGGCAGTTGCGCGCGAATCAGTGGCCAGATGGTGGTCTTGAGCCAAAGCACCGCGTCCCAGTTGGGCGCGTGGCGAAAGTTGCCGATATGGATAAAGTGCGCGCGGTTCTCGAACTGCGCGGGCGCAGCGTCGGGCAAGTCGACCATCAACGGGCACCAGTGCAACAGGTTGCGCGGCACCTTGAACTGCTCGACCAGCAGCTCGATTTCCACTTCGGAAATCATCAGGTTCACGTCGCAGCGATACAGCGCCGCGATCTCCCGTTTGGCCAGGTCAGTGTCGGCCATGAGCTCGAATTCTTCACGCAGTGCCGGCGCAAACAGGCTGCTGAAGTCATTGTTGTCGTCACTGGCCTTCAGGCGATCCTTGAGCCGCTGATGCCGGGCATGGCGCAGGCTTTGCAAATCCTGGGTGCCCAGTACGCGCAGGGCCTGGGGGCATTGCTTTTCCACGCGCCAGCCGAATTGTTCTTCCATCATGAATTGTTCGAACAGCACGATATCCGGTGCCAGTTCGCTGACGAAAAGGTCGAAACTGCTGTTGTTCAGTTCGATCGGCACTTCACGGATGCCCAGCGCCGTCAGGTCTTCCTGGTGTTCGCCAGCACCGGCGGGGCTGCTGAAGGTCACGTCCCAGCCTTGTTGCAGGAACGTCCCGAGCAATTGCATGACATAGCCGCCGGCCGCGGAAGACCGGGGCTCGGGCCAGACATAACCGATGACCAGGACTTTGGTGGCGCGGGGCTGACTCATGCGGGGCCATTCCTTGAAGCGGGGCGGGATAAAAGCGGGGCGCAATTAAACCACAGCCGGGGGCGATTCCCCGAACCCGTACTGCGAAGGTCAGGCGTTGTCGAGAATGCCTTTGACCTTGTCCCGCAGTTGGTCGATGGAGAAGGGTTTACCGATCACATGCATGCCGGCAGGCACATCGATGCTCTCGGCATAACCGCTGGCGAACAGGATGGGCAATTCAGGGCGAACCAGGCGTGCCTGGGTCGCCAGTTCACGACCATCCATCACCGGTAGGCCGACGTCGGTCATCATCAAGTCGATGTATTGATCTTCGTCGTTGAGAAACGCCAGCGCCTGTTCGCAGCCGTCAGCCTCCAGCACCTTGAATTCCAGCTCCTCGAGGACATCGACGATCAGCATGCGCACGATGTCGTCGTCTTCGACGACCAGGATGATGGATTGTTCGGCGGACATAATAGTGTTCTCAACAGTTGAATTCGCGGGGGGCGGTCGATCAAAAACGCCGGGCTCTAGCATGAGTAAGTTACGGAACCCGACAAGTTCCCAGCCGCACGATAAAAAAGAATAGCCGTACAACGGCCGGCAAGGATAACCGCTCCTGTGCGCAGGAGTAGCTGTATGTAGGAGTTTGCGCGAAAACCCGTCAGAAAATTGGATCAAACCGGCCCGTTTGGGGCAAACTCCTTGCTTTTCAACAGTTCGACAAGGCCTCCCCATGACCACTGCGTCTTCGGTAGATGAGCAACGATTCCGCAAACTCCTGAGCCGCAACGTCAGCCTGCCGCTGGGCGTAGGCGTGCTCAGTGCGGTGTTCTTTGTCTCGCTGATCACTTATCTGCTGTCGGTGATCCAGTGGGTGGAGCACACCGACCGGGTGATCAATAACGCCAATGAAGCCGTGAAGCTGACCGTTGATCTGGAAACCGGCATGCGCGGCTACCTGCTCAGTGGCGACGAGAAATTCCTCGAACCCTATGAGACTGCCCGTCCGAGAATCAAGGTCGCGGTCAATACCTTGCTCGAACTGACCGCGGACAACCCCGTGCAGACCGATCGCTTGCGGCGTCTCGAGGCCTTGCAAAATGAATGGGCCACCTACGCGCAGAGCATGATCGACCTGCAACGCACCAGCGGCGATTATCGCGGCGCGGTCAAGGCCGGTCGCGGCAAACGCCTGACCGACGAGATCCGCAAGCAGTTCGAAGACGTGATCGACATGGAGCAGCAGTTGCGCGCCACGCGCAACGAAGAAGTGCGCCGCACCACGATCTGGAGCATCAGCCTTTACCTGGTGTTTATCCTCGGCATCAGCGCCTTGCTGGCCTACATCGGCCGTCGGGATCTGCTCAACCTTTCGCAAAGCTACAGCGCCAACCTTTCCGCCCAACTGGCCAGTGCCAACCGCCTGGAACAGCAGGCGTGGCTGCGCAACGGTCAGACGGAACTCGCCGAACAGGTGCTGGGGCAGCTTTCGTTGAATCTGCTGGGCCGCAACATTCTGCAGTTTTGCGCGCAGTACCTCGGCACGGCGGTGGCGGCCGTTTATGTGCGTGAGGAGCACGGCGGTCTCAAGCGCATTGCCGCTTACGGCTTTTCCCGCGAGCAGGAAGAACGTGATCAACAGATTTACAGCGATGAAGGGATTGTTGGCCAGGTGGCGCAACAGGCACGTCTGATCCGCCTGGACAACGTCCCGAGCGATTACTTCAAGGTGACTTCGGGCCTGGGCGAAGGCCTGCCGCACAGCGTGCTGGTGGTGCCGACCAGCGACGACGATCGGGTCAACGGCGTGATCGAGCTGGGCTTCCTGCGTCCGCTGGAAGATCGCGATATCGAACTGCTGCAACTGATCGCCGGCAACATCGGCACCTCCATCGAAGCCGCGCGTTATCGCCAGCGCTTGCAGGAAGTGCTGGCCGAAACCCAGCAGCTCAATGAAGAACTGCAGGTCCAGCAGGAAGAACTCAAGACCGCCAACGAAGAGCTGGAAGAGCAGTCGCGGATCCTCAAGGAGTCCCAGGCGAACCTGGAAACCCAGCAGGTCGAGCTGGAACAGACCAACGAGCAGCTCGCCGAGCAGGCACAGATCCTCGCCGATCAGCGCGATGCCATGGACCTGAAGAACACCGAGCTCAATCAGGCCCAGACCCAGCTTGAGGAGCGCGCTGAAGAGTTGCAGCGTTCCAGCAAGTACAAGTCCGAATTCCTCGCCAACATGTCCCACGAACTGCGCACCCCGCTGAACAGCTCGTTGATCCTGGCCAAGCTGCTGGCGGAAAACCCTCAGGAAAACCTCAGCGCCGAGCAGGTCAAGTTCGCCGAGTCGATCTATTCGGCCGGTAACGACCTGCTGAACCTGATCAACGACATTCTCGATATCTCCAAGGTCGAGGCCGGCAAGCTTGAGATGCGCCCGGAAAACACCAGCGTCGCGCGCCTGGTGGACGGTTTGCGCGGGATGTTCCAGCCGATGGCCACGGACAAGAAGCTGGACTTCCAGGTCGACCTGCAGCCCGGCGCGCCGATGATGATCTATACCGACCGCCAGCGCCTGGAGCAGGTGATCAAGAACCTGCTGTCCAACGCGGTGAAGTTCACCGAGCAGGGTTCGGTCAGCCTGACCGTGGCCAGTCAGCCGAACGATGGCATCGCGTTCATCGTTCGCGATTCCGGGATTGGCATTGCGGTCGATCAGCAGGAAAGCATTTTCGAAGCGTTCCGCCAGGCGGATGGCACCACCAACCGGCGCTACGGCGGCACCGGGCTGGGCTTGTCGATTTCCCGTGATCTGGCGGCCTTGCTCGGTGGCTCCATCAGCGTCACCAGCGAGCCGGGGCAGGGCAGTGCGTTCACCCTGGTCCTGCCGCAGCACTACGTTGAACAGAACGAAGAATCGGGCGAACCGATGCAAGCCTCGCCGGTGACGATGGCGCCGCGAGTGGCGCCCGCCGCCCTGATGCCGCTGATCGCCGAGGTAGACATTCCGCGTTTCGACGACGACCGCAGCAAGGCGCCGTTTACGACGCGCTGCATCCTGGTGGTGGAAGACGAGCCGAATTTTGCGCACATCCTCTACGACCTGGCGCATGAACTGGGTTATCACTGCCTGGTGGCCCACGGCGCCGATGAAGGTTACGACCTGGCCAAGGAATACATTCCCGACGCGATCCTGCTGGACATGCGCCTGCCGGATCACTCGGGCCTGACCGTGCTGCAACGCCTCAAGGAACACGCGGAAACCCGGCACATTCCGGTGCACGTGATTTCGGTCGAAGACCGCGTCGAAGCCGCGATGCACATGGGCGCGATCGGTTATGCGGTCAAGCCGACCACCCGCGAAGAGCTCAAGGACGTGTTCGCCCGCCTCGAAGCCAAGCTGACCCAGAAGGTCAAGCGCGTGCTGCTGGTCGAGGACGACGATCTGCAGCGTGACAGCATTGCCCGGCTGATCGGCGACGATGACATCGAGATCACCGCGGTCGGCCTCGCGCAGGACGCGCTGGACCTGCTGCGCACGACGATTTTCGACTGCATGATCATCGACCTCAAACTGCCCGACATGCTCGGCAACGACCTGCTCAAGCGCATGTCCACCGAGGACATCTGCTCGTTCCCGCCAGTGATCGTCTACACCGGGCGCAACCTGACCCGGGACGAAGAGGCCGAGCTGCGCAAGTATTCGCGCTCGATCATCATCAAGGGCGCTCGCTCGCCAGAGCGTTTGCTGGACGAGGTCACACTCTTTCTGCACAAAGTCGAATCGCGGTTGTCCCATGAACGGCAGACGATGCTCAAGACCGCGCGCAGCCGCGACAAGGTCTTCGAGGGTCGCAAGGTGCTGCTGGTGGACGACGATGTGCGCAACATCTTCGCCCTCACCAGCGCGCTGGAGCACAAGGGGGCAGTCGTGGTCATTGGCCGGAACGGCCGTGAGGCGATTGAAAAACTTAATGAAGTCGAGGACATCGATCTGGTGTTGATGGACGTGATGATGCCGGAGATGGACGGTTTTGAAGCCACCATCGAGATCCGCAAGGACCCGCGCTGGCGCAAGCTGCCGATCATTGCGGTGACGGCCAAGGCCATGAAGGACGATCAGGAGCGCTGCCTGCAGGCCGGCTCCAACGATTACCTGGCCAAGCCCATTGACCTGGATCGCCTGTTCTCGCTGATTCGCGTGTGGTTACCGAAGATGGAACGCATTTAGTGGAACGCAATTATTCAGTGGAGCGCAGTAGCGAAATCGAGTTGCGGTTGTTGATCGAGGCGATTTACCTCAAATACAGCTATGACTTTCGCGATTACTCCGGCGCGTCGATCAAGCGCCGCGTCAATCACGCGCTGAGCCAGTTCGAGTGCGCGACCATTTCGGCGCTCCAGGAAAAAGTGCTGCACGACCCGACGGCGTTCATGCAGTTGCTGCAATTGCTGACGATCCCGGTCAGCGAGATGTTCCGCGACCCGTCGCACTTCCTCGCCATCCGCCAGGAAGTGGTGCCGCTGCTCAAGACCTATCCCTCGATCAAGATCTGGATCGCCGGTTGCAGCACCGGTGAAGAGGTCTATTCGATGGCGATCCTGTTGCGCGAAGAAGGCTTGCTCGATCGCACCATCATCTACGCGACCGACATCAATCCGCGTTCGCTGGAGAAGGCCAAGCAGGGGATTTTCTCCATGGAGAATGTCCGCGCCTACACTTCCAATTATCAGCAGGCCGGTGGCCAGCGTTCCTTCGCCGACTACTACACGGCCGCCTATGGCTACGCGATTTTCGACAAGAGCCTGTGCGAGAACGTGACCTTCGCCGACCACAGTCTGGCGACCGACAGTGTCTTTTCAGAGACTCAATTAATTTCGTGTCGTAACGTTTTGATTTATTTCAATAAAAATCTTCAAGATAGAGCCTTCGGGTTGTTCCATGAATCCCTTTGCCATCGGGGCTTCCTGGTGCTGGGCAGCAAGGAAACCCCGGATTTTTCGGCCTTCGGCAACCAGTTCGAGCCGTTGGTCAAACAAGAACGGATCTACCGTAAATCATGAACAGTGCAGCGGATTTGCCTTCTGTGGAGGCGGTCGTGATCGGAGCTTCGGCCGGTGGCGTGGAGGCGTTGCTGAGCATTCTCAGCCCTCTGCGCGAAGGTTTTGTGCTGCCGATCATCGTAGTGTTGCACCTGCCGGATGAGCGTCGCAGCCAGCTGGCCGAGGTGTTTGCCCGCAGGGTCGCCATGCGCGTGGTCGAGGCCCATGACAAAACGCTGATCGAACCCGGCACCCTGTATTTCGCCACGCCGGGCTATCACTTGTCGGTGGAGCAGGACCGCAGCTTTTCCCTCAGCCTGGAAGACCGCGTGCATTATTCGCGGCCCGCCATCGATTTCCTGTTCGAGTCGGCTGCCGATGTTTACGGCCCGTCCCTGGCGGCGGTGTTGTTGACCGGCGCCAATCGCGATGGCGCAAGCGGCATGGCCCGGGTCAAGGATCGCGGCGGCCTGACGATCGTCCAGGACCCGGACGAAGCCCAGGTCGCCACCATGCCCCTGGCGGCGCTGGATTCTCACCAGCCTGACCATGTTCTCCCCATACGCGGCATCGGCCGTCTGCTTGTCGAGCTGGAACGAATAGCATGCTAAGTAACATCCAAGCCAAACTGCTGATCGTCGACGATCTGCCGGAGAACCTGCTGGCGCTCGAAGCGCTGATCAAGCGCGAAGACCGCATGGTCTACAAGGCCCTGTCCGCTGACGAAGCCTTGTCGCTGCTGCTGCAACACGAGTTCGCCATGGCCATTCTCGACGTGCAGATGCCCGGCATGAACGGTTTCGAGCTGGCCGAACTGATGCGCGGTACCGAGAAAACCAAGAACATCCCGATTGTCTTCGTCAGTGCCGCCGGCCGTGAGTTGAACTATGCGTTCAAGGGCTATGAAAGCGGCGCCGTGGACTTCCTGCACAAACCGCTGGATATCCACGCGGTCAAGAGCAAGGTCAATGTGTTCGTCGACCTGTACCGCCAGAGCAAGGCCATGAAGCAACAGGTCGAAGCGCTGGAGCAAAGCCGTCGGGAGCAGGAAGCGTTGCTGCAGCAGTTGCAGAGCACTCAACGGGAACTGGAGCAGGCGGTGCGCATGCGCGATGACTTCATGTCCATCGTCGCCCATGAGGTGCGCACGCCGCTCAATGGCCTGATACTCGAAACCCAGCTGCGCAAGATGCACCTGGCCCGGGACAACGCCGCCGCGTTTACCCTGGACAAGATGCACGCGATGGTCGATCGCGACGAACGGCAGATCAAAAGCCTGATCCGCCTGATCGAAGACATGCTGGATGTGTCGCGGATTCGCACCGGCAAGTTGTCGATCCGACCGACACGCTTCGATCTGTCGGCGCTGGTGCGTAACTTGTTACAGAATTTCGCGCCGCAGATCGATGCCGCCGAATCGTCGGTGACCCTCGATGCCGAGCAACCGGTGCTGGGCAGCTGGGACGAATTTCGTATTGAACAGGTGGTTTCAAACCTGTTGACCAACGCCTTGCGTTACGGCGCCAAGAGCCCGATCAGCGTGAAGGTGTACAGTGAGGGCCAGCAGGCGCTGGTGGAAGTGCGCGATCAGGGGATCGGTATCGATCAGGAAAACCAGAAGCGGATTTTCCAGCAGTTTGAACGGGTGTCGGCCAAGCAAGTCGTCGCGGGGCTGGGCCTGGGGTTGTTTATTTCAGAACAGATTGTGACCGCCCATGGCGGTTCCATAACCGTCGAGAGCCGGATTGGCGAAGGCGCCTTGTTTCGCGTTTGTCTGCCGCTGTAGGAAAACAGCCGAATAAACGCAACCTCTGATCGACCCCGGGGTCGTATCAGCAGCTATTGACCGAACAAAGGCTTCCCATGAGTGAAGATGCACAAGACGTCGTATTGATCGTCGAAGATGACCCCTCGATTCTGATGGTGCTGTCGGCCTATCTGTCGGGTGAGGGCTACCGGGTGCTGCAGGCCGAAAACGGCGAGCAGGCCTTCGAGATCCTGGCGAGCAAGCCGCACCTGGACATGATGATCACCGATTTTCGCCTGCCGGGCGGAATCTCCGGCGTGCAGATCGCCGAACCCGCCGTGAAGCTGCGACCGGAACTCAAGGTGATCTTCATCAGCGGTTACCCGCAGGAAATCCGCGAGACCGACAGCCCGATCACGCGCAAGGCGCCGATTTTGGGTAAACCGTTCGATCTCGATGTGTTGCAGGAATTGATGCAGGACATGCTCTCCTGAACCACCGCTACCCCTGTAGGAGCCAGCTTGCTGGCGATGTTCTCCGGAACGCCGCGTTTTTCCTGTAAGCCAGCGTTATCGTTGACGACTATCGCCAGCAAGCTGGCTCCTACAGTGCCCGCGTCGTTTTGTAGATTTCAGATTCGGATCATCTCCCGCACCTTCGCCGTCAACAGGTCAAAGGTAAACGGCTTGGTGATCATCTGCATGCCCGGGTCGAGGAAGCCGCCGCGAACCGCCGCGTGTTCGGCATAACCGGTGATGAACAACACCTTGAGATCAGGCCGGTACTGCCGGCCGATTTCCGCCAATTGCCGGCCATTCATGCCGGGCAACCCGACGTCGCTGATCATCAGGTCAATACGCTGTGCGGAATCGAGGATCGGCACCGCGCCATCGGCATCGCCGGCCTCGACGAAGGCATACCCCAATTCGCTCAGCACCGTGCTGACCAGCACCCGCACCGCCGGGTCATCCTCGACGATCAGCACCGTTTCGCCATTCTGCGCGAACAACGGATGTGGCGCGTCGGCCGGACTCTCCTCAGGCACATCGCCGCCGAAGCGCGGCAGGTACAGACTAACTGTCGTGCCTTTGCCGACTTCGCTGTCGATGGCGACATGACCACGTGATTGCTTGCTGAAGCCATAGATCATCGACAACCCGAGGCCGGTGCCCTGGCCGATCGGTTTGGTGGTGAAGAAGGGGTCGAACGCGCGATTGATCGTGCTTTGCGGCATGCCGCAGCCGTTATCCGCGACGCTCAACACCACATAATCGCCGGGGTCGAGGTTGCTGTAGGCCTCGGTGAAACTGGCGTCCAGATGCTGGTTGCGGGTGTTGACCACCAGTTTTCCGCCGTTGGGCATCGCATCCCGGGCGTTGATCACCAGGTTGAGCAGGGCGCTCTCCAGTTGGTTGGGGTCCGCCTCGGCCACCCACAATTGCTCGTTGAGTTGCATGTCCAGGTGAATGCTTTCGTTGATGCTGCGTTGTAGCAATTCGCCCATGGACGTCACCAGCGTGTTCATTTCCACCGGTTTTGAATCCAGCGACTGCCGACGCGAAAAGGCCAGCAGGCGGTGGGTCAAACCCGCCGCGCGGTTGGCCGAAGTGACGCCCAGGTCAATCAGGCTGTCGAGGTCTTCCGTGCGACCACGGGCGAGGCGTCGACGCAACAGCTCCAGGCTGCCGATGATTCCGGTCAGCATGTTGTTGAAGTCATGGGCGATGCCGCCGGTGAGTTGGCCGACCGCTTCCATTTTCTGCGATTGACGCAGCACTTCTTCGTTGTGGCGCAACTGTGCGGTGCGTTCCTCGACCTGTTGTTCCAAGGTTTCGAGGGTGATTTGCAAACGCTGTTCGCTTTGACTCAGGTCGATCAGCCGGTCCCTGGCTTCGTACTGTCGTCGGCGCCCGCGCAACGCGGTGGTCACCAGGCTGATCAGTGTCACGGGATGGAAAGGGCGCTCAAGGAAGGTGACGTTGCCCAGCTGCGTGCCGATGCGTGACGCGGGATTCAGTTCGGGGCCGCCATGGTAGGTCATCAGCACAATCGGCAAGTCGGACCATGCCGGTTGCCGATCGATCAGGCCGGACAACGGTTCGATGTCGCCGGCCAGCAACGCCTCGGATGAGATCAACAGCAGCCCGGCGCCTTGCTCCAGCTCCTCGCACAGACCCATCAGGTCGCGCGTAATGACGCCGTCGTAACCCGCTTCGTTGAGCATCATCAAGGCAATCTGGCTGTCCCGTCCCAGCGGCGCGAGAATGATCGCGCGCTCGGACGTTGCCTTCATGACCGTCACGGGGTGTCGTCCTCGAGCAACGGATTACTCGCGCCCAGGTAAGTCGGTACACCACGTAGAACGCCCTGGAACGCGTCCAGTGGTTCGCCGATGGTCATGCCCTGCGAGCTGATGCGGTATTCGCGAATGGTCGATTCATGGCTGCCGGTACGTTTCTTGATAATGGAGATGGCTCGGCGAACCTTGCCCAATGCTTCGAAGTAGCGCAGCAGGATCACCGTGTCGGCCAGGTAGGTAATGTCCACCGGCGCCTGCATGTCACCGACCAGCCCGTGCTGGGCGACGGTCATGAAAGTCGCGGCGCCGCGGCGGTTGAGGTACAGCAACAGCTCATGCATGTGCAGCACCAGGGCGTTTTCTTCCGGCATCGCGGCCTGGTAGCCGTTGATGCTGTCGATGACCACGGTTTTGATCTGACGCTCATCGACGCAGCGGCGAACCCGGTGCGAGAACTCGCCGGGGGACAGTTCGGCGGCATCCACTTGTTCGATCAGCAGGTTGCCGGTGTCTTGCAGGGCCTGGAGGTCGATGCCCATGTTCTTCATGCGCTCGAACAGCAAACCCAATTCTTCATCGAAAATGAACAGCGCGGCTTTTTCACCACGGGCTACGGCGGCGGCGGCGAAGATCATTGAGATCAGCGATTTGCCGGTGCCGGCCGGACCCAGGATCAGCGTGCTGGAGCCGGTCTCTATACCGCCACCGAGCAATGCATCCATTTCCTTGATGCCGCTGGTCAACTGTCGGCGCACATAGCCGCCGCGGTGTTCGGCGGCCACCAAGCGTGGGAACACATGCACGCCGTCGCCCATGATGGTGAAGTCATGGAAACCGCCGCGGTATTTCTGGCCGCGGTACTTCACCACGCGGATGCGTCGGCGTTCGGCGCCATAGTTGGGGGTCAGTTCTTCGAGGCGGATCACGCCGTGGGCCACGCTGTGCACGGTTTTGTCGAGGGATTCGGTGGTCAGGTCGTCCAGCAGCACTACGGTGGCGTCATAGCGCACGAAGTAATGTTTGATCGCGAGGATCTGCCGGCGATAACGCAGCGAGCTTTGCGCCAACAGACGAATCTCGGACAAGCTGTCGAGCACGACGCGGGTCGGCTTGACCCGCTCGACCACTTCGAAAATCTGTTTGGTGGCTTCGCCCAGTTCAAGGTCCGAGGAATACAGGAGGCTTTGCTGGTGCTCGGCGTTGAGCAGGCTTTCCGGCGGTGTCAGCTCGAAGATGTGGATGTTTTCATCCAGTTCCCAACCGTGGGACAGCGCCCCTTGACGTAACTCGCGCTCGGTTTCGGACAGGGTGATGTACAACGAGCGTTCGCCGGCTCTGGCGCCGGCCAACAGAAAATGCAAAGCAACGGTGGTTTTGCCGGTACCGGGTTCACCCTCCAGTAAAAACACATGACCGCGGGATAATCCACCGGCCAGGATGTCATCCAGACCTTCGATGCCGGTGGCGGCTTTTGCACTGAACAACTCGTTAGATGTAGACAAAAAATGCCCTCTCATGACTAGGGGAAGCGAGGCAGCAGGCCTGAAGTGCCTGAATGGACTGCCTGATCACTTGACCGTTGGCCGTGGCGGGGGTTCCGAGATTTGTATGGCAATCTGATTTTGCGGCGGAGAGGCTCTGAATATTGCACCGTTCAGGCGGGCCTGACGCCGGCAAGCCCAAATAACTGTAGGAGCGAGCCTGCTCGCGAAAAGCGCCCAGAAAACGCGTTCATTCAGACGACCCGCGTCATCGTTGACGTCCATCGCCAGCAAGCTGGCTCCTACAGGATCGAGGTGATCGCTCATCTGACGGTCGACACAAATTGTGTAGGAGCCGGCTTGCTGGCGATAAGGCCGCGAGATCAACGACGCTCTAAAGCCCTTGCTGCAATGCCGGATCATCGGGGTTGAGCTGTTCGAGCTGGGCCAGCAGGATCTGCACGTTCTGCAGTTGGCCGCTTTCTTTCCAATAGTTGATCAACAGCACCCGGGCCTTGCGGTCGGCGGGGTGGCGCTGGACGATTTCCTGCAACTGTTTCTGCGCCGCTTCCAGCTCCTGCTCGCCGTGCAAGGTGGTCGCCAGGTCGTAGCGGTAATCCTTGTTGTCCGGGTCAAGCTCCACGGCTTTGGACAGGCCGAGCAGGGCGAACTCGCTTTGGCCGTGATGCAGCAACCACATCCCCAGGGCGTGTTGCAGGTAAGCGGAGTCAGGTTGGGCTTTCAGCTGTTTGGCCAGCAGCAGTCGGGCTGCTTCGCTCTGGCCCTGCTTGTCCAGCACTTCAATCTGCATCACCAGCGCGGGGAGATTGTCCGGGGCCAGGCGCAAGGTGTGTTCAAGCGCCTGTTGCGCGGCCGTGTACTCGCCGTTGTGCAGGTGCAGCCGCGCCAGTTGGTACTGGTTTTCCGCGCTTTCAGGCGCTTGGGTGAGGAGTTGCTCCCAAGCGTCGATGGCCTGCTGCAGCGGGCCGAAGTACAAACCCAGATCGTCCGGTGACAGCCCCAGCAAGGCGTTCACTGCCGCGAGCCGGACACTTTGCTCGCTGTCATCCAGCAGAGGACCCAGCAACAGACTGCGCTGACCGCTGGGCACCAGACCGCTGATGCTTTTGATGGCAGCGATGCGCACTTCTGGCGCCGGGTGTTGCAGGTCGGCATCCGCCAGTTTCAGGGCCACGGAACTGGGATAGTTGGGCAGTTCCGCATGCAGCCAGACCCGGCGCTTGGGGGAAATGTCGGGACGGCCCAATTGCTGATACAAAACCCGCGCCGCGCCCGGTTGACCGGTCCGCGCCTGGGTCAGGGCTTCGCTGTAGCCGCGCCTGATCGCTTCCGGCACCACGGGCGTCGTACTGCGCAGGAAAAACCAGGCAGCGCCAATGACGAGCAGGACGCAGAGGCTGATGATCAGGTAGCGGCGGGACTGGGGCATGCAGGAATCCGGAGCTGGCAGGCTTTTGCAAGGTTGCCAGCTTCGGTCAGGCCGGGCCGTGAGTCAAACCGGGGTTTGCCAAAAGACGTTCAAACGCCGTCAATCAAGGAGTTCCGGTCGGTCACGGAACTGCTCCAAGGCCTGCGGATTGGCCAGCGCGTCGGTGTTTTTCACCTTTTCACCATGCACCACGTTCCGGACCGCCAACTCGACCACTTTGCCGCTGATGGTCCGTGGAATGTCCGTCACCGCGACAATCCTCGCCGGCACATGCCGTGGCGTGGTGTTGGCGCGGATGACCTGGCGAATCTGCTGTTGCAGCGCATCGTCGAGTTCGACGCCATCGCACAAGCGCACAAACAGCACCACCCGCACGTCATCCTGCCATTGTTGACCGATGGCCACGCTGTCGAGCACCTGCGGGACTTTTTCCACCTGACGGTAGATCTCCGCGGTGCCGATGCGCACGCCGCCGGGGTTGAGCACGGCGTCCGAACGCCCGTGGATCATCATCCCGCCATGCACCAATTGTTCGGCGTAATCACCCTGGGCCCAGACCCCGGGGAATTGGCTGAAGTAGGAAGCGCGCAGCTTTTCCCCGTTCGGGTCGTTCCATAGGCCGATGGGCATCGCCGGAAAGTGCCGGGCGCAGACCAGCTCGCCTTTCTCACCGATCACCGCGGTGCCGGCGTCGTTCCACACCTCGACCGCCATGCCCAGGCTCTTGCCCTGGATTTCGCCGCGACGCACCGGCAGCCACGGGTTGCCGTTGACGAAGCAGGACACGATGTCGGTGCCGCCGGACATCGACGCCAGGCACAGGTCGGCCTTAACGTCGCGGTAGACGTAGTCGTAACTTTGCGGCGACAGCGCCGAGCCGGTGCATAGCAGCGTTTTCAGGCTGCCGAGGTCGTGAGTCTGCCGAGGTTTCACCCCAGCGCTTTCCAGTGTTGCCAGGTACTTCGGACTGGTGCCGAACACGCTGATGCGCTCGTCGTCGATCAGGTCGATCAAGCGCTCGGGGTCGGGATGAAACGGCGAGCCGTCATACAGCACCACGGCGCTGTCCACCGCCAGGGCCGACACCAGCCAGTTCCACATCATCCAGCCGCAGGTGGTGTAGTAAAACAGCCGGTCGGCGGGGCCGAGATCACAATGCAGGCCGTGTTCCTTGACGTGTTGCAGCAGTACGCCGCCCGTGCTGTGGATGATGCATTTAGGCACGCCGGTGGTGCCGCTGGAATAGAGGATGTACAGCGGATGAGCGAAGGGCACGGCGACAAAATCCGGTTCGCCGCCGGGTTCATAGAACCGGTCCCACAGCGTCACGTCGGCGTGGGTGTGAAACTCTTCGGTGCGCGCGTCCGGCCGAGCGTACGGCACGACAATCAACTGTTGCAGCGACGGCAGGCGTTCGAGGATTTCGTTGACCTTGGCGCGCTGATCGATGTCTTTGCCGGCGTAGCGGTAACCGGCGCAGGTCACCAGCACTTTCGGTTCGATCTGGCCAAAACGGTCGATCACCCCTTGGGTGCCGAAGTCCGGCGACGAACACGACCAGATCGCCCCGAGGCTGGTGGTCGCGAGCATGGCCACCAGGGTTTGCCAGGTATTGGGCATGCACGCGGCGACGCGATCACCGAGGCCGACACCGGCGACAATCAGGCTGTTTTGAAAACCGGCGACGTGTTCGGCCAGTTCAGCCCAGGTGAGTTGTTCGCGCTGGCCGTTTTCGCCGATCGCGATTACGGCCACCGCATCGTCACGACGGCGCAGCAGGTGTTCGGCGAAGTTCAGGGTGGCGCCGGGAAACCACTGGGCGCAGGGCATGTGCTCGCCTTCGAGCAGCACCGCATCCGGTTGCGTATGGAAGCGGATGTCGAAGAAATCGACGATGGCTTGCCAGAAATCCGGCCGCTGATCGATGGACCATTGGTGCAGGTCGGCATAGTCCTCGACGTGGAGGTGATGACGCTGATTGATGAAGCGCCGGAAGGCCTCCATGCGGGTCTTGGCGATGCGCTTGGCGTCGGGTTGCCAGAGGATGTCGGACATGGTTTGCCTCTTCTTTTATCTTCGGGTCCAATCGCCAGCAGGCTCGCTCCCACCGTTGACGGCGTTGCAATGTGGGAGCGAGCCTGCTCGCGATGAACGATAACGCGGTCTACCGCCCAATCATTGCGCCAGCCACCCGCCATCAATATTCCACGCCGCACCGCGCACCTGGCTGCCGGCCTCGCTGCACAGGAACAGCACCAGCTCACCCAGCTGCGGCGGCGTCACGAACTCCAGCGACGGCTGCTTCTCGGCCAGCAGATCATGCTGCGCCTGTTGCGGGTCGATCCCGGTGGCGATGCGGTCATCGATCTGCTTCTGCACCAGCGGCGTCAGCACCCAGCCCGGGCAAATGGCGTTACAGGTGACATTGGTGGTAGCGGTTTCCAGGCCGACCACCTTGGTCAGGCCGATCACCCCGTGCTTGGCCGCGACGTAAGCCGCCTTGCCCACCGAGCCGACCTGGCCGTGCACCGAAGCGATGTTGATGACCCGGCCCCAGCCTTTCTGACGCATGCCCGGCAAGCTCAAGCGCGTGCTGTGAAACACCGACGACAGGTTGATCGCGATGATCGAATCCCAGCGCTCCACGGGAAAGTCTTCCAGCGCCGCCACGTGCTGAATGCCGGCGTTATTGACCAGAATGTCCACGCCGCCGAACTCGCGCTCGGCGTAGGCGATCATGTCGGCAATCTGCGCCGGGTCACTGACATCGGCCGGGTGATGGCCGACTTTGCCGCCGTACTGTGCTACCTCGGCGATGACAGCGGAGGCATCGCCGAAACCATTGAGGATCAGGTTGGCGCCGGCCTTGGCCAGACTGAGGGCGATGCCCAGGCCGATGCCGCTGGTGGAACCGGTGACCAGCGCGGTCTTGCCGGAAAGAGTCGTCATGAATACCTCACACAATGCCAGTGGCGTAGAAAGTACCGATCACCACAAAAACCGCCAGGGTCTTGATCAGCGTAATACAGAAAATGTCTTTATAGGCTTCGCGGTGGGTCAGGCCGGTCACCGCCAGCAAGGTGATGACCGCGCCGTTATGCGGCAGGGTGTCCATGCCGCCACTCGCCATCGCAGCCACCCGGTGCAGCACTTCCAGGGGAATGTTGGCGGCATGGGCGGCGGCGATGAAATCATTGGCCATGGCCGCCAGCGCGATGCTCATGCCGCCCGACGCCGAGCCGGTGATGCCGGCCAGCAGGGTCACGGTGATCGCTTCGTTGACCAGCGGATTGGGGATGCTTTTGAGCCAGTCGGCCAGCACCAGGAAACCCGGCAACGAGGCGATCACCGCACCAAAACCATATTCCGACGCGGTGTTCATCGCCGCCAACAGCGCACCGCTGACCGCGCTTTTGCTGCCTTCGGCGAGCTTGCTGCGAATCGCCTGGAAACCGAACACCAGCACCATGATGATGCCGACCAGCAACGCCGCCTGAACCGCCCAGATCGCCGTGAGCTTGGCAATTTCGGTGGTCACCGGCGCAGCCATGCCCGGCAGCGCGAGGCTGTGGGTCTTGCCGTACCACTGGGGAATCCACTGGGTGAACAGCAGGTTCATGATGCCGACGGCCAGCAGCGGCGACAGGGCAATCCACGGGTTTGGCAGCTTGATGTCGGCGGCGGTCTCCGGCTCGTTGCGCAACTCGGTGCCGTAACCTTCACCCGCGCGCAGGGCTTTGTTGCGCTGGCGCTGGAGGAACAGCATGCCGGCGCAGAACACGAAAATCGTGCCGATCACGCCCAGCCACGGTGCCGCCCAGGCGGTGGTGTTGAAGAAGGTGCTGGGGATGATGTTCTGGATTTGCGGGGTGCCAGGCAGGGCGTCCATGGTGAACGAGAACGCGCCGAGGGCGATGGTCGCCGGAATCAGGCGTTTGGGGATGTTGCTCTGGCGGAACATTTCAGCAGCAAACGGGTAGACCGCAAACACCACCACGAACAGCGACACGCCGCCGTAAGTCAGCAGGGCGCAGACCAGCACGATCACCAGCATTGCCTGACGCGTGCCGAGCAGGCGAATCGCTGCGGCCACGATGGAACGCGAAAAGCCCGACAGCTCGATCAGCTTGCCGAACACCGCACCGAGCAGGAACACCGGGAAATACAGTTTGATGAAACCGACCATTTTTTCCATGAACACCCCGGTGAAAGCAGGGGCGACGGCGGATGGGTCGGTGAGCAGGACGGCGCCGAGGGCGGCAATCGGGGCAAAAAGGATAACGCTGTAGCCACGGTAGGCCGCGAGCATCAGCAGCGCGAGGGCTGCCAAGGCAATGATCACACTCATGGTGTGTCTCCTGGATTGTTATTTTTGTGGGGTGAAGCGTGTGGGGAGGGGCTTTAGCGAGAACTGTGCCAATGCGGCAACATGTTGAAATATAAGGATATTTTTTTGGTTTTTGGATGCGGATGTGTAGATTTGTCTCTGTTTTGAGATTTTTGGTGGTTTTGGGGGCGCCATCGCCGGCAAGCCGGCTCCTACAATGGATCGCATGCACGACACAAACCCTGTAGGAGCCGGCTTGCCGGCGATGAGCGCGCAGCGCTCAAAAATACGTCTTCAAACAGAGATCGATGTCTCTTTATGGAGACTCTGCAATCCCCAACGCCACCATTTTCTTGTACAACGTCGACCGCCCCAGCCCCAATCGCGCCGCCGCTTCAACCACCTTGCCCCCACATTGCGTGAGCACCGATTCAATCAACTGCCGGTCAAAACGCTCCCGCGCCTCGCTGAACGTCTCATGGGCCACCGGCTCGATCATCAGCGGCGCCGCACGCTCAACCGGGGTGAAGGTGCCAATCGCCGCACGGATGTCCCCTGCATTGAGCATCAGGTCATCACTGAGCAACGCCGCGCGTTCCAGTACGTTGCGCAGTTCGCGAATGTTCCCCGGCCAGGCGTGTTGACCGAGCAGCGCCAGCGCTTCGTGGTTCAGTTCGTGCTGACTGCGCAGCTCTTCAAGAATGGCTTCACTGAGTGCCGGCAGATCATCGAGACGATCACGCAGCGGCGGCACCTGGATCGGCAGCACGTTGAGGCGGTAATACAGGTCGGCGCGAAACTCACCGCGTTTGATCGCCGCTTCGAGGTCGGTCGAGGTCGCGGCGATCACGCGCACATCGCTCTGGATCACTTCATTGGAACCGACCGGTTCAAATTCCTTCTCCTGTAGTACCCGCAGCAGCTTGCTTTGCAGCGGCAAGGGCATGTCGCCGATTTCATCGAGGAACAGCGTGCCACCCTGGGCGATCTGCAGTTTGCCGACGCGACCCTTGCGATCCGCGCCGGTAAATGCGCCCGGTGCGGTGCCGAAGAACTCCGCTTCCAGCAGCGCTTCGGGAATCGCCGCGCTGTTGATGCTGACGAAGGCCTTGTGAGCGCGGGGTGATGCGCTGTGAATCGCCTGGGCCAACAACTCCTTGCCGGTGCCGGTTTCGCCGAGCAGCAACACCGGCGAATCCGCGCTGGCACTGCGCCGGGCGCGGCGTTTGACTTCGAGGCTGGCCGCGCTGGTGCCGATAAAGTGGGCGAAGTTGTATTTGGTCTGCCGTGCCCGCAGCAGCGAACGAGTGGAGGCGAGTTCTTCCTGCATGCTCATGTAGCGCTTGAGCATCGGCGACAGGCTGCGCAACTCGTCGAACAGGGCAAAGCCGATGGCGCCGATCACCACGCCGGCATCGTCATGAATCGGCAGGCGCATGACCACCAGCGGTTCCTTGGGGGTGTCCTGCATGTCCAGCAGAATCGGCCGGCCGGTACGCACCACCTCGCGCAGCAGGCTGCCGGGGATCACGCTTTCGCAGGCCTTGCCGATCGCCACTTCAGCCGATTCCAGACCGAAACGCCGGGCATAGCGCTCGTTCATCCAGACGATGTTGGCGTCGCGATCGACAATCACCGTGCCTTCACTCGACTGCTCGATGATTTCGAACAGCGAACGGATCGCCAACAGGCGAACGCGCTGGTAATCCTTGAGGCTTTCGGTGGTGTTCATGTTGGCTGATCCTGATTGTGTATTGCTTGGTCCGGCCTCTTCGCGGGCAAGCCCGCTCCCACAGGATTTGGGGATGCCGCCGAATTTGAGCACGACGCAAAAACCTGTGGGAGCGGGCTTGCCCGCGAAGGCCGCGACGCGGTTCTATGCCTACCGCGGATGCGCCGCCGCCAACAGCTCCTTGGTATACGGATGCTGCGGCGATTCAAACACATCGTGGCTGGCGCCGCTTTCCACCACTTTGCCGTCCTTGATCACGATCATGTCATGCGCCAGGGCACGCACCACCGCCAGGTCGTGGCTGATGAACAGGTACGTCAGGCCGTGTTTTTCCTGAAGCTGGCGGAGCAGGGCGACCACTTGTTTTTGCACGGTGCGGTCCAGCGCCGAGGTCGGTTCGTCCAGCAGAATCAGCGCCGGTTTCAGCACCAGCGCCCGGGCAATGGCGATGCGTTGGCGCTGGCCACCGGAGAATTCGTGAGGGTGGCGATGACGGCTTTGCGGGTCGAGGCCGACTTCCTGCAGGGCGCGAATCACTTCGGCCTTGCACTGGTCCTCCGTCAACTGGCTATGCACCTCAAGCCCTTCACTGATGATCTGCGCCACGGACATGCGCGGGCTGAGGCTGCCGAACGGGTCCTGGAACACCACCTGCATTTTCTTGCGCCATGGCCGCAGTTGCTTTTGCGTCAGGCCGTCCAGTGCCTCGCCCTGGAAGCGAATACTGCCTTCGGAATCGAGCAGGCGCAGGATCGCCTGGCCCAGCGTCGACTTGCCCGAGCCAGACTCACCGACTATCCCCAGCGTCTTGCCGCGCTGCACGTTCAGACTGATGCCGTCCACCGCATGCAGGTAGGTTTTGCGCTGGAACAGTCCGCCGCCAAGGGCGAAGCGCACGGACAGGTTGTCCACTTCCAGCACATTCTCGCGTTCATCCCGAGCGAGGGCTTCACCCTCCGGTTCGGCGTTCAGCAGCACGCAGCTGTAAGGATGTTTAGGTTCGGTGAACAACGTCTCGCAAGGCGCCTGCTCGACGATTTCCCCGGCCTTCATCACACACACGCGCTGGGCGATGCTGCGCACCAGATTGAGGTCGTGGCTGATCAGCAGCAGCGACATACCGAGCCGCTGTTGCAAGGACTTGAGCAGCAGCAGGATCTTGCGCTGCACCGTCACGTCCAGCGCGGTGGTCGGTTCGTCGGCGATCAGCAATTCCGGTTCACAAGCCAGGGCCATGGCGATCATCACCCGTTGCCGCTGGCCGCCGGAGAGTTGATGCGGATAGGCCTTGAGCCGCTCCTTGGGTTTCTGGATGCCCACTAGATGCAGCAACTCAAGAATCCGCGCTTGGGCAGGTTTACCGGTCAGGCCTTTGTGCAGCAGCAAGGTTTCGCCGATCTGCTTTTCAATGCTGTGCAGCGGGTTGAGCGAGGTCATCGGCTCTTGAAAGATCATCGCGATCCGGTTGCCGCGCAGCTCCCGCAGCACCTTCGACGAAGCGCCGAGCAGTTCCTTGCCGCGATAGCGGATGCTGCCGGTGGATTGGGTGTCGGTCTCGGGCAGCAGTTGCAGGATCGAGTGCGCGGTCACCGACTTGCCGGAGCCCGACTCGCCGACCAGCGCCAGGCATTCGCCGGGGCGGATGTCCAGGCACAGGTTGCGCACCACGGTCTGGCCGTTGAAGGCCACGTTGAGGTCACGAATTTCAATCAGGTTACTCATATCAACGTCCGCTCAATCAAAATCGTGGGTCAAGACCGGGGATCGAAGGCATCACGCAACGCCTCACCGATAAACACCAGCAGCGAAAGAATCAGTGCCAGGGTGAAAAACGCCGTCAACCCCAGCCACGGCGCCTGCAGGTTCTGCTTGCCCTGGCCGATCAGCTCGCCCAGGGACGCGCTGCCGGCGGGCATGCCGAAGCCGAGGAAATCCAGGGCCGTGAGCGTCGAGATCGCACCGGTCAGAATGAACGGCAGGTAGCTCAGTGTGGCGTTCATCGCGTTGGGCAGAATGTGCCGCACGATGACTTTGCGGTCGGTCAGGCCCAGCGCGCGTGCGGCCTTGACGTATTCCAGGTTGCGCCCCCGCAGGAACTCGGCGCGCACCACGTCCACCAGCGCCAGCCATGAAAACAGCGCCATGATCCCCAGCAGCCACCAGAAATTCGGCTCGACGAAACCCGACAGGATGATCAGCAGGTACAGCACCGGCAATCCCGACCAGACTTCCAGCAAACGCTGGCCGATCAGGTCGACCCAACCGCCGTAATAACCTTGCAGGGCACCGGCGGCGATGCCGATCAGCGCACTGACAAAGGTCAGCATCAACGCAAAGAGAATTGACACCCGGGCGCCGAAAATCACCCGGGCCAACACGTCGCGGGCCTGGTCGTCGGTGCCCAGCCAGTTGACGTTCGACGGCGGGCTCGGCGCCGGTTTGTTGAGGTCGTAGTTGGGCGTGTCGTCGCTGAACGGGATCGGCGGAAACAGCAGCCAACCGCCGTCCTTCTTGATCAGCTTCTGCACATAGTCACTGCGATAGTCGGCCTGGAACGGCAACTGTCCGCCGAATTCCTGTTCGGTGTAGCGCTTGAACACCGGGAAGTACAACGAGCCCTGATAGCTGACCACCAGTGGTTTGTCATTGGCGATCAGTTCGCCGCCGAGACTCAGCAGGAACAGGCCGATGAACAGCCACAGCGACCACCAGCCACGGCGGTTTTTCTTGAAACGCTCGAAACGACGACGCGCCAACGGCGAAAGCTTGAACATCAGGCGTTCCTCGCGACGAAGTCGATGCGCGGGTCGACCAGCGTGTAGCACAGGTCGCCCACCAGTTTTATCAGCAGGCCGAACAGCGTGAAGATGAACAGCGAGCCGAACACCACCGGGTAGTCACGGGACACCGCGGCTTCGTAACTCATGCGGCCCAGGCCGTCGAGGGAGAAGATCACCTCGATCAGCAGCGAGCCGGCGAAAAACACGCTGATAAATGCCTGGGGAATACCCGACACCACCAACAGCATGGCGTTGCGGAACACGTGGCCGTACAGCACGCGGCGTTCGCTCATGCCTTTGGCGCGGGCGGTGACCACGTACTGCCGGGTGATTTCATTGAGGAAGGAGTTCTTGGTCAGGATGGTCAGCGTGGCGAAGCCGCCGATCACCAGCGCCGTCACCGGCAATACCAGGTGCCAGAAATAATCGGCGATCTTGCCGACGGTGGACAGCGAGTCGAAGTTGTCCGAGACCAGGCCGCGCACCGGGAACCAGTTCAGCGACGTGCCGCCGGCGAACACCACGATCAGGAACATCGCGAACAGGAACGCCGGCATCGCATAGCCGATGATAATCGCGGTGCTGCTCCAGATATCGAAGTGACTGCCATGGTGCACGGCTTTGCGGATGCCCAGCGGTATCGACACCAGATAGGTAATCAGCGTCGCCCAGAGCCCGAGGGAAATGGTCACCGGCATCTTTTCCAGGATCAGGTCGGTGACCGTGGCACCGCGGAAAAAGCTTTTACCGAAGTCCAGCCGCGCGTAACTGGTGAGCATCAGCCACAGGCGTTCGTGGGCCGGCTTGTCGAAGCCGTACTGTTTTTCGATTTCCTTGATCAGCTGCGGGTCGAGGCCACGACTGGCCCGTGAACTGCCGCTCATGACTTCGCTGGAACCGCCGCCGACACTGGCGCCGCCGATGCCTTGCAAATGGGCGATCGCCTGTTCCACCGGGCCACCCGGCGCGGCCTGGACGATGACGAAGTTGACCAGAAGAATGATCACCAGCGTCGGAATGATCAGCAGCAGGCGCCGCAGAATGTAAGCCCACATCAGCGCGGCCCTCCGGGTCTGCCGCGCTTGATCAGCTCGGCGGTCATCTGCTGGTTGGTCAGCGGCGTGGTGCTCACTTCCCACCAGCTTTCGATGGCTTCGTCATTGGCGGCTTGCACGCTGGGAATGCCGAAGCGGTTCCACCACACGGTCGAACTGCCCGGCGGGTAATAGTTGGGAATCCAGTAGTAGTTCCATTGCAGCACCCGGTCCAGGGCATGGGCGTAGCGCAACATGTCCGCCTGGGTGGTGGCGCGAACCAGGCCATTGACCAGCGTATCGACCGCCGGGTTCTTCAGCACCATGTAGTTGTTCGAGCCCGGATCGTTGGCCGCCGCCGAACCGAAATAGTTGTTCAGTTCGTTGCCCGGCGAGGTCGTGACCGGGTAACCCGTGACGATCATGTCGTAATCCCGCGACATCAGGCGATTGACGTACTGCGAGGAGTCGATGCGGCGAATGTTCAGGTCGATGCCGATCTGCTTCAGCGTGCGTTTGTACGGCAGGAGCAAACGGTCCATACCGTTCTGGCTGACCAGGAACGTGAAGCTCAGCGGCTTGCCGTCGGCATTCACCAGTTGATCGCCGTCGGGTTTCCATCCGGCCTGCTCCAGCAAGTCCAGCGCCTGCAGTTGCTTGTCACGGATCACGCCGCTGCCATCGGTTTTCGGTGCTTCGAAGACTTTGGTGAACACCTCGTCCGGGATCTGGCCGCGCAAGGGTTCGAGAATCGCCAACTCGCCGGCGTCGGGCAGGCTGCGGGCAGCCAGGTCGGTGTTGGAGAAGAAGCTCTGCTGACGAATGTAGAGGTTGCGCATCATCTGCCGGTTGCTCCATTCGAAGTCCCAGAGCATGACCAGCGCCTGGCGCACGCGGCGATCCTGGAACAACGGATTTTGCAGGTTGAACACGAAGCCTTGCGCCGACTGCGGCGCGTTCTGCGCCAGATGCGCCTTTTGCAGGCGACCGTCACTGAGGGCCGGGCTGTCATAACCGATGGAATAGCCGGTGGCGGAGAATTCGCGGTTGTAGTCGTAGGCGCCGCCGCGCAAGACCTGGCGCGCCACGTCGGTATCGCCAAAGTACTCGATGCTGAAGCGGTCGAAATTGTACAGGCCTCGGCTGACCGGCAAATCCTTGCCCCACCAGTCGGGGTTGCGCTCGAAGGTGATGCTGCGCCCGGAGTCGACCTTGCTCACTTTATAAGGGCCGCTGCCCAGAGGCGGCTCGTAACCACCGCCGCCAGCGAAGTCGCGGGTCTTCCACCAGTGCTCGGGAAACACCGGCAAGGTTGCAATGTCGAGGGGCAGGGTGCGGTTCTCGTTGCTCTTGAAGTCGAAACGCACCGTCAGCGGGGATTCCACTTCGACGCCTTTGACGTCGGCGAACTGGGTGCGATAACGCAGGCTGCCCTGGGTCATCAGCAGGTCGAAGGTGTATCGCACGTCTTCGGCAGTGATGGGCTTGCCATCGGCAAAACGGGCCTTGGGGTTGAGATAGAAACGCAGCGACAGACCGTCGTCCGAACGCTCCATCTTCTGCGCCACCAGGCCGTACACGGTGTAAGGCTCATCCAGCGAACGCTGGGCCAGCGGCGAATAGATCAAACCGTCGATCTGCGTCACGCCGATGCCTTTGTCTATATAAGGCAGGACATGATCGAAGTGGCCGATCTCGATCGCCGATCGGCGCATGGTCCCACCCTTGGGGGCTTGCGGGTTGGTGTAGGCAAAGTGACTGAAGCCGGCAGGGTATTTCGCCGGTTCGCCGTAGACCGTCAGCGCGTGTTGCGGTGCCGCGTTCACACCGGCGGCGCCCAACAACAGGGCCACGGCAGTGAACAACAAAGTAGGGAAAGCCAGTCGCATTGTCAGCCTTAGAGCCGGGTGGTCGATAACCGCAATTTGTACGCTAGCGGCGCGTCCCTCGCCAGCCGTATCACGCATCCGAAACACGACGGCCCACCAAAAGGCGGGCCGTTGTGTGCATAGCTTCGCGAATGGATCAGTCCTGACGACTGGTCACTTCCAGCAAATGGTAACCAAACTGGGTTTTCACCGGCCCTTGCACGACGTTGATCGGTGCGCTGAATACCACGGTGTCGAACTCCTTGACCATCTGGCCTGGACCGAACGAACCCAGGTCGCCGCCCTGACGGCTGGACGGGCAGGTGGAGTTGGCTTTGGCAACTTCGGCGAAATCGGCGCCGCCTTCGATCTGGGCCTTGAGTTCGTTGCACTTGGCTTCGCTGGCAACCAGGATGTGACGGGCAGTGGCTTTGGCCATGGAAAAATACTCCTTTGAATGTTCTGTAAAGTGCTGAGCCTACCGGATTCAGTGGCTCATTTCTTCTCTAAGTTCCTTCCAGTGCTTACAAACCGGCCTTGCGCAGGCGTTCGGCGTGCTGGACGTACAGGCTTATCGGGTCGATGCCTTTGCGAACCCGGCCAGCTGTCTGGTTGATGCTGTCCAGATGATCCAGAGGATAGTCGGAGCGGATCACTTTGCCCAAATGGGAGCTGAAGCGCCCGACCATGCCGTCGTTCTGCTCGGCTTCAGTGGCGAAATAGCGGGAAAACGCTCGGGAAAACCCGTGCAGCGGATCGAGTGCATTGATGCCTTCGTCCAGAAGGTTTCCCTGCAACGTGCCGCTCCAGGAGTAGTAACGAACCCCGTTGACCAGTTCGCGGCCCTTGCCGCCCCAGGTTTTTGGCAGGCCTTGGGGGTACTTTTCATTAAAAGCGTAAACGCCCTTGGTGGTCAGCGCATCGAGTGCGGCGATGGCATTTTGTGGCAAACCGGGATGGCCGCTGAGCAACGACAGAAAATCGGCAAACAATGTGGCAACCGTCTCGGCCGCCTTTTCCGGGAGGCGACCTGGGGTCAGTGCCTTGCGCAGGAAATCGGCCAGTTCCGAGCCATGGTTCGGTCCGCTGACGGAGGTTACCGACGCAATGATCTCTGGCGTTGTCGCGGCCGCGTAACGTGCAGCCAGGGCTCCCTGGCTGTGTCCGATCAGATTGACCTTTTCCGCACCGGTGCCCTCCAGCACCCGTTCGATCTGTGCCAGAAGCTGTTCACCCCGTGCTTCGTTGGTGTGGGTAGCGGACAGTTGAGGTATGAACACCCTGGCACCGTTGCTGCGCAGTGCTTGCCTGATGTCATCGAAGAGTCCAAAGGGGCCGATTCGCTCGAAACCGAACAGGCCGTGAACCAGCAGGATGGGATAGAGAGTGCTTGCATTCCGTTGCATGTTCGTACCTTTTCGCGGGAGTTCATGAATGTGGCGAGCCCACTCTAAAACACTCCGGCGCCCGGGCGATGTATGAAAAAGCCGCTGTAAATGGGCGAAAACGGAATAGAAAAAGTATGAATATGCGAATCAGCAGGAGGCCTTTTTCGGAATGTCCGGCCATCCTTTGATCGGAGGTAGCGCAGAGTCCTGCAATGGCCTACCTCCTGGACGTCATTTACCTTTCAACTCCGCGCCGCTCGCAACTGCTCAGCCGCCTGACGCAACAACACCTCGGTCCCGTCCCACCCCAGGCAACCATCCGTTACCGAAACCCCATACCGCAGCGTCGGACTCAACGGCTGGCAACCCTCGAACAAATGACTCTCGATCATCATGCCGATCAACGAATGGTCACCTTGCAAACGCTGCTCAAGCACGTCGTTGAACACGGCCGGTTGACGCAGCGGGTCCTTGCCGCTGTTGGCGTGGCTGCAATCGACCATGATCCGCGTCGGGATTTTCAGTTTCGCCAAATCACTGTTCACCCGGGCAACGCTGTCGCGGTCGTAGTTCGGTCCGCGATGTCCGCCGCGCAGGACCAGGTGGGTATCGGGATTGCCTGGCGTCTGGATGATCGCCGGATGCCCCTGGCTGTCGACACCGAAATGCCGGTGCGGATGGGCGGCTGAGCGCATGGCGTCGCTGGCCACACCAACACCGCCGTCGGTGCCGTTCTTGAAACCGACCGGCATGTTCAGGCCGCTGGCCATTTCCCGGTGGATCTGCGATTCGGTGGTGCGAGCGCCGATTGCAACCCAGCTGAGCAGGTCGTCGAAGTAGCCGGCGGCCATCGGTTGCAACAGTTCGGTGGCGACCGGCAAGCCCAGTTCGAGCATCTCGCGCATCAGTTCACGGGACAGGGTCAGGCCGCCGGCCATGTCATCGCTGCCATCCAGGTGCGGATCGTAGGCGAGGCCTTTCCAGCCGACCGTGGTACGGGGCTTTTCGACGTAGGCACGCATCACCAGCAGCATTTCATCGCTGACTTCAGCGGCGAGGCGGGCGAGGTTGCCGGCGTATTCGAGGGCGGATTGGGGGTCGTGAATCGAGCAAGGCCCGACGATCACCAGCAAACGGGAGTCTTCACCGTTGAGGATCGCGCGGACGGCGTCGCGATGGGCGGCGACCTGGCGGGTCAGGGCGTTCGTGAGGGGCAATTGCTGTTTGAGTTGCAACGAGCTGGGCAGACGCAGGGTCAGCGCTTCGTTGGCAGGGCTCAGGGTGGACAGCGGCAGAGCAGAGACGGACGAGTTCATATTCAAGCTTCCTGGGCGGATGGCGGGTTCGTTCCCGCGCGCTCGGCCCTACTGGGGTGTTCGACAATTGGCCGGATTGGCTTCGAGTGTGTGCTTGCCACCAGTGGGTGACCGATCGGAGGCGGCAGGCTGTCCCGAGCGGAGGCTGCTAAATCGCCAGGCGGTAAAACGGTCGTAACGGTAATAAGTGGCGTAGTTCATGTCGTGAATCCTCAAGTTGTCCGGTGTGTTGCTGAAAAATGGGAGGGCTGAAAAAACAAAACCCCCGGTCGGGAAGCCGACCGGGGGTTGAGAAATCTCTGGTGGCGACCCGTTTAAAGTGGGCGCCGTGTGGGTATCAGGCGCGCCAGTGGCTAAACCAATACCCAAAATAAAAGCTGACCGGAGCACAAACACTGTTCGCCCGGGCAGCCGCAACCGAGCGCGGGGCGCTGGCGGTACGAAGCTGTGAGAGGGCGTTGAACATGGTCTGTCTCCGATGAATGCGCCGAGCTTACTAGAGGCCGGTACGCGGATTCAATCAGAAATTGCTATCGATGGCCGACAGCGATTTCTATCGCTTGAGTGCGACGAAGGTTGTGACACACTCCGGCCTCAATCAACAACAGGGACGAAACATGACGCCACTGACCATCGCCGCTGCTCAATCGATCTCCATCGCCGGTGATCTGGCCGCCAATATTGCCTGGCATCAATGCTTCATGCGGGTGGCGGCGGAGCAGGGTGTGCAGTTGCTGGTGTTTCCTGAACTGTCGCTGACCGGTTACGAGCGCGGGTTGGCGGCTGAATTGGCGATTGCGCCAGAAGCCGCCGTATTGCAGCCGTTGCGGGATTTCGCACGGGAAGTTGGCGTGACGACGGTAGTCGGTATGCCGATACGCTTGTCAGAGGATTCGCCGGTGCTGATCGGGGCGCTGGTGTTGGGCGTCGACGGATCGCTCGGGGTCTACAGCAAGCAGCACCTGCATCCGGGGGAGGAGGTGGCGTTTGCACCGGGAACCGGCGGCTCGACCCTGACGATCAGCGACGATACGGTCGCCTTGGCGGTGTGCGCCGATTTTTCCCACGCCAGCCATGCCGCCGCAGCGGCAGGACAGGGCGCTGATCTGTACGCCGCGGGCGTGTTGATCACGGAAAACGGCTACGCCCCGGACACCGCATTATTGCAGGGCTATGCCGTCACCCACTCGATGGCGGTGCTGATGGCCAACCATGGCGGTGCGACGGGGGGCTGGGAGTCTGCAGGGCGCAGCGCTATCTGGGCGTCGGGCGGTTCGCTGATCGCTGCCGCACCGGGTATTGGCAATCTGCTGGTCATTGCTCGCCGCGATGCCGACGGCTGGACGGGGCAAACAGTCGCCGTCGCGGAGGTCTGATGGGGTTCGAATTACGCCTGGCGACGGCGCAGGACCTCGACTTCGCGCGGGATCTGACCTGTAAGACCATGTTGCGCTACTACATTCAGCACGATTTGCTGTGGCAGGACGAAGCGTTCGATGTCGCCTGGGCCGGACACGAAAGCTGGATGATTGTTCGCGATGATGTTCGGCTGGGTTATTTCAGCCTGAGCCGGGACGCCAGGGCCTTGTATATCCGCGAATTGCACGTGCTTGAAGCATTTCAGGGGCAGGGCGCCGGTTCCTGGGCGATCGATCAGGTATTGGCGATGACGAGCAAGGAGCGGCGACCGGCCTTGCGTTTGACGGTTTTTGAAAATAATCCGGCGAAAGCGCTGTATGAAAGAAAGGGCCTGAAGGTGGTCGGCGCCGACGAGTGTTTCCTCAGAATGCAGCGCGATGTCGAGGCCTCGTATCGCTGAAACACGCTCAAGACAAGCCTTTCAAGATGTATTGAAACTTTTTATATGACGCTTGCCGCTAGGTCTGCCAGTTGCTTTTTGCTAAGGTGTCGGCAACTCAATAAGACCATATCGCGAGGTGTCTGCTTGATTAGGGTGCTGGTGGTCGACGACCATGATCTCGTTCGTACAGGCATTACACGAATGTTGGCTGACATCGATGGCCTGCAAGTGGTCGGCCAGGCTGAGTCCGGGGAGGAATCCCTGCTCAAGGCGCGTGAGTTGAAACCCGATGTGGTGTTGATGGACGTCAAGATGCCCGGTATCGGTGGGCTTGAGGCCACTCGCAAACTGTTGCGCAGTCATCCCGACATCAAGGTGGTCGCGGTCACCGTGTGCGAGGAAGACCCGTTCCCTACGCGGTTGTTGCAAGCCGGTGCGGCGGGTTACCTGACCAAGGGCGCCGGGCTGCCGGAAATGGTCCAGGCCATCCGCCTCGTGTTTGCCGGGCAACGCTACATCAGCCCGCAGATTGCCCAGCAACTGGCGATCAAATCCTTTCAGCCGACCAATGACTCGCCGTTCGACGCCCTGTCGGAACGGGAAATCCAGATTGCGCTGATGATTGTCGGCTGCCAGAAGGTGCAGATCATTTCCGACAAGTTGTGCCTGTCGCCCAAAACCGTGAACACCTACCGTTACCGAATTTTCGAAAAGCTTTCGATCAGCAGCGATGTCGAGTTGACGCTGTTGGCGGTTCGTCACGGCATGGTTGATGCCAGCCTCTGAAAATGACTGAAACCTTCGATCCAAGCGCGTTCCTGTCGACGGTCAGCGGACGCCCCGGCGTCTACCGCATGTTCGACAGCGAGGCGCGACTGCTTTACGTCGGCAAGGCCAAGAACCTCAAGAATCGCCTGTCGAGCTACTTCCGCAAGTCCGGTCTCGCGCCGAAAACCGCTGCGCTGGTGGCGCGGATAGCCCAGGTCGAAACGACGATCACGGCCAACGAAACCGAAGCCTTGTTGCTCGAGCAGACGCTGATCAAGGAATGGCGTCCGCCCTACAACATTCTGCTGCGCGACGACAAATCCTACCCCTACGTGTTTCTCTCGGATGGCCCGTTTCCACGCCTGAGCATTCATCGCGGGGCGAAAAAGGCCAAGGGCAAATACTTCGGTCCTTATCCCAGCGCCGGTGCGATTCGCGAAAGCCTGAGCCTGCTGCAGAAAACCTTTTTTGTTCGCCAGTGCGAAGACAGCTACTACAAGAACCGTACGCGGCCATGCCTGCAATACCAGATCAAACGCTGCAAGGCCCCCTGTGTCGGCCTGGTGGAGCCCGATGTGTACGCCGAAGATGTGCGGCACTCGGTGATGTTTCTCGAAGGCCGCAGCAACGCGCTGACCGACGAGTTGTCCGCGGGCATGGAAGAGGCGGCGATCAACCTTGAGTTCGAGCGTGCGGCCGAATTGCGCGATCAGATCTCCTTGCTGCGCCGGGTTCAGGATCAGCAGAGCATGGAAGGCGGCACGGGGGATGTGGACGTCATCGCTGCGTTCGTCAACCCGGGCGGTGCCTGCGTTCACCTGATCAGCGTGCGCGGTGGCCGGGTGCTGGGAAGCAAGAACTTCTTCCCGCAGGTGGGTATTGAAGAAGACGTTTCCGAAGTCATGGCCGCGTTTCTCGGTCAATACTTCGTCAGCAGTCCGGAACGCGACTTGCCGAGCGAGTTGATCGTTAACGTGGTTCACGAAGATTTCCCGACGTTGATCGCGGCCATCGATGAGCTGCGTGGTCGCGAACTGACCATCAGCCACCGGGTTCGCGGGACGCGGGCACGCTGGCAACAATTGGCCGTGACCAATGCCGAGCAGGCGCTGGGTGCGCGCCTGGCCAACCGCCAACACGTCGCTGCGCGTTTCGATGCCCTGGCCGACGTGCTGAAACTGGATGAGCCGCCGCAGCGCCTGGAGTGTTACGACATCAGCCACTCCAGCGGCGAAGCGACCGTGGCGTCCTGTGTGGTGTTTGGTCCGGAAGGTCCGATCAAGTCCGATTACCGTCGCTACAACATTGAAGGCGTTACGCCGGGTGATGACTACGCCGCGATGCACCAGGCCCTGACCCGGCGCTTCAGTAAACTGAAGGACGGGGAGGGCAAACTGCCGGATATCCTGCTGGTGGATGGCGGCAAGGGCCAGCTGTCCATGGCGCGCGACGTGCTCAATGAACTCGCGGTACCCGACCTGATCCTGCTGGGCGTGGCCAAGGGCGCAACCCGCAAGGCCGGTTTCGAAACCCTCTACCTAAACGATGCCGCACACGAATTCACCTTGCGCGGTGATTCCCCGGCACTGCATTTGATCCAGCAGATCCGTGACGAAGCTCACCGTTTCGCAATTACCGGGCACCGCGCCCGGCGTGGCAAAACGCGCCGTACGTCTACACTGGAGGGCGTCGCCGGGGTTGGGCCGACACGTCGGCGTGATTTGTTGAAACATTTTGGTGGATTGCAGGAGCTGTCTCGTGCCAGCATCGAAGAGATCGCCAAAGCACCCGGGATCAGTAAAAAGCTCGCAGAGTTGATTTATGCAAATCTGCACAGCGAGTAGAATGCCCCCTCACCTCGTAGCCAGTTGTGCCGATGAATATCCCTAATCTGATTACCGTTCTACGCGTCCTGCTCATTCCGATCTTCATTTTACTGTTCTACCTGCCTTACCAATGGAGCTACCTGGCATCCGCTTCGGTCTTCGCGTTTGCCGCCGCCACTGACTGGCTGGACGGTTACCTGGCGCGCCGTCTGGAGCAAAGCACGCCGTTCGGGGCATTCCTCGATCCGGTGGCGGACAAGCTGATGGTCGCCGTGGCGCTGGTGCTGCTGGTGCAGGAACATGGCAACCTGTGGCTCACGCTGCCGGCGGCCGTGATCATCGGTCGTGAAATTGTGGTTTCGGCGCTGCGAGAGTGGATGGCCGAGCTCGGTGCTCGTGCTCATGTTGCCGTGTCGAACCTGGGCAAATGGAAAACCGCTGCGCAGATGCTGGCGCTGGTGATCCTGCTGGCCAATCCGTCCGACTTCACCTTCTGGGTTCTGGTCGGTTATGCCTTGCTGATGATCTCCGCGGGCCTGACGTTGTGGTCCATGGTTCAGTATCTGCGGGCTGCCTGGCCGCATTTGAAGACCGACGTAGAAAAGAAATAAACTTTTTTGAATCAAGGGGTTGACGGGGCTTCTGGATTCTATAGAATGCGCCACACCAAGACGCGGGAATAGCTCAGTTGGTAGAGCACGACCTTGCCAAGGTCGGGGTCGCGAGTTCGAGTCTCGTTTCCCGCTCCAAATATCGATGTACAGAGTTCTAATGAAATCTGTAGATCACTAAAAAAGAGGCTTCGGCCTCTTTTTTCGTTTCTGCGAATTAATGATTCTGTTTGATTGAAAAAGGCCCGAAAGGGCCTTTTTTTTGCGCGTGTCCTGTGGTTTTTCCTTCGCTCACGAAGGGCGGTAATCAACCCATGACAGGCTTTCGATGCAGTGCAGAGTTTATTCGTGGTGCGGCTCGCCAAGGAACGTGAGTGAGCTGAACAAACTCTGCTTGTCTACCGGCGCGCCCTTGGGCATCGGCAGTGTGAATTGCGCGGCAATGATGTTCAGGCCTTCGTTGCGCACCTTGATGCGTGCGCGTCCTTCCTTGTCAGTCTTGCCACTGATTTCATGGGGGGCATTGCGGTAGTCGCCAACGAGTTCGATATCGGTGGCGGGTTTGCCGTCAACCAGCACTTGCACTTCCAGCTCCTTGCCAACACCGATCTTCGTCGGATCGCTTTGAGGGATGATCGCCAAACGCAGCATGTCCAGTTTCGGCAGGCGGGCGCCTTCCTGATAGATCGCCAGACTGAACTTGAAACTATGGGTTGAGGCGATGGCGTCTTTCACCTGGGTACGGTCTTGATTGACCCAGCGCTTGTCCGGAGTCTGCGACCAGGGACCGTTGTCCAGTTCCACAGCCACGACTGCCGGCGGACTGAGCGGTTGTAGGCGGGCGTGGTCCGCCAGGCGCTGGACGGTCACGGGGATCATTTTGCCGGTCACGTCATACGCCCATCCGCCTTTGATTTTCTCGGCTTTGAACGCATTGTCTTCGGCGCCATGGCCGTACACCACCTCGATATTGCCACGGCGTTCCTCGGTCCAAAGGCCGTGGGCGCTGGCCTGTGTGGACGCAACGAGCGCGAGTACGGCGGCGATTTTAAGTGAAGATTGCATGGTGATTCCTTTCGATCAGAGGTTGAGCGTCAGGCTGACGCTGAGGTTGCGTGGTTCGCCCGGCATGACCCAGACGCTGTTATAGGCGCGTTCGTAATACTTGCGATTGAACAGGTTGTTGAGGTTCAGCCCGACCGTGATTTCTTCACTGGCCTTGTAATGGGCGAGCAGGTCGAGGGTGCTGTATGAGGGGAGGGTGAACGTGCTGCCAGCCTGGCCTGATCGCTCGCCCACGTAGCTCACGGCGGCGCCGATGTCTGAGCCCCGCAGATTCCCGTTTTGGAATTCGTGGACGGCCATCAGGCTGCCGCTGTTACGGGCGATACCGAGCAGATCACTGCCTTCGGGAATGGACGCATCGCCTTTGGTGACCTCTGCGTCGATGTAGGCATAAGCGCCAATGACGCGCAGGGCATCGGTGATCTGGCCGCTGAACTGCAGATCCAGGCCCTGGCTGCGGGCTTTGCCGGCCGCAACGCTGTCGCCAAGGGCGTCGGTGGTGATGACGTTTTCCTTGTCGATCTGGAACAGGGCAATCGTCGCGCCGATGCGACTGTCGAAGAGGTCAAGTTTCAGTCCGCTCTCGTAGCCCAGACCTTTCTCGGGTTTGTACACCTGTCCCTGAGTGCCAAGGGTATTGGGCTTGAACGAGGTGGATGCATTGGCAAACACGCCGACCTGCGGTGTCAGTTGATAGAGCAGGCCGATGCGTGGGGTGGCGACGTCCTTTGCCTGGCGGCTACTGATGCTGGTGGTCCGGTTCAGCGAGGTCTGTTCGACACGTTCCAGGCGCACGCCGATCAAACCACGCAGGCGGTCGGTAAAGGCGATCTGGTCCTGGAGGTTGAGGGCGTAGCTCTCGGTATGCTCGTAGAAATTGTTGGTGCGGGTCAGGGCCGGTTTCGGCTGACCGTAAACCGGGTTATAGATATCCAGGCCATAGCTGCGCAGCGTGGCGCTCTGAGGATACTTCTGACTGTTGCGGTAGTTCTCGTACTCCAGCCCTATCAGTGTCTGGTGCCGCCAACCGGCGAGCTCCAGGTCTCCGTGAAGTTCGGCCTGAGTGATGTTGTCGTTCCACTCGAAATCCCGTTCTCGATAGAAGCGGGTGAGGGTCGTGCCAACCAGCGCTTGGGGTTCCGAGCTCGCGCCGCTGAGCGTGCCTTGGGTGTAGTGATTGGCCAGGCGCAGTTTCCAATCGTCGCTCAGGAAGTGCTCCAGGGCCAGGTCGATAGTCTGGTTATCGTTGCGGATTTCGCCATCGTTGGGTTCGCCCATGAAGGTCGAGCGCTTGACCGATCCCAACTCGCCCTGGACGGCGGGAATGCCTCGGTCGAAAACCGTTTCGGTACGGGAAAATTCGGTGTCCAGCATCAATCGGGTATCTGGCGAAATCTGCCAGCTCAATGACGGGCTCACGATGCTTCGTTCACTGCCAACGTAGTCGCGAAAGCTGCCGTTGTCCTCGATGGCGAAGTTGACCCGGGCCAGCACGTTGCCTTCGCTGTCGAGTGGCGTATTGACGTCCAGATTGCTCCGATAGCGATCCCAGGTGCCAGCGCTGAAACCCAGCGTGCTGAAGGCTTCTCGCTGAGGGCGTTTGGTGACGAGGTTGACCAGGCCGCCAGGGTCGCCGCGACCGTAGAGGCTGGCAGCCGGCCCTTTGAGTACTTCGATGCGCTCGATGTTCGACGTATCGGGTGAGCTGTAGCTGCCACGGTTGATGGCGAAGCCGTTCTTGTAGAGCTCTCCCGTGGTGAAGCCGCGCACGCTGTAGTTGAGAAACGTCAGGCCGCCGAAGTTGTTCTGCCGCGATACACCGCCGGCGAAATCCAGGGCGCGGTCGATGCGGGTGGTATTAAGGTCCTTGATCACTTGGGCGGGTACGACTTCGATGCTCTGCGGCGTGTCGCGGATGTCTGTGTCGGTGCGGGTGGCTGTGCTCGAACGGGTGGCGCGATAGCCACGCACGGGGCCATCGGCACGTTCCTCGACGAAGGCGTCAGTGATCGAGAGTTCGTCCAGTACCAGGCTTTCTGCCGCTGATAGCGGTTGTTCAAACAGTCCGAGCGTGAGTCCTGCCAGCAGCGGCGCATAGTGCTTCAAAGTGATCTCTCCATAAATGATGTAATAACATAACATTTAAATGAATGAGAGGCACTTCTTGTGCTTTAGCACGCGGGAGCTTGAAGGTGCTCGCCTGCAACCTGAAACGAGTCAAGTACCCAAGGTCAGAATGTACCTGCGGCAAGCGACCTGTCGGCTGTTATTGCCGGTATGGCGCCAGCGCCAATATCCGGCGCCTGGTCGCTGAGGAGGGCGGTTTTCTCTAGGATTCCGATGTCTAGAACGACGATGTTCCCAAGCATGTGCTGAGAGGGAAGGGGGTAGGTCTGCGCAATATCGCCCCCGTTGCAACGGACTGCTCGGGGGCTCGCACTAACGACGATAGTAACGGTGATCGTCCTGATAACGGTGCCGCTCGGCCCGATCGTGGTGGCGCTCCCAATAGCGATGGCGCTCGGCTTCCCGGCGGGCCTGTTCTCTGCGCCACTGATCCCGACGCCACTGATCTCTGCGCCAATCATCTCTACGATCGTGCCAGCGGCCATCACGCCAGTATCGGTCGTCATGGGCAAGCAACGGCCCTGGCTGCTCACCGGCCACACTGGCTAGGCTCGGCCAAGGGTTGCCGGCGGCCTGGGCTGGGGGTTGTACGGCTGGGACTTCAGTTGAGAAAGCAGGGGTTGAAACCTTCATCTGTGTGGCTGATGCCGAGCCCGCTACCGCGAACGCGAACAGGCCGAAGAAAACCATCCGTGGGATAGGGAGTTTCATGAGCGAAGACAACCTCTGGCTGACAATTAGACGTGTGGCGGTAAACATGCGGGGGCGTGCTTACCGAACGGATGTGCCTATCCACATAGACCGATAATCAGGGAAAAGTTCTAAGCAGCCGTTGTTTAAACAGGCAACGGTCTCAGTGTTCGACCACGTTTGAAGCGTCCTTTCCCGATGTCCGTTTCTGGCCGGTTGGGACGGCCGTTGCCTCCGGAACTTCAGGTTGTTGGCCCGGTCAATAGCCGCCCTTTATTGGAAATGCCGAGCAGCGCTGTGGCCTGCTTTACGGCCGTGCCGTCCGAGTTCAGTCGAGTCCGCCTCCTGATGCCAACCAAGCGTTTTCTGCCTAGCTTCATCCTGGTGTTCTGCGCTGTCGCGTCGTTTTGTTCGGTGGCTGCCGAGCGCAGAGCATCCGCGCAAAGCAACAGCGCCTCGACCACCCTGATCGAAACGGCGTCGCGACAGTATGAAAATGGCCAGCTGGACCAGGCCGCCGCCACGCTGGAGCGTGCCCTGCATATCCAGCCGAACAATCCCGCGACCCTGCATTACCTCGGTGTATTACGCCTTCAGCAGGGGCAATACCAGCAGGCTGAAACCTTGGCGGCGCGCTCGAACATGCGGGTTGGCCGCAACGTCGAGTTGCGCAACCGCAACTTCCAATTGATCCAGGCGGCGCAGAAGGCCCAATCTTCGGGGACCCCGCCTAATGCCGGCGAGGATCTGGTTGCGGTACAGAGGGGGCTGCAAGAGGAAACGCAAAAGCGCCGGGAAGCGGAGCTGGCGGTTGTAGAGCAGTCCGCTTCGGACACTGGGCCAGACGTTGGCAACTTCACTCGCGCAGAGGCAGACCGGGTTTCGGATGTACCGATGGCTGGCGGAAACGTGCCCGCAGGACAACTGCAGATGGTTGACGTCGATTCAGGGCGGGCGTACGCCGAGGTTGAGATTCCCCGCGGCCATATGCCGCCTCCTGGCAAATGCCGAATCTGGTTTCCTGATCGTCCACCCGGGCATCAACCTGCACCCGGCAAATGCAAGAAGCTAAAACATCGGGTTCCTTTGGGTGCCTATCTGGTGCGCGGCTGAGTTTCGGCTGTTCTCCTGCGTTCCACGTCACCCCTCTCGCTGATTGCTACGCTGGCCGTGCTGAATAGACGCTCACCGGTCATGGAACGAAGGCGAGGACAGCTGTCCTCGCCACAGGCCGGTTGTTCAATCGATCCGCAGTCCGCTCGCTTTATCAAACACGTGCAATTGCTCGCAACGCCCGCGCAGGATCACCTGTTCGCCCAGTGCCAGGCTGTCACGGCGTGACAGCGAGGCGACCATCTGAGCCTCGCACGAGCGTCCGTAGACGTGGCTGTCAGCACCGGTCGGCTCGATCAGTTCAACGCTGAATGGTAGCGAGAACGTCGTGCCTTCCACAGGCGCTAGGGTGACGTGCTCGGGCCGGATACCCACCACCACGGGGGTCGACGGCGGCAGATCTATGTGCCGACCGAGAGCGATACGGTGTTCGCCGATGCGCACGAAGGACAATGCACCTTCATGCTCAAGCGAGCCTTCGATCAGGTTCATCGCCGGTGAGCCGATGAAGGTCGCGACGAACAGGTTGGCCGGTCGGTCGTAGACTTCGATGGGGGCGCCGACTTGCTCGATGCGACCGGCGTTCATCACCACGATCAGGTCGGACATGGTCATGGCTTCCATCTGATCGTGCGTCACATAGATGGCAGTAGTGCCCAGCCGACGTTGCAGGGTGCGGATCTCGATGCGCATCTGCACCCGCAGCTTGGCGTCGAGGTTCGATAACGGTTCGTCGAACAGAAACACCTGGGGCTGGCGCACGATGGCGCGGCCCATGGCGACGCGCTGGCGCTGGCCGCCGGACAACGCCTTGGGGTAGCGATCCAGGTAAGGCGCGAGCCCGAGCAGGGCCGCGGTTTCACGCACGGCCTTGTCGATGCGCTCGGGGGATTCCTTGCGCAAATGCAGGCTGAAACCCATGTTCTGCGCCACCGTCATGTGCGGGTACAACGCGTAATTCTGGAACACCATGGCGATGTCCCGGTCCTTGGGCGAGAGGTCGTTGATGACGCGCCCGTTGAGTTCGATGCTCCCGGAGCTGACTGTTTCCAGCCCGGCGATCATCCGCAGTAACGTGGATTTGCCGCAGCCGGACGCCCCTACCAACGAGACAAACTGGCCATCGGCGATGGCCAGGTCGATGCCGTGCAGCACCGGGATCGTGCCGTAGTTTTTACGAAGTTGCTGGATGTTGACCGTCGCCATAACAAAAAAACCACCTGTGTCGAAGCAGCGATTCAGGAAAGGCGCACAACCTTGGTCAGGTGGCGCGGTGCGGTGCTGTCCAGGTGTTTGTGCTGGGCCAGGCGCTCGCCGAACAGTTGCAAGGCGGGAAGAATCGTCAGGCTGCGATCCAGGCCCTGCTGGGCGACATCGATCGACACGTCGCCGGGACCGCCGAAGCCGATCACCCGCGCGCCTTTGGCTTGCAGTTCGGCGCACAGCTGGCTTTCTTCTTCAAGGCTTTGCGGGCTGTAGATAAGCACCACGCAGGTTTTGTCGTCGACCAGGCTGACCGGCCCGTGACGGTATTCCAGCGGGTGGAACACCTGGGTGTAGGTCAGGCTCATTTCTTGCAATTTCAACGCACCTTCGCTGGCCAGGCCGTAGTAAGCGCCGCCGCCGAGGTACACAAAATGCGAGCGCGAGAGCAGGGCGCTGTTGAGTTGGCTGTCCAGCGAACGCATGGCGTGTTCGGCGCTGGCAGCAATCGTCGGGTCGAGGCTGACGCCGGCCAGGCGCAGACCGAGCAGCAGCATCAGGCTCGCCGAGCTGCTCATCACAATGCCTTCCAGTGCATGGGTCGGGGCGAACAGCACTTGATCGCTGTCCCGGGCCAGGCTGCTGTCGCTTTCACAAGTGATGCCCAGTGTCTCCAGGCCACGGGCACGGCTGGCTTCCACGGCTTGTACGGTTTCGGTGGACTCGCCGCTGCGCGACAGAGCGATCACCTTCACGTCGGTGGTGTCGGCCAGGTAGGCCTCGGGGCGCCGGGCCCATTCACCACCGGGTACTGCGATGGCGCGTTTGCCGTGGAGGTTGAACGCGCTGGCGACGCTTTGTGCCAGGTAATACGACGTGCCGCAACCCACGACTACCGTGGTGCTGGCGCTGAAGTCGGGCAGCGGCTGAGTCAGTGCCGCCGCCCAGAATGGGAATTGCTCGACGATGACTTGTTCAGTGATGTTCATGCAGACAGTCCTTGAAGAGAGGGATTATTTGGTCGCGCCGGCAATCAGCCCGCGCACCAGGAAACGGTTGAGGAAAATCACCAGCAGCACCGGCGGCAACATCGCGATCACGCCCGCGGCATTCATCAAGCCGTAGTCGACGTAGTTGCGGGTGACGAACTCGGGAATCAGCACGGTCAGCGACTTGGTGGCCAACGATGGCGAGAACACCAGCGGCACCATGAACTGGCCCCAGGCACTCAGGAAGGTCAGGATCGCCGTGGCGATCAGCCCCGGTGCCGCCAACGGCAAAACAATGCGAATCAGCGTATAGGTGCGGCCAGCACCGTCCAGCCACGCGGCTTCTTCCAGCGACACCGGCAACGACTGGTAGACGCTGCGCATCAGCCACAGGGCCAGGGGCAGAAACGCCGAGACGTAGATCAGCGTCACGCCGAGGTAGGTGTCGATCAGGTGCAGGCTGATCATCAAGCGGTACAGCGGAATCATCACCGTGTAGGCCGGTACCGCCATGCTCGCCACCACCAGTGCGAACAACAGGTCGCGACCGGGGAAGCGCAGACGCACGAAGGCGTAGCCGCCGAACGCCGCGGCGACCAACGTCAGCAGCGTCGCTGCCACCGAGGTCACCAGGCTGTTGATGAAGGCCTTGGAAAACTGCGGCCACACCGATTGCACTTCATTGCCCTGGGAGGAACTGCTGGCGCCAAACAACTTGGCGAAATGCTCAAGGGTCGGGTGTTGCGGCCACAGATGGAGCTGGCCGCTGAGCATCTCGTTCGGTTCGGTGAAACTGGTGATCACCGACCAGTACACCGGACCCAGCGACCACAGAATCAGCGTCAGCACCGCGAGGGCGAACCCGGCCTTGCTCAGGCCTTCGAGTAAATATCTGCGCATCAGTCGAACCTCGTTTCGCGGTAGACCTTGAGCACGTAGACCATCGACACCAACAGTGAGGCGAGCATCGCCAGGACCGAGAGCGCCATGCCGTAGGAGAACTTCAGGTTCTGGAACGCCGACATGTACACCTGGATGATCAGGCTGCGGGTATCCAGGCTCGCGCCGTTCAGAATCCAGGCTTCATCAAACAGGTTGAAGGCGAACACCGTTGACTGGCTGAGGGCGATGGCCAGGCCACCGGCGATCAGCGGCAGGGTGATCATGCGGAAGCACTTGATGCGCCCGGCACCGTCAAGCTTGGCGGCTTCGTACAAGTCGCCGGGAATGGCCTGCAACGCCGCCAGCAAAATGATTGCGGTGAGCGGCAGCATGCGCCAGACGTGCACCAGGGAAATCAGCAGCAATGCGGTGTGGTGATCGTTGAACCACACCTGGTTTTCGCTGATCAACCCGATGCCCTTGAGCAGGTTGTTCAACACGCCGTAGCTGGGGTTGTAAATCCACAGCCACACCAGCGCGTTGACCACCGGCGGCAGGCACCAGGGCAACACCAGAATCGCCAGCAGCCACTGCCGGCCGTAACGCACCTTGTTCAACAGCAGGGCAGCGGCCAGGCCGCCGAGGGTTTCCAGCACCACCGCCAGAACCACGTAGACCAGGGTGTTCCAGGTGGCGTGCTGAACGTTACTGTCGGTCACCAGGTTCTGGTAGTTGAGCAGACCCACGAAAGGCGTGCCGGGGCGCATCGGGTCAATCCGGTACAGGCTGTCGAGCACCGTGGTCACCAGCGGCACGAACACCAGGCTGGCCATCACCAGGATGATCGGCAGCACGTAAGCCAGACCGAGCCAGGTTTCACCCGGCGTGGGACGCAAACGCTCCCTGATCGAGGCTAATGTCATCACGGCTGCATCGCGCTCTTGGCTTCTTCGGCAATTTGCGCCACGGCCTGGGCCACGGTCAGTTGCCCCTTGGCGGCCTGGTTCAGCGCACCCGAGACGGCGCTGGTGAACTGCGGATACCAGACTGGCGTGCCTTGCTTGAACAACGGATCGACCAGCCCGGCCTGTTGCAGGATCACGTCGCCGCTCTTGAGCTTGCCCTCGCTATTGAGTTGTTTGAGCACGCTGGTGCGGGTTGGCAGGTTGCCGAGGGTTTTGTAGCTCTCGATCTGGTTCTCAGGCTTGATAAACCAGTTGATGAAGGTGGTGCCACCTTCCTTGTTTTTCGCCGTGGTCGGGATACCCATGGCTTCCGGCAAACCGATGGTGCGGGCGGTGCCGGTGGTGGTCAGCATCAATGCCGCCGCGACATGCTCGGCTACCTGAGACTTGCTCGGGTCACTGTAGACCGCCACGTTGCCCGCCCAGCCGGCGAGGTCAAACGAGGCATCGCCTTTTTTGAACAGCTCCTGCACTTCGACGTCCTTGAGGCCGGTGGCTGCCGGGCTGATCAAGCCTTGCTTGAGCGCCTCGACCTCGAACGCCATGGCGCGGTAGCCGGCTGAATCAGGCTTGATGAATTGCGGTTCGAGCTTGTCGTTGAACAATTCGCCGCCAAAGACTTTGGTCAGCAGGTACCAGGCTGTGGCGCTGCCTTCGCTGGCGGACAGGGGCAGGGCGATGGGGTATTGCGTGATGTTCTTCGCCTTGATCGCCTTGGCATCGGCCAGCAGTTGATCCGGTGTGGTCGGCGCTGCGGTGATCCCGGCACGGTTGAGGTGGTCACGGTTATAGATCAACACACGAAAGTCGTTGGCGTAGGGCACCGCCAGCAGCTTGCCGTCGAACATGAAGAACTTCGCCGAAGGAATGTCGGCCAGGGTCGCCGCATCCACTGCATCGTTGAGCGGTTGGTACCAGTTCGCGGCGCCGAACTGACCGACCCACGACCAGTCCACTTCGGTGGTGTCCGCCGGCGGGCTACCGGCGATCATCGAGGTGGCGACTTTGGTCAGGATCTGATCCCAGCCCAGGGTCTGCGTGTCCAGCGTGACGCCCGTCTCACTGCCGAGGCGGTCGGTCATGGCCTTGGGCAACGTGCCCCACGGCGGTAGCAAAACTTCAGTCACGCTGGCCGCACTGGCCAGGGGTGCAAAAACCGGGACCGTAAACGACAGCGGCAACAGTGCGAGCGAAGCGAGCAAATGGCGTCGGAGCATGGCAAGACCTCTACGTCGGGAATGGGAGGTTGATGGCAGTGCAAGAGGGCTAAAGGTTGTGGGACAGTTGTTCTATCCAGTGCTGGTCGGGGTTCCATCCCGCGAGATGCGCGGCGCGCCACAGGGCGCCACCGATAGGCGGCAGGCGTGGGGTGCACGCTGCGCGGCCGATGCGACGGCTGATGCCATCGATCATTTGCGGGTTGGCGAAGACACCGCCCGCATAACTCCAGGTCGCCGGTCCGCTCAGGCCAAGTCGGCTCCAGGCGGCGGTGATGTGTTCGGCCAGGTGTGCGGCGGCTTCGTCAAGCACGCGGATGGCGGCAGGGTCGCCGGCCATGGCCCAGGCCGACACGCCTTCGGCCAGGGCGGCGATCTCGGCCCGACGGTTGGCGAGGCCGTAGACCCAGCCGGCCAATTGCTCAGCAGCCAGGCCCAAATGATCGAGCAGGGCCCGGGTCAATGCCGGGTAAGCATCGCGGCCGTCGAGGCTGCGGCTGGCGAGGATCAACGCCTGGCAGCCGATCCAGTAAGCGCTGCCTTCGTCGCCGAACACATCGCCCCAGCCACCGACGCGCACTTGCTCGGCGCCCGGCTCGTTGCGACTGGCCCAGGCCATGGAACCGGTACCGGCCAGAATCAACACGCCGGCGCCTTGCCCGGCGAATGCGCCGTCGAAGGCGATGCGCACATCGTTTTCCACGACCACCGGGCAGGGCAGTGCTTGTTGCGCGGCGTCGCGCTGGGCAATTGAGCACTCGGCCAACTCGCCATGCAGCGGGAGCCCGAGTACCGCAGCGGCCAGCGGCCATTTGGCAGGGACTTGCATCAGTGCGTGCAACTGGGCGGACCATTGCGGATTGGCCGTCGGGTCGAGCCCGGCCGCTACCTCAAGGTGCAGCACTCGACCCTGGCGGTCGGCAACCGCCACCCGGGTTTTCGAGCCGCCGCTGTCCAGGCCCAGCACGCAGTCGATCATGCCGGCATGTCCTGGGCGGCGATCCCTTGGCTGGAGGCTTGCAGCGTGGCGCAGCCTTGCTCGCGCAAACGTGCCCACCAACTGGCCGAGAGTTGTTCATCGCTGATCACCGTCAGGGCGTTGTCCAGCGGCGCCACGCGGTAGGTCAGGCGCTGGTCGAACTTGCTTGAATCCACCAGCAGCAAAGTTTTGGCGGCGCGGGCCAGCATCTTTTGATTGAGTTGCGCTTCGCTGGCGTCGAGGCTGTAGATGCAGGCATCCGGCGCGATGGCACCGGCCCCCAGAAACAGTTGATCGAACCACAGGTTTTCGATCATCGCTTCAGCGAGGGCGCCGACCATCGAAGCATTTTCCGCTCGCAGCTGGCCGCCAAGCAGGACGATTTTGATGCCAGGGGTGTTCATCAACACCTGTGCCGTGTTCAGGCAATTGGTGAACACGGACAGCGGCAAGGGGTTCAGGCGCAGGCGGCGGGCCAGTTGCAACACTGTGGTCCCTGCGTCGAGGAAGATGGTCGAGCCCGGTGCAATCTGCTCGTAGGCCACTTCGGCGATGGCGCGCTTGGCAAACAGGTTCTGGTTTTCCCGCAGGTCGAAGGCCACCTCGACCCCGGCACTCTTGGCAATGCGCGCACCGCCGTGGGTGCGGTGGATGGTGCCGTCGGCTTCCAGGCTCAGCAGGTCGCGGCGCACGGTGGCCAGCGAGGCGTCGGCCACTTCGGCGATGGTCTGAATGGTGCTTTCGCCGTGACTGTAGAGGTGCTGACAGATGAGGGAAAGGCGCTCGTCTTTGGTCACTGTAATTGCTCGTTAGTGATTCATTGAAATGAAATATAAAGCTAAAAAAATCACTGTCAATCAAATTTATGATTGATTTTGATCGTTTCGCTCTCGTAAGGTGATCTCCCACGTCATCGAGAGGCACCGGTCATGCAAGGTCATTATCTTCAAAAACTGGCAGGTGCCCATGCGCAAGGTCGCGTCATGGGCATTACTTCGGTGTGCTCGGCACATGCGCTGGTCATCGAGGCGGCGTTGCGCAACGGTCTGGCGGGTAACGCGCCGGTGCTGATCGAGGCGACGTGCAACCAGGTCAACCACGAAGGCGGCTACACCGGGATGAAGCCCGCGGACTTCCGCCGTTTCGTGCTGGAGATCGCCGAGCGGGTTGGTTTTGATCCGCAGCGCTTGATCCTCGGCGGCGATCACCTGGGGCCGAACCCTTGGCGGCATCTGCCGGCGGGCATCGCGATGCGCAATGCCGAACGCATGCTCGAAGCCTATGCCCGCGCGGGCTTCAGCAAGATCCATCTCGACGCCAGCATGGCCTGCATGGGCGAGACCGACCCGCTGGACGGCGCGTTGGTGGCGGAACGCGCCGCGCGCCTGGCGGCCGTGGTCGAGCGAACGGTCAATGACGCCGGTTTGCCCGCGCCGTTCTATGTGATCGGTACAGAAGTTCCGGTACCGGGCGGCGCTTCGGAGAAGGTCGAGGACCTGGAAGTGACCTCGGCGCAATCGGCTCGCGAAACCATCGAATTGCATCGCCAGGCCTTCATCCAGCAAGGGCTCGATGGCGTTTTCTCCCGCGTCATCGGTCTGGTGGTCCAGCCTGGCGTCGAATTCGGCAACGAGAACGTAGTGGTCTATCAGCCGGAAAAAGCCCGGCAGTTGAGTGCCATTCTCCAAGACGAGCCGCAACTTGTTTTCGAGGCGCACTCCACCGACTACCAGCCAGTATCGGCGCTGACGCATCTGGTCCGCGACGGCTTCGCCATTCTCAAAGTCGGCCCCGGCCTGACCTTCGCTCTTCGCGAGGCGCTCTACGCACTGGACCACATCGCCGCCGCATTGCGCTCGGTGCCCGAGCAAGAAAGCCTGCGCAAAACCATGGAAACGCTAATGCTCGCCGAACCTCATTACTGGGACGGCTATTATCATGGCGATGATGATGCGCTGCGCGTGCAACGGCACTTCAGCTACAGCGACCGGATCCGCTATTACTGGCCGTTCGCAGCGGCAAGCCGCGCGGTCGAGGAGATGTTTCAGGCTTTCGGCGATGAGCCGATTCCCGAGACACTGGTGAGTCAGTATCTGCCGCAGTTGTACCCGAGAGTGACGAGCGGGCAGGGTGATGGATCGGCCAGGGCTCTTGTACTCGCCGCGATCGGGCAGGTCCTGAACCAGTATGGGGAGGCTTGCGGAGCGTAACGCCGGGACCCCGTTCCAAATAATTGCACGTCGCTCATCACGAGAGGCAAATGCCCCCTCCTTGGAATTGCCGCGATGGGAGGCGTGCCCGTTTTAAATGACCGAAGCTTATCGAAAGGGGCAACAGAATGTCCCTTTTTGATCCTAGGTTGTCTGCTTAAGATCTTATGATCTGCCCCTGATCCCATTAGTATCGCCCCCATGCAAAACGTCGACGCAGGCCGCGCATTCACCTAGGCGCGGTCTTGGGCGGAGTGTCGCCCGAGATAAACCGCCGAAGACATTGCATGAACATTTCTCGCTCCGAATAACAATAAAAGAGAGGATTTATGCGCGATTCAGGGTCATTCAAGTGGTTGCTGTTGGGCACGTCGTTCATCTGCCTTCCTGCCATGGCGGAAGGTGTTTTCGACGACGCCAAAGTCAGCGCCAACTTCAGGAACTACTACATCAATCGTAACTTCACCGAAAGCGCCTATCCCCAGGCCAAGGCCGGGGAGTGGACGCAGAGCGTGATCATGGATGTCCGTTCCGGCTTCACCTCGGGCACTGTGGGTTTTGGCCTTGATGCGCTGGGCCTGTATTCACAGAAGCTGGATGGCGGCAAAGGCACGACGAACACTCAGTTGCTGCCGGTGCACGACGATGGTCGGCCGGCGGATGATTTCGGGCGTCTTGCGCTGGCGGCGAAGGTCCGCTTCGCCAATACCCAGGCGCGAATCGGTGAGTGGTCGGTGTCGTTGCCGGTGATTCGGTCTGACGATGGTCGATCATTGCCGCAGACGTTTCGTGGTGCGCAGATCACCTCCAAGGACCTTGAGCACTTCACCTTTTATGGCGGGCAGTTCCGCGGCAACAGTCCACGCAATGACGCGAGCATGGAGCGGATGTCGATGTTCAATCGGCCCGGTGTGACCTCCGATCGTTTCAATTTTTCCGGCGTGGAATACACCTTCAATGACAATCGAAGCCAGGTCGGTGCCTGGTACGCGCAACTGGAGGATATCTATCACCAGCGCTACTTCAACTTCACTCACAGCCAACCGGTCGGGGCATGGGTTTTGGGGGCGAACCTGGGGTATTTCGGCGGTGAAGACGACGGCAAGAAGCTCGCCGGCGCGCTGGATAACAAGACCTACTCGGCCTTGCTGTCCGCCCGTTACCTGGCGAGTACCTTTTACGTCGGCTTGCAGAAAGTCGATGGCGATAACTGGATGCGCCTCAATGGTACGAGCGGCGCGACCCTGGCCAACGACAGTTTCAGCAACAGTTACGACTTCGCTGACGAACGTTCCTGGCAGGTTCGGCATGACTTCGATTTTGTTGCCCTGGGCGTGCCCGGACTGACATTGATGAACCGTTACATCAGCGGCTCCAACGTACACAGCGGTGGCTTCACCGATGGCAAGGAGTGGGGGCGCGAATCCGAGTTGACCTATGTCGTGCAGAGCGGCTCGTTGAAGAACCTGTCGCTGCGCTGGCGCAACTCGGTGATCAAGCGCGATTTCAGCCTCGCGGATTTCAACGAGAACCGGCTGATCCTGAGCTATCCGGTCTCGATTCTCTAAGGTCCGCCGCTTGAGGTTGACGGACCATCCCTGGGTCCGTCGACCTCAGCCCTGGCGATAATCCTTGGTCGTCTTGCCCGTCCAGCGCTTGAACGCCCGACGGAAGTTGGTCGGTTCGGAAAAGCCCAGCAGCAAGGCGATATCGTCGGTGCTCATGATCGTGGTCTTGAGGTATTCGATAGCCAGCGAGCAGCGCACGTCGTCGGTAATCGCCACGAAAGAAGTGTCTTCCTCAAGCAATTTGCGGCGCAGGCTGCGGGTGGTCATGTGCAGCCGTTCCGCGACCATTTCCATGCTCGGGAAATCCCCCGGCGTCTGCATCATCATCTGATACACCTCGCCGGAAATCCCCGCGGATACCTTGGCCTGGCCGATCAACCGATCACAGGTTTCCTGCAAGACGGTCGCGGTCAGGCGATGGGCCAGGTGGGGTTTCTGATCGAGGATTGCGCTGTCGTAATGCAGTTCGCATTGGTCGTGATCGAAGATGCACGGACAACCCAGGTACTGCGAGTAGATCTCGGCGTGTGCCGGGGCCGGGTAAGAAAAGCAGGCTTTGGTCGGCGGGCAGCTTTGGCCGAACACGTCTTGCAGATGGGTGACGTGCTGGGTGAATTGCTGCTCGATCCAGAACTGCTTGATGTCGGGTGACGGGCTGGGATTGGCGGCATCCGGGAACGTCCACACGGCCTCGTTTTCGTACTCGTGCCATTCGATGGTCAAGGTTGGCGTCGCCAGGGAATGGTATTTCACCCCGAGGCGGAAGTAGTCGCGCAGTGACAGGCAAGACATGAGCGCGTAGCCGTACATGCCATACGCAGAGAGGTGGAGGCGGGCGCCCGTCTTGAACGGCGTGGCCGGGTCCTGGGACAGCGACACCGCATTGCCGCACACCGCCGCGTACTGGCGCACCGAAGTCAGGGCCGTCGCATCGTAAATCTGGTCTTCGTCGACGCCGCTGCCTTTCAAGCTGTCGGCCGGGGCGATGCCTTGTTCACTGAGGACTTCCACCAGGGCGGCGATTTTGTACGGGGCATAGATGCGCTCATTGAACAGCGGCATTTTCGGTGGCATCGGCTGACTCCGGTAAGTGTCCCTTAGGGATTCATTGTTGTCCGGTAATGATCTTACTGGCCAGCGGGAAATTCAATAAGCTTCATCCCATCAGCAGCGGCCGTCAGGCCAACAGCGCACAGCGCAGCTGCCAAGTCCGATAACAACAAGGGTCACCGTCATGAGTCAGCCGAACCGCAAAGTCATCATTTCCTGCGCGATTACCGGAGCGACGCACACGCCATCGATGTCCGAATACCTGCCGCTCACCCCGGCCGAGATCGAGCGGCAATCGATTGAAGCGGCGCAAGCCGGCGCCGCCATCCTGCACCTGCATGCCCGCGATCCTCTTGACGGCCGGCCGACCCCGGACCCGGCGGTGTTCAGTCAGTTCGTCCCGGCGATTGCCCAGGCCACTGATGCGATCATCAACATCACCACCGGCGGAAGCACCCGGATGACCCTGGCGCAGCGCCTGGCTTATCCGCTGATTGCCAAGCCGGAATTGTGTTCGTTGAACATGGGTTCGATGAATTTTTCGATCCATCCGATCGCCCGAAAAATCTCCAGCTGGAACCACGAGTGGGAGCGAGAGCACATCGAAGGCATGGAAGACGTTGTGTTCAAGAACACCTTCAAGGACATCAAGGCGATCATGCTGGAGCTGGGCGAATACGGCACGCGTTTCGAGTTTGAGTGCTACGACGTCGGCCATCTCTACAACCTGGCCTACTTCGTCGAGCAGGGGCTGGTCAAACCACCGCTGTTTATCCAGTCGTGCTTCGGCATCCTTGGTGGCCTGGGCGCCGATCCGGAAAACCTGACGATCATGCGTAGCACTGCCGACCGTCTGTTCGGGCGGCACAACTACGAGTTTTCCATCCTCGGCGCCGGTCGCCACCAGCTGTCCTTCGTGACCATGGGCGCGATCATGGGCGGCAATGTGCGGGTCGGCCTGGAAGACAGCATCTACCTGGCCAAAGGCGTGAAAGCCAAGACCAACGCGGAGCAGGTACGTAAGATCCGCCACATTCTCGAAGAGTTGTCCTATGAAATCGCCACGCCCGATGAAGCCCGGCAGATGCTCGGCCTCAAAGGTAAAAACAACGTCCACCTGTAACCGGTTTGCTTGAGCCCAAAAAAATAACAAGAAGAGGTTTCACCATGACGATCATGCTCAGTACCGAACAGACGCACTGGCTCGCCACCCGGCGAGCCATGGCGCGCCTGATTCCATTGATGTGCGCCATCTACTTCATGTCTTACCTGGACCGCACCAACGTCGCGCTGGCCAAAGCGGCCCTGAGCACCGACCTGGGCATCGGCGCCGCCGCCTATGGCTTGGGCGCGGGGATATTCTTCCTCGGTTATGCGCTGTTGGAAGTGCCCAGCAACCTGTTGGCGCACCGTATCGGGCCGCGTCGCTGGATCGCCCGGATTGCCGTGACCTGGGGCGCGTTATCCTCGGCGATGATGTTTGTCCAGGGCGAGTGGTCGTTCTACCTGCTGCGGGTACTCTTGGGCATCGCCGAAGCGGGGCTGTTTCCGGCGTTGATGTACATGGTTACCCTATGGTTTGCGCCTAAGGATCGCGCCATCGCCATCGGCTGGATTTACCTGGCGCCGGCCCTGGCCCTGGTGATCGGCAATCCCATCGGCGGCGCGTTGATGAAGATGGACGGTATCGGTGGCTTGCATGGCTGGCAGTGGATGTTCCTCCTCGAAGGCCTGCCCAGCATCGTGGTCGGGATCATTCTGTGGTTCAAGTTGCCGGAGCGTCCTAGTGATGCGCGCTGGTTGTCCAAGGCCGAGGCCGACTCGCTGGAAGCCCATGCGCTGCTGCCTGGCCACGCCACTTCCCACGAGTATTCCGGGCACTGGGTCAAAGCACTGACGCGGCCCACGACGATCCTGATCGGCTTGATTTACTTCCTGAACCAGGTGGCGTTTGTCGGGCTGGTGTTTTTCACGCCGTCGATCATCCAACAGATGCAGATCACATCACCGCTGACCGTAGGCCTGCTGTCCAGTAGCGTCGGCATCGGCTTTCTCGCCGGGGTGCTGGTGCTGCCGAGGATTCACCGCAGGATTGCCCGCGACTGCTACTGCCTGGGCTTGTTTACCTGTGGCTTGATCGCCAGTTCGGTGGCATTCACCCTGATCGATGACGCCTCGGCGCGCATTGCCCTGTTCACGGCGACCGCGTTCTTCGCCGGCGGCGTATTGCCGATCTACTGGGCCATCGCCATGAAACGCCTGCAAGGCATTCAGGCCGCCGCCGGACTGGCGTTCATCAACACCATCGGCCTGCTGGGCGGCTTTGCCGGACCGTACCTGTTCGGATTGGCGGAAAAGGCTTCGGGCCTGAGTTCATCGGGTTTTTACGTGATTGTCAGCGCCGCGGTCCTGGGCTTGCTGTTGGTGCCGCTGCTGGCCAGAGCGATCAATGCCGAGCCAAGCCCGCTGCAGGCGAACTGAATAAGAGGAAGGGTTATGAAGATTGTTGATTTGCTGACACCACCGGCGAATTTGAAAGTGGTCATCAGCGGTGGCGCCGCGGGCATCGGAGCCGTGATCGCCAAAGCCTTTTATGAAGTCGGTGCGCAGGTCTACATCGGCGATATCAACGCCAGTGCGGTCGAGCACATGAAGCGCGAGTACCCCGGCCTGCACGGCGGTGTGGTGGATGTCGGCAATCAGGCGCAGGTCAATCGCATCATGGACGAAGCCACCGGCCTGCTCGGCGGCCTCGACGTACTGGTCAACAACGCCGGGATTGCCGGGCCGACCGGCAACGTCGAGGACCTGGACGCGCCCGCGTGGGAACAGACGGTGTCGACCAACCTCAACAGCCAGTTCTACTTTCTGAGCAAAGCGGTGCCGTTCCTGAAGCAGTCGAAGCAGAACCCGCACATCATCGCCATGTCGTCGGTGGCCGGTCGCTTGGGGTACCCGTTCCGGACGCCCTATGCCTCAACCAAGTGGGCGATTGTCGGCCTGATGAAGTCCCTGGCCGCTGAACTGGGCCCCGACAACATCCGGGTCAACGCCATCCTGCCGGGTGTGGTGGCGGGGGAGCGAATGGATCGGGTCATCGACGCCCGTGCCCAGACGCTGGGTATCGACTTCGAATCCATGCGTGATCAGTACCTGAATAAAATCTCGTTGCGCCGAATGGTAACGATGGAAGATGTTGCCGCGATGGCGTTATTTCTGTCGTCGCCGGCAGCCGCCAACATCAGTGGCCAGGCCATCAGCGTCGACGGGAATGTCGAGTATCTCTGACCACGTATGACGCTGGTTTTTTTGTTGACGATGGATTCGGGCCACGCCGCGAGAGAAATCTCGCGGCGACCGATGATCATGTTTCATTCCCTTCGTTTGGGGCGCTGCCCCTGCATTTTTTGGTCACCTTCAGACTTCGTTAAGAATTGGCTTTGATACTGCTCCCCAATTGATCCGGGGAGGTGTTTTTCAATGTCCGATTTCAACTGGAATGTTCAGTTGCCGCTGTATTTCGGCCAAGCCGAAACGCCACAGATGAATCTCGCCAGAGCCTTGCCCGGCGATGCGCAGCGGTCTGTCTTCGAAGGCTTCATTCAGCAACGTTTTCGCAAGGCTCATGGCGCCGACATCCGTCATTTCATGCCAGAACTGTTTGGCATGAGCGATACGTCCGGTGCCCTGTGCGCGGTGGCCGGCGTGCGGCTGGCCGGTGCGCAAACGCTGTTTCTGGAAGGTTATCTGGATGAACCGATTGATCCGCTGATCAGCGCCGCGGCGGACCGGGTCGTAGACCGATCGGCCATCGTAGAAGTCGGCAATCTGGCAGCCGCCGATACGGGCAGTGCACGGATGAGCATCATCGCGATGACCTACGTGCTCGCCATGGGCGGTCTGGAGTGGGTGGCGTTCACCGGCAACATTGGCCTGGTCAACAGCTTTCATCGGCTCGGTTTGAAGCCGGTGACCTTGTGTGCCGCAGACCCTGCGCGTCTGGGCGAGGACCGCCACGCGTGGGGCAGCTACTACGAAAGTAAACCTTGGGTGCACGTCGGCAACATTCGCTCCGGGTTCATCCATTTACGCAATATCGGTCTGTTCAGCCGCCTAGGGTTGCCGTCGTCGATCGAGGGTTGCTGCCATGTCGCCTGACCTCGAGCGTTTCAGGCAGGTGCTGCGCCATCACGCCGAGCACAATACCGGCAGCGTTGCCTTGTGGGGCGATCAGCTGCAACTCGACTACGCCACGCTGTACGCCGAAGTGACGTACCGCCAGCAACGGCTGCGCGATGAGCACGTCAAGGTGGTTGTGCTGGCGCTGGACAATGGCGTCGAGGCGATGCTCTGGGACTTGGCTGCACTCTTCGAGGGCCTGACTTGTGTGACGTTGCCGCCGTTCTTCAGCCCGACGCAGCGCAGTCACTGCCTGGCGCAGAGCCACGCCGAAAGGGTGATCGCCGAGCCGCAACTGGCCGCCGAACTGCAAGCGGCCGGCTACGAAAAAAACGCTGAATTCTGGTGTCGCACGTTCAGTGGCTCGAACCGGATGCCCGAAGGGACCGCCAAACTGACCTTCACTTCCGGCACTACCGGGACACCCAAAGGCGTGTGCTTGAGTGCCGAGAGCATCCTGCGAGTCGCCCAGGAACTGGATCAGGCCAGTCGCAGCACCCATCCGCAGCATCATCTGGCACTGCTGCCGCTCGCGATTTTGCTGGAAAACATCGGTTGTTATGCCGCGTTGTACGCCGGCGCGACCTTGAGCCTGCCCAGCCAGAAAACCCTGGGGATCCAGGGCGCCAGCGGGGTGGATATGCCACAACTGCTCGGCTGCCTGGCCAGTCGATCCCCGCAGAGTCTGATCCTGGTGCCGCAATTGCTGCTGATGCTGGTCAGCGCTGCCGAACAGAAAGCCTTCGATCCAACGCCACTGCGTTTTGCCGCCGTCGGCGGTGCCCGGGTGTCCGAAGCGTTGTTGCATCGTGCGCAACGGGCAGGCGTGCCGGTTTATGAAGGTTACGGGCTGTCGGAGTGTGCGTCGGTGGTGTGCCTCAATACGCCGCAAGCCCGCCGTCCTGGCAGCGTCGGCCGGCCCTTGCCCCACGTGCAGATTCGCCTGGCCGACGACGGCGAAGTGCTGATCAAGGGCTCGACCCTGCTCGGTTACCTGGGCGAGGCGCCACACGCCGATGAGTGGTGGCCCAGCGGTGATCTTGGTGAGTTCGACCCAGAGGGGTTTCTCTATCTCAAGGGCCGTAAAAAACATCAGTTCGTCACCAGTTTCGGGCGCAACGTCAACCCTGAGTGGGTCGAGGCCGAACTGACCCAGCGCCGTCACATCGCCCAGGCCTTCGTCTACGGCGAAGCCATGCCGGGCAACCATGCATTGCTCTGGCCGCAACGTGCCGACTGCTCGGACGAGCAATTGGCCGCCGCCGTGGCCGAAGCCAACGAGGCGTTACCCGATTACGCCCAAGTCCATCACTGGATCCGCCTGGAACAACCCTTCACCGCCACCAATGGTCTGCTGACAGCCAATGGTCGGCCGCGCCGCGACGCCATCGTCGAGCGTTACCGGGCGCAACTGACCGAAACCGCATTGTCCGAGGAACCCGCATCATGAGCTTTTTCGACACGCTGCAAGAGGCTACTCACCAGGAACGCAGCACGCTGTTCAATCTGCCGATCATTCTTGATGCCCTTGAAGGCAAGGTCAGCCTGGACAGCTACCGGGCCTTTCTGGCGCAGGCCTATTACCACGTACGCCATACCGTGCCGTTGATGATGGCCTGCGGCGCACGTTTGCCTTCTCGCCTGGAGTGGCTGCGCGAAGCGGTGTGCGAATACATCGAGGATGAATACGGCCACGAACACTGGGTGCTCGATGACATCGAGGCCTGTGGGGGCGACAAGGAGGCCGTGCGCGACGGTCAGCCGTCGTTGCCCATCGAATTGATGGTCAGCTTTCTCTACGACCTGATTGCCCGGGGCAACCCGGTGGGGCTGTTCGGCATGGTCAATGTGCTGGAAGGCACCAGCATCGCCCTGGCCACCCACGCCGCCGGCAGCATTCGCGACCGCCTGGACTTGCCGGAAAGCGCCTTCAGCTACCTCAGTTCCCATGGCTCGCTGGACATCGAGCATATGCAGACTTACCGCCGACTGATGAACACACTGGATGACCCGGGCGATCAGGCCGCCGTCATTCACGCTTCCAAAGTCGTGTACCGGCTCTACACCGACATGTTCCGTGGCCTGCCACGAGACGGGGAGACCCAGCATGCGCCTGTCTGAGGCTCGCGTGGTACTGACCGGTGCCAGCGGTGGCATTGGCCTGGCGATCACCACCGCTCTGTGCGCCAGTGGCGCCAGGGTGTTGGCCGTGGCCCGGCATCGGGAGGCGCTGGAGCCTTTGCTCGAACGCTATCGAGAAACGCTTTTCTGGGTCGGTGCCGACCTGACCCTGGAAGCCGACCGCCGCAAAGTGCTGGCCGCCGCCGAAGCCTTTGGCGGGCTCAACCTGCTGATCAACGCCGCCGGGGTCAACCACTTCGCCATGCTCGAACAGCTGGATGACGCCGGAATCAATGCGATGCTGGCCGTGAACATCAGCGCCCCGATCTGCCTGACCAAAACCTTGCTGCCGCTGCTCAAGCTGGCCGACAGCGCCATGGTGGTGAATGTCGGTTCGACCTACGGCTCGATTGGCTATGCCGGCTACGCCAGTTATTGCGCGAGCAAGTTTGCCTTGCGCGGGTTTTCCGAGGCGTTGCGCCGGGAGTTGGCGGACACCCGGGTCGGCGTGTTGTACGTCGCACCGCGTGCCACTCGAACGAGTATGAACAGCCCCGCTGCACAAGCCTTGAATGACGCGCTCAAATCCAGCGTCGATGACCCACAGACCGTCGCCTCGGCGGTGATCCACGCCATTGCCGGCGACCGCCGTGATGTGTATCTGGGTTGGCCGGAACGCTTTTTCGTGCGCCTCAACAGCCTGTTGCCCAACCTGGTGGACCGTGGTTTGCGCAAGCAATTGCCGCTGATTCGCCGCCTGAGTCAAAAGCCAAACAACGAGAATCTCAAGCCATGAACAAGTTCGCCGCGTGTTTACTGCTGGGTGTCTTGAGCCCGAGCGTCTGGGCCCTGGACGCCGCCGACCAGCAGCGTCTCACTGGTATCCAGCAGAGTTGGGCGCATATTCAGTACGACCTGCCCGAGGGCCAACGCACCGCCGCCTTCGAAAAACTCGCGACCCAGACGGCAGCGTTTACCCAGGAGCGCCAATCGGTGGCCGAGGCCTGGATCTGGTCCGGCATCGTCACCAGTAGTTGGGCCGGTGCTCAAGGGGGACTCGGGGCGCTGAGCAAGGTCAAGGACGCGAAGGCGGATCTGGAAAAAGCTCTGTCCCTGGACCCCAAGGCTCTGCAAGGCTCGGCCTATACCAGTCTTGGTGCGCTGTATGACCGCGTGCCGGGCTGGCCGATCGGTTTCGGTGACGCGGACAAGGCCGAACAATTGCTCAAGCTCGCCTTGCAGATCAACCCCAATGGCATCGACAGCCTGTACTTCTGGGGGGATCACCTCTACCGTCAAAAGCGCTACGCTGAGGCCAAGGCTGCGCTGCAAAAAGCGTTGCTTGCAGCTCCTCGGCCCGGTCGGGAAACCGCCGATGCCGGGCGTCGCAAAGAGATCGAAGCGCTGCTGGTGGACGTGAACAAGAAACTCGGCTGACAGGGGTCTTTGTGCGTTTATTACTGATAGAGGATGACGTGGCCCTGGGCGAAGGCATTTATCAGGCGCTGGGTCGAGAAGGCTATACCGTCGACTGGTTACAGGACGGCAGCAGCGCGTTGCATGCGTTGCTCAGCGAAACCTTCGATCTGACGGTCCTCGACCTCGGCCTGCCGCGCATGGACGGGCTGGAAGTGCTGCGGCGCCTGCGCGACAGCGGTTCGAACCTTCCGGTGCTGATTCTCACGGCCCGGGACGCCACCGAAGATCGCATCGCCGGGCTGGATGCCGGGGCCGACGACTATCTGATCAAGCCTTTTGACCTCGCCGAACTGAAAGCTCGTTTGCGCGCCCTGTTGCGCCGCAGCGCCGGTCGCGCGCAAGTGCTCATCGAACATGCCGGCATCAGCCTGAACCCCGGCAATCAGCAAGTCAGCTATAACGGCACGCCAGTGGTCCTGACTCCCAAGGAATATCAACTGTTGCACGAACTGCTGTCGCCTCCGGGGCGGATCATGACCCGCGATCATTTGATGCAGTTGCTCTACGGCTGGAACGAGGAGGCTGAAAGCAACACGCTGGAAGTGCACATCCATCACCTGCGCAAGAAATTTTCCAGCGACCTGATCCGCACCATTCGCGGCGTTGGTTATTTGGTGGAGGAGCGTCGGTGACGTCGATCCGCCGTCGGACCCTCACGCTGATCATCGGCCTGATGCTCGCAGGGCTTGGCGTGATCAGCGCGTTGAATCTGTACGACAGCCAGCATGAAATCGCCGAAGTCTACGATGCCCAACTCGCGCAAAACGCGCGCTTGCTGCAGGGCGTGCTGCGCATGCCGCTGGCCAGCAAGGAACACAGCGCGTTGTATCAGGCGTTCAACAAGGCGTTAGGCGAAGCGGAACCCAGGGTTGACGGTCACCCCTATGAGCGCAAGATTGCCTTTCAGGTCTGGAATCGCCAGGGTGAAGTGCTGGTGCACACGGCCAGCGCTCCCTCTTTCACGGTGGCCCCGTCGACACCCGGATTCAGCGATGTCGTGGATCTGAAAAATCGCCACTGGCGCGCGTTTCTGCTCGAAGACAAACAGAATGACCTGCGAATCTGGGTCGGTGAACGGGACGACGTACGAGCGGACCTGGTCGGCCGGATCGTGCGCCACACCCTGTGGCCCAATGTGATCGGCAGCCTGATGCTCGCGGCGCTGGTCTGGCTGGCGATCGGTTGGGGGCTCAAGCCGCTGGCGAACATGGCGGCGACCTTGCGCGCACGGCACAGCGGCTCCCTGGAACCGTTGCAACTGTCGCCTCTGCCCAGCGAGCTGGAACCCATGCAAGCGGCGCTCAATCGCATGCTTGCGCAGATCCAGGAGGTGTTGGGACGCGAGCGGCGCTTCATCGCCGACGCCGCCCATGAGATGCGTACGCCGCTGGCGGTGCTCAGGGTGCATGCGCAGAACCTGATGGAGGCGGGGAGCGACGAGGAGCGTCGCGTATCGCTTGAGCACTTGATCGCCGGCGTCGATCGCACCAGCCGGCTGGTTAATCAACTGCTCACGATGGCGCGGATCGAACCGCAAGCCGCTATTTTGCCGCCAGAAAGCATTGATCTGGCGGCCACGGTCCGCGACAGCCTGATTCAGTTGACGCCCTGGTTGTTGAGGAAAAATCTGGAACTGGTGTTCGAGGCCAGCGACGAAACCAGTCGGGCAAGAGTTGATCCGGCCGCCATCGATATTGCCTTGAACAACCTGGTGACCAACGCGGCGAATTACTCGCCTGCGCATGGGTTGATCACGGTAAGGCTGGCGAAAACAGAGAAGGGTTACGAACTGTCAGTGGAGGACGAGGGGCCGGGTGTCCGCGAGGAGGATCGCGAGAGGGTGTTCGAACGGTTCTACAGTCGTGGAAATGACCAGGGCGCTGGATTGGGCCTGACCATCGTTCAGGCCATTGCCGATCGCCTGGGCGGGCGGGTCAGACTGGAAAATCGTGAACAGGGGGGGCTGCGTGCGACGCTGGAAATTCGTCGCTTTTAACGCCACCGCTTACTGATGACCGTGTAAAAAAACCTTCTTGTGACCGCGCGTACTGCGCTCCCGGATGAGCGCAGTCTCCATCACACCGGGCCGGTTCAGCGGCGTCCGGTTCGGGTGCTCACATCCACCCACACGGCCAGCACGAGAATGCTGCCTTTGACGATCATCTGCCAGTAACTGTCGACGTCGAGCATGGACATGCCGTTGTCCAGGCTGGTGATGACCAGCGCGCCGAGGAGGGCGCCGTAGACGGTGCCGGAACCGCCGCGCATGGAGGTGCCACCGATAAAGCAGGCGGCGATGGCGTCGAGTTCGCCCATGCTGCCGGCCGAGGGTGAACCGGCGGCGAGGCGCGCGGTGTTGACCACGCCGGCGAGGGCGCACATCACGCCCATGATCCCGAAAATCCACAGCTTCACGGCCTGTACATTGATACCCGACAGGCGCGTCGCTTCCATATTGCTGCCCACTGAATAGACGCGTCGGCCAAACACAGTCTGGCTGGTCACGTAGCTGAACACGCCCAGCAGTACCAGCAGAAGCAGCACCGGCACGGGGATGCCGTCATAACTGTTGAGCGTCTGGACGAAGGCCGCCAGCACGGCGCCGATCAGCACCACGCGCGAGATGTCACGCACCAGAGAGTGTGCGGCCAGGCCGTGGAGGGCGCGGTTGCGTCGTTGTTTCCAGGTCAGGAACAGGGTCAGCGCGAACAGCAGAACGCCCAGGCCTGTGCCGACGGTATGCGGCAAGTAACCCTGGCCAACGTAAACCAGCTCCGGTGATACCGGGGCGATGGTCGTGCCGCCGGTAATCCCCAGCAAAATGCCGCGAAAAGCCAGCATGCCGCCCAGCCCCACGATGAAGGACGGAATGCGCAGGTAGGCGGTCATGTAGCCGTTGGCGAGGCCGATCAGCAGTCCGCACAGCGCGACAAGGCTCAGGTTCGCCAGCAAAGGGATGTGGTAGACCACGTCGAGAATCGCCGCCAGTCCACCGAGCAGTCCCAGCAGTGAACCGACCGACAAATCGATCTCGCCGCTGATGATGACCAGCACCATGCCGCAGGCAAGAATCCCGGTGATGGACATCTGCCGCAGCAGGTTGGACAGGTTGCGCGGCGTTAGAAATCCGCCCTCGGTCTGCCAGCTGAAGAACAGCCAGATAACGGCCACGGCGATCACCAGCGCGAGCATTTTGTAGCGGGTGAAGAGTTGTTTGACCTGATTCATTTACGCGGTCTTCCGATCATTATTGTTATGGCTATCCGATTGGTTGAGTGCAGCGGCGAGCACCTGTTCCTGGGTGAGTCCGTGGTTGATGAAGTCGCCACGCAATTGGCCTTCGCCAATCACCAGCACGCGGTCGGAAACGCCGAGCACTTCGGCCAGTTCCGAAGACACCATGATGATTGACACCCCTTCGGCCGCCAGCGCCCCCATCAACTTGTAGATTTCGTACTTGGCGCCGACATCCACGCCGCGTGTGGGTTCGTCGAGAATCAGTACCCGGGGCTTGGTCAGCAGCATCTTGGCCAAAACGGCCTTTTGCTGATTGCCGCCCGAAAGGCTGGTGATCGGCAGGAACGGGCTGGCGGTTTTGAGGTGCAGGCGCGAGATTTCCCGGCCAATGCTGCCCAGTTCGGCTTCGGCATCGATGCGGGTCAGTTTCGAGTAGCTGTCCAGCACGGCCAGGGTGATGTTCTGGCCGACGCCCAGGTCCGGAATGATGCCCTGGCGCTTGCGGTCCTCGGGCACCAGGCCCAGGCCGGCCTGGATGGACTTGAGCGGCGTGCCCGTGTCGATGCGTTGCCCGTCCAGCCAGACTTCGCCTTCGTGGCGACCGGGGTAGGCGCCGAACAGCGCGGTCACCAGTTCGGTGCGACCGGCGCCGACCAGCCCGGCGATGCCCAGGATTTCTCCGCGTTTGAGGACGAACGAAATATCGTCGACGCGTTTGCGTTTGGGGGCGTCGACGTCGTAGCAGGTGATGTGGCGGGCCTCGAAAATCACCTCGCCAATCGCGTGAGGTTCGGTGGGGTAGAGGTTGCTCATTTCCCGGCCGACCATCTGGGTGATGATCTGCGGGATGTCCATGTCTGCCATCGCCGTCGTGGCGATGTGTTTGCCGTCGCGGATCACTGAAATGGTGTCGCACACGGCGGCCACTTCATCGAGTTTGTGGGAGATGTAGACGCAGGCTACGCCCTTGGCCTTGAGGTCGCGGATGATGTCGAGCAACACCTCGATTTCCGAGCGGGTCAGGGCCGACGAAGGTTCGTCCAGGATCAGCAGGCGTGCTTTCTTGTTCAGGGCCTTGGCGATTTCCACCAGTTGCTGATAGCCACCGCCGTACTGCGAAACCGGCAGCGATACGTTCATGTCCGGCACTTTCAGTTCACGCATCAGCGCTTCGGCGCGCTGGATCATCGCCGGGTAATTCATGCGGCCGCCCGGCAGCGTCAGCTCATGGCCCATGAAGATGTTTTCGGCGACCGACAGGTCGGGCACCAGCGTCAGTTCCTGGTGAATGATGACGATACCGGCGGCTTCGCTGTCGCTGATCGACCGCGCCCGGAGCGGTTGACCGTCCCAGAAAATCTCACCGTCCCAGGTGCCATGGGGATACACCGCCGAGAGGATCTTCATCAGCGTAGACTTGCCGGCACCATTCTCGCCGCACAGCCCGACGCATTCCCCCGGCCTGACCCTGATGTCGATGCCGTTGAGCGCTTTGACACCGCCAAAGGTTTTGACGATCCCGTTCATTTGCAGCAGGTATTCGGACATGGCAGAAACTCATGAGCAGCAGGTACGAGTTCGCTCCCTGTAGGAGCGAGCCTGCTCGCGAAAAACACCAGGACAGCGCGGGCATTCAGACAACCCACGTCACCGTTGGCGTTTTTCGCGAGCAAGCTCGCTCCTAAAAGAGAGCATTACGGGATGATCACTTCCCGGCAATCTGCGCCTTGGTGTAGAACCCGTCCTGTTCCAGCAAGTCGATGTTGTCCTTGGTCAACGGCGTCGGCGTGAGCAGGATGGTGTCGACTTTTTTGCTGCCGTTGTCGTACTGCGAGCTGTAGGCGGGCTTCTCGTTGCGTGCCAGTTGCACCGACAGCTTGGCGGCCTCGGAGGCGATGAGTTTCAGCGGCTTGTACACGGTCATGGTTTGGGTGCCATCGATCACTCGCTTGACCGCTGCCAGGTCCGCGTCCTGCCCGGAGATCGGCACCTTGCCGGCCAGTTTCTGCGCGGCGAGTGCCTGGATGGCGCCGCCTGCCGTGGCGTCGTTGGAGGCGACGATGCCATCGATCTTGTTGTCGTTGCGGGCCAGCGCATTCTCAACAATGTTCAGCGCTTCGGTGGGGTTCCATTCCTTGACCCACTGCTGGCCGACGACTTTGATATCGCCCTTGTCGATGGCCGGTTGCAGGACTTTCATCTGGCCTTCACGCAGGACTTTCGCGTTGTTGTCGGTAGGCGCGCCACCGAGCAGGAAATAGTTACCCTTCGGCGCGGCCTTCAGCACGCCGCTGGCCTGCATCTCGCCGACCTTTTCGTTATCGAAGGAAATGTAGGCGTCGATATCGGCGTTGAGAATCAGGCGGTCATAAGACACCACCTTGATCCCGGCCTTCTTTGCTTCGGCGACGGCGTTGGTCAGTACGGTGGCGTTGAACGGTACGATGACGATCACATCGACGCCCCGGGAAATGAGGTTTTCGATTTGCGAAATCTGCTTTTGCTCGTTGGCGTCAGCCGACTGCACGAAGACTTTGGCGTCGAGCTTTTCCGCCGCCGCGACAAAATAATCGCGATCACGTGACCAGCGCTCGAGTCGCAGGTCATCAATCGAGAAACCGATTTTCGGATGGGCAGAATCGGCCATCGCCGGCAGCGACAGCAAAGCCAGAGCGCCGGCCAGTAGCGTGCGTTTTGCGTTCTTCATGGTGGTGCGTCCTTTTATTGTTGTTTGAAAGACACTGCCTGACGATGAGTATCGGGCTGGGGTAGAACTGTAGAGAGTCGGCAGGCGCAGCGGACTACAGATTTGTCGCGCGAATGTCACAGCGTTGCTGCGCCGCAGGCTCCGGGGGCGATCAGGTATAGATGAACCGGTTGACGACGTTTTCGAGCATCTCCTGCCTGCCGCTCACGGCCTGTGGATTCAGCTCGTTGGCGAAGGCGTGGTCGGCCAATGACTCAAGGCTGAACTCACCCGCCAGCACTGCCTGCCCGAACGGTCGTTGCCAGCCGGAGTAGCGCTGATCCTTGAGCTGCTGGAGCCGGTCGTTCTGCACCATGGCCGCCGCCCGTTCCAGGGACAGCGCGAGGACGTCCATGGCGCCGATGTGGCCATGGAACAGGTCGATCTCGTCGAGGCTCTGGCGGCGAACCTTGGAGTCGAAGTTGTATCCGCCATTCCTGAAACCGCCGGCCTTGAGAATTTCATAGGTGACCAGGGTCATTTCTTCGACGCTGTTGGGGAACTGATCGGTGTCCCAGCCGTTTTGCGGATCGCCGCGGTTGGCATCGATGCTGCCGAAAATCCCCAGCGACACGGCCGTCGCCACTTCGTGATGGAAACTGTGGCCGGCGAGGGTGGCGTGGTTGGCCTCGATGTTGACCTTGATTTCGTTCTCCAGGCCGAACTGCTGGAGAAAGCCGAAAACGGTGGCGCTGTCGTAATCGTACTGGTGCTTGGTGGGCTCCTGGGGCTTGGGCTCGATCAGCAGGTCGCCTTTGAAACCAATCTTGTATTTGTGCTCGACGACCATGCGCATAAAGCGCCCCAGTTGCTCGCGTTCACGCTTCAAGTCGGTGTTGAGCAGCGTTTCGTAGCCTTCACGACCGCCCCACAGCACGTAGTTGGAGCCTTTCAGGCGTTGGGTGGCGTTCATGGCGCTGAACACCTGGGCGGCAGCGAAGGCGAACACTTCGGGGTCCGGGTTGCTGGCGGCGCCTGCGGCAAAACGCGGGTTGCTGAAGCAGTTGGCGGTTCCCCACAGCAGTTTGATCCCGCTGCTTTCCTGATGCTGTTCCAGATGGTCAATCATTTGCGCGAAGTGGTTGCGGTACTCCCTCAGCGAGTTGCCTTCCGGTGCGACATCGGTGTCGTGGAAGCAGTAGTAGTCGATGCCCAGTTTGGAGAAGAACTCGAACGCGGCCTCGGCCTTGCCGATGGCCAGTTCCATGGGGTCGCCGGCGTGTTGCCACGGGCGCTTGAAGGTGCCGGCACCAAACACATCGGAGCCGGGCCAGACGAAGGTGTGCCAATAGCAGGCGGCCATGCGCAAGTGTTCGCGCATGGGTTTGCCGAGGATGATTTTGTCGGCGTCGTAGTGGCGGAAGGCGAGGGGAGAATCGCTGGCAGGGCCCTCGTAGCGGATCTTGTCGACATCGGGGAAGTACGGCATGGCAATGTCCTTGTTGTTCTTGGCGGTGTCTCGATACTAACAACGGCTCCACGCCTGCTGATTACGAAACTCACCAACAGAGGGTGCGATTTTGCGTATTGAGATTCGCCGTTCCCACGCCTAGTCTGTGCAAACCGCCTCGGTGACAACGGGCCCCGGAACAAGAATAAAAACCATGAAAACTGTACCGCCGGTTCACCGCATAGCCCTGCTGTTCAACGGCAGCAAAATCTACGATCGCGGCATCATCAGCGGCATCGGCAACTACCTGAGCAGTACGCGTGCCTCCTGGGATCTGTTTCTGGAGGAAGATTTTCTCTGCCGTTTGAAAGGGATCGAACGCTGGCAGGGTGACGGAATCATTGCCGACTTCGACGACCCGCTGATTGGCGAAGCGCTGGCCGGCATCGAGATGCCCGTGGTGGCGGTGGGGGGCTCCTATCAGGATGAGCGCGCGTACCCGAAAGGAATTCCGTACGTCGCTACCGATAACGACGCGTTGATCACGCTGGCTTACGAGCATCTGATCGAAGCGGGCCTGACGCGTTTTGCCTGCTTCAGCCTGCCTGAGGCGCAGGCCAATCGCTGGGCTCAGGAACGGGAAAAATCCTTTCGACGACTGATGCAGCGCGACGGCCTGCATGCCGAGGTCTATCGCGGCATGGGCACCAGCGCGCCGCTCTGGGACAGCGCCGTCGAACAGCAGATCGCCTGGTTGCAAAGCCTGCCCAAGCCCATCGGCATCATCGCCGTGAGTGACGCCCGCGCCCGGCAGTTGCTGCAAGCCTGCCTGACCGCCGGGATCGCCGTGCCGGAACAGGTGGCGTTGATCGGCATCGACAACGATCCCCTGACGCGTAGCCTGACCCGGGTTCCGCTGAGTTCGGTTATCCAGGGCACCGAAACCATGGGCCGTACCGCCGCGCAGTTGCTCCACCAGATGCTGCACGGCATGCCGTCCACCGGCACGCACATTCTGATCCCACCGGATGCGATCAACGTGCAGGTGTCGAGTCTGCACCAGCCTTTGGGCAACCCCCATGTCATGCGCGCGCTGCTGTTCATCCGCCAATATGCTTGCCAGGGCATCAAGACGGCGCAGGTGGCGGCTTATGTCGGGGTGTCGCGCTCATCGCTGGAGGCGCACTTTCGCAACGTGCGGGGCTGCAGCGTGCACGACGAGATCCTGCGTTTCAAACTGGGAGCGGCCACCCACGGGCTGCAGAATACCCAATCAGCGATCGCCGACATTGCGCGCAATTGCGGCTTCAAATCTGCGCAGTACCTGCACACGGTGTTCCGTCGCGAATTCGGCTGTACGCCTCGGGAGTATCAGCAGGGCGCCCGGGGCAACTGATACGAACGGCCTTGCCCGCATAGGTCAGGTGCGATAACGGTGAAGCCGGGGGCGAGGTTGTTCGCCCCCGACTGGCGTGCCTGGAAGAGGATCAGAGTTTCGGCAACTGCCCGATGCGTCCCATCATTTCAGTGACGATCTGCAGGTCCAGCAGGAACTGGTCGACGGTCTTGAACTCGTTGTCGGTATGACCGGTGTACTTGACCTCCGGCCGGGCCAGACCGAATTGCACGCCGTTGGGCAGTTCATGGACCGAGGTAGCCCCGGCCGACGTGCCGTACTTGTGTTCCATGCCGAGGTTTTCAGTGGACACGGCCAGCAGGGCCTTGACCCATTCGCCCTCGGGATTGCGGTACATCGGCTCAGCGATCGAGTAATCGAAGGTCGCCGCAACCTTGGTCTTCTTGCTCCAGGCACTGATCTTGTCAGCGATTTCTGCCTTGAGCGCTTCCGGCGATTTGCCCTTCGGTACACGCAAATTGACGGCGAGCTTGAAGGTTTTGTCGTCCCCACCGACAAACGTCAGCGAAGTGGTCAGCGGCCCCATGAAGTCATCTGCAAAGCCCACGCCCAATTTTCCGCCCAGGTAATCCAGGCCCCAATTGTCGGCGGCGTAGCGCGCGGCGTCGGTGATGTGGTTGTGCTTGAGCGCGACTTTGCCGTCGAGGCTGTTGATGAACACCAGCATCCGCGCGACCGGGTTGACGCCCGATTCCGGCTCGGAGGAGTGGGCGGAAACGCCGGTCACCGTCAGCTTGACGTCTTTGCCGTCAGGCTTGGCGGTCACGCTGAAGTTGCCGCCATTGCGCTTGGCAAACTCGGTGCCGGCTTTCTGCAGCTGGGCGGCGAGTTCGGCTGGCTTGTCCGTCAGCAGGGTGGCGACCGATGCCGATGGAATCTGGTTGGTCGCCAGGCCGCCGGTCATCGAAACGATTTCAGCGCCTTTGCCGTCACCTTTGCGCTTGGCGAAACTGGCCATGACGGTGCCGTAGCCTTTTTCGGCAATCACCACCGGGTAGCCGCCATCCAGCGCCAGGTTGTAGTTCGGCGTCGGGTTGTGTTCGAAGTAGTAGGGGATGGCGTCGCCGGTGGTTTCCTCGGTGGTGTCCACCAGCAGCTTGAAATGCCTCGCCAGCGGCAACTTCTCTTCCTTGATGACCTTCATGGCGTAGAGCGCCACGACGATGCCGTTCTTGTCGTCCTCGGTGCCCCGGCCATACATGCGGTCGCCGATCAGGGTGACCTTGAACGGGTCGAGGCGGGTGCCGTCTTGCAGGACCCAGTTTTCCGGCGTCACGGGCACCACGTCGGCGTGGGCGTGAATGCCGACGACTTCATCGCTGCTGCCTTCGAGCGTGATTTCGTAGACGCGGTTGTCGACATTGCGAAAGGTCAGGTTGAAGGCCTGGGCGAGGCTTTTAATCTTGTCCGCGATCTTGATGAATTCCGGGTTGTCGTGCTGGGCGACGCCTTCTACCTGGAAGGTCGGAATGGCCACCAGTTCGCGCAAGGTTTCGGTCGCGGCGCTGCCGTACTTCACCCGGGTATAGAGCCCCAGCAGGCGGTGAATCTCGTTCTGTTGGTCGGCGGTCAGGCTCTTGTTGTCGAGGAAGGTGCTGATGGCCGAGCCGAGATCATCGCTTTTGGCGAGGTCGCTCTTGGCCAGGCTCGTCAGGAACTGACGAAAATCCGTGACCGGCGTTTCGTTGAACGTCTTGAGGATCGCCGCGCTTTGCTGTGGGGTGATGTTGGCGTGGGCGGCGGTGGTGAATGACGAAAGGCTGGCCAGGATCAGGGTTGTTGCGGCCAGTTGCTTGAGTGAAAAGTCCATTGTTGTAGGCATTCCTTCGCAGGTGTCTGATTAATGAAACAAAACGTTTCAACCTTAGCATTGTAGGAGCGAGCCTGCTCGCGATGGTCCATAACGAAAACGCGTGTTGTCTGGTCAAACGCGGTGTTCTGAAGTTCATCGCGAGCAGGCTCGCTCCTACAGGGGAGGGTGTGTATTTTTCAAAATGTGTACGGATTAAAAAAGAATTGGAAGTGTTATAGGGTAACAATATAAGGTGCCCGGCAATCTGTTCTGCGGGACACGTTTATTCACCCTGGCGTTGCGAAACCTCCATGACCCTTGCACTTCCTCGCTCCACTCATACGGCCGTCGGCCGACTGCATTCCATCGACGCGTTGAGGGGCATGGTGATTCTGTTCATGCTGCTCGACCACGTCCGCGAGACCTTTTTCCTGCACCGGCAGGTCACCGATCCCATGGACATTGCCACCACCGAACCGGCGCTGTTTTTCAGCCGAACGCTCGCTCATCTGTGCGCACCGGTCTTTGTGCTGCTCACCGGTCTGTCGGCCTGGTTGTACGGCGAGAAATACGCCGGCAAGGCCGACGTCTGCGGGTTTCTGTTCAAACGCGGTCTGTTTCTGGTGGTGCTGGAATTCACCCTGGTGAACTTCGCCTGGACGTTCCAGCTGCCGCCGACGGTCATTTATATGCAGGTGATCTGGGCCATCGGCTTGAGCATGATTGCGCTGTCGCTGATGGTCTGGCTGCCGCGATCGGTGTTGCTACTCCTGAGCGTGGCGATCATCGCTGGCCACAACCTGCTGGACTCGCTGCATTTCCCGATCGAGTCGGCGATGCATGTGCCCTGGGCCATTGCCCATGATCGCGGCTGGATCGAAGTGGCCGAAGGGTTTCGGTTGCGCACGTCCTATCCAGTGTTGCCGTGGATCGGTGTGATCGGCCTGGGTTACGCCATGGGGCCGTGGTTCGGGCGAGCGGCGGATGCCAGCGTGCGTCAACGCACATTGATGATCTGTGGCATTGCCGGGCTGGCGGGATTCATGGCGCTGCGGCTGCTCAACGGTTACGGCGAGAAGCCCTGGCAGGTCGGCGATAGCGCAGTGCAAACGCTGATGAGCTTCTTCAACATCACCAAATACCCGCCGTCGCTGCTGTTTATTACGCTGACCCTGAGTGTCGGATGCTTGTTGCTCCTGTGGTTTGAACGCTTGCAACAGAGCCGCTGGCTGCGGCCGCTGACCGTCTTCGGATCGGCGCCGATGTTCTTTTACCTGGCGCACCTGTACGTGCTGAAGATTTTGTATGTCCTCGCGGTGGCGTTGTTCGGATTGAATCAGGGGCAATGGTTTGGCTTCAGCTCGATCGGGGCAGTCTGGGTAACGGCCATCTTTCTGGCGATTGCGCTGTTCCCGCCCGTTCAGTGGTTCTCCGGGTTGAAGGCACGGCGTCGCGACATTGCCTGGCTCAAATATTTCTGATGCCCATGCACTTTTATAAAGCCGTGAAACGTGTCGCTGCACTATGCGAAGGCAAAACGCCGAGTGAGTGCGGCGACATAACCCCGATCCAGCGACCCACAGCGGTACTTTTAGGATCTGGCACAAACACTGCAACACACCGGACAAGCCCACCCTGATTGCAGTCGAGTGGGCAGCCCTCCGGTCAACGACGATCGATTCGCGGGCAACATCGGTGGATCAGGCATAGACGTCTGGTGCTAACACCGCAAAAGAACAGGCAAAGACGCCTGGAACCGCAAGGTTTCAGGCGTTTTTTTTTGCTTTTTGAACCGTATTAGCCGGGTGCTTCCTATGAATTCCAATGTTGCCGCGTTGAACAAATTGCAAACGCTGATCGTGATTGGCAATGGCATGGTCGGCCATCATTGCGTCGAACAACTGATCGAGCGAGGCGCGCTTGCGCAGTATCACGTGCACGTTTTCAGCGAGGAGCCGACGCGTGCCTATGACCGCGTGCACCTTTCCGAATACTTCACCGGTCGCGATGCCGAATCCCTGGCCCTCGGCGAAGCTTCGCTGTACCAGACACCGGGCGTCACCCTGCATTTGGGCGTACCGGTCCTGGAAATCGACCGCGCCGGTCGCCAGGTGATCACCGCCCAGGGTGGCGTGCCTTACGACAAATTGATCCTGGCGACCGGGTCGTATCCGTTCGTGCCGCCGATTGAAGGCGCGGAGGGCGATTCGCGCCTGGTGTATCGCACCCTTGAAGACCTCGACGCCATCCGCGCCGCCGCTGCCAATGCGCGACGTGGCGTGGTGGTCGGCGGTGGCTTGCTGGGCCTGGAAGCCGCCAATGCACTGAAGAGCCTGGGCCTGGAAGCGCACGTCGTGGAATTCGCCCCGCGCCTGATGCCGGTGCAACTGGATGACATGGGCGGGCTTGCGCTGAAATCGCAGATCGAACGGCTGGGCGTCGGTGTGCACCTGTCCCGCGCCACGCAGTCGATCAGTGCCGGCGAGGACTACCGCTATCGCATGAACTTCGCCAACGAAGAGTTTCTCGAAGCCGACCTGATCGTGTTTTCCGCCGGGATCCGCGCGCAAGACACGCTGGGTCGCCAGTGCGCGCTGGACATCGGTCCGCGCGGTGGTGTGGTGATCAACGACGAATGCCAGACCAGCGACCCGGACATCTACGCCATCGGCGAATGCGCTTCGTGGAATGGCAGCCTGTTCGGCCTGGTCGCGCCGGGCTATCAGATGGCGCGCGGTGTGGCGACACTGCTGTGCAGCGGTGGCGCAGAACCGTTTCTCGGTGCCGACATGTCGACCAAACTGAAACTGCTGGGCGTTGATGTCGGCTCCATCGGCGACGCGCACGGCCACACACCGGGCGCACGCAGCTATCAGTTCATCGACGAAACCACCGCGAGCTATCGCCGCCTGGTGGTGGACGCTTCGGGCAAGCACGTGATCGGCGCGGTGCTGGTCGGCGACAACAGCTATTACGACACGCTGCTGCAATACATGCAGAACGCCATCGCCTTGCCGGCGGAACCGGCCAGCCTGATTCTGCCTTCGTCCGAAGGCGCACCGACCCTGGGCCCTGGCGCGTTGCCTGATACCGCCACGGTCTGTTCGTGCCACAACGTCAACAAGGGTGCCATCTGCTCGGCCATCGACGGCGGTTGCACCGACCTCGGCCTGCTCAAGGCGCAGACCAAGGCGTGCACCGGTTGCGGCGGTTGCGCCGGTTTGCTCAAGCAAGTCTTCGAACACGAACTGATCGCCCGTGGCGTCAGCGTCGACAAGAGCCTGTGCGAACACTTCGCTTACACGCGTCAGGAGTTGTATGCGCTGGTGCGGGTAGAAGGGGTGATCACCTTCGAAGAACTGCTGGCCAAACATGGTCGTGGCCACACCGGTTGCGACGTCTGCAAACCTGCCGTGGGTTCGATCCTCGCCTCCTGCTGGAACCAGCCGATCATGGACGCGTCGCTGGTGCCGTTGCAGGACACCAACGACACCTTCATGGCCAACATGCAGAAAAACGGCACCTACTCGGTGGTGCCGCGCATTCCCGGCGGCGAAATCACCGCCGACAAACTGATCGCCATTGGCGTGGTCGCGAAGAAATACGACCTCTACACCAAAATCACCGGCGGCCAGCGTATCGATCTGTTCGGTGCGCAATTGCATGAGTTGCCGGACATCTGGGCTGAACTGATCGAAGCCGGTTTCGAAACCGGGCACGCCTATGGCAAATCGACCCGGACGGTGAAGTCCTGTGTCGGCAGCACCTGGTGCCGTTACGGCGTGCAGGACAGCGTGCAAATGGCCCTGACCATCGAGGACCGCTACAAGGGTTTGCGCTCGCCGCACAAGCTCAAGTTCGCCGTGTCCGGTTGCACCCGTGAATGCGCCGAAGCCCAGAGCAAAGACGTCGGCGTGATCGCCACCGAGAAAGGCTGGAACCTCTACATCGCCGGCAACGGCGGCATGCGCCCACGCCACGCCGAACTGTTCGCCACCGACCTCGACGACGACACCCTGATCCGCTACATCGACCGTTTCCTGATGTTCTACATTCGTACCGCCGACAAACTGCAGCGCACCTCGGTGTGGCGCGAAACCCTGGAGGGCGGTCTCGACTACCTGAAGGACGTGATCATCCACGACAGCCTCGGGTTTGGCGCGGAACTTGAATCGCAGATGCAGCTGGTGGTCGATCGCTACGAGTGCGAGTGGGCCAACGCCCTCAAGGATCCGGAAAAACTCAAGCGCTTCCGTACCTTCGTCAACGACAAACGCCCGGACCCGGACATCCACTTTGTCCAGGAGCGCGGTCAGCGCCGGCCGATCATGGCGGCCGAACTCAACCTGATTCCTGTTATCGAGGAGATTGCCTGATGAGCCAGTCCAACACCCAACGCATCAACGTCGTGGCCCACACTGACGCGTGGCAGTCCGTGTGCGCGCAACAGGATCTGGTCAAGGATTCCGGCGTCGTCGTGTGGCTCGACGGTGCGCAAGTGGCGCTGTTCTATTTGCCGGGCGCCGAGGGCCGCACCCTCTACGCCATCGACAACCACGACCCGCAATCCGGGGCGAACGTCATTGGTCGCGGATTGGTCGGTAGCCTCAAGGGCGATCTGGTGGTGGCGTCGCCGATCTACAAACAGCACTTCCGGCTGGAAGACGGCAGTTGCCTGGAATATCCGCAACAGCGTTTGCGTGTATGGCCGGTGCGGCTGAACGGTGACGTAGTGGAAATCGGCGTGGCGTAACGGGGCTACCGGGAAATGATCCCGTGATCGATCGCGTATTTGACCAGCGCCGCCGGCTTATCGATGTTGAGCTTGCGGCGGATGCTCAGGCGATGGGTTTCCACGGTGCGCACGCTGATGTCCAGGTCGCGGGCCATTTCCTTGTTGTTCATGCCTTGCGCCATCTTGTACAGCACCTGGCTTTCACGGGGTGTCAGCTCGTTGTCGGTGCTTTTATCGGCAATCAGCCGCTGGGCGATTTCGGCGCTGTAGAACGTACCGCCGCTGGCAATCGCCTCGATGGCCGCAATGATTTCCCGTGACGGCGCGTTCTTCAGCACATAGCCGCTGGCACCCGAACGCACTGATTCGCTGACGTATTCGTAATTGTCGTACATGCTCAGCACCAGCACTTTCAGGGCGGGATACTGACTGCGCAGCAGCCGGGTCAACTCCAGGCCGTTGATGTCCTTGAGGCTGATATCGACCAGCAGCAGGTCCGGCTGACAACGCCCGACCATCTCGATGGCGTCCGCGCCATTCTCGGCTTCACCCACCACTTCCAGCGGGGCCATGACGGACAGCAGCGCCTTGATCCCGTCGCGGACCAGGGAATGATCGTCGACCAGGGCAACGCGAATCGGGGAGGGCAGGTTCATCACGGGCATTCACTCTTATGGTCGGGTCAGCGTTTTGCGCCGGGTATTTTCATCGGCAGCAGCACGTCCAGTTCACTTCTTCCCGGCTCCGATATCAGCTCGAACCGGCCACCAAAATGCTCGACGCGCTCGCGGATATTACGCAAGCCGATCCCGGCATGGCGACGTTCGACCTGGGCGACGTTGAAGCCAACGCCGTCATCGATAACCGTCAAGCGTATGGATTCTTCGGAGCCGTGCAGGCTGATGGAAACGTTTTTCGCCTGAGCGTGGCGCTCGATATTGGTCAGGCCTTCCTGCACGATGCGGAACAGCGAAACCGCCGCGCCATCGACCAGATGGCAGTCGAATTCGTTGTCGTTGTACGTCACCGTCAGGCCGCTGCGTTGCTCGAATTCTTCGGCGAGCTGGCCGATGGCGGCGGACAGGCCCAGGGTGTCGAGCAGCGACGAGCGCAGGTCGTGCGAGAGGCTGCGAACCTCGCCGATCGCTTCGCCGAGGCGCTCGGTGGCCTCTCGTAAAATGCTCAAGCCTTTGTCTTGCCCGTTCTCCAGCACATGGCTGGCCAGTTCGAACTGGAACTTGATCGAGACCAGGACCTGGCTGATGCCGTCGTGCAGTTCCCGGGAAACCCGCGAGCGCTCTTCCTCCTGCAGGCTGACGATGCGCTGGGTCAGGCGTTGCAGTTTCTTGTCGGCCAGACGGTGTTCGCTGACGTTCAGGGTCATGCCGCTGGCGAACACGAACAGCACCGCCACCAGCGCCACGGCGGCAATCGCCAGCATGGTTTTGCGGATGCCCTGGGCCACTTCGTCACGGGCCTGCTGGGTGGCGCGCTCGACGTCCTCCAGGTAGATGCCGGTGCCGAGCATCCAGCCCCAGTGATCCAGCATCACCACGTAGGCGAGTTTGTCGGTCACCTGGCCGGAGGAGGGCTTGTTCCAGGCGTAGCGCTGAAAGCCTTCGCCGGACTGCGCACTTTTGAGCAATGCCTGGATCACCGGCAAGCCGTGCGGGTCCTTCATGTCCCACAAATACTGACCCACCAGGTCGGATTGTCGCGCGTGCATCAGGCTGCGGCCCTCGCGGTCGTACACGAAGAAATAGCCGTTGATGCCAAAGCTGAGCTTGCGCAGTTCCTCCAGCACTTGCTGCTGGGCGCGCGCATCGCCGTGGCCGTCGTCGTACAGCGGGGCGATCAGGCTCTGCGCCATTTCCACGTAGTTTTTCAGCTCGGCGCGCTTGCTGGCCAGGATGCTGTCTTCGATCAGTTGCGCCTGTTGATCGCCCAGTTGCCGGTTCAGGGAAATTACCAGCGCACAGATGACGGCGATCGCCAGCACCAGCGGCAGAATCCCGAGCGCGACGATTTTGTGTTTGAGCTGCATCTGGGCTCCTGATGACTTTGTAGGAGCGAGCCTGCTCGCGATGGTCGTCAACGAAAACGCGGGTTACTAGAAAAGACGCGTTGTTCTTGAGTCCATCGCGAGCAGGCTCGCTCCTACAGAGGGCGGTGTTGGGCGAAGGCCGGCATCATATGCCAAAGATACGCGCGTCCAGTAGCGCTGCTGGACGGAATGACCTGCGGTGGTGGGCAAACGCAAATCCCTGTGGGAGCGAGCCTGCTCGCGAAAGCGGTGTATCAGGCGACATCGACGTTGAATGAACGATTGCAATCGCGAGCAGGCTCGCTCCCACAGGGGGAGTGCATTTCAGCCGGTAGATTGGGGGTATCTACGTAGAACTACGTAGAGAGCGCGTACGTAGTTACGCGGATTTATTTGTGGACGGCATGCGCGGATATTGGGCCAGCTCCGCACAGCGGACACAATTATAAAAATTACCGCCGCAGTCACGAGCTGTCGGCAGGAGACCCTCTATGCCCCGTCTGGCTAAACACCTCGCCTGGTTTGCCGTGGCTGTTCTTGGAGCGTTTGCGCTGAGTGTCGTGGCCTTGCGCCGCGGCGAAGCGATCAACGCCCTCTGGATCGTAGTCGCAGCCGTCGCCATCTACCTCGTTGCCTATCGCTATTACAGCCTGTTCATCGCCAACAAAGTGATGCAACTCGATCCCAACCGAGCCACGCCCGCCGTGCTCAACAACGATGGTCTGGACTACGTACCGACCAACAAACACGTGCTCTTCGGTCACCATTTCGCGGCCATCGCCGGCGCAGGTCCGCTGGTCGGTCCGGTTCTGGCGGCGCAGATGGGCTATTTGCCCGGCACGCTGTGGCTGATTGCCGGCGTGGTGCTGGCTGGTGCGGTTCAGGACTTCATGGTCCTGTTCATGTCCACCCGCCGCAACGGCCGCTCCCTGGGCGACATGGTCCGCGAAGAAATGGGTCGCATCCCCGGCACCATCGCGCTGTTCGGCTGCTTCCTGATCATGATCATCATCCTCGCGGTGCTGGCGCTGATCGTGGTCAAAGCCCTGGCCGAAAGCCCTTGGGGCATGTTCACCGTGATGGCGACCATCCCGATCGCGATGTTCATGGGCATCTACATGCGCTACATCCGTCCGGGCCGCATCGGTGAAATCTCGATCATCGGCGTGTTCCTGCTGCTGGGCTCGATCTGGCTGGGCGGGCAGATTGCCGCTGACCCGGTATGGGCCAAAGCCTTCACCTTCACCGGTGTGCAGATCACCTGGATGCTGATCGGTTACGGTTTCGTGGCTGCCGTGCTTCCGGTATGGCTGATTCTGGCACCCCGTGACTACCTCTCTACCTTCCTGAAAATCGGCACCATCATTGCGCTGGCGATCGGCATTCTGGTGACCATGCCCGAGCTGAGAATGCCGGCACTGACCCAGTTCATCGATGGCACCGGTCCGGTGTGGAAGGGCGGTATGTTCCCGTTCCTGTTCATCACCATTGCCTGTGGCGCGGTATCGGGTTTCCACTCGTTGATCGCTTCCGGCACCACGCCGAAGCTGCTCGCCAGTGAAGGTCATGCCCGCTACATCGGTTACGGCGGCATGCTGATGGAGTCTTTCGTGGCGATCATGGCCATGGTTGCGGCATCGGTGATCGATCCGGGCGTGTACTTCGCCATGAACAGCCCTGCGGCCATTGTGGGCTCCGATGCTGTTTCGGTTGCTCAGACGGTTAGCAGCTGGGGCTTTGCGATTACCCCGGAGGCGTTGCAAGCCGTGGCCAAGGACATCGGTGAAACCACCATCCTGGCCCGTGCCGGCGGTGCGCCGACCCTGGCGGTCGGTATCGCGCAGATCCTGCACCAGGTTCTGCCGGGTGAAAACACCATGGCGTTCTGGTACCACTTCGCGATCCTGTTCGAAGCGCTGTTCATCCTGACCGCAGTGGATGCCGGTACCCGTGCCGGTCGTTTCATGCTCCAGGATTTGCTCGGCTCCTTTGTGCCGGCGCTGAAACGCACCGAATCCTGGACTGCCAACCTGATCGCCACCGCCGGCTGTGTGGCGATGTGGGGTTACTTGCTCTATCAAGGCGTGATCGACCCGCTGGGTGGCATCAACACCTTGTGGCCGCTGTTCGGCATCTCCAACCAGATGCTGGCCGGTATCGCGCTGATGCTCGCGACCGTTGTGCTGATCAAGATGAAGCGCCAGCGTTATGTCTGGGTGACCATGCTGCCTGCGGTCTGGCTGCTGATCTGCACCACCACCGCCGGTTTCATCAAACTGTTCGACGCCAGCCCGGCGATCGGTTTCCTCGCGCTGGCGAAGAAGTACAGTGACGCATTGGCCAACGGCCAGGTGCTGGCTCCGGCGAAGAACATCGACCAGATGCAGCACGTGATCTACAACGCGTACACCAACGCAACGCTCACGGCACTGTTCCTGCTGGTGGTCTTCAGCATCCTGTTCTTTGCGCTCAAGGTCGGCATCGCCGCGTGGGGCACCAAGGAACGCACGGATAAAGAAGCGCCATTCCAGGCCATTCCGGACGCTTGATCGAGGATTTGCCGCATGTTCAATGACCTGAGTCGCCTCGGTAAATACCTCGGTCAGGCCGCGCGCCTGATGGTCGGCATGCCCGATTACGACACTTACGTCGAGCACATGCAGACCAAGCACCCGGACAAACCGGTGATGAGTTACGAGGTGTTCTTCCGGGAACGCCAGGAAGCTCGTTACGGCAGCAAGGCCGGGCCGAAGTGTTGTTGATTCGCTGATCGACCATGATGTAAAGCAAAACCCCGTAGGAGCGAGCCTGCTCACGAAAGCGGTGTATCAGTCGACATTAATGTTGTCTGGCACGACCTCTTCGCGAGCAGGCTCGCTCCCACAAGGATTATTGTCCTGCGCATCTATCGTGTTCGCTGGAGATCCCCTGTAGGAGCCGGCTTGCTGGCGATGGCGGAGTATCAGGCACCATCACTGTCGGCTGTGCCGACCAGCTTTACGGCAACTCCTCCCATGCGACCAGGCTCAAGCCGGACTTCTCAGCATGTTCGCGCAGTTGTTCACCGTTTCGCTGGGCGTCATCCTCCCCATACAAAAGACCCACGCCCGCGTGCAGGCAGGCGTAGTACCACGCATCTTCGTCGCTCATGTGTGAGTCCGGCTGGACAAACTTTTGGCGTGAATCTTTCAAACGGTAAGTGATTTCAAAATGCCGGGCGCGCATCAGCCAATTTCTCCAGGTGATGCCGCTCCGACATTAGTGGCTTAGTGCCAGTTCCCTTTATTTTTCGGCTTACGGACAAGCGCCAGCTTTTTGATGTCGTGGGTCGATGCCAAAACGCTTGGGATCAAGGCTCTGCACCTGCACTCAGCGCCGGTCCAGCCACACCGTCTGCGCGTTGCAGAATTCCCGCACGCCAAAGTGCGAAAGCTCGCGACCAAAACCGCTCTTTTTCACACCGCCGAAGGTGACGCGCGGATCGGAAGCGCAGTAGCCATTGATGAACACACCACCGGTTTCCAGTTCGCCGGCCATCTGTTGGGCGCGCGCCACGTCGCCGGTGTAGATGGTCGCGGCAAGGCCGAACTCACTGTCATTCGCCAGTTCCAGCGCGTGAGCGGCATCCCGTGCGGTGATGATCGAAGCGACCGGGCCAAACAGTTCCTGCTTGAACGAAGTCATCTGGTCGGTGACATCCGCAAAAACCGTCGGCTCGTAGAAGTTGCCCGGACCTTCAGCTTTCCTGCCACCCAGCAACAATGTCGCGCCTTCTTCCAGGGTGTCGCGCACTTGTTGGTCCAGTTCATCACGCAGATCGAAGCGAGCCATCGGGCCGATGTACGTGGTGGCGGCCAGCGGATCACCGACCACCAGCTGGCGTGTGGCTTCGACGAATTTGCGTGTGAATTCCTCGACGATGCCTTGCTCGACAATCAGGCGCTTGGCCGCTGCGCAGACTTGCCCGGTGTTTTGATAGCGGCCAATCACGGCAGCTTTTACGGCGTCGTCGAGGTCGGCGTCGTTGAGCACGATAAAAGGATCGGAACCGCCCAGTTCCAGTACGCATTTTTTCAACGCTGCACCGGCCTGAGCGCCGATGGCCATGCCGGCCCGCACGCTGCCGGTGAGGGTCACCGCAGCAATGCGTGGGTCTTTGATCGCTGCGGAAACACCCTCCGGCGTAACGTTGATGACTTCGAACACGCCTTCAGGGAATTCTGCCTGCTTGAACGCGTCCAGCAGCAGGTAAGCGCTGCCCATCACGTTCGGTGCATGCTTGAGTACGTAGGTGTTGCCGGCAAGCAGTACCGGAACGGCGCCGCGCAGGACTTGCCAGATCGGGAAGTTCCACGGCATCACCGCGAGAATCGGGCCGAGCGGGCGGTATTCAATGCGCGCTTTGCCGCCCTCAACCAGCGTCGGTTCCGCGTTGAGCATGGCGGGGCCGTGTTCGGCGTACCACTCGCAGAGCTGCGCGCACTTTTCGATTTCGCCACGGGCTTGGGTGATCGGCTTACCCATCTCCAGGGTGATCATGGTTGCCATCGCTTCGGCGTTGTTGCGCAGGGCGTTGGCCAAGGCGATCAGCCGTTGCGAGCGTTGCGTAACCGGAGTGCCGCGCCAGCCGCGGAACCCGGCCGCAGCGCGGGACAGAGCGGTTTGCAGCGCTGCATCGGATTCAAAAGGGTAGTGACCGATCTGCTCGCCGTTGGCGGGATTGATCGAAATGGCATGGGTGAGGCTGGATACGAGGGTCATGGCACCGTCCTGCAAGGTGGGGATGCGCTCAGGTTACGGTGGTGTTTGTTTTCTGGAAACTGAATAATACTGACCATATCATTCACGTTTGGAGAACGACTTGGATCTGGTTCAGCTCGAAATATTCAAAGCGGTTGCCGAGCACGGCAGCATCAGCGTGGCCGCCCAGCACATCCATCGGGTGCCATCGAACCTGACGACGCGGATCAAGCAGCTGGAACTGGACCTCGGCGTGGACCTGTTTATCCGCGAGAAAAGCCGGCTGCGACTGTCACCGGCCGGCTGGAGTTTTCTCGACTATGCCCGGCGCATTCTCGACCTGGTCCAGGAAGCGCGCGCGACAGTTGCCGGGGAAGAGCCACAAGGCTCGTTTCCCCTGGGATCGCTGGAGAGTACGGCGGCGGTGCGGATTCCTGAGCTGTTGGCCGCCTATAACCAGAAGTACGCCAAGGTCGAACTGGACCTGTCCACCGGACCGTCCGGCACCATGATCGACGGCGTGCTTTCGGGGCGATTGGCCGCTGCGTTTGTCGACGGGCCGGTGCTGCACCCGGCACTGGAGGGCGTGCCGGCATTCGAGGAAGAGATGGTGTTGATCGCGCCGATCCACCATTCGCCAATTCACCGTGCTCAGGACGTGAACGGCGAAAACATCTACGCCTTTCGCTCCAACTGCTCTTACCGTCACCACTTTGAAAGCTGGTTCGCCAAGGATGCCGCGGTGCCCGGCAAGATTTTCGAAATGGAGTCCTATCACGGCATGCTGGCCTGCGTCAGCTCCGGGGCCGGGCTGGCACTGATGCCACGCAGCATGCTCGAAAGCATGCCGGGTTGTGTCACCGTGAGTGTGTGGCCGCTGTCCGAGTCTTTCCGCTATTTGCGGACCTGGCTGGTGTGGCGCCGGGGAACGGTGTCGCAAAGTCTGACCATGTTCGTGCGCTTGCTCGAAGAGCGGTGTGCGGCGTCGGAACGGCTGACTGAAACGGCAGCCGTGTGATCGGCGTCAAGCCGGAATCACGCTGCTTCGCGCAAGAGTTTCACGTACTTGTAGACCGTGGCTCGACCCATCGACAGGACGTTGGCGATGTAATCCGAAGCACTGCGTCCTTCAAAAGCGCCTTCGGCGAACAAGGCCTCCACCAGCAATCGTTTGTCGTTGCGGGTCAGCCCTGGCAGTGACAGGTTGTGTTCCTTGAGCCAGGCGTGCAGGAAGGTGTTGATACGTTCCTGCCAGTCATCGCGGAACAGGGCGTCAGGCTGCGGCAACAGTCGGCTGGGCTCGAAGAAACTGTTCAATGCTTCCCGTGCCATTTCCAGAACAGTGAAATTCATATTGATGCAGAGGAGGACCTCCGGCTCGTCATCGTCATTTCTCAACACGCTGGTGATGGAGCGTATTTTCTGCCCGTTCCAGTTGAGTTTTTCGTAGGGGCCGAGATTGCTGACGGTCGCGAAGTCGCCGGGCAACTCATGCAGGGCAGAATCATCCCCCAGCTGCCGTTTTGAAATGTTATTGGCGATATGAACGATTTTTTGCGTCTTTACGTCGTGAAGGATGACTTCCGCGTGGGGGAAGTAAAGCAACGCAATGCCGTCGGCGATGGTCTTGTAGTCGTTAAGTTTTTTCATGCTGGGGCAAATCGCAAGAGAGTCCGTCAGGGGCACAAATGTAGCAGTTACGTTGTTTGACTACGAGCCGCGCGCGTGGCGTCAAACCCAAACGAAAATGCCGACGGCGTTACCGTCGGCATCTTGCATCCGTCCATGCCATGTCGCTCGACAATGGCATGCAGGATGGGATCAAAACTCGGCGAGGAACTGCGAAACCTTCTCCAGGCCTTCCTTCAGGACCGAAAGATTGTTGGCATAACCAATACGCACATAACCTTCGATGTCCAAGGCGCTGCCTGGCGTGAACATGACGCCTTTGCTTTCCAGCAGCTTGACGCACAAGTCACGGGAGGACAGGTCCAGGTCGATTTTCAGCAGGGCAGTGGTGCCCGATTTCGGTTTGACGTACGAGACCTTGGGTTCTTTCGCGACCCACTGATCCAGGTACTCAAGGTTGGTGCGGGTAATAGCGATGTTGCGGGCTAGGATCTTGTCCTTGTTTTCCAGGGCAATGCAGGCGAAATGGTCATCCAGCATGCCGACGCTGATGGTGTTGTAGTCGCGGTGAATCGAGACACGGTGAATCAGCTCGGTGGGCGCCACGATCCAGCCCAGGCGCAGGCCGGCCAGCGAGAAGGCCTTGGACATACTGGCGGTGCTGATGCCTTTTTCATAAAGATCCGCGATCGACACCGTGAAGCCGCTGCCTTCCTGGTCAATCCCGCGATAAACCTCATCACTGAGCAGGTAAGCCCCGGCCGCACGGGCAATCGTCACGATTTCCTCAAGCAGGGCCTGATCCATCAACGACCCGGTCGGGTTGTTCGGGTTGTTGATGGCGATCACTTTGGTGTTCGACCTGACCAGCTTTTTCAGTTCTTCCAGATCAGGCAGAAACGCATTTTCCTCACGCAGCTTGAGGATCGAGACGTCGGCACCGTAACTCTCGGGAATCGAGTAGTGCTGTTGATAGGTCGGCGCCACGGAAATAACGTGGTCACCGGGCTCAACGAGGGTCTCATACACCAGCGCGTTCGCACCGATGGCACCGTGGGTGATGATGACGTTGGCCTTGCTCTGCCTGGCGTAAAGCGCCGCCACATTGTTGCGCAGGCGATCGGTACCTTCGATAGCGCCGTAGGTCATTTTCAAAGGCAACAGCTCGGCGAGGATGCTGTCTTTTTTGCCCGCCATCTCCAGCAATTGCTCGATGGTCAGGGACTCGACGCAGGTTTCTGCCAGGTTATACAGGCAATCGTTTTCGTAGGCGTTCATCCAGATTTCAACGCCAAACTCTTTGATCTTCATGTGCGTACCTTTTGTTTTGATGTGTCGATTAACAAGCGGTGATCAACGTTGTGTCAGCGCTTTATAGATTTCCAGGGACACTGCAACGTCCTCCAGCCCGAGACCGATTGAACGGAAGAACACGTGACGGTCATAGCGAGGCAGCGGCGCTTCGCCGCTGGCCAGTTCTGCCAGGTCACCCAGCAGATCCCGGGGTGACCAGCATTCGCGTTCCGCGGCGATGACCATCTCTCCCGCGGCCAGTGGCGTGGTGTGGCGGTAGTCGCAATAGACGTCCATTTTCGGCAGCTCTTGCGGGGCAATTTCATGGGCGCGATACGCATTGGTGCTGATTGAAGTGATGAGCGTTGGCTGCCCCAGAATTTCAGTCTGCAGAACGGGTTTTGGCGACGACGTACACAACATCACCACGTCGGCATTGGAGACCGCTTTCGATTGCAGTTCGCAGAGCGTAATGCGTGGATCGATGGCCAGAATCGACTCCCGTTGTTCGTCGCTCATGGACGGGATGTCCAGGGAATAGATCGAGATTTTTTCCCACGGCCGCAGGCCTTTCACGAACTCGACATGCCGCAGTGCGATGGGGCCGCTGCCAATCACCGCCAGTCGCTTGCTGTCTTTGGGCGCGAGGTGGTCGATGGCCAACGCAGTGGTTGCCGCAGTACGCAGGGTTGTCAGCAGACCCGCGTCTGCCAGCAGAAGCGGCGTACCGGTTTCCATGGACATCAGCATGGACCAGGCGGTGACGAGTGGCTTGCCGTCGGTCTTGATGTACGGCGACGTTTTAATCCCGTAGACCTTTTCTTCGCTCATGACCCCCAGGTAGTTGATGAAGTCGCCCTGTCCATTGGGAAACTCCACCAGTTGCTGTGGTGGTTGCACGGCGTTGCCGGCGGACAGCGACTGGAACAGGCGGCGCATTGCGGCCAATACGTCCAGTTGCGGGAGCAATGCTTTGACATCCGACTCCTGGACGACAAGAGGGGCTTGCAGGGTGGTGGGCATGGTTGACGCTCTCTAAGGCAGCTATGGAAAGGGACTGATATCAGCGGTTACTTGCCATACACGTCGAAGTCGAAATACTTCGCGTTGATGGCCTGGTAAATCCCTTTCTCGCGCAATGCCTTGATGGCGTCATTGAAGCCTTGTACATGCGCTGCATCACCTTTGCGCAGAGCGATGCCGATGCCGTCGCCGAAGTACTTCGGATCGGTCAATTGTGGGCCCGCGAAAGCAAATCCCTGGCCGGCAGGCAGCTTGAGAAACGACTCGCTGAGGATGATCTGGTCCGCGACGGTCCCATCCAGTCGGCCGGAATTCATGTCCAGGTAGATCTCGTTTTGCGAGGTGTAGCGCACGATTTCCGCACCCTTGGGCGCGAGGACTTCAGTGGCGAAGCGGTCGTGGATGCTGGAGCGTTGCACGCCGATGCGCTTGCCGCTCAATCCGGCAAGGTCATCGCCGATTTGCGTTCCGCTTTTCATCGCCAGTCGAGCGGGGCTCTGGTAGTACTTGTCGGTGAAATCGACCGATTTCTTGCGCTCCTCGGTGATCGACATCGACGACAGAATCGCATCGACTTTTTTGACTTTCAACGCGGGAATCAGGCCGTCGTATTCCTGCTCGACCCATTGGCATTTGACCTGCATTTCTGCGCACAGCGCGTTGCCGATGTCGTAGTCGAAACCGGTGATTTCGCCGGTGGGAGACTTGGACGCGAAGGGCGGGTAGGCCGCTTCTATACCGATTTTCAGCGGTTGATCTGCTGCGTGGGCCATGGACATCGAGAGAGCGAGCGTCAGACCACTGAACACTGCGGACATTTTCATTTTTACGTGCCTCAGATTGATTGTCGGTGTTGTTGGTGAAGCCGCAAACGCAGCTCGCCAAGGCAGTTTGAAAATTGAGTCGTCGTTACGGGTTGATAGGTTTTTTACCTACTCTGGTTGTTAGAAAGCGTGCATGAGTTGGCCGGGAATGCGCCCGGGAAGTGGCTCGGTTCCCGCCGCCATGCCGATGCGCTGGCCGGTCCGGACCAGCCTGATGTGGTGGCGGGCAACGAGAACTCCGTTCACCGGGCTCGACAGCGGAATGCGCGGCGTACCGAGTTGCATGTCCAACGGCAGGATTTCAGCGATGATTTCGCCGCGCCGTATGGTTGCACCGAGCGCTTTTTTCCAGGCAACGATGCCGGTGCCGGTTGCTTCCAGATGGGCGACACCTTCCAACGGGTAGACGATCACCTGGTCCGGTTCGATGGGGTGCTCGCAGGCGCCTTCTTCCCGGATCAAACCTTCGGCGCAGAGAAAACGCAGCAGGCCCAACGCATCCTGTTCAGCGATATCGTCCTCGACATCCGCTTGACCGCGCAGCTCGACGGTCGCGGAGAAACCGAGGTGTTCAGTGTCCACGAATCCTTTGGCATACAGCGTCTTCCAGGCTTTGGCATAGGCCTCGTCCAGCGGGAAACCGCCGGCTTCATCCTCGAGAAACACCGCCTCGACGCCCATGCTGGTCGCCAGGCGGAGTGCGCGTTCGCGCTGATTGAGGTTGGCGTAGATGTGCAGAATGCTGGAGGTGTCGCAGTGCAGATCGATGAAAAGGTCGTGCTGCAACGCCTCCTGCAATAACAGGTATTTGTTGGCGGCGACGGTTTCGGCAGGCATCGAATCCCCGAGCGCGGACAGCATCAGCGCCTTCATTGCCGACGTGTCGTTATGGGCGGGGCGCGTCATGGTCAGCACGGACTCCAGCCTGGCAACGATGTTCGGGAAGTTGCGGTTGAAGTTCTCACCATTGGCCAGGTTGAAGCGTCCAGGCAGTTGGCCAAAGACCTGTTGCCCCATGCCGACCGGATTGGCGAAAGGCCTGACCACAATCCGCCCCTCAATCCGGCCTTGTTTTTCCAGCGCTTGCAAATGAACCAGCAGGTGCTGGATGACCAACAGTCCCGGGTGTTCGTCGGCATGCAACCCGGCCTGGATGTAGGCACTGCGCTGGCCCGAACCGCCACTGAATGTGTGTTTGCACAGCTTGTGCACGACGCCTGGCGTTTGCGAGGGGAGGCTGGTTTCGGTGGTGTGGGCCATGAATGCGATTACCTGTGCGTGTGATATTTGTCCGTGGTGGACAATAAGTCTCTGATGGTCAATAGGCTGTTGGTCGCTTGAGGGAGGAAAAGTGATGATCGGTGGGGGGCTTTTTTCAGGAGGAGCGGCGAGGGAAATCTAACCGGGACTGTTGATGATCCAAGTCGAGGGCAGGGGCGGGTATTTGGATTTTGGGGTGTCTGGTCGGCAGGACGTTGGAGACAGAGGGGGAGCGGGCAGGGAGTTTTACGAGACTTGCCTGAGATCTTCAGCTTCGGTTTGGGGCGAGCTCAATATTCATTGGCAGGTGCCGATATTCTCTGATCCCTATATCTACGGAGCGGCAACGCATGGACGTCAGCAATACCCAAGGTGAGTATCAGAAACCCAAAAACCTGGCCGGTTTGGGGCGTCGATGGGGAGGACAGATGATTGACTCCATGATTACTGTCTTTCTCTTTATCTTCGTAGGAAGGTTGGCCGCTTTTATTGGCTTGCCGTCTAGTGTGGTCGGCGCGCTCGCGCTCGGCTCAGGCGTGGTGTATTACCTGTTTTCCGATGCAATGCCAAACGGCCAAAGCCTTGGCAAAAAGTTGTTGGGCATGTCAGTGATCGATGAGCGCAGCTACCTCAGTTGTAATCTCTACCAATCTTTCATACGAAACATCACGACGCCGTTTCTGAGCTTTTTTGACTGGATCTTCATTTTTTTTGGCTCACGGAAACGCTTGGGCGACATGCTCGCCTCTACGATTGTGGTCCGATCCAAGTAAGGGTAAATGCTGCAGTCATCTTCTTCAGGACGAGATGAGTCATGCGGATTTTGAAAACCGTCTTCTACTGCAAACAAAGAAGGATTCACATGAAGCTAAACATTATTACGTTGGGCCTGCTCGCCACCCTGGCAGGCTGCACAACCGCAGGCCCATACGTCACCAACATTTCGAGTGACGGTCGTAACGGTTTGAACATCGAGAAGTGCGCAGTGAAGATGAATGCATTCATGGGGACCGTTAGTACCGCAGAGTGCACCACACAAAATCTGCAGCTAAGTCGCGGTAACTGAAATCGGTTCGACGATTTTGTCTTCGGGCTCTCCGGGGTCGTTTACAAGCGCCCGGAGACTCCGGGCGCGTAAAGACCGCGACGCCGGAGGGCACCAAGAATGCGTTATGGGTAGGTGATTTCTACCCTGACCAAGGGAAGGTTGTTCGCATCGTATGCACAGCGATAGGACTCCCCAGCACTTAGCTTGGGCAGCAATTCGCATTTAAGTGTGTAAGTAATGCCACCATCTGACGCCGAAAATCCCTTCGTCGCTTCCTGCGGGGAGAGAGAGCCTACCAAGCCGTGTTGGCCAGCCAATCTGATCACCGGCCCTCCGGCTATTTCGTACTTCTGTGTTTGGGAACACAGCCGGCCCTGTATGAATTTCCCGTCGATGGTATTGCTTCCATCTGTACAGAATCGAACCTGAAGCCAGTTGTCGAGCACGACCGCTTGTGTAGCGACCTCTGTTTTAGGGGCCGGCGGCGGGCCACTTTGGCAGGCAACTGTGAGTAATGAAGCAGAAAATATACCTACGAATCTCAGGGCAGTTTTCAATGGCCATTTCCTTTGCTTGGCATTGATAGTGAGCATTTTTGGCAGGAGCCGCAGGGGAGTGCGGCATGCCGTAGTCATTGCATACCATCGAAGATGATTTTTGCGCTTACCAGTTTCTGATCGTTGATGGTGAGTGCGCAGAAGCTTTCGGGCGATGTTTAAGTTGTGGCACCTGGCTCTGCAGCCGATAAAAACCAAACCCCAGAAACGACAAAGCCCTGAATAATCAGGGCTTTGTCGTATCAAATATGGCGGAGGCGATGGGATTCGAACTCATGGACCTGTTACAGTCGACGGTTTTCAAGACCGTTGCCTTAAACCACTCGGCCACACCTCCGTTTGCGTTGCGGGCGCCATAATACCTGAATGAAACACACTGTCAAACTCTCTGCATAGCTTGTTACAGAGCGTCTGTTATGATCTTTGCGACTGAACGTTTCAAACCAACAGGAGTGTCGCCATGCGCGAACAGGATTACGCAGTTAATAACAGCGTGCAGGCTGAGCAGCTAGAGGTTAGCCGCGTCCTGCGCAACACATACGGCTTGCTGGCTCTCACCCTCGCATTCAGCGGCGTGATGGCGTTTGTTGCTCAGCAGATGCGTGTCGGCTACCCGAATATCTTCGTGGTGCTGATCGGTTTCTACGGCCTTTTCTTCCTGACCAACAAACTCCGCGATTCCGCATGGGGCCTGGTGTCGGCGTTTGCCTTGACCGGTTTCATGGGTTTCCTGCTCGGCCCGATCCTCAACCGCTACCTGGGTATGCAGGGCGGCGCGGAAGTCGTGAGTTCGGCTTTCGCGATGACGGCACTGGTGTTCGGCGGCCTGTCGGCCTACGTGCTGATCACCCGTAAGGACATGAGTTTCCTCGGCGGCTTCATCACCGCAGGTTTCTTCGTGTTGCTGGGCGCGACGCTGGCGAGCTTCTTCTTCCAGATCAGCGGTCTGCAACTGGCGATCAGCGCAGGTTTCGTGCTGTTCTCGTCGGTCTGCATTCTGTTCCAGACCAGCGCCATCATTCACGGCGGCGAGCGTAACTACATCATGGCGACCATCAGCCTGTATGTATCGATCTACAACCTGTTCATCAGCTTGTTGCAGATCTTCGGCATCATGAGCCGCGATGATTAATCGCCGCTCTTGAGTAAAAAACCCGCTTCGGCGGGTTTTTTCTTGCCTGCGATTTGAGCGAAAGCCTCACGCCATCGGCGGCAAGCGGCGCTTTACCGGGGTTTTCTTGACGATCGCGGTGTTGGTTTCGGCGTGGGTGTTGAGGCGGTCGAGCAGGGTGTCCAGCTGTTCCATCGAGCGCACGTGCAGGCGGGCGATGAAGCAGTCATCGCCGGTCACCTTGTCGCATTCGGTGAATTCGGGAATGGCCTGGATCTGCCGTTCCACTTCCTGCAACTGACCTGGCAACGGCCGGATGCGCACGATGGCCTGGAGTTGATAGCCAAAGCATTTAGGGTCAATCTCGACGGTGTAGCCCTTGAGCACACCGCGCTCTTCCAAACGACGCAAACGCTCGGCGACGCTGGGCGAGGACAGGCCGCTGAGGTTCGCCAGGGCCTTCAGCGAACGCCGTGAGTCTTCCATCAGGGCCGTGATCAGCGCTTGGTCGATATCGTCAGTCATGTCAGAACACCCATTAGGCAATTATTCATAACTGCCTTGATAAAAAAGGCAGAACCCGAGTTTAGCCTGCTTTTTGCGCTGGAGAAGCCCCCGGGTGGATTGGCATACTTTGGGCTCAAACACAGGAGTCTGATGATGGACAAAACACTTCGTCACGGGTCATTCGAAATGACCGCCGCCATGCTGATTTCCGGGACCATCGGCTGGTTCGTGCTGGTGTCCGGGCAACCGGTGCTGGACGTGGTGTTCTGGCGTTGCGTGTTCGGCGCCGGCACCTTGTTGCTGATCTGCGCGGCCTTCGGCTTTCTACGCCCCGGCATTCTGACCCGCACTACCTTTCTGCTGGCGGTGCTCAGCGGCGTGGCGATTGTCGGCAACTGGGTGCTGCTGTTTGCGTCTTACTCCCGCGCCTCGATCTCGATTGGCACCGCGGTGTACAACGTTCAGCCGTTCATGCTGGTCGGCTTGGCCGCGCTGTTCCTCAACGAAAAAATCACCCTGCAGAAACTGTTCTGGCTGGGCATTTCGTTCCTCGGCATGCTGGCGATTGTCAGTGCGCACGGTGAGCAGGGCGAGGGCGGCAGTGATTACCTGACGGGCATTGCGCTGGCGCTGGGGGCGGCGTTCCTGTACGCGGTGGCAGCATTGATCATCAAGCGCCTGACCGGCACGCCACCGCACTTGATCGCGCTGATTCAGGTCAGCACCGGTGTTCTGTTGCTCGCGCCATTCGCGCACTTTTCGGCATTGCCGCAGGCACCGAGCGCATGGGCCAGCCTGGTGACCCTCGGGATCGTTCACACCGGCGTGATGTACGTGCTGCTGTACGGCGCGATTCAAAAGCTGCCGACGGCATTGACCGGTGCGTTGTCGTTCATCTACCCGATCGCGGCGATCTTCGTTGATTGGTTTGCCTTCGGTCATCGCCTCGAAACGCTGCAATGGATCGGTGTCGCCGCCATTCTGCTGGCCGCCGCCGGTATGCAGCAGGGCTGGAGCCTGAAGTTTCGGCGCACCGTTGCGCAGTAATCAGATGTTCCAGCGCGGCGCAGTCTTGGCCAGGCGCTGGCGCATCTCGTCGATGTTGCGGGTCATCTGCCGGACCAATAAACGGTAGCCGTCCAGGGCGGTGTAGACCGGCGCATCCAGGCTTGAATCGGCGGGCAATTCGACAGGCCGGCTCAACCGCTGGGTCGCGCCGGTTTTCAGGGCCCGCGCCATCCCCACCAGTTGCACCCGAATCAGCCGGTGCTCCGCTTTCAACGCCGATTGCAGATGCGCCATGGCGTCCGGATCGTTGGCATCCGGCCGGGTGTTGCCGAGGATTTCCAGGGTGCTGACGCACATGCGCAAATGCCGCTGGATCGCATCGAGTTCGGTCATGGAGATCTTCACTTCCTTGGACACCGACGGCATCAGCGAGCGCAACTGCACCATCACCGCGTTGAGGCGGTTCATCAGCTTCACGTGTTCGTCATCGGTAACGGGTTGGCCATTGATGATGCGCCCGTAAATCGTCGCGCAATCGCGCAGCGCATCAGCCAGGTTGTAGCGCCAGGAATAGACCGCGTACAGCGGCAGCGCGAAGGAAAACGCCAGGGCCAGGGCAATGCCGATCAGGATGTCCACGCCGCGCCACAGCCCGTCGGTCACCGGATTATCGCCATGCCCGGCGACGATAAACACGGTGATCGCCGACAGCAGCGCCGTGTAACCACCCTTGCCGATGGCATGGTACGAGAAAAATCCGCAAACCACCGACATTGCAAAATAGGTCAGCCACGGCATCCCGAGCCAGGCCTGCTGCGCCACCAGCAACAGGCCGACACCGGCGCCAATCAAGGTGCCGATGGCGCGCTCGGCGGCTTTTTTGCCGATGTTGCCGTGGTGCTGCAAACCGCCGATCACCACCAGCATCGTCACCGAGGCCCACTCACCGTGGGGCAGGTTGATGCCGGTGGTCAGCAGGATCGTCGCCAGCAACCCCAGGGATACACGCACCGCGTGAATCAATCTGGCGTGGCGATAGCGCCGGTACGGGTCCAGTAACGGACGCAGCAACCGGCGCATTAGCGGTGGCAGTCTTTGGGCTCTGAATGTACTCAGGCTGGTGTTCCTCAGAAGATGTAATCGGTGGTCAGGAAGCTCGAACTGCGGCCGCTGATGATCTCGCTGATGAGGTCCTTGTTGGTCTCCTGGAACTTGGTCGCCACCAGTGTGCGAATCGAAAACACCCGCAGCGCGTCATGCACCGACAATGTGCCTTCGGCCGAGTTCTTGCGGCCGTTGAATGGATAGGTGTCCGGCCCGCGCTGGCACTGGGCGTTGAGGTTGATCCGCCCGACCTGGTTGGCGAAGGTGTCCACCAGCCGCCCGACCGCCACCGGGTTGGTGCCGAAGATGCTCAGTTGCTGGCCGAAGTCCGATTCCAGGACGTAATCGATCACCGTGTCCAGATGCCGGTAAGGCACGATCGGCACCACCGGGCCGAACTGCTCTTCCTGATACACGCGCATCTGCGGCGTCACCGGATACAGCACGGCTGGATAGAAGAAGGACGCGCGGGTTTCACCGCCATTGGGGTTGACCACGCGGGCGCCTTTGCTCACGGCATCCTCGACCAGCCCGTGCAGATAATCGACCTTGCCCGATTCCGGCAACGGCGTCAGCGCCACGCCACTTTCCCACGGCATGCCGGGTTTGAGGCTGGCGAGTTTGGCGTTGAACTTGTCGATGAAGGCCTCGACCACGTCTTCGTGGACGAAGAGGATTTTCAGCGCGGTGCAGCGTTGGCCATTGAAGGACAACGAACCGGTGACCGCTTCGTTCACGGCATTGTCCAGGTCCACCTCCGGCAACACGATGCCGGGGTTCTTCGCATCCAGGCCCAGCGCGGCGCGCAAACGGTGCGGTTTCGGGTGGAGTTTCTTCAGGTCGCTGGCCGCCTTGTTGGTGCCGATGAACGCGAAGATGTCGATCTTGCCGCTGGCCATCAGCGCGCTGACGGTCTCGCGGCCGCTGCCGTAGATCACGTTGATGACGCCCGCCGGGAAGCTGTCGCGGAACGCTTCCAGCAGCGGACGAATCAGCAGCACCCCGAGTTTGGCCGGTTTGAACACCACGGTGTTGCCCATGATCAGTGCCGGAATCAGCGTGGTGAAGGTTTCGTTCAGTGGGTAGTTGTAAGGCCCCATGCACAGCGCCACGCCGAGCGGAACGCGACGGATCTGGCCCAGCGTGTCCTGTTCCAGCTCGAAACGGCTCGAGCGACGGTCGAGTTCCTTGAGCGCGTTGATGGTGTCGACGATGTAGTCGCAGGTGCGATCGAACTCTTTTTCCGAGTCCTTGAGGTTCTTGCCGATCTCCCACATCAGCAGCTTGACCACGGCTTCGCGCTGTTCGCGCATGCGCCCGAGGAAAGTTTCAACGTGCTGGATGCGTTCGGCCACACGCATGGTCGGCCACAAACCCTGGCCGCGGTCATAGGCGCGGACGGCGGCGTCGAGGGCGGTGAGGGCGGTCTCGGCATCGAGCAGCGGCGTGCTGCCGAGGATCACTTGCTGGTCGCCGTTTTCGCCGGTCAGGTACACCGGGCTGCGGACCTGGGCGAGGGGGCCGGACCAGGTTTGCAACTGGCCATCGACCAGGTATTCACGTTGCTCGGTCGGGCTGTCGAGGCGGTATTTTTCCGGGATGTCGCTGGAGTCGGGAAACAGGTTGCCAAGGATAGATGCTGTGGTCATGTCGCTACTCCATGTGAGGTCAGCCGTGCGCGGGTGGCTTGCCGTTCAGATTCACTTCAAAGGTTATACGCCTTATTGCCCCGGTTTTTTAAGTGCCGATTTGATCAATCCGCGATCTTTTGACCTGAGGACACACAACGGCCAGCGCTGCGGGTAAACTTCGCGCTCTTTCTTAAGGAGTTCATATGAGTTACTACCAGCCGGGCATTCTCGCCACCCCAGTACCGCCTCAAGCCCGTCATATGTTCTTCGCGCTGGAATCCGTCGATGCACTGCCGGCCGCGCTCGACCAATTGATGCAGCTGGTGGACGGGAAGTCGGCGGTGGTCGGTTTCGGTGAATCCCTGGTCAAGGCCCTCCATGGCCAGATCGAAGGCCTGCGGCCTTTTCCGGCGCTGACCGGCGTCGGTGTCGACAACCCGTCGACCCAGCATGCGTTGTGGTGCTGGCTGCATGGCGTCGACCGTGGCGAGTTGCTCAATCGCGCTACCGCCATTGAAGCCGCGCTGGCGCCGGCCTTGCGTCTGGTGCAGATGAACGAAACCTTTCGCCACCTGAGCGGCCACGACCTGACCGGTTATGAAGACGGCACAGAAAACCCGCACGACGAGGCCGCCGTGGCTGCCGCGCTGGTGGGCGAGGGCGCTGAGGGTGTGGTCGGTGGCAGCTTCGCCGCGATCCAGCAATGGCAGCATGACCTGAAAGGTTTCCACGCGTTGGCGTCCGATGAAAAGGACAACATCATGGGCCGCCGCCTGAGCGACAACGAAGAAATCGATGACGCGCCGATCTCCGCCCATGTCAAACGCACCGCCCAGGAAAGCTTCGCCCCGGAAGCGTTCGTCGTGCGCCGTTCGATGCCGTGGATCGAAGGTGATCGCGCCGGATTGATGTTCCTGGCGTTCGGGTTTTCCCTGGATGCCTTCGAAGCGCAACTGCGCCGTATGAGCGGTCTGGAAGATGGCATTACTGACGGTCTGTACCGCATCAGCCGGCCGATCACTGGTGGCTATTACTGGTGCCCGCCGCTGAAGGATGGGCATCTGGATTTGCGTGCACTGCGCGTCGGCTGATCTGTAGGCGCCTGCGGTGGTGTGACTGACACACCGCATCGCCAGCAAGCCGGCTCCTACAGGATCTACGCCAACCAAACATTCTCGGCTCGCACACGGAATTGTAGGAGCCGGCTTGCCGGCGATGGCGTCCGTGAAATCGCTATCGCCAGCAAGCTGGCTCCTACAGGATCTGCGCCAACCGAACATCCTCGGTACGCCCACGGACTTGTAGGAGCCGGCTTGCTGCGGGCGGCGTTCCGACGATCCAGGCGACGCGGTGCATCCGATTACACCGCGATCCTCGAATCTAACCTTATTCTCAAACAGTATTTCTCAACCCCGTCATTAGAACTCTAAGATCACGTCATAACTCGTTATAACAAGTGATCCCAGATGACCGATAACGTTCTCTCCCTCAGCAGCGTTCCGCTGCACACCCAGCTCCGGGATGTGCTGCGCGCCCGTATCCTCGACGGCGAATACCCGCAAGACAGCCAGATGCCGTCCGAAAGCGAGCTCGGCACGCTGTTCAAAGTCAGTCGCATCACCGTGCGCCAGGCCTTGGGCGATCTGCAAAAAGAAGGGCTGATCTTCAAGATTCACGGCAAGGGCACCTTCGTCGCCAAGCCGAAAACCTTCCAGAACGTCAGCACCCTGCAAGGTCTTGCCGAGTCCATGACCGGCCGCGGCTATGAGGTGATCAACCGCCTGCGCAGCTTCAAGTTCATCCCTGCCGACAAACTCGTCGCCGAGCGTTTGCAGGTGGCCGAAGGCGAGACCGTGGCGCAGATCAAGCGGGTTCGCCTGATCAACCGCGAGCCGATTTCACTGGAAATCACTTACCTGCCCAAAGCCATCGGCGAGCGGCTGGAGAAGGCCGATCTGGTTACCCGCGACATCTTCCTGATCCTCGAAAACGACTGCGGCCTGGCCCTCGGTCATGCCGACCTAGCCATCGACGCCGTGCTCGCCGACAGCGACCTGACCCAGGCGCTCAACGTCGAAGCCGGCTCGCCGATCATGCGCATCGAGCGCCTGACCCACGATGCCAACGGCCAGCCCGTGGACTTCGAACACCTTTACTACCGCGGCGATGCGTTCCAGTACCGCCTGCGGATCGACCGGCAAAAAGGGGCGCAGGCATGACCCGAACGACTCTTGAACAGGAATACGACATCGTCGTGATCGGCGGTGGCACCGCCGGCCCCATGGCGGCGATCAAGGCCAAGGAACGCAACCGCGATCTGCGCGTGTTGCTGATCGACAAGGCCAACGTCAAGCGCAGCGGCGCGATCAGCATGGGCATGGACGGCCTGAACAACGCGATCATTCCCGGCCACTCGACGCCGGAGCAGTACACCAAGGAAATCACCATCGCCAACGACGGCATCGTCAACCAGGCGGCGGTGTACGCCTACGCGACCCACAGCTTCGAAACCATCGAGCAACTGGACCGCTGGGGCGTCAAGTTCGAGAAGGACGAAACCGGCGACTACGCGGTGAAGAAGGTCCACCACATGGGCGCCTACGTGCTGCCGATGCCGGAAGGGCACGACATCAAGAAAGTCCTGTACCGCCAGTTGAAACGGGCGCGGGTCAGCATCACCAATCGCGTGGTGTGCACGCGCTTGCTGTTGGACGAAGAGGGCGCGGTCAACGGCCTGATGGGCTTCGACTGCCGCACCGCCGACTTCCACGTGATCAAGGCGAAAGCGGTGATCCTCGCGTGCGGGGCCGCCGGGCGCCTGGGTTTGCCATCCTCGGGTTACCTGATGGGCACCTACGAAAACCCGACCAATGCCGGCGACGGTTACGCCATGGCCTATCACGCCGGGGCGGAACTGGCGAACCTCGAATGCTTCCAGATCAACCCGCTGATCAAGGATTACAACGGTCCGGCCTGCGCCTATGTGACCGGTCCGCTGGGCGGCTACACCGCCAACAACAAGGGCGAACGCTTCATCGAATGCGACTACTGGAGCGGCCAGATGATGTGGGAGTTCCACCAGGAACTCGAAAGCGGCAACGGCCCGGTGTTCCTCAAACTCGATCACCTGGCCGAGGAAACCATCCAGAACATCGAGGAGATCCTGCACAGCAACGAACGCCCGAGTCGCGGCCAGTTCCACGCCAATCGCGGCACCGATTACCGCACGCAGATGGTCGAGATGCACATCTCGGAAATCGGTTTCTGCAGCGGGCATTCGGCGTCGGGTGTGTGGGTCAACGAGAAGGCCGAAACTTCGGTCAAGGGCTTGTACTCGGCGGGTGACATGGCCGCCGTGCCGCACAACTACATGCTCGGTGCGTTCACTTACGGCTGGTTTGCCGGCACCAACGCGGCGGATTTTGTCGCCGGGCGCGAATTTTCAGCGGTCGATACCCAGCAGATCGAAACCGAGAAAGCCCGGGTCTACGCGCCACTGGACCGCGAACACGGTCTGCCGCCGGCCCAGGTCGAATACAAGCTGCGCCGCTTCGTGAACGATTACCTGCAACCGCCGAAAGTGACCAAGAAGATGCAGATCGGCCTGCAGCGTTTCAGTGATATCCAGCGCGACCTCGATCAGATCAAGGCCCACAACGCCCACGAACTGATGCGCGCCATGGAAGTCAGCATGATCCGCGACTGCGCCGAAATGGCCGCCCGTGCGTCGTTGTTCCGCGCCGAAAGTCGCTGGGGGCTTTACCACTATCGGGTTGACCACCCGCAGCGCAACGACAGCGACTGGTTCTGCCATTGCCACTTGAAGAAAGATGAAAACGGCCAGATGAGCAGTTTCAAGAAAGCCGTCGAGCCTTACATCATCCCGCTGGATGCCGAAGAAATGCAGGCCTACGACCGGCTGCGTGTCGGTGCCTTTGCGGCCTGAGCCTGACCCTAAGAGAGACCGCCCCATGGCCTATCAACCCCAGGAAATCTTCTTCCGTTCCAACGCGCCCGTCACGGTCGACGAGGACCTGTGCATCGCCCACAAGGGCTGCACCGTGTGCGTCGACGTCTGCCCGATGGACCTGCTGGCGATCAACCCGGCCACGCAAAAGGCCTACATGGCCTTTGACGAATGCTGGTACTGCATGCCGTGCGAAAAGGACTGCCCGACCGGGGCCGTGAAAGTCGAAATCCCGTACCTGTTGCGCTGAAACCCAATCCCTGTAGGAGTGAGCCTGCTCGCGATCGCAGTGGGTCAGACAAGGAAATGTTGGATGTGCCGTCGCCATCGCGAGCAGGCTCACTCCTACATTGGATTTGTGACAAACCCAAAAAAGCTACCCGGAAACACCGGACGCTGTATTGAAAAACACCCCTCGTTTCCCACCACGCCCTGATCGTGGCGGAGACGAACATCCTATAAATGATTCGAGGGGATTCACCATGTTATTGCGTACAACATTGGCCGGTCTGGTACTGGCGTCGTTCACCCTGTCGGCCTCCGCCGAAACCATCCGCATCGCCATCGGCACCCAGGACACCACGATCAACTGCGCCGCCGGCGGCCTGTTGATTCGCGAGTTGGGGCTGCTGGACAAATACCTGCCCCACGACGGCCAATACAAGGATGCGAAATACGAGGTGGAGTGGAAGAACTTCACGAGCGGCGCGCCCCTGACCAACGAGATGGTCGCCGGCAAACTCGACTTCGGCGCCATGGCTGATTTCCCCGGTTCGTTCAACGGCGTTGCGTTCGAAACCGCGGGCAAACACAGCCTGTTCATCAGCGTGTTGTCGGGCAGCATCAAGGGCAGCGGCAACGGCATCGTGGTGCCGAGCGCGTCGGGCGTGCAGTCGTTGGCCGAATTGAAGGGCAAGACCATTTCCGTGCCGTTCGCCTCCACCGCGCACGGCATGTTGCTACGTGCCGTGGCCGCACAAGGCTGGGACCCGCTCAAGGACGTGAACATCATCGCCCAGCCGCCGGAAGTCGCCGGTTCCGCGTTGCAGGCCGGGAAGATCGACGCCCACGCCGACTTCGTGCCGTTCGCCGAACTGTTCCCGAGCCGTGGTTTCGCCCGCAAGATCTATGACGGTTCCCAGGCGGACGCGCCGACGTTCCATGGCGCGCTGGTCGATCAGGCCTATGCGAAAAAGTACCCGGAAATCGTCGTTGCCTACCTGCGCGCCAGCATCGAAGCCAACCAGTTGCTCACCGCCGAACCGGAGAAGTACAGCGAGTTGATCGCCAAGGTCACCGGCGTCGATGCCGAGGTCAATTACCTGTTCTACGGTCCGCTCGGCGTGCAGACCCGCGACCTGAGCTGGAAGCCGGAATACCGCCAGGCGGTCGGCACGGCCATCGACACCCTCAAGCTGTTGAAGAAGGCGGATCGTGGTCTCGACCTCAACACCTTCATCGACGACCAGTACATCCGCGCCGCTTTCAAAGCCTCGAACCTGGACTACACCGCGCAGTTGGCCAACTACGCACCGACACCGCTTAAAGGGGTGGATGCGGCAAGCGGTAAAGCCATCACCGATTTCAGCCATGTGGCCGAGATCTGGGTGCGCGGCGAGCCGAAAGTCCGGCAGTACACCACGGCGGAAGCGGCGTTCACTGCGTTGGCCGGGCTGAAGGCAGAAGGCAAAAACATCCGCGCGGTGTATGCCCAGGCGAGTGACAGCGGAATCAAATTGTTGGCGGATCAGGCGTGGTTTGCCAGTGATGCGAAAGGGCGCTTGAGCGCGTTCCTGCTCAAGGGCCAGGCCCAGCAGTTCGCCACGGCCCAGGGCGGCAAAGTCCTTGACTTCACCGACGCCACGACCCAGGCGGTAGCTACCCGCTAAACCCAGAACACCGCTCCCCTTGTAGGAGCCAGCTTGCTGGCGATGGAGTGTCAGTCGACATCTTCTTGGCTGACACACCATCGCCAGCAAGCTGGCTCCTACAGGGTTCTCGGTTGAGAGGAAGAATTGTGTTCGGATCATATTTACGCTGGATTCCAAGAGCAGCCTCGATTCTGCTCTGCCTTTTATTCTGGCAACTCGCCGCCAGCCACCACTGGAACCTCGGCCTGGTCACGTTCGCCAACGTCCCGACCCCGGTGGCGGTGATCGAAGCGGCGTTGGGCCTCGGTGACTCCGGCAAACTCGCCCAGCACCTGAGCAGCAGCCTCAGCCGGGTGTTCGCCGGTTACCTCGCGGCGCTGGTCATCGGCATTGCCCTGGGCCTGGCCATCGGCCGCTCGAAATGGGCGGAAGATTTGCTGTTGCCGCCACTGGAAGTGTTGCGCCCGATCCCGGCCGTCGCGTGGATTCCCCTGGCGATCCTGATGTTCCCGTCGTCCGAGCTGTCGATGGTCTTCATCACGTTCACCGGCGCGTTGTTCCCGATCCTGCTCAACACCGTGCACGGCGTCGAAGGCGTCGACCCGCGCTTGATCGCCTCGGCGAAAAGCCTCGGGGCAGGGCGGCGGGCGATTCTGCTGGAAGTGATTCTGCCCGGCGCGGCACCGAGCATCATCACCGGCCTCGCCATCGGCATGGGCACGTCGTGGTTCTGCCTGGTGACGGCGGAAATGATCTCCGGCCAGTACGGCATCGGCTATTACACCTGGGAGTCCTACACCATCCAGAACTACGCCGACATCGTCGTCGGCATGTTGTTGATCGGCGTCCTGGGCATGGGCAGCAGTCTGCTGATCAAACGGCTCGGCGGGTTGTTCACGCCGTGGCACCGACCACGAGGGAAAGCCTGATGAGCGTTTATCAACACCCGGAAGGGCGAATCGAGATTCGCGGCTTGTCGATCAGCCTGGGCGAGGGCAGCGCCGCGTTCGAAGCCGTGCAGGGCCTCGACTGCCAGATCGAACCGGGGCAGTTCGTGTGCATTCTCGGGCCGTCCGGTTGCGGCAAATCCACCTTGCTGGGCGCGCTGGCCGGGCACCTGCAAGCCCGCGCCGGCACCTTGAACGTGGACGGTGCCGCCATCTCGGGGCCCTCGCCGCAACGGGGCATGGTGTTCCAGCACCACACGCTTTTCCCTTGGCGCACGGTGCGCGACAACGTGGCGTTCGGCCTGAAAATGCGTGGCATCGGCAAAGCGGAGCGACACAAGGCCGCCGATGAAATCCTCGCGCTGGTCGGCCTCGAAGGGTTTGCCGATCGCTGGCCGGATCAGCTCTCCGGCGGCATGCAGCAACGGGTGGAGATCGCCCGGGTGCTGGTCAATCGTCCGCGTCTGTTGCTGATGGACGAACCGTTCGGCGCCCTTGATGCGCTCACTCGATTGAACATGCAGGAACTGCTGCTGGACATCTGGACGCGGATTCGCACCACCGTGGTGTTCGTCACCCATGACATCGACGAGGCGCTGTTCCTCGCCGACCGGTTGCTGGTGATGAGCTCGCGTCCCGGGCGGATCATCGAAGACCTGCGCCTCGACTTCCCTCGGCCTCGCACCACCGAACTGGTGACCAGCCACGAGTTCTCCCGCCTGAAGCGTCATTGCCTCGAATTACTGCGTCACGAAGACGGTCGGCAGCTACCGCGCCTGAACCCTCTCGGACTTCCTCCTGAAAACAAACTGCCGCGATTTGCCCTATGACCTCACTATTCGATGTAACCGACAACGACGACATTCTTGCCCTGCAACCGCGCCTGACCGATGAAGACCCCGGTGTGCGGCGGATAGCCCTGATCGAACTGGCCGACCTCGAAGAGCCGGACGGCTTGTTGTGGCTGGTCGATCGACTGGCCGAAGACCCGACCGAAGAAGTCCGCGCCGAAGCCGCGCGTTTGCTCGAAGCCTGGGAGGACGAACCGGTGGTCGAGGCGCTGTGCCAGGCGCTGACCGATCCCTCGCCGGCGGTTCAGGCCGCTGCCGCGCAGAGTTTGAGCCTGCTCAAGAGCGAGGCGGCGGGCCGGGTGATTCTGCCGTGGACCGGGCATGCCGACATCAGCGTGCGCATTGCCGCGTTCAGGGCGCTGCGCGAATTGCGTTTCCCCGGCGCCGCCGCACCGGCCGCCGTGGCATTGAACGATGCCGATGCCAGCGTGCGCCGCGAGGCGGTGGGCGTGCTCGGCTGGCTGAAACAACTCGATGCGCTGCCTGCGTTGGCGCGTCTGGCCAGCGACGACCCGGACACCGAAGTGCGCCGCGCGGCCACCGGCGCGCTTGGGCTGGCGTCCGACGCGCAGGTGCTGCCGGCGTTGCGCCAGGCCTTGCAGGACCAGGCCTGGCAAGTGCGCGAAGAAGCGGCCACCACGCTGGGCAAGGTCGGGCACACCGACGCCGGCCCGGCTTTGGTCGAAGCCCTGACTGATGACTACTGGCAAGTACGCCTGCGCGCGACCCGCAGCCTCGGCCGCTTGCGCTTCGTTCCGGCGCTGGACGCGTTGATCGAAACCCTTGGCCATCGCATCAGCAATCTGCGCAAGGAAGCCGCGCTGGCCCTGGGCGAACTGAACGATAAAGGCGCCATCGCTCCCTTGCAGGCCGCCCAGGACGATGGCGATCCGGAAGTGCGCAAAGCCGTGCGCATCGCCTTGAGCCAGTTGCAATGAACCCGCTGGCGATCGGCAATTCCCGGAGCAAACAGCAACTGCGCTTGAACTGGCCGGACGGCCGCGAGCAGTTGCTTGGGCATGCCGAGTTGCGCCGCCAGTGCCCGTGTTCGCAATGCCGGGCGTTTCGTTTGCAAGGCCTGACGCCCAGGGTCGATGACCGGGTTTGCGTCGTCGAAGTGAACGCCCAGGGCTACGGCCTGCAATTGGTGTTCAGCGACGGCCACGAACGCGGCATCTACCCGTGGCCCTACCTCGCAGGAATGACCCCAGCCCCGTAGGCGCCCGGCTTGCCGGCGATAGCGATTCCAAAAACGCCATCGCCGGCAAGCCGTGCTCCTACAGATCTGCGTGCCCCCCAATCCCAAGCCATCCCCCGCACTGTAGGAGCCGGCTTGCTGGCGATAGCGATTCCGAAGACGCCATCGCCGGCAAGCCGGACTCCTACGGATCTGCGTGAACCCCCAATCCCAAACCACCCCCGCACTGTAGGAGCCGGCTTGCCGGCGATGGCGATTCCGAAGACGCCATCGCCAGCAAGCCGGCTCCTACGGGATCTGCGTGAACCCCCAATTCCCAAACAATCCCCGTACTGTAGGAGCCAGCTTGCTGGCGATGGCGATTTCGAGGACGCCATCGCCGGCAAGCCAGCTCCTACAGGGATCGAGGTGGGTCAGAAGGATTTGCTGACACTCGCCACCACCGTGGCGCTGCACACGTCGTCAAACCCCCAATTACTCGCGCACTGGCTTTTCGACAGGTCGGTGTCGATGTAGCTCAGGCCCAGCATGACGCCCGCCAGTTCATGGCTCAGTTTGACTTCCCATTCGTGGTACGCGTCTTCGGCATGGCCCGAGGTCGAATACAGGTGCGGGTCCTTGAAATCCATGTAGCCGTATCGCAGTTTCAGGCCCGTGTCGTAAGGCAACTGCGTTTCGTACCCTACGTAGCTGTACAGCGAGTTCTGCTCGCTATCGATGCCCGGCGCATCGTCAGAGTAAAAGGCGCCGAGTTTCACCCCGTAGGCACTGAGAATGGCGTAGGTCTCGCTCTGATTGAACTGGCTCTCTTTCGGGTAGGCGTATTTCAGGTAGCCGAGGTCGAGGCTGATTGCATCGGTCGCCTGCCAGAGCCAACCGGCGTAGTAGTCGACTTCCTGACGGGTTTTCAGGCCGCCGCCGAAATCGACGTTCGAACTCCAGGCGCCCAGGTACAGGCCGCTGCTGTGAGTCAGGGTCAGACCGGCCTGCACGGCAGGATCGTTCTGGGTTTGCGAAATGCCGCGAGTGCGGTAATCGCTCGCCAGGGTCAGGTCGACCGGTACCGCGAAGTCATCATTCAAAGGTATCGCCTGGCTGCACAGGGGCAGCGCGCTCAAGGAGCCGAGGGCGAACAACGTGAAAGCTTTCATGAGCAAAATCCCGATATTGTGGTTGTTATGGGCAGTTTTTGACGGCAAGGCTGCGCCGTGTCCCGGCGACAATCGCGGGAACGGGCAGCGGGTTCAGGGTGATTTTTCTTAGAGGGCGGGGGCGTAGACTTCGCGGCCGGCGAACCAGGTCTGCAGCACTTGCGTGTCGTGCAGGGCCTTGTTGTCGACGCTGAACACGTCGCGGTCCAGCACGATGAAATCGGCTTGCTTACCGGGGCTCAGCGATCCGATCTGTTGTTCCAGGCCAATGGTGCGCGCGGCGTTCAGGGTGTAGGCGTAGAACATGGTTTCCCGGTCCAGGCGTTCGTCGGCATTGAGCACGCCCAGCGGGCCGACGCGCGTGATGGCCTGGGCCATGGCGTTCCACGGGTTCGGTGAAGACACCGGCCAGTCACTGGCGCCGGCAATCGTCGCGCCCTGTTTGAGCAGCGAATGCGCCGGGTATTGATAGCGGAAGGCGAGGGCGCTGACGTAGGGCTTGATCATGTCCAGCGTGTAGTCATCGGCCGTCGCCCACAGCAGCTGCATCGACGCGATGACGTTGAGCGGCTTGAACCGCGCGAACTCCTTCGGGTTGACCATTTGCAGGTGGGTGATCGAATGCGTCACACCGCTCTGGCGATCCTTGCGCGCCTGAGCAATGCCGTTCAGCGACTCACGCACCGCGCGGTCGCCGATGGCGTGAATGTGCACCAGCCAGCCACGCTGGTCGATGGCGCTGACCAGCTCGCCAAAATGCTGGGGATCGATCAGCAGTTCGCCCTGTTTGTGCGAGTTGCTGTACGGATCGATCATCGCCGCGCTCTGCGCCGGGTATTCGATCACGCCGTCGGCGAAGATCTTGATGCCGGGCAGGGTCAGGTTGGGGATGCCCTGGAACTGCTGGCGCACCTTGTCCAGCGTATCGAGATCGGCGGGTACGCTTTTCGGATTGGCCACCAGCAGCGCGGCGACGTGGGCGCTCATGCCACCGCTCTCGGAAAGCGCTTTGTAGGCAGGCAGCACGCCGACGGTTTTCTCCGTGGGTTTGAGCGCGAACACCGGCTCGCCGGGGGCGGCGTTGGCGGCGGGGTCCATCCAGGCCGTGATGCCGAGGCTGTTGTTGTAGCGCACCGCCGATTGCGCGGCCTTGAGCATGTCGGCGGCGCTCGGCACCGGCATTTTCGAGGCAACGCGGTCCCAACCGGCATCCACCAGAAAACCGTTCGGGCTGCCATCGGTGAGTTTGCCAAGGGTGTCCTGCTCGGCTGCCGGCAGGTTTTTCAGGAGTTCGGCGTCAATGCCGGCGCGCGCCAGCATCACGTTGTTGGCCCAGGCGGTGTGGTGATCGCTGCCGGTGAACACCACTGGCACGTCGGCCCATTCGCCGCTATTGAACTTCTTGCCGAAGGCTTCGGCCTGTGCCCAATAGGCCGAACTCATGCCGGCCACGCTCAGCACGTCGCCATGCTTCGCCTTGCCGTCGTCACGCCAGCCTTTGAGGCGTTTTTCCAGTTCGTCGAGGTCGACCACTTCGTCTTCCATGTTGGCCGAGACCATTTCCAGGCCACCGAAAATCGCGTGGGAATGGCTGTCGATCAGGCCGGGCATCAGCGCCTTGCCGCCGAGATCGATCACCCTGGTCGTTGACTCGATCAAGGCCTTGACCTGCGCATCGGTGCCGACTTTCAACACCTTGCCGTTCTCGACGGCCAGGGCCTGGACCTTCGGTTGGGCGCGGTCGGCGGTGAAAATCTTGCCATTGAGCAGCACCAGATCGGCCGCCGCCATGGCTTCCATCGAGGCAAAACTCACGGTGGCCATCAACAGATTCGGGATGAATCTTTTCATTGAATGTTTCCTTGTTATTGCGTCTGATGGCCAGATTAGTGGCTGCCTTGGCGCAGCAGAACGCCTCGCTGACGAAAAACGTTTTTGCCTGAATGGAAAAAGAATGGACAAGTTGGGTGCATTGAAAATGTTCGTGGTGACCGCGCAACTGGGCAGTTTCAGCCGCGCCGCCGAGCAGTTGGGCAAGACGCCGTCGGCCCTGACCAAAGCGGTCAATCACCTGGAAGCCGAGCTCGGCGCGCGTTTGTTCGAACGCAGTACACGACGGATTCTGCTGACCGAGTCCGGGCGGCTCTACCTGGAAACTGCGCGCCAGGTGTTGCAGCGGCTGGATGAGGCCGGCGAGGAAATCGAGCAGTTGCAGCATGGTTTGCGCGGCACCCTGAAAATCACCGCGCCGCTGGCTTATGGGCAGGCGTTTCTGGATCAGGTCTGCGGCGGTTTTCTCGAGCAGTACCCGCAGATCGATCTGCAAGTGGACCTGTGCGACGAGTTCGTCAATTTGCTGGAAAGTGGCTACGACCTCGCGTTGCGCGAAGGTCATGACGATTTGCCGGGGTTGATCGCCCGTGTCGTCGGCAGCAATCGCCTGGCGTTGTGCGCGAGCCCGGGGTATCTGGCGCGCAAGGCGCAGCCGGTGACGCCGCAAACCCTGGATGACCACGAATGGTTGCTGTATCGCCATCCGCTGCTCAGTCGCGAATTCTGGTGGGCCGAGCGAGACGGGCAACGCTTGAGCCTGCCGCAACCGCCGTCGCCGCGTCTGCGCAGCGACAATTACGACCTGCTGCTGGCCAATGCGCTGGCCGGGCGCGGTGTGCTGCACACGCCGTTGTGGAGTGCCGCGCCGTACATCGCCGACGGGCGGCTGGTGCGGGTGATGGCCGATTACGACATCGACCCCGACAGCTTTGGCCCGCACATTCTGGCGGTGTACCCGAGCCATCGGCGGGCGACGGCCAAGGTTGTGGCGTTTATCGATTACATCGCTGAATTCCTGGCAGCACGTGGCTTGGGGGATGATGCGCGTTAACTTGGCTATATATGGCCCTTGCAGGAGATTCTATGTTGCACCGTGACTGGTGAGGGTTGTGGACTCAGTACATATCCATTGCTGCGGTAACGGCTTCTATTGGTTTCGCCCTTACGGCGAGTCACTTGGAATAGCCCCAAGTAACCAAGGGCTCTTGCCCCTTTCGTCCGGTGCCTCGCCTAGGCTCGGCATTCCCTCGCTCCGGTCCTGCTCCGTGGGCCCGCCGCCATCGGCCATCCATGGCCGGGGGCGGCTAACCCGGCATCCATGCCGGGTTGCCCACTGCGCAGAACCTGCGCTCGGCCTCCCCATGGGGCAAGAAAATCAACAGCGCGCGAGGCGGCCTGATAGCCGACCTGGCTCTCTGGTGGTCCGCGTTGTCCTTCTTTGTTTCGAACACTCATTCCGGACTTGTACACCAATCCCCTGTAGGAGCCGGCTTGCTGCGGGCGGCGTTCCGACGATAGCGTCATTTCAGGCGATAAATGTGTCGACTGACCCACCGCCATCGCCAGCAAGCCGGCTCCTACAGGGGATTGGGTCACACGGTCAAAATTGTAGGAGCCAGCTTGCTGGCGATGGACGTTAACGATGACGCGGGCTGCCTGAATAAACGCGTCGCCTGGGCGTTTTTCGCGAGCAAGCTCGCTCCTACAGGGGCTTGCCAGGAAAACCCCAAAAGAGTACAAATGTACTCCATGACGACTTTAACTCCCCGCCGTACCGCCATCCTGACCTTCATCCGCGATCGAATCGCGGAGCACGGCCAGTCCCCGAGCCTCGCTGAAATCAGCGAGGCCTTTGGTTTTGCCTCCCGCAGCGTGGCGCGCAAGCATGTGCTGGCGCTGACCGAAGCCGGTTTCATCGAGGTCAATCCGCATCAGGCCCGGGGCATTCGTCTGCTCGGGCAACCGGTGCGGCCCGAACTGCTGGACATTCCGGTACTCGGTCGGGTCGCGGCGGGTGCACCGATCGGTGCCGATGCCGAGGTCCACAGCCGTCTGCTGCTCGACCCGTCGATCTTCTCCCGGGTGCCGGATTACATGCTGCGGGTGAAGGGCGACTCGATGATCGAGGACGGCATTCTCGACGGCGACCTGGTGGGCGTGCACCGCAACCCCGAAGCGCTGAATGGCCAGATCGTCGTGGCGCGACTCGACGGTGAGGTCACCATCAAACGCTTCGAGCGGGTCGGCGATGCGGTGCGCCTGTTGCCACGCAACCCGGCCTATCAGCCGATCATCGTGCACCCCGATCAGGACCTCGCGATCGAAGGGGTGTTCTGCGGCCTGGTGAGGCAAGGGTGATGGGGGCCGTCGTTGCGCTGGATACGCTGTTCAATGGCGGCCAGGTCTGGAAGGGCCGGCCTGCGCCACCGCCCGTCAGCCCACAACCCACCGGGCATGCCGCGCTGGATGCGGCGTTGCCCAGCGGCGGCTGGCCGGAAGCGGCGCTGAGCGAAATCCTCCTGGCCGGGCAGGGCGTCGGCGAGTTGCAACTGGTGTGGCCGACGCTGGCACGGCTGTCGGCGGCGGGCGAGCGCATCGTGCTGGTGGCGCCGCCCTACGTGCCGTATCCCCAGGCGTGGCAGAACGCCGGGGTCGATCTGCGTCAGCTGTCGATCATCCAGGCCAGCGAGCGCGATGCGCTGTGGGCGGCGGAACAATGCCTGCGTTCGGGCAGTTGCGGCGCGGTGCTGTGCTGGCCGCACAAGGCCGATGATCGGGCGCTGCGGCGCTTGCAGGTGGCGGCGGAAACCGGCTCGACCCTGGCGTTTGCCTACCGTTCGATCGATGAAGCGATCAACCCTTCGCCCGCGGCCCTGCGCATCGCCATCGATGCCAGGCCTGCGCAATTGCGCGTGCTCAAGTGCCGGGGCGGGCTCGTCCGTTCGGCACCGATTGCCTTTCCTGTGGGGCATTGAGGTTGCCATGCGTTGGGTGTGCATTCTCTTTCCGCAATTGGCGCTGGACGCGGTACTGCGTCAGCGCGCCGACCCCGATGAGCCGCTGGCGCTGCTGACCGGCCCGGCACAGCGTCGGGTGTTGCAGGCGGTCAACGCTTCGGCGCGGGCATTGGGCTTGCGCCCCGGCCAGTCGATGACCGCCGCCCAGGCCTTGAGCAAAGGCTTTGTCACGGCGGAATACGACGCGGCCGAGATCGAGCATTGGCAGCAATTTCTCGCCGCGTGGGCCTACCGCTTCAGCTCCCAGGTCAGCGTGCATTACCCGCGTGCGGTGGTGTTTGAAATCGAATCCAGCCTGGGCCTGTTCGGTGACTGGCCGCAACTGGAAGCGCGATTGCGCACCGAACTTGGCGAGCTGGGGTTTCGTCACCGCATCGTTGCCGCGCCGAACCCGGTGGCGGCGCGGATTCTGGCCAACGCCTATGACGGTCTGGTCGTACCCGACGAGCAAGCCTTGCAGCATCATCTGGGGCAATTGCCCATCGACCGGATCGGGCTGGAGACCAGCGTCGCCACAGCGCTGTCGCGCATGGGGTTGCGTACCTTGAGCCAGGTGCAGGCGTTGCCCCGGCAGAGTCTGGCCCGGCGTTTCGAGTCCGAGGTGCTCAAGCACCTGGATGCTCTGCTGGGCACGCGGCGGCTGGCACTGGCGTTCTACCTGCCGCCGGACCGGTTCGACGTGCGCATCGAGCTCAATTTCGACGTGCAGTCCCATCAGGCGCTGCTGTTTCCTCTGCGCCGGTTGACCGGCGACCTGTCGGCGTTCCTCTGCGGTCGTGACAGCGGCGTGCAGCGTTTTGACCTGCACCTGGAACACGCCGGCTTGCCGGACAGCGTGATCAAGGTCGGCCTGCTCAGTGCCGAGCGCGATCCGGCGATGCTCTTCGAACTGGCGCGCGGCAGGCTGGAGCAGGTTCAGGTCGAGGCGCCGGTGCGCGGTTTTCGCCTGCGTGCCGAAGACTTGCCGGCCTTCGTTCCGCAGTATCAGGAACTGTTCGACGATCGTCCGCAGCAGTCCTTGCCCTGGGAGCAATTGCGCGAGCGTCTGCGCGCACGGCTGGGGGATGACGCGGTGCAGGGCTTGCGGTTCCAGGCCGATCACCGGCCGGAGTGCGCGTGGCAGGCCAGTGCCGACAACCAGCGTTGCGCCGCCCTGCCGGGCGTGCAGCGTCCGGGCTGGTTGCTGACGCAGCCGCAGGCGATTCACGAAGGCTCGACCCGCATTCTCATGGGGCCGGAACGCATCGAGTCCGGCTGGTGGGACGGCGACGACGTCCGTCGCGATTACTACCTGATCGAAACCCGATCCGGCCAACAGGGTTGGGCCTATCGTGCGGTCGGCGAGGGCGGCCCGTTGTGGTTGCAGGGCTGGTTCGCATGAGCATTGACTATGCCGAGCTGCACTGCCTGTCGAACTTCAGTTTCCAGCGCGGTGCATCCAGTGCGCTTGAGCTGTTTCAGCGGGCGAAAAAACAGGGTTATCAGGCGCTGGCGATCACCGATGAGTGCACCCTGGCCGGCATCGTCCGCGCCTGGCAGGCGGCCAAATCCGTCGAGCTGCCGCTGATCATCGGCAGCGAAGTGCGCATCGATAACGGCCCGAAACTGGTGCTGCTGGTGGAGAACCTTGAAGGCTATCAACACCTGTGCCGGCTGATTACCCGGGCGCGGCGGCGCACGCAGAAAGGCCAGTACCAAGTGCTGCGGGAGGATTTCAGCGAGCCGTTGCCGGGGCTTTTGGCGTTGTGGGTGCCGGATGTGCTGGATGACTTTGCCAGCGGCCACTGGCTGAAGCAGGCCTTCGCCGAGCGTCTATGGCTGGCGGTCCAGCTACATCGTGGCCAGGACGATACCGGGCGATTGAACGCCTTGCTGACCTTGGCGAGGGAGTTGCGGATTCCACCAGTCGCCAGCGGCGATGTGCACATGCACACCCGAGGCCGACGCGCCTTGCAGGACACCATGACCGCCATCCGTCATCACGTGCCGGTGGCCGAGGCCGGGTTGCGCCTGCACCCCAATGGCGAGCGGCATCTGCGCAGCCTCGATGCTTTGCAGGCGATCTACCCGCAGGCGCTGCTCGATGAAACCCTGAACATCGCCCGGCGCTGCACCTTTGATCTTGGCCAGCTGCGTTATCAATATCCCCGCGAGTTGGTGCCGGAGGGGCAGACGGCCACGTCGTGGCTGCGTCATCTGACCGAAGAGGGGATCGCCTGGCGCTGGCCACAAGGCCCGAAACCCGAGGTGCTCAAGCAGATCGACAAGGAATTGGGGTTGATCGCCGAACTGGGTTACGAGAGTTATTTCCTGACGGTTCACGACATTGTCCGGTTTGCCCGTGATCAGCACATTCTTTGTCAGGGCCGTGGCTCAGCGGCCAACTCGGCGGTGTGTTTTGCCTTGGGCATCACGGAAATCGATCCGGATCGCACCACGCTGTTGTTCGAGCGCTTCCTTTCAAAGGAGCGCAACGAGCCGCCGGACATTGATGTGGATTTCGAACACGAACGCCGCGAAGAAGTCTTGCAGTACGTGTTCCAGCGTTATGGCCGGGCCCGCGCGGCGTTGACCGCCGTGGTCAGCACGTATCACTCGGCGGGGGCGGTGCGCGATGTGGCCAAGGCCCTGGGTTTGCCGCCGGATCAGATTAATGCGCTGGCAGACTGCTGTGGTCACTGGAGTGATGAAACACCGCCCGTGGAGCGCTTGCGTGAAGGCGGCTTCGATCCCGATAGCGCGGTGTTGCGCCGGGTGCTGAGCCTGACCGGGCAACTGATCGGCTTCCCCCGGCACCTGTCCCAGCACCCCGGTGGTTTCGTCATTTCCGAACAACCGCTGGACAGCCTGGTGCCGGTGGAAAATGCCGCCATGGCCGAGCGCACCATCATTCAATGGGACAAGGACGATCTGGACGCGGTCGGTTTGCTCAAGGTCGATATTCTTGCGCTGGGCATGCTCAGCGCGATTCGTCGTTGCTTCGATCTGCTGCGCCGTCATCGCGATCTGGATTTGAGCCTGGCGACGGTGCCCGCCGAAGACTCGCAAACCTACGACATGATTGGCCGGGCCGACACCATCGGCGTGTTCCAGATCGAGTCTCGTGCACAAATGTCGATGCTGCCGAGGCTTAAGCCGCGAAAATTCTATGACCTGGTGATCGAGGTGGCGATCGTCCGGCCGGGGCCCATCCAGGGCGGCATGGTGCACCCGTACCTGCGCCGGCGAAACAAGCAAGAGCCCGAGACCTACCCGTCTCCTGAGCTGGAAACCGTGCTCAAGCGTACGCTTGGCGTGCCGTTGTTCCAGGAGCAGGTCATGCAAATCGCCATCGTTGCCGCCGACTACAGCCCCGGCGAAGCCGATCAACTGCGCCGTTCCATGGCCGCCTGGAAACGTCACGGGGGCCTTGAGCCCCACAAGGATCGCCTGGCCGCCGGCATGAAGAAAAACGGTTACACGCCGGAGTTCGCCGCGCAGATTTTCGAGCAGATCAAAGGCTTTGGCAGCTACGGTTTTCCCGAGTCCCACGCCGCCAGTTTTGCCTTGCTGACCTACGCCAGTTGCTGGTTGAAATGCCACGAGCCGGCCGCCTTTGCCTGTGCGCTGATCAACAGCTGGCCCATGGGTTTCTACAGCCCGGACCAGATTCTCCAGGACGCACGCCGGCATCATCTGCAGATCCGCCCGGTGGACGTGCGTGCCAGCGACTGGGATTGCAGCCTCGAACCGATCATCGGCGCGCAGCCGGCGATTCGCATGGGGTTGCGGATGATCAAGGGCTTTCGCGAGGACGATGCCCGGCGGATCGAAACCGCAAGGTCACAGGGTGCGTTTATCGACATTGCCGACCTCGGCGAACGGGCGCGACTCGATGCCCGTGCGCAGGAGCAACTGGCCGATGCCGGCGCCTTGCGTGGGCTGGCCGGTGACCGGCATCGGGCGCGCTGGGAAGTGGCGGGGGTGCAGAAACAACTGGGGCTGTTCGCCGGTTTGCCGAGCCAGGAAGAGGTGGCGGTGTCGTTGCCCAAACCCACGGTCGGCGAAGACCTGCTGGCCGATTACAACAGCCTCGGCACCACCCTCGGCCCGCATCCGCTGGCCTTGTTGCGCAGTGAATTGAAAGCCCGGCGTTGCCGCAGTTCGAAGGAATTGCTGGAGGTCGAGCATGGCCGACCGGTCAGCGTCGCCGGGCTGGTGACCGGTCGACAACGTCCAGGCACCGCCAGTGGCGTGACCTTCGTCACCCTTGAAGACGAATTCGGCAACGTCAACGTGGTGGTCTGGCGCGACCTGGCGGATCGGCAACGGCAGGTATTGGTTGGCTCACAGTTGCTCAAGGTCGATGGGCGCTGGGAAAAGGAAGGCGAGGTACGTCACCTGATTGCCGGGCGTTTGAGTGACCTGAGCGAGTTGCTGGACGGAATCAACGTACGCAGCCGGGATTTCCACTGAAGTAAACACACACCTGTAGGAGCGAGCCTGCTCGCGATGGACGGAAGGACACCGAGTTAATCCTGACACTCCGCGTTTTCGTTAACGTCCATCGCGAGCAGGCTCGCTCCTACAGGGGGGATGCCACTTTATTTGGTGGCTGGCCAAAACCGCTCGCCGCCGCCCGGTGCATCCGTCCAGGCCTGCAACGACCGGGTGGGCAGGTCGAAATAATCCCGGGTACGCGCATAGCCATGCCCGCCCATCCGCCCGATCGCATCCAGCCCCAACTGGTCGATGTACAGGGTTTTCGGGTCGATCAGCTCGTCCCGCACATGGGCCATCAGCACTTCGCCAAAGATGATCTCCCGCGATTGTCCGATGGACAGCGCCATCATCCGCCGGCATTCAAGCGCCACGGGCGCTTCGCCAATACGCGGGCATTTGACCGTGGTGCCGGGAATGGCCGTGAGGCCGGCGGCGGTCAGCTCGTCGAAACCGGGCGCGAAGGGCACGGCGCAGACGTTCATCGCTTCCACCAGCGCATCGCTGACGATATTGACGGTGAATTCCTGATTGAGCTGGATATTGCGGGTGGTGTCCTTGGGGCTCTGGTCGCCGTAGTTTTCCACGCCCAGCGCGAGAATCGGCGGGTCGGCGGACAGCGCATTGAAGAAGCTGAACGGCGCGGCGTTGATCCGGCCTTCGCCATCAATCGTGGTGACCAGCGCGATGGGCCGAGGCACCACGCTGCCGATCAGAATCTTGTATTTGTCCCGGGCACTCAGGGTGCTGAAGTCGAAGCTTTGCATGGGCAGAAATCTCTAGGGAAGGGGATCAATTGCGCTCAGCGGCGCTTGTGCGCTGTAGTCATCGGCGAACGGAATGGCCGGTTTGAACAGGGTTTTCCAGTCCGGCTGGCCAAAGGCCCGATCGCTGTGGCTGCGCATCAGTGTTTCGAATTGTTGTTGGGCCTGGCGTTGCAGGGCGGAGTAATCGACGCCCCGGACCTGGCCGTCCTCCATCACGCAGCGGCCATCGATGTAGCTGGCAATGCAGTCGTCACCACGACCGGCCAGCACCAGGTTTTTCAGCGGGTCGAACAGGGGCCCCAGATGCAGGCCGCGAAGGCTGAACACCGTGATGTCGGCCTTGCACCCCGGTGCCAGACGCCCGATATCCTCACGCCCCAGCGCCTTGGCGCCGCCGAGGGTGGCGGCGTTGTACAGGCCCAGCGTGCTGGTCAAGGCCGGGCCGCCCTCCATCAGGCGTGCGATGTTCAAACCCTGACGCATGTTTTCCAGCAGGTCCGCCGGCCAGGTGTCGGTGCCCAAGGCAAAGTTGATGCCCTTGGCCCGATAGCGCCCGAACGAGTTCAGCGCTTCGCCATCCCGGGCAAACACCACCGGGCAATGCACCAGGCTCGCGCCACCATTCACCACACGTTGCAGGTCTTGATCGCCGTGGGTGTAAATGCCGTGGGGCAGCAGGCTGCGCGGGGTCAGCAGGTCCAGCTGTTCCAGCCAGGCCAGCGGTGAAACACCGCGCAGTTGCTCGACCATCGCCACTTCGCCGAGCCCCTGGCAGCAATGCAAACGCATTGGCGCGTTCAGCTCACGGCTCAGCGCGGCGGTGCGTTGCAGCAAAGCCGGGGTGCAGGTCTGGATGCGATCCGGCAGCAGCGCGCCACGAATCAGGCCGTCATGCGCGCCGTCGAAGTCCTCGAAAAACCGCACGGCTGCATCGAGTCCGGCCAAACCCCGGGCTTCATCCCAGTGATGGCCGAGTTGCCCATCGGCGCGCCAGTAACTCATGCCGCTCATGTAGCAAGGGCCGAGGTAAGTCCGCAGCCCCAGTTCGGCCGCCACGCCGGCCACCGCAGCAAATTCGTCGTAAGTCTCGGCCCATGCGCGGTAGTACATCGAGGTGATCGGCATGGCGGTGGTGATGCCATTGCGGATCAGCTGCGTGAAGGCGTAGCGGTATTTGAAAACTTCGTCCTCGGCGCTGTAACTCTCCCGGGGCCCGGCCGCCAGATAGTCTTCGGACCACAGGCGACCCATGTCGCGCTCATCGCCGTTGTCCAGCGTGAGCACCGTGGAATCGAGGTCGCCGAGGGCATCCATGTCGATGAAGCCGGGGCCTATCAGCGCGTTGCCGTAATCGATCCATTGGTCAACCGGGCCCGGATAATCACGCCCGACAAACACGATGCGCGAGCCCTCGAACACCACTTCGCCGTCACGCCAGAGCACATGCTGCGTGCCGTCGAAACCCACCACGCAGCTGCTTTTCAAACCGATCCGTTTCACAAGCGGCTTTCCAGCAAGCGACCACCCGTAGCAATCAATTCACCGCGCCGAAACACCTGTCGCAGCGGCCGCGAAACCACCGCTTCACCCAGCGTCTGCACCGGCATCAACAGAAAGTCCGCCGGCTGACCGAGTTCAACCCCGTAATCCTCGCAACCCAACGCCAGCGCGCCGTTCACCGTTGCCGCTGAAAACGCTGCCGCCAGTTCCTCGTCCTTGTTCAAGTCGAAGCGGAACGCCAGCAACATCGCCCGTTCCAGCATGTCGCCGTTGCCCATGGGCGACCAGGCATCACGGATGCCGTCCGAGCCCAGGCACACGTTCACCCCGGCCTCGCGTAAAGCCAGGAACGGCGGCACCGCGCAATCGGCAGGGGCCGAGCTCATCAGCGAAATGCCCAGGGCTGCGAGCCGTTCGGCCACCGGTTTGACCTGGCTCCACGGCAACATGCCCAGGCAATAGGCATGGCTGATCATCACCCGGCCATGGCGCCCGTAATGCTCGGTGTAATCGGCGATCAGGGCGATTTGCCAAAGGCCCAGTTCGCCCTTGTCGTGCAGGTGAATGTCGACGCCACGGTCGAATTCGCTGGCCAGTTTGAACACGAAATCCAGTTGGGCGACGGGGTCGTTGTCGATGCCGCAGGGGTCGAGGCCACCGACGTTTTCCACGCCCAGGGCCATGGCTTCGCGCATCAGTTCGGCGGTGCCGGGGCGGCTGATCAGGCCGGTTTGCGGGAACACCACCAGTTGCAGGTCGATCAGGTCGCGGTAACGTTCGCGCAGTTGTTGCATGGCTTCGACATGGCGCAGGCCGAAATCCGGGTCGATGTCGACGTGGCAACGCAGGGTCAGGGAACCACGGGCGATGCAGTTTTCCAGCAGGGCACCGGCGCGTTCGGCGATGGGGCTGTCGATTTCACGCAGCACACGGCGCTCGTTGGCGATGTAATCCTTGAGCGTCGGCCCGGCGCTGTTCGGGCGCCAGGGCTGGCCCCAGAGGGTTTTGTCGAGGTGGACGTGGCTTTCCACCAGGGCCGGGGTGAGGAGCTGGTTCTGGCCGTCGATGTCGGTGGCGTTCAGTGGCGCCGATGAAGCCGGGCGGCGTTGGGTGAACAGGCCGTTTTCGATCAGCAGGTCTTCGGCGGTTGAACCGTAGGGGCGCACGTTGCGCAGCCAGCGGGGTTGATTCATTGCATACCTCGAATGTTGTGGTGTTCAGGCGGGCCTCATCGCGAGCAGGCTCGCTCCCACAGTGGTTTTGTGATGAACAGAACTATGTGAACAACCCAATACCTTGTGGGAGCGAGCCTGCTCGCGATGGCCGCGACGCGGTCTCGGATCAGCCCTTGAGCTTCGCCCAGATCCGGTCCTGCAGCTCCCGCGCCTTGTTGCTGCACTCTTTCTCGGGACGCAGGCGCGAGGCGAATTCCTCGGGCATGTTGATCGCATCCATGACCCGCCATTTGGCGTCGATCAGCTTGTCGCTCTGGATGCCGTTGTCGTAGGCGATGGCGTTGGACACGGCGGCGGCGTTTTCCGGTTTCATCATCCAGTCGATGAAGATCTTCGCGTTGCCGGGGTGCGGGGCGCTTTTCGGCACGGCGAAGTTGTCCTGGAACATCGCCAGGCCTTCACGCGGGTACACGTACTTGATGGTGCTCTTCTGCAAGGTCGCCCGGGCGGTCGAGCCGTTCCAGTTCTGCATCATGATCACCTCACCCGAGGCCATGCGGTCGACGGTGTTGTCCGAGCTGTACATCTTCAGGAACGGTTTCTGCTTTTGCAGCAGCTCCAGAATGCGCTTGGCGTCCTGCGGGCTTTCGCTGCACTCGTCGACGTTCAGGTAATGGCTGGCGGCGTTGATCACGCTGCTGGAAGTGTCGAGCGCGGCGAGTTGGCCTTGCAGCTCCTTGCGCGGTTCGAAGAACTCTTTCCAGGAGTCGTCGAGCTTGCCGCCAGGCACCCGCGCACTGTCATAGGAAAATCCGGTGGTGCCCCACAGGTACGGCGCCGAGAACTTGCGGCCGGGGTCGAAACTCGGGTCGCGGAACGCGGATTTGACGTACTGGAAGTTGGGCAGGGTGGATGCGTCGATTTCCAGCAGCAGGTCCTGGTTGATCAGGGTGCGCATGATCGACTGCGACGGCACGATCACGTCATACGCGGCACCGCCGGCCTGCAACTTGGCCAGCAGGGTTTCGTTGCTGTCATAGCCGTCCATGGTGACCTTGATCCCGGTCTCCTTTTCGAACTTGGCCAGCAGGTCCACCGGGTAGTAATCGGTCCAGTTGTAGAAGAACAGTTCCTTGGGCTCGGCGGCCTGTGCGGTGAAAACGGTAAAGCAACTGAGGGCCAGACCGGCGACGCCGTAACCAATATTTTTCAGTTTCATTCAAGAACGCTCCAGGCTCATTGTTGTTTGCCGCGCTGTCCCAGCCAGAAGGCCAGCACCACCAGCACGATGGAAATCACCAGCATCAGGGTCGAGATCGCATTGATCTCCGGCGTCACGCCGGCCTTGATCGCGGAGAAGATGTACACCGGCAAGGTCGTCGAACCGGGGCCGGCCACAAAGAAGGTCATGATGAAATCGTCGAGGCTGACCACGAATGCCAGCACCGACCCGGACAACACCGCCGGCCACAGCAGCGGCAGCGTCACCCGGCGAAACACCTGCCACGGGTTGGCGTACAGGTCGTTGGCCGCCTCCAGCAGGCTTTTGTCGAGGTCGTTGAGCCGCGCGCGGATCGGCAGGTAAGCGAAGGGAATGCAGAAGCCGATGTGCGCGACGATCACCGTCAGCAAACCGAGCTTGATCCCCAGCGCCATGAACAACAGCAGGGTGGCCACAGCGGTGACGATCTCCGGCAGGATCAGCGGCAGGTTGATCCCGCCTTCGACCATCTTCTGCCCGTAGAACGGCCGGTAAGTCGCCAGCGCCGCGAGCAGCGCAATGGCCGTGGCGCAGACCGTGGCGATGCTGGCGACGATGATCGAGTTCAGCGCGGCGGTCTGGATCGACGGGTTGGCCAGAATCCGCCCGTACCAGGCGAACGAGAACTCGGTCCACACGGTTGCCGAGCGGTTGGCGTTGAAGCTGTAGGCGATCAGAACGAAGATCGGCACGTACAGGTACGCGAGGATCAGCAGGCTGACTTCTCGGGTCAGCGGCAGTTTTTTCAGGTGCAGGGCAATCATGCGGTAGCTCCCCGACGAAGGGTTTTGGCGGCGCTGCGGCTATACAGGGCGTAGAGCACCAGGGACAGCAGCAGGATTCCCAGCAGCAGGAACGACAGCGAACTGCCCAGCGGCCAGTTGCGCGCGGTGCCGAACTGTTGCTGGATCAGGTTGCCGATCATCAGCGTCTTGCCGCCGCCGAGAATCGCCGGGGTGATGAAGGCGCCGAGGCTCGGCACGAACACCAGCAGCGCGCCGGCAATCACACCGGGCATCGACAGCGGCAAAATGATGCGCTTCAGCGCATGCCAGCGATTGGCGCCGAGGTCGTACGCCGCTTCCACCAGACGCCAGTCGAGTTTCTCCAGGGTCGAGTAGATCGGCAGAATCATGAACGGCAGGAAGCTGTAGACCAGCCCGACGCTGACCGCGAAGTCGTTGTAGAGCAACGTGATGCCGCCGGCCTGAGGGAACAAAGCGTTGAGACTCTGGGCGAGCCAGCCGTGTTCGCGCAGGATGATCAGCCACGCGTAGTTGCGGATCAGCAGGTTGGTCCAGAACGGAATGGTGATCAGCAATACCATGAGGTTGCGCCGACGCGGGCTCAGGCTCGACATCCACAACGCCACCGGGAAGCCGAACAGGAAACACAACAGGGTCGTGCCACCGGCCTGGAACACCGAGCGCAACAGCGCCTGGGCGTAGACCCAGTTCAGTTCCAGTTCACCGTCGAAACCTTCCTGGAAAAACAGTTGCACGTAGCTTTGCAATTGCCAGTTGGCCTGCCAGTCGACGCCGCCATACACGTTGCGCGGCAACAGGCTGATGTAGCCCATGATGCCGAGCGGGATGGCGATCAGCGTCAGCAAAGTCAGAACCACCGGGCTGAGCAGCAGCGCGCGGTTGAGGGCGGGAGAAGTGCTGCTGACGCTCATCTCAGGCCTCCATCAACAGACAGGCGTGGGGCGGCAGATTGACCGCGACCCGATCACCGACCACCCGGCCACGGTTCAGGCCTTCGTTGTTTTCGCGCAGCATGACTTTGACGTCGTTGTTCAAACGGCACTGGTAAAGGGTCGCGGTGCCGACGTACAGCACCGCTTCGATGACGCCGCGCAGGTGGTGCGGTTGCTCCGGTTCGACCAGTTGCGAACGTTCCGGGCGGAAGGCCAGTTGCACTTTGCTGCCGTCGAAGCCTTGGGCCGGGCAGGGGATTTCCACCGGCATGCCGCTGGGGACGAAGAGTTTTTCGTTCTGCTGGCCGCGCTTGAGGTGACCGGGCAGGAAGTTGATGTCGCCGATGAACTGGGCGACGAACTGATGCTGCGGCCGTTCGTAGATGTCGTTGGGGGTGCCGATCTGCAGGATCTTGCCGGCGGACATCACCGCAATGCGGTCGGACAGGGTCAGGGCTTCTTCCTGATCGTGGGTCACGAAAATGAAGGTGATCCCGGCTTCCTTCTGCACGCGCTTGAGTTCGACCTGCATTTCCTTGCGCAACTTGAGGTCCAGCGCCGACAGCGGTTCATCCAGCAACAGCACTTTCGGTTTCGGCGCCAATGCCCGCGCCAGCGCCACGCGCTGCTGTTGGCCACCGGACAATTCTGCGGGTTTGCGCCGGGCGAGGTGCTGCATCTGCACCAGCGCCAGCATCTCATCGACACGCTGGGCAATTTGCTTGGCATCAAGACCCTGCATCTCGAGGCCGAAGGCGATATTCTGCGCGACACTCATGTGCGGAAACAGCGCGTAGCTCTGGAAGACGGTGTTGACCCGGCGCTTGAACGGCGGCAAGTCATTGACCGGTTCGCCAGCGAGGCGGATCTCGCCATCGCTGACATGCTCGAAACCGGCGATGGTGCGCAGCAAGGTGGTTTTGCCGCAGCCGGACGGGCCGAGCAGGGTGAAGAATTCGTTGTCGGCAATGTCGACTGACACGTTGTCGAGAGCTGGAGCCAGCCCCGGGTCATCGGAATACCGCTTTGAGACGTTACGCACTTCGATAGCTATTGGTTGACCCATAATGGTGCAATCCTCTAATTATTGTATGCAATATCTGGATGCAATCTAGAAATAACCGGATTAATCTGCTTGTGCAACCCCCTTTTTCTAAGGCTGCTCATCGCCTGGGGCCGGTTGTCTAGCGCTGGAAGGAGGATTCAAATGACCGAGAAGAAACTCGAAACCACGGTCGACCGCGTCTACCAAGGGGTTTACGAGGCGATCAGCAAGCGTTCGCTGCGCCCCGGCATGAAGCTTGGCGAAGCGTCATTGGCCGAGCTTTTTAATGTCAGCCGGACGTCGGTTCGTGCCGCGCTCAAGCAATTGGAGGCCGACGGACTGGTCACCACCGAGCCCAATAAAGGTGCGTCGGTGTCGCTGCCCAGCGACGAAGAGATCCGTTCGCTGTTCGAAACCCGGCGGCTGGTTGAGATCGGCATCGTCAGCGAGCTTTGTCGCCGACGGGATACCGCAGTGACCCGCGATTTGCGCGATCACCTGTTGCTGGAGGACGAAGCCCACCGCAACGGCGATCATGAACGGCTGATTCATCTGCTCGGCGAGTTCCACATCAAACTCGCGCGCAGCCTGAACAACCCGGTGTTGCTGGACTGGTTCCAGAAGTTGATTTCCCGCGCTTCTCTATACGCTGCTGCGCTGGATGACGACAGCCACGAAGCCTGCCGCGACGATGAGCATTTGCGCCTGATCGAGTACATCGAGGCCGGTAACCAGAGCGCTGCGATCGAGCTGACCTGCATCCATTTGAACGGCATCGAGAAGGCGATCCTGGACGTCGCCGCCACGTTGAAAACTGGCTACCATCCGCTGAAACACTTGATCGAGGTTTGACCGCAAAACTTAAGCCTGACGTAAGTCCTGTGGAAGCGAGCCTGCTCGCGAAGCGGTGTGTCAGTCGACATCAATGTTGACGTTGCCGACGCCTTCGCGAGCAGGCTCGCTCCCACAGGGGTCGTTGTTTGCCATAGGTCCCGCGAGATTCAGCTATACCTCTATGAAACCATTGGCGACCACGACGCTCGAAACAACCGGGTGCCAATTACGGGATGCAGAGCCAGTCGATGCAGTTTCTAGACGATAGCCACGGGTGTGCCGGATGGAACGGCGAAATGGCCGGACGCATTCGTGCGTTCGACTGGAGCCGCACCGAACTGGGCAGCATCGACACCTGGCCCGCCAGCCTTTGCAGCGCGGTGCAACTGCTGCTCGCCTCGCCATTACCGATGGTGATGTTGTGGGGGCGCCTCGGGTACATGATCTACAACGATGCGTATTCGTCGTTCGCCGGCGGCCGCCATCCTTATCTGTTGGGTTCCCCGGTGGAGCTGGGCTGGCCTGAAGTCGCCGACTTCAACCGGCATGTGGTCGATACCTGCCTGGCCGGCGGCACCCTGTCTTATCACAACAAAGAACTGGTGCTGCTGCGCGACGGCGTTCCTGAAGATGTCTGGCTGGACCTCTATTACAGCCCGGTCCCCAATGACCAGGGGGTTCCGGCCGGGGTCATGGCGATGGTGGTCGAAACCACCGACCACGTGATTTCCGAACGCCGACGTCAGGAAGCCGAGGACGCTTATCACGCCGACAATGAACGGGTGCGCCTTGCGCTGAATGCCGGCGCCTTGCTTGGCTCGTTCGTCTGGGACATCAAGGGCAACCGGCTGTCCGGCGATGAGCGTTTTGCCCGCACGTTTTCCTATCCCGAGGGGCATAACCTCGGCGACTTGCCAACGGAGTTCGCCGAAGCGCGGATTCACCCCGATGACCGCAGCTGGGTCAACGAGCAGGTCAGCCGTTCGGTGTCCACCGGCGAACCCTTCAACGCCGAATACCGGATCCAGCGTCCCGACGGCAGTTACCTGTGGGTGCAGGCCAGCGGTTGCTGCGAGTTCGACGAGAAGGGTGAGCCGTTCCGTTTCCCCGGTGTGCTGATCGATATCCACGAGCGCAAAAGCGCCGAAGAGTCCTTGCTCAAGTTCACCCGCAATCTGGAGCAGCGCGTCGCCGACGAAGTCGAAGCGCGGCTGGCGGCGGAAGAGCAGTTGCGTCAGTCCCAGAAGCTCGAAGCCATCGGCAGCCTCACGGGTGGCGTCGCTCATGACTTCAATAACCTGCTGCAAGTGATCGCCGGCAATCTGCATTTGCTGGCGCGGCATGAGCGGGACAATGCCAACGTCCAGCGTCGGGTCTCGGCGTCGATTGCGGCGGTGGAGCGGGGCGCGAAGCTGTCTTCGCAACTGCTCGCGTTCGCCCGCCGTCAGCCGCTGTCGCCGGCGGTGTGCGATCCACGGCAGATTTTCGAGGGTCTGGGCGAGCTGCTGCAACGGGCGTTGGGGGAAACCATCCAGATCGATGTGCGCCTGCCCAAGGCGTCGTGGAACATCAACGTCGATCGCAACCAGCTGGAAAACGCCATCCTCAACCTGGCGATCAATGCCCGCGACGCCATGCAGGGTGAGGGGACCATCGAGCTGAGCGCCGAGAACGTCGCACTCGACCGGCATTTCTGTGCAGGCAAGGGCATCGTCGCCGGTGATTATGTGCGCGTGGCCGTGGCCGATACCGGGGTCGGCATGCCGCCGCAGGTGCTCGCCCAGGCGTTCGAACCGTTTTTCACCACCAAGGCCGATGGCCAGGGCACGGGGCTGGGGCTGAGCATGGTGTTCGGTTTCGTCAAACAGAGTGGCGGACACATCGAGATGTCCAGCGTCGAGGGGCAGGGCACGCGGGTGAAACTGTATTTCCCGCGCAGCCTGCGCCCGTTGCCCAGTGAAACGCCGGCCCATGACCCACAGCAACGCGGCGGCCACGAAACCATCCTGGTGGTCGAGGACAATGAAGCCGTGCGCGGTTCGGTGGTGGAGTTGCTGAACGAGGAAGGCTATCGGGTGCTGACCGCCGCCAACGGTGATGCGGCCATGCAGATGTTGCTGGAGGGGGTGACGGTGCAGCTGATTTTCACGGATGTGGTCATGCCTGGCCTGATCAAAAGCTCCGACCTGGCCGCCTGGGCCAAAGTGCAGACGCCGCCGGTGGCGGTGCTGTTCACCTCGGGCCATACCCGTGACATTATCTCGCGCAACCACCAGCTCAGCCCCGACACTTTTTTGCTGAGCAAACCCTACAGCCCGGAAGCGCTGACCCGGATGGTCCGCAGCGTATTGAACGGCTGAACCCACAACCGATTGGCTGAACACCGATCCCCTGTAGGAGCCGGCTTGCCGGCGATGGCGTCCTCCCAGCCTCTAAAGATGTTGGCTGACACGCCGCTATCGCCGGCAAGCCGGCTCCTACAGTGGGTCGCGTAGATTTTTGGTAATGCGTTCACTCTTCGAATTTTCTGATCAAGGCTATCCATGACTTCCAAGCGCACCCCCAATCCTCCTTCCGGCATGGTCAGAGTGCGCGGTGCCCGTGAACACAACCTCAAGAACATCGACGTCGACATCCCACGCGATGCCCTGGTGGTGTTCACCGGTGTCTCCGGTTCAGGCAAATCGTCCCTGGCGTTTTCGACCCTGTACGCCGAAGCGCAACGGCGCTATTTCGAATCCGTGGCGCCGTATGCGCGGCGCCTGATCGATCAGGTCGGCGTGCCGGACGTCGATTCCATCGAAGGCCTGCCGCCGGCCGTGGCCTTGCAACAACAACGGGGCACACCGAGCACACGCTCTTCGGTGGGCAGCGTGACCACGTTGTCGAGCCTGATCCGCATGCTCTATTCCCGCGCCGGCAGCTATCCGCCGGGGCAGCCGATGCTGTACGCCGAAGACTTTTCACCGAACACGCCCCAGGGCGCGTGCCCGGAGTGTCATGGCCTGGGCCGGGTGTATGAAGTCACCGAAGCGCTGATGGTCCCGGACCCGAGCCTGACCATTCGCCAGCGCGCTGTCGCCTCCTGGCCCACCGCGTGGCAGGGCCAGAACCTGCGGGACATCCTCGTGACCATGGGTTACGACGTCGATAAACCCTGGCGCGACCTGCCGAAAAAGCTCCGTGACTGGATTCTCTTCACCGAAGAAACCCCGACCGTTCCGGTGTACGCCGGTCTCACCCCCGAAGAAACCAAAGTCGCGCTCAAGCGCAATATGGAGCCGAGTTACCAGGGCACGTTCACCGGCGCCCGGCGCTACATCCTGCATACGTTCACCCACTCGCAAAGCGCGCTGATGAAGAAGCGCGTCTCGCAATTCATGCTCGGCAGCCCTTGCCCGCTGTGCGAGGGCAAGCGCCTCAAACGTGAAGCGTTGTCGGTGACGTTTGCCGGTTACGACATCGGCGAGCTGTCGCAGATGCCGTTGCTGCAAGTGGCCGAAGTACTGAAGCCGGTGGCCGCCCACAGCTATCTCGAACAGGCCGATGAGGCGGGCGAGGTCTTGAGCCACGATCAGACCCGCGAGGCCCGTGAGCAAAGGGTGGCCCACGGCGCCAGCGGTCATGCCAACGCCCCTGACGTACGCCACACGCCGAACCTGTCGGTGGAAAAGCGCCTGGCCGCGCAGCGGATCGCCCAGGATTTGCTGGAGCGGGTCAGCACCCTGACCGATCTCGGGCTCGGTTACCTGGCGCTGGAGCGCAGCACGCCGACGCTGTCGTCCGGCGAGTTGCAGCGCCTGCGACTGGCGACGCAATTGGGTTCGCAGCTGTTCGGGGTGATTTACGTGCTGGACGAGCCGTCGGCCGGCCTGCACCCGGCGGATGGCGAGGCGCTGTTTGAAGCCTTGCAGCGCCTGAAAGCGGCGGGCAACACCTTGTTTGTGGTCGAGCACGACCTGGAAACCATGCGCCGCGCCGACTGGCTGATCGATGTCGGCCCGGCGGCAGGCGAGCATGGCGGGCGGATCCTTTACAGCGGACCGCCTCAGGGCCTGGCCGGGGTGACGAACTCGCAGACCCGCGCTTACCTGTTCGCCGATCAGGTCACCGCACCGCGCGTCAGCCGCAAGCCGACTGACTGGCTGCGCCTGGAAGGCATCACCCGCAACAACCTGAATAACCTCAGCGTGGAGTTTCCACTGGGCTGTTTCACCGCGGTGACCGGCGTTTCGGGCTCCGGCAAATCCAGCCTGGTCAGCCAGGCGTTGCTGGAACTGGTGGGCGCGCATCTCGGGCGGGCGGGGGGTGACAGCGACGCGCAGGAACTGAGCCTTGAAGACGATGCGCCGCAAGTCAGCGGTGGCCAGGTCAGTGCGGGGCTGGAGTCGATCAAGCGTCTGGTGCAGGTGGATCAGAAGCCGATCGGTCGTACCCCGCGCTCGAACCTGGCGACATACACCGGGTTGTTCGACAACGTGCGCAAGCTCTACGCCGCGACCCCCGAGGCGCAGGCGGCGGGCTACGACGCCGGGCAGTTTTCTTTCAACGTCGCAAAAGGGCGTTGCCAGACCTGCGAAGGCGAAGGTTTTGTCAGCGTCGAATTGCTGTTCATGCCCAGCGTCTACGCGCCATGTCCGACCTGCCACGGCGCGCGTTACAACCCCGAGACGCTGGCGATCGGCTGGCAGGGTCTGAACATTGCGCAGGTGTTGCAGTTGACGGTGGACGAAGCGGTCGAGGTGTTCGTCGAGCAGCCGGGCATTCGTCGTTCGCTGGAGGTGCTGCGGGATATCGGCCTGGGTTATCTGCGCCTTGGCCAGCCTGCGACGGAGTTGTCCGGCGGCGAAGCCCAGCGGATCAAGCTCGCCACCGAACTGCAACGCAACCAGCGTGGGGCGACTTTGTATGTCCTCGACGAGCCCACCACTGGGTTGCACCCACGGGATGTCGACCGCTTGCTCGAACAGCTGAACACGCTGGTGACGGCGGGGCACACGGTGATTGTCGTCGAGCATGAAATGCGCGTGGTCGCGCAGAGTGACTGGGTGATCGACATCGGGCCGGGCGCCGGGGATCAGGGCGGTAGGATTGTTGTGGCGGGTACGCCGCAGAAAGTCGCGAGCAGTAAAAAGAGCCGAACGGCCCCATTCCTCGCGAAAACCCTGAAACCGTAAACGAACCCACCGACGCCATCGCCGGCAAGCCGGCTCCTACAAAACCGAGGTAACCCGCGAGCCTTCGGACGGCCCCGGATGTGTAGGAGCCAGCTTGCCGGCGATGGCGATTTCACTGACGCCATCGCCGGCAAACCGGCTCCTACAAAACCGAGGTAACCCGCGAGCCTTCAGACGGCCCTGGATGTGTAGGAGCCAGCTTGCTGGCGATGGCGATTTCACGGACGCCATCGCCGGTAAACCAAGCGCATATCGGCGCGTCAGACGCCATCGAGGGTGCGGCGCACCTTGTCCAGCAGTTCGCTGATCTGGAACGGCTTGATCAACATGTCCATGCCATCGCCCAGGAACACCTGGCGATTGACGGCGTTTTCCGCGTAACCGGTCATGAACAGGATCGGCAAGCCTGCGCGCCAGCCTCTGGCGACATCCGCCAATTCCCGCCCGTTCATACGCGGCAGGCCGACGTCGGTGAGCATCAGGTTGATGGACGGATCATTTTGCAGGCGTTCAAGCGCCGCTTCGATGTCCCCCACCTGCGTGCAACGATAGCCGGCATCCGCCAGCACTTCGGCCACGAACATGCGCACCGACGGCATGTCCTCGACTATCAGCACATGCTCACCTGAGCCTTGCGGGTCGACGACCTCAGGTTCCACGACAACGCTGGTTGGATCAGCGCTGGCGGGCAGCATGATGGTCACTTCGGTGCCGCGCCGGGCCACGCTGCGGATGTGCGCATCGCCCCCGGATTGCCGGGCGAACCCGTAAATGCTCGACAGCCCTAGCCCGGTGCCCTGGCCCAGCGGTTTGGTGGTGAAAAACGGGTCGAACACCTTGTCGATCACGTTGTGTTCAATGCCGGTGCCGTCGTCGCGCACCGACAGCGCGACGTACGCCCCGTCCGCCAGTTTCAGATCACCGTGTGAATACGCCGCATACGTGCTGACCCAGATATTGCCACCCTGAGGCAGCGCATCCCGCGCGTTGATCACCAGGTTCAGCACGGCACTTTCCAGCTGAATCGGGTCGACCAGGGCAATGGCCGCCTTCGACGTCAATTCGAGCTTCAGCGCAATGTGTTCGCCGATGGTGCGTACCAGCAACTCTTCCAGCGATCGGATGTGTTCGTTGATGTCCACCGGCCGGGTATCGAGCGGTTGCTGGCGAGCGAAGGCCAGCAGGCGATGGGTCAGCGACGCGGCGCTCAGGGCCGAATTCTGTGCCGCCTCGGCGTAAAACCGGACCTTGTCGGTGCGTCCGTCAGCCACGCGTTTCTGAATCAGTTCCAGACTGGTGATGATCCCGGTCAGCAGGTTGTTGAAGTCATGGGCGATACCGCCGGTGAGCTTGCCCAGCGCGTCCATTTTCTGCACTTGCAGCAACTGCGCTTCGGTGCGCACCCGTTCGGCAATTTCATGCTCCAGCTGCGACGTCGCATCGTCGAGACGGGCCAGGTGCGAGCGTTCGCGGTGGCGATGCTCGGTGACGTCCTCGACGAACACCAGGCTCAGCTCCGGCGTGCGATAGGGCGAAATCTGCCATTCGGTTTCTCGCTCATCACCCTCGACGCGCATGTTCAGCGTGCCTTTCCAGCGCTCGCCGGCGCTCAGGCGCAGGCGCAATTCGTCGAGGACCGCTTCCTGCTGCTCGGCAAAACACTCGCGCAAAGTGTCCGGCTCGCGATTGTCCTGAATCAGCCGGGCGAACGCGTGGTTGCATTCGTGCACCTTGAAGTGCGCGTCCAGCACCGCGATGGGCGCCGAGACGTTGACGAAAATCTCACGGAATCGCGCCTCGCTTTCACGCAGGGCATTTTCGGTATCGCGGACTCGCAGCAAGGTGCGCAGGGTCGCCAGCAATACATCCGGGTCCACGGGGTGGATCAGGTAAGCGTCGGCCCCGGCATTGAGGCCGGTGATGATGTCGCCGGTCTGGATTGATGCCGCCGAGACGTGGATCACCGGGAGCAGGGCGGTGGCCGCCTCGGAGCGCAGTTTGCGCACGATGTCGAAACCGCTCATGTCCGGCAGGTTGACGTCGAGGATCAGCGCGTCAATCGATTCGCTGTCGATCAGCGCGAGCCCGTCACCGCCGGTCCCGGCCTCAAGCACGACGTAGTCATGCCGTTCCAGGCGTCGGCGCAGGGCGTAGCGCGTGGCGACGTTGTCATCGACGATCAGCAGGCGAATATCACGTTTCATCAGCGGGCTCCATGGCGATGGCCAGCGGGATGATCACGAAGAAGGTCGAACCGACCCCCGGTGTACTCTCGACCCCGACATCGCCGCCCAGCAGTGCCGCGAAGCGTTTGCACAAGGACAGACCCAGTCCGGTGCCGCGCAAGCGTTTCTGCAGGGGCGAGTCGACCTGGGAAAAGTCTTCGAACAATGCGCCATGCAGCTCGGCAGCGATACCGATTCCGGTATCGGTCACCGCAAAGCGCACCCGGTCGCCGTCCTCCAGCCGCGCGGAAACGCGGATTTCGCCGCGGGTGGTGAACTTCAGCGAGTTGGAAATGAAGTTACGCAGGATTTGCGCGAGTTTCTTGTCGTCGGTGTACAACCTCGGCAAACCCACGGGTTCCTCGAAAATCAGGTCCACGGCGGTGGCGTCGACAATCGGGCGAAACATGCCGCGCAGGGCGGCAAACAGGTCGAACATGTCGAACCAGGCCGGCGAGATGGTGATGCGCCCGGCTTCGATTTTTGCCAGGTCCAGCAGATCGTCGACCATGTCGCTCAGCTCACGCGCAGCGGTGCTGACGAACGCCACCTGCTTGTGTTGTTCCGGGCTCAACGGGCCATCGAGTTCATCGCTCAGCAGGCTGGCGATGCTGAGGATCGAGCCGAGCGGGGTGCGGAACTCATGGCTCATGTACGACAGGAAACGGCTTTTCAGGTCCGAGGCCTGGCGCAATTGTTCGGCCTGGGTGTCGAGCTCGGCGTACAGCGCCAGAACGCCCTGGTTGGTTTCGTCCAGCTCTTCGCGCAGGGCATTGGCTTCGCCTTGCAACTGTGCGATCAGGGCGGCCTGTTCGTCCATCTGACTCAGGGGTGTCTCAGCCATGGGCTGTCTCCAGGGCAATGACCAACACCGTGACATCGTCCCGCCCACGGCAGAAATCGCGGTGCAGAATGGCGGCGATCACGGCGGGATGGCGATGCACCAGGCCTTGGTAATCTTGCAGGCTCCAACGGGATTGCAGGCCGTCGCTGTACATGATCAACAGATGTCCATTCACGTGAGCATAGTCAAAGGGTTGCGCCTTCCGGTATTGGCCGCCGACGATGCCGGGGTGGGAGGCCAGGCCACGGGATCTGTCCGGGGCGATCAGGCAGGCGCCGATGTTGCCGATGCCGACGAATCTGAGCGCGTCGGCGTTGCTGTCGAACTGCGCGATGGCCACCGCACCGCCTCGGGTGCCGGTCATCGACAGATGCATGTCTTCCAGCAACACCACCGGTGAATCGAACGGCGAATGCGCAAAGGTTTTTTCACCGGCGCGGGCCGCTTTCTCGGCCTCTTCGCCGTGCCCCAGACCGTCGATCACCAGCGCGCTGATGCGCGGACCGTCGAACGCCAGGTGCCAGACATCGCCACAGGCCGGATCGTGGTGCAACGAGTGCTGGCTGACGCCGATGCGGCGGTCCGGTGCCTTGTCGCTGCGAGGATAAAGCCGCGCCAACAGCACGGTGCCCCTCGCATCGGTATAGGCATCGAACACCTCGGTCTGGCGCGACACGGCACCGAGCCCGATGCCCTGGGTACCACGGGTGGAAAACCCGTCCGTCAAGCAGGCCTGCAAATCAAAACCCTTGGCGCGATCGACGGCGAGCATTTCGATCCCGGAACCGGATGTGCGGGGCAATAACCGCAGATGCAGTTCACCGTGGGTGGCGTGCTTGAGAATGTTGCTGGCCAGTTCGGTGGCCACGAGGGCCACACGCCCGGCATCGGATGCGTCGAAGCCGTTTTTTTCCGCCAGTTGCTGGGCCGTGCGGCGGGCGTGGCCGATCTGACTGCTGTCTTCGATGGTTAACACTTGCGTCATCGAACCGCCAATGTTCATGTCCATCGGGTGATCGTTATGCGCGTGCCTTTGCCTGGCGCCGTGTCGAGTTCGAACTCTTCCACCAGGCGCTTGGCACCGGTCAAGCCGAGGCCCAGGCCGCTGCCGGAGGTCCAGCCGTCGGTCATCGCCAGTTTGATGTCGGGAATGCCCGGGCCTTCGTCGCGAAACACCAGGCGCAAACCGGTGCGCGAGTTTTCATCGAGGATCTGCCAGTCCATGTCGCCGCCACCGCCATACACCATGGTGTTGCGCGCCAGCTCGCTGACGGCGGTCACCAGTTTGGTCAGGTCAATGAGGCGCATGCCGCATTCGGTCGCCAGTTTGCGTGCCATTTGCCGGGCCAGCACCACGTCCTGCTCGATTTGAATGGGTTGGCTGCCACTGCTGCGCACGGTCATTGTTCGCGTACTCGGTCCTGCAGCAGTTTCATCCCGCGCTCGACATTCAACGCGGTGCTGACGCCCGGCAGGGTCAGGCCGAGTTCCACCAGAGTGATGGCGACCGCGGGCTGCATGCCGACCAGGACGGTCTGGGCGTCCATGATTTTCGACAGCCCGGAAATGGTGCCGATCATCCGGCCGATGAACGAGTCGACCATGTCCAGCGCCGAGATGTCGATCAACACGCCCCGGGCGGAGGTCCGACTGATGCGCTCGGACAGGTCATCTTGCAGCGTCAGGGCCAACTGGTCATGCATGTCGACCTGAATGGTCACCAGCAGGAAGTCGCCCATCTGCAAAATCGGAATACGCTCCATGGGCTCATTCCGCCTTTTTGACGGTCAGGCCCAGCCGGGTCAGGGCCAGTTTCAGCGCATCGGCCAGGTTGGCCTTGGTGACCACGCCTTGCAGGTCCAGCCCCAGGTGCACGATGGTCTGGGCGATCTGCGGACGCACGCCGCTGATGATGCAATCGGCACCCATCAGGCGAATGGCGGTCACGGTTTTCAGCAGGTGCTGGGCAACCAGGGTATCGACGGTCGGCACGCCGGTAATGTCGATGATGGCGATTTCCGAACCGGTGTCGACGATGCGCTGCAACAGCGACTCCATCACCACCTGGGTCCGTTGCGAATCCAGCGTGCCGATCATTGGCAGCGCGAGGACGCCATCCCAGAGCTTGACCACCGGGGTCGACAATTCCAGCAACTCTTCCTGCTGACGCTTGATCACCGCTTCGCGGGATTTCTGGAAGGTGCGGATGGTGTGCATGCCCAATGCATCGAGCAGTTCGGAAATCTCCCAAAGCTGTTCGGCCAGCAGCGCAGGGTTGTCCTGGTAATGATTCTGCAGCAGTGCAAACAGTGGACCTTTCAGCGCGAAGATGAAGCTGGCGGTCTGCTGCGAATCCTGACCAAGGAGGGCGCGGCTGTGGGAGAGCTTTTCGAGGAACACGCGAATGTCGTCCCAGCCTGGCGCGGCTACGTTCTGGGTGTTGCCGTTTTCAAGCCCAGTGACGATCAGTTTAAGAAAGTCACTCGTCTGTTGCTTCAAGTCCAGTTCTTTGATGTTGCGCGAGGCGCCGCTGGCTTCGAGGCCGTTGATCCATTCGCTGAGCAGTTGCGTCTGTTTGTTTTTAATCGCATCCAGCGTGGTGGTTTGCAGTGCTGCCATGTGTCTTGACTCCCTGAAAAGTGTGCACCGATTCCCCGAAAATCGACCGGCGCAAGTCAGTGACATTTCTCGTATGAAATAGTTGTTCGCTGTGCGCAGGATATTTTCATCCGGCGCACATGGACTCTAGTTGGCGCTGCTCGAGGCTGCGATTTTTTGAGTGTGACCAGAAACCACACAGGCACAAAAAAGCCGCATGACGGGATGCGGCTTTCGTGATGAGGCGGACTACTTGCTCGGATGGGCGGCCTGCAGTTTTTTCGCCATCTCCAGGTGTTTCTCCAGTGCCGGCAGCATTTTTTGCGCAAAACCTTTCAGTTCGGTAGCGCCTTTGACTCTGTCATCGGTCACCGTGCCGGCTTCTTTCTTGAACAGTTCGATGGTTTCTTCATGGGCCTTCACCTGATTGTTGGCGTAGGCCGCGTCGAACGATTCATCACGCAGGTCGAGGATCTTTTCTTTGGCCTGTTTCACCAGCGTCGTGCTGTCCGGCACTTCAATGTCGTGTTTCTTCGCGATGGCGGCCAGTTCGTCGTTAGCCTTGGAGTGATCGGTGATCATCATGTTGGCAAACGACTTGATATCGGCCGACGCGCTTTTTTCAAGGGCCAGCTTGCTGGTTTCGACTTCGGCGATGCCACCGGCGGCCGCGTTGTCGACGAAGTCATTGGAAGTGGCAGCAAATGCCGCGCCCATGCTGGTGCTCAAGGCGACGGCCAAAGCGAGGTGGCGCAGGGTGAATCCGTCCATTGGTCATTCTCCGCAACAGGTTTTCATGGGCAATCGGATGATCGTTATCCTGTGGAGGCCGACGGGCGGACAAAGGTTTGATCGGGTTTGCAACCGGGCGACGAACGGACACCGCTGGTCTGATAGGCGGTCGACAGAACCCATAAACCGAGGCCATTCTGATAGTTGGTGAACGCAATCAATCGCGTTTGCTGCCGATCAACAAACGGAGGTGTTCCATGCCGGTGACTCATGATCTTCTTCAGGACCTGAAAATATCAAAGGAAGAGATCCAGCAAAAACGCACCAAGGATCCGTTACTGGATTCGCTGATCAACAAGTATTCGCAGGCGGATGCCGAAGTGGTGAAGGCGGAGCAAGCCAAATCCAGCGATGACGCAGTGAAGAAGCTCAAGGAGACGCGCTTGTTGGTCAAGGACAAGATCGTCAAACAACTACAGACACCGTCCTGAGGTGTCGCACCAGCCACCGACCACCGGTGACTGAAAAATTGGAACGGCGATAAATCCCGGCACCTCGAATGATCAGAGTCCGATTTTACGGCTCCATGCGAGGTGCCCCATGACCCACCCCAGATTTCCGAGCGAAGAGCAGGGCGGCTACGACCCTATCCCCACGCATCCCGAGCCCTTGAGCCCGGGGCGCAGTACCGTCAACCCCGAGGATGAACCGGGTATCGATGAATTGCCGAACAATGAAGGTGCCATTCCCCTGGAGCAGGACGACGGCACCGACCTCGACCCTGAGCGCGTGCGGGAAGAAACCGATAACGCTGAGCGCGATGGCGAGCCCGATCCCCGATAAATTGCGCGGCATCGAACCTGTAGGAGCCACTTGCTGGCGATGGCGATCTCGCAGACGCCATCGCCAGCAAGCTGGCTCCTACAAGGTTAATTCGGGGACAGCGCAGTGCTCAGCGGCAATCGCACCATGTGCCTGGCCTTCAAAGACCCGAAATACAGCCAATCACCATATTCACGCACCGTGGTGATCGGCGAGTAATTGTCGCTGCTGCCGTCCTGCAGATTGGCGATCACCTTGCCCTCGACATCCAGCCCCAGCGCAAACCCGCGTTTCTCCACCGGTTTGGGCAGGACGGTCATTGCCCGCACGATCACCTTGCGCACGAAGGGATGCGCCGCCGTGGCGTCGAGCAGGGCGTTGCGCGGCGCGTACAACGCCACCCAGAAACGGTCCCGGCCATTGAACGCCAGGTTGTCCGGCAGCCCCGGCAGGTTGTCGATGAACAGATCATGCGTCCCGGCTTTCGGCCCGCTCAGCCAGTAGCGGCTGATCCGGTACGCCCCGGTTTCGTTGACCAGCACAAAGGCGTCGTCCGGCCCCAGGGTCACGCCGTTGGCAAACTCCAGTTTATCCAGCAGCACCGTGGTCTTGCCGGTCTGGAAGTCATAGCGCAACAGACGGCCATCGCCGCCATGCTCGATGATCGCCTCGCCGTCGTGACCGTAGCCGAAGCGGCTGGAAGCATCGCTGAAGTAGGCGTAGTGCCCGGATTTATCGATGGCCACATCGTCGGTGAAACCAAACGGCACGCCGTTCGCCGCCGTGGTCAGCGCGACCAGCCGCCCCTGGGCATCCAGCGACAGCAAGCCCTTGACCGCGTCGGCGATCACCAGCAAACCGTTGGGATGGCGAGCGAGGCCCAGAGGCCGTCCGCCGGTATCCGCCAGAACCTTGGTGACCTTGCCGTCGAGGCTGGTGCGAATCAGCCGGCCATCATGCAGGCCGGTAATGAGTACGTCGCTCTCCAGCAGCAACGCTTCCGGCCCGTCGATATCGTCAGCGCCCACACGCTTTACGCCTTTGAGGCGCTGATTGTCGGCGTAGATTCCGCTGGTAAGAGACGGCGCTGGCGGTGGTGTCCAGGCCACGGGTTGCACCTTGGTCGGCATCAGCAGCAGGAACGCGGCAATGGCCGCGATGACCAGCAACACAACATGGCGAAACCTCACGCGGTGACTCCCGTCGTCAGGTGTTTGTGCGCCATTTCGCGCAAGGCCTGCATCGAGTCGGCGGACTCACGGTCAATACGTCGTTTCAACAACACGTGGTTGGCAATTCGCATTCCCAGGCCGCTGAACTGGTATTCCAGAGTGCGGACAAACCGAGTTTCATCCCCCTCGGCCTCGCATTCATAGGTCACCACCAATGACAGGCCGTGATCGCCCTGGGCACGCGCGCTCCAGCGGCGACCGGGCAAGTATTCATTGACCACCCAGCTCAGATGACCGTCGCGCCCACCGGCCCGAATGTCCTCCTCGAAGCGCGAACCGGCATGCAGCGGACCTGCCGGGCCTTCGACCTTGAGCGACGACGGGTGCCACTCCGGCCAACGGGTCACGGTGCTGGCGTAGGCGAGCACGTTGATCGGGTTGCCGGTGATGTTGATGTGATGCTGCATGCGGGTCATGGGCGTACTCGTCGGATACAGGTAGGTCGGCTCGGGCTCCCAATAGAGGGTGCCGAACAGGTAGTCCATCAGCGGGAAAACGATGTTGAAATTGCGTTCCTGCATCAGTTCGCGCCGATGATGCAGCTCGTGCAGGCGGCGCATCTGACGGATCCACGGCCAGCGTGCCACCGGGTTCGACGGCGGCAGGTGCTCGCAGGCATGGAACACTTCATAGGTCAGGTAACCGAGCACCAGGCAGCCGCCGACCAGTCCGGCGACGTTCGCATCCACTAGCCGCAGCAGCCACCAGACGGGCAGGGTGATGAGCAGCGTGTGCACCACGATCAACCAGGCGGGAAACAGGATCACCCGCCAGTCCCGGGCACTGTCGTAGCTCATGCTGCCGGGCGCGAAAAAACTGTGATGGTCACCGGCATGGCGGGTATAGAACATCCGCGCGAAGCTTTTTTTGTGATGCCCCAGATGGCGATGAACCATGTACACGCCGAAATTGAAAAACAACAACGTCAGGGGCACCGCCAGCCATTCCAGCGGCAGCACCTGATGCACAGTACTCCAGAAGGTGGCGATGGCCAGCACGCCGAACAGCAGCACAAAGGCGCCATGCAGCCAAGGGTTGTAGTGGGGATGGATATCAGCTCGATAGCGCGTGCGAAATGCCTCGGTGGTCTGCCTCACTGCATTCACCTGTATTTATTGTTGTCCCAGCAGATTAGACGATTGCGCCGTTTTCGGCGGGCCGGAGCCAGAGGACACAAACGCCATGTTCCGGTGTAAAACGCACTCAGGTCAGCGGGTTCCAGCGCTGTGACCAGTCATCGTCGGAGCGGATGACTTCGCGCAGCAGGTCAAAGGCGCGTTGCAGGGTCGTCGAATCGCGATCACGGGAATACACCAGATAAGTCGGGTAGCTGAATTCCGGGGCTTTCGGCACTTGTTCCAGCACACCGCTTTCCAGGTAGCTGTGCACCACCCGGGTCCGGAAATAACCACTGCCGCCGTTTTCCAGAATGTATTGCAGGGCCAGCGGACCGAGGTTGAAGCTCATCGCGGCCTTGGCTTTTTCGGGTAACGCGGCATCGTGCTGCCGACGGAAATCCGGGCCCCAGTCGATGTACACGTACGGGTCCGGTTTTCCGGCGAGGCGCACCAGAATCAGTTTTTCTTCGAGCACCTGCTCGACCTGCAATCGTGGCCAGTACTCGGGCTGATAGACCAGCGCCGCATCCAGTACTCCCAGCTCCAGTTGGCGCAGCAGGTTTTCGCCGTCGCGGATTTCCATGCGCAAAGCGTGGCTGGGAATCTTCTCGCGCAGTTCACCGGCCCAGCTGAGCATCAACGGGTTGCACAAACTGACCTCGCCGCCGATGTGCAGCACGTCGTGGTAACCCTCGGGCAATGGCAAGTCCCGGCGTGCAGCTTCCCAGGTTTCGACCAACTGGTTGGCGTACACCACAAACGCTTCGCCGTTCGGCGTCAGGCGCGCACCGGCGCGGTTGCGCACGAACAACGTGCTGCCCAACTGGCTTTCGAGTTTCTGCACCCGCGCAGTGATCGCGGTCTGGGTGACGTGGAGTTTTTCCGCAGCGGCGGCGAGGCTGCCGTGGCGGACGATTTCCAGAAAGGTGCGGGCGAGGTCGATGTCCATGGGAAGGCCGGAGCAAAAGGTGCAGGCATTGTAAGAGCAGACGCCTCCTCCCGATACGCCCACGATCTGTAGGCGCCGGCCCACGGTGCATTGTAGGAGCCGGCTTGCTGGCGATCCAGGCACCGCGGTGTATCAGCCAAACCTCGATCTGTAGGAGCCGGCTTGCTGGCGATAGCGGTGGCCCTGTTGAAAGGTTAGTCGCCTGACCAGACGCCATCGCCGGCAAGCCGGCTCCTACAGGTCATGCGTCAGGCGCTGATAGCGTTCAAAACGCAAAACACGAACAGCCAAACGCGCCCCAGAACCCCTGGAAATCACTGACCGGCGCCGACGACAATCGCGCCCGTTCATGGCTGTGCGCATGCACCGCGCAAGCGCCGACACACTGATGAACCTGCGCCGTCAGCGGTGCCAGCGGTTTCCAGTGGCCGGGCACGTTCACCACCGGTGACCATTCCGGCACCACCGGCACGGGGGGCGGGCCGAGTTTTTCGAATTCGGCGGTACCGTAGACGATCTTGCCATCGACAATGGTCAGCACCGACTCGATCCATTTGACCGCTTCGTCCTCGATGTGGAAATAGTCCGCCGACAGCGCGATAAGGTCCGCCAGTTGTCCGACCTTGATCTGGCCTTTCTTGCCTTGCTCCGAGGAAAACCAGGCGCTGCCATGGGTGAACAGTTCCAGCGCGGTGTCGCGGCTCAAGCCCTGCGGATACAGCTCCAGACCACCGACGGTGCGCCCGCTGACCAGCCAGTACAGGGAAGTCCAGGGGTTGTAGCTCGACACCCGCGTGGCGTCGGTGCCCGCGCCGACGGGAACGCCTTCGGCGAGCATGCGCGCGATCGGCGGTGTGTGCTCGGCAGCCTTGGCGCCGTAGCGATCAACAAAATACTCGCCCTGGAACGCCATGCGATCCTGGATTGCAATGCCGCCGCCCAGGGCTTTCACCCGTTCAATGTTCTGCGGGGTGATGGTTTCGGCGTGGTCGAAAAACCACGGCAAGCCATCGAACGGGATGTCGCGATTGACCTTCTCGAACACATCGAGCATGCGGCTGATGGACTCGTTGTACGTGGCGTGCAAACGGAATGGCCAGCGCTGTTCGACGAGGTGGCGCACCACCGGTTCGAGTTCCTGTTCCATGGTTTGCGGCAGGTCCGGCCGTGGTTCGAGGAAGTCCTCGAAATCCGCTGCCGAGAACACCAGCATTTCCCCGGCACCGTTGTGCCTCAGGAAGTCATCACCCTGGCCGTAGTGGGAGCTGCCGGTCCAGTGCTTGAAGTCGGTCAGTTCTTCCTTGGGTTTCTGGGTGAACAGGTTGTAGGCGATGCGCACCGTCAGTTGCTGGTCCTTGGCCAGTTGCTGGATGACTTGATAGTCGTCCGGATAGTTCTGGTAACCGCCGCCGGCATCGATGGCGCTGGTGACGCCGAGACGGTTGAGTTCACGCATGAACTGGCGGGTCGAATTGACCTGGTATTCCAGCGGTAACTTCGGTCCCTTGGCCAGGGTCGAGTAGAGAATCATCGCGTTGGGACGGGCGATCAGCATGCCGGTCGGGTCGCCATTGGCGTCACGCTGGATTTCACCGCCCGGCGGGTTCGGCGTGTCGCGGGTGTAGCCGACCACTTTCAACGCGGCGCGGTTGAGCAGGGCGCGGTCATACAGGTGCAGCACGAACACCGGGGTGTCCGGCGCCGCTTTGTTCAGTTCATCAAGGGTCGGCAGGCGTTTTTCGGCGAACTGGAATTCGTTCCAGCCACCGACCACCCGCACCCATTGCGGCGTGGGCGTGCGGTCGGCCTGCTGCTTGAGCAGGCGCAGCGCATCGACCAGCGACGGTACGCCTTCCCAGCGCAGTTCGAGGTTGTAATTGAGGCCGCCACGAATCAGGTGCAAGTGCGAGTCATTGAGACCGGGAATCACCGTGCGGCCGTGCAAGTCGATAATTTGTGTGCCGGGGCCTTGCAGCGCCATGGCCTGGGCGTCGCTGCCGACCACCACGAAGCGTCCGTCCTTGATCGCGACGGCGCTGGCCTGGGGTTTCTTGCGATCGACTGTGTGCAGGCGTCCGTTGTACAGAATGAGGTCGGCCGGAGTGTCAGGCATGGTTTTACTCCCTGCGAATAGCGGACTGATCCAGGCGCCGACGGCACCCGCCGAAAGACCTTGCAGTACACGTCGACGGTTGAATCCGTCGTGGTCGTCAGGTGGGTTCATGGCGGTGTTCTCCGCTTGGTTCTTTTTGCAGAAGAAGGGGACAGAACAGCCGATGTCTGACGCATGCGGCCACAAGGAATATAGACCGCAAATTCATGGAGGGCGGTTTTCGCAAGGGCGAAAACGACGAATCCCGCCACAAGGGGCGGGATTCGCGTGCAGCCAGAGAGGCTCCCGAGCGCGGGAGCCGCCGTCTTAGCTTGGGAACAGCTCGGACAGTTTCATCGCCAGCATCATGTCGCCTTCAGCGCGCAGTTTGCCGCCCATGAACGCTTGCATGCCGTCGGTCGAACCGTCAACGATGCCTTCCAGGGTTTCGCCGTCCATCACCAGAGTGACCTGGGCGTCAGGGTTTTCGCCTTCTTGCAGCTCGCAGGTGCTGTCTTTGACGATCAGCGAGAAGTTCTTGGTGTCGTCGATGCGGAAACCGAAGACCAGGTCCAGACCGGCAGCAGCGGCTGGGTTGAACTTGGCTTTCATTGCTTGTACGGCATCAGCTACGGAGGTCATGGTTCGATCCTTTCTTGGGTAATTAGAGCTGGGTGGTTACAGCCAGGGTCACAATAATCCGGACTCAGCGAAACGTGATGAGTTCCGGGGCTTTCAACAGTTGCAGGTGCGCATGACTGTTGAAAGAAGCCAGTGCCACCTCGCGACCACGAAACTTCAGCTGGTTGAGCGAGGTGTTGACGATTTGCCAGTTCAATTCAAAGGCCTGTCGGGCAGGCATTTGCGTAATGAGGTGGAGCAGGGCCGTGATGGTGCCGCCGGAGGTGAACACGGCGATTTTCTGGGTGTTGTCGGCGCTCTCGAGGATCCGGTGCAAACCGGCCTGAACCCGCTCGACGAAGCCCAGCCAGCTTTCCAGGCCCGGGGTGTCATACGTGCCGGTCAGCCAGCGTTCGATGATCAGGGCGAAAATGCGCTGGAACTCGGCACGGTTTTGCGCGGCGTTGCGCAGGATGTCCAGCGCTTCGGGCTCATCGTCCAGCATCGCCGGCAGCAACGCGCGGATGACCGCATCGGCATCGAATTCGTTGAAGGCGGAATCGGTTTCCACGACCGGTACCGGCAGGCCCACGGCGGCGAACTGTTCCAGTGCGCTGCTGGCGGTGTGCTGCTGGCGGCGCAGGTCGCCCGAGAGGCAGCGATCAAAGCTGAGGCCCAGGCTGGCGAGGTGCTGGCCGAGGACTTCAGCCTGGCGAACACCGGTCGGCGACAGGACGTCGTAATCGTCTGCACCGAAGGAGGCCTGGCCATGTCGAATCAAATAGATACTGCCCACGTCCGCGTCATCCCGGTACGTTGAAGGTTCGGCGAGGTTATGAGGATGGCGGTGAGCTGTCAATGAAAAAACATACGCTTGTTTGAAATGCCCGTTACAGGGCTGTTGCCAGAGGTTTCACGGCTGGTCGCCGGGCCGGTGCATGGGTATGCTGGTGGTATCCCGCGCGTTCGAGCAGCGCATCGTACTGAAGGAGTCCCTGTGGAGTTTCTGTCCGAATATGCCAGTTTCCTGGCTAAAACCGTGACACTGGTGATCGCCATTCTGGTGGTCCTCGCCAGTTTTGCGGCGTTGCGCAGCAAGGGTCGTCGCAAGTCGGCCGGTCAGTTGCAAGTCAGCAAACTCAATGATTTCTACAAAGGGCTGCGCGAGCGCCTGGAGCAGACCTTGCTCGACAAGGATCAGCTCAAGGCCTTGCGCAAGGTCGAGGCCAAGTCCGATAAAAAGCAAAAGAAAAAGCCCGAGCCTAAATCCCGGGTGTTCGTCCTGGATTTCGATGGCGACATCAAGGCCTCGGCCACTGAAAGCCTGCGCCACGAGATCACGGCGTTGCTGACACTGGCGACGCCAAAAGATGAAGTGGTGCTGCGTCTGGAAAGCGGCGGCGGCATGGTCCACAGCTACGGCCTGGCGTCCTCGCAACTGGCGCGTATCCGTGACGCCGGCGTCCCGTTGACCGTGTGCATCGACAAGGTCGCGGCCAGCGGCGGCTACATGATGGCGTGCATCGGCGAGAAGATCATCAGCGCGCCGTTCGCCATCCTTGGCTCGATCGGCGTGGTCGCGCAGTTGCCCAACGTCAACCGTTTGCTGAGAAAACACGACATCGACTTCGAAGTGCTCACCGCCGGCGAATACAAGCGCACCCTGACCGTGTTTGGCGAAAACACCGAGAAGGGCCGCGAGAAGTTTCAGGAAGACCTCGACGTCACCCATCAGCTATTCAAGAACTTCGTGTCCCGCTATCGCCCGCAACTGGCCATCGATGAAGTGGCCACTGGTGAAATCTGGCTCGGGGTTGCCGCGCTGGACAAGCAACTGGTGGACGAACTCAAGACGAGCGATGAATACCTCGCTGAACGCGCGAAGAAATCCGAGCTGTACCACCTGCACTACGCCGAACGCAAAAGCCTGCAGGAACGCATTGGCATGGCGGCCAGCGGCTCGGTCGATCGCGTATTGCTGACCTGGTGGAGCCGGTTGACCCAGCAACGCTTCTGGTGACATACGACGCCTGATCGTCATGACCCATAAAAAACCGTGGATCTTTCCACGGTTTTTTTTGCTCTGCAAAACGTCTGGCCGTCAGCAGCGAACTTTCCCTACGTGGCTGTCGATCACTCCGATAGGGCCGAGCGGCCCGATTGGGTAGGGTGGTGGTCCTGAACTGACTGCAAAGGAATGCATCATGAATACGGATTCTCAAGACCCGGTTGCGCCCCCGCACCCGGCTTCACCGCTACGAATGCGCGATGAGCTGAAGACGGCGGTGGACACTGCATTGCCGCAAACTCCCGGCCAGTTTGGCGAACGCCTGATCAAGGAAAAGTGGGGCGCGGACATCGACCCGCAGACTGCCATGTTGGTGACTCTCGATTACGACTACAGGGGCCACCCGACACACAACGGCATTCACCAAGGGCAAATCGGAAGTTCGCGCTCGCTGCTGCAAACGCTGCTTACCGATTACCAGACCGTGGGTGACGGTCGCTTCGGTGAAACCGCGTTTGGTTTGTACGCGCCACCCGATGTCGGGCCCGCTGTTCGCCTTGTCGAGCATGTCGATGAGTTCGCCGATCACGGCAGCGGCAATCACCGTACTTACGAAGGCATCTATCGCCAGACGACACCGCAAACCTATGGTCCAGAGACACAGCTCAAGCTGCGACCCGCCGATTTCAAGAAGTGGGTCTGGGAGCTGGATCTGAAGTATTTGTATGAAAACTACCTGGACAAGGCCTGGCCGTCGGACGAAGTGCTGCTGGCATCCAGCCCCTACGCATTAAGAACCTCGGTCAAGGCCGCTTTTGTCATGACGGCGTGGCTGCAGCGCCAGGAAAACTGCCTGTCGACAAAAGGTCTGGATCTCGCCATGCGGGCGGCAGGGCTCCGGTCTGATCAGACATGGGATGGGCTGACGATCGACCAACTACGCGCAAGAACGCATTTGCCGGCCAGCGTCGAAGCAGGCCGTCTGAAACTTTATCGTTACACGGCGAGGGATATCTGGTGCTACCGGGACCGATCCAGTGACCGTGTGTTGCTCTACATCCCCGGCAACTCCTCGCCGCTGCATGAATTCGCCGACAGGGCAGCGCTGCGTCAATGGCTCGTCGATCAGGGCAAGGTCACCGAAACGAAGCAGGCACTGGCCGCACACTTCGTTGACGAGGATCGTGTGGACGGGACGTTCCATGCCGGCGTGCTCACTGCGTTCGATGGCATGGCCATTTTCCCGCGCCAGCATCACTTGACCAAGGAGTCGGGCTTTTTCAATGACGATGGTTATTGGGACCCGGCGGACTACATCGGCGTCGACCTGGCGTCCTCGAACACTGATCCGTTTGCCCAACTGGTGTTAACCATGAAGCAGGCGGCTGTCGCCAGCAACCAGACCATTCGCGATGATGCTGACGTCAATCGCGACAACCTGAGCGCCTTCGTCGAGCCGATTGTCGAGTGGGTCAACCAGTTTGGTCCGCTGGCGTTGTTTGTGCCCGGAGGCGAGGGGCTGCTGGTCCTTGCTGGCCTGATCGACGCCGGGTATGGCATCGATCAGGCCGTTAGCGGTGAGACCGCCAGTCAACGCTCGCAGGGGGTGACTCGAACCGTGTTTGGTTTGCTCAATGCGCTGCCGTTGGCCAATGGCGTGGGTTCGCTTGGCAAGGACGGTGAGGAGTTGGCGGCGCTGACCGAGGTGGAGCACGATAGCGGCGGATCAACCGGGACTGTCAAGGCACCGGACCCTGCGCACATGCTGCCGCTGCCAACGCGGGTGGAGCTTCTACGAGGAATTGGCGCTCCGGCTGGCACTTTCAGCGATGAAGTGCTGGCTCAGATCGGCAAGGTCAGCACCGTCGACGACGACATGCTGCGGCTGATGCAGTCGGGGCGCGCGCCGACGCCGTTGCTGGGGGACACCATCGATCGCTTCAGAATCGATCAGGACGTCACGGCGCGGGGTGATCCTTCGACCGCGCAGGCCGAATTCAATCGTCGTTATCAGGTACTCCAGCAGTCGGAGCACGAATGGGTCCGTCTGTTCCAAAAGACCTACCCCGATCTACCCAAAACAGCCGTAGAGCAGATGCTGGATCGGTATGGCGTTGATGTTCAGGCCAATCCCGACCCTGAGCAGGCCAGAGAGCTGTTCAAACAACTGGACGGCAAGGCGCGCCAGTATCAGCAACATGTGCGCCTCAATCGTGCTTATGAGGGCCTCTATCTGCGGTCAGTCACCAGCGCCGATTCGGACACGCTGGCCTTGCATTCGCTTGCCAACCTGCCGGGATGGCCCAAAGGATTGTGTATCGAAGTGCTCGACGGTTCGCCCGGGGGGCGGGTGCTTGATCGCAGCGGGCTCGTCGATGCACCCGCTACGTTGCGTCTGATCAAGGTGCAGTATCGCTATCAGCCTTACAGCCTGTCAGCACCTACGGCCGCGGCGACTGATTTTTATGAGGCGGTCGCCAGTGTCCTGTCCAATGAAGAACGCTCGGCTCTGCAGCTGCTGTCGGCCGATCCTGGTGCTGAACTGAAGATAAAAATCAGCGATCACGCACTGGCGCGTGCTGAGCTGATTGCCGGGTTGGGCAGAATGAAGTCGGGGCTTGCCTTTGAGGCTCAGGGTCTCAGGGGGGGTGGTTTTCCGGGTACGCCTCAGGGCGAAGCGCTGACACAGGCAGTAAAAAGGGTGCATCTCAGGGAGGTCTACCCCGAGATCACGGATGCTGACGCCGACGTTGAGCTGGCGCGGATGGGCAGCCGTTACCCGGCCCATATTGGCCAGTTGAACATCCAGCTTCAGCAGTTGATCGCGGACATGAACAACTGGGTTGATCGGGTGGCACTAGACATCAACGATATGGATGTCCCGCTCCTGGGCCCCAATGATCCTGAAGCGGCCGGTATGAACGCTGCGCAATTGGCCGCGCACAACGCAGAATTGATCCAGGAGGCGATGACGCATGAGATGCAAGGCCGAATGGAACTGGCTGACGAAATTGTGTCCATCTGGCGAAAGCGTCCACCACAGCCACACAGCCGATACGCCGGCAACCATGTCACAGGTTTTACCATGGACCTGGACCATGAAAGTTTTCATCGATTACCCGCGTTCAACGTTCGACTGAACGATGTTGTCGGTTTGAACATGCACAACTTTCAAATGAATGTGATTTCCAGCCTGGATGAGTTTCTTGAGGCATTTCCCAATGTGCAGACTCTGGATCTTTCAGAGGTTGACTTGCGGTTTGACCTTGCGAACGGGCAGCAGGACAGCGAATTACCCGTCATGATTCCCGAATTGAAGCGCCTCACTTCATTGAACATGCGAGATACACATCTGAAGTTGAGTGAGCTCAATGCCGGAAAGTTGAGTGAACTGACCAACCTTCAATCTCTGGATATGAGCGATAACCCATTGGGTGAACCACCCTTGGTGATGGGTATGGATCAGTTGCGATACCTGAATCTGGAAGATACGGGGATCACCCGATGTCCGACTGGAATTCTGGAACGGCCGTATTTGACGATGCTGAACCTGAGAGGCAATCAGATCAGTCGGGTGCCGCAGGCTGTACTGAACCAGGCTGTCGCCAGGGATCGAGTACTCCTCTGGAACAACCCGATTTCTGACGAGGACACTCTGCAGCGATTGGTCGCGCATCGGGAGCAAACCGGCATCAACTTGTGGTTGAGCACGGCAGGCAATAACTATGGAGACCCGGCAGTCTGGTTGGAAGGTATTGATCCAGACCTGCGGAATGGCCGGTTACAGATTTGGCAATGGCTGTCACTCAGGCCTCGCGGCGGGCGATTTTTAGGGACGATCAACACCTTGACGCTCACCGCGGATTTTCAGATCAATTATCTGGATCTTCAGGCACGTGTATGGCGCTTGCTGACTGAAGCAGATGAGTCAAATGAACTGTGGGAGCGTTTGACCGTGGATGTGCCGTTACCGGCAGGTGCGTTCGATAACCCGTTCGCGGCGTTCGCGGCACTTGAGAATCGGGCCCGGCTTTACCACGATTGGGTCGCTTTGGGGCGGCCGTTTCCGGCAGGAGATCACTAAGCTCTCTGTAGGAGCGAGCCTGCTCGCGAAGGAGTGTCAGACACATCGGTGTCGATTGATACTCCATCGCGAGCAGGCTCGCTCCTACAGGGAAAGCAGCGTTTTAGCGACGACGGAACAGCGGCAGCGGTTCGTCGGTGGCGGCCTGATAGGTCACCGAGAAGTCCTTGAGACCTTCAAGGGCTTCGTGCGGGTCTTTGTCGGCCCGTACTGCAAACGCATCGAAACCGCAGCGATGCATGTAGAACAGCTGGTCGCGCAGCACATCGCCAATTGCCCGCAGTTCGCCTTTGAAACCGTAACGGTCGCGCAGCAAACGGGCATTGGAGTAGTTGCGGCCATCGGTGAACGCCGGGAAGTTCAAGGCGATCACCTGGAAGCTCGCGACGTCTTCACCGATTTCCTCGGCTTCTTCGTCAGCGTCCAGCCACACGCCCAGGCCGCCATCGCGGGCCAGGAGCATGCGGCTGTGTTCGCGCCACAGCTGCAACGGAACGATGTAGTCGTCGCAGTTGGTGATCTCGTCGATGTTGAAATCCTTGGGCAGCAGGTGCCAGGTTTCGTCGACGACTGCGTTGTTCTTAATGATTCGCTGCATAGACGCGTTCCTTGAAGAGGTCGATGCCGATACGTTGATAGGTGTCGATGAAACGCTCGTCTTCGGTACGTTGTTCGATGTACACGTCGATCAGCTTCTCGATCACGTCAGGCATGGCGTCCTGGGCAAAGGAAGGGCCGAGGATCTTGCCCAGGCTGGCGTCACGGCTGGCGCTGCCACCCAGGGACACCTGGTAGAACTCTTCGCCTTTCTTGTCCACCCCGAGGATGCCGATGTGGCCGACGTGGTGGTGACCACAGGCGTTCATGCAGCCGGAGATGTTCAGGTCCAGTTCACCGATGTCGAACAGGTAGTCCAGGTCGTCGAAACGGCGCTGGATCGATTCGGCGATCGGGATCGACTTGGCGTTGGCCAGCGAGCAGAAATCACCGCCAGGGCAGCAGATGATGTCGGTCAGCAAACCGATGTTCGGCGTGGCGAAGCCTTTCTCGCGTAGCTCGCCCCACATCTCGAACAGTCGGGACTGCTCGACATCGGCCAGGATGATGTTCTGTTCGTGGGACGTACGCAGTTGACCGAAGCTATAGCGATCGGCCAGGTCGGCCACGGCATCCAGCTGCTTGTCGGTGAGGTCGCCCGGCGCAACGCCGGTTGGCTTCAGGGACAGGGTCACGGCGACATAACCCGGCTTCTTGTGTGCCAGGGTATTGCGCGTACGCCAGCGGGCGAAGCCCGGATGTTCCTTGTCGAGTTCGGCCAGCGCAGCGCTCTGGTTTTCCAGGGCCTTGTAGTCCGGGTCGACGAAGTGCTTGGCGACCCGATGCACTTCGGCTTCGGTCAGCGTGGTCTGGCCACCGCGAAGGTGTTCCATTTCCGCATCGACTTTCTGCGCGAAGACTTCAGGCGTCAGGGCCTTGACCAGAATCTTGATCCGCGCCTTGTACTTGTTGTCACGACGGCCATAGCGGTTGTAGACCCGCAGGATGGCATCGAGGTAGCTCAACAGGTGTTGCCACGGCAGGAATTCATTGATGAACGCGCCGACCACCGGGGTACGGCCGAGACCACCACCGACCAGCACACGGAAGCCCAGTTCGCCAGCGGCGTTGTGCACCGGCTCGAGGCCGATGTCATGGACTTCGATGGCGGCACGGTCGGACGTCGAACCGTTGATGGCGATCTTGAATTTACGCGGCAGGTAGGCGAATTCCGGGTGGAACGTGGTCCACTGACGAACGATCTCGCACCATGGGCGCGGGTCGATCAGTTCGTCGGCGGCGACACCGGCAAACTGGTCGGTGGTGACGTTGCGCAGGCAGTTGCCGCTGGTCTGGATCGCGTGCATCTGCACGGTGGCCAGCTCGGCCAGGATGTCCGGGATGTCTTCCAGCGCCGGCCAGTTGAACTGCACGTTCTGGCGGGTACTGATGTGGGCGTAGCCCTTGTCGTAGTCGCGGGCAATCTTCGCCATCATTCGCGTCTGGCGCGAAGTCAGCTGGCCGTAAGGCACCGCCACTCGCAACATGGGTGCGAAACGCTGGATGTAAAGCCCGTTCTGCAAACGCAACGGGCGGAATTCTTCTTCGCTCAGCTCGCCTGCCAGATAGCGTCGGGTCTGATCACGGAACTGCTTGACGCGGTCCTCGATGATCCGCTGATCGTACTCGTCGTATACGTACATATAAGTCCTGTTCTCAGGCTTGGGCCGGTCGGATCCAGTTGCGTTTTCGCCTGGAAAGTCTCCGATACTGCCTTGGCAATTCTGCGCGCACGGCCGCGCACTCCCTACGGAGCCGGGGCAAGATACCAGTTTGGAGTTATGCGCAAAAGTGATGTTTGAGTATATGCAAAGAACCAAATCGACTAACGAGAATCGTTATTGATAAACCCGCATTTGTGGTGTGGGCAAACCTCGTCTTTACTCTGGTCGAGTCTTTATGCAATCACCGATAAAACCGACAAGAGGCGATGCAATGAGCAACCCTACTAAAGCTTCAAAGCCTGACAGTACGGTCGATGCTTGGGCCATCCTGTTTCTGATCATCCTGGTCGTGGGCACCGCGGTATTCTGGGTCAGCCATCAGTAACCGACCCCGTCCGGGCCCGATTCCGACGATTGTCGGACAAAAGCTGCAATAAACGCCGTTTTACGGGCGTTCGCTGGCTATAATGCGCGGCGAATTTCCGGGGGCTCGGACGACCAATGTTGAAGTTTCTCTACACCTTCCTGCTCATGCTGGGCACGGTTTACGGACCTGCTGCGCGTGCGGAATCGGTGTTGTTCCTGAATCCGGGGAAAGTCGACGAGGCCTTCTGGACCAGCTATTCGCAATTCATGCAGGCGGCCGCGACGGACCTGGGTATCGACCTGCGGATTGTCTATTCCCGGCGCATGCCGGAACTCACGCTGGCGCAAGCGCGCCTGGCGCTGCAAGGTCCCGACCGTCCGGACTATCTGGTGTTCGTCAACGAGCAATCCATCGCCCCGCAAGTCTTGCGCATGGCACAAGGCAGCGGCGTCAAGCTGTTCATGGTCAACGGCGCACTCACTGACAGTCAGTTGAGCCTGCTGGGTGAACGCCCGGATCGATTGGGCAGTCTGGTGCCCAACGACGAGGAGGGCGGCTACCTGATGCTCAAGGAGCTGATTCGGCAGCACCCACCCGTGGCGCCCGGTCAGGTGATCGAACTGCTGGCGTTCTCCGGCCTGAAAATCACGCCGTCAGCGCAGCTGCGCGAGCAAGGCATGATGCGGGCGCTGGCGGAACATCCTGAAGTGCGTTTGCGGCAACTGGTCTACAGCGGCTGGACCCGCGACCGTGCGTACGAACAGGCCAAGTTGCTGCTGCGGCGCTATCCCAAGGTGTCACTGGTGTGGGCCGCCAACGATGAAATGGCGTTTGGCGCGATGCAGGCGTATTCGGAAGCCGGTGGCGTGCCGGGCAAGGATGCGCTGTTCAGTGCGGTCAATACGTCTACCGAAGCGTTGCAGGCGAAAGTGGATGGCCGCTTGAGTGTCTTGCTGGGCGGACACTTCACCTTGGGCGGTTGGGCGCTGGTGGAGTTGCATGACCTGGATCGGGGCGTGGATATCAGCCACTACGGCGGCCGTGACCGTAAGATTCCGTTACTGCAACTGGTCGACAAGGCCACCGCCAAGCGGATGCTCGCCATGGGTGAATCGCCCGACTACGGGGTGAACTTCCGTCGACTCTCGGCCAAGGGCCGGCCAACGACCTACCGTTATCCGTTCAGCCTGCAAACCCTGATGCGTTAAACCCCCGCAAACAACAGCACCAATTGCACGATGCCGTAGAGCGTCAACGCAAACACCACCGTGAACAGAATCCCCAGGAGCACGAAGTGACTGGGTTTGCCGTGGGTGAAATCCCGGGCCCGGTTCTTCCCGCTCTGTACCCCGAACGCTGCAGCCATGACGCTGTGCAGCATCTGCCAGAAAGTCGGCGGCTTGTTGTCGACTGGATCGGTCATAAACCCCTCGTCACGGATGTGTGAGCGCTAAGCATAGACAATCCCTGCAAATACAAATCCCCCTGTAGGAGCGAGGCTGCTCGCGAAGGCGGTGTATCAGACGATATTGTTGTCGACTGACATGACCTCATCGCGAGCAGGCTCGCTCCTACAGGGGGATTTGTGTTGCCGCAGGGTTAGTTGTCGTAACCCAGGTTAGGCGCCAGCCAGCGTTCGGTCACGCTCAGTTCCTGACCTTTGCGCGAGGTGTAGCTCTGCACCTGATCCTTGTCGACCTTGCCCACGGCAAAGTATTGCGCCTGCGGGTGAGCGAAGTACCAGCCGCTGACCGCTGCCGCCGGGAACATCGCGTAGTGCTCGGTGAGGAACACGCCGCTGCGGCCGGCCTGCATTTCGCTGGCTTCAGGGTCGAGCAGGGCGAACAGCGTCGACTTCTCGGTGTGATCCGGGCACGCCGGGTAGCCCGGAGCAGGGCGGATGCCGGTGTATTGCTCTTTGATCAGCGCCTCATTGTCCAGCGTCTCGTCCTTGGCGTAACCCCAGTAGTCTTTACGCACTTGCTGGTGCAGCCACTCGGCGCAGGCTTCGGCCAGGCGGTCGGCGAGGGCCTTGACCATGATCGAGTTGTAATCGTCGCCCGCGTCCTGATACGCCTTGGCCACTTCTTCGGCGCCGATGCCCGCGGTGGTGATGAAGCCACCCACGTAGTCGGTGACTTCACTGTCCTTCGGTGCAACGAAGTCAGCCAGGGAGAAGTTCGGCTTGCCGTCGGTCTTGATGGTCTGCTGGCGCAGGTGATGCAGCTTGGCCAATGGCTTGCCGTCCTCACCGTAGACTTCGATGTCGTCGTCACGCACCTGGTTGGCCGGCCAGAAACCGAACACCGCACGGGCGCTGATCAGTTTCTCGTCGATCAACTTGGCGAGCATTTCCTGGGCGTCGGCGTACAGCGCGGTCGCGGCTTCGCCAACCACTTCATCCGTGAGGATGCGCGGGAACTTGCCGGCCAGGTCCCAGGAGATGAAGAACGGCGTCCAGTCGATGTATTCGGCCAGGACTTTGAGGTCGATGTTGTCCAGCACTTTGGAACCGGTGAACGTCGGTTTGACCGGTGCGTAGGTGCTCCAGTCGAACTGCGGCTTCTTGGCGATGGCGGCCGGGTAGCTCAGGCGTTCGGTGCGGGCGCTGCGGTTGGCGGTGCGCTCGCGAACGTCGATGTATTCCAGGCGGGTCTTCTCGACGAAGCCGGCTTTCAGTTCCTTGGACAGCAACTGCGTCGCCACGCCCACGGCGCGGGAGGCGTCGGTCACGTAGATCACCGCGTCGTTGCTGTACTTCGGCTCGATCTTCACCGCCGTGTGCGCCTTGGACGTGGTCGCGCCACCGATCATCAGCGGCAGGTGGAAATCCTGACGCTGCATTTCGCGGGCGACGTGGACCATTTCATCCAGCGACGGCGTGATCAGGCCGGACAGGCCGATGATGTCGCACTTCTGTTCCTTGGCCACTTGCAGGATCTTCTCGGCCGGCACCATCACGCCGAGGTCGACGATGTCGTAGCCGTTGCAGCCGAGCACCACGCCAACGATGTTCTTGCCGATGTCGTGCACGTCGCCTTTCACCGTGGCCATCAGGATCTTGCCCTTGGCTTCCGGCTTGTCGCCCTTTTCCAGCTCGATGAACGGGATCAGGTGGGCCACAGCCTGTTTCATGACGCGGGCGGATTTCACCACTTGCGGCAGGAACATTTTGCCGGCGCCGAACAGGTCGCCGACGATGTTCATGCCGGACATCAGCGGGCCTTCGATCACTTCGATCGGACGGGCGAACGACTGGCGCGACTCTTCGGTGTCCTCGACGATGTGCGTGGTGATGCCTTTGACCAGCGCATGTTCCAGACGCTTGTTGACCTCCCATCCGCGCCACTCTTCGGTCTCGGCTTCCTTGACGCTGCCGTCGCCCTTGTATTTGTCGGCGATGGCGAGGAGGGCGTCGGTGCCTTCCGGGGTGCGGTTGAGGATCACGTCTTCGACGGCGTCGCGCAGCTCTTGCGGGATCTGGTCGTAGATTTCCAGCTGGCCGGCGTTGACGATACCCATGGTCAGGCCGTTGCGGATCGCATACAGCAGGAACACCGAGTGAATCGCCTCACGCACCGGGTTGTTGCCACGGAACGAGAACGACACGTTGGACACGCCGCCCGAGGTCAGGGCGTACGGCAGTTCGTCACGGATGTAGGCGCAGGCATTGATGAAGTCCACAGCGTAGTTGTTGTGTTCTTCGATGCCGGTGGCCACGGCGAAGATGTTCGGGTCAAAGATGATGTCTTCCGGCGGGAAGCCGACTTCGTTGACCAGAATGTCGTAGGAGCGTTTGCAGATTTCTTTCTTGCGCGCTTCGGTGTCGGCCTGGCCGGCTTCGTCGAACGCCATCACCACCACGGCGGCGCCGTAGCGCTTGCACAGCTTGGCGTGGTGGATGAACTGCTCGACGCCTTCTTTCATGCTGATCGAGTTGACGATGCCCTTGCCCTGGATGCACTTGAGGCCGGCTTCGATTACTTCCCATTTCGAGGAGTCGATCATGATCGGTACGCGGGAGATGTCCGGTTCACCGGCAATCAGATTGAGGAAGGTCACCATGGCCTTCTTCGAATCGAGCATCCCTTCGTCCATGTTGATGTCGATCACCTGGGCGCCAGCTTCGACCTGCTGCAGGGCGACTTCCAGGGCTTCGGTGTAGTTGTCTTCACGGATCAGGCGGGCGAATTTGGCCGAGCCGGTGATGTTGGTGCGCTCGCCGACGTTGACGAACAGCGAGTTGCGATCGATGGTGAACGGCTCCAGGCCCGAGAGGCGGCAGGCCTTCGGGATTTCCGGGATTTCACGCGGTGCATAACCGGCCACGGCTTTGGCGATGGCTTCGATGTGGCCCGGCGTGGTGCCGCAGCAACCGCCGACGATGTTGAGGAAGCCGCTTTGGGCGAATTCTTCGATGACCTTGGCGGTTTGCGACGGCAGTTCGTCGTACTCGCCGAATTCGTTCGGCAGGCCGGCGTTCGGGTGCGCGGAGACGTGGGTGCCGGCCTTGTTCGACAGCTCTTCGAGGTACGGACGCAGTTCGCTGGCGCCGAGGGCGCAGTTCAAACCCACCGAAATCGGTTTGGCGTGGGCCACGGAGTTCCAGAACGCTTCTGTGGTCTGGCCCGACAGGGTGCGGCCGGAGGCGTCGGTGATGGTGCCGGAAATCATGATCGGCAGTTCGACGCCCAACTCTTCGAACACGCCTTGTACGGCGAAGATCGCGGCTTTGGCGTTCAGGGTGTCGAAAATGGTTTCGATCAGGATCAGGTCGGCACCGCCTTCGATCAGGCCTTTGGTGGCCTCGGTGTAGTTCTCCACCAGTTCATCGAAGGTCACGTTGCGGTAGCCGGGGTTGTTCACGTCTGGCGACAGCGAGCAAGTGCGACTTGTAGGACCGAGCACGCCGGCGACGAAGCGAGGCTTGTCCGGGTTCTCGTGGGTTTTCGCATCGGCGACCTTGCGCGCCAGGCGAGCGCCTTCTACGTTCAGTTCGTAGGCCAGTTCTTCCATGCCATAGTCGGCCATGGAAATCCGGGTGGCGTTGAAGGTGTTGGTTTCCAGAATGTCAGCGCCGGCGTCCAGATAGGCTTTCTCGATGCCGCCGATCACGTCCGGGCGCGTCAGCACCAACAGGTCGTTGTTGCCTTTGACATCGCTTGGCCAGTCGGCAAAGCGTTTGCCGCGATAATCCTGCTCTTCGAGCTTGTAGCTCTGGATCATCGTGCCCATGCCGCCGTCGAGTATCAGAATGCGCTCTTTGAGGGCGTGCTTGAGGGCTTGAAGGCGAACACTGCGATCGGACATTGGGGCTACTCGGAAAGACCATGACGAAGGGGCGGGATCATAGCAAACCTGTGCGGTTTTAGAGCATGTCGGGAAATTGCATGAATATCGCTCATGTTGGCGCAGAGGTCATGCCGGTAGAATCGCGGAGTTTTTTTCACGATCAGGACCAGGGACATGTCTTTTCGCGTCATCAGCATTGCGTTGCTGTTTTTAAGCTGGGGCGCCGCCGCGCAGGAACCGGCCATTTCCTCTGCTATTTCCTATAGCCGGGACATCCAACCGATCTTCACCGAAAAGTGCGTGGCCTGCCATGCCTGCAACGACTCCGCCTGTCAGCTCAACCTGGGCAGTGGCGAAGGTGCGGCGCGCGGCGCATCGAAAGTGCCCGTCTACGACGGCGAGCGCAGCCAGGCTGCCGCGCCGACCCGGTTGTTCTACGACGCTTTCGGCAAGCACGCCTGGCAGCAGAAAGGCTTCTACCCGGTACTCGACGCCCAGGGCAGCCAGGCCGCGCTGATGGCGCGGATGCTGGAACTGGGCCACAAGACGCCGCTGACACCCAACGCCAAATTGCCGGAAGACATCGTTCTCGGTTTGAACCGTGAAAACATGTGCGCGATGCCGGCGGAGTTCGACGGTTATGCCAGCGCTCATCCCAAGGAAGGCATGCCGCTGGCGGTCACCGGCCTGACCGATCAGCAGTACAAGACGCTGCAACGCTGGCTGGCCTCGGGTGCAGCCATCGATGAGCAAGCGCTGGTGCCTTCGGCGAAAGAAGCCCTGCAAGTGGTGCAGTGGGAAAATTTGCTGAACTCGCCGGGCGCACGGCAGAGCCTGGTGGGGCGCTGGCTGTTCGAGCACTGGTTTCTCGCGCACCTCTATTTCAAGGACGGCGAGCCGGGGCATTTCTTCCAGTGGGTGCGTTCGCGCACGCCGACCGGCCAGCCGATTGACCTGATCAGCACCCGCCGTCCCAATGATGATCCGGGCACGCAGGTGTATTACCGCCTGTGGCCGGTGCAGGGCGTGATCGTGCAGAAGACCCACATCACTTACCCGCTGAGTGCGGCGAAGATGGCGCGGATCAAAAGCCTGTTCTACAACGGCAACTGGCAAGTCAATGCCTTGCCGGGCTACGGGCCGGAGCGCCGGGCCAATCCATTCGCCACGTTCGAGGCAATTCCGGCGCAGGCGCGCTATCAGTTCATGCTCGATAACGCCGAATACTTCGTGCGTACCTTTATTCGTGGGCCGGTGTGCCGGGGGCAGATCGCCACGGACGTGATTCGCGACAACTTCTGGGCGTTGTTCCAGGCGCCGGAACATGACCTCTATATCACTGACCCCAATTATCGCGGCCAGGCTACGCCTTTGCTGGCGATGCCGGGGCAGAACGATGACGTCGGCAGCGTCCTGAGCCTGTGGCACAACTACCGCGACAAGCGTAACGAATACGAGGCGCTGCGCCGCGACAACTATGCCGACGCGCCCGCGCCGAGCTGGTCGACCTTGTGGGCGGGTAACGACAACGCGCTACTGACGATCTTTCGGCATTTCGACAGCGCTTCGGTGAACAAGGGCCTGATCGGTGACGTGCCGCAGACGATGTGGCTGTTCGATTTCCCGCTGCTGGAGCGCACCTATTATCAGCTGGCGGTGAATTTTGACGTGTTCGGCAACGTCTCCCACCAGGCCCAGACACGGCTCTACTTCGACCTGATCCGCAATGGCGCTGAGCAGAACTTCCTGCGCCTGATGCCCGCCGACTCCCGGGACGGTTTCCTCGACGACTGGTACCAAAGCAGCGGTAAATTCAAGATGTGGCTGGATTACGAGTCCATCGACAATGACAAGCCGACGGCGCTGAAGCTCGACGAGAAGGACCCGAAGCGCGACTTCGCGATGCAACTGCTGACCCGATACGGCGAACTGAATGCCAAACCCGATCCGATCAACCGTTGTGACGGTGCTTATTGCTCACGGCCGAACATCGATCCGGCCTTGCAGAGCGCCGAACAGGCCCTGAGCCGCCTGACTTCGCGTCCGGCGGCCGGGCTGAAAGTCATCGATCAGTTACCGGAAGCGACGATGCTGCGGGTTGAGACGGCCAGTGGCAAACGCGAGGTCTACAGCCTGCTACGCAACCGCGCCCACAGCAACGTCGCGTTCCTGCTTGGGGAATCTCTGCGTTATCAGCCGGGGCTCGACACCTTGACCCTTTTCCCGGGCGTACTCAGCAGTTATCCGAACTTCATGTTCAACGTTCCGGCCGAGCAGGTGCCGGCGTTCGTGGATGCGATGGAAAACGCCAAGGACGCCAATCGCTTCGAAAAAATCGTCGAACGCTGGGGGATTCGCCGCAGCCATCCGCAGTTCTGGTTCTATTTCCATGACCTGAGCACCTACGTCCATGAAACCGAACCGGTGGAAGAGGGCGTGCTGGACATGAACCGCTACGAGAATCTTTGACCTTTCGTTAGCGGCCCGGTGTCGGATCCATAAGGCACCGAAAAACCCTTGTAGGAGCCGGCTTGCCGGCGATAGCGCCCTCACAGTCACATTAATGTTGAACGTGACGCCGCCATCGCCGGCAAGCCGGCTCCTACAGGGGGGCGGTGGTTCTGGATTGCGACCGGAGGGCCGTCGATGTTGATTTCAGTACAGGCACTGCGCGCGCTCGCGGCCTGGACGGTGGTTTGCCACCATTTCATGCAGATCTTTTTCGACTTCCAGGCCCGTGGTCCCATCGGGCAGATGTTCATCGACAAGGGCGCGGTGGGCGTCGATGTGTTCTTCGTCATCAGCGGCCTGGTGATCTTCCTGTCCACCGAGGGCAAGTCGTTGCCGCCGGGACGATTCCTGCTGTATCGATTGTTTCGTATCGTTCCCGCGTACTGGCTGTACACGGTTCTGATGGCGCTGGTGGTGGTCTTCGCCCGGCCAGTGTTGCCGGACCAGACCGTCGACTGGTCGCATTTTCTCCTGTCCTTGTTGTTCATTCCTACGGAAAACCCCGGCGGCTACGGGATTTATCCGACATTGAATGTCGGCTGGACCCTCAATTACGAAATGCTGTTCTACGTGCTGTTTGCCTGGGCGCTGCTGTTCCGCTTGCAGGTTCGCCTGCTGATCGTCGCAGCGCTGCTGTTTTCGGTGTGTCAGGCCTGGACCGGCTACGGCTGGATCAGCGAGTTTTACCGATCCGACATTGTTTATGAGTTTTTGCTGGGGATCGCCATCGGCATGATCTACCGTCGCGGCTGGATCAAGCCGGGTTTATGGCTGCCGTTGCTGGGGATCGGCGCTGCGTTGCTGGCGATTTACCACTTGGCGCCGCAGCCGCGATTCTTGGCCTGGGGCGTACCGAGTGCGGTGTTGGTGATGGCGTGCATGGCTCTCGAGCGGTTTTTCGAGAACAACCGAGTGTTCAAATTACTCGGGGATTGCTCCTACTCGGTGTACCTGATGCACGTATTGGTGCTGTCGGCCGGCGGATTTGTCGCACAACGCTATGGCATAAACCCTTACGTGATGTTCGTCGTTTGCGTCGCAGCCATCGGCGTGGGGTCGTGGGCAAGTTACGAATGGGTGGAAAAATGCAGCTATCGGTGGCTTAAAGCACAGATCGACGGCGAATCACCCGATCGCGGCGAGCTGGCGCTTTCCCGACAAAAATACTAGGACTTTGTACGGCGCGATGATTGGCGTAAACTGCGCCCAAGCCTGCGAGGAGTTTCCATGACCGCTATTACCATCACCGACGCCGCCCACGATTACCTGGCTGATCTGCTCTCCAAGCAGAACACCCCGGGCATCGGCATCCGCGTCTTCATCACCCAGCCTGGCACCCAGTACGCCGAAACCTGCATTGCTTACTGCAAGCCGGGCGAAGAAAAACCCGAAGACACCGCGCTGGGGCTGAAAAGCTTCACCGCTTACATCGATTCGTTCAGCGAAGCGTTCCTGGATGACGCGGTAGTCGACTACGCCACCGACCGCATGGGCGGCCAACTGACCATCAAGGCGCCAAACGCCAAAGTACCGATGGTCAACGCTGACAGCCCGGTCAACGAGCGCATCAACTACTACCTGCAAACCGAGATCAACCCGGGGCTCGCGAGCCACGGAGGTCAGGTCAGCCTGATCGATGTGGTTGACGACGGTATCGCCGTGCTCAAGTTCGGCGGCGGTTGCCAGGGTTGCGGCCAGGCTGACGTCACCTTGCGTGAAGGCATCGAGCGCACCCTGCTCGAGCGCATTCCCGAGCTCAAGGGTGTACGTGACGTGACCGACCACACGCAGAAAGAAAACGCCTACTACTAAGGCGTTCGCTGCGACATGAAAAAACGGCGCCCCGTGAGCGCCGTTTTTTTATGCCTGATATTTCATTGGCCTCATCGCGAGCAGGCTCGCTCCCACAGGTTTTGTGCCCGACCTCAATCCTCTGTGGGAGCGAGCCTGCTCGCGATGGGGGCCTATGGCCTGTAGAGATGCGCATGCCCGGCGCGATACAGCGACGACTCACTGAACTGATCACTGCCCAACACCTGGCCCACCAGAATCAACGCCGTACGCCGAAATCCCTTCGCCTCAACCTTGCCGGCAATGTCCGCAATCGTCCCCACCACCCAATCCTGATCCGGCCAGGTCGCCCGGTGGATCACCGCAATCGGACAGTCCGCGCCGTAGTGCGGCAGCAACTCAACCAGGATTTTCTCCAGGTGGTTCACGCCCAAATGAATCGCCATGGTCGCCCCATGCTGCGCCAGGTTCCCCAGTTCTTCACCGGCCGGCATCACGGTCTTGTCGGCGTAGCGAGTCAGAATCACGCTTTGTGAAACATCCGGCAGCGTCAGTTCTGCGCCCAACAGCGCCGCGCACGCCGCCGTGGCCGTGACCCCCGGAATGATTTCAAACGGAATGCCGAGTTCGCGCAGGTGACGAATCTGCTCGCCAATCGCGCCATAAAGGCTCGGGTCGCCGGAGTGCACTCGCGCCACATCCTGGCCATTGGCGTGGGCGGCCCTGATCAGTTCGATGATCTGTTCCAGGTGCAGTTCGGCGCTGTTGACCACCTGCTCGGCGCGATGGCCTTCCAGCACTGCGGCGGGCACCAGCGAGCCGGCGTAGATGATCACCGGGCAACTGCGGATCAGCCGCTGGCCTTTGACGGTGATCAGTTCCGGGTCGCCGGGACCTGCGCCAATGAAGTAGACGGTCATCGTCGTTTCCTGTCAGAAAAAGGGGCTGGGCAAGGCTTCAGATGAAGATTGCTCATGATCGAAGGCGGGGATTATCGGGGATTTCACCCGGAGCGGGCCAATGCCAGGGTCGCCTGGGCATATTTTTGTCGCGAAATCAGCAAGGTCGCCGGTGCCTGCGCCAGTTGTTCAGCGAGGGCGAGGGCAGCACTTTCCGCTACGCCGTAGCAGCCGGTGCGTTCAAAGGCGATGTCCGAAAGGTGGCTGAGTCGCGGTTGAAAACCGGCCAGTTGTTCGCTGCTGAAGTACGTCAATGGCAATCCGAGTTGTGCGGCGAGCTCGATCAGGCCGGGTTCGTCACGCTTCAGGTCGATGCTGGCCAGGGCCGTGATTTGCTGAAGTGGGATTTGATGCGCCTGTAGCGCCTGATCGAGTAACGCCCGCAGCGTGCTGGCGGGGCAGCCACGCTGGCAGCCCAGGCCGACCACAAGAGTCGGCGCTGTGCCGGCATTCGTCATGCGTGGTATTGACCATCGCTTTTGCGGCGGAACAACCACGCGCTGATCAGGCCCAGGGCCAGCCAGAATCCGAGGTTGGTCAACTGCGAAGCGATTTTGAACTGCGCTTCCAGGGCTTCCGGCGCGAGCATCGAGTGCACTTCCGGTTGTGGTGCGCCGATCACGTGAGGGACGGCGAGAATCGCCACGCCCAGGAGCTTCATCAGCCAGTGGCGGCTGAAGACGATCAACGCGATACCCACTGCGGTGGAGGCTGCGGTGCCAATCCACCAGATTTGCCGTTGTGCCAGGTCAGCCGCGGCAGTGCCCGGCAGTTCCGGCGGCAGGCCGAGGGTCGGAGCCAGTACGAATGTGACGTAACCGGCCAGGCCCCAGAGCAGGCCTTGCGAAGTTTTGGTCGGGGAGCGCAGCGTGTACAGACCCGCGAGCATCAAGGCGAAACCGACCGCCACCACCAGGTTGCCGCCAGTGGTCGACAGCACGCGCTGCCAGCCGTCTTCCGGTTCCCAGGCTTCGGCATCGTGGGTGTGGGCGGCGGCACCGGCGGCGTGTTCATGAACTTCAACAGCGGCTGGTTCGGATTTTTCGTAAGTCTCGGCCTGCAGAATCAGCGGCGCGACCCAGAAGCTTTGCAGCAGGGTCAGCAGCAGGGCGGCCAGCAGCCCGGTGAAACCTGCGGTTTGCACGATACGCTTGATCATGTCGGCAGGTCTCAATGGCACGGGAAAGCAGAGCTGTGACGGGTATCGTGCGCGGCGTTGTGCACCGCTTCGATGTGCGAGAAACCGGCGAAGTACACCAGGCACGCACCAAGGATCGACGCACAGACGGCGGCGGTCAGGCGTTGGGCCAAAGTGGTCGTGGTAGTGCTGGCGGATGTGTGGCCGGTGCTGCTGATGATCGACATGGCGCTTCCCTCTGGTCTGTCAGCGGGTGAATAGAGCGCATGGAAGATCCCTGCAAATCGGGCTCGCAGAGATACAAACAGCGCCCGCCCACCGCGGGTTTGTTGTTCAGTGAACGTAATCGTCACTTTGTGTTGCGGGCCGGTCTCCGGGCTCGCGAGGGGCTTGGGCGTCAGCCGAAACCTGCAAGCGTCACCTTCCCATGCCGAACTGCTGGCACAGTGGATCTGACGCTTCGCTCGCTTACCGTTGCGGGGGCAGCACCGGACTGACATGGCTTTGAGTAAAGCACATGATTCACCGGTTTCCCGTTTCACCCTGTGAAGGGCACCCGTAACAAGTTGTGTAGGAGAGCATGGGTAGGGGCTGGGCGTCAATTGGCAGGGGTTCTCAACTCGGAACCGAGTCGCCCCCATCGCGAGCAGGCTCGCTCCCACAGTGGACCGCGGTCTAATGTGGGAGCGAGCCTGCTCGCGATGGGGCCAGTGCGGCTAACACAAGACATTGACCCGCCCCAAGACCATGCGTAGCCTTGCGCATTCGAGGTTCTTCGGCGCATGCCGAAGCTAAGAAGGGAACGCGGTCGATGCCGCGGCTGCCCCCGCAACTGTGAACGGTGATGTTCGCTGCCACGCCACTGCACGCTCCAGCCCTGGAGCCCGCGGGAAGGCGCAGCGAACGCCAGTCTAGCGACCGGCGCACCGTCAGCCAGGAGACCTGCCTCGAAACGAATTCTCACTACAACCGGGCGGGGTGATCCGGTGGCGAAATCTTCCGCGCGCCTGTCGCTGCGGTCGTCGTCCCGTATGCCCGCCACCTTGCCAAAGGGCATCCGATGAAAACACTGGCCAAACTCCCCGTCACCATCGTTACCGGCTTCCTCGGCTCGGGCAAAACCACCTTGCTGCGCCATATGCTCGATAACGCTCAGGGCCGCCGTATCGCGGTGATCGTCAACGAGTTCGGCGAGCTGGGCATCGACGGTGAAATCCTCAAGCAGTGCTCCATCGGCTGCACCGAAGAAGAAGCCAACGGCCGCGTCTACGAACTGGCCAACGGCTGCCTGTGCTGCACCGTCCAGGAAGAATTTTTCCCGGTGATGCGCGAACTGGTGGCCCGTCGTGGCGACCTCGATCACATTCTCATCGAAACCTCGGGCCTGGCCCTGCCAAAGCCGCTGGTGCAAGCCTTCCAGTGGCCGGAAATCCGCAGCGCCTGCACCGTTGACGCGGTGATCACCGTGGTCGACAGCCCGGCCGTGGCCGCCGGCACTTTCGCCGCATTCCCGGACCAGGTCGACGCCCAGCGCAAACTCGATCCGAACCTGGATCACGAATCTCCGCTGCACGAACTGTTCGCCGACCAACTGGCCAGCGCCGACCTGGTGATCCTCAACAAGGCCGACCTGATCAGCCCTGAAGACCTGGCCCGTGTGCGCCTGGAAGTCGCCGAAGAACTGCCGCCCGCCGTCAAAGTCATCGAAGCCTGCAGCGGGCGTCTGCCGCTGGACGTGCTGATCGGTCTCGGCGCCGGTTCCGAAGAACACATCGACAGCCGTCACAGCCATCACGATCACCACCACGACGGCGATGACCATGACGACCACGATCACGACGCGTTCGACTCCATTTCCATCGAACTGCCCCAGGCTGACGAAAGCCTGCTGATGGATGCGCTGACGCAACTGGTGGTCAAGCACGGCATCCTGCGGGTCAAGGGTTTCGCGGCGATCCCGAACAAGCCGATGCGCCTGCTGATCCAGGGCGTGGGCACGCGTTTCGACAAGCACTTCGACCGCCAGTGGGGCGCCGATGAGGCGCGCATCACACGTCTGGTGCTGATCGGCCAGGAGTTGGACGCCGCACAACTCGAAGCGCAACTGCGCGCCGCGCTCAGCGTTTAACCCATGCACCTGCTCAGGACCCAGCCCGGCGGTTTCGTGTCGGATGACAACATTGCCGACCTTGGACAAACCCCCGCCGAGCTGGTGATCCTGTGCAGCGGCGATTCCAGCCTGGCGCTGCTCGCTGAAGCGGCGCAGCAACTGCCCGACGATTACCCGAGCGTGCGTCTGGCCAACCCGATGCAGGTGCAGAATCACGCCTCGGTCGATTTGTATGTCGACGAAGTGCTGCGCCACGCCAAGGTGATCCTGATTTCGCTGCACGGCGGCATCGCTTATTGGCGCTACGGCGTCGAGCGGCTGGTCGAGCTTTCACAGCGCGGCGTGCAACTGATTCTGGTGCCGGGCGATGATCGTCCGGACCCGGAGCTCAGTGACCTCAGCACCGTCGGCGCCGAAGATCGCGACCGGCTCTGGCATTACCTGCGCCAGGGCGGCATGGGCAACGCGCTCGACCTGTTTCGTTGCCTGGCCAATCGCTGGCTGGACCGCGATTACGCCTGGGCCGAACCGCAAACCCTGCCACGCACCGCGATCTACCATCCACAAAAAAGCCCCGCGACATTGAGCGATTGGCACGCCGACTGGCAGGCCGGTCAGCCGGTGGCGGCGGTGCTGTTTTACCGCTCGCATTTGCAGGCGGCCAACACCGCGTTCATCGATGTGTTTTGCCAGCGTTTGCAAGCGGCAGGGCTGAACCCGTTGCCGATTGCCGTGGCCAGTCTGAAAGAGCCCGGCTGTCTGTCGGTGGTCGAGGACTGGCTGGATGACGTGGAGGCCGGGGTGATTCTCAACACCACCGGTTTCGCTCAGTCCAGCCCGGAAGCGCCGCACTTGCGCCCGTTTCGCCGTAATATCCCGGTGATCCAGGCGATTTGCGCCCAGGACAACGAACCCGGCTGGCGTGCCAGCGAGCAGGGCCTGGGTCCGCGGGATCTGGCCATGCACATTGCGTTGCCGGAACTGGACGGTCGGATCATCAGCCGGCCGATCAGCTTCAAGGACCTGGCCTGGCGTAGCGAGCGCAGCCAATCGGATGTGGTGTGCTATCGACCGCAACCGGAGCGCATGGATTTCGTCGCCGAACTGGCACGGCGCTGGATCGATCTGGCGCGGGTGCCCAACAGCGAAAAACGCATCGCCCTGATCCTCGCCAATTACCCGACCCGTGACGGGCGCATCGGCAATGGCGTCGGCCTCGATACCCCGGCTGCGGCGCTGAACATTTTGCGTGCGCTGCATCAGGAAGGTTATCCGCTGCCCGCCGAACTGCCCGACAGCGGCACCGCGTTGATCCAGCAATTGCTTGGCGGGGTCAGCAATGACCTCGACACCCTCGACCAGCGTCCGTGTCATCAAAGCCTGGCGCTGGACGACTACAATGCGATGTTCAACGCCTTGCCCGAGGCCAATCGCCAGGCGGTGCTGGAACGTTGGGGCGCGCCCGACAGCGATCCGATGTTCCGAGGCGGACGGATGATGATCGCCGGGCTGCGCTTCGGCCTGACCTTCGTCGGCATTCAACCGGCGCGGGGTTATCAGGTCGACCCGAGCGCGGTCTATCACGACCCCGACCTGGTGCCGCCCCACGGTTATCTGGCGTTCTATTTCTGGTTGCGCACCACCTATGGCGCCCACGGCGTGATCCACGTCGGCAAGCACGGCAACCTCGAATGGCTGCCGGGCAAAGGCGTCGGGCTCTCGGAAAACTGCTGGCCGGATGCGTTACTCGGGCCGCTGCCGAACATCTATCCGTTTATCGTCAACGATCCGGGCGAGGGGGCCCAGGCCAAGCGACGCACGCAAGCGGTGATCATCGATCACCTGATGCCGCCGCTGACCCGTGCCGAAACCTACGGGCCGCTGCGCAACCTTGAGCTGTTGGCGGACGAGTATTACGAAGCGCAATTGCTCGATCCGCGCCGTGCTCGGGAATTGCAGCGCGACATTCTGCAACTGGTGCGCGACACGCACATCGACCGCGAACTGCAGCTGGACGAGCAACTCGACAGCGATGCCGACGCGGCGATCTGGCTGCCGCGGCTCGACACGTACCTGTGCGATTTGAAGGAATCGCAGATCCGCGATGGCCTGCACATTTTCGGTGAGTCGCCGACCGGGCGCTTGCGCATCGATACGTTGCTGGCGCTGCTGCGGATTCCCCGGGGCGACGGACGCGGGGCGCAATCGAGTCTGTTGCGGGCGTTGGCCAAGGCGTTCGGGTTGGGGTTCGATCCGCTGGATTGTACGTTGGCTGAGCCTTGGACCGGACCGCGCCCGGATGCCTTGCAATCTGTCAGTGACGAGGCCTGGCGAACAGCCGGGGATATCCGCGAACGCCTGGAGTTGTTCGCCGCGCAACTGATCTCGCAAACACTGGACACCTGTAGGAGCGAGCCTGCTCGCGATGGTGTGTCAGTCGACACCAACGTGGCTGACACACCATCGCGAGCAGGCTCGCTCCTACAGGGATCGGGGTGGGCTGAGGTGAATGCCATCCTCGACAACCTGCGCGAAGTGGTTGCGCCAAGGCTCGACGCCTGCGGCCCGGCGGAAATGCGCGGCTTGCTGGATGCCCTCAGCGGCCGCTTCGTCCCGGCCGGCCCGAGCGGCGCGCCGAGTCGCGGGCGTCTCGACGTGTTGCCCACGGGGCGCAACTTCTATTCGGTGGACGTGCGCAACCTGCCGACCACCACCGCGTGGCGCATCGGTTTCCAATCGGCGAACCTGATCCTCGAGCGGCACTTGCAGGATCACGGCGATCATTTGCGTCAGCTCGGTCTGTCGGTCTGGGGCACCGCGACCATGCGCACCGGTGGCGATGACATCGCCCAGGCGATGGCGCTGATGGGCGTGCGGCCGGTCTGGGCCACGGGCAGTCAGCGGGTCGACGATTTCGAGATTCTGCCCTTGAGCCTGCTCGACCGTCCGCGCGTCGACGTGACCTTGCGTGTGTCCGGGTTCTTCCGCGATGCCTTTGCCAACTTGATCCGGCTGTTCGACGCCGCCGTGCAGGCGGTCGCCGCGCTGGATGAGCCGGACGATCTCAACCCACTGGCGGCCAAGGTCCGCGCCGAGCGTGAAGCATTGCTGCAATCGGGCCTTGATGAAGAAGCGGCCAGACGGCAGGCCGGTTGGCGCATCTTCGGCGCCAAACCCGGTGCCTACGGCGCGGGTGTGCAAGGCGCCATTGACGGGCGCCTGTGGCAGAGCCGCGAAGACCTCGCCGAGGTTTACCTGAACTGGGGCGGCTACGCTTATGGCGGCACCGACGAAGGCACCGCCGCCCGCGACCAATTCGCCCAGCGCTTGAGCCAGGTGCAGGCGGTGCTGCAAAACCAGGACAACCGCGAGCATGACTTGCTCGATTCCAATGACTATTACCAGTTCCAGGGCGGGATGCTCGCCGCCGTGGAAAGCCTCAGCGGCGAAGCAGCGGCCAGTTACCACGGCGACCACAGCCAGCCGGACTTGCCGAAGATCCGCACCCTGAAGGAAGAGCTGAACCGGGTGATCCGCTCCCGGGCAGCCAATCCGAAGTGGATCGACGGGGTGAAGCGGCACGGCTACAAAGGTGCGTTTGAACTGGCGGCGACGGTCGATAATCTCTTTGCATTCGACGCCACCACGCAGTTGATCGACGATCACCAGTACGCGTTGCTGGCGGAAGCGTACCTGCTCGACCCGGCGACCCGTGACTTCGTTCGCGAACATAATCCCCATGCGCTGCGGGACATGACCGAGCGAATGCTGGAAGCGCAGCAGCGCGGGATGTGGCAGGAGCCCGGCGCCTATAAAGAAGCATTGGAAAACCTGCTGCTAGACATAGAAGAAGACACTTGACACACCGCAAATCCCATGTAGGAGCGAGCCTGCTCGCGATAGCGGTGTGTCATCAATGCAGATATCAACTGAAATACCGCTATCGCGAGCAGGCTCGCTCCTACAGTAAAAGCAATTTCCGACCATGACCGAGATTTGATAATGACCGACACTCCGCATTTCCCCTTATCCGCCGTGGTCGGCGCCGACGACTTGAAACTCGCCCTGTACCTCACCGCCATCGACCCGAAAATCGGTGGCGTGCTGATCGAGGGCCCGCGTGGCATGGCGAAATCGACCCTGGCCCGAGGTCTCGCCGACCTGCTCGCCAGTGGTCAGTTCGTCACCTTGCCCCTGGGTGCCACGGAAGAACGCCTGGTCGGCACCCTCGACCTCGACGCCGCCCTGAGCGAAGGTCGCGCACAGTTTTCTCCTGGCGTGCTGGCCAAGGCAGACGGCGGCGTGCTCTACGTCGATGAAGTCAACCTGCTGCCCGATCACCTCGTCGATCTGCTGCTCGATGTCGCCGCCAGTGGCACCAACCTGATCGAGCGCGACGGCATTTCCCATCGGCATTCGGCGAAGTTCGTGCTGATCGGCACGATGAACCCGGAAGAGGGCGAATTGCGTCCGCAATTGCTCGATCGTTTTGGCTTGAATGTCGCGCTCAGCGGCCATACCGCGCCTGCCGAGCGCGGCCAGATCATTCGTCGGCGGCTGGATTTCGACAGCGATCCGCAACGTTTCTGTGTCGACTGGGAAAGTCAGCAGCATTCTCTGCGCGAACGTTGCGAAAGAGCACGCAGTATTCTGGCGAGCATCCCTCTCGACGATGAAGCGTTGGCGCAGATTACCGAGCGCTGCTTCGCGGCCGGCGTCGACGGTTTGCGTGCTGATCTGGTCTGGTTGCGCGCCGCCCGTGCCCACGCGGCGTGGCGGGGAGGCAGTGCCATTGCTGAGGAAGATATCGACGCCGTGGCCGAATTCGCATTGCGCCATCGCCGTCGCGAGCAATCGCCACCGGCGCCACAGAAGGCCCAACAACCTTCGCCACAGCAATCCGGCCCGAGCGAAGGCCAGGGCCAATGGGGCGACATGCCCGCCCAGGCGCTGCCGGTCGGTGCCCGACGCGAAGTGCCGAGCTGGCCAAAAAAGCCCTAGGCATTCGCCCTCGTTCTGACGCGGGGGCGAATGCCAGACCCCGTGCGGGACGACTGGACCACGGCAAACAGGGCAAGCGTCACGCCGCACGCAGTGGCTCGATCAATTGGCCTGGCACGTTGCTCAATGGCCGCCCGCGCCAACGTCAGGATCTGCTGTTTCAATTGCGCACCCGTTCGCCCCATGAACTGTGGCTGGTGATCGTCGACGCCTCGGCTTCGACGCGCCGCCATCAGGCATTGAGCGATGCGAAGGGGCTGCTGGCGCAACTGTTCGACGACGCTTACCGCCAGCGCGCACGCCTGGCGTTGTTGACTGCCAGCGGTCATTCGCCCACCTGGCAAGTGCAGGGGTTGAAAGCGTCTCGCGGATTGGGCCATTGGCTCGATGGCCTGGGTGCGGGCGGCGGCACGCCGTTGCTGGCGGCGCTGGGCGAGGCGGGGCGATGGCTTGCGGCGCGGCAAAAACGCTTTCCGGCCGAGCAGCAGCGGTTGTTGCTGGTGACGGACGGGCGCTTGAAGGAGTGGCCAATGCTACCGATGCTTGAGTGTCCGGGGCTACTGATCGATATCGAGCGCGGGCCGATCCGGTTGGGGCGCGCGCGGCAGTTGGCGGCGGAGTTGCGAGCGGAGTATCGGCATATCGATGAGCTGGTTTCTGGCTGAGTGCGGTGTGGTTGCGACTGACCTCATCGCGAGCAGGCTCGCTCCCACATTGGATCGTTGTTGAACACGCAATCTGTGTCCGCCAAAGTCTCCATGTGGGAGCGAGCCTGCACGCGATAAAGGCGACTCGGTCTATGCCTTGACCTCGATTACTTACCCATCGCCCGACGATACTGTCGCGTACGGCGGCCAAGGTACAGCTGGTCAAGAATCAGCGCCCAGAGGGCCGACACTTCGGGGCGGGGCTTGTTGCCGCGGCTAAGGCGACGAAGCTGGAATTTCACCACAGCCTGGTTCGCAAGGGACGCCAGCGGCTTGCGTTTCCAGTTGATCGGCGGCAATTGCGGATGGCTGTCCCGGCCTTCGCGCCAGTGCTTGACCAGTTGCGGTTCGATCGCCAGTGCCGTACCGATGCCCGCCATGGCGATGCCGCTGTCGAGCACCTGTTCGACCACGGCCAGGCGCCGAATCCCGCCCGTCACCATCACCGGCATGCGCGCCACGCCGGCCAGTTCGCCGGCCATTTCCAGAAAGTACGCTTCCCGCGCCAAGGTCCGGCCATCACGCGCTTCACCTTGCATGGCCGGGGCCTCATAGCTGCCTCCGGAGAGCTCCAGCAAATCGATCTGCTGATCGTTGAGCCACTGGATCACCTGACGGGCATCGTCGGCATCGAAGCCGCCGCGCTGGAAGTCCGCCGAGTTGAGCTTCACCGACACACAAAACTGCGGCGACACGGCCCGGCGAACGGCGCTGATCACCTCCAGCAACAGACGCGCACGATTTTCCAGGGAACCGCCCCAACGATCATCACGGCGATTGGTCAACGGCGACAGAAACTGGCTGAGCAAATAACCGTGCGCCGCATGAATCTGCACGCCGGTGAAGCCAGCCTTTTCGGCGAGCGCTGCGCTGGTGGCGAAGCGGCTGATTACATCGCTGATATCGCCCTCGGACATCGGCCGGGGTTCGGCAAACATCTTCGAGAATGAACCCAGGTCCAGCGCCACCGCTGAAGGTGCCAGTGCCTGCTGGCCGAGGTTGGCCATGGTCTGGCGTCCCGGGTGGTTGAGCTGCATCCAGAACTGCGCGCCACCGGAACGGCCAATCGTTGCCCATTGGCGAAAGCGTTGCAGGTCGCGGTCATCTTCCAGCACCACGCCACCGGGGCCGGTCATGGCACGGCGGTCGATCATCACGTTGCCGGTCAGCAACAGGCCGGTTTCACCCACGGCCCACGCCTGATACAAGCGAAACAGCGCGTCGGAAGGTGCCTGTGCGGTATCGGCCAGGTTCTCCTCCATCGCGGCTTTGGCGATGCGATTGGCGACGGTCTGGCCGTTGGGCAGATTCAACGCTTGGAAGGGCGACATGCTTGACTCCTCATCAGTGAAGGGTAGAGGCTAAGCTTAAAGTTAACTTTAATGTCAAGCAGGCAAATCGAGACCGTGATGAAGATTGGTGAATTGGCGCAGTTGAGCGGGTTCAACCCGTCGCGTATTCGTTTTTACGAGGCTCAGGGCCTGATCCAGAAAGTCGAGCGTCGGGCGAATGGCTACCGGCATTACCCGGACCAGGTTCTGCAGACGCTGTACCTCATCCAGTGCGCGCAGCAGGCCGGGTTCAGTCTGGAGGAGTTGAAGCAGTTGATGCCGGACACCGCGACCGGTGAATTCAAACACGATGAACTTGTGGCGGGCCTCAACCGTAAAGTCGAGCAGATCGAAGAAATGCAGCTTCACCTGGCGCAGAGCAAGGCGAAGCTGCTGGCGGTGATCGACGATATCCAGTCAAAACCCGAAGGCATGGGCTGCGACGCCAATGCCGAACGGGTACTGGCGTCATTCAAGCATTCGCGTTGACGGGGGACGCCGTTGGGTTGGGGATCGGGTTGCGCATCAAGGTGCCCACCACCAGCGCGCCCAACAAGGCGAGCAGACCCGCGACCCACAGCAGCAGGCTGAAACCACCGACAAAAGCCTGTCGAGCCAAGGGTTCAATCAGGCTCTGGGCGTTGCCCGGCAACAGGTTCATCGCTGCCGTCATGTCACCGGCCACCACCCGCGAAGCGATGCCCTGGGTTTGCGCGAGCCATTGCGCGCCCTGGGTCGAAAGGCTGGCGCGCAACAGTTGTTCGGTATGACTGGAAAGCAGGGCGCCGTACACGCCGATGGCCAACACGATGGCGCTGAAACGCATGGTGGTGCTCATGCCCGACGCCATGCCCGTGCGCTCCCTTGGCACGCAGGCCATGATGTTTTTCTGCGTGTCGCCGTTGAGCAATCCGGCACCGGCGCCCGTCACGGCAATCGCCAGGGCGAAGGGCAGGTAACCGCCGCTGTTGACCGCCCAGGCACTCAGCAAATTGCCGCTGCCGACCAGGGTCAGACCGGTGGCCATCAGCGTCGCCGGGGCAAAACGGGTGGACAGGCGCACGCCGATCCGCGGACAAATCAGCATGGTCACGGCAAACGGCAACATGCCCAGACCCGAGGCGATGGCCGAGAAACCCAGGCCGTTTTGCAGATAGAAGGGCAGCAACGTCATCATCACTTGAGCGCAGCCTGCATAGGCGAACATGCCCAGCAGCGCGCCGATGAAACGCGGGTGCCTGAACAGTTTCAGGTCGACCATCGGCCGTTGTTGCATGCGCTCTATCACCACGAACAACCCCAGCAACAGCGCGCCGCCGATCAGGCGGGCATAAGTGGTCGGGTTGTTCCAGCCGAGCCGGTTGGCTTCGATCAGGCCCCACATCAGGCACAACAGACTGGCGCTGAAGGCCAGGCTGCCCCAGGGGTCGAGGCGGGCGGATTGCGGGTCACGAGATTCCGGCACCGCGCGCCAGACCATGACCATCAGCAACAGGCCCACCGGCAAGTTCAGGTAGAAAATCCAGCGCCAGCCCATGTATTCGGTGATCAGCCCGCCGATGGTGGGTGCAGCGGTCATCGCCACGCCCATGCACGCGCCCCAGAACGCCCAGGCCTTGGCCCGTTCGACTTCATCGTGAAAGGTATGGCCAATAGAGGCCAGGGCCGAGGTCAGCAGCAATGCCGCACCGACCCCTTTGATTGCCCGGGCGATGTCGAGAAACAACGCGTTGGGCGCGGCGCCGCAGCCGATGGACGCCAGGATGAACAGACCCAGGCCGCAGAGCAGGGTTTTCTGTCGGCCAAAGCGGTCGGCGATGCTGCCAGCCGGGAGCAGCAGGGCGGCGAAGGCCAGCATGTAGGCGCTGACCACCCATTCGATGTCGGCAAAATTGGCGCCCAAGTCGCGGGCGATGGTTGGCAGGGTAACGGCGACGATGTTGGTGTCGAGGACGATCAGCGAACAGACGCCGGAGGCCGTCAGCAGGGTCAGGCGCGGATTGACCCGGTTCATGAGTGGATTGCCTTTTGTGCAAGGCCTTCGGTCACAAAGACGATATGGGGTTTGACGTGCATGGCATGGGCTCTCTACTGTGATTGCCAAGCCAGCTTATCGCGACCTTTTGCAGGCATTGTTAGCCGACAGCTGACACTTCATTACCTTTGAGCTAATGCACAATTGGACATCCGCCATTTTCGCTACTTTCTTGCCGTTGCCCGACATGGCCACTTCACGCGCGCCGCCGAGCAACTGGGCATCGCGCCGCCGACACTGACTCGACAGATCCAGGACATGGAGAGTGAACTCGGCACGCGGCTGTTCGTGCGCGAGACCCGTGAAGTGCGCCTGACCGAGGCCGGCGCGGCACTGGTCATCGAAGCCGAAGCCACCGTTCGCCAGTTCGAGTCCGCCCAGCGCCATGCCCAGCGCGCCGGTCGCGGCGATATCGGTCACATTGAGCTCGGTTACGTCGCCTCGGCGGTGTACTCGGGTTTGCTGCAGAAACAGGTGCAAGCGTTCAGCCGCGAATGCCCGGACGTCAGCCTCAACGTGCGCGAAAGCCCGATGGCGACCTTGCCGGCGATGGTGCTCGAAGGTCGCTTCGACATCGGTTATGTCCGTTCACCCATGACCTTGCCGGAAGGCCTGGAAGCGATTCGTCTCGACGCAGAGGGTTTTGTGCTGGCGCTGTCGAGCGAGTCGTGGCTGTGCCGCCTGGCCGAGATCGGCCCGGAACATCTGCAGGGCGAGTCGTTCATCCTGCCGGAGCAGATCAGCGGCACCTTGCAAGTCGCCGCCGAAGGCGGGTTCGCGCCGAAACTGGGATCGCAACCGGGCGGGCTGGTGGCCGTGCTGGCGCTGGTGTCGTTGGGGCAGGGCGTGGCGGTGGTGCCGGAATCGGTTGTCGGACATGTCGGGTTGCCGGGGGTGGTGTACCGGACGATCAAGGGTTGTGAGGCAAGTTCGTGGTTGTCGCTGGTTTATCGGCGGTTTGAGAAGTCTCCAGCGGTAGTCAGGTATATCGAGCGGGTCAGAAGCCGCTAAAGCATCGCGAGCAGGCTCGCTCCCACATTTGAAATGCATTCCAATGTGGGAGCGAGCCTGCTCGCGATGAGGGCCCCAAAAACGATGAATTCCTGAGGTTCTACAGATTTTGTAATGATTTCCGGCTGTAGGAAAAGTCGCTTTCACCTGTACGCTCCAAGGCCTTTTTCCTTTCAGGATTTGCATGAACACCCTCTCGGAGCCTCCCAGTTATCCATTCTCCCAGCGTCACCGTGCACGTTTGACGCACGCGAAACACCCGGTCTTTCGACTTCCGAACCCCTTTGCCATTGCAACTCCACGGCCCCAGCGCCGCGCCTTGCCGTGTCCGGCATTCTGAATTCACTGAACAGATCGAGACGTTTTTATGGAATGGATAGCTGATCCCACCGCATGGCTGGGCCTGTTGACGTTGATCGTGCTGGAGCTGGTGCTCGGCATCGACAACCTGGTGTTTATCGCGATCCTGGCGGACAAATTGCCGCCCGAGCAGCGCGACCGTGCGCGACTCATCGGCCTGTCCCTGGCCTTGCTGATGCGCCTGGGCCTGCTGGCGAGTATTTCCTGGCTGGTGACCCTGACGCAGCCGCTGTTCGAGGTGTTCGACAAGAGCTTCTCCGGGCGTGACCTGATCATGCTGTTCGGTGGTGTGTTCCTGTTGTTCAAGGCCACCATGGAATTGCACGAGCGACTCGAAGGGCATGTCGGCGAACGCACGACCAACACGACGTATGCGCTGTTCTGGCCGATCGTCGCGCAAATCGTCGTGCTGGATGCGGTGTTCTCCCTCGACGCCGTGATTACCGCAGTGGGCATGGTCGATGAATTGGCGGTGATGATGATCGCCGTGATCATTTCCATCGGCCTGATGATCATCGCCAGCAAGCCGCTGACCCGCTTCGTCAACGCGCACCCGACGGTGATCATGCTGTGCCTGGGCTTCCTGATGATGATCGGCTTCGCGCTGACTGCCGAAGGCCTGGGCTTCCACATTCCGAAAGGCTATCTGTATGCGGCCATCGGCTTCTCGATCCTGATCGAAATCTTCAACCAGATCGCCCGGGCCCGTCGCAAGAAGTCCATGCAGGGCCTGCGCCCGATGCGCGAACGCACGGCCCACGCGGTCTTGCGTTTGCTCGGCGGTCGCAAACTGGCGGCGGAAGAAGTCGACGAAGAAATTGCCGACTTGCTGGAAAACGGCGAAGCACCGGGTGAAGCGCTGTTCGACCGACGTGAGCGGGTGATGATCAGCGGCGTCCTGCAACTGGCCGAACGCCCAATCCGCACCGTGATGACCGTCCGCGCAGACGTCGACCACATCGACCTGTCCGACACGGCCGAGGCGATTCGTACACGCCTGATGCAATCGTCCTACTCGCGCCTGCCGCTGATCCGCGACGGCGAGGTGGATGAGCCGTTGGGCTTTGTGCACAAGAAGGAACTGCTCAAGGAATACCTGGGCGGAAACGAGCCCGACCTCGAACACCTGGCGCGCAAGACCCTCAACTTGCTGGACAGTTATTCGATCCTCAATGCCCTGGAACAGATGCGCAAAGCCTCGACGCACATTGCATTCGTGGTCAACGAATTCGGCGATTTCGTCGGTGTGCTGACCATGACCGACATTCTTGAATCGATCGCCGGCGAGCTGCCAGACGCAAGCGAAATCGAAGGCCCGGACGTGGTCGAGGACAATGGCGGCTTCCTGGTCGGCGGCGCGTTGAACCTGATGCGAGTGCGCCAGCGCACCGGGTTTGCGGCAGAACCCACCGACGATTACCAGACCTTGGCCGGGCTGGTGATGAGCCTGATGGACCGGTTGCCGATGATCGGTGATAGCCATGAATGGGAAGGCTGGCGGATGACCGTTGTGGCGGTGGAGGAGCGGCGGGTGACGCGGGTCAGGTTAATGCGGCTCGACGGGTAATTTGCTGCGTAGCTGATGGCCTCTTCGCGAGCAGGCTCGCTCCTACAGGGGATTTGTGCACGACGCAGGACAACTGTAGGAGCGAGCCTGCTCGCGAAAAACGTTTAGGCAACGCGTTGTAATAGTAAGAACGCGTAATCGTTGTCGTCCATCGCGAGCAAGCTCGCTCCTACAGGGAAACGCATTTCAAATGTGAGAGTGGCGGTGCGACGGTTCGACTTGCTCGCGAAGGCCATCTTCCTCAAACCTCATGAAACGGGTCCATGCCGCGTTCAGGAGCACACGCGCACCAACTGTGAACCTGATACCCGCCCCCGTAGCCAACGGTAGCGTTTTCCCATCAGCACCTTTCGTAACACCCTCTGCGCCGTTTCGCGCATCCCTCTGATTCAAAACACTTTTCAATTTCCCCTGCCTTCGCCTTTCAACCTGTGGCACACTTTCTGCTGTCTATTCCGTTGTTACATACCTTGTTCCGGTATAGCGGAATAAACATAATCCTGGAGTGCTTGCCATGCATCGCCGACCTTCCTTGTTTAAAGCGTGTGTTTTTCTTTTTGCAGCTTCGGCTGCTGCCGTGGGCGTGGCCCAGGCGGCGGACAGCAAGCTCGATAGCGTGCTGGCCCGCGGGAAATTGATTGTGGGTACGGGCAGTACCAACGCGCCGTGGCACTTCCAGGGGGCGGATGGCAAGTTGCAGGGTTTTGATATCGATATCGGGCACATGATTGCCAAGGGTCTGTTCAACGACCCGACCAAGGTCGAGTACGTGGTGCAGTCGTCCGATGCACGGATTCCCAACCTGCTGACCGACAAGGTCGACATCAGCTGCCAGTTCATCACCGTCACCGCCAGCCGTGCCCAGCAAGTGGCGTTCACGCTGCCGTACTACCGCGAAGGTGTGGGTCTGCTGCTGCCGGCCAACAGCAAGTACAAGGAAATCGAAGACCTGAAAGCGGCGGGCGACAAGGTCACCGTTGCGGTGCTGCAGAACGTTTATGCCGAGGAACTGGTGCATCAGGCGTTGCCCACTGCCAAGGTCGATCAGTACGACAGCGTGGACTTGATGTACCAGGCCGTGAACTCCGGTCGTGCCGATGCGGCCGCCACCGATCAGTCGTCGGTGAAATACCTGATGGTGCAGAACCCAGGCCGGTATCGCAGCCCGACCTACGCCTGGAGCCCGCAAACCTACGCCTGTGCGGTCAAGCGTGGCGATCAGGACTGGCTGAACTTCGTCAACACCGCACTGCATGAAGCCATGACCGGCGTTGAGTTCCCGGCGTACGCAGCGTCCTTCAAACAGTGGTTCGGTGTTGATTTGCCAACGCCTGCCATCGGTTTCCCAGTCGAATTCAAATGATCCCGTGAGAGTGGGGCGCCGATAACGCGCCCCGCTCAAGGTACTGCTGACCATGAACTATCAGTTGAACTTTGCCGCCGTGTGGCGCGATTTCGACACCTTGCTGGCGGGGCTCGGTCTGGGCTTGCAGCTGGCGCTGGTGTCGATCGCCATCGGCTGCGTGATCGGCCTGATGATGGCGTTTGCTTTGCTCTCAAAGCACCGCGCGCTTCGGGTGCTGGCATCGGTGTATGTGACGGTGATCCGCAATACGCCGATTCTGGTGTTGATCCTGTTGATCTACTTTGCGTTGCCGAGCCTCGGAATCCGGCTGGATAAAATTCCGTCGTTCATCATCACGCTGTCGCTGTACGCCGGGGCGTACCTGACCGAGGTGTTCCGCGGCGGTCTGTTGAGCATTCCAAAAGGGCAACGCGAAGCCGGGCTCGCCATCGGCCTCGGTGAATGGCAGGTCAAGGCCTACGTCACCGTGCCGGTGATGCTGCGCAATGTGCTGCCGGCGCTGTCGAACAACTTCATTTCGCTGTTCAAGGACACCTCGCTGGCGGCGGCGATTGCCGTGCCGGAGCTGACCTATTACGCGCGCAAGATCAATGTCGAAAGCTACCGGGTGATTGAAACCTGGCTGGTGACCACAGCGCTCTATGTTGCGGCCTGTTACCTCATTGCCATGTTGCTGCGTTACCTCGAGCAGCGTCTGGCGATCCGCCGATAGGAGGCCCCATGTACGAATCACCCAGTTGGTTGCATGAGTTGTGGGTTGCCCGAGAGGTTTTGTGGCAAGGCTTTCTGACCAGCGTGCAAGTGTCGGCGCTGGCGATTTTGCTGGGCACGATGGTCGGCATTGTCGCCGGTCTGGTGCTGACGTACGGCAAGTTCTGGATGCGCGCGCCGTTCCGTTTTTACGTGGACATCATTCGCGGTACGCCGGTGTTTGTGTTGGTGCTTGCCTGTTTCTACATGGCGCCGGCACTGGGTTGGCAGATCAGTGCATTCCAGGCCGGTGCCCTGGGGTTGACGCTGTTCTGCGGTTCCCACGTCGCCGAGATCGTGCGCGGCGCGTTGCAGGCCTTGCCCAGCGGTCAGATGGAAGCGAGCAAGGCCATCGGCCTGACGTTCTACCAGGCCCTCGGCTACGTGCTGTTGCCTCAGGCGCTGCGGCAGATCCTGCCGACCTGGGTCAACTCGTCCACCGAGATCGTCAAGGCCTCGACCTTGCTGTCGGTGATCGGCGTGGCTGAATTGCTGCTCAGCACCCAGCAGATCATCGCCCGGACGTTCATGACGCTGGAGTTTTACCTGTTCGCCGGATTTCTGTTTTTCGTCATCAACTACGCCATCGAATTACTCGGCCGGCACATTGAAAAGCGGGTGGCCTTGCCATGACTCAAGCTCAGCTCTCAAATTCAAAAGACGCTAACGCTCAAAACGCTCAGGCCCTGCTGGATATTCGCGGCCTGCACAAACAGTACGGCAAGCTCGAAGTGCTCAAGGGCGTCGACCTGACCATGCAGCGCGGCAACGTGGTAACGCTGATCGGTTCCAGCGGTTCGGGCAAGACCACGCTGCTGCGCTGCGTGAACATGCTCGAGGAATTCCAGGGCGGCCAGATCATGCTCGATGGCGAGTCCATCGGTTATGACGAGGTCAACGGCAAACGCGTCCGTCACCCGGAAAAAGTCATCGCCCGCCATCGCGCCATGACCGGCATGGCGTTCCAGCAATTCAACCTGTTCCCGCACCTGACCGCGCTGCAGAACGTCACGCTGGGCCTGTTGAAGGTCAAGAAGCTGCACAAGGACGAGGCCGTGGCCCTGGCGGAAAAATGGCTGGAGCGCGTCGGACTGCTGGAGCGCCGTAATCACTATCCGGGGCAGTTGTCTGGCGGTCAGCAACAGCGCGTGGCAATTGCCCGGGCGATTGCGATGAACCCGAGCCTGATGCTGTTCGACGAAGTCACCTCGGCCCTTGACCCGGAACTGGTCGGTGAAGTGCTGAACGTGATCAAGGGCCTGGCGGACGAAGGCATGACCATGTTGCTGGTGACCCACGAAATGCGTTTCGCGTTCGAGGTTTCAGACAAGATCGTTTTCATGAATCAGGGGCGTATCGAAGAGCAGGGGCCACCCAAGGAGCTGTTCGAACGTCCGCAATCACCGCGTCTGGCTGAGTTTCTCAAAAATACGCGTTTTTAACTTTCCAGAGTTCAATCAGGAGAAACACTCATGAGCATCACTCGTTACGGCACCGGCAGCAGCGCCGCTGGCGGTACGCCTCGTCCTTTCGCCCGCGCCGTTGAAGCCGATGGCTGGCTGCACGTTTCTGGCCAGGTGCCGGCGTTGGATGGCGAGATCATTGTGGGCGGCATCGTCGAACAGACCCACCAGACCATGAAGAACCTGATCGCGATTCTCGAAGAGGCCGGTTATGGCCTGGAAGATGTGGTGCGTGCCGGGGTGTGGCTGGACGATCCGCGGGATTTCACCAGTTTCAACAAAGTGTTCGGCGAGTACTTCAAACCTGAACACGCACCGGCCCGGGCCTGTGTTCAGGCGAGCATGATGGTTGACTGCAAGGTCGAGATCGACTGCATCGCGTACAAGAAAAAGGCCTGATTACCGTGGTGACCGCATCGCGAGCAGGCTCGCTCCCACATTGGAATGCGTTCCTCCTGTGGGAGCGAGCCTGCTCGCGATGGCGGCCTAACGGTCGACACGGCACTCTGGGTAAACTCCCGGCACTTTGAATGGGAATTTGAAACATGACCGAAGACACCATCAAGCGCCGGGCACGCGGTCTGGACCGGGCGTTCGATATCCTCGATTTCCTCAAGGAAATCGGCCAGCCCTTGCGCCCGAATGAAATCGCCAGCGGCATCGGCAGCCCCAAGTCCACGGTCTACGAACTGGTGGCCTCGCTGCTGGAACGGCGCATCCTCGAACCCGTGGGCAAGGACGGTCACGTCTACCTCGGCCGTCAGCTGTATTTCCTCGGGCAGGCGCATCTGCGCCACTTCGACCTGACCCGCGAGGCCGACCATGCCTTGCAGGAAATCGTCAGCCAGACCCATGAAACCGCGCAGATGTGCCTGCTCAACGGGCGCAAATACACGGTGGCCCTGATGAAAGAGGGCGAGCGACATTTTCGCATTTCCTCGGACATTGGCGAGAACGCCCCGATCCCCTGGACCGCCTCCGGACGCCTGTTGCTGGCGCACCTGAGCGACCAGGCCATCATCGACCTGATCGACCACGACGACTTCATCCTGCCCAACGGCGAACGCCTGCCGCTGGAGCAGTTCCTGGGGGAAATCCGTCAGGCCGGCATCGATGGCTTTTTCTCCTTCGATAGCGTCGCCGACACCTTTACCCATTGCTTTGCCGCGCCGGTCAAAGACCCGAACGGCATCGCCATTGCGACCCTGTGCATCGTCGCGCCACGTGCCGATGCGAAGAACAATTACAACGACTATCGCCGGGTGCTGATCGACAGCGCCAACAGCCTCGCCCGGCGTATCAACGAGTAACCGCGGCTGCCTGCGGCCGCGAATGTGAGGAGTTCGACCATGTCTACTGCCCAAAATACTGCCGCCGTGGAAAAGGGCTTTGCCCAGACCGGCGCCCACCTGGTACGCGATGTCAGCCTGCCAGCACTGGTGCTGCACCGCGAAGCGCTGGAGCACAACATTCGCTGGATGCAGGCGTTCGTCAGCAACAGCGGCGCCGAACTCGCGCCCCACGGCAAGACCAGCATGACCCCGGCGCTGTTTCGACGCCAACTGGACGCCGGCGCCTGGGGCATCACCCTGGCCAGCGCCACGCAGACCCGCGCGGCCTATGCCCACGGCGTGCGTCGGGTGCTGATGGCCAACCAGCTGGTCGGCACGCCGAACATGGCGTTGATCGCCGATTTGCTGGCGGACTCGACGTTCGACTTCCATTGCATGGTTGATCACCCGGACAACGTCGCCGACCTCGGCGCGTACTTCGCCTCGCGCGGTGTGCGCCTGAACGTGATGATCGAGTACGGCGTGGTCGGCGGCCGTTGCGGTTGCCGCTCGGAAGATGAAGTGATCGCCCTGGCCAAGGCCATCAATGCCCAACCGGCATTGGCGCTGACCGGCATCGAAGGCTACGAAGGCGTGATCCATGGCGACCATGCCGTCACCGGTATTCGTGAATTTGCGGCGTCGCTGGTGCGTCTGGCGGTGCAGTTGCAGGACAGCGGCGCTTTCGCCATTGCCAAACCGATCGTCACCGCATCGGGTTCGGCCTGGTACGACCTGATCGCCGAATCCTTCGAAGCGCAGAACGCCGCCGGGCGTTTCCTCAGCGTGTTGCGCCCGGGCAGTTACGTGGCGCACGACCATGGCATTTATAAAGAAGCGCAATGCTGCGTGCTCGACCGTCGCAGCGATTTGCACGAAGGCCTGCGCCCGGCGCTGGAAGTCTGGGCGCACGTGCAATCGCTGCCGGAGCCAGGCTTCGCGGTGATTGCGCTGGGTAAGCGCGATGTCGCCTACGACGCCGGTCTGCCGGTGCCGTTGCTGCGTTACAAGGCTGGTGTGGTGCCGGCGAAGGGCGACGACGTCAGCGCCTGCAAGGTGACGGCGGTGATGGACCAGCATGCGTTCATGACCGTTGCGCCGGGCGTTGAGTTGCGGGTGGGCGACATCATTTCGTTCGGCACTTCGCACCCGTGCCTGACGTTCGACAAGTGGCGGACCGGGTGTCTGGTGGATGAGCAGTTGACGGTCATCGAGACCATGGAAACCTGCTTCTAAGGTTGCAGACCGAGGCGTGGCCATCGCCGGCAAGCCGGCTCCTACATTGGAATGCGTTCCCCTGTAGGAGCCGGCTTGCCGGCGATGAGGCCCGACCAGACAACAAAGAACCACCAGAGACACCATCACAATGAACACCATCAACACCCTCGGCCCTGACACCCCGCGCATCGCCCTGATCGGCGAATGCATGATTGAACTCCAGCACCGCGCCGACGGCAGCCTGCAACAAAGCTTCGGCGGCGATACCTTGAACACCGCGGTCTACCTGTCCCGCGAACTGGGCGAAGGCGGCCGGGTGGATTACGTCACCGCCCTGGGCGATGACAGTTTCAGCGATGCCATGTGTCAGAGCTGGGCCAACGAAAATGTCGGCCTGGGCATGGTCCAGCGTTTGCCCGGGCGCTTGCCCGGTTTGTATTGCATCCAGACCGACGCGGCCGGTGAGCGGCGTTTCCTCTACTGGCGCAACGAAGCGGCGGTCCGTGACTGCTTCACCACGCCAGCCGCCGAACCGATTCTGGCGGCGTTGCCGGATTACGACGTGCTGTATTTCAGCGGCATCACCCTGGCGGTGCTCGGTGTCAAAGGTCGGGAAAAATTGCTGGAAACCCTGATCGAGGCCCGCCAGCGCGATGCGCGGATCGTTTTCGACAACAACTACCGGCCGCGTCTGTGGGCGTCAGTCGAAGAGGCTCGGGCGGCCTATCGCAGCGTGTTGCCGTACGTGGACCTGGCGTTGCTGACGGTCGACGATGAACAGGCGCTGTTTCATTTCTCCGACTGCGAGGCGGTGTTTGCCGCTTACGAGCAGGTCGGGACGCAGGAAGTAGTGCTCAAGCGCGGTGCCGAGGCGTGTCTGATTCGCTGTGACGGCGAGTCGTTCGAGGTGCCGGCGCAGAAGGTCGAGCGGGTGGTGGACACCACGGCGGCGGGGGATTCGTTCAGTGCGGCTTACCTGGCCAGTCGGCTCAAGGGCGGGAGCCCGATGGACGCGGCGGAGGCGGGGCATCGGTTGGCGAGTCGGGTGATTCAGGTGCCTGGGGCGTTGATTCCCAGATAAGGGTTGAATGGCCGTCTGCTGCGCAGTCGGATCACGAGCAGGCTCGCTCCTACAATGGAATGCATTTCAATGTAGGAGCGAGCCTGCTCGCGAAGGGGCCCTCAAGCCAAACACTCAATCCCGGTAAAACACCTGCACCAGGTGATAGCCAAATTTGCTCTTGATCGGCCCATGCACCACCCGCAGCGGCTTCTTGAAAATCACCGCATCAATCACACCGACCATCTGCCCCGGCCGCACTTCACCCAGGTCACCGCCGCGCTTGCCGGACGGGCAGGTGGAATATTTCTTGGCCAGCACATCGAAGGCTTCGCCCTTGGCGATGCGTTGTTTGAGCTGCTCGGCTTCTTCCGAGGTTTTCACCAGGATATGGCGGGCTTGAGCTTTCATGGGGACAGGTACCTTGCAGCGGTCGTGGCTATGTGGGTGGATCGGGGCGCGCGATTATGCCTCAACTCACTCGGGTTGACCGATCATCGTGCGAATCTTGTTGGCCAGCAGGTCGATGGAAAACGGTTTGGCCACCATGTCCATGCCTTCCTCGAGGAAACCCTGGCGTTCGGCGGCCATTTCCGCGTAGCCGGTCATGAACAGCACTTTCAATTCCGGACGGTGCTGACGGGCAATTTCTGCCAGTTGTCGACCGTTCATCCCCGGCAACCCGACATCGGTCACCAGCAGATCAACCCGCAGACCAGATTCCAGCAAGGGCAGGGCGGCCGTCGCATCTTCAGCCTCATGGGCGCGATAACCCAGTTCCTTGAGCAGGTCGAACACCAGCATGCGCACCGCCGGATCGTCTTCGACCAACACCACGGTTTCCCCGGCAATCGCCGACGGCGCCTCGCTGATGACCGGCGTCAGCACATCTTCCGGCTCCACCTCGTGCAACCGCGGCAGGAACAGGCGCACGCTGGTGCCCTGGCCGGGCAAGCTGAACAGGCTGACATGGCCGCCGGACTGCTGGGCAAAACCGTAGATCATCGACAAACCCAGCCCCGTGCCCTGGCCGATCGGCTTGGTGGTGAAGAACGGATCGAACGCCTTGGCCAACACTTTTGGGGTCATGCCGGTGCCGTTGTCGTTGACGGCGATCATCAGGTAATCCCCGGCCTTGACCGGTTCCAGGATGTTGATGTCACTGCTGTCCAGATAGACATTGGCGGTTTCGATGCTCAACTCGCCGCCGTCGGGCATGGCGTCCCGGGCGTTGATCACCAGGTTGAGCAGGGCATTTTCCAGTTGGCTGACGTCAGTGCTGACCGACCAGATGTCGTCGGCCAGTTGCAGCTTGAGTTCGATGTGATCGCCCTTGGTCCGGCTGAACAAGTCCTCCAGCGACAGGATCAGCTCGTTGGCGTTCAGCGGTTTGCGATCCAGCGACTGACGGCGGGAGAAGGCCAGCAGGCGATGGGTCAGGGCGGCGGCACGATTGGCAGAGGACACCGCCGCTTCGGTGAAACGGCCGATCTCGGTGATGCGCCCGTCGGCGATGTAGCGTTGCATCAGGTCCAGGCTGCCGATGATGCCGGTGAGCATGTTGTTGAAGTCATGGGCGATGCCGCCGGTGAGCTGGCCGACCGCTTCCATTTTCTGCGCATGGCGCAACGCATCTTCGGCCCGCTCGCGCTCGAACATCTCGTTTTGCAGGCGCTGGTTGGCTTCGGCCAATTGCTGGGTGCGGGCGGCAACCCGTTCTTCAAGGGTTTCGTTGAGGTTGCGCAAAGCTTCTTCGGTTTGCTTGCGCTCGGTTTCGTCGATCACGAAGATGTAGAAACCGTTCACCGCGCCATCCGCACCGTGACGGGGCAAATAATTCATCAGGGCTTGCCGGGTACTGCCATCGCGGTGTGGCGTGCTGATGCTGAAACAGCAGGTTTTGCCCGAGAGCGCCTCGGCGATGTAGTGGGCGCGCAAGGCATAGGCGTCTTCGCCCAGGACTTCACGAATGGTCCGGCCAAAAAGCTCCTGGGGCGTCAGGCCGTACCAGTCGAGGTATGCGGCGTTGTTCAGGCGAAAGCGCTCCTCGCTGTCGACGTAACTGATCAGGATCGGCATGGCGTTGATGATCAGTTGCAGTTCAGTCTGGCTCTGACGCAGCGCTTGTTCGGTGTGTTTGCGTTCGGTCAGGTCGAGGGCGGCGCCGAGGAATCGGATCGGCCGGCCATGATGGTCCTTGTAGCAACGACCCCGGGCGAACACCCAACGCAACTGACCGTCGGCTTGCAACAGGCGATATTCCTCGGCGTATTCGGTGCCGTGGGTGATGCAGTGCTTGATGCTGCGGGTGACCATCGCGCGGTCTTCCGGGTGCACGGCCTGGAGGTAATCGCTGATGGGCAACTGGCTGGCGTACTGCGGGTCGATGCCGTGCAATTGGGCAAAGTGTGCGTCGGCGATGAAGCGGTCTTCGCTGATGTCCCAGTCCCAGGTGCCGACGGCATCGGTGGCGGCCAGCGCCAGTTGCAGGCGTTCCTCGGTTTCGCGCTGGGCCTTGAGGCTGGCGGCTGAACGCTGCTCGAGTTCGAGCGCGATGCGCCGGCGCTCGTTGGTTTCGATGGCGGTGACCAGAATCCCGGCGACCTCGGCGCTTTCATCGCGGATCGGGCTGTAGGTCAAATCCAGCCAGAAGTCGGAATCTTCATTGTTACGTTGCAGGGTGAAGCGCTGTTCGCTGTAGGTCCGCACCTGGCCCTGTAGGACGGCGCTGTAAATCGGGTCGGTAAAGTCTCTGAGTTCTGGCCAGATCAGGTGTGTCGGTTGTCCGAAAGCGTGCGGATGCTTGTTGCCGGCGAGCAGGGCGAAGCCGTCGTTGTAGATCTGCGTAAGCTCCGGCCCCCACAGCAACAGCATCGGCATCGGTGAATGAATCACGATGTCCACCGCGGTACGCAGGCTCTGCGGCCAGGTACTGGCGGCGCCCAGCGAGGTGCGCGTCCAGTCCAGTCTGGCAATCAAGGCCTGGGCATCGCTGCCGGTGGGTATTGCGTTCATCAAGGTGTCCTGCACGTCGGTCAGTGTGGTGGGGTCTACTATCCTAGTGCGGTAGACGCTGTATGGCCCGTTTTCGGGCCATTTCTGTTCATTGAATGCTTCGCGGGTGTTTTTTGCCAATGGAAATCGATGCGCTGTTAACGCTGCTGGCCAGCCAGAATGGATCCGATCTGTACCTCTCCACCGGCGCGCCGCCCTGTGCCCGGTTCGATGGAGTGTTAAAGCCCTTGAGCGATCAGCCGTTCAAACCGGCAGAAATTGCGGCGATGGCCGCGTCCATCATGGACGCCGAACAGCGGTTGGAGTTCGACCGGGAGCTGGAAATGAACCTGGCGATTTCGTTGCCGGGTGTCGGTCGTTTCCGGGTCAATATTTTCAAGCAGCGCAACGATGTGTCGATCGTGGCGCGCAACATCAAACTCGACATCCCGCGCTTCGAGGACCTCAAGCTGCCGCCGGTGCTGTTGGAGTCGGTCATGCTCAAGCAAGGGCTGATCCTGTTCGTCGGCGCTACCGATTCGGGCAAGTCGACTTCACTGGCGGCGTTGATCGATTACCGAAACCGCCACAGCAGCGGCCACATCATCACCATCGAAGACCCGGTCGAGTACATCCATCGCCACAAGAAATCGATCATCAATCAGCGCGAAGTTGGCGTGGACACCCGCAGTTTTCATGCGGCGTTGAAAAACACCCTGCGCCAGGCGCCGGACGTGGTGCTGATCGGAGAGATCCGCGACCGCGAAACCATGGAGCACGCGCTGGCGTTTGCCGACACCGGGCACCTGGTGATTTCCACGTTGCATGCCCACAACGCCCATCAGGCGCTGGACCGCATCATCAACCTCTTCCCGGAAGACAGGCGCCTGCAACTGCTGCATGACCTGGCCAACAACCTGAAAGCGTTCGTGTCCCAGCGCTTGGTACGCACCCGAGACGGCCAACGCCGGGCGGCGGTGGAAGTGATGCTGGGAACCCCAACTATCGGCGACCTGATCCGCCGTAACGAGCTGGATGAACTGAAAGGGATCATGGAGAAGTCCGTGGACGCGGGGATGCAGACGTTCGACAGCGCGCTGTACGCCCTGGTCGTGGAAGGTGCGATCGATGAGGACGAGGCGCTGAAGCATGCGGACTCGGTGAACAATTTACGCTTGCGACTCAAGTTGCACGCCGAAACATCCCCAGCTCCCCACACCCCTCCGCGCGATTGGGGCCTGATGGACTGACCCAAAACCCTGTGGGAGCGAGCCTGCTCGCGATGCGGTGGCTCAGTCGATATCAATGTTGCCTGACCCGGCGCCATCGCCGGCAAGCCGGTCTCGCTCCCACAGGGGGAATGCATGCTGCCCCTCCTGTGGCTACGCTTGCTGAAGACAGGAGCACCCCCCATGCAAGCGCTGCTGCAGTATTTCAAGGCGATCGTCCACCCCGGCCCCGGGGTGTTGCTGTTTGCCTTGAGGACCATCGCCGCCGGGCTGTTGACCCTGTACCTGGCGTTCGTGTTCGACCTCGATCAGCCCAAATGGTCGATCATGGCGGTGGTCATCGTCAGCCAGCCATTGGGCGGCATGGCGTTGGCGCGCAGCTTCGGCCAGGTGATCGGCACGACCCTGGGCGCGGTCGTCGCGGTGGTGATCATGGCGATCTTTCCCCAGGCGCCGCTGCCGTTCCTCGTGACGTTATCGCTGTGGCTGGCGCTGTGTACCGCCGGTGGCACCTTGTTGCGCTACACCAGTTCTCAGGCCTTCGTGCTCAGCGGATACACGGCGGTGGTGGTTGGGCTGCTGGCGGTGCCCGATCAGGACGGCACCTTCCTGTTGGCCGTGACCCGCGTCACCGAAACGCTGCTGGCGGTGGCCTGCGTGTGCGTCGTCAGCCTGCTGACCGCACGCCCGGAAACCGTCGCCCGGGACTACTTCAACAAGATCGATCAAATCATCAAGCAGCTGGCGACTCATGCCAGCGCCGTCATTCGCACCGAAGAAAACGAAACCGACTTTATGCGCCGGCAGATGCAGCTGCTCGGCCAGATCAGTGCGCTGGAAGGCGTGCGCCGGCACCTGTATTACGACGCGCCACGCTTGCGCAGCGCCGACGAACTGGTGCAATTACTCGGCAATCAACTGGTGCTGCTGACCGCGCGGCTCACTGCCTTGCGCCATCAGCGCGAACTGTTGCTCGAACGCCTGGAAGGCGAGATTCCCCAGGAGATCCAGCGTTTGCTCGCCGAAGAAGTGCTGTTTCTCGATGAGCTGGCACAGCTGGGACGCGCGATGCCCGTCGAGCAAAGACGCCAGTTCGGGCTGTTGCAGAAGCGTTTCGATGACCTGGCCTACCTGTCGGAGCAACTCGTCGAACCTTTGCCGGCGACGTTGCGTTCGCTGTCCTGGTCGTTGCGCTGGGAACAGGCGCGGCTGTTGCAGCAGTTTGAAACGATCATGGAACTGAGTGACGTGATCCAGAGCGGACGCAAGGCCAGCAGTGTCTATCGCGGCCAGAAAAACACCCTGCACATGGACTACACGCTGGCGGCGATGAACGCGATCCGCGCGTTTTGCGCATTGATGGTGGCGGGGCTGATCTGGATCGAAACCGGTTGGGACGGCGCCCGTGGCGGCATGATCGTCGCCGGGATTCTGTGCTCGCTGATGGCGACATTTCCCCGGCCGATGCTGGCGGCCCAGAGTTACGCGCGGGGGCTCGGGCTGGCGCTGGTGGTGTCGGCGGTTCTGCAGTTTGCGCTGGTGCCGATGATCAGCAGTTTCGAACTGTTGGCGTTGTTGCTGGCGCCGTTGCTTTATTGCGTCGCGGTGGGGCTGTCGAGCCCGCCCACCACCGGCACCGGGATCGGTCTCGGGCTGACGACCTTCCTGTTATTGGGACCGCAAAATGTCGGGCTGGGGCAGAACAGCGCAATCCAGTGGTTCGAGTTCGCCGGCGCCTATGTCTGCGCCACGACGCTGGCATTGAGCGTGTATGCCTTGATCTTCCCCTTCAGGCCGGTGTTGCGGATTCGCCGCTTGCATAAGGAAAACTGCGAGCAGGTCAACGCCTTGCTGAAAATCCCGGCCACCGATGAAAATCAGTTTGCCTTCGAGAGCCGCATGGTCGACCGCCTGACCATGATGCTCGGCCTGTTGCCGTCGATTCAGGACAAACCCGCCCGTGACCTGTTCGACGTCAGCCTCGGTTGCATGGCCCTGGGCATTGCGTTGAACCAGCTGCGGCAACAGGGGCAGAACAACCCGTTGCTGAGCCCAGACATGCAGAACCGCTTGTTTGCGACGGTGCGGGACACCGGGCGCCTGGTGGCCGGCCGGGCGGGTATCGACAAGGATCGCGTGCTTGCCAGCCTGCATGTCCTGGGCGATGAGCTGGATGCGCTGCATTGCAGCGTGCATGAACAGCTATGGTCAGTGTTTCGCATGCGCGTGGCGCTGTTGATCGTGGTGTCGTTCCTGGAGCGCCACCGTGGCCACTTCGAACCCCCCATACCCACAGAAGGAGTGCCAGCCCTTGCCCATTGATCTGGAAATAGGCGGTGTCTACCTGCCGCCGATTGCCCAGGCCTTGCTGCTGGGCTTGCCGGTTTTCCTGCTGTTGGACTGGGTTCTGCGGCGCCTCGGCGTGTTGCAGTTCGTGTGGCATGAAGCCTTGTTCGAAGGCGCGTTGTACGCCTGCGTGTGCGCGACGCTGATTCTGCTGATGGGAGCCTGATGCAGTGAAGAAGATCCTTGCCCGACTCACGACAGTGGCCGTGGTCCTGCTGGCCTTTGTGCTCGGCTGGTTCGCCTGGGATCATTACACCCGCGCGCCCTGGACCCGTGACGCCCGGGTGCGGGCCGATGTGGTGACCCTCTCCGCCGATGTCGCGGGGCGCATCGTCAGCCTTGGCGTGCAGGACAACCAGCATGTAGAGAAGGGCCAGTTGCTGCTGGAAATCGATCCTGCGCGCTACGTCCTAGCGGTGGAACATGCCAAGCGCTCGGTGGAGGTGGCGAAGGCTTCACTGGGGCAGTCCGAGGCCACGATTGTCGCCAGCCAGGCGCTGCTCAAACAGCGTCAGAGCGAGGAGCGCCGGCGCCGCACGCTCAAGGACCGCGCGGCGATTTCCGGGGAAGAATGGGAAAAATCCAGCACCGATGTCTCGGTAGCCCAGGCCGATTTGCTGCGCAACCAGGCCAACCTGATTCTGGCGCAGGCCAATGTGCAGCTGGCCACGGCCGCCCTGACTCAGTCCGAACTCGATTTGCAGCGCACCCGCGTGGAATCGCCTGTCACGGGTTATGTCACCAACCTGCTGACCCGGCAGGGCGACTATGCGACGGCGGGCGGTCCGCTGTTGGCGTTGGTGGATAGCGATTCGTTTTACGTCAGCGGCTATTTCGAGGAAACCAAGCTGCCGCGAATCGGCGAAGGTGACCGGGTCGACATCGAGTTGATGAGCGGAGAACGCTTTGGCGGCACGGTGCAAAGCATCGCCTTCGCCATCGCCGACCGCGAAAACCTGCCCGGCGGCCGCTTGCTGGCGAACATCAACCCCAGCTACACCTGGGTGAAACTGGCGCAGCGGGTGCCGGTGCGGATCAAGATCGACGCGGACTATGCGGGCAAAGACAAACTGCGGGCGGGCACCACGGCTACCGTAACCGTCAAGGAACCCCAAGCACAACGCTGACTCCCCCCTGTAGGAGCCGGCTTGCTGGCGATGGACTCAAGTGCGCCGCGTTGATTCAGGCAGCACGCGTTTTCGTTAACGACCATCGCCAGCAAGCCGGCTCCTACAGGGATAGGTGGTGGCTTCAAGGGTGCAAAAAAAAGCCCCTCGACCGAATGGGGCGCGGGGCTAAAAATTTGGTTGGTTGGAACCAACCAAAAGAGCTCGTTAACGAATTACTTGCTGGCCACCGTCTCTGGCTGCCAGCCACCACCCAGGGCCTTGTAGATCGCGACGATGCCGCGATACAGGTCGATTTCAGCCAGGGCCTGGGAATCTTCCGCCGCCAGACGCTCGCGTTGTGCGTCGAGCAGGACGAGGAAGTCCGAGGAGCCTTCGCGGTAGCGAATTTCCGCCAGGTCCGCAGCCGCGCGGCTCGATTCACTCTGACGGATCAGCGAAATCAGGCGTTGCTGGCGTTTGCCGTAATCACTGAAGGCGTTTTCCGATTCTTCCAGCGCCAGCAACACTTGCTGCTCGTAGGTCGCGAGAGCGCCTTCGGCATCGGCATCGGCGCCGCGCAGACGAGCGCGCACGCTGCCCAGGTCAAACGCGGCCCAGGTGATGCTCGGGCCGAGTGCCCAGGCGTTGGCCGCCGAGGAACCGATCTGCGAACCACGTCCGGCGGTCCAGCCGAGGAAGCCGCTGAGGCTGACCCGTGGGAACAGATCCGCCTTGGCCACGCCGATACGCGCTGTGGCCGAAGCCAGTTTGCGCTCGGCGCTGAGAACGTCCGGACGACGCTGCAGCAATTCACCCGGATCACCGATCGGAAGTGCCTTGGCAATCGCCGGCAAGTCTTTCGGGCTCAGGTCCACGGTCAACTTGTCCGGACGCTCACCCAGCAGGGTGGCGATACGGTTTTTCTGCCGGACCTGCTCAGCCTGCAATTGCGGCACGCTGGCTTCGACCGCCGCCAGGCGGGCATCGGCGCGGACCACGTCGAGCTGATCGCCGACGCCGGCATCACGCAGGCTTTCGGTGATCTTGCGCGATTCCTGCTGGTTGTTCAGGTTGGCCAGGGCAATCTTTTCCCGCAATTGCGCACCGCGCAGTTGACCGTAGGCGTCCACCAGTTCGGCAATCATGGTGACTTGCAGCTGGTACAGGTCGGCTTCGGCCGCTTGCTGCTCGGCCTCGCTGGATTCCAGGTTGCGCTGGATGCGACCGAACAGGTCCAGTTCCCAGGCCATGTCCAGACCCAGGTCATAGCGTTCGCTGTTGACCCGCTGGGTGGTCTGGCCCGGAATCTGGCCTTTGCCCAGGTCACTGCTGGCGCGGCTGGTGATGGTCGGCATGGCGTCATTGCTGACGTCATCGCGGATCGCCCGTGCCGCTTTCCAGCGGGCGAAGGCGACGCGCAAATCACGGTTACCCTTGAGCGATTCGGTCACCAACTGGTTGAGGGTCGGGTCTTCGAACTGCTGCCACCAGATGCCTTCGAAACGCGAGCGGTCGAAGTTTTTCTGACCCGCAGCACCGTCGGTAGCGGTGGTGATGTTGGCCGGTTCAGTGGCCGGGGTCTTGTAGTCCGGGCCGACGGCACAGGCGCTCAGCGCCAGTACCAGCAGGCTCGGCAGGAAGGCTTTCAGACTCATTGTTGCGCCTCCAGTTTCAGGGCTTTGGCCGCTTTGCGCTTCTCGCCGCGTTCCACGAAATTACGGATCAACACGTAGAACACTGGCGTCAGCAATAGACCGAAGAAGGTCACCCCGAGCATCCCGGAGAACACCGCCACACCCATGGCGTGACGCATTTCGGCACCGGCACCGCTGGAGAACACCAGTGGCACCACACCCATGATGAACGCGAAGGAGGTCATCAGGATCGGCCGCAGACGCAGGCGGCAGGCTTCAAGCACCGCAGCCAGCGGGTTCATGCCTTCTTCCTGTTTGTCCTTGGCGAACTCGACGATCAGAATCGCGTTCTTACAGGCAAGTCCCACCAGTACGATCAAGCCGATCTGGGTGAAGATGTTGTTGTCGCCTCCCGAAGCAATCACACCGGTGATGGCCGACAGCAGGGTCATCGGTACGATCAGGATCACCGCCAGTGGCAGGCTCCAGCTTTCGTACTGGGCCGCGAGCACCAGGAACGCCAGCAATACGCAGAGCGGGAACACGAACAGCGCGGTGTTGCCGGACAGAATCTGCTGGTAGGTCAGGTCGGTCCATTCGTAGGTCATGCCGTTCGGAAGTTCTTCCTTGAGCAGTTTCTCGATGGCGGCCTGAGCCTGGCCGGAGCTGTAGCCCGGGGCTGCCGCACCGTTGATTTCAGCAGTGATGAAGCCGTTGTAGTGCATCACGCGGTCCGGGCCCGAGGTGTCGCTGACCTTGATGAAGGTCGCCAGCGGGATCATCTCGCCTTTGTTGTTACGCACTTTCAGCTGACCGATCTGGTCCGGCTCGAGGCGGAACTGCTGCTCGGCCTGAACGTTGACCTGATAAGTGCGACCGAAGCGGTTGAAGTCGTTGGCATACAGCGAACCCAGGTAGATCTGCAGGGTGTCGAAGATGTCGCTGACGGCCACGCCGTGGGTCTTGGCTTTTTCCCGGTCGATGGCGGCATCGACCTGCGGCACGTTCACGGTGTAGCTGGTGAACAGCGCGGCCAGTTCCGGCACGTTGTGGCTCTTGGTGATGATGTTCATGGTTTCTTTGTACAGCTCGTCGTAGCCCAGGTTGCCCCGGTCTTCGATTTGCAGGCGGAAACCACCGATGGTGCCCAGGCCTTGTACTGGCGGCGGCGGGAAGATCGCCATGTAGGCTTCCTGAATCCCGGCGAACTGGCCGTTCAAGGCACCGGCAATCGCACCGGCGGACATGCTCGGGTCTTTACGCTCGTCGAACGGTTTCAGGGTCACGAACACGATGCCGGCGTTAGGGCTGTTGGTGAAACCGTTGATCGACAGGCCAGGGAACGCTACGGCGCTTTCCACGCCCGGCTGTTTCAGGGCCAGGTCGGACATGCGCTTGATCACGTCTTCGGTGCGGTCCAGGCTCGAAGCGTCCGGCAATTGCGCGAAGGCCACCAGGTATTGCTTGTCCTGGCCGGGTACGAAACCGGTTGGGGTGCTGGAGAAACCGAAGAACGTCAGGACCATCAGGCCTGCGTACAACAGCAGGGCGATGCCGCTGCTGCGAATAACCCGGCCAACAGTACCAACGTAGGTGTGGCTGGCCTTGTCGAAGAAGCGGTTGAACGGACGGAACAGCCAGCCGCCGAAGATCTTGTCCAGCACCTTGGAGAAACGGTCTTTCGGCGCGTCGTGGCTCTTGAGCAACACGGCGGCCAGTGCCGGCGACAGGGTCAGGGAGTTGAAGGCCGAGATCACCGTCGAGATCGCAATGGTCAGGGCGAACTGTTTATAGAACTGCCCGGTCAACCCGGAGATGAACGCCGCCGGGATAAACACCGCACACAGCACCAGCGCCGTAGCGATGATCGGACCGGTCACTTCACGCATCGCACGCTTGGTCGCTTCGACCGGCGTCAGTCCGAGCCCGATGTTCCGCTCGACGTTCTCCACCACCACGATGGCGTCGTCTACCACGATACCGATGGCCAATACCAGTCCGAACAGCGACAGGGCGTTCAGCGAGAAGCCGAACAGGTGCATCACCGCAAACGTACCGATCAACGAAACCGGAACCGCCACCAACGGAATGATCGAGGCACGCCAGGTCTGCAGGAACAGGATCACCACCAGAACCACGAGGATCAGCGCTTCGAACAGGGTGTGAACCACCGCCTCGATGGAGCCGCGTACGAAGATCGTCGGGTCATAGACGATGCTGAAGTCCATGCCTTCCGGGAAGTTCTTCTTCAACTCCGCCATCTTGTCGCGCACTTCGTTGGAGATTTCGATCGCGTTGGAGCCCGGACGCTGGAAGATCGGGATCGCCACCGCCGGTTGGTTGTTCAGCAAGGAGCGCAGAGCGTACTGGCTGGAACCGAGCTCGACGCGAGCGATGTCTTTCAGGCGAGTGATTTCACCGTTATCGCCGGAGCGAATGATGATGTTCTCGAACTCTTCTTCGGAAACCAGACGACCCTGGGTGTTGACCGACAGCTGGAACGCGGTGGCATTCGGCGCGGGCGGGGCGCCCAGGGCACCGGCGGCCACTTGACGGTTCTGTTCGCGGATCGCGGTCACCACGTCGGTGGCGGTCAGGTTGCGCGAAGCGGTCTTGTTCGGATCGAGCCACACTCGCAGGGAGTAGTCGCCCATGCCGAACAGCTGCACGTCACCGACACCGCCCAGACGCGCCAGCTCATCCTTGATGTTGAGCAAGGCGTAGTTGGACAGGTAGAGCATGTCGTAGCGTTTGTCCGGCGAGGTCAAGTGCACAACCATGGTCAGGTCGGGCGAAGCCTTGTCCACGGTGATACCGATGCGCGTCACTTCTTCTGGAAGTTTCGGCTCGGTCCGGGTCACGCGGTTCTGCACCTGCACCTGGGCGTTGTCCAGGTCGGTGCCCAGCGCGAAGGTGATGGTCAGGGTGATCTTGCCGTCAGCCGTGGACTGCGAGGACATGTACAGCATGTTCTCGACGCCGGTGATGGCTTGCTCCAGCGGAGCGGCCACGGTTTCACCGATGACTTTTGGGTTGGCGCCCGGGAAGTTCGCGCGGACCACAACGGTCGGCGGCACGACTTCCGGGTATTCGCTGATCGGCAATTGGAACAGCGAGATGGCGCCGGCGATCAGGATCAGCAGCGAAAGTACCGCTGCGAAGATCGGCCGTGAAATGAAGAATTGGGAAAAATTCATCGGAGTCGTTATCCCTTAACCGCGTGGGGTCGCAGCAGCCAGTTTCACAGCCGTGCCCGGCGCGACCTTGGCAGGTGCGACTTGTGGCAGGTTGCTGGCTTCCAGCGCTTGTCGTTGTTGTGCGAGTGCCGCGAGGGTTTGTTCACTGGCCATCGGGATCACTTCAGGGGTGACCGGCGAGCCAGGGCGAACCCGTTGCAGACCCTTGACGATGATGGTGTCGTCCTTGTTCAGGCCGTTGCGCACGATGCGCAAGCCTTCGATTTTCGGACCCAGCTCAACCGCGCGGTAAGCGGTCTTGTTGTCGGCATCCATCACCAATACGAACTTCTTGCCGAGGTCGGTACCGACCGCTTCATCGTTGATCAGCACGGCGGAGTAGGTGCCGCTGCCGACCAGTTTCAGGCGGGCATACAGGCCCGGGGTGTAGGTGCCGTCGGTGTTGTCGAACACGGCGCGACCACGGATGGTGCCGGTTTTCGGGTTGACCTGGTTGTCGACGAAGTTCATCACGCCCTGGTGCGGGTTGCCGTCTTCGTTGGACAGGCCGAGGTAAACCGGGGTGGTCGCACCGCGTTTGCCCTGGCGAGCGAGCTGGGTGTATTTGAGGAACACACGCTCGTCGGCGTCGAAGTAGGCGTAGACCTTGTCGGTGGAAACCACGCTGGTCAGCGCGGTGGTGTCGGCGGTCACCAGGTTGCCGGCGGTGATTTCCGCACGGCTGACGCGGCCACTGATCGGCGCGGTAACACGGGTGAAGCTCAGGTTCAGTTTCGCCAGGTCCAGTTGCGCTTGCAGGGCGCCAACGGCGGCGCGGGCTTCCTGGGCGGCGCTGGTGCGCGAGTCGGCCAGCTCGGCGGAGATCGCGTTGCTGGTGCGCAGGCGTTCGCCGCGCTGGGCTTCGTTTTCGCTGCGGGTAGCGTTGGCACGGGATTGCGCGACCAGCGCTTCGAGGCGGCGGACCTCAGCCTGGAATGGGCGTGGATCGATCTGGAACAGCAGGTCGCCTTTCTTGACCAATGCGCCTTCGGTGAAAGCTACATCGTCGATCTGGCCGGAGACCCGTGGACGGATTTCAACCGTTTCCGGCGCTTCGAGGCGCCCGGTGAATTCGTCCCACTCGTTGACCGGTTGCTCCAGTACCTTGGCGACACTGACCTTCGCCGCTGGCATGGTCCCGGCAGACTCCGGTGCCTTGCCGCAGGCGCTCATCACCACTACGGCCAATATGGCCAACGGGAAGCGCAAATGTTTGAGTGACTGTTCCATGGATGCATCCGCCAATGTATTGAGAATGGACGGATGATGCTCGGCGGGGGTGGTAGCGGACGAATCGAATGAACCGAAGGTAACTATCATTCGGAATGATATAAGAACCAGGTTAGCTCTCTAGCCTGCGCCTTTCCCAAGGCGTCGATCAACGAGTTTGATGACAATTCTGTGTTTCCGGAACTGCAAAGGTCTGGATGTCGTGGCGGCCTATTCGCGAGCAGGCTCGCGAATGAGGCCTCCAGCCTCATGGCTTCCAGATTTCAACATCCTTGGCATCCACGGCCTTGGGCAACAGACCGGCAGCAAAGAACGCATCGGCGATTTTCTGCTGCTCACCCAGCTGCTCGACTTTCACCGGTTGCACCTGGTAACTGCGATGGGTGTTGGCGCTCTCGACGGTTTCCACCCCAAGGTTGCCCCACAGCGGGCTCAGAACCTGGGCCGCCTCACGAGGGTTGGTCTTGATCCAGTGGCCGGTTTTTTCCAGTTCGGCATAAACCACCTTGAGCACTTGCGGGTGGGTCTTGGCGTAGCTGTTGCTGGTCAGGTAGTAGCGTTTGTAACTGGCCAGGCCCGCGCCGTCCGCCAGGGTGCGGGTCGGCAGCTGCCGTTGTGCGCTGGTGAGGAACGGTTCCCAGGTCACCCAGGCGTCAACCTTGTTGTTTTCGAACGCCGCACGACCATCGGCCGGCGACAGGTAGGCCGGCTGGATGTCCGAGAACTGCAGGCCGGCCTTGTTCAAGGCGGCGATCAACAGATAGTGCGAGCCGGCCGCTTTGGTCACCGCGACGGTCTTGCCTTTCAGGTCCGACAATTGCCGCAGCGACGAGTCCTTGTGCACGACGATTGCCTGGGCCGAAGGCGAGGGCGCTTCCTGGGCGAAGTAGGTCAGTTTGGCCTGAGCGGCCTGGGCGAAAATCGGCACGGTGTCGGCGACGTCGGCACTGATGTCGACATTGCCGACGTTCAGCGCCTCCAGCAGCGGCAGGCCACTGGAGAACTCATGCCAGCTGACGTCGATGTTCTGTTGCGCGAGGGTTTTGTCCAGGGTGCCCTGGGTTTTCAGCAGGGTGATCAGGGTCGATGACTTCTGATAACCGATGCGCAGGGTTTCTCGAGCCTGGGACGGCAGGGCAAACGACAGGGCGGCCAAGGCAACCACCAGGCCGGTGAGCAGGGGACGACGGAATTTCGTTGGAGCACTTCGGGTGGACTTCGACATGGCACGCTCGCTTTCAGGTAATGAAAAAGAGGAAACTGGTAATGAGCATAAAGTTATAAAAAATAATTTATAAATAATTTATAGGCATTAGCTTAGTGAGTTTAGGGCAGCCTCCAGCACACCCAAAACCCCTGTAGGAGCGAGCCTGCTCGCGAAAAACGTCCAGACCCGCGTTGATCCAGACGGCCCGCGTCATCGTTGGCCTTCATCGCCAGCAAGCTGGCTCCTACAGTAGGAATGCGTACGTAAACCTGTAGGAGCGAGCCTGCTCGCGAAAAACGTCCAGACACCGCGTTGATCCAGACGGCCCGCGTCATCGTTGGCCGCCATCGCCAGCAAGCTGGCTCCTCGCGACGATTGAACTGTCCCGGTGTGATCTGTTTCGTCATGGTCAGGCTCTTGTCAGATGGCGATTTGCACGGGGGCTTGCCCCAGCAGCTGTTCTACTGCGCGAATCACCGGGTCGGCTTCGGTGCGCACCAGCCAGTCCGGGCTGACCTCGGCGAAGGCCACGGTCCCGTCCTTGTCGATCACCACCACGGTAGGTTGCGGCAGTTCCCAGGTGCCGGTGCCGGTGGTTTCACCGATGCCGTTGCCCTTGGCCAATGCCGCCTTTCGTGAGGCTTCATCAAAGCTGTAGAGAATGCCCAGGCGTCGGCCCAGCTGATTGTCCGGGTCGCTGGCCACTTGCAGCTCCAGGTTGTGGCGAGTCTTGATCTCTACCAGACGCTCCGGCACCTGCGGGCTGACCGCCACCAGCGGCACGCCCAGTGCGTGCAGCCGCGGGTAGAGCCGGCGCTGGTAATACGGCAGGGCGATGTTGCAGGCCGGGCAGCCGGCGAAACGGAAGAAAATCAGCACCGCCGGCCCCTTGGCGAGCAGCTCGTCCCGGCTCAGGCGGCCACCTTCGACCTTCAGCAGAGTGAAGGGCTCCAGGGTGTCGCCGATGCTGACGAAGTCTTCGCTGCGCGCTTCTTCCACCAGGCGTCGACGCTGATTGATATTGACCTGCAAGGCTGCCGGCTCCCAGGTCGCCACGCGTTGTGCATGCAGGTCCGCCAGCAGGGTGTTGAGAGATTCGCTCATGCCAGTGCCTCGCTTTCTTCCTGAACGGTGAGGGCGGCGGATGCATGACGGTTGACCGGGACGTGCAGGCCAAGGTGGTCACGCAGGGTGGCGCCACGGTATTCGTCGCGGAACAGGCCGCGCTGTTGCAGCACCGGCACCACCAGCTCGGTGAAATATTGCAGGCCGTCGGGCAGCAACGAATTGATGATGAAGCCGTCCGCCGCGCCTTGCTCGAACCACGTCTGAATCGCGTCGGCGACCTGTTCGGGCGTGCCGACGAAATCCCGGCGCGGCCGCGAGAAGCGCAGGGCGACTTCACGCAAGGTCAGGCCTTCATCCTTGGCCAGTTGCTTGATCCGGTCCGATCCGCCTTTCTGGCTGTTGGACCCCAGGTCGCCCAGCTCGGGGAACGGTGCGTCCAGCGGGTACTGGCTGAAATCGTGATCGTTGAAAGGGCGGCCCAAAGCGACGATCGCGTCTTCGATGGTCACCAGTTCAACGGCTTGCTGATAGCGGCTTTCCACCTCGTCGGCATCGCGACCGACAATTGGGCGAATGCCCGGCAGGATCGACAGTTTCAGCGGGTCGCGACCGAAACTGGCGGCGCGTGTTTTCAGGTCCTGATAGTAGGCTTGCGCATCCTCGAATTTTTCCGGGCTGACGAAGATCGCATCGGAATTTTCCGCGGCAAAATTGCGCCCGGCCTCGGAAGTACCAGCCTGGAAAATCACCGGTTGGCCTTGCTTCGAACGGGAGATGTTCAGCGGGCCTTTCACCGAGAAAAACTCACCCTTGTGTTCCAGCGCATGCAACTTGCCGGGGGTGAAAAACTCGCCGCTTTGCTTGTCGTAGGCAAAGGCGTCGTCTTCCCAGGAATCCCACAAACCCTTGACCACGTTCACGTGCTCTTTGGCGATGCGATAGCGAACGGCGTGGGGCGGGTGTTCGGATTTGCCGAAGTTGTCCGCGGTGCCGCTGAGCCACGAGGTCACTACGTTCCAGCCGGCACGACCGCCGCTGATGTGATCCAGCGAGGCGAACTGGCGGGCGACCTGGAACGGTTCGGTGTAGCTGACGGTGACAGTCGCGACCAGGCCGATGTGCTGCGTGGTGGCCGCCAGCGCCGAGAGAATGGTCAACGGCTCGAAGCGGTTGAGGTAATGCGGGCTGGACTTCTCGTGGATGTGCAGGCTGTCGGCGATGAACACGAAATCGAATTTGGCTGCTTCGGCCAGTTGCGCCTGTTGCTTGTAGAAGTCGAAACTCACGCTGGCATTCGGGCGGGCCTGCGGGTGGCGCCACTCGCCCCATCCGTGGCCGACGCCGTGGACCATCGCACCGAGTTTCAGTTGACGTTGTTTGCTCATGGTCTTACTCCTGAATCCGTCGCATCGTTATCGAGATGCCTGGTTGAGTTGGGCACGCTTGGCGTTGAAGCTCTTGTCGAAGCCTTGGGAAACGTCGATGCGTTTGCCGAGGATTCCTTCCTGCTGATAGATGTCCGCCGTGGTCTGCAGGCCGGCGATGACCTGATCGTCAATCGCCACCGATTCCATATGCGTGCCTTTGGCCACGGCGATGTGCACGTCCAGCGGCAGGCCGGTGACGCGGGCCTGGGCGGCGGCATATTCCTCGGGATGGGCGTTGGTCCAGCGATAAGCGCGGTCGACCCGGGCGATGAAATCGTCGAGCTGCTGACGCTTGTTGGCGATGGCCTGGCTGGTGGCGGCGAAGTACAAATGATTGGTCAGCAGTTTTTCGCCGCTGGCCAGGACCTTGGCCTGATTTTGCGTGGTGGAAATGGTGGTGTAGGGGTCCCAGGTCGACCACGCGTCCGCGCTACCGTTGTCCAGCAGGATTCGGGATTCGCTTGGCAGCAGGAAGATGAACTGCACGTCCTGAGTGCTCAAGCCGGCGTCGCGCAAAGCCTTGATCGCCAGGAAGTGGCCGATCGAACCACGCGTGGTGACGATTTTTTTGCCCTTCAGGTCGCTGGCGTTGTTCAGCGGCGAATCCTTGGGCGCGAGAATCGCGGTGGTGTAGCGACCTTCGGCGTGCACGATGCTGACGACCTTGATCGGTGCGCCCGCCCCGAGAGCGAACACGTACGGGGCATCGCCGAGGGCGCCGATGTCAACGGCGCCGGCATTCAACGCCTCGCCCAGCGGCGCGGCGGCCGGGAACTCGGAAAACTGGATTTCGTAAGGTACGTTCTTCAGCTCGCCGGACACGTCCAGCAGCACCTTGATCGAAGACTTCTGATTGGCGACCAGCAGTGGTTGCAGGTCAGCGGCGTGGGCGGAGGCGGCGAAGCCCAGGGTGCAAAAGAGGCTCAACAACAGGGATCGTGGTGACATGGGAAACTCCAGGCAGGTTGTTGCGCTTCGAATAACCTCCGCCTGGAGAAGGGGTCGGTGTTGGGGTGACGTTATCTCTATAAGAATCCTCTGTGAAATTCTTTATGGTTATATGCTAATTATGAAGTTATCTGATTATCACTTTAATGATTATTAAATAAATGCATTTAAAGGTTTGCGTAATACCCGTAGGAGCCGGCTTGCTGGCGATAGCGATTTATCCATCAACATAAATGTCGCCTGACCCACCGCGATCGCCGGCAAGCCGGCTCCTACAAATTGTGTGATGACACCGATCTCGTTGAATCCCCGTCCCTGTAGGAGCCGGCTCGCCGGCGATGGCGTCGTATCAGCCAGCATGAATGGCACCTGACCCACCGCGATCGCCGGCAAGCCGGCTCCTACAAATTGTGTGATGACACCGATCTCGTTGAATCCCCGACCCTGTAGGAGCCAGCTTGCTGGCGATGGCGGCGTATCAGCCAGCATGAATGGCACCTGACCCACCGCGATCGCCGGCAAGCCGGCTCCTACACAGGTATGTGTTGCTGTTAGAAGTTGTAGGCCAGCCGCGTGTAGTAATACGCACCGCCAAACCCGAACGGGGAGAACTGGCCGTATTTGTAGCCGCCCGCCCAATCCTGGATGCCGTTTTTGTCCGGGTACACGTTGAACAGGTTGTTCGCCCCCAACGCCACCGTCAGGTGCTTGGTCAGGTCGTAGGCGGCATCGATGTCGGTGATCCATTTGGCGCTGAATTTGCGGTCGTTCGCCGGGTTGTTATCGCCTTCGATGTAACTGCCGAAACGAGTCAGCGCCAGGTTGATGTTGTAATCGGTGACCTTCCAGTTCGCGCCGAGGATCAATTTCGATTGCGGCGTGGCCACGGTCAGGTCCTTCTGCAGGCGGCGGTCGAACAGCTGCAGGTTCGAGCCGCTGAGTTGCGGCGGGTTGTCCTGAAGCTTCTCGATCTTCGTCTGGTTCCAGTTATAGGCCGCGCTCCAGCGGACCTGCCCGTACTCATCCAGTTGCTGGCGGTACTCGTTGATGATGTCGACGCCGCGGGTCCGGGTGTCCACCGCGTTGGTGTAGTACTGGGCGAACAGGCCGGGAGACAAACCGTTGGCGACCAGCACCTGCGAGACCGTCGTGCCGCCGAGCAGGCTGGTGGAGACGATGCGGTCGCGGATGTCGATCTGATAGAGGTCGGTGGTCAACCGGTAGTTTTGCGTGGGCTCATAGGTGAAACCGAAGCTATAGTTCAGGGATTTTTCCGGCTTGAGTTTCTCCGCACCCAAGGCCTGGGCCTCAGGTGTATCGACGGGCAGAACCTTCACGGGCACGGAGATCTGCTGGCCATTGACCACGCCGCCGGAGGTAAAGGTCGACGAGGCATAAATGGTTTGCGCGAGCGACGGTGCGCGGAAACCGTTGTTGATCGTGCCGCGCAGGGCAAAGGCGTCGGTGAAGGCATAGCGGGTCGAGAACTTGCCACTCCAGGTGCTGCCGATGTCCTGGGTGTAGCGTTCATAACGAGCGGCTGCGCCGACATACCATTTGTCTGTCACGTCCAGGCCCAGATCGACATAGCTGGCGACGTTGCTGCGGCTGATTTCCCCGGCGTCGGCGGTGCTGGTGCCGTTGTAGGAAGCAAGGCCCGGCAGCGGCGTTCGCCCGGCAAACGGCCCACTGGGAATGACGTAGTTGCCGGGCGTGTAGGAGAGGAAGTCGCCGGGCTCGATCTGGTATTTCTCCCAGCGATACTCGAAACCGAACGCGGTTTGCAGCGGGTTTTTCAGGCCGATGTCGAAGCCGCGGTGGAAGTCGAGGTTGTTGGTCCACTGATCGAAGATCTGCGAAGCCAGGTTGAACGACGTGGGGCTGGTCGGGCCCAGGGATGGGTTGAGGGTGTTGTTGGCATTGAGCGTGGAGTCGTCCTCGCCCCAGGTGGAACTGGCGTCATAGTTCCAGCCGCCGACTTCACCCTTGAAGCCGCCCGCGATCTGGAAGTCCTTGGTGCGGTTGCGCCGTTGGGCGTGGATGCCGTCGGGGTAGGGCGTATTCGGGTCGCCGGCCAGGGACGTAATTTCGTTGGGGCGGTAATTGCCGGTGACTTTGGTGGTCTCCATGTAGCTGGCGGTGGAGAAGGAATAGAACGTCAGATCATCCTGGATCGGCAGTTCGAGGTTGTAGCTGGCATTGGTGACCTTTTCCCGGCCCAGGCCATAACTGGGGTTCCAGCCGTGGCGGTTGACGGTCTGGTCGCGGCTGTCGGGGAAACCGGGCAGCGAATACAGGTTGCCCTTGGCACTGCCGGTGCGGTCGAAAGGTTCTTGTTCCTTGCTGTCCAGCGACAGGTTGGCGAAACCGTCGTTGGGCAGCGACAGGCCGTAGTTGATCGTCTGGTGCACGGTGTCGCCATCGCCACTGCCGTAACGCCCGAAGGACGTTTCGGCGCTGCCGCCGCTGTCGTTTTCCTTGAGGATGATGTTGATCACCCCGGCGATGGCGTCCGAACCGTACTGCGCGGAGGCGCCATCGCGCAGCACCTCGATATGGTCGATGGCCGAGACCGGAATCAGGTCGAGGTTGACCGGCACCGCCGCCGTACCAATGCGCGCCAGGTTGTTGATCAGCGCGGTGTTGTGCCGGCGTTTGCCGTTGACCAGCACCAGCACTTGGTCCCCGGACAAACCGCGCATGGTCACGCCGCGAACCGACCATGACGTACCGCCGCCATTGATCGCCGGCAGGTTGAAGGACGGCAGCAGGCGCGAGAGCAATTCCTTGAGCCCGACCTTGCCGCTGGCCTGCAATTGCTCGGCGCTGATCACGTCGATCGGCGAGGGGCTGTCGGTGATGGTGCGTGGCTGGCCGCCACGGTTGCCGGTGACGACCACGGTGTTGAGGGTCTTGTCGGATTCTTCGGCCTGGACCGGGATGCTCGCGACCAGCAGGCTAAAAGCGGCGGCAGCGCAGTATTCGTATTTCACTCGGGGGGTGGATGAACTCATGTCGCCAATTCCTGAAAAGATCGTCACGCACAGACAAACCCCTTCGCGCGCATTGGCGGATGTCGAGTTTGTCGGGTAATGCCCGTCTGTAGGAGCCGGCTTGCCGGCGATAGCGCTGTGTCAGGCGACATCATGGTGATTGATGCACCGCTATCGCCAGCAAGCTGGCTCCTACAGGGGGCAGGTGTTGTTTTGGGGGATCAGGCCGCGTCGGCGCGTTTTGCCCGATGGGGGATGTCGTCGTAGGCGATCAGCACCCGTTCCATGCGGCGCGGATAGTCGCCGTAGTTGTAGACCGGGTAGTGCAGGGTCGAGCGGTTGTCCCAGAACGCGACCGAGTTTTCACGCCATTTGAAGCGCACCTGGTGCTCGGGCTTGTTGAATTCCAGCAGCAGGCGTTCGATCAGTTGTTTGCTCTTTTCCGGCGGCCAGCCAATCACCGAAGGGTTTTGCGAAAAATTGATGAAGAGTCCGTCCTCGCCGGTTTCCGGGTGAGTGCGCACCAACGGGTGGGCGAGGATCGGGTAGTCGTAGCCGACCTTGTCCAGCGACGACTTGAAATCGTGGACCACATGCAAGTCGTCAATTTCTTCCCGTAGCGCATCGGGCAAGGCGCGATACACCGCCGCCGTGTCGGCCCACAGGGTATCGCCGCCCACCGCTGGCAAATCCACCGCGCGCAACACGGCGCCAAGGGTCGGTTGCAGCAACCAGCTGGTGTCGGTGTGCCAACGACCGCTGATCCTCGGGCCGTAGAGTTTGCGGGCATCCTGCGCTTCAATCAGGTGCGCTTGCGGTTGTGCCGGATCGTTTTGCTGGGTGGTCGGGTGCACGTACAGCTCGCCGAATTCGCGAGCGAAGGCGATCTGCTGTTCAGTGCTGATGGCCTGGTCGCGGAAGAAAATCACCTTGTGCTCGAGCAGCAAGCGGCGCAACTCATCGCGCAGCGCCGGGGTCAGCGGCTGGCGCAGATCGATGCCGCTGATTTCCGCGCCGATGGTGGGTTCCAGGCGGGTGACGTGCAGGGTTTCTGTGGGATGTGACTCGGTGTGCTGCAAGACGGCGGACATGATGTAAATCCTCTCGGTTGTGGGTTCAGCCTCCGCCTGGAGAGGGGTCGGATGTGGGGTTGTTGCAATAACTGTAGGAGCGAGCCTGCTCGCGAAAAACCTGAGAACGCCGCGGAGAATCTGGTTCTTCGCGTTTTCGTTCACGACCCTCGCAAGCAGGCTCGCTCCTACAGGTTCAAAGCGTTTAAATCACGAAAAAGCCATGGGTACCGTCGCGGGCCAACTGGTCGACCAGTCCGAATTCCCAGTCCAGATAGGCCTGCATCGCTTCGCGCGGGTTGTCGGTGCCTTCATAAGGACGGCGATAACGGTCAATACGTGCCGAAGCCAGGCGGGTTTCACCTTCCTCCAGCGGCAAGTTCGCGGCGATCCAGCCGGCCGTGCCGTCCTTGAGCAGGAACACCGTTTTTCCGCTCAACGCCTCGACCTCGGCCACCGCCAGTCGCGCCAGCTGACTGCTGCCACAGGTCAGCACATAACGCTCGGCTGACGGCACGTTGGCCAGCGCTTCACGCAATTGACTGCGCAACGCCCACCACGCGCCGGGGATGTGGCGTTTGACGTAATTGGCGCTGCTGGTGAAATCCAGCACGGCGGTATCGCCATGGGTCAACCACTGGGCCAGTGTCTCGGGGCTGATTTCTTCAGCCTGACGTGGCGCCGGGACGGGCGCCTGCCATGCACCCTGTTCGCTGAAATGTTCAGGCTCAAGGTCATCCAGCACATGCACTTCCCAGCCCAGTTGCGACAGCCAGGACGCCGACATGTTGGCGCGTACGCCATCGTCGTCGACCAGCACCAGTCGCGCCCCGCGCACGCTGGCGAAGTGGTCGGTTTCCTGCACCAGTTGCCCGCCGGGTGTCGAGCGGGCAGACGGCAGGTGCCCGGCTTCGAATTCCTCCGGGGTACGCACATCGAACAGGTAAGTGCTGCGGCCCGGCTCCTGCTGCCAGCGTTGCAGGTCCGTCAGCGACGCACGACCTACCAGCGCTTTGTCGGCGACGCGGCGGGCATCGTCGGCGGCAATTTTCCGGTGCTCTTCGCTGGTCGGCGCAAAGCGGCGCGACTGGCCATGCTGCAATGTCTGCCCGGCCAGGGTCCAGCCGATGGTACCGTTGCGCAGGGCCGACACCGGGTTGGCTATGCCGGAATTGATCAGCGACTGAGTGCCAATGATGCTGCGGGTGCGGCCGGCGCAATTGACGATGATCCGCGTGGCCGGATCGGGCGCCAGCTCCCGGGCACGCAGCACCAGCTCCGCACCTGGAACGCTGATACCGGTGGGAATGCTCATGGTCTGGTATTCGTCGAAGCGCCGGGCGTCGAGCACCACCACATCGGCTTCGCTGTCGAGCAATGCCTGAACCTCTTCAGCCGCGAGGGACGGGGTGTGACGCTGGCTTTCCACCAGTTCGCCAAAGGCCTTGCTCGGCACATTGACGTCGATGAACAACTCGCCACCGCCGAGACGCCAGCCTTCCAGGCCACCGGCGAGCAGCGTGACATTGACGTAACCAAGCGCCTGCAGTCGCTGGGCCGCGATGCTCGCCAGACCTTCGCCATTGTCATAGACCGTCACGTGGGTATCGCGCCGTGGAATCCGCGAGAACACCTCGAGTTCAAGTTTCGACAAGGGAATGTTGGCCGCGAACAGCGGGTGGGATTCGGCGAAGGGCGCTTCTTCGCGCACGTCCACCAGCGCGAGCTCTTCACGGTTCAACAGGGCCTGGCGAACCTCGGCATAGGAACGGGTCGGTGCAGTGCTCATAGGGCTTGGCTCTCTTTGGACAAATCCCAGATATTGGGCAGGTAGGCGTTGGAATAACCGGAAATGAACAGCTTCTCGCTGCCGTCGGCCTGATAGACCGCGCGGCGCACCGCGCCGATGTTGGCGCCATATACATGGATGCTGATCGACACCTGGTCGTCGAAGGCATTGCTGACTTGATGAATGTCGCCGACCTTGGGCGATACCGCCTCGACCTGACCCGGGCGCAGTTGCCCGCGGCCGCCGTCGGCGATCAGGGACCCATCGTCGCGACGCTGGAAGCCTTGCGAATACTCCGCGCCACGCAACATGCCGATCAGCCCCCAGACCCGATGGTCATGGATCGGCGTGCTTTGCCCCGGCCCCCAGACAAAACTGACGATGCTGAACCGCTGCCGTGAATCGGCGTGCAGCAGGTATTGCTGATAGCGCTCGGGGTCTGGCTGGGCAAAGTCCTCCGGCAGCCAGTCGTCATGACTGACCAATTGGCTGAGCAGCTTGCCGCCACGGTGCAGCAGGTCGCCCTCGCGGGGGTTGCTGTCGATCAATTCCGCCAAGGCGCCTATGAATGCTCTGAGTCTCTCCGGGTGTCGGGCCTGGGTCATGGCGATTCCATCGTTCGTTGTGAATGTTGACCCTTTTGATTTAAGCATAATGTTTTAGATCAATATGCGATTGTTTAATGATTAGGTTATAGCTGAAAGTAATTTATAACCCCTTTGCATAGCGCCAGACGCTATTGGTCTTGGGGCGGGCATAGGGCGGGCTATCCAGATCACGCCAATAGAACTATGCTTTTCAGACATCTTATTGACTGTTCTCTATGTGCGGGCCAAATGAAAATTGATGATATCGACGCCTTCGTCGAAGTGATTCGTTGCCAGTCCATCAGCCATGCGGCCGAGTCGCTGCAACTGACTCAGCCGGCTATCACGCGGCGCGTGCAGAACTTTGAGCAGGCGTTGGGCGTGGAGCTGTTCGACCGCAATACCAAACCGCTCAAGCCTACGTTGATTGGTACACGGGTCTATGAACAGTGCCGGGTGATCCTGCGGGAAATGGATGCACTGCGCGAACTGGTCGCCACCGATGCACCGCCCACCGGCCTCTTGCGCCTTGGGGTTCCGCAGACGATTGGCGATGTGGTGTTGCTCGATGCGCTGAAACACCTGCGTGTCGAATACCCCGACTTGCGCGCTCAAGTAGCAACTGGATGGGGCAGCCAATTGGTCGGCAAGATCGAGCGCGGCGAACTGGATGCCGCCGCGGCGTTGTTCCCGGCCGGGAAGATTTTCCCGGACAACATCGTCGGCGAGTCGATCGGCAAGATGGAGCTGGTGGTGGTGTGCGCCAAGGCGCAATTGCCCAAGCGTCCGTGCAAGCTGGCAGACGTTTACCAGAACGGCTGGATTCTCAATCCCGATGGCTGCGGTTTCCGCGCCGGGTTGCAACGTACCTTGTCCGACCAGGGCCTGGCGCTGCGGGTGAACCTGGAAACCTTCGGCACCGAGTTGCAGTTGGGCCTGGTTGCCGACGGTCTCGGTTTGGGGTTGGTGCCACGTCCGTTGCTAGAGCGCAGTGCGCACTTCGATCAGTTGGCCGCCATGCCGTTGAAGGATTTCAAACCGGTGATGGACCTGTGGCTGATCTATCCGCACTTTCTCGGCAACCTGCAAGGACCGGTCGACGCATTTGGCAAATTGGTCGCCGGATCGCTGCAGAAAATCAAGAACGCGGCGTGATGAACGGGAATGGGATAATAAAAAAAAATAATAATTAGCTTAGATTAAAATGTGCTTTTTATTATTTTTTGCCTTCCCCTAGGCTTGCTGGAAGTCCTTAAGGCCATCCAGGAAGTTTTGCCATGAGCAGCGTCAGTCCGTTATCCAGCGTCTCGAAAAATGTTCGCCAGCGCGTCAGTTCCGAAGAATGGGAAGTGCGTGTAAAACTGGCCGCGGCCTATCGGCTGGCGGCCCTGTTCAAGTGGACCGACCACATCTACACGCATTTTTCCGCACGGGTGCCGGGGCCGGAAGAGCATTTCCTGATCAATGCCTTCGGTTTGCTGTTTGATGAGATCTGCGCCTCCAACCTGGTCAAGGTCGACATTGACGGCAGCATCGTCGATGACCCGACAGGGCTGGGCATCAATCCTGCCGGTTATGTGATCCACAGTGCGATTCACGCTGCACGCCCCGATCTGCAAGCCGTCCTGCATACCCATACGCGCGACGGCATCGCGGTGTCCGCCCAGCGCGATGGCTTGTTGCCGATTTCCCAGCATGCCATGGGTTTTTCCGGGCGGGTGGCTTATCACGGTTACGAAGGCGTGGCGCTGGACCTCGACGAGCGCGAACGGTTGGTGGCAGATCTGGGCGACAAGAGCGTGCTGATCCTGCGCAACCATGGATTGCTCACGGCGGGGATCAGCGTTGAACACGCGTTCCAGCAGCTGCATGGCCTGGAGCGGGCCTGCAATATCCAGATCGCTGCCCAAGCCGCTGGCAACGCCGAGCTGATCTTTCCGCCAGTCGAGGTCGTGGCCAAGGTCGAGAAACAGGCCGAGGTGTTCAAAAGCGGCGACGGGCCGGGCGTCGCACGGCATTGGGATGCGTTGATTCGTCAGTTGGAACGCAGTGATACCGAGTACAAGAACTGAACCTGAAGCATCCCCAAACCTGTAGGAGCCAGCTTGCTGGCGATGGCGGTCTGTCAGTCAACAGAGTTGTTGAATGTGCTGCCATCATCGCCGGCAAGCCGGCTCCTACAGGGAGTGGTGGTGTGCACACTCTTTGTGAACTGCGCGGACAACTGTAGGAGCGAGCCTGCTCGCGATAGCGGGCTGTCAGTCAACAGAGTTGTTGAATGTGCTGCCGTCATCGCCAGCAAGCCGGCTCCTACAGGGAGTGGTGGTGTGCACACTCTTTGTGAACTGCGCGGACAACTGTAGGAGCGAGCCTGCTCGCGATAGCGGTATGTCAGTCAACATAGTTGTTGAATGTGCTGCCGTCATCGCCAGCAAGCCGGCTCCTACAGGGAGTGGTGGTGTGCAAACTTTTGTGAACTACGCGGACAACTGTAGGAGCGAGCCTGCTCGCGATAGCGGTATGTCGGTCAACATAGTTGTTGAATGTGCTGCCGTCATCGCGAGCAGGCTCGCTCCTACAGAGGGACTTTGCTGGGGCTTCAGGCAACTTTTTCTGCGGCTTGCCGCTCACGTTCCGCCACCAGTTTGCGGGTCAGGGGGATCAGGCGTTTGCCGTAGTCGATCGCGTCTTCAAGCGGGTCGAAGCCACGGATCAGGAAGGTGGTGATGCCCAGGTCGTAGTAATCGAGCAAGGCTTCGGCCACCTGTTCCGGCGTACCGACCAGTGAAGTCGAGTTGCCTTGCGCACCCAAAAGCCCGGCAATGCCCGTCCACAGGCGCTTGTCCAGGCGTGAGCCTTGGGCCGCGGCGGCCAGCAGCCGTCGAGAACCTTCATTGGGTGGTTCACGGCGGACAAAACCATTCTTCTCTGCCAATGCAGTGGCTTGCTCCAAGATGCGCTCGGCGCGCTCCCAGGCTTGTGCTTCGGTGTCTGCCAGAATCGGGCGCAACGACAGGCTGAAGCGAATGTTGCGGCCATGCCTGGCCGCTTCGGCACGGACTTGCTTCACCACCTCGCGCACCTGCTCGTAGGTTTCACCCCACAACGCGTAGACGTCCGCATGTTTGCCAGCCACTTCGATGGCCGCGGTCGATGAACCACCGAAGTACAGCGGAATGTGCGGCTGTTGCGGTGACTTCACCGCCGAGTGCGCCCCCTCGATCTGGTAATACAGGCCTTCATAGTCGAACGGCTTTTCGCTGGTCCATTCCTGACGCAATACATCGAGGTATTCGTCGGTGCGGGCATAACGCTCGTCCTTGCCGATGTGACTGCCATCGGCACGCAATTCGCGATCATCGCCGCCGGTAATGATGTGCACCGCGGTGCGCCCGCCATTGAAGACGTCGAGGGTGGTGAACTGCCGGGCAGCCAGGGTCGGTGCGGCGAAACCCGGTCGGTGGGCAATCAGGAACTTGAGGTTTTTGGTCACGCTGGCGGCGTGCGAGGCAATCAGGGTGCTGTCCGGGCTGTTGGAGTGGAACGCGACGAGCGCCCGGTCAAACCCGGCCTCGTCATGGGCGCGTGCGACTTTCTCCACGTACTCGGGTTGCAGAACCGGGCCGCTGCGTGGGTGGATTTCCGAAGAATGGTGGCCGCCGATGTAGCCGATGAATTCAATGCTCATGAAGGGTTCCTTGTCGTTGAATAGGCGTGATTCAAGCCTCCACCTGGCATTGGGGTCGGTCTGTGGGATCAAAAATAGGCGCAGCGGGACAGGCCTGTGAAATGCCGTTTGGTTCTAAGTTAATTATTAAAAAAAAGAATGATATGTATTTATTGATATCAATTAACCGCATTTTAATCGGTCAGCGTCATCCAAGCCCCGGCAGGGCAGGGCAGGCGTTAATTATTATGCAAATAATTTATCAGGTGATTCGAATATCTGATTTTTAATCATATTAGGTTATTCCTAAAAAGAATTTCACTGAGGTTTTTTATGCGAATAGCATGAAAACCGAAGCTGACCCATGGCACCTCTCGCCATGTTCTTTAGAGGAAGGAAGCCTGATGACTGAAAAGACCTTCGATACACAGAGCCCCGAGAGCTCGTTTTCCGTCAATAAGGCTGCGCGCCAGACAGGTGAGCTGCAAGGTGCATCCAGGCTGCTCCCGAACTGGCTGCGCACCTGGCGCACACCTGATGCGTTGCTGCGCTTGCTCAGCCCGATTGCGTTGTTGTTGCTGTGGGAGCTGGCGTCTCAAGCGGGACTGATTCCGCAGCGAGTGATTGCGGCCCCTTCGCAAATCGGTGGCACGCTGTGGGCGATGATTGCTTCCGGCGAGCTCGGCAAGCATCTCCTGGTTTCGTTGCAGCGGGCGTTGGTGGGGCTGAGCATCGGCGTCAGCATCGGTGTCGTTGCAGCCCTGATCAGCGGCTTGTCCAAACGCGGAGAGGTGATTCTTGATTCGCCCTTGCAGATGCTGCGTACCATCCCCTCGCTCGCCCTGGTGCCATTGTTCATTCTCTGGTTCGGCATCGGCGAATTCACCAAGATTGCGCTGATCGTCACCGGCACCACCTTCCCGGTGTACCTGAACCTGTTCGCCGGTATCCGCAACATCGACCCCAAGCTGATCGAAGCCGCCAACACCCTGGGCCTGAGTCGTCGCGAGCTGATCTGGCACGTGATCCTGCCGGGCTCCCTGCCTTCGTTCTTTGTCGGCCTGCGTTACTCGCTGGGGATTTCCTGGCTGGCGCTGGTGTTCGTCGAGCAAATCAACACCACCGCTGGTATCGGTTTCCTGGCCAGTGATGCGCGGGACTTCATGCGCACCGACGTCATCGTGATCTGCCTGCTCATCTATAGCGTCCTCGGCCTGTTGATCGATGGACTGATCCGCACGCTGGAACGTTTTGCCCTGGCCTGGCGCCCAACTTTTGTGAGGAACTGATATGTCGAGCATCGATCTTTTGGACGTCACTTCTGCACCTTCCACGGCGCCGGTACAGCTGCGCAATGTGGTGCGCCAGTTCGGTCAGCAACGGGTCATCGATGGCCTGGACCTGGACATCGCACCGGGAGAGTTCGTCGCGTTGCTCGGCGCCAGCGGTTCGGGCAAGACCACTTTACTGCGCAGCCTCGCAGGGCTCGACAGCATCGACAGCGGTCAGTTGCTGGTGCCGAAGGCGCGGGCGGCGGTGTTTCAGGAGCCCCGGCTGATGCCGTGGAAACGCGCCTGGAAAAACGTGATTCTCGGTTTGCGCATCCCCAACGCGAAGGTGCGTGCGGTGCAGGCGCTGACAGAAGTCGGGCTGGCTCATCGGCTCGATGCCTACCCGGCCACGCTTTCCGGCGGTGAAGCACAGCGCGTGGCGCTCGCCCGTGGCCTGGTGCGTGAGCCGAAACTGCTGTTGCTGGACGAACCCTTTGCCGCACTCGATGCGTTGACCCGGATTCGCATGCATCGACTGATCATCGAACTGTGGCGCAAACACACCCCGGCGGTGCTGCTGGTGACCCATGACGTCGATGAAGCGATCCTGCTGGCCGACCGGGTCATCGTCCTGGAAAACGGCAAGATTGCCGAACAGGTCATTATCGATCTGCCACGGGCCCGAGACACCGGGCAGGCGGGTTTCCAGGCGATCCGTGCGCGCCTGCTGAACCTGCTCGGTGTCGAAGTAGAGCCCGCGGCTGTTGCCGAGCGTCGCGCATCGAACACCACGGTCCGGCGTTTCGCCCATGGCTGATTCCGTATTCAGCCTTTTGCTACAGGGACGCTCCGCGATGTCACCACGGGTATGGAAGTCAGCGGCTGTTCTACTCTCGGGAGCGGCGTTGTTGCTGAGCGGTTGCGGGGAAACAGTCGAGAGCAAAGCGCCTGCCTCGGTTCACTCGGATCTGTCCGGCGTGACGCTGATCCTTGGCGATCAGGCCAAAGGCTTGCGCACGGTGGTTGAGGCGGCGAATGCATTGGAGGGCATCGACTACAAGGTCGAGTGGGCGAACTTCCAGGGCGCCGCACCTTTGTTCGAAGCCCTGCGCGCCGGTGCCGTCGACCTGGCGCCGGCCGGTGATACGCCGGTGTTGGCGGCAGCTACCGGTGGTGCGCCTTTGCGCATTGTCGCCGTGCGGCGCAGCCAATCGCGGGGGATCGCGATCCTGGTGCCGGCGGATTCGCCGATCCATGACGTGGCGGACCTGAAAGGACGCAACGTCGTGGTGTCTTCGGCCCGGGGCAGCATTTCCCAGTACCTGCTGATTCGTGCACTGGCCAATGCCGGCGTCGATGAGAAAGAGGTCAACGTCGGGTTCGTCCTGCCGACCGACGCCCTGTCCGCATTCAACGCCGGCAAGATCGAAGCCTGGGCCACGTTCGGCATCTATCAGGCCTTTGCGGAACAGCAGGGCGCGCGGGTGCTGATCACCGGGGAGGGCATCAACACCGGGCTGACCTTCATTACAGCCTCTGAAGAAGTCCTCGCCGACCCGCAAAAGCGCAAGGCACTCAGTGACGTGCTGCAGCGTTTCGCCAAGGCGTTCGAGTGGGCGCGGCAGCATCCCGACGAATACGCGCGGGTCTTTGCCAAGGTCAACGACATCCCGCTGGAAGTCTCGCAGCGCCTGCGCAGTTGGGGTGACGAATCGTTGCTGCCGGTCGAGCCGCGGGATGTCCAGGCCTTGCAGCAGGTCGATGACCTGTTCGTGGAAAAGAACATCTTTCCCCATCGAGTCGACGTGGAAAAGCTCACGGATACGGCGGTGTTTTCTGCTGCACCACTGGCGGTCACGCAATCGGAGCCGGCGCGCTAGTCCGGGTTCAATCTGAAGATTTACAGGAGTCTATCAATGGGCAATGTCCAGAGCGCCACCAGTGCCTTAGAGGTGTTTCGACACCCTCTGCCTGGCGGTGAATTGCTCGATCTTGGCCGGGTCTTTCGCGAACCTTTGGCGCAATCGCGCCTGCACAGCACACCCAAGCGCGTCCTGAGCCGCCGCGAAGCGGTGTTGCTCGGCGTCTTCGCGCTGGTGCTGCACGGCGCGGTGATCGTCTGGGTCAACAGCACCCCGACGCCGCCGCTGCCGGTGGTGCCGCCGGAAATCCCGCCGATGACCATCGAATTTTCACAACCGGCGCCGCCTGTGGTGGAACCGCCACCACCCGAGCCGATTGTGCAGCCGGTGGTCGAGCCTCCGCCGCCGGTGGAGGATGAACTGGCGGTCAAGCCGCCACCGCCGAAACCGATTCCCAAGCCCAAGCCCAAGCCTGTGGTCAAGCCTGTGCCTAAACCAGTGGCCAAACCGGTGGAGCAACCGCCCGCGCCACCGGCCCCACCGCAACCGGTCGCAGCCCCGGCGCCACCCGCACCGCCGGCGCCGAAACCGGTGACCCCGGCCTCGGCCAGCGCTGGTTATTTGAAGAACCCGGCACCGGAATATCCATCCTTGGCGATGCGTCGCGGCTGGGAAGGCACGGTGCTGTTGCGTGTACATGTATTGGCCAGTGGCAAGCCCGGGGAAATCCAGCTGCAGAAAAGCAGCGGTCGCGACCAGCTCGACGAGGCCGCACTGGCAGCAGTGAAGCGCTGGAGTTTCGTCCCGGCGAAACAGGGTGATGTCGCCCAGGACGGCTGGGTCAGCGTGCCGATCGACTTCAAGATCAAGTAACTCAACTTCGAACGCTTTTATCGCGGGCCACCTGACAAAAGGCGCATCGCTACACCTGATTAATGCCTTGCTGGAGAGCCCACCATGAACCTCATTGCGTCCCCGTTTGAATCCATCGAACACGCGGTCATCTGGCTGCTGATCATCTTCTCCGTCGCGACCTGGGGCCTGGCCTTGTTGAAAGGCGTGCAGTTCACCCGCCTGAAGACCCAGGACCGCAAATTCCACAAGCAATTCTGGGCCGCCTCGAGCCTGGATTCCGCCGCCGAACTGGCCCACAGCCAACCCGGCGCCGCGGCCCGCGTGGCGCTCGCCGGTTACGCGGCGATCCAGGTCCCGGACGGCGTGCAGGCCACTGACCTGAGCCAGGCGATCAACCATCAGGACCGCCTCGAACGCGCCTTGCGCCAGCAGATCGTGCGCGAGCGGCGTTCGCTGGAAACCGGGTTGGCGATCCTCGCCAGCATCGGCAGCACCTCGCCCTTCATCGGTCTGTTCGGTACGGTCTGGGGGATCATGTCGGCATTGAAAGGCATCAGCGCGGCCGGCTCGGCGAGCCTGGAAACCGTGGCCGGGCCGATCGGCGCGGCGCTGGTCGCCACCGGCGTGGGCATCGCCGTCGCGGTGCCGGCGGTGCTGGTCTACAACTACCTGCTGCGCCGGTTGAAGCTGACCGCCGCCGACCTCGACGACTTCGCCCACGACTTCTACAGCCTGGCGCAGAAGCATTCGTTTCGTGTGCTGACGCACCCGGCGCTGAAAAAATCCGGCGCCACCGCGACCGGGCAGAAAGTGAAGGAGGCGTCCTGAGATGGCCTTTTCCGCACAAGACAATGACGAAGTGCTGAGCGAAATCAACGTCACGCCGCTGGTGGACGTGATGCTGGTGCTGCTGGTGGTGTTCATCGTCACCGCGCCGCTGCTGACCAACTCGATCCCGATCAACCTGCCGAAGACCGAATCGGTGGCGCCGGTGGAGCAGAAGGACCCGCTGGTGGTGAGCATCGACGACAAGGGCAAGCTGTTCATCAACAAGGACGAAATCCAGCCGGACCTGCTGGAAACCAACCTCAAGGACGCCAAAAGCAAAAACGCCGACGTGCGCGTACAGCTGCAGGCCGACAACGGCGTGAACTACGGCGAAGTGGCCCGGGCGATGGCCTCGATCGAGCGGGCGGGCATCACCAAACTGTCGGTCATCACCGCGAAGTAGGAGCCGGCTTGCCGGCGATGGCGCCCGTGAGAACGCCATCGCCAGCAAGCTGGCTCCTACAGGGATCTTTGTCGCCATCAAGTGACATGACACACCACAAACCGTGTAGGAGCCGGCTTGCCGGCGATGGCGGAGTGTCAGGCGACATTGATGTCTACTGATCGGCCGCCATCGCCAGCAAGCTGGCTCCTGCAGGTGGCGGTGTCACCACAAAGGAGGGAGGGTGGCGGTACTTTTACAGGCTGTCCGGATCGCCGAAAAACATCTGAATCCGCGACCTTAACCAGCGTTCACCCGGATCATTGTCCTGAGACCCGCGCCACGCCATGTGCAATTCAAAGCTGCGCACCGGCAACGGTGGTTCTTCCGCTCGTACACCGCCTGCTGCCGTCAACGCTTCAGCGGTGTAGTCGGGCACGGTCGCGACAATGTCGGTGCCGGCGAGCAGCGTGCTCAGGCCGTTGAACTGGGGCACCGCGAGCACGACATGCCGTTTGCGCCCGAGTTTCTCCAGTTCTTCATCGATAAAACCGCTCAAGTCGCCGGCAAACGACACCAGCGCATGAGGGCGCGCGCAGAAGTCGTCGAGGCTCAACGGCCCCGGCACCGTATCGGCGCGCAACAGCTTCGGCGAGCTGCGCCGCAGCACTTTGCGCTTGGCGTTGGCCGGCAGGTCGGTGGTGTAGCTGACGCCAATGGAAATCTCGCCGGAGGCCAGCAATCCCGGCATCAGGATGTAGTTGACCCGTCGTATGACCAGCACGATTCCCGGGGATTCGGCGCGCAGACGCTTGAGTAGCATCGGCAGCAAGGCGAATTCGACGTCGTCGGAAAGGCCGATACGGAACACGGCGGTACTGGTCGCCGGGTCGAATTCCGCCGCACGGCTGACGGCCGTGGAAATCGAGTCCAGGGCCGGGGAGAGCAGGGCGAAGATCTCCACTGCCCGGGCGGACGGCTCCATGCTGCGACCGGTGCGTACGAACAGCGGATCATCGAACAGGCCACGCAGGCGCGAAAGCGCCGCACTGATGGCCGGTTGGCCGAGGAACAATTTCTCCGCAGCACGGGTCACACTGCGTTCATGCATCAATGTTTCGAAAACGATCAACAGGTTCAGGTCGACACGACGCAGGTCATTACGATTCATCTGGAGTCCTGGCAGAGTCATCAAGCTTGACGGGAGCAGCCATATGAGAACAATGGCCGGCATGAATATTACGGGGAAAGGCTGCTACTCTGCACCGAGTAATTCAGATTTCCTACAAAGGCTGCTTCGGTTTCTTACGACATTTGAAGATGTCGCCGGCGCTGCGGAATCAATGACAGGCATGTCGACTATTAATAGCCACTGATAGTCTTGGGTAGAAAGCCCAGATAGAGTTCATGGCATTAGAGGTTCATTTGGCGAGGTTTGCGATGTCCCGCACGATCCGTTTTCACAAATTTGGTCCAGCCGAGGTGCTCAAATGCGAAGAGCATGCGGCGGCTCTACCTGCACCGGGTGAAGTGCAGGTGCGCGTCGAAGCCATTGGCATTAGCTGGTATGACATTCTCTGGCGTCAGAACCTGGCGTCGTCCCACGCTCGTCTGCCTTCAGGCCTTGGCCATGAAATGTCCGGCGTTGTGACGGCAGTCGGCGATGGCGTCGATGACCTGGCAGTCGGTGACAAGGTCGCCAGCTTCCCGGCCGAGAGCCCGAACGACTACCCGGTATACGGTGAGCAGATTGTTCTGCCGCGCTCGGCGCTGACCCGTTATCCGGATGTGCTCAGCCCGATTGAAGCCGCCGTGCATTACACGCCGCTGCTGATTGCTTATTTCGCCTATGCCGACCTGGCACGGGTCAAGCCCGGGCAATTTGCCCTGGTGACGGACGCCAGCCACTGCGCCGGACCTTCGTTTGTGCAACTGGGCAAGGCCTTGGGTGTACGGGTGATTGCCGCCACCAAGACGGCGGAAGAGCGTGAGTACTTGCTCTCGCTGGGTGCCGAGAAGGTCATCGTCACTGAAGAAGAAGATCTGCTGATGCGGATCAACAAGATCACCGACAACCGCGGTGTGGATGTGGTGTTCGATGGCCTGGGTGGCCCGCAGATGTCGTTGCTTGGCGATGTGCTGGCACCGCGCGGCAGCCTGGTGCTGTACGGCCTGCAAGGTGGCAACCAGACGCCGTTCCCGGCCTGCGCAGCGTTTCAGAAGAACATTCAGTTCTTTGTGCACTGCATCGGCAACTTCACCGGCAAGCCGGAACTGGGCATCATCCAGGACCAGGTTGCACTGCAACGTGCACTGCGCGACATCAACCAGCTGACCGCCGATCGCGTGCTGCTGCCGCTCAAGACTCGGGTCTTCCCGTTCTCCGAGTTTGTCGAAGCGCACCGCTACATGGACGAATGCCCATGCCGCGAAAGGGTTGCGCTGCAGGTTGAGCCTGCGTAATAGCGATCCGTCCTGAAAAAGTCCGTGCCTGCACGGACTTTTTTTTGCGCCATGAAAACCAGTGACACGATTCATTGTAGGAGCCAGCTTGCTGGCGATGGTCGTTAACGATAACGCGTGCAGACTGGTTCATCGCAGTGCATTTGAGTCCATCGCCAGCAAGCTGGCTCCTACAGGTTCCGGGTATCCCGAGATTCCTTTTATTGTCTTTGGAAGCGTCGAATGCGCTTGCTGAAGAAGTCAGTTCAGCAACTGAACTGGTTTTTGCTTTCAATCTGTATCTTCTAATCGCCACTTAAGCCCTGATAATTGGATGATTACATTCATCTCAAGGAAAGAGTCATGGCTGGGTATCGGTTTGATACTTCTAAACTCACATTGTTAATAATTTTCCGACTAACCGTTGATCGTTGCGCAGTTGCCAGGCAAACATGTGCAACTTCTTTCTTTATTTCTTGTGCTAAATGTCTGTGGGATGTTGTCGGACATTTCCTAGGATGTCTCTCGAAGCCCAGAAGCGCCGGTAGTACGGGGCTTTTCGGCGTGTCGGTGCTAGCTGGATTAATCGGATTGTCCGGATGTTTAAAATAACGACTCTAAGCTGAAGTGTTAGCATTTGACCATGACGTCCAGCACTTCATTTGTGGCAGATAATCCGTTTGCGCACTGCATATCGTTGTTTTCGCACTATTGAACTTACGAGTATCAGGTAAATAAAGATGACGCTTATCCATGATCAGGCGATGAATTATGTCTATCAGCAGATGTTGCAACGTTTGCTGGGTTTCTTTTCCCGGGCGGAACGCACGGCATTGCAATTGATGATTCAACGGTTGGTTGTCACCGCCGGCGGTATGGAGCGCATTGGCGACTACAAGGTGCTGTTCATCCAGTCAGGGTCACGGGACAGTTGCTACACCCTGGCGCTGCTGCGTGCCGCGCAACTGAGCATTGCCGGCAGGGCGCCCAACACGTTCCAGCTGCGCGTGGCTTCATTGCGCATGAACGGCGTCAGCCCGATGGCCCAGGACAACATTCATCGCAGCTACAGTGCGTTATTCCTCTACGACGACCCGAGGGTCGAAGTCTTGATGGTCGACAACCGGGAGGTTTTGCCGTTCAGGCACCTGACGCCGCTCTCGGAGCCGGGCCGCGAAGTCGGCCGACTCAATCTGTTGATGGTGGGGCATCGCCGGACGCTGGACGGGCCGATTGACCTGTGGGACGACGGGTATCTGGCCACCGGGGAGTTTTATGGGCAAGTTGCTCGCTGGAACAGCGGCGTCGACGCCTTGATCAGCAGCGACACCCTGCATCAGCAAAAACAGTTCCTTGCGGGTTTGAAGCGGGCATCCGGGAAGGCCGGGCTCAAGGTGTCAAATCATCCAGGGAGCGGTTTTGACCCTTTGTTTGCGATGCTCGATGAGCTCGGCAGCGATTGTTACCGCATGCTTTATGCCGGTCATGTGCAGGCGCAGTGGCGTCCTGCAGAACAATTCGAAGCCTGCCGTCGCGCCTCGTTCATCGATATTCACGACATGCTGGTCAGCAACCGCGAGGAGCGTTGGCCACTGCTGACCGAGTTTCTCGGTTTTCAACCCGACGAGCTCACGGCCCAGCTCGGCGAAAACGAATATGTAAGCCCCTCGATCTCTGCCCATGTCCGCGGATTGCAGGCGTGCTTCGTGCAAGGCCGCAGCTACGAGTCGGGGGTCGCTGAGTATTTGCAGAAGGCCTTGGTGCTGATGCGCCGCAAGCAATTGCCGGAGCGTCTGTGCGAACAAGCGGTCGAGGCGTTCGGCAACCCGGCGAAACTGTCCGATCAACGCGCGCTGGCAGCGGCCGAGGCGCAGAAAAGTCTCGGCCTGAGCGAGTCGCAGCTGGTCTGCCTGCTCTTCGCGCCCTTTGTCGATAACGGCGCCGGGCTTGAACGTTTTCTGCGTCAGTGCCATCCGGGCATGCTGGTCGCGCTGCCTGATTTGCATCGGGCGATGCAGGGCAGTCCGGTGTCGGAGCAGATAGCGCAATGGATGGTTGACGTCAGCGGGCTGCCCGTCAGCCTGATCGGCAAGCTGTACCGGATGGGACCGGTGCCAGGTGTCGAGGACGGTTTGACCGACGCAGAAACCGACGGTGCAGAGGGGGGCGGAGAACTCGACAATGATGCAATGGTGGCGGGTGAATGGTCAGCGGGACGTTGAAAGGCCCGCGTGAGACCGACTTTGCCTATCAGGCCGTGTACCGCTACCTGACACACCTGATCAATGAGCCGGTCAGCGACACCAGCGTGCGCTTGCCATCGCTGCGCCAGTTGGCCAATCGCCTGAATGTCTCGATCTCGACCATTCAGTACGCCTATTCGTTGCTGGAGAAAGAAGGGCGTGTCTATTCGGTGGCGAAATCCGGTTACTACGCGTTGCCGGTGTCTTCCATCAACCTGCTCGGCAATGGCGATGATCTGCTCGAAACCCTGTATGTCAGTGCCCGGCGCCCGGGCATGTTGGTCTTCAGCGCCGATGAGCCGGCGTTGCTGCAACCCCTCGACAGTCCGTTGCTGCTGCTGGAGCGAGAACTGCTGCGCCAGTATCCACGTCTGCCACAGCCACCCTCACAACCTTGTGGCGAGCTTGAACTGCGCACCGCGCTCGCGGCGCGCTACACCACGTCGCCGGTGCGTTGCTGGCATGCCGATGACGTCTACATTGGCGCAGACCTGCGCGGCGTCCTGGAAATACTGATCGCCGTGTTGGGCCTCAGGGAAGCCGCGGTGGTCGTCGAGTCGCCTTGTGACTGGGCCATACTGCGCCTGCTTCAGGCGGCGGACGTTCAAGTCATCGAATGGCCGGTGCAAGTCGATGGCAGCCTGGACGCCGCGCGGCTCAAGGAATTGCTTGAAACCCGTCCCGTGCGCCTCGTGCTGCTGTCGTCGGGATTGAGCGTGCCGCGAGGCAGTCTGCCTCCCGATGACAATCGACTCGCCATCGCGAGGTTGGTGGAGCAGCATGGCAGTTGGGTCCTGGAAAACGACTGCAACGGCGAGCTCGAATTCGAGCCCGGCGGTTTGCGTTTCCGCGACCTGCTCGATCCTGAGCGGCTGATCGTGTTTTCCTCGTTCGAGAAAATCATCGGCCCGGAAGCGCCTTACGGCTATCTGCTGTCGCGGCATTTCAGCGAGCAACTGCAGCGTCATTTTCTACTGCGTTCGTTCCGCTTGTCGCCAATTCGCCAGAAAGCCATTGCCCGTTTGTATGGTAATGGCCGGATTGATCAGCACCTGCAGGTCTTGCGCAGGTTGCTCAAGGATCGCAAGGTGCAGATGACGCAGCTGCTGCAGGAGCGTCTGGCCGATGCGCTGCAGGTCGTTGAGCCTCAGGGCGGGGCAACGGTCTGGGCGCGTTCGTTGCGTCAGGTCGATATGCGGCGCGTATTCCAGCGTCTGCTCAAACATCACGTCGTCATCGCGCCGGGCGAGCTGTTCAGCCTGCAAGGGCTACACTCGCAGCATCTGCGCATGAGTCACGCCTTCGGTGGGGATCATGACCTGGGCGCTGCATTGAGCCTGTTGGGGGATGCCTTGCGGCTGGAATCGAGCGACTGAACAGGCTCGAAAACAACCTGTGTGCCCGAGGATCGATCCCATCGCGTTGCGGTCAAACTGCCAGTAAACTGCGATCCTATTCCTGAACCACTCTATTCCAGAGGTTTTGCATGACACTCAGTCCTTTTGCGGGCAAACCGGCACCGGCAGAATTGTTGGTCGACATCCCGCGACTGGTTACGGCCTATTACACCGGCCAGCCCGATGCCGCCATCTCCACCCAGCGCGTTGCTTTTGGCACGTCGGGGCACCGGGGCAGCTCGTTCGACCTGAGTTTCAACGAATGGCACGTTCTCGCGATCAGCCAGGCGATCTGCCTGTACCGCGAAGCCCAGGGCATCGACGGGCCGCTGTTCGTCGGCATTGATACCCACGCGTTGTCGACCCCGGCCGGCGCCAGCGCCCTCGAAGTGCTGGCGGCCAACGGCGTTACGGTGATGATCGCCGAAAATGACGAATACACCCCGACACCGGCGATTTCCCACGCCATTCTCTGCTACAACCGCGGCCGCACCACCGGGCTGGCGGACGGCATCGTCATCACGCCGTCGCACAACCCGCCGCAAAGCGGTGGCTACAAATACAACCCTACCAATGGCGGCCCGGCTGATACCCACATCACCAAGTGGATCGAAGCCAAGGCCAACGAGCTGCTGGGCAACAAGCTGGCCGGCGTCAAACGCATCAGCTATGAGCAGGCACTGAAAGCCAGCACCACGCACCGTCACGATTACCTCAACACCTATGTGGCCGACCTGATCAACGTGATCGACTTCGATGCCATCCGCAACGCCAAGCTGCATCTGGGCGTGGATCCGCTGGGCGGAGCAGGGGTGCGCTACTGGTCGGCGATTGCCGAGCATTACAAGCTCGACCTGGAAGTGGTGAACAAACAGGTCGATTCGACCTTCCGCTTCATGACCGTCGATTGGGATGGCCAGATCCGCATGGACCCATCTTCCAGCCACGCGATGCAAGGCCTGATCGGCCTTAAAGAGCGTTTCGACGTGGCCTTCGCCTGCGACCCCGATCACGACCGTCACGGCATCGTGACCCCGTCGGGCGGTCTGCTTGCGCCGAACAGCTACCTGGCGGTGTCGATTGACTACCTGTTCCAGAACCGTCCGCTATGGCGTGCCGACGCGGCCGTGGGCAAAACCGTGGTCAGCAGCGGTTTGATCGATCGTGTGGCCAAGCGCCTGGGTCGTCGCCTGTACGAAGTGCCGGTCGGTTTCAAATGGTTTGCCGACGGTCTGTTTGACGGCTCGCTGGGTTTCGGTGGCGAAGAAAGCGCCGGCGCCTCGTTCCTGCGCAAGGACGGCGGGGTCTGGAGCACTGACAAGGACGGCCTGATTCCGGCACTGCTGGCGGCTGAAATGACCGCGCGCACCGGCCGTGATCCGAGCCAGGCTTATCGCGCGTTGACCGACGAACTGGGCGAACCGTTCTCGGTGCGGGTCGATGCCAAGGCCAATCCGCAACAGAAAGCGCTGCTGAGCAAGCTGTCGCCGGAGCAGGTGACCTCGACCCAACTGGCAGGCGAGCCGATCCAGAGCATCCTCAGCCACGCGCCGGGTAACGATCAGGCCATTGGTGGCCTGAAGGTCATGACCGAGAACGGCTGGTTCGCGGCGCGTCCGTCGGGTACTGAAGACATCTACAAGATCTACGCCGAGAGTTTCGTCAGCGACGAGCACTTGAAGCAGCTGGTGGCGGAAGCCCAGACCCTGGTGGATGGCGCTATTTCGGCGAAGTAAGCGAGGGCCTCTCGCGAGCAGGCTCGCTCCCACAGGCTCACGCAAAACCCTGTAGGAGCTGGCTTGCCAGCGATGAGGCCATCCAAAACACTGCAAATCCTGAACAAAAAAAGGGGCGACCATCACGGTTCGCCCCTTTTTTGTTTCTCCAGCACCTACAACATCAAGCCAGATCCACCAGCACAATCTCGCTGTCCTCAACCGCCGTCACCCGCAGCACCTGCTCATCCGCCACGGCAACACCGTCTCGAGCTTGTGCACGTAAGCCATTGACCTCAATGACACCGGTTGCCGGAACCAGATATGCGCGACGGCCATTGTCCAGGCGGTATTCAGCCGATTCACCGGCCTTCAGGTTAGCCGCCACCAAGCGCGCGTCGGCCCGGATCCGCAGGCTTTGATCGTCGCCGGCCTTGCCGCTGGCCAGGGTCACGAAGCCTTCACGCTGACCTTTGGGGAACGGCTTGGCACCCCAGGACGGTGCGAGTCCGGTTTCGTTCGGGATGATCCAGATCTGGAAGATCCTGGTTTCGCTGGCTTCCAGGTTGTATTCGCTGTGGGCGATCCCGGTGCCGGCGCTCATGACCTGAACGTCGCCCGCTTCAGTGCGGCCCTTGTTCCCGAGGTTGTCCTCGTGGGTAATCGCGCCTTCACGAACGTAGGTGATGATCTCCATGTCCCGGTGCGGGTGTTTCGGGAAGCCGGTGCCGGAGGCGATCACGTCGTCGTTCCACACCCGCAGGTTGCCCCAGTTCATGCGCTTGGGATCGTGGTACTCGGCGAACGAAAAGTGGTGATGGGCATCCAACCAGCCATGGTGGGCGCCGCCCAGGGAGTTGAAAGGTCTGAGTTCGAGCATGATCGTCTCCTGAAAAGGGTGTTTGATGGCGAGCATCATCCATGAGGGACTGATCGATAAAAAGCGTAAAAAATGCCTCATTATCATCTAATTAGTTGATATCAAATCACCTCGAAACGTTCTCATCCAGCCTTCACTTCATCGCATAAGCCAATGACCTGTAAGCATTTCACTAGAACTGAACGGCAAATGCAGACACCATAGCCCGCAACAGCCTCACACCCTGGAGTCAGCCCGCGTGCCGCAACACACCCCCGATCTTCCTCCTGAACTTCGTCCCTTGGCCGAGATGCCGCTGCTCAAGCGCCTGGCCGCCAGGTTCTTCGGTCATGGCCTGACCCGGCTGCGCGCGCAGCACCGCGCGTCATGGTTGCATGGCCAGGCCGATGGTTTCCGCAGCGGTCACAGCGCCGGCGTGGACTACGGCTATAAAGAAGGCAAGCTCGAAGGGTTGGAGGAAGGCCGGCAGGTGTTGCTGATTCGTGACTCGCGCTCCACCGAGCACCGGCCACCCAACGTCGACGACAACCTGTTCGACGACTGGCGCCTGCCCTTGAGCGCCGAGCTGAAGAAGCGCATGAAGGCCGACGTCGCCCGCTTGCTGCCCAGTCATGCACAGCCCAGCGCTGCCCAATGGAAGATGATTTTCAGCGACACCCCCTCGACCTCGGTGATCGCAGGTGCGGGCGCGGGCAAGTCGACCACCCTGGTGCTGCGCCTCGTGCTGCTCACCCATTACCTGGGTTTCGAGCTCGATTCGATGACGGTAGTGACCTTCACTCGGGAATCGCGCAAGGACTTCATCAATAAGCTGATCGAGCTGTTCGCACTCTGGGGGCGGTCACTCAGCCTGAAAGAGGCGCGGGACCTGGTGCGCACCTTCCATTCGCGCATCCTGCCGATGGTGCGCAGCCTGCCGGGCTTCGAACGACTGCAAGCCTTCGAAAACCTCAGTCACCGTGCACCCAATGGCGATGATGAAGCCGACAGCAATCCGTTCGACCTGCGCATCAATGATGCCCAGCGTCAGCAGCTCAATGCCTGCTATCACCAGTTGCACAGCCGGGATGAGCGTTTTCGCGAGTTGATCAAACCGTTATCCCGCCATGCCTTGCAGCTTAAAGAGGTGGAGCGCGATCACCCCGACGTGCAAAAACGCATGGCCGTGACCGAGCTGGCGGCCAAGCGTGACGAGGAGCTGTGCGATCTGATCGAGGATTTATGGTTTCGAGCGGGCGCGTGGCCGATCAAGGGCATCGAGCCCAACCGCCAGACGTTTGATATCAACGGCTCGACCTTTCACTGCCACGGCTATATTCCGAGCCTGGACGCGTGGGTGGTGCTGGGGTTCGATCCCCGGGAAAACCCTCAGGTCAGTCGCCCGAATGCCAAGCTCAGCGTTCGCGCAGAGTGGGCAGTAAAGCGCACCCTGTTTCAAGCTTTCTGTCGTAAGCCTTTGATATGGATTGATAGTTATGATTCGTCGAAACGTGTGTTGGCCTCGCTGGCAGGCGATGCCAGCGCCGGGCCGGGCTTCGATTACAAGGTCAAGGGTGAGCTCGGCTCAGCGCCTTTGCTCGACTGTTTTGTCGCGGCCGCCGGGTTTATCGAGAACCTGAGCCTGGATGTGCCGAACGCCGTCAGCCAGATGAGTTTTGCCAAGGACGACCCGGACCGCTTTTTCTTCGAAGCCCTGAGTCTTTATTGGCGCGCACTGGAAGATCACCTGCTGGACCAGAAGCCACCGGTGATGACCTACAACCGCATGTTCGCCTTGTTCAGCGAGCACTCCCCGGAAAACCAGAAGCTGCTGACGGATGACCTGCTGCGACCGCTGTCACACCTGATGATCGACGAATTTCAGGACGTCTCGCCGCAGATTGTTTCCTGGATACGGGCCAGCCTCGCGGAAATTCGCAGTCGCGGGCCGGCGATGCACGTCGGCCGTGGCGCGCAGCGTTCGTCGCTGCTGTGCGTGGGGGATGACTGGCAGTCCATTTATGGTTGGCGCGGCAGTTCGCCGACCTACTTCATGGAGTTCAACAAGGAATTCCCGTCGCCGAGCACCACCAAAGTCATGCTCAGCGACAACTATCGCAGCCACCAGCACATCATCGATGCCGCCGAACATATCGTCCGCGCGGCGCCGGCCATTGCGGGGAAGAAGGCCAAGGCCAGCGGCGAGCCCAAGCCTTTGCTCCCGGTCAACGTACTGGATCGGGACGACCAAAGTATGGCGAAGCGTCTGATGGAGCACTACAGGCAGGGCGATTCAATCTTGATGCTTTATCGAAAAACTAGCGATAAGTCATTGATAGAGGAGCATATTCAGTCTGTAGTTAATGTGGATTCTAGCTTGCCGTACGAGTCTCGGCGGTTGAAACAACTGACCTATCACAGTGCCAAGGGCCTGCAGGCCGACGCGGTGTTTCTGCTCGGCGATTGTCAGCACCTGACCAGTTCGCCTTACAAGAACCAGGTGTACCGCATGGCGGGTCTCGGCAAGGCTGGCGACAATGAAGCCTACGACAATGCGCAAAAGGACGAGATCCTGCGGCTGGCCTATGTCGGCATCACCCGGGCGGTGAGCCATTGCTACTGGTATGTGGACGGGCAAGATACCCAGGCGGCGAACATGCCCAAGGCATCCGACCGGATCGGCAAGGGCAAGGCGTTCTTCGTCGATCACCGTGCGGGCAAGGCGCTTTAATTCCGGACACTAAAAAGCCCACTAAATGTGGGCTTTTTGATGGAAGTGCGCTGAAACCTTCAGGCATAGCTCCTGAGGGCCACCGGTGGAATGAAAGACTCGAGTTCATCCTCCACCGCTTCGATAATTCGTTCTACATCCGCGGCATTCATGACGGTTGCACAAGGGATACCCGCGATGGCGATCATGGTCTCGCCACTGGCACGGTCAAACAGACGGGCGATCATGCTGCCCGGCGCATCCATGCTCGCCTCAAAACCCATGGGATGAAAATGCCAGCGCATCAGCTGGCAGGCGTTTGGAAAGGTAACCTTACTGAACCCTTTATTCATATGTTGCCCGCCTTCTTCATCGAGCGCTTCCGTTAGCTCATGTTAGGAGGGAAGAGCCTTCATTGGCTCAACCGGTGACTGTCTTTAAAAGTAGCATCCGGATGTGAAAATAATGTGGAATTTTCAGGCCGTTTAGCGATTGCTTCAGTTTTTTTTGATTCAGGTCACAGTGCTGCGATGATCAGGCAATCGGCCGCTACCGAATCGACGTTGAACCCGTGCCTGAATTTCGGCAAGCTCGCGGTTTTCCCGCCGAGACCGCCAATGCCCGTCGATGATGATGGTCCGCTGCAAACCCAGGCCACGAGCCAGACGGTCCTGCGCTATCACCTGCGCTGGAAACACCGGGACCTGGACGGGGTCATGGCGCTGTATCACCCGGACGTGCAGTACCACGACTTTTTCCAGAACCGCGTGATGGGGCTGGATGAGTTGCGCGAGTACGTGCGCAGCAGCATGCCGCGCGATCCCGATGAAGCGCTGGAGCACTCCGACCGCATTCGACTGGACGGCAACACTGCGTTCATCCAGTACCGCATCACCCTGCGCGGCGGTGAAGGCCTGGTGTCGTTTCGGGCCAGCGAGGCGATCACCGTTCGCGACGGACTGATCTGGCGCGTCAATGAATACGCTTCGCTGGTGCATGAACAGCCCGTTAGCAAGACCGCCAGCCATCAGCAGCGTCCGGCGGCCAGCCGGCTGGGGTTGTCGCCGCGTCAACTGAGCTTCATGGCTGAAGACCTGCAACAGTATTTCCAGCGTCAGCAACCCTATCTCGACCCCGGGCTCGACCTGCAGCGGGTGGCGAAGGAGTGCGGGTACAGCCGCAACCAGATTTCCTACCTGCTGAACCAGGTGCTGGGCCAGAGCTTCTATCGCTACGTCAACCAGGCACGCTTGCAGCACTTGCTCGCTGCACTGGACGCCGCCACGCCGCCGTTGCGGATCGACGACCTGGCGTTTGCCGCCGGCTTCAACTCGCTGTCGGCGTTTTACAGCTGTTTCCGCCAGCACACCGGCCTGTCGCCCAAGGCCTACGTCAAACAAATTTCTTTGCGTGCACGCGCGCAAGACAGCCTCTAAGGCCACGCACTAGGATCACCGCCATCGAAGTTTGAGTGGCGGAGTCTTGCATGCCGGCGTGGCGCACTATCAGTTTGTGGATGGACCAGCTCGACGAGCCGTTAACGGCGCGTCCGGCCCTGGAACAAGACCTGGACGTCGACGTCGTCATCATCGGCGCCGGCTACACCGGGCTCTGGACTGCGTATTACCTCAAGCGCCTGGCGCCGGGCCTGAACATCGCCATCGTGGAAGCGCAGACCGCCGGTTTTGGCGCCTCGGGGCGCAACGGCGGCTGGCTGATGGGTAATATCCTCGGCGAAGACCGCTTGCTCGCCGGTTTGTCGGCCGAGAAGCGGCTTGCCTCCTACGAACTCTTGCACAGCATTCCGGATGAAGTGGAGATTGTCCTTGAACGTGAGGGCATCGACTGTGATTACCGCAAGGGCGGGGCGCTGTACTGCGCGGCGCGCTATCCCGAACAGGAAGCCAGCCTGCGGCATTATCTGGACACGCTCTACCAGCAAGGCCTGACCGAAAGCCATTACCGCTGGCTCAGCCCTGAGCAATTGGCGCAACAGATCCGGATCGCCAAACCTTACGGCGGCATCTATTCACCGCACGTCGCGACCCTCCACCCGGCCAAGCTGGTTCGAGGCCTGGCCCGGGCGGTTGAGCGCCTTGGCGTGCGGATTTATGAAAACAGTCCGGTAACCCACTGGCAGTCCGGCAGCCTGCGTACGGCGAAAGCCGGGGTGCGCAGCCGCTGGATCGTGCCGGCGGTAGAAGGTTATGCGGCCACGCTGCCGCCGCTGGGGCGCTATCAGTTGCCGGTGCAAAGCCTGATCGTCGCCACCGAACCGCTGTCCGCCGCGACCTGGGACGAAATCGGTCTCAACCAGGGCCAGGCGTTCGGCGAAAGCAGCCGCCAAGTCACTTACGGCCAGCGTACGGCGGATAACCGCCTGGTGTTCGGTGCACGGGGCGGCTATCAGTTCGCCGGCAAGCTGCGCCATGACTTCGACCTGACCACCAGCGAAGTGGCGTTGCGCCGCTACCTTTTCGGCGAGCTGTTCCCGCAACTCAAGAACGTGCGCATCACCCATGGCTGGGGCGGCAACCTCGGCATGTCGCGGCGGTTCAAGCCGCACATGCTGTGCGATCAGGCCAGCGGCATCGCCTTGTCCGGCGGCTATGGCGGGGAGGGTGTCGGTGCCAGCAACCTGGGCGGACGGACCCTCGCTGACCTGATCCTGCAGCGTGACACCGAACTGGTTCGCCAACCCTGGGTGATTCCTCAAGGCGGTCTCGATGCGCTGAAAGCCTGGGAGCCGGAACCCTGCCGCTGGCTCGGTTACAACGCGATCATCCGCAGCTTCGTCCATGAAGACCAGACCCTTGCCAACCCGGCGACCGCGCCGTGGCGGCGAAAGCTGGCGAGTGGGGTCGCGGGGTTCATGGAACGTTTCATGCACTAATCGACGCTTTTTCCATAGACAGGTACTCCCATGAGCATCACCCAATTCAAGAACACCGCAACCCTGAAACTGGACGAGTCGAACCCGGTCGCCGTGCCGCTGGGCACTCCAGTGGCTGTGGCGTCCACCACCAGTGTCGAGCGCGACGACGGCGTCGAAACCGGGGTCTGGGAATGTACCCCCGGCCGCTGGCGTCGCCAGATCGTCGCCCAGGAATTCTGTCACTTCATCCAGGGCCGCTGCACCTTCACCCCGGACGACGGTGAAACCCTCTACATAGAAGCCGGCGATGCACTGATGTTGCCAGCCAACAGCCTCGGTATCTGGGACATCCAGGAAACCGTGCGCAAGACCTACGTCTTGATTTTTTGATCCTCTGATTGCCTGCCAACAATAACTCACACAGGAATCCGCTCATGATCCGAAAGACCCTGGCACTCGCTCCACTGGCGCTCGTCGTCAGCCTCAGCCACGCCGCCGACACCGTGAAGATCTACAACTGGTCGGACTACATTGCCCCGGACACCACCAATAACTTCCAGGCAGCCACCGGCATCGGCTTCAGCTACGACGTCTACGACAGCAACGAAACCCTCGACGGCAAGTTGATGACCGGTAAATCCGGTTACGACGTGGTGTTCCCGTCCAACCATTTCATGGCACGGCAGATTCAGGGCGGGGCGCTGAAGAAGCTCGACAAGAGCCAGTTGCCGAACTGGAAGAACCTGAATCCGGTACTGCTCAAAGCCCTGCAGACCAACGATCCGGGCAACGAGCACGGCTTCCCGTACCTGTGGGGCAGCACCGGCATCGGCTACAACATCGCCAAGGTCAAAGCGGTACTGGGCGAGAACGCGCCCGTGGATTCCTGGGACCTGATTTTCAAACCCGAAAACATGGCCAAGTTGCAGAAGTGCGGCGTGGCGATCCTCGACAACGGTCCGGAATTGCTCCCGGCCGCGCTCAACTACCTCGGCCTGCCGCATCACAGCAAGAACCCGGAAGACTATAAAAAGGCTGAAGCCTTGCTGATGAAAGTCCGGCCGTACGTCAGCTATTTCCACTCGTCCAAGTACACCAGCGACTTGGCCAACGGTGATATCTGCGTGGCGGTCGGTTTCTCCGGTGACATCCTGCAGGCCGAAAACCGCGCCAAGGAAGCCAAGAACGGCGTGGACATCGGCTATGCGATTCCCAAGGAAGGCGCTGCGATCTGGTTCGACATGGTTGCCATGCCCGCCGATGCCCCGGACGAGAAGGCCGGTTACGCCTTCATGAACTACCTGCTACGCCCGGACGTCATGGCCGGCATCAGCAACTACGTGCATTACGCCAACGGCAACGAACAGGCTGACAGCCTGATCGACCCGGCGATCAAGAACGACACCAAGGTCTATCCGAGCCCGGAAATGATGGGGAAACTGTTTGCCCTGGAAGCGATGCCGCTGAACATCGACCGCATCCGCACGCGGGTATGGAACAAGATTCGCACCGGCAGCTGACAGGCTGGACAGGCCATCGGGACAGGATGTCCCGTTGCGCGATCATCCGACCGGTTCGGCCGTACAACGCAATGGCGCCGAGCCCGGTATCTGCAGCAAGGCGTCGTCGCCGGTTTGCAAGAAGCTGTAGCTCCCGCGGTTATCCTTGCCGCTGAACTGGCTGGCGGAATCGTTCGGCACCTGGCTGAGGGTGGCGGCGCTGTTCGCCCACTTCAGGTACACGATGCGGGGCTCGACATTGAAGAATGTCGCGGAAACCAACGCATTGAGCCCTGCGCACCGGAAGGCCACGGGGCCGTCGGTGAGCCTGTTCGGGTCTTTGGTTCGGACAATCGCCGAGCCCTGGCGAAGCTGATGCGCACGTTCGGCGTAACTGCGGATGGTGCAGGCCTTGGGGTCTGCGTCGGCAGAGCATTGGTTGCGCGCGGCGACCCAGAAGCGCTGGTCGACCTCGACTTTGTCCGGGGGCGGCACCGAGCGATCGTCCGTGAGCGCCAGGCGATACAGGCGCGTCAGTTCAATGTCCATCTGCTTCAGTTGCGGGGTGCGGCAGATCAGCTTTTCAATGGCCGCGCTGGCCCTGGCGCAGTCGAAACTGGTGGCCAGGACCGTCACGGTTCCCGCATTCGCACACAGGCTCGTGGCGGTGAATGCGCCGGCGGTGATGAGAGCGGCCCAGACGGGCGTGACCATTTTCATGTCGGCTTCACCCGGATCATTTCGAGAGGCCCTTGGTGCAACGGAAATAATGCATCGTCATTCGTTTGCATGGGCTGTATCGCAGTTTAAGGCAGTGTGCGAAACCTGCCACATCGAGCACCGTTTGCCGAAGATGATTCGGTGTCTGTATGGACCTCTTCGCGAGCAGGCTCGCTCCCACAGTGGCGCGCGCATGGAGATCCCCTGTGGGAGCGAGCCTGCTCGCGATGAACGATAACGCGGTGCCTAGTCTTCCTTGCGAACGGTAGCCACCTCATCAACCTTGACCTTCACTTTGGCCCCGGAAATATCTTCGAATTCGTAAACGCCTTCCTTGGTATTGGCCTTCGGCATGTCCTTGGTCAAATACTGAGTGCCGTTCTGCAAGGTCACCACCGTCTGCGTCGAGCAACCGGCCAGGGCTAACAGGGTCGCCATTGCCAGTGGCAACCCCAGCGTCTTGATATTCATAACCACCTCTCATCCTTCAACTGTCACTGTATCTCTACCGCGGTTGGTACGACGGATCCGCAGAAAGTTCGACGGCCCGCCAAAAAAAATCCTTATGGCGCCGCCGCTTATCCTTTTCCGTTTGCACCGGACGGGGCGTTGCTGGTATCTGTACGCATAACCAGTATTCGCTCGCCATGGCCCTGTTCCCCTGTGACCCAGAATCCGCTCGACGATCCGTTCTATTACTTGAACAACTTCATGCAAGTCATTGATTGGCTTGAACATCGCTATGCCGATGTACTGAGTGACGAGGAGCAGGCCTTCATCCGTGATTTCAACCGGCTGCCCCGCGAGTCCAGGGCACTGCTGGTGCGGATGATCATGCGCAAGGGCATACATTTCCGGGCGAGCAAACTGCATTACCTCGAGATTGGTGACATCGAGAGCGCCGCCATGCCGCTGCTGGAACGAGGCTGGATCGATGAGCAGGCGCCGTTGCCGCTCGAAACCCTGTTCGAGGTGCTGCTCAAGGCGGAAATCCTCCAGTGTTTCGGCGCCGCTATTGACCAGCCCAAGGGCAAGAAGACCGATTGGCTGCCAGTCCTGAGCGAGCGGTTTGCCGAAACCCGAAGCTTCAGCCAGTGGTGCCCGCCGCTGGAGGACCGGCTGTTCAGCCTTACCATCATGGGCCTGTGCGATCGTCTGCGCCTGATGTTTTTCGGCAACCTTTATCAGGACTGGTCGGAGTTCGTGCTCGCCGACCTTGGCATTTTTACCTACGAAAAAGTCGAGTTCTGTGCGGAGTCCCGTGGCTTGCGCAGTCGCGAGGACGTGGATGCCTGTCTGTTTCTGCACGCCTGCCAGCAGCGTTTCGAGGCCGGTGAATCGGTGGCGGAGGTGGTCGAGCAGATCAACGGCCTGACGCTGAGCAATCCCTGGCTGCAGAAGCGCCGTGGCAAGCTGCTGTTCCAGCTCGGCCAGTACTGCGAGCGCATGGCGGATTTCGCCAATGCCCTGAGCATTTACCGCGACTGTGCCTGGCCCGGGGCGCGGCAGCGGTTGATTCGGGTGCTGGAGCGCTGCGGCGAGTATCAGCTGGCCATGGACCTGGCCGTTGTCGCCGGGCAGGCACCGGAAAGCGCCGCCGAACAACAGCAATTGCTGCGCATGTTGCCCAGGCTGCGACGCAAACTCGGAGGGCCACCGGTGAAACGAGCGTCCCCACGGCAGATGCTGCGCCTCGATCTGCAGTTGCCGCGAACCGATCCCGAGCTGTCAGTGGAGTTTTACGTTCAGGCGCATCTGACCGAGGATTCGGCACCCGTACACTACGTCGAAAACAGCCTGATCAATTCGTTGTTCGGGTTGCTCTGCTGGCCGGCGATCTTCGCGCCGTTGCCGGGAGCGTTTTTCCACCCGTTCCAGCGCGGACCGGTGGATCTGCACAATGAAGACTTCCATGCCCGACGGGCGGAACTGTTCGATGCCTGCCTCGCCCAGCTGGATGACGGCCGCTACCTGCAGACGATCCGCGAGCGGTATGTCGCGAAGTGGGGCGTGCAATCGCCGTTCGTGTTCTGGGGCGCGCTGAGCGAAGAGCTGCTCGAACAGGCGCTCGATTGCCTGCCGGCCGAGCACCTCAGGCACTGGTTCAACCGGTTGCTGCTGGACATCAAGGCCAACCGCGCCGGCATGCCGGACCTGATCCAGTTCTGGCCGCAGCACAAGACCTACCGCATGATCGAAGTCAAAGGCCCCGGCGATCGCTTGCAGGACAACCAGTTGCGCTGGCTCGAATTCTGTCAGGAACACAAGATGCCCGTTGCCGTGTGCTACGTGCAATGGGCGGAGCAGAGCGCTTGAGCTACAGCATCGCGGTGCGGGCGCTGTGTGAGTTCACCGCCAAGGTCGGCGACCTCGACCTGCGCTTTACCCCGTCACCGACCGCGCTGGAGGGTATCGTCGGCCACCGAACGGTGGCGTCCCGGCGCAGCGAGGGCTACCAGAGTGAAGTCGCCCTTGAGGGCCTGTATCAAACGCTGAAGGTCAAGGGCAGGGCGGACGGCTACGACCCGGCGCAGAACTGCCTGGAAGAAGTCAAAACCTATCGCGGCGACCTGGGCAAGCAACCGGCCAACCATCGCCAACTGCACTGGGCGCAGGCCAAGGTCTATGGCTGGTTGATGTGTCAGAAGCTCGATCTGGCAGAGATCAACGTGGCCCTGGTGTATTTCGACATCGTCAGCGAAAAGGAAACCTGTCTGGTCGAGCGCTTTGGCGCTGACGAACTGAAGGCGTTCTTCGAGCACCATTGCCGGTTGTTCCTGCACTGGGCCGAACAGGAAATGGCCCATCGCGAGGCGCGCAACCACGGCGCGCAGCACCTGGCGTTTCCCCATGCCGGGTTCCGTCCGGGGCAGCGGCATCTGGCGGAATCGGTATTCAAGGCCGTCAGTACCGGCCGCTGCCTGATGGCGCAGGCACCGACGGGGATCGGCAAGACTGTCGGCACTTTGTTTCCGATGCTCAAGGCCCTGGCCCCGCAGCAACTGGACAAGGTGTTCTTCCTGACGGCGAAAACCCCGGGGCGCAAGCTGGCGCTCGATGCCGCGCAGGTCATTCTCGACAGCGCCACTGCGCCGCCGTTGCGGGTGCTGGAGATGATCGCCCGGGACAAGGCCTGCGAACATCCGGACAAGGCCTGCCATGGCGAGTCCTGCCCGTTGGCCCAGGGTTTCTATGACCGCCTGCCGGTGGCGCGCCAGGCCGCCAGCGAGCTGACGCTGTTGAACCAGAGCGCTTTGCGCGACGTGGCCCTGGCACACGCGGTTTGCCCTTATTACCTGAGCCAGGAAATGGCCCGTTGGGCCGACGTGGTGGTTGCCGACTACAACTATTACTTCGATTTCAGCGCGCTGCTGTTCGGCCTGGCCCAGGCCAACAACTGGAAGGTCGCGGTGCTGGTGGACGAAGCGCACAACCTGGTGGAGCGTGGGCGGCAGATGTACAGCGCCAGCCTTGACCAGGCGACGCTCAACAGTGTGCGCAAAACCGCGCCCGAGCCTTTGAAAAAAGCCCTGCAGCGGGTCAATCGTGAATGGAACGCCCTGCATAACCTGCAACTCGCGGCGTACCAGGCTTACGACAAACCGCCGGAAAAACTGCTCCAGGCCTTGTTCAAGTGCAGTGCCAGCATCGGCGACTACCTCAACGATCACCCGCAAGGGCTGGACAGTGCCTTGCAGAGTTTCTATTTCGAGATGCTGCAATTCTGCAAGGTGGCGGAGCTCTTCGACGAACAGTTCCTGTTCGATATCAGCAAGCGTGACCTCGACCGCCCGCGCAACCTGTCACAGCTGTGCCTGCGCAACGTGGTGCCGGCCGGGTTCATTCGCCCGCGCCTGACGGCGGCCCGCAGTACCGTGCTATTTTCCGCAACGTTGAGCCCGCGTCATTACTATGCGGACCTGCTGGGGACGCCGGCGAATACGGTATGGATCGACGTCGAGTCACCGTTTCACGCTGACCAGTTGCAGGTCCATATCGTCAGCCGGATTTCGACGCGGTTTGTCCATCGACAGTCATCCCTTGCGCCGATTGTCGAGCTGATTGCCCGGCAGTTCAGTCAGCGCCCGGGCAACTACCTGGCGTTTTTCAGCAGCTTCGATTACCTGCAGCAGGTCGCGCAGTTGCTGGCCGAAACCCATCCTCACATCAATCTGTGGGCGCAATCCCGAGGCATGGCGGAAGGTCAGCGGCAGGATTTTCTCGATCAGTTCACCGCGGACAGTCAGGGTGTCGGATTCGCGGTGCTGGGCGGGGCGTTCGGCGAGGGCATCGACTTGCCCGGCGCCCGGTTGATCGGCGCCTTTATCGCCACCCTCGGGCTGGCGCAGCTCAACCCGGTCAACGAGCAGTTGAAACACCGCATGGCGGCGATTTTCGGCGCCGGCTACGACTACACCTACTTGTTTCCCGGGGTGCAGAAAGTGGTTCAGGCGGCGGGGCGGGTGATCCGGACCCAGCAGGATCAGGGGGTGGTGATGTTGATCGATGACCGGTTTGGCGAGAGCAAGGTCAAGCAATTGCTGCCACGGTGGTGGTCGGTCGAGCATGAAGTGGGTGCAACGCCATCCTGCCATCGCTATGAGGCCGGTTGATCAACTCGCGTCAATGAGTGTTTTCGGGCTTTCCTATTCTTCGGTTTGTCCCATACTCCACCAAAACAATCATGACGTGAGGGCTCAATGAGCGAGGATCGGACCAAAGCCAGCGCCATCGAGGACGGACGCTTTCGCCTGTTGATCGATGCGGTGATTGACTATGCGATCTACATGATTGATCCCGACGGCATCATTTCCAGCTGGAACGCCGGTGCCAAGCGTTTCAAGGGCTACGAGGAAGCCGAGATCATCGGCCAGCACTTCTCGCGTTTCTACACGGAGGAAGACCGTCTCAAGGGGATGCCGCAACGGGCGCTGGACACGGCGATTCGTGACGGGCGTTTCGAAGGTGAAGGCTGGCGGGTTCGCAAGGACGGCTCGCATTTCTGGTGTCACGTGGTGATTGACCCCATTCGCGACCCGTCCGGCAAGCTGCTGGGGTTTGCCAAGATCACCCGGGACCTCACCGACCGCAAGATGGCCGAGGAAGTCCTCAAGCAGAGCGAGCAGCAGTTCCGGCTGCTGGTGCAAAGCGTTACGGATTACGCCATCTACACGCTTGACCCGGAGGGGCGCCTGACCAACTGGAATCCAGGCGCCCAGCGCATCAAGGGCTATTTGCCCGAAGAGGTGATCGGCAAGCATTTTTCAATGTTCTACACCCCGGAGGATCGCGAGGCCGGTGAACCGAAGCGTACGTTGAGCATTGCCGTTCGTGACGGGCGTTTCGAAAACAAGGGCTGGCGGTTGCGTAAGGACGGCACGCGGTTTCTCGCCCATGTCGTGGTCGATCCGATCTGGGGCGACACGGGCACCTTGCTCGGTTTCGCCAAGATCACCCGGGACATCACCGAAGCCACGCTCGCCCAGCAAACCCTCGAACAAACCCGTGAAGCGCTGTTCCAGGCGCAAAAGATGCAGGCCATCGGCCAGCTCAGCGGGGGCATTGCTCATGACTTCAATAATCTGTTGACGGTGATCCTCGGCAACCTGGAGATCGTGCGAAAACGCGTGGGCGATGACTCGAAAATCACCCGGTTGCTGGATAACGCCACGCAGGGCGCGCTGCGCGGCGTATCGCTGACCCAACGCATGCTGGCGTTTGCCCGGCGTCAGGAGCTGAAAACCGAGTCCGTCGAAGTCCCGGCGCTGGTGGAAGGCATTACTGGTTTGCTGCGCAGTTCCCTCGGACCTTCCGTGGTGCTCGAAACCCGGTTCACGGAAACGGTCGAACCCGTACTGGCCGACATCAACCAGCTTGAACTGGCGGTCCTGAACCTGGTGACCAACGCCCGCGACGCGATGCCCCATGGCGGCAAGATCCTGATCAGCGCTCGTTCTGAAGACGCGAAAAACGATCGCTCGCTCACCTCTATGTCAGGCCGTTACGTTTGCCTGAGTATCACCGATGCAGGAGAGGGCATGGACGACGCCACCCTCGCCGTGGCGATGGACCCGTTCTTCACCACCAAGGGCGTCGGCAAGGGCACGGGGCTAGGGCTGTCGATGGTGCATGGCTTCATCGAACAACTGGGCGGACGCTTTATCCTCAAAAGCCAGAAGGGCAAGGGCACCACGGCGGAATTGTGGCTGCCTGTCGCGACCCACGGTTCGAAGGCCAAACCCGCCGAAGTGCAAGCCGCACCGCCAGTGCCTCGACTGTGTGTGCTGGTGGTGGATGACGACAGCCTGGTGCTGACCAGTACCTGCCTGCTGCTCGAAGACCTCGGGCATCGGGTGATCAGTGCGATGTCCGGGGTACAAGCACTGCAAGCGTTCGACAGCGAACCGTCGATTGACCTGGTCATCACCGACATGGCCATGCCGCAAATGGACGGTGCAGAACTGGCGCAGGCCATCAGGAAGCTCAAGCCGGAGCTGCCGATTATCCTCGCCACCGGTTACGCCGAGCGGCTGGAAGGCTTCGCGACCGAACTCCCGCGCCTGTCCAAACCCTTCACCCAACTGAACCTGGTGGAGATCATTGCCTCGACAATGAAATGATTGGCGTATGGGGCGGCCTGAATCCATATGAACTTGTCGGCAGGCGTTTCTTCTAAACGCTTTCGATCCTGTGTGTGCCCTGTGCCAAGAATATTGACTGAAGCCCCCGCCGAAGAAGCCCTGACTGAACACAACGCCAAAATGTTTGGCTCGCCCAAGGAACGTCTGGATTTCTACCGACGGGAAATCCAGTACGAAACCAGCATCCTGGCCAATCGCACGGACGCTTATCTGGCGGCGCAATCGTTCCTGGTGATTGCCTTCGCGTCGTGCATGTCCAACCTCAATCCTGAATGGGGCAAACTTTTCACCCTGGTGGTGCCACCGTTTCTGGCATTGCTGGGGCTGCTCAGTTCGCTCAATGCCTGGCCGGGCATTCGTGCGGCATACGACATCATCGATCACTGGCATTTCAAACAGAGCGAATTACTGCGCAGCGAACCCTTGATGGGGCTCGCTTACGACGAGTCGCCGCTGTTCAGCGAGATGGAGTCGTCGCACAAGGGGTATCGCAAGTCGCTGTTGTTCTCGGTGCGTACGCCGTGGATATTTGCCACGTTCTGGATATTGCTGGGCAGTTATGCGGTGTTTATCCAGGTCACCAATCCGGGCGGTTGAGCAGCGTTAGGCAAAATGGCCATCACACATGCGCATTCCTGTAGGAGCCAGCTTGCTGGCGATAGCGGTGGGTCAGTCGACATATTTATTGTCTGGACGGACGCTATCGCCGGCAAGCCGGTTCCTACATGTTGATTGCGTAGATCCGAAAATGACGTGTAGATCCAAAAATAAAAGGCCCGGTCAATACCGGGCCTATCTGTGCCTGTGTCATTGATCAGGCCGCCATGTTGGCGCCCATTTCTTTTTTACATTGAGCCTTCATGGTCTCCATCTGCGCGCCCAACTCTTCCAGCGTCGCTTTGCCCAGCAGCTTTTTCGCCTGAGGAAACATTTCCGTTTCTTCCTCTTCGATGTGGTGCTCCAGCAATTCCTTGACCACTTTTACCCGCCCGGCAAACTCCGGTGTGGAAGGATCGGTGACTTTCAAGTCAGGCAATACCAATGAATCAACCGTACGGTGTTCTTCCTTGGCTTCGTGATACATGACTTCCTGTTCCTTGCCACCGGCTTTCCTGTACGCCGGGTACAGGATTTCTTCTTCGAGACGGGTATGGATGGCAATCTCCATTTCCAGTTTTGCCAGCAGTTCAGTGCGTTTCTTGATACCACGATCGGTGGATTCGCTGAGCTGGGTCAGGATGCCTTTCACGCGTTCATGGTCGGCTTGAAGCAGGTCGATGGCGTTCATGGTCAAGTTCTCTCAAGAAGTCACGGGATGTGCGCAAACGGTCTCATGGCCGAAGGTCGCTCATTGACCTGGAGCATTTGTCGTGCCGATTTGGCTTCGGGGTAAATCGGCATAAATATCAAAAACTTGTACAGCCTGATGGCCAACTGCGCTCATGCAGGCTGCATGAGTCTTAAATTTGACTCATGCAGTTCGCGGTCTCGCTTTTTGTCGACGCCATCGGTATCGGTGGGAAGTCCTCATTGAGTACGCGTAAGTGCTCGATCGCGTCTTCGAACTTAAGATCAGCCTTCCTGCGCATTGCCTGATAGCGATCAAACAGCTCCCCATCCAGATCACTTTCCTCAAGTAATTCAAACGCTGCGCGGCTCAGCGCCTGGGCTTCTTCAAACATCTGACGATTACGTTCCAGCGCAAAAGCCCGGCACGCTTTGATTTCATCGCGGGTGGAATACTGAATCATGACCAGCACCTTCAATTCGTTGACAGGCAGTGACGCCACGGCCGTTCAAACCGGGCGATATCAAGCTTGTGACCCGTCGCGCCACGCAAGGATTTCAAATTTATGAACGTGAAAATTTGATGATTCCTGGCGGTAAATCGCCGGCATCAAATCAGGTTTTTTGCTTTTTGCGCTGCTCATACCAGGCCAGCGTTGGTTGCGTGCTGAGGCCATGGACGAGGATGCTCATGGCGACCACCGACAAGGTCAGGTCGGTACAAAGCGTGGCAAGGGAAGGGGCGAGCCCATGGTTGAGGGCATAAAACAGGTAATACAGGCTGCCGATCCCGCGAATGCCGAACCAGCCGATCAACAACCGCTGATGACCGTTCAGCACGCCGCGCCAGGGCAGGGCGACGACGCACAGCGGTCGGATCAGGCAAAACAGCGCGCCGCTTATCAATAGCGCCCGCCAGTCCCAGTGCGCGACCAGCACCACGCCGAGCAGCGTCACCAGAAAGACTTCCATGGCCCGTTCCACCAGGCTGCCGAAGGCGAGCATGTCGCCCATCATGATGCCGGCGGCGACCTGGGTGTCTTCAAGGCGTTCGGTATCGCCATGCACGGCGTGTTGCGGCTCGACATTCTGGTGCCCGACCACCGGCTGGACCAGATGCTCGGCAGGCAATTCATCGTCGCCCGTGGATTTCACCTCTTCATGGCGCAGGCCCAGACCGGCGGCGAACACAGACAGAAAACCGTAGCCATGCAACGATTCGGCGCTGACATACGCCAGGGCGATCAGCGCCAGTGCCAGGTAATCGTTGGGCGAAACGGTGCTGTCCGCATGTCTGATTCGCAATGCCAGCGTCAGGCGCCCGATGCCTCGCCCCATGCCGTAGCCAATCAGCAGGCCAGCGGGAACGGCCCAAAGCACACTGCGCAGCAACCAGTCGCCGAGCCAGCCGGGGTTGTCGTCGTGTTGCAACAACACCAGCCCAAGGATCACGAACGGGAAGGCAATTCCGTCGTTCAGCCCCGCTTCCCCGGAGAGGCCGAAGCGCACGCTGTCGTCATCCCGCGCGTCGTTGACCTGCACCAGCGCGGCGAGGACCGGATCGGTCGGCGCGAGGATCGAGCCGATCAACACCGATGCACCCCAGGAAAGGTCAAACCCGAAGTGCAGCAACACGCTCACCCCGGCAATGGTCAGCACCATCACCGGGCCGGCCAGGCCAACAGCGACACGCCAGTTTTTATTCTTGAAGGGTGACCGCAGCTTCAGGCCGCAGACAAACAGCGAAAACAGCACCGCGACTTCGGTCAGGTGCTCCATCCAGAACGAAGCGTTCTGCATGTCCAGTTTCAATAACCCGAGCCCCGCCGGCCCGATGGCAGCACCCAGTACCAGGCACACCGCGGACGTGGTGACCGGCAACCAGCGCAGGTAGGACGAGGTCAGGGCCAAGGTCAGTAGCACGGCGCCCAATACCGCCACCCAAACTACGAAGGTCATGGTCTGTACTCAGGGCAGAAGAGTCAAAGGGTGGACCTTGTTCTTCTGCCTTGAGTTCGCCCGGATTTCGGATGCGCACCCATCCCCGTAGGAGCCGGCTTGCTGGCGATAGCGGTGGGTCAGTCAATCAATGTGCTGACTGGACGGACGCCATCGCCGGCAAGCCGGCTCCTACAGGGATCGGGTTCACACGGTCAAAATGGCTGGCTTGCCAGCGATGGCGTCCTGACAGGCGACGCGGGATTCAGGATCGAATCGCCGGCAAGCCGGGGGTCAGCGCAGGCTACGTTCCATCCGGGCGATGCCTTCTTCCAGCAACGAGCGCGGGCAACCGAAGTTCAGGCGCACGAACTGTTTGCAGTCATCGCCGAAATCCAGGCCCGGGCTGAGGCCGACTTTCGCCTGCTCAAGGAAGAACTGCTGCGGATTGTCCAGGCCCAGCGCCGAGCAATCCAGCCAGGCCAGGTAAGTGCTCTGGGGCACGTTCATGGTCACGCCCGGTAGTCGGGTGCGAACTGCGTCGACCAGGTAATCGCGGTTGGCCTGAAGGTACTTCAGCAGCTCGGCCAGCCACGGCGCGCCTTCGGTGTAAGCCACTCGCGTCGCTTCCATGCCCAGCGGATTGACGCTGTCGACCATGCCGCAACGGGCGTGATTGACCCGCTCACGCAAGGCGCGGTCCTGGATGATCATGAACGAGGTCTTCAGGCCGGCAATGTTGTAGGCCTTGCTCGCCGACATCAGCGTGATGGTGCGCTGGGCGATTGCCGGGCTCAACGAAGCGGTGGGGATGTGTTTGCGCCCGTCGAAGCACAGCTCGGCATGGATTTCGTCGGAGATGATCCACGCGTCCTGTGCCAGACAAAGCTCGGCCACGGCTTGCAGTTCTTTCCGGGGGAAGGTCTTGCCCAGCGGGTTGTGCGGGTTGCTCAGCAACAAGGCGCCGCCACCTTCCAGCGACTGGCGCAAGGTGTCGAGTGGCGTGGCGTAGGTGCCGTCGGGCAGCGTGTCGAAACTCAGTTCGACCTTGTTCAAGCCCCAGTGCACGGGGGCATGTCGCAGCGGCGGGTAGTTGGGCACCTGGACGACGACGGTCTGCTGCGGTTGCACCAGGGCGTTCAAAGCCATGTTGAAGCCCGACTCGACGCCGGGCAGGAAAATCAGCTCCTGGGGCTCGACACGCCAGGCATATTTATTCCAAAGGTCGTTGACGATGGCGTCGCGCAAATCATCCTGGGCCACGCTGTAGCCGAGCAACGGGTGTTCCAGACGTTTTTGCAGGGCCTGGATGATCGCCGGCGGCGCGGCAAAGTCCATGTCGGCGACCCACATCGGCAATACGTCGGCCGGGTAGCGGCTCCACTTGGTACTGCCGGTGTTGTGGCGGTCGAACACCTGATCAAAATCGAAGGTCATGCTCAGTCTCGTAACAGCAGGGTGGGTAATGGCGGCCATGATAATCGCCAAGCCCCTGTGGGAGCGAGCCTGCTCGCGATGGACTTGAAAACAACGCGTTTATTCAGCAAACACGCGTTATCGTTGACGATCATCGCGAGCAGGCTCGCTCCCACAGGGGGTGGGTGTTGGTCAGAAGGGGCCGAAGCGCAGCGGGTACTCGATGACCACGTAAACCCGGTCGATGTCGTCACCGGCCTGGGCGCTGTTGGCGCGGTGCGAGACATGGGACAGTTGCAGCGACAAGCCCTTGGCCGACCCGGATTGCACGATGTAACGCAGGTCGATGTCGCGCTCCCAATGCCGTCCGCCGTCACCTTGTTGCGGCACATAGCCGCCGAGCGCTTCATCGAACGGGTTGTAGGCGCCGCCCTTGGGCGCATGGGTGCCGTCGATCTGGCTGCCCGTGACATAACGGGTCATGAACTTCAGGCCGGGAATGCCGTAGGCACCCAAATCCAGGTCGTAGCGGGCTTGCCAGGATTGCTCGTGGGCGCCGTTGAAGTCGGCGTATTTGATCGAGTTGGCCAGGTAGATGGAGTCGCCACCGACGAAATCGAACGGCGTATCGCCGTTGATCTTTTGATAAGCCAAGGTGACGGCGTGGGCATCGACGGTGTATTTGCCCGACAGGCTGAACGCAGTGTTATCGATGGCGCCGGCCAGCGCCTGGCCCGTGTCCCGCGTGTGATAGAGGTTGGCGTCGAGGAACCAGCCGGATTGCTTCAGGTGCAGGTTGCCGTAGTACTGATGCCAGGTGTCGGTCAACTCCGAGGCATAGAGCGCGCCACCCAAGGGGCTTTGCGTGAACAGGTCGGCACCCAGCAGGGAAATGCCGCCGGCCTCGGTGTTGGCGCCGTAGCCGTAAAAGTTGTCCTTGCCCGAGGAACCGTCCTGATTCTTGAACGCCGTGAAGTGCCCGGCGACCAGGTTCATGCCCTCGATTTCGCGGCTATTCAGCAAAAAACCGGTGGCGTACTCCGGTTGCAGGCGTTTGTCGGCGGTGTCGAACACCGGGGTTTCGACCATCATTTCACCGAAGGCCAGTGTGGTGTTCGAGGCCCTGACTTTGAGTGCGCCGCCCGCGCTGGAATAGTTGCCTTCGCTACGGCCGTCACTGTCCAGCGGTAACAGCCCCGTCCCGGAATGGCCTCTGCCGCCGTCCAGTTTCAACCCCACAAAGCCGTGGGCATCGAGACCGAAACCCAGCGTGCCGGCGGTGAAGCCCGATTCCATCGAACTGATGAAACCCTGGGCCCATTCGGCCTTGTAACTCTTGCCTGTGGGCGAGGGCGTGCGGTAGTCGCTGTTGAGATAGAAATTGCGGCTGAGCACCTCAACCTTCGAGCCTTCGATAAAGCCTGGCACCGATTCATCCGCGTAGGCGACCGTGCCCGAGAGCAGCACTGACAAACACAACGGCAGCCGGACCTTGAGGTCGTTCATCGATCAATTACCACCAGAAGAATGCGACGCAGAACTCCTGTAGGAGCGAGCCTGCTCGCGAAACGTTCTGTCAGAAAACACCGATGTTGAATGACAGATTGCATTCGCGAGCAGGCTCGCTCCCACAAGGGCCGAGCGGTGTTGATTAATGGCCTTCGGAGGCGCCAAACATGGTCTTGGCGTAGATCAGGCCCAGACCATAGGAGCCACCGTTGGCGATCGAGGTTTTGACGGTTTCGTCATAGGTCTCGCCGCGCGCCCAGTCGCGTTGCAGCTCAAGCAGGTATTGCAGCGACGTCATCGGGCGAGCGCCGAGCTGGATCATGCGCTGGATGGCCATTTCGTGGGCTTCGATGGACACATCGCCGCAGGCATCGGCAATGAAGTACACCTCAAAACCCTGATCGATGGCCGACAGCGCCGGGCCAACAATGCACACGGACGTCCACAGGCCGGCCAGGACGATTTTCTGCTTGCCGAACTTGTTGACCTCGACGGCGATGCGCTCGTCTTCCCAGGTGTTCATGCTGGTGCGGTCGATGATGGTGTGTTCCGGGAACACCGACTTGATTTCGTCAAAGATCGGGCCGGAGAAGCTCTTTTCGGCGACCGTGGTGAGAATGGTCGACACCTTGAAGCCACGCGCAGCCTTGGCCACCAGCGCGGCGTTGTTGCGCAGGGTCACGGCGTCGATCGACTTGGTCGCGAAGGACATTTGCGACTGATGGTCGATCATGATCAGCGTGTGGTCGGTCGGGGTCAGCAGGGTTTTGCCGGGAGCAGCTTTGGCGATAGCCATGACAATGTCCTTTCAGAGTGAGTGGGGACGTACATGGTGCCGCGGGTCTGCGCGCGGATATTGAGCGGATGTGCTGTGTTTGTACCCCGTCTCCACTGGCGCCCACCCCCTACGGTCCGTCGCCAAACGTCTATGCTGGGCTAACCCAGTGTTGCAAGGAGCCTCCCATGGAGCCCACGTCCTTCACCGAGAAAACCCTGACACGCACGTTGCTCGACGTCTTTATCCGGGCCGGGCTGATCGCGGTTCTGGTGCTGTTCTGCTTCGAGATCTTCAGCCCGTTCCGCGACCTGATGCTGTGGTCGCTGATTCTCGCGATCACCCTTTACCCGCTGCAGGAACGGTTGAAAGGACCGTTGGGGATGAAAGAAGGACGTATCGCGACGCTGATCATCCTGGTCGCTATCATCATCCTGATGGTGCCGATCTACCTGCTGGGCACTTCGATTGCCGACTCGGTCGAGCATGCGATGGCGATTGTCAAGGGCGGCAACTTCCACATTCCTCCGCCCGCCGAATCCATTGCCAGTTGGCCGGTGATCGGCCAGTCCCTCTCAGACCTGTGGCTACAGGCCTCGACCAATCTGCCTGAGCTGGCAGCCAAGTACATTCCACAGATCAAAAACGTCAGCCTGACCCTGTTGGGCAAACTGGCCGGCGTTGGCATGGGGTTCCTGACCTTCATTTTCGCCTTGATCATTGCCGGCATCTTCATGGCCCACGGCGAGAGCGGCAATCGCGCCTCCGTGCAAATCGCCTCGCGGGTCAGCGGCCCGGCCAGAGGTCCTAAGATCGCCGAACTGTGCACCGCCACCATCCGTGCGGTGGCGCTGGGGGTGGTGGGTATCGCGTTTATCCAGATGCTGCTGGTGGGCCTGGGCTTTGTCTTCAAGGGCATTCCCGGTGCCGGTTTGCTCGCCCTGGCGGTGCTGTTGCTGGGCATCATGCAGTTGCCGGTGACGCTGATCACGATTCCGGTGATTGCGTTCGTGTTCGCCACCGAAGGCGCCTCCACCGCGACGATTGTGTTCTCCATCTACGTTTTCGTCGCCGGTCTGGTGGACAACGTGCTCAAACCGCTGCTGTTGGGGCGCGGCGTCGATGTGCCGATGCCGGTGGTGCTGATCGGCGCCCTCGGCGGCATGGTCACCAGCGGCATCATCGGGCTGTTTATCGGCCCGGTCGTGCTGGCGGTCGGGTATCAATTATTCTGGCAATGGGTCCGGGATCGGCCGCCGGAAGAAGGAGGGCCGCTGTCATAAGCGCCTTGGCGGCGATAACCCAGTCACATCGGTGACTCGTAAAACAGCACGGAGGAATGAATCATGAGTGTGCATTCCTGGGAAAAGCTCTACCTCGATGACCTGAGCGTGGGTCAGGACTTTGAAAGCGACCCCGTGCGGGTTGATCGGGAAGCCATGCTGGCCTTCGCTCGGGAATATGACCCGCAACCTTTCCACCTGAGCGCCGAAGAGGCGGAGCTGAGCCTGTTCGGCGGGCTGGCCGCCAGCGGCTGGAACACCGCGGCGCTGACCATGAAAATGCTGGTGGCCAGCGTGCCACTGGCGGACGGCATTATAGGCTTGGGCATTGAGTTGAGCTGGCCGACGCCGACGTATCCCGGTGACGTGTTGCAGCTGTTCAGCAGCGTGCGGGCCATAGAGCCGTCGGCGTCGAAACCGGATCGGGGGGTGGTGACGCTGTTCATGGAGACGTTGAACCAGAATGACAAGGTGGTGCAGCGGGCGACCGGGAAGTTGTTGGTGTTCAGGAGGCCCGCGGAGGATTGAGGATATTGGGTGGATGGCCGCGCTTTGCGCGGATCGCGAGCAGGCTCGCTCCCACAGGGTCATGTGTCGGTCACCTAACCTGTGAACGACACATGACCTTGTGGGAGCGGCGATGCGGCGTCCCGACTTGCCCGCGATGCTTTTAAGCTTTAAGAGCGTGCCCGTCTTTCCTCGACTTCGGCCAGCACCGCCAGGTCCATATCCCCCTGGCCATGGGCAATGGCATCCAGCAGGTTATCGCGGATCAGATTGGCGGTCGGCAGCTGGATCGACACATCCTCGGCCGCCGCGCGGATCAGCTCGACATCCTTGAGCCCAAGGGCCGCCTTGAACGCTGCCGGCTCATACCGGCGTTCACCGATCAGGGCGCCGTAGCCTTGATAGACCGGGCCGGTGAAAATCGTGCTCGACACCAGATCGATCAGGGCCGAGGAGGGCAGGTCGTAGCGGGTGACCAGCACCGCCGCTTCACTCATGGCCTGCACCGCCGACACCAGAAGGAAGTTGGTGGCCAGTTTCATGGCGTTGGCGCTCGAAGCTTTCTCCCCCAGTCGCCAGGTCTTGCGCCCGATCAGGTCGAGCAACGGTTGTACCCGGTCGATGGCGGACTCGGGCCCGGCAGCAAGAATGTTCAGTTGGCCCGAGGCCGCGACATTGGGCCGTCCCATCACCGGCGCCGCGACGTAGTCGATACCCTGCGCCGCATGCAGGGTGGCCAGTTCCTCGGCGAAGGCCACGGCAATGGTCGCCAGGTTGACGTGAATCAGCGGCGCCTTGAGCCCGGCCAGCAACCCGGAATCGAGCAACACCGCCCTGAGCGCCTTGTCGTCGGCGAGCATGGTGAACACCACATCGGCATTGAACGCCTCAGCCGCAGTCGCCGCGGCATTCGCGCCGAGCTCGACCAGCTTGCGCGCCGCGTCGGGGGAGCGATTCCACACCCACACTTCATGGCCACTTTGCAAAAGATTGGCGGCAATGGCCTGGCCCATGCTGCCAAGACCCAGAAAACCGATTTTCATGAGCGGTGTTCCTCTGTGTTAAAGGAGATTGAGGTGGAACTGTAGCTGTAGGTTTCAGTTTCTAACCCATAAAAAAGCCCGACTTATTCGGGCTTTCAAGGTGTGCGGCTCGGCATTCAATCAATACCGCTGATATTTCGACCCGAATTCGGCACGATTGTCCGCCACCACCACACCGCCGCGCACGGCGTTGGCCGGGCTGACCAGCGCAACACGTTCACGCAGTTCTTGCAGACGATCGGCACCGCCTTCGGCAACGCGATTTTCGATCAGACGATCGGAGCCGCCTTCAGCCACGCGTTCACGCAATTCTTGCAGGCGATCGGCACCGCCCTCGGCAACGCGATTCTGTTGCAGGTGATCCGAACCGCCTTCCACCAGCAACTGCTGGGTGCTCGCGGTATTGGCCGAGGCCAGGTTCGATAGGCCGAGACCGCCGATCAGTGCCAGACCGAGTGCCAGGGACGAAACTTTCGAGAAGTTGAACATGGTTGATTCTCCGTGCGTTTAGTTTGAGTGGGTCGGTAGCTGCGGCTATCCGGTGAACACAGTTAAACGCTCGGGTGTATCGCCGATGTGTGCTTTTACGTCGCGAAATCGCTGCCTGCGTATCCAGCCGGGGTTCATATACAGACGGATACAAAACTGTCCCGTCGGTAGCTCCAGGCAATCAGGGGTCGATATCTGACAAACCGCTTTCATCCCTGGCATCGACAATCGGTGGAACGTCCGGCGCCATCGAAGGCCGGCATCAATCAACGGGAGAGCGGGACATGCTGCAACTGAGCGAATCCGGCCGGCCACAACCGCCGGTGCTGCGTATTGGTTTCTGGCTGATGGACGCCTTCGATATGTACGCCCTGGCCAATGCCCTGGAGCCCTTGCGCCTGGCCAACCAGTTGGCGGGCGGCGAGGTCTGCCGCTGGCAAATGCTGAGCCTGGACGGGCAGTCACTGAACGCCAGCAATGGCATCGCCACCCACACGGCGCGACTGGATCAGGCACAGGCGTTTGATGTGTTGATCCTCTGTGGTGGCGACAACCCGCAGCTTCAGGCGGAGCATCCGCAATTGATCGCGCAACTGAATCACTGGGCGTTGCAGCCGGTCAGTCTGGGGGCATTGGGCAGCGCTGGCTGGTTGCTGGCGAAGATCGGCGCCCTGAAAGGCTTCCGTTGCAGCTTGCCGGAGCCTGCAGCTTACCTGGCTTTTGCTGCGTTCAGCCAGTTGACGCCGGTGGCCGCGCCGTTCTGCGTCGATCGCCAGCGCCTGACCTGCGTCGGCCCGCAGGCCGTGCAAGGCTTGATGCACGATCTGCTCGCGCGGAGCCATGGCCGAGGCCTGATCCTGCGCATGGAAAAACATGCCGCCCGCCAGGCCCGGCCGCTATTGCCCGTGCAGGACGCCCCGGCAAAACTCCAGGCGACACTGGCGTTGATGAACGAGCACTTGAGCCGAACGCTCGGTATCGACGAACTGGCTGAGGCCATGGGGATTTCCGTCCGGCACCTGGAGCGCTTGTTCAAACGCAGCCTGGGTTGTTCACCGGCGAGGCATTACCTGGATTTGCGGTTGCAACAGGCGCGTCAGCTGCTGCGGGGAGGTGAACAGTCGCTGTCGGAGGTCGCCACCGCGTGCGGATTCGTTTCGTTGCAGCATTTCTTTCGTTGCTACCGGCAGTACTTCGGCGCGCACCCTCGCGACCATATGGGTACAGGCCTGCTCAAGCGGGGATCGATGTTGGCGGTCCCGGCCTCATCGCGAGTTGGCTCACTCCCACACTGATTGCGTCATTTTCCCGATGCCTCCGCCAAGCGGCCTTTACCGCGCTTGCCGGGGGCATTTTTGTTTCTTGCGGCAGGGCTTTCGAAAACAGCGGATATGACCAACTACAGGTCGGATTCGCGCAAAAAAGCCCGGTTTGCATCTGTTCGAATGATCTCCAGCGGCCCGCCAGATTGGCGCCATCTGTAGCTCAAACAATGAAAAGGATAAATGACATGCAAATGCCGAAAACCATCCAGATCAAGAACGGCGAGAAAACCAGCCCGACGTTCTCCGCTCAGGAATACGCCAACCGCCAGGGCAAATTGCGCGCCTACCTGGCGCAGAACAACATCGACGCCGCCGTCTTCACCTCGTATCACAACATCAACTACTACAGCGATTTCCTGTACTGCTCCTTCGGGCGTCCGTATGCCCTCGTCGTGACCCAGGACAGCGCCGTGACCATCAGCGCCAACATCGATGGCGGTCAGCCATGGCGCCGCACCGTCGGCACTGAAAACATCGTCTACACCGACTGGCAGCGCGACAACTACTTCGTCGCGATCCAGCAGGCGTTGCCGAAGGCCGGGCGCATCGGCATCGAATTCGACCATCTGAATTTGCTCAATCGCGACAAGCTCGCCAGCCGCTATCCGCAGGCAGAGCTGGTGGACATCGGTGCACCGTGCATGCGCATGCGCATGATCAAGTCCGCCGAAGAACACGCGATCATCCGCCACGGTGCGCGGGTCGCGGACATCGGCGGCGCCGCCATCGTCGAAGCCCTGCGTGATCAGGTGCCGGAATACGAAGTGGCACTGCATGCGACCCAGGCCATGGTGCGCGAGATTGCCCGCACGTTCCCGGATGCGGAGCTGATGGACACCTGGACCTGGTTCCAGTCCGGCATCAACACCGACGGTGCGCATAACCCGGTCACGTCGCGCAAGGTCAACAAGGGCGATATCCTCAGCCTCAACTGCTTCCCGATGATCGCCGGTTACTACACCGCGCTGGAACGTACGCTGTTCCTCGACCATTGCTCCGACGAGCATCTGCGCCTGTGGGAAGTGAACGTCAAAGTGCACGAAGCGGGGCTGAAGCTGATCAAGCCGGGCATGCGCTGCTGCGACATCGCGCTGCAATTGAACGAGATCTTCCTGGAGCACGATCTGCTGCAATACCGCACCTTCGGCTACGGTCACTCCTTCGGTACGCTGAGCCACTACTACGGCCGCGAAGCCGGGCTGGAACTGCGCGAAGACATCGACACGGTGCTGGAGCCGGGGATGGTGGTCTCAATCGAACCGATGATCATGCTGCCCGAAGGCCTTCCAGGTGCCGGCGGCTATCGTGAGCACGACATCCTGATCGTCAACGAACAGGGCGGGGAAAACATCACCAAGTTCCCGTATGGCCCTGAACACAACATCATCAAGAAGTAAGACGTTGCGCCGCACAGCGAACCTGTGCGGCGTTTTACGTTGATGAGCGGCGAAAAATCTTACCGGTGGCTGAGATAAACCGGAAAAAAACAACGCATGCGCACCCCAGAGCGCGCAGCATCTACCGAGCCTTAACCCTGCCAAGTAAAACAATAGAGGGTTTTGTCATGTCCCACGTCCCGGCTTTTCATTTCGACAACCGCACCTCTCACTTCGGAGGTGCACAATGAGCACCCAAAGCGCTTCGCTGACGCCCGCCATGGAACAGCAACTTGAACAGACGGCCGAGCGCAAGGCCCTGCGCCGCGCCGCCAGTGCCAGCTTCATGGGCAACTTCGTCGAGTGGTTCGACTATGCGGCCTACGGCTATCTGGCAACTGTCATCGCCCTGACGTTTTTCCCGCAAACCGACAAGGCTTCGGCGCTGCTGGCGACCTTTGCCGTGTTCGCGCTGTCGTTTATCGTCCGCCCGCTGGGTGGACTGGTCTGGGGTCACTTCGGTGACAAATACGGGCGCCGCAGCGCGCTGTCGTGGTCGATTCTGATCATGTCGGTCTCGACCTTTTGCATCGGCATCCTGCCGACCTACAACCACATCGGCCTGTGGGCTCCCGCGCTGTTATTGCTGATTCGCCTGTTCCAGGGCTTCTCCGCTTCAGGTGAGTATGCCGGGGCATCGGCGTTTCTCGCCGAGTACGCACCCGAGGGCAAGCGCGGCTTATACACCAGCATCGTCCCGGCGAGTACAGCGGCGGGCTTGCTGTTCGGCGCGGTGTTCGTCGCCGGGCTGCACGCGTGGATGAGTGTCGAGGACCTGCACAGCTGGGGCTGGCGCTTGCCCTTTTTGCTGGCGGCGCCATTCGGCCTGGTGGGGCGCTATATCCGCATGAGCCTGCAGGACACGCCCAAGTTCCTGGAGATGGAAAAACGCCTGGAAGCGAAGGAATGCGCGACCCACGCCCCGGTTCGCGAGTTGCTGACCGTGCACCGGCGCAGCGTGATGATCGGGATCGGCGTGACCTGCCTCAACGCGGTGGCGTTTTACCTGTTGCTCAGCTACATGCCGACCTACCTGTCCACCGAAATGGGCATGAGCGAGAGTGATTCGTTCCTGGCCTCGACCGTGTCGCTGGCGACCTACATCGGCCTGATTTTCCTGATGGGTCGGTTATCGGATCGCTTCGGGCGCAAGACCATGCTGGTGATCGCTTCGGTCATGTTCCTGGCGTTGACCTTTCCGTTGTTCGGGATGCTGGAGAATCAGCCGCTGATGGTGATCCTGATGATTCAGATTGCGTTCGGCGCGATCCTGGCGATGAACGACGGCACCTTGCCGTGCTTCCTCGCCGAGATCTTCCCCACACGGGTGCGCTTCAGCGGTTTTGCCTTCAGCTTCAACATCGCCAACGCGGTGTTTGGCGGGACGGCACCGTTTATCGCGACCTGGCTGATTCAACTGACCGGCAACAAAATGGCGCCGGCCTGGTACCTGCTGGCGGCAGCGGCGGTGGCGTTGGTTGCGATGCTGGCGAGTCGGGAAACGGCGCACAAGGCGTTGCAGGATTGATAGTTCCTGGGTGTTCTTGAGTAAGCCATCGCGAGCAGGCTCGCTCCTACAGTTGACCGAGTGCGGTTCAATGTGGGAGCGAGCCTGCTCGCGATGAAGCCGACATCAATGCAAGGCCGCCACCTGCTTGCGCTCCCCAATCGGCGACACACCAAAAAACCGGCTATAGCATTTGGAAAAATGCGCCGGCGACACGAAACCGCAGGCGAGGGCGATGTCACGGACCTGCGATTCACTGCGTAGCAGCAGTTGCCGCGCCCGTGCCAGGCGCAGCTCCAGATAATACTGGCTCGGCGTGCGTTGCAGGTGCTTGTGAAACAGGCGCTCCAGTTGCCGCACCGACACCTCGTTCAACCGCGCAAGCTCCTCAAGACCCACCGGCTCCTCGAGATTGGCTTCCATGATCGCCACCATCTGGCTGAGCTTGGGTTGCGAGGTGCCGAGCTTCTGCCGCAACGGCACACGCTGTTGTTCCTGCGCCCCCCGAATCCGGTCACACAACAGCAACTCCGCCGTATGGGCGGCGATGTCCCGGCCACCCGGTTCGCGGGCGATCAATTGCAAGGTCATGTCCATCGAGGCCACGCCACCGGAGCAGGTGTAGCGGTCACGGTCCAGCTCGAACAGCTGGTTGGAAATGATGATCCCCGGAAAACGTTCCTTCAGTGCTTCGATGTCCTCCCAGTGGATCGTGCAGCGATAACCCTTGAGCAGATCGGCACGCGCCAGCAAATGGCTGCCGGTGCAGATCCCGCCCAGCGGCACCTGGTCATGGGCCAGCTTGCGCAGCCAGTTGAGCAGCGGACGGCTGCTGTGGTTGGCGACGATCGGGTTTGAACCGACGACGAACAGCATGTCGAGTTTTGGTGCATCGGTGATGCTGTGGTCGGGCAGGATGCGCATGCCATTGCTGGCCGTGACCGGCTCCAGGCTGGCAGCGATGATCACCGTGCGGAACATCGGCTTGCGCGCCGCCAGGTTGGCCATGCGCAGGGTTTCCACGGCGGAAGCGAAGCCGATGGTGGTGAAGTTGGGGATGACCAGGAAACCCACGGTTTTAACCGGCCGTAGTTCATTCGCCGAGCGTCCTGCGGCGGGTTGCGCCGCTTGGAGTTTCGCCATTGTTACCGCTCCTCGACTGCATCAGTGACGCGCTCTGCCGCAAGCGGCCGACCGGGCGACGTCATCTCGTTTTTGTGATTGTGGACCCTGAAAACAGGTTTGTGGATTTTATACCGGGCGACCTTTCAACAGGCCGTCACCACAGGTGTATGCACGCAAGATGCCATGAGTATGGACCGGCTTGAGCGGGGGTGTTTGAAGCGGGGAAGTCAGGCATAACGGGTCTGCAAAAAAAACCGGCCGGCTCCGTGGTGGCGAGCGGCCGGAAAGAGGTGATCGGTAAGGTGGTTAACCTGTAGGAGCCGGCTTGCCGGCGATAGCGTCCTTTCAGGCGATACATGTATTGACTGATACACCGCCATCGCCGGCAAGCCGGCTCCTACAGGTGGCGTTAGGCGTTTTCGGTTTGAGCTCCGTCAGCGGTTTGAACGGTCTTCTTCCGGGAGTTGAAGATTGCACCCATGCAGACGATGGAGACGGTCAGCGCACCGGTGGCGATCACTTCCATGCGGTGTTCCGGCAAGATCAGCATCACCGTGAGGATGCTCAGGATGCAGACAATCACCAGGTAGCTGAGCCACGGGAACAACCACATTTTGAAAACGATCGGCTGCCCCGACGCGTTCATCTGCTTGCGCAGCACCAGTTGCGACACCGCAATGGCCAGGTAGACCAGCAGTGCCACGGCCCCGGAGCTGGCCAGCAGGAAGGAGAACACTTCGTTTGGCGCAAAGTAATTCAGTGCCGTGGTCAGGAAACCCACCGCCGTGCTGGCGAGTACCGCGATATAGGGCACGCCGGCGGACGAGGTTTTCTGCAGAACTCGTGGGCCATCCCCGCGTTTGCTCAGGGAAAAGACCATGCGAGACGCCGTGTAGATGGCCGAGTTGAGGCAGCTGGCGACGGCGATCAGCACGACAATGTCGACGATCATTTTCGCGTGGGGAATGTTCATCAACTCCAGCGCGCGCTGGTAAGAGCCGACTTCCCTGAGCATCGGGTCATTCCAGGGCACGATGGAGATGATGAGGAACACCGAGACGATGTAGAAAATCCCCATCCGCCAGACCACGGAATTGGTCGCACGGGTGATCTGCCTGGCAGGGTTTTTCGATTCGGCAGCGGCAATGGTGACGATTTCCGTGCCCATGAAGCTGAACACGGTGGTGAGCATCGCCCCGATCACGGCGGTCATGCCATTGGGCATGAAGCCGCCGAACTCATGGCTCAGCTGAACCACGCCACTCACCGTCGTCTCCGGCAACCCTCCGGCCAGAGCCAGGGCGCCCAGGGCAATGAAGCCCAGCACCGCGATGACCTTGAGCATGGCGAACCAGAACTCGAACTCGCCGTAGCGGGCGACACTGAACAGGTTGGTCAAGGTCAGCAGGCCAGTGACTGCGATCGCGAACTCCCAGGTCTGGATGGAGGGAAACCAGGCGTGGAGGATGGCCGCCGCGGCGATGGCTTCGATCGGAATCACCAGCACCCAGAACCACCAATACAGCCAGCCAATGGTGAAACCGGCGCTGCGTCCCATCGCTCGCTCGGCGTAGGTGGAAAACGAGCCGGTATCGGGCGACGCGACGGCCATCTCGCCCAGCATGCGCATCACCAGCACCACCAGGGTGCCGGAAAAGATGTAGGCGAGGATGGCGGCGGGGCCCGCCGACGCGATGGCGTGCCCTGAACCGATGAACAGGCCGGCGCCGATGGCACCGGCAATGGACAACATGGTGACGTGACGCTGCTTGAGGCCCGGGGCCAAGGTTGAGCTGCTGGACATGAGACTTACCCTTTTTATTGTACTTGGGGAGGGTGAAGCGTTAACCGTGGGTGCTTGTTCGGCACGTCCGTTTGTTGTTCAGGCGTCCAGTGCAAAAGCCTCGCGCACCGCGGCGCTGATGCCGGTGATGCACACGTCGAGAATCAGTTCGCCTTTCTCGCGACTGGAGCCTTTGGGCGATGACAGCGTTCCGCAGGCCGGCGTGCGTTCCGGGATGATGGGGAACACGTCGTAAGGCGGGAATTTCGCGGGAGGGTGGTCGACCGCACGACTCAGATCGACCTTGTCAGGGTGCAACGCGAGCATCAGCGACGTTTCGAACACACCGCCGTGTTCGATATCCCAGCCGAGGAAGCCGTCGGGGTAGAGTTTGGCGATGACGGCGGGGTCGTTGACGAAATCCCAGTAGGACAGCACCACCACCTTGAAGTCGGTGATGCCGCCGTAGCGCAGTTCCCGCAGGGCCAGGTCGATGCCCTCGACAATGAACATCGAGTTTTCAAAGTGCCCGTTCATCAACACCAGCTTGCGGGCGCCATGGCGCGCCAGTTCGCGAATGATGTCCTGCACGGTACTGGTCAACGTGGCGCCATCGAGGCTGGTGGTGCCGGGAAAGTGGTTGCCGCCGCCGGATTTCTGCTGGGACTTGTAACCGTAGGCAAGGGCCGGCAACACCAGGCCGCTGACCTTTTGCGCCACCGCTTTGCAGATCGCCGAAGGCAGCAGGACATCGACCTCCATGCACATGTGATGACCATGTTGCTCAAGCGCGCCAACGGGCAGGAAGACCGGGCAGCCGGTCGCCACCTTCTCCGCATACTCCGGCCAGGTGAGTTCTCCAATTACGACACTGTTGTTCATCTGCACACCCTTGGAAATGGATTGATCGCTTGCTGGTTTCAAGCCGGTGAATGGAGGCGTTCGCCTAGGGCTTGCCCCTCCCGTTGGCGGGCCGGAACCGAAAAGCGTTCGTAGGGCAATTCGATCAGATGAGGAGGGCGCCGACTTGTCTAAATCCGACCCGTAATTGACAAAACAGCCTCTCATTTGGCGTTTTCGTCGGATGAATCAGCTAGGTCAATGCCGCTTTTGGGTAAGCAGGGCGATAAGTCGGATCTGACAAAGTCCAGGTCGGGCGCGCACAAAAATCGCTGAAGGCGAACTGCTGCAATGCATTCGGCGAGCCACCAACGCAGGTGGCTGGCAGTGGAAGCAGGCAGGGGACAAGGCACTTTCCATCATCCAGGCGAAACCATAATGAAAAAAACCACCGACTTTTCACGACGTACCTTCCTCAAGACCACCAGCCTTCTGGCCGGCACCGCAGTGCTCTCCGGGCTGTTGCCCTTGAGAAGCTTTGCCGCCGCGGAAAAAGAACTGGTCATCCTCGCCTGGGCCGGGCACGCCGAACCGGACATCGTTGCCGATTTCGAGCGCCAGTACGGGGTCAAGGTCCGGGCCAAGTACTACACCGGTGGCGACAACATGCTGGGGCTGATTGCGCAATCGCCGCCCGGCACCTTCGACCTGATCCTGTCCGACGCCGAGTATGTGCAGCAGCTCAATGCCGCCGAGTACATCGAGCAACTCGACCCCGCCGATTACCCCTTCGACGACTTCTACCCCGAGTTCCAGCATTTCCCCGGTCACTGGCAGGGGGACAAGCTCTATTCGGTGCTGATCCGCTTTGGTTTCCTCGGCATCGCCTACAACACCCAGCTCGTGCCCGAAGCCAAGGTGCAGAGCTATGACGTGTTCTGGGACGAGAGCCTCAAGGGCAAGGTCGGGCACTTCGATTGGCACCTGCCGAACCTCGGGCAGATCAGTTTACTCAGCGGCAATGCACGCCCCTACGACATCGATGCCGCGCACTGGCAATCGGTGCAGCAGAAACTGATGAGCTTGCGCCCGCAGATCGGCGGTTTCTTCGACTACGGCGGCACCTTCTCTTCGCTGAAGAACGGTCAGGTGCACGCCATGTGCGGCATCGGCGACTGGATCACCGGCGTCCTGCAACGGGCCGGCGCGCCGGTGAAAACCGTGCTGCCGAAGGAGGGCGGTTTGCAGTGGACGGAGTCGTATTGCATCGCGAGGAAGGCGCACAGCCCGGAACTGGCGAAGAAGTTCATCCAGTACATCACCTCGCCGGAAGGCCAGGTCAAGTCGGCGAAGATGGCCGCCTATCCGGCACTCATCCCGAACAAAAAGGGCTGGGAGCTGCTGAACCGCACGGATCCCGCCGAAGCGAAGCGCCAGGGCATGCTGCTCGGTCAGCGCAACGTCATGGACGACATCCGCGATGGTCGCATCAAGTACCGCGAGCTTCCGGTGCGGCAGAGCCTGGATGAGTGGAACGACTTCTGGTCGCAATACAAGGGTGCCTGACGAGACGCGAGGAGGTGGTCGCCATGATTTCAGACAAGTTGAAGACTTCACCGTCAGTGCTCGCCGCAACGACCGGTGCCGGCGTGCAACGCGGCATCAAGCGAAGAGGGCGCCGGCCCTGGTTTGGCCTCAGTTTTTCTATGCCGATCCTGGTCTGGCAATTGATCTTTTTCGTATTGCCGCTGGGGTTCCTGGTGGCCATCAGCTTCTGGCTGGTGCGCAATTTCCGGATGGTGCCGGCGTTCGAGTGGCAGAACTGGAGCTACATGTTCAGCCGTGGCTTCTTCTGGGACGCCTACCTGCATACCCTGGCGATGGCCGCGGGCGCCACGGTGCTGGTCAGCCTGGTGGCGTTTCCCTGCGCCTACACCATCGCGTTCAAGTTCCGCGAGTCGGCCAAACAGCTGCTGGTGTTGCTGCTGGTGACGCCGTTTTTCACCAGCTATCTGGTGCGTACCTATTCGTGGCAGGTGTTCCTCAGTGATAACGGCATCTTCAACGCCGCGCTGGGGCTGGTCGGGCTGGAACCCTTGGCCATGCTGAACACGACGTTCGGCACCTACGTTGGCTACTTCACGCTGTGCCTGCCGTTGGTGGTGCTGCTGCAACTGTTCAGCCTGATGTACATCGATCGATCGTTGATCGAGGCCGCGCACAACCTCGGCTGCGGACGGCTGCGAACGGTGTTCCTGGTGGTGGTGCCGTCGGCGCGGATCGGCATCGTCGTCGCCGCGCTGTTCTGCTTCATCCTCACCTTCGGCGACTTCGTCAGCCCGCTGTACCTGGGCGGCGGCCAGCCACCGACCTTGAGCACGCTGATCACCGACACCACCAAGTCCGGGCAGCAATGGCCACGGGCGGCGGTGATCGCGACGATGATGATTGTCACGCTGTTGATCACGGCGTTCGTCGCCGTTCGCTTTGCTTACCGGAGGCGCGCATGAACGAGCATCGGCTGATCAACTTCCTGCTGCGCGGCTTTGTCGCGCTGGTGTTCCTCTTCATCTTCCTGCCCATCGCCGGCAGCTTCGTGTTCTCGTTCAACATCGACCGCTTTCCTTCCTTGCCACTGGGCGGCTTCAGCCTCCACTGGTACGAGACGATTGCGGCCGACCCGGCGGTTTGGCAGGCCTTCCGTAACAGCCTGACGGTGGGCGTGGTGGTGTCGCTGGTTTCAACCCTGCTCGGGTTCACCGCGGCGTACACCGACTTCCGTTACCAGTTCTTCGGTAAATCGATCTACATGGCGCTCGCGCTGCTGCCGCCGACTATTCCGGTGGTGATCCTCGGGCTGGCGATGCTGGCGTTCCTCTCGCGTGTCGGGCTCTCCGGCGAGATCTACGCGGTGATGATCAGCCATATCGTGATGTGCGCGCCGTTCGCCATGGCGGTCATTCGCATGCGCCTGGCGCAGATGGACCCGAACATCGAGGCCGCGGCCTGGAACCTCGGCGCCCATCAATGGAAGGCCATGCGCTATGTGATCCTGCCGTTCACAGCACCGAGCATTTTTGCCGCGCTGTTCGTGACCATGGCGGTTTCCTTCGATGAGTTCGCCGTCGCCTGGTTCGTCTCGGGGCTCAACGAGACGGTTCCGGTGCGCATCCTCAACACCCTGCAAGGCCAGGTCAGCCCGACCATCAACGCCATCGGCACGATCGTCTTCATCACCACCATGACCCTGGTGATCCTCGCGCAGTTGCTGCTGATGCGGCGCCGCAAACCCGCAAGCGCCTGAGACCACCCTGACAATCATCCGCACACGAAGGATTCAACCATGACGCAACCGCTGGTGGTATTCGATAACGTGGTCAAGCATTTCGGCAGCTACCAGGCCGTCGAGCGCATGAACCTGGAGATCTACAAAGGCGAGTTCGTCGCGATCATGGGGTCGAGCGGGTGCGGCAAGACCACCACGCTGCGCATGCTCGCCGGGCTGGACAAGCCCAGTGAGGGTGAAATCCGTCTCAACGGTGAACGCATCAACGATCTCTATTCCTGGCAACGGGAAACGCCGCTGGTCTGGCAGAACCTCGCACTGTTCCCGTTTCTCAACGTGCTGGAAAACGTCGAGTTCGGCCTGCGCATGCGCGGGATGGCCAAGGCTGAACGGCGCAAGAAGGCGCTTGAATGGCTGGATCGGCTGGGCCTGGCGGAATTCGCCACACGCGACATCAGCCTGCTTTCCGGTGGCCAGCGCCAGCGGGTGGCGCTGGCCCGTTCACTGGTCACCGAGCCGCCGATCCTGTTGCTCGACGAACCACTGAGCGCCCTCGATGCGCACCTGAGCGTGCGCATGCAAGGCGTGCTGACCAGCCTGCAAAAGGACTTGGGGATCACCTTCGTCTACGTCACCCACAGCCAATCCGAAGCATTTGCCATGGCCGACCGCGTGGTGATCATGAGTCGCGGCCGGGTCGAACAGATCGGCTCGCCCCAGGAGGTGTTCCTCGAACCGCACAACCGCTTCGTCGCCGAGTTCGTGGGCGGCAAGAACATCCTCTGCGGGACGGTCGTTGGTGTCGACGATAGAGGCAGCGTGCGCATCGATTCGGAGCACGGCGGATTCCTCGCACGGCTGCCGACGGGTAAAACGGTCTCGCCAGGCGAGCGGGTGACGTTCTGCGTCAGCGCCGAGCATATCGAGCTGACCGCGCAGCCTGTGCGTCGCAACCGGTTGAGCTGCACCGTGGTGGGAGAAGAGTTCATCGGCTCGATGGTCAACCTCTACCTCGAAGCCAGCAACGGGCTGGAACTGCAGGTGCAGAAACTCCACGCCGAGTACAAGCAGTTGGGCGTGCAGGGCGGGCAGTCGATCTTCGCCGAGTGGGACGCTGCGCATGCGCTGATTTTGCGTGGGGATTGACGGTCGCTTTCCTGTAGAGGGAAGCCGCGGCCCGGTGAAGGCGCCGCGGCGGCCGATCGATCAGGCGGCTGGGAGCAAACCTTTCTGTTTGGCGACATGCGCCGCCATTGCGTCCATCAGGTCTGGCGACAGGCAGTCATAGGGTTCAAGACCGATTTCGCGCAGGCGCTCGCGGATGGCTTTCATCTGCGCGGGCGGCGTGCCGGTTTCGATGATGGAGGAGACGAACGCCGCGAAGCCCGGCGCGCACCATCCCTGTTGTGGGGAAAGCTCGGTGTGGACGAAGTCCAGGCCATAAAACGCGTGGTCCTTGTTCTCGATGCGCCCGAAGAGATGGACGTGGCATTGCTTGCAGGCGTGGCGCTGGATGGCGGCTTTTTCGTCGACAACGGCCAGTTTTTCGCCGTGGACAATCACGCTGACCTTGTCCCGTGGGACCACGGCGATCACGGCGAATAGCGCGTTTTTCGGCTTCCAGCATTTGCTGCAGCCACACGCGTGGTTATGCAGGGTTTGTGCGTCGATCCGCACCTCGACCCTGTCGGTCGCGCACAGGCATTGCAGGGTGCCACCGCTGAAATTGGCGGCGGCGGGTTGGATTCCGTTGTCCAGGGCAGGATGAAGTTTGAGGGTGCTCACGTTAACTTCTCCGTTTCAGGGGTGAATGAAAGAGGGCGCCGATTCACGCTCGCCATCTATCCAATCCTAGACCATCGTCGCGCCCCTCAAGCCTTCAGGCGCCGGAAGCTTCAAGCACTTTCACGACCGATCAGCCGGCACTCCAGCAAGTTCAAACGCTGCACCTCATCTTCCACCGGCAACACGCCCAGGCTTTGCAGGACCCGGGTCGCCGCCAGCACGCCAATTTCCAGGGCCGGTGGTTTGATGGTGCTCAGGCTCGGCAGCAGCATCTCGGCGAACGGGTAGTCACCAAAGCCGATGACGGCGCAGTCTTCAGGGATTTTTAGCCCGGCGCGCTGGCCCGCCAGCAAGCCGCCGGCGGCGAGGTTGTCGTTGGCGAAGATGATGGCGTCCGGGGGAGGCGAGGCGCTCATCAGGGCCTGCATCGCCTGTTTCCCGGCTTCAAACGGTGCCCGGTCGGCATCCGGTGCAAACACCCAGGGATCCAGGCCCAGTTCACGCACACACGCGGCATAACCGTCGCGCCGCTCCAGCGCGCTGAAGTCACCGACAGCGCTGTTCTGCACGAACGCGATGCGGCGATAGCCCTTGCCATGCAGGTAGCGCGCGGCTGTCACGCCGACCTCATAGTGCGAAAAACCAATCTGAATCGGCTCGCGGTCGGGCTGATAGTCCCAGGTCTCGATCACCGGGATATCCGCTTCCGCGATCATCTTCTCGGTGGCCGCGCTGTGGAAGTGACTGGTCAGCACCAGTGCCGCCGGCGACCAGCCGAGAAACGCGCGCACTGCACTTTCTTCCTGATCGGCGCTGAAGTAACTCGACGCCAGCAGCAGTTGGTAGCCGTGGCGACTGAGCGTGTCGCTGAAACCCTGAATGGTGTTGGCGAAGATCGGCCCGGAAATGTTCGGGATCACCATGCCGACGATTTTGCCCCGGGCCGACGCCAGTCCACCCGCCACCAGGTTGGGCACATAACCGAGTTCCGCAACGACCGCCGCGATGCGTTCACGGCGTTCCGGGGATACCTGGTCTGGCTGATTGAAATAACGGGACACCGTAATCGCCGAAACACCGGCCTGTCGGGCCACGGTATTGAGCGTCACGCGACCGGCGCCGCGGCGTTTTCGAGGTTTTTCTTCGTTCAACGGGCAATCCTTCGTTAAAACAAAATTGCATATAAGAGTAATTTTTCAGTATTTGACGATCTATGTGACGCTTGCGGATACTGGTGATGTTAGCGCTAACAAAGCGCGTTGTCTGCTACTCGCTCGAGCGAATGCCCAAGACACATTCACGGCGCTGTCGTCGCAGAACGGCAGCGGTTCAGGGCACACATTCGAGCGGTCAGACATGCACAATTTTCCTGGGGCAACAAAGAAGCTGGCGCAATCGATTCGCGCTGCAAGCTGGCTCTTCACCGGCCTGGCCGCGTTACCGCTGCCCAACGCATTCGCCGCTGACAGCGGCGAGCAAGACCTTACCCTGCAAGCCGTCACGGTCACCGCCACCCGCCGCGAAGAGTCGCTGCAGAAGGTCCCGGTGGCGGTGTCGGTAATCGACGGCGAACAGCTGGAGCGCGACAACCGCAATGGCGTGGCGAGCATTGTCCAGCAAGTGCCGTCGCTGAATTTCCGCACCGGCGCGTCGAACAAGGACACCTCGTTGTTCGTGCGGGGCGTGGGCACCATTTCCACCTCGCCGGGCGTCGAACCGACCGTGGCGACGGTGATCGACGGCGTGGTGTATGCGCGTCCCGGCCAGGCCACGCTGGACTTGCTGGACCTGGAACGCGTCGAAGTTCTGCGCGGCCCGCAAGGCACGCTGTTCGGCAAGAACGCTTCGGCCGGTGTGCTCAATATCACCAGCAGGGCGCCGACTGCCGAGACCCACGGCTACATCGATCAGTCGTACTACAGCGGCAACGAAAGCCGTACCCGATTCGGCCTCGGCGGCAGCCTGATACCGGACACGCTGAAAGGCTCGATCACCACGCTGTTCGGCAGCTACGACGGCAACGTGGACAACGAGCACAACGGGCAGGAAGTCAACGGCTACAACCACAAGGGCGCGCGGGGCAAGCTGGAGTTCACGCCCAACGATGATTTCAAGTTCACCGTCATTGCCGACTACATGCAATCCCACGACGACGCGCCCAACGGGGTGGTCAGCCAGGCGCTGACGCCGGCCTTCGCCAATGCGCTGAGCCCGGTGCGGGCGTCCAGCGATAACCGCAAGATCAACACCGACACGCGGTCCCACGTCGAGGACATCAACAAGGGCCTGTCCGGTCAGCTCGACTGGTATCTGGGCGATTACACCCTGACGTCGATCACCGCGTGGCGCGGCTGGGACAACACCCAATATCAGGACGGTGACCGGCTCGGCAGCATTACCGCCGCGTTCCCCGGCACGGCGGACAAAGGCGACCTGGCTTTCGACCAATACTCGCAAGAGCTGCGCCTGGCCTCGCCCAAGGGCCAGTTTTTCGAGTATGTCGGCGGGCTGTTCTACATGCATGGCAAGGACGAAGAAACCTATCAGCGCACGCTTACTACGCCGACCAGCGTCAACCGCGGGATTGCCGATTACAGCACCACCAACGACAGCTACGCGGTGTTCGGCGAAAGCACGCTGAATTTCACTTCGGACTTTCGTGGTATCGCCGGCCTGCGCTGGACCCACGACGATCTGGAATACGATCACCGCCGGGTGTCGACCTCGGCGACCACCGTCAGTGGCATCCAGCCGGCGACCAGCAGCTCCGGTTCGGTGGACGAAGACGGCTGGTCGGGGCGCCTAGGTGTGCAATACGACCTCAGCGATACCGTCACAACGTACCTGACGTATTCGCGCGGCTACAAAGGCCCGGCCTACAACGTGTTCTTCAACATGCAGCCGCGCGACACCGACGCGCTGAAGCCGGAAACCTCCAACACCTGGGAGTTGGGTATCAAGGCCTCGTCCTGGAACAATCGCCTGACCACCAACCTCGCCGTGTTCCACAGTGAGTACGACAACTATCAGGCCAACTTTTTCGACACCGTTGCCGGGCAAGTGGTGACGCGCCTGATCAACGCCGGCAGTGTCAGCACCGAAGGCGTGGAGCTCGATTACGCTTTGCAGGCCACCCAGCAACTGAAGTTCTCCGGTGCCCTGGCGTACACCCGCGCACGCATCGATGAGTTCGCCTGCCCGGCGGGCGCGGCGGCGTCGTGCAACGTCGACGGCAAACCGCTGCCGTACACCCCGGACTGGAAAAGCTATGTGCGCGCCGACTACAGCATCCCGCTGGAAAACGGCCTCGATATCGAACTGGGCACCGACTACAGCTGGCAGAGCGAAGTGCAGTACGACATCGCCCAGAACCCCGACACCAAACAGGGTGCCTACGGCCTGTGGAACGCCAGTATCGCGCTGGCCGACTACAGCAATGGCTGGCGTGTGGCGCTGCTGGGCAAGAACCTCGCGGACAAATCCTATTCACCGTTGCTGGCCAGCGGCGGCAACTACATCTACCGCGCTGTGCCACGGGATGACGAGCGCTACTTCGGCGTGCAGCTGCGCAAGGATTTCTGAGCATGACCCGACAACTGAAACTCGGCGCGTTCCTCATGGCCACCGGGCACCACGTCGCCGCGTGGCGCCATCCCGACGTGCCGGCCAACGCCGGGCTGGATTTCAGCCACTACAAACGCCTGGCGCAGATTGCCGAGGCCGCGAAGTTTGACGCCTTGTTCGTCGCGGACACGGTGGCCGCGCCGAGTGACGAGATCGCCAGCCACACGGCACGCTCGGATTACTTCGAGCCACTGACCCTGCTGTCGGCCCTTAGCGCGGTGACCGAGCACATCGGCCTGATCGCCACGGCCACCACCAGTTACAACGAGCCGTACCACGTGGCGCGAAAATTCGCGTCGCTGGATCACCTGTCCGGTGGGCGAGCAGGGTGGAACCTGGTGACGTCGGACAATGCCGCCGAAACCCTGAATTTCGGCCGGGATGAACACATCGGACACGCCGAGCGTTACAGCCGCGCGCGGGAGTTTTACCAGGTGGTCACGGGGCTGTGGGACAGCTGGGAGGACGACGCGTTTGTTCGCGACAAGGCCAGCGGCGTCTATTACGACCCGGCCAGGCTGCATGTGTTGAATCACGTCGGTGAGCATTTCCGGGTCAAAGGGCCGCTGAATATCGCGCGCTCGCCGCAGGGGCAGCCTGTGATTGTGCAGGCAGGGTCTTCAGAGACCGGCCGTGAGCTGGCGGCGCAAACCGCCGAGGTGGTGTTCACGGCGCAGACATCCCTGGCGAACGCGCGGGCGTTTTATGCCGATCTCAAAGGGCGCCTCGCTCAGCATAGACGCAGTGCCGATTCGCTGAAAATCATGCCGGGCGTTTTTGTGGTGGTCGGGTCGACCGAAAGTGAAGCGCGGGACAAATACGAGTCCTTTCAGCGTCTGGTCGAGCCAGAGGTGGGCGTCGCTTTGCTTGGCCGCATGCTGGGCAACTTTGACCTGTCGTCGTATCCGCTGGATGGGCCGTTGCCGGACTTGCCGCTCACTGAAAGCGGTCAGCAGAGTCGGCAGAAACTGCTGACGGAACTGGCGGGCCGGGAAAACCTCAGCCTCGCCGAGCTGGGCAGGAAAATTGCCGGGGGCCGGGGGCATTACAGTCTGGTGGGTACGGCGGTGCAGATTGCCGACCGGTTGCAGGAGTGGTTCGAGCAAGGTGCGGCGGACGGTTTTAATGTGCTGGTGCCGCACCTGCCCGGGGGGCTGGAAGATTTCGCCAATGAGGTGGTGCCTGAGTTGCAGCGGCGTGGATTGTTCAGGACCGAATACGAAGGCCGGACGTTGCGTGAAAACCTCGGACTGACCAGACCCTCCAACAGATTCACACCTATGTAGGAGCCAGCTTGCTGGCGATGGCGGTGTGTCAATCACTGAGTCGGCGCCTGACAAATCGCCATCGCCGGCAAGCCGGCTCCTACAGTTGAACGTATTTTATTCAGGGAGATAGCGATGAGATTGCAGAAGGTTTTTTTAGCGGGGTTGGCGTTGTTCAGTCTGGCCGGTTCGGTGATGGCAGCAGACCCCGCCACATTGCGAATCGGCTATCAGAAAGGCTCGATCACCTTGTTGCTGGCCAAGGAACACAGGCTGCTGGAAAAACGCTTTCCCCGCACGGCCGTGCAGTGGATCGAGTTTCCTGCCGGGCCGCAGATGCTGGAAGCGATGAACGTCAACGCACTGGACATTGGTTCCACCGGTGATATTCCGCCGCTGTTCGCGCAAGCGGCGGGGGCCGACCTGGTCTACATCGGCACCGAACCGCCCAAGCCACAAGCGGAAACGATACTGGTCCGCGCTGACAGTCCGTTGAAGGGCATTGCCGACCTTAAAGGCAAAAAGGTCGCCTTCCAGAGAGGCTCCAGCTCACACAACCTGATTCTGCGGGCGTTGAACAAGGCCGGTTTGAACTACAGGGATATCCAGCCGATGAACCTGCCACCGGCAAATGCGCGTGCCGCGTTCGAGCAGGGCAGTGTCGATGCCTGGGCGATTTGGGAGCCTTATTCCTCACTGGCCCTGAGTCAGGGCAATGTGCGCGTGCTGGCCAATGGCGAAGGCTTGAACCTGTCAGGCCCGGTGTACACCGCACGACGGGCTTATGCGCAAGACAACGGCGCATTTGTCCATGCGCTGCTCGATGAGCTCACGGCCGCCGAAGGGCTGACGCGCAGCCAACGGCAAGACAGTCTGAACGTGGTGAAAAAGTACATGGGCCTGCCGGACGAGGTGATTGCCAGCTACTTCGATAACCGGCCGCCATCGCCAATATTGCCCGTTGACGAAAGCATCATCCGGGCGCAGCAGACGACGGCGGACCTGTTTTATCAAAACCAGCTGCTGCCCAAGGCAATCGATGTGCGTGAAGCGGTGTGGAAAGAAGCAGATTGAGTCCATCAATCAGCATCAATGGTGCCTGATCCACCGCAATCCTGTAGGAGTCGGCTTGCTGGCGATCACGGTCCATCATTGAACATTGATGGCGCCTGTCACACCGCGATCGCCGGCAAGCCGGCTCCTACAGGTTTGGTGGTCTGCGCGGCACTGCGCGCCAGGGCAAAAATCCCGTCCATGCGCCAGTGCTGATTATTGTATTTCGGGTCGGTCGCCCACTCGTCCCAGCCTGAATCACGGCGGTACTGTCCGAGCAGGCCAGCGTTCCGCACCACGTCCGGATCAGGCTGACGAACCTGGTCGCAGTCGGGGTCGACGTACAGCGCATCGCTCGCACAATACAGTTCGCACATGAAACACGTCTGGCAGGCTTGCTGGTCGATGATCTGTGGTTTGGCCGCGGAATCCAGGCGCAGTACGTTGGTGGGGCAGACCTCGACACACTGGCCGCAGCCGCTGCACAGGTCCTGGTAAATCAACTCGATCATTGGGCGTGGCCTTGTGGCTGCGGGAGAGAAGTGGACACCGGGTCGTGGCGGGTCCAGGGCTGGTCGACGCCGGCGATGCGCAGGTGGGCGTCGAACAGCGGATTCTGTTCAGGGGTGTCGCTGCGCTGGTGCATGCCGCGACTTTCCTTGCGTTGTTCGGCTGCGCTGTAGCACCACCGGGCCGTGGCGGCCATGGCGGCGACTTCCCTGGCCCTGAGCGGGTTTTGCGGATCGACCGACAAGCCTTGGCGCACCTCGTCCCAGACGGTGTCCAGCACTTGCAGGGAACGGCCGAGCTGATGACCGGAGCGGAACAGGTTTTTCTCCAGCGGGTGGACTTCCGCCTGGATTCGCCGTATCAGCTCGTTCGGCTGTGGCGCCGTGAGCGCAGGGCTAGACCACAAACCCGCACCCGCAAATCCTTGCAGCACTTCGCTACGTGCAGGTTTGCCGAGAGCCAGCCTCGCGGCACCGCGTCCCGCGTACTGGCCGGAAGACAAGGCCCATGCCGAGTTCTGCGCGCCACCTCCAGAAGTCGCACCGGCAATCAGCTCACGGCTGGCGGCGTCGCCGGCAGCGAATACACCGGGCACCGTGGTCTGGCAATCATCATCAATGACCCGCAGGCCGCCGACGCCGCGAATGGTGCCTTCGGGGTGCAAGGTTACGGCGAACCGGTCGCGCCAGGGATCGATGCCACGTCGGTCGAACGGCAGCATGAGGTTCGGTTGGATCGTGGGTAACTGCGCGCGAATGTTCGCCGGCACCCGATTGAGCCGGCAATACACCGGACCGTCGAGCAACGCCCTGGCGAGGGCATCGGTGAAGTCGGGGCCGGTTGAAAGGTTCAGGGGCCGGTCGGCGGCATCGAAGTAGTCGCCGAAGCTGTAGACCATCGAACGGGTCATGCTGCTGCCCGCTGCGGCGATGCAGTAATAACTGGAGAACTCCATGCCGGACAACTCGGCGCCTGCTTCAGCCGCCATCAAGTAACCGTCGCCGGTATTGGTGTGGCTACCGAGCAATCGCGAAAGAAAGGCACAACCGCCGCTCGCCAGCACCACGGCACCCGCCCGGATCTGCCAGTCGCCACCCGCTTGCCGGCGCCAGCCTCGGGCACCGGCGACCTCGCCCTGATCATTGCGCAGCAGTTCCAGTGCCGGGCTGTGATCGAGAATGGTCACACCGCTGTCCTGCACCAGTCGCCGCATGCCGCGCAGGTATTCCGGCCCGCGCAGCCCGCGATACTGGGTCACGCCGTGTTCGTTCTGCGGGAAATCGTAGTAGCCGGCGAGGGTTGGCAGGCTGGTCCAGGTGGTGTCGATGATGCGTGCCATCCAGCGCGGATCGGCCAGGGCATGGGCCGTGGCGAGACGTTTGTCGATGGCCGCCTCACGCACACCGGGCAAGGGCGGTACCCACCAATGACCCGGTCCGGCGGTGGCCGTCACGCCGCTGGTGCCGCAATAGCCTTTGTCGACCAGAACCACCCGCGCGCCTTCACGGGCAGCGGCGACAGCGGCCCATGTACCGGCCAGGCCGCCACCGATGACCAACACGTCGGTGGCAAGATCGAGGGTCGTTCGGGAGGCAAGGGGGATGGTCATGAAAGGGCAGGTTCCTGGCGGTTCTGGATGGGGTGGTTTACCTCCGCCTGGAGAAAAGGGGTCGGCCTGTATCAAAGCTATCCCCATAAAAATCCGCTGTGAAATTCTCTTTGGTTATAAGTTTGTTATGAAAATAGCTGATACATAAATCTATTGAATATTACGTAAATGCATTATTAGGTTAGATCAATAAAGCATTTCACAGGTGTATTCCCAACGCATAAGGTCGACCTTCACAAGGCAGTAGTGCCGCAATCTCCGGGGGATTTCACATGACCACTTCACCACGACAACTCAAGTTCGGTGCCATTCTCACCGGCGTCGGCACCGCTCAGAATGAATGGCTGCACCCGCAAATTCCGGGCGATGCGAGCATCAATATCGACTGGTATCGGCAGCAGGCCCAGGCCGCCGAAGCCGCGAAGTTCGACTTGATCTTCATCGTCGACAGCCCGTACATCACGCCGGATTCGGCGCCGCATTACCTCAATCGCCTGGAACCCCTGACGTTGCTGTCGGCCGTGGCCGGCGCGACGTCGAAGATTGGCCTGGTCGCCACGCTGACGACGTCCTACACCGAACCGTTCAACGTGGCTCGCCAGTTCGCTTCGCTGGACCTGATCAGCGGCGGCCGGGCGGGCTGGAACGTGGTCACCACTGGCCTGGAAGGTGCCGCCGGGAATTTCGGGCGTGAGCAGCACATCGACCACACCGAGCGCTATCGCCGGGCCAGCGAACACCTGCAAGTGGTGCAGGGATTGTGGGATTCCTACGAAGACGATGCCTTTGTGCGCGACAAGCAGAGCCGGGTGTTCCTCGACCCGCAGCGTCAGCACCGGCTTGATCACCAGGGCGAATTCTTTTCGGTCACCGGGCCGCTGAACATTGCCCGTTCACCCCAAGGCCAACCGGTGATCTTCCAGGCCGGGATTTCAGAATCCGGGCGCAACCTGGCGGCCAGCTTTGCCGAAGGCATCTTCGCCGGCGTGGACAATTTCGAGGATGCCCGCGCCTATTATCAGGACATCAAGCAACGCGCCGCCGCAGCCGGACGCAACCCCGATCACATCACCATCCTGCCGGGCATCTCGCCGATCATTGCCGATACCGACGAGCAGGCCCAGGCCATCGACCGCGAACGCAATGGCGAGCTGGACCTGCGCAAGGCGTTGGTACATCTGGGTCGTCCGTTCAACTACCACGACTTCACGCAATACCCCCTCGACGAACCTTTCCCGGAGCTGGGCGACCTAGGCAGCAATGGCTATCGCGGCCATGCCGAGCACATCAAGCAAGTTGCCCGCGACCAAGGGCTGACCCTGCGCCAGGCCGCCTTGCGTTTCGCCGCACCGTTTTCGAATTTTGTCGGTTCACCGAAAACCGTCGCCGACGAGATCGAGCGCTGGTTCGTCGAAGGGGCCGTCGATGGGTTCAATATCCGTGTCGGCGCGCCGGACGAGTTTGCCCGGTTCACCGACGAAGTCTTGCCATTGCTGCGAGAGCGCGGCTTGTTTCGCAGCGAATACAGCCACAACACCTTGCGCGGTCACCTGGGCTTGCCGGTGCCGGTCAATCGCCACAGCGCCGCCCGCGCGGAGCAAGGGACGGCCTTGGCGGAGAGTGCATAACTCGTCAGGCGTTCTTCACGGAAGCCTTCACACGGGTGACAGGCTTCTTCGGCGCGCGCATCAGCAGCGGGCCGAATGTCGCGAGCAGCGCGAGCATGATCAGCGGGAAAAACATCAGCGAGCTCAACCCGAAGTTGCTGACGATCACGGTGATAGCGGCCGGGCCGACGAGCATCCCGGAAAAACCGATGCAGTTGACGATGCCGATGTTGCGACCGGCATGCTTGGGATCCCGGCGTCCAGCGGCGGAGATCATCAGCGGCGCGATGCACGACAGCCCGAGACCAAACAGCGCGAAGCCGATAATGCCCGTTACAGCGGTGCCACCGATAATGGTGATGAGCATGCCGAGGACACACACTGCGCCGCATCCGAACACGACCTGGGCATTGCCGAAGGTCGCCGCCAGTCGGTCACCGAACAGGCGCCCGATGAAGGCTGCACCGACGAAGATCGACACCGCCATGCCGGCCGTCGAGGTGCTCGTGGCGAACTGGCGGCGGATGTATTCCTGGCCCCAGTCCGCGATAGCGTTTTCGCCCATCATGCTGCCCAGCAGCAGGACACCGAGGGCAATCATGACCAGCAGCGTTTTTGTCGAGGGCCCCTTGCCCGACTCATCAATGGTCTGGGCGCCGGCCTGCCAGTCGCTGGATGAAGGCGCGGGGACATCCTGTTTGCCCAGCAGCCACCGGCTGAAAAAACAGCCTACGACAAACAGCACCAGGCCGAGCACGGTGTAGGGTACGAGGACGCTGTCGGTATAGAAACCGGTCAGCCAGCTGCACACCATCCCCAGCAGAAAGCCGCCCAGTGAATAAAACGCGTGGAAGCCAGACATGATCGAGCGTTGGTAGAAGCGTTCGACTTGCACGCCGTGTGCATTCAACGCGGTGTCCAGCGCGCCTCTCAGCAACCCGAGGACCACGCCGAAGCACAGGGCGAACCAGAAGCCGCTGACGAAACCCAGCGGAATGATCGACAGGGGATAGGCGAGGGCGCACACCGTGATGACCGGCTTCGCGCCGAACGAGTCGAGCAGGCGACCGACGCACAGCGCGCCTGTCGCGGAGCCCACGCCGACACCGAGGGCGATCAGGCCGAAACTGGCGTCTCCCAGTTCGCCGGTAAAGCCCAGTTGCACCCGAAAGACGCTCACGCCCGTCGACCAGATGTACATCATGGCGCCGATCATCATGAAGCCGAGGAACGTCGCGATACGTGCCTTGCGAATGCGGGCGGGGATCTGTGTTTTTTGAAGGTTGGTCATCACGCTGCAGGGTCCCTTTTGTTTTTGTTGGGTATTGATGCAAGTGCGGAATTACGGTTTTGAGTTATACGTATAACTCCATAAACTAGCATCGGCAGTGGATCCGCTGTCAACTCTTTTTCCGTATTCACGGATGAGTGACGTCAGCGTCGGATTGACACCTTCATTCAATGGACGAATCTCGGGGTTAAACAGATCGATTGGCCTAACGGATTGTTTTAGGTTATACGTATAACTTTCATCGTCCGAGCCTGAGGTTGCCGTGTCGTCTCAAGAATTGCTGTTGCCCTGCGCCACGCCTGATATGGCGGCTTATCGGCTGACGTTTCTGATGTCAGGCCTGTGCATGGGTGCATGGGCGCCCCTGGTTCCTTATGCGCGGAGCCGGGCAGGGGTCGACGACGGTGCGTTGGGCCTGCTTTTGCTGTGCCTTGGCCTCGGTTCGCTGGTGATGATGCCGCTTGCCGGGATCCTGAACGCGCGCAAGGGGTGTCGCTTCACGATGCACGTCGGCATCGCGCTGGTGTTGCTGACTTTACCTTTGCTGGCGACCACCCATTCATTCGCCGGCCTGATGTTCGCCCTGACCGTTTTCGGTGCCGGTTGCGGCGCTGTCGATGTCACGATGAACGTCCAGGGGGTGATGGTCGAGCGTGCCACCGGCCGATCGCTCATGTCCGGTTTTCATGGCTTGTTCAGCCTCGGCACGATTGTGAGTGCCGCGGGCATTACCGCATTGTTGTGGCTCGGTGCCACGCCGTTGCTGGCCAGCAGTGCGGTGATGGCGGCACTGCTCGCTTTCGTCGTGAGCTACGGACGGCAGATGCTGGGGCGAAGTGGTGATGAAGGCAGCCCGATCTTTGTCCGGCCAACGCGAAAAGTCCTGTGGCTTGGTTTGCTTTGCCTGTTCGCCTTTCTCGCGGAAGGCGCGATTCTGGACTGGAGCGCGGTGTTTCTGACGGAGGCAAGAGGCGTTCAACATTCGATTGCCGGCCTTGGCTACGCGGCGTTCGCGGTGATGATGGCCCTGGGACGATTGAGCGGTGACCGGATTCTGCTGAAGCTGGGGTCTCGCACGGTGCTCATGGGTGGCGGGCTTATCGTCATCGCGGGATTCCTGCTGGTGGTGCTGGTGGCCGACTGGCTGCTGAACCTGTTGGGTTTTGCCGTCATCGGCATCGGCCTGGCGAACATTGCGCCGGTCTACCTGTCGCTGGCAGGCGCCCAGCAGACGATGCCGGGCGAGCTGGCGATTGCCGCCGCAACCAGTCTCGGTTACCTCGGCATCCTGATGGGCCCGGCGGTGATCGGCTTTGTCGCCCACGCGACCAACCTGTCTGCGGCGTTGCTCGCCGTCGCCTCATTGATGATCGCGGTCATCGTCAGTGCCACTCGACTGGTTCCGAAGGCTTCTCGTCAACGGTTACACTGAGTGCATGTTTATTTCACAGACCTCCCTTGGAGGTTTAAAAAGATCGGGAAGCAAGCGATGGCATCCGTTTCAATGAAAGATGTAGCACTGGCGGCGGGGGTGTCTCAGCCTGCGGTGTCCTACGCTTACAATCGCCCCTCCAAACTGTCGCAAGCCCAGCGCGAGCACATCCTCGAGGTGGCCGCGACATTGGGCTATCCAGGCCCCAATGTGCTGGGGCGAAGCCTTCGCTCGGGCAAAATCGGCGCGATCGGGCTGATGATGATGGACAAATTGTCCCTGGCGTTCGCCGATCCCTGCACCATCGCCTTGTTGCGCGGGATCAGTGAAGTGGGCGAACTGGAGAACGTCGCACTGACGTTGTTCCCGCTCAATAACAATCGACTGGTCGGGCGTGCCCAGGCTGCAAGTCACGGCAGCCTTGCTCTGCGCGGGCTGGTGGATGGACTGATTATCTCGACCCTGCCGGATGATCACCCGGCGGTGTTGGCCGTGGTGAAGCAGAACATCCCCTTTGTGGTGATCGATTCGCCCCTGGTTGAAGACTCATTCTTTGTCGGGATCGACGACCGGGGCGCCGCCCGCACGCAGATGCAGCACCTGCTGGACCTGGGGCACCGCAAGATCGGCATCATCATTGATCGGCTCAACCCCGACGGTTATCGCGGGCCGATCGATCAGCAGCGTTTCAAAAGCGCCAGTGAGCGCATCGTCAGGGAACGGTTGACCGGCTACGTGGAAGCGGCTGGCGCGGCTGGCCTGGCGTTCGAGGACCTGAGCATCATCGAGGCTGGCGGGCTGGATTCCACCTCCGGGCAGGCGGCAGCCTTTACGTTGCTGACGTCCAACGATGTCACGGCCGTGGTGGCCTGTTCGGATGTCATGGCGATCGCTTGCATGAAAACTGCCCACGCGCTTAATCGCAATGTCCCGCAGGCGTTGTCCGTGATTGGCTTTGACGACATACCCGAGGCCGTTCAACTCGGCTTGACCACCATCGGCCAGCCCATGGTGGAGAAGGGCGTCTACGCTGCGCGACTGTTGACCGAGCAATTGAACGCACCGGCCGACACCCGTCTGGAACCCGAGCAGAAAATTTTCGCCACGAAACTCATCGTGCGCACCTCGACGCAAAAGCTGCCGCCCGCCGACGTTTGAGAAGCAGACACAAAGGCACCGGATTCGACATGACCTATTGCAGGAGCCAGCTTGCTGGCGATGGTCGTTAACGTCTGATTCACCGCGGCGCACTTGAGTCCATCGCCAGCAAGCCGGCTCCTACAGGTTCGGTGTTTCCCGGGGTTGCGTGTAAAACCTCGGGGTTCTGCCGGTTGACGAAGAACCATTGTAGGAGCCAGCTTGCTGGCGATGGTCGTTAACGTCTGATTCACCGCGGCGCACTTGAGTCCATCGCCAGCAAGCCGGCTCCTACAGGTTCGGTGTTTCCTGGGGTTGCGTGTACAACCGCAGGGTTCTGCCGCTTGGCGCAGAACCATTGTAGGAGCCAGCTTGCTGGCGATGGTCGTTAACGATAACGCGGGCAAACTGACTCACCGCGGCGCACTTGAGTCCATCGCCGGCAAGCCGGCTCCTACAGGTTCGGTGTTTCCTGGGGTTGCGTGTACAACCGCAGGGTTCTGCCGCTTGGCGCAGAACCATTGTAGGAGCCAGCTTGCTGGCGATGGACGTTAACGATGACGCGGGCGAACTGATTCACCGCGGCGCCCTCGAGTCCATCGCCGGCAAGCCGGCTCCTACAGGTTCTGTGTTCCGGGGTCAGTTCGCCAGGTGCTTGAAGTGCTCTGCAACCCGCAGCGCATTGGCGGCGATGGTGAGCGCCGGGTTGACGGCGGCGGATGACGGGAAGAACGAGCTGTCGACTACCCAGACGTTATCCAGGTCATGCAGCTTGCAGTTCACATCCAGCACGCTGGAAGCCGGGTCCTTGCCCATGACGGCTGTCCCGCACTGATGGGAGTTGGTGGCAATCCCCATGCGTGCTTTCAGGATCACCGGATAACCTGCTTCACGCATGACTTTGCTGGTCTTGTTCACCAGGCCTTCGTGCGCCTTGAGGTTGTTCGGCGTCCAGTGGACTTTGATCGCACCCCGGGCCTTGTCGTACGTGACCCGGTTTTCCTGCGTCGGCAGATCCTCCGAGGTCAGGTACAAGTCGACACTGTGGTCGGTGATGTACCGCGACGCGAACCTGGGCAGCCACGGACGCATCGACGTGATCATGGGCTCACGGATTTTGCCGAGCATCTGCACGTTGCCCAAGGGAAACGAGTTGAGCGCACTGGCGCTGTACCAGTCGTTGATGGCCAGGGTTTTCTGGAAGATCACCTTGTTCTTGCGTCGCGGGTCGACCGCCAGCATGAACGTGCTGTTGTGGACCATGTAGTTGCGACCCAATTGCCCGGAGCTGTTACCAAGGCCTTCCGGGTGCTGAGCATTGGCTGACTTGAACAACAGCGCCGCGCTGTTCACCGCGCCGCACGCCAGGACGAATCGTTTGGCCCGGAGTGTCACGTCCCGGCCATCGAACTGGCCTCGCGCTTCGGTGACGGTTCGACCGTCGTTGCCGGTGTTCAGCTGTTTGATCGTGGTGCGGGTCATCAGCCGGAGGGTCGCGCTACGCAGTGCCGGTCGCAAGGCCGACACCTCGGCATCGGCCTTGGCATCCACCAGGCAGGGATAACCATCGCAGGTCGAGCACAACACGCAGTCGCCGCCATCGCCATAATCCACCGCCGCCGGCATCACGAAAGGCTTGAGCCCGGAACGGCGCATGCTTTGTTCGAGCGGCACCAGTGCCGGGTCATGCTTGAGCGCCGGTTGCGGAAAGGGCCCCGAACGCCACGGCTCGCTGGGATCGCTACCCGCCTGGCCATGAACCCGATAGAGCTTTTCAGCTTCGGCATACCAGGGTTCCAGGTCTGCATAGCTGATCGGCCAGGCGGGGGAAACGCCCTCGGCGTGCTGGATTTCGCCGAAGTCTTCTTCGCGAAACCGTGGGAGCATGGCGCCATAGAATTTGGTGTTGCCGCCAACGTAATAGAACACGCCGGGGGAAAACGGTTGATTGGCCTGGTTCAGCCACTGTTCGGCATTGCGGTAACGGCCTTCACCGAAGACCGACTCGGCGCTCCAGTTGTGTATCTCGCGGGGCAGGAAATCACCCCGTTCGACGATCACAATGTCCAGCCCGCTGTCGCGCAGCGCATGGGCAAAGGTCGAACCGCCCATGCCCGAGCCGATAATCACTACATCACAGTTGATATTGCCATCTGCATCAGGTGTCACCACGTCGAGGGCGCGCGGTTCGCGCGGCGCCCCCGGTTGTGGATTCAGCTCTGCATGATGCGAAATCAATGCATCACTCATTTGAGCCGCTCCAGTTCTTATAGGTGCTGTTCGGAGTTCCGCAGTTCCCGGTATTCATCCTGACGTTCGTCAGTGATGTATTCAGGAATCGGGAAGTCCCACCAGCCAGGTACCCAAGGGCCTGCGGCGTCGCGATCAGTCGGGATTTCGATCAGCACCGGCGCGTTCAGCTCCAGGGCCTCCTGCAGAATCGGCTCCAGATCTTCAGGGCGCTCCACACGATAGGATTTCAGGCCGAACGCTTCGCCGACCGCTTTGAAATCCGGGCTGTAAGGCGTGCCGTCCGGGTGGTTGAACTCGGTGCCGATGTGGCGACTGGTCTGCTTGCGCTGGCCACCGCGAATCGACATGTACCCGGCGTTGTTCTGGATCATGAACACAACAGGAATGTTGTTGGTCACGCAGATCGCAATTTCCTGAGAGGTCATCAGGAAGTCACCGTCGCCGAGGATGCACACCACCGGTTGATTCGGCGCAGCCAGCTTGGCGCCGATGGCGGCCGGAACGGCCCAGCCCATGGACGAGAAACCGCCGGAGGTCAGGTGCGTACGAGGGGTGTAAACCGGGAAAGTCTGCTTGACCGCGCCCTGGGTGTTGCCCGATCCGACCACCACGATGGTGTCGCGCGGGAAGACCTTGCGCAGCGCGCCCAGCGGACGTTGCGAGGTGAACGGGAAGCGATCGGAGTCACGACGACCGGCCAGTTTGGTTTCCCACTCGTCCTGATAGCCACGCAGGTCGCTCAGGTATTCCTCGCGATCGACCGTCTGGCCTTTCAAGCCTTCGACGATGTGCGCCAGTGCGTATTTCGCATCGGCACAAATGCCCACGGTCACCGGGTAGTTCTTGCCGATCTCGTGCGGATCGATGTCGATGTGAATCAGCTTCGACGGCGGAATCGCGAAGGTCACGCCTTTGGCGTAGCTGGACGAGGACCAGTCGGTGAAGCGGCAACCCACGGCGATGATCACGTCAGCCGTGGAGGCCACTTTGTTGCCGCACATCGTGCCGGTCTGTCCGACGCTGCCGGCGAACAACGGGTGATCTTCCGGGAAACCGCTTTTGCCGTTCCAGGTAGTGACTACGGGGATTTTCCAGGCCTCGGCCAGGGCCAGGACTTCGGCGCTGGCTTCACCGGTGATGACGCCGCCGCCGATGACCAGCACCGGACGTTTGCAGGCCTGCAACTCTTCAACGGCACGGGCCGTGGCGGCCGGGTCCGGGAAACATTTGCCGATCGGGGTACGTTCTTCCAGGGCGTGAAGGGTGACGTCAGCGGCCTCGGCCTGCACGTCCATCGGGATTTCAAGGTGAACCGGGCCAGGACGTCCCGTCACCATCGAACTCCAGGCGCGGTGCATCATGAACGGCAATTCTTCAACGCGAGTGGCGACCCAATGGCGCTTGGAGACCGCTTCGGCGATTTTCGGAAAGTCGTTGTCGGTGTAGCGTTCCAGCTCTTGCAGCAAACCGTGGCCGCGCATGTGCGTGGGCGGCCCGCCGGTGATGAGCATCAGGCTGGTGGAGTCGGTGAAGGCGGTGGCCATGCCGATCACGGTGTTGGCAGCGCCGGCACCGATGGACGTGACGGCAGCCATCGGCTTGCCGGAAACCCGGTAGTAACCATCCGCCAGGTGCACCGCGCTCTGCTCGTGGAAGACCTGGATGAACTTGAGTTTCGAGTCTTCTTCGAGGAAGGCGTCGGTGAGTGTCCAGATCCCGTGTCCAGGAATACCGGCGACGTATTCGACGCCATAGTTTTTCAGGGTTTGAGCCACGATCTGGCTGCCGGTCAATTTAGTCATGACAGGACTCCTTGGGTTGATGAAACGGTGGTGGAGGCATCGGATTTGCCGGTGCTGCCGGCACGCCCGCGCGTTGCCCAGTTCAGGCCCTGCTTGGTCAGGCGGCGGATGTTCGGGTCGGCGAGGTTGCTCGTGTCGTGGCCGATCGAGTGATAGAACACCCGGCCCTGGCCCCATTGGCGAACCCAGGCAACCGGGCTGCGATGGCCCTTGATCCAGGGGAACGGATTGCCGTCGAAGGTGGTTTCGGCGAGCACATGAATGTTCGGGTCGACCTGCATGTAGTACTGCTCGGAGCGAACCTCGAAATCCTCGACGCCTTGCGTGACTTCATGGCTGCGGTCGATGACGTTGACCTGATACGGATGGGGAAAACCTTCGCCCATCGGATGCTCGAGGAACGATCCGCCCAGCACCCAGTGATACTTGAGGCTTGCCCGGAATGCCGCACCGGCACCGTGCCAACCCACCAGGCCGGTGCCGCTTTCGATCGCTTCGAGCAGGCGGTTTTCCTGGGAGGCGGTCAGGGTTTCCGTGGTGACGGCGTTGTTCCAGCCGATCACGATCAGGTCGTAACCGGTCAAGTCCCTGTCCAGCGTGAAGATGTCGGTCGACTCCTCGACTTCAAACTCCAGCTCCTGGAAAACGGTCCGAGCCCATGCAGCAATTTCGTAGGGGTAATGGCCGGGCCAGCCACCGTATAGATACAAGACTCGACTCACGGTTGGTCACCTCTTCAGGTTGGGTGTGATTATTAGGTTATACGTATAACCGCTTATTTAAGCTATCACTCCGAATCGGTAAGTCAATCCCTGTGTGGCGATTTTCAAGAAACGGCAGTCATGGTGTCGTGTTTAGGGCACTTAATCCCTTGTAAACCAAGGGCTGCAGCGAACTCGCCAAGAAGATGAGACCCAGCTTTCAGGGTTTTAATGAGAAAAGGTTATACGAATAACGTAAATGACTGCTGCAAGTGCTTCAGCAGTGCGTCTGTGCTGCGTCAGATCGCGTCATCAATAGGGGCGCTGCGAAATTGCCGGGGGCAGGGGGGTGAGAAAAGATGGTCGCCAATGCTGAGGACATGTCGCGTGCCCTCATGAACCACCTGGAGTCTATTGATGATTCGTTATCTGAAAACAAGCAAACCCGTCGAAGCCCAAGCCGAGATCGCCTCCCAAGTCCGCGATACGGTTGAGCAAATCATCGCCAACGTCGCCAGGAACGGTGACGCCGCCGTCCGGGAATACTCGAAGCAGTTCGATAAGTGGGAGCCCGTGTCCTTCCGCCTGACCGACGAAGAAATCGCGGCGTGCGTCGCCAGCCTCTCGGAGCAGGAAATCGGCGATATCAAGTTTGCCCAGGCGCAAGTCCGCCGTTTTGCCGAAGTGCAAAAAGCCTCGATGCACGACGTTGAAGTCGAGACGCTGCCGGGTGTGATCCTGGGGCACCGCAACATTCCGGTGAACTCGGTGGGTTGCTACATTCCTGGTGGTAAGTACCCGTTGCTGGCCTCGGCGCACATGAGCGTACTGACCGCCAAGGTGGCCGGTGTGAAACGCGTGGTTGCAGCGGCGCCGCCCTTTGATGGCAAGCCTCACCCGGCCATCGTCACCGCCATGTACCTGGCGGGTGCCGACGAGATTTACTGTGTCGGCGGGGTACAAGCGATTGCCGCTTTTGCCTTGGGCACCGAAGCCTTCAAACCGGTCGACATGATCGTCGGACCGGGCAACGCCTATGTGGCGGAAGCCAAGCGCCAGCTCTTCGGCAAAATCGGTATCGACCTGATCGCCGGCCCGACCGAAACCCTGGTGATTGCCGATGACAGTTCCGACGTTGAAATCATCGCCGCCGACTTGCTGGGCCAGGCCGAGCATGGCGTCAACTCCCCAGCCGTGTTCCTGACCAACAGCCCTGAACTGGCGGAAACACTGCCGGCAGAAATCGAGCGCCAGTTGGGCATTCTGTCCACCGCGCCTGTCGCTTCGGTCGCCTGGCGTGACTACGGCGAAATTATTCTCTGCGACACCCTGGACGAACTGGTCCAGGAGGCTGACCGCATTGCCTCCGAGCACGTGCAAGTCATGACCCGGGACCCGCTGTATTTCCTCGAACACATGACCAACTACGGTGCGCTGTTCCTCGGCCAGCGGACCAACGTGTCCTACGGCGACAAAGTAATTGGCACCAACCACACGCTGCCGACCACCGGGACGGCGCGTTACACCGGCGGCCTGTGGGTCGGCAAGTTCATCAAGACCTGCACCTATCAACGGGTCCTGACGGACGAGGCTTCGGTCCTGGTGGGCGAATATTGCTCGCGTCTGTGCGGCATGGAAGGTTTTGCCGGGCACAAGGAACAGGCGGACATCCGCATTCGTCGGTACAAAAAGACCGCTTGAGGTTGTTGATTCGTTGTTGCACTTGGCAAGCGGGCAGCGAGAAAAAGGGTCGTTCTCGCTGCTGGTGGTCACTCTTACCGTCTTTCCAAGTGTTTTCAGGCTCCCCGTTCGGGGAGCTTTTTTTTTGAACCACTCAAAACCACTCGTTGTTCCAGGCTGAATCTTATAGAGGCGATGCGATGGGAACCTTGTCGATTAAAACAAGAATTACGCTGGCTGCCGGCAGTTGCCTGTTTGTGATGGTGCTCTGTCTGGTGGGGTTTTCGATTCATCAGATGCGCGACACGTCGGCCGTGGTCAGCGCGTCCAGTACGAACGCCTTGTCACTGGCGTCGATGCAATACCTGGAGGCGACGGGGCACTTGCAGGCCAATGGCATTGAACAGCGCTTCCTCAGCAGCCTGATGTTCACCCGGTCCCTGGCAACGCAGGTGGTCATGCTGCGCCGCCAGGCCCGGCAAAATGGCCTGGCCCCCAAACAGCTGCGCGGCGATTTGTACCGGCTGATCCGCGCGCAAGTGGCGACTACGCCAGAGATACTCGGTGTCGGCATTTCCTTCGAACCCAATGCGCTGGACGGCGCTGACGCCAGCGCGATCAACGGTGCCGACTTCAGCGGCAACGCCAGTGGCCGGTTCGCGGTGTACGTGTCCTCGATGCAGAACTTCATCCTTGATGAAAAGGAAATGCAGGACGACGGCGACCCTGGCAAAGCCTGGTGGAACTGCCCGAAGAAAACCCGCAAACCCTGTTTGATCGAACCTTATTCGTTCCTGCTCAACGGTGTGCCGACCCTGACTTCCAGCATCGCGATACCGTTGATGGACGGCGGCAAGTTCATCGGCGTGGTCAGCATTGACCTGCCGTTGAGCAGCTTGCAAAACATTGCGCAGAAAGCCGGTTCGTCGCTGTTCGACGGGCAAGGACAACTGACCTTCGTCAGCGGCGCCGGTGCGGTCATGGGCCGGAGCGGCGATCCTGCTGCGCTGGGAAAATCCATCAGCGACCTGTTCCCCCAGCAGGCGACGGATATGGTCGAGGCGGCGAAATCGGGTAAAACCCTGACGATCGATGGGGCCGACAGCGCCAACGTCATGCTCGTCGTGCCGTTTTCGCCCATCCCGAATGCGAGCCCGTGGATGACGGTGATCGAGGTGCCGCGCGCCACGTTGATGGCCTCGGTCGCGGCATTGCAGGAGGTGCTCGAGCAATCGAACCGGACGTCGGTGATCGTTCAGGTCGCCACCGGTATTGGCGTCACCCTGGCCGGCACCTTGCTGATGGGGTTGCTGGCGGTGAGTGTCAGCCGGCCAATCCGTCGCGTGTCGGCGATGCTTGAAAACATCGCCAATGGTGAGGGCGACCTGACCCAGCGGCTCAGCGCCGAGCGTCGCGATGAAATCGGCGCGCTGGTGGGCGGGTTCAATCGCTTCCTGGACAAGCTGCAGCCGATCATTGCGCAGGTCAGCCAGAGCGTTGTCGAGACCAGATCCACCGCCGACCAGGCCTCCTCGATCGCCACCCAGACCAGCAGCGGTATGCAGCAACAACTGCGGGAAGTCGAGCAGGTCGCGACGGCTGCCCATGAAATGAGCGCGACGTCTCAAGAGGTGGCGCGCAACGCGTCCATGGCGGCGACGGCTGCGCGCAACGGTGATGTCGCGGCGCGATCCTGCAAGGGCACCATCGAGACCGCTGCCCATTCCATCCAGTCGCTGGCCGATCACATGAGCGGCGCCATGAGCGGTGTGCGTCAGCTCGCCGACAGCAGCGAGAAAATCGGCAGTGTGCTCGATGTGATTCGGACCATTGCCCAGCAGACCAATCTACTGGCGCTGAACGCTGCCATCGAAGCGGCGAGGGCCGGGGAGACGGGCCGGGGTTTTGCGGTGGTGGCGGACGAGGTTCGACATCTGGCCCAGCGCACCCAGGACTCGGTGAGCGAGATTCAGGGGGTGATCGAAAGCCTCCAGAGCGGCACCCGCGATGTGGTGAATGCGATGCAGAGTCAGCATCGGCAGGCGGATGCCAGTGCAGTGCAGGCGCTGGAGGCGGTGGATGCGTTGATCAATGTCAGCCAGAACATCGAGATCATGACCGACATGAACCTGCAAATCGCCAGTGCGGCGGAGGAGCAGAGTGCGGTAACGGAAGAGGTGAACCGCAATGTCTCGGCCATCCGGGACGTCACGGGAGCGCTGGTGGAACAGGCGGATCAGTCGGCGCGGATCAGCCAATCGTTGAATGACCTGGCGAACCAGCAGCAGGTATTGATGAGCAATTTCAGGGTCTGACCCGACCCCAACGCCTATCCCCCTGTAGGAGCCGGCTTGCCGGCGATAGCGGTGGATCAGTCGACATGTTTATCGATTGAATTGACGCTATCGCCAGCAAGCTGGCTCCTACAGGTGGGGTTCCGGGTTAGAAGGCACGCTGAATGTGATCCGCCGCTTTCTCGCCAATCATGATCGCCAGGGCATTGGTGTTGCTCGAGCACAGGCTCGGGGCAATGGAGTTATCGGCGATTCGCAAACCGTCGATTCCGTGTACCCGCAACTCGTTGTCCACCACCGCCATCTCGTCCGCGCCCATTTTGCAGGTACCGACCGGGTGCAGTGCGGCGTGCGCCTGTTGGCGGACGAACTGGCGGTAATCGTCGCGGGTACGCAATGGCTCGGCGGGCATGTGCTCGCGCAGGATATGCCCAGCCATCGCACTCTGGGACATGATGTGACGACCGAACTCGGTCGCTTGCACCATGCATTCCACGTCGAACGGGTCGCTCAGGTAGTTGGGGTTGATCGAGGGGAAATCCAGCGGATCAGCGCTGCGAAGTTGCACGGCGCCGGTCGAGCGCGGGCGGGTCTGGCAGACGTTCAGGGTGCAGCCATTGCCACCGGGGACGGAACCTACGCCCGCTTCCACACCGGCACCGGCCATGAAGCAGTACTGCGCATCGGCACGGTCCTCGGCCACCGAGGTTCGCCAGAACGCACCGCCTTCAACCACGTTTGACGTCACCGGACCTTCTCGAAACAACGCGTACTGCAACCCGGCAGCGAGTTTCCAGTGCGGCTTCTTGTACTTGTCATAGCTCAGCGGGCGGCGCAGTTCATTGATCAGTGATACTTCAATGTGATCCTGCAGGTTCTGCCCGACACCCGGCAGGTCATGCAGCACCTCGACGCCTGTGTCCCGCAGGTGACTGGCCGGCCCGATGCCCGACAGCATCAACAGCTTCGGTGTGTTGATCGCCCCGGCGCTGACGATGACTTCGCGCTCGGCCCTGAGCACGCGACGTTGATTGTTTTCAAGGTACTCAACCCCGGTTGCCCGGCCATTTTCGACCAGGATACGCAGGACCCGGCAGCTGGTTTTCACCGTCAGATTGGCGCGTTTGCGTGCCGGCTTCAGGTAGGCGACCGAGGTGCTCGATCTCAATCCATTCCTGGCGTTGATCTGATACAACCCGCAGCCGTCCTGTACACCCGAGTTGAAGTCTGGGTTATAAGGCAGCCCGGCCTGCTGGCAGGCTTGCAACCAGAACTTGGTCAGAGGATGGGTATAGCGCTGATCGCTGACGCCGAGCGGACCCTCGGTGCCGTGGGCCGCATTGCTGAAGCGATCGTTGGTTTCGCATTTCCTGAAGAAGGGCAGAACGTCCTTGTAGGCCCAGCCTTGAGCGCCGCCCGATGCCCAACTGTCGTAATCGGCCGGTTGCCCGCGCAGGTAAACCATGGCGTTGACCGAACTGCCGCCGCCGAGCACCCGCGCCTGGACCATGGTCGGGCTGGCCGGGCCTATGTAGTCCGCTGGCGGGTCCCAAGGGTAATGCTCGACCAGGTTGCCCTGGCTGGTCTTGTAGAAACCGACCGGCAAATGAATGAACGGGTGGGTGTCCCTGGGTCCTTCTTCAAGGAGCACCACCGAAGCCTGTGCATTTTCGCTGAGGCGCGCGGCAATCACGCAGCCGGCAGATCCGCCCCCGATGACGATGTAGTCGACCACTTCTATGTACCGCCCTGATCAAAAAAAGTCCCACCAATAACGCGATACTTGTAGGAGCCAGCTTGCTGGCGATGGACTCGAGAACGCCGCGCTGAACCAGTCCGCACGCGTTATCGTTGACGACCATCGCCAGCAAGCTGGCTCCTACAGGGGAACGCGCACCACCAGAAATCAGGCGGGCATCACCACAAAACTGTCGGGTTTGCAGGTGAGCGCCACGTCCGATCCCGGCGGCAGCGCGTGGCTGCCCGGGGTCGGCAACTGTTGGCATTTGAGGTCGAGGGTGCCGCCGGCCACCGCCACCCGGTAAATGACCCGGTTGCCGATGAAGGACGTGTCCTTGACCTTGCCGATAAAGGTGCCGTCCGCCGGCGGATTGCCCGATGCCGGCTCAAGACCGATGGTTTCCGGACGGATCGACACATTCACCGGACCGGCGCCGAGGCTGTTTTTGGCCGTGTGCGCGTAGCGCCCGAACGGCAGATCGACAAAGCCGCTGCTGCTGTCAGCCACGCCGTAGGTGCCATTGACGATATTGGTGTCGCCGAAAAATTTCGCGGCGAACAACGTCCGTGGCGACCAATACATCTCTTGCGGCCCACCGATTTGCTCGATGCCACCCTTGTTCAGCAGCACCACGCGGTCGGACAGGATCATCGCTTCGTCCTGGTCGTGGGTGACGTAAACGAAGGTGGTCGAGGTCTCTTCGTGGATCCGTTTGATCTCGTTGAGCATGTGGTGGCGAATCTTCAGGTCCAGCGCCGCCAGTGGCTCATCGAGCAGCAACACCGCCGGGCGATTCACCAATGCGCGAGCCAGTGCGACGCGCTGCGCCTGGCCGCCGCTGAGTTCGGAAATCCAGCGATTCTTGAAGCTTTCCAGCTGCACCAGTTCCAGCGCCTTGGTCACTTCACGCTTGATCTCGTCTTTCGGCTTTTTCTTCAGGCGCAGCCCGAACGCCACGTTGTCGAACACGTCCAGATGCGGAAATAGCGCGTATTTCTGGAACACCATGTTCACCGGGCGATGTTCAGGCGCCAGGGACGTGGAATCCTTGCCATCGATCACGACCTTGCCGGTGGTGGGTTCTTCGAAGCCGGCGATGATCCGCATCAGGGTGGTCTTGCCGCAGCCGCTCGGGCCCAGCAAGGTCAGGATTTCGTTGCGCTTGACGGTCAGGTCGACTTTGCCAAGGGCGGTCAGGTTGCCGTAGCTCTTGGAGATTCCGGTCAGTTCAATACTGTTGGTCATGGCGATTACTCTGCAGTTTCAGCACGTTCAAGTTCGAGGCGGCGACGGCGCAAGGTCATGACCAGGCCGGCGATGACGATAATGGCGATGGTCACGACCAGCATGAATACCGAGGCGGCATTGATGGTTGGGCTGACGGCGCGGCGCATCATCGAAAGGATCATCAGGGGCAATGTGGTGTCGCTGCCGGTGACGAACACGGTGATCAGGAATTCGTCCATGGAAAGCGCCACTGCCAGGATCGCGGCGCCGGCAATGGTCGGACCGATGATCGGCAGCGTCACCAGCCAGAACGCCTTGAGTGGTGAGGCGCCCAGGTCACGGGCCGCTTCTTCGAATGACAGATCGAAGTACTCCAGGCGTGAACGGACCGACTCGACGAAGAACGGAAAGGTAAACAGCGTGTGGCCGATGATCACGGTCAGCAGCGAGCGCGGCAGGCCGATCAGCGAGAAGAAAATCACCAGTGCGATGCCCAGGAACAAGCCGGGCAGGGCGATCGGCGCGAAGTTCATGAAGGCAAACACCTTTTTGACCCGGCCTTTCATGCGCATCAGCGCCAGCGCCGAAAAGGTGCCGAGCAGCGTGGTCAGAATGGCCGAGCCGGCGGCGACGATTGCACTGTTGGTCAGCGCCGTCATGAAGTCCGAGCTGCTGAACAGCGCCTCATACCACTGGGTAGAGAAGCCCTCGAACGGGAACGACAACGAGGCCGACGAGTGAAAGCTGAACAACGCAATTATCGCGATCGGCGCGTAGAGGAAGAGCATGTAAACGTAAGTGAAGAGTCTGATCATGGCGGTCACCTTGCATTTTTATTGGCGGCGTTCAGTCGTGGTAGCGTTTGCCCGGCGCCAGGTTGGCCGCCCGCAACACACCCAGCAGCAGCGCATAAACCAGCATGAAGACAATCAGCAGCAGGTAAGCCATCGCCGCTCCCAGCGGCCAGTTGCCGACCGAGCGGAACTGGTTGGCGATCACCAGGCCGGTGGTCATGGCGTCGCGTCCACCGAGCAGTTGCGGGGTGACGTAGTCACTGGCGGCGAGCACGAAGGTGAACATGAAGGAACTGACGATGCTCTTGTGCGCCATCGGCATGATCACGCGCCACAGGATGGTCGCGCCGCCAGCGCCCAGGTCCGCGGCGGCTTCCAGGTAGTCCTTCTTGATGTCGCGCAGACCCGAAACCAGCAGCAGAAGCGTGAAGGGCAACATGATGTGGACCAGGGTCAACACCACGGAGAATTTGCTGAACACCAGCCAGTCCAGCGGTTGGTCGATCAGCCCGAGGTGCAGCAGCGTGGAGTTGATCACGCCGTTGGTGCCCAGGATCGAACGCCAGGCGTAGACCCGCACCAGGTAGCTGGAGAACCACGAGATCAAGGCCAGGTACAGCACGGCGTTGGAGCGCGTGCGATAGACGATGTAATAGGCGACCGGGGCGCTGATGACCGTGGACAGCACGGCGGTCCAGAAACCGTTTTGCAGGGCGATCCACAACGAGTCGTAGAAGCCGCTGGCACTCAGCGCCTTCGCGTAGTTGGCCAGGGTCGCGGCGGGCTCCATGCTGAAGGTCTTGGCGGTCCAGAAACTCGCGACCAGCAGCAGCACCGACGGGATGAGGAAGAACACAACCAGGAACAACAGTGGAGGCGACGCCAGCCAGTATGCGCTGAGGGTTTTCTTGTCGATTTTCACGTGTTTACCGGTCTGCGAATCCCGTTCGTCAAGAAGGATGGGCTCGCTGTTGTTGACTACGTTCATGATGAGTTTGCCTTTGCTTTTTATTTCGATGACGAGGGCGCTTTGGCGAGCGCCTGCACGGTGTGACATGTGCGCTTGCTGAACCGTACGAACGGCATCGACAGGCCATTCCATCGCCTCCATCGAGCAGAGAAGCGCGTGCTTGCAAACACGCACCCTCCGGTACAGTTCCCTCAAACAATCCTTTCAATACACCGGATTGGCGATGGCTCTAGAACGAGCCTTTGAAGTTCGCCCACTGATCGATCCATTCAGCATAGGTCACATACTTGTCGGAGCTCAGGGGCGGCTGGCCATAGAGTTTCGATTTCTCGAAAAAGCCGTCCAGGTTCGCGTAGTCGAAGGTGCTTTTCAGCTCGGCAGGCAGCAGCGGGATCGCTTTGGTGTTGACCACGCCGGAGAACATGGTGGTCGCCATCTTGGCCTGGGTTTCAGCCTCGAGCGTCTTGTTGATGAACTCCAGCGCCAGCGGAATATCCTTCGCGGTTTTCGGAATGAACAGGGCATCGCACCACAGCGCCGCACCTTCGGCGGGAACCGACAGCGCCGTTTCTATGCCGCGTTTACGGGTCTCGCTGGGCGTGTTGGCTGACGCCGAGAACACTGCGTCCACTTCGCCCGACACCAGCAGGGACACCGCGTCACCCGAAGAGGCGGCAAACACCCGGCATTGATCACGGTAAGGCTTGAGTTTCTCGAAGGCATCGTCGAACTCGGCACGGGTCAGGTTGGGGAACTTGTCGCCATAGCCGGCAATGATCGCGATGAGTGACCAGTTCGAAGTCCCGTCATCGACGAAGGTCAGTTTGCCCTTCAGCTTCGGATCCAGCAGGTCCTTGTACTCGGTGGGCTTTTTCACGTTCTTCGGGTTGTAGACGATGGTGTTCATGCCCCACAGCAGCGGGACGCCCCATTGCTTGCCGTCCCAGTACCAGCGGCTGCCTTTGTAGAACAGCGGCACGGTATTTTCGGCCGAGTAGTTGGGGATCTTCGAGGTGTCGATTGCCTTGAGCAGGCCCATTTCCTGATAGATCGTCTCGTAGCCCAGGGCGTACATGGTCAGGTCGAGCTGCACGGGATCTGAACCGGCCAGGCGAGCGGTAATGTCGTCCTGGTTGCTGGCATAGCTCGAGCGCACGGTGATGCCGCGCTGTTTGCGCCACTCGGCCAGTTCCGCGTCACCGGTTTCACCTTCCCAACCCAGAATTTCCAGGTGGCCGCCTGCCGCTGCCGCAAACGCGCTCGGCATGAACGAGCCCATGTACAACCCCGCGGCAGACGCCGCGGCCCCGAGCAAAAAGGTGCGGCGCTTCAAGCTGATCGAATCAAGGTCAATGCCGGTGAGTCCATAACCCGTCTCTGTTTCTTTTTTCATTTTGAGTTCCTGCCTGGGGTGGTGGTTAGCAAACGATCAGCAACTTGCAATGGCTCCGGCTTGCTGCGTGTTGCCGGGCTCATCCTTATGTATGCAGTCATGTACATCGGCAGTGTTATGGCCAGCGGTGGTTCCATCCGGCTGGGGAGGGTGGCGGCGCTTGCATGCCCAAAAATGCGGGCAATGCGTCGTTGATCTCCACTGTTCCGATCGACTCTTCCTTGGCGGGGCTGCGGGCTGCGTTCCTCGAACAGACTGAGGAACCTAAGCGGCGCGCCCAGCGCTTGATAGGCTCGGCTTGTTGTTTTCATGGATCGAGTATTGGCCCGGCGGGCAGGGCACTCAATTTCGCAGCATCTTTAAAAGCGACGCACTCTGACGCATCAAAGTGACCTGATTGGCGCAGCACGCTCCCCGTAACGATAGTTGCCCATGGCGCGGGGAGCGGGGGGAGCGCCTGCGTCAACCTGCGTCGATTTTGCGCAGGGTGCGAAATTGAGCCGTGCCGGTTGCGGGCGAATACTCAAGTCGAGGTCCTGAGGCGGGCGATGTGTATTCGCCCTGACACCTGCGTCGGTTTGATTGGAGTGTCCCGTGAAGCTCACTGGTGGCCAGATTATTGCGAAAGCGCTGAAAGCGAACGGTGTCGGTTATGTGGCCGGCATGCCGGGCGAAGGCTCGTGGGCCGTGGTGGAAGCCTTGCTGACGGCCGGCACCGATATCCCGTTCATCCACGTCATGCAGGAACAAAGCGCCGTCCACCTTGCCGACGGCTATTTTCGAACCTGTGGTCGTCCGATGGCAGTCCTGCTTCCCGTTTCATTAGGGGCTTCCAAGGCACTGGGCGGTGTCGCGGCTGCGGCGGCGGATGCGTCGGCCATGCTGATACTCAGCAGTGGCGAGGATGTCCGGCCGGATTCTGCGGCACCCGGTATCACGACAGCGTCGGTACGGGTCACGTCGACGGACCAGTTGCCGGACGCCTTGCGTCAGTCCTTCGATACGATGTTCAGTGGGCGTGCCGGTCCGGTCTGCCTGGATATTCCGGCTGCGGTCCAGAACACCTCTATCGACGTCAGCCTGGCGCCCGCCACGCTGCGGGCGACCAGCGAGGTGCAGCGGCCGGATCCACGCTTGAAAGTGGTCGCCTTGCGCGAAGACCGAACACCGCACTTGAGCGAAGACGGCGCGAATGACATTCCGCCATTGACGGTGCAGAGGCCCTTGGCCGAATTGAAGTCGGTCCTGGATAAGGACGCGATTCTGGTGGTGGGTGCGGGGCGCCTGCAGTCCCTGGTCAAGGCGATGTTCCCCGTTTATCAATCCCGAAGCCTGTGCACCACGCACAATGACCTGCCCGGTTGGGCATTGCCCGCAGCGATTGGCGCGAAGCTCGCCATGCCGGCGCGTCAGGTGGTGTGTGCTCTAGAGAGCGCGGATTTCCTGCAGTCGTTGCAGGAAATGGCGGTGTGCGTGATGCACAGTCTTCCTGTGGTGTTCCTGGTGTTCAATAACAGTGGAGAAGGCGCGTTCAGCGATGTGCAAACCCCGTTGCTCGAGCAGCACCGGGCCGGCGAATTCAACCTGCCGGACGGCAAACCGTATTCCCCGGACTTCGCCGGCGTGGCCCGGAATTTTGGCCTGGAGGCGTGGCGGGTCGAGCATGCCTCGCAACTCAATCCGGCGTTTATCAAGGCGCTGAACAGCAAGGGGCCGTCGCTGGTGGAAGTGATCACGGCGCGCGGGGCGCGAGGGCAGTAATCAAATCGTCTGGAGAGGAATCACGTTATGGGTATTTTCGACTGGAAGCACTGGATCGTCATACTGCTGGTGGTGGTGCTGGTGTTCGGCACCAAAAAACTGAAAAACCTCGGCAGCGATGTCGGTGAAACCATCAAGGGGTTTCGCAACGCCATGCATGAGGATGAGCCACCAGCGCCCATCGTCGAGCCACCGCCCGTCATCGACGGGCAGCATCACAAAGTCTGAACAACCACGAGGCGGTCCATTGACCGCCTCAGTCCTGTCCGCCCCACACAATTGTCGCGTTGTCGCCCGTCATGTACTCACGCACTTCCAGCGGCAAGGATTGATCGCTGGGCAGCACGGCGGTTGCATTGCGCAGGTGATGTTTGCGGATCTTGCCTTTGTCCACCAGCCCGAGTGCCATGCGGGTCGAGAAGGGTTGGCGGAACGAAGACGACGCCACGCCGGTGACCAGCCCGTAGAGGAAGCGGATCGGGCGGCGATGCTGTGGGGTCAGGATCGAAAACGTCATTTCGTTTCGTTGCTTGCCTTCAAAGTCGACCATGAACAGGCGGTCTCCGAGGAGCAGGCAGAATCCGTGGTAGGTAAACGAATAGCCAATCTTGCCGCTGCCATCCAGCAACGGGAAACGTTCTACCGTGACGTACTGAACCATCGAATCGGCGCGATACAGGCAGGTCACCGAACGCAGGATCCGGCCCTTGTAGATCGATGAGTTGTGGTAGCGGTAATAAACGCCCAGATAGTCTTCGAGCAAGTCTGCCGACTGTTTTGCCAATGGCAGGAAGTGATTGAACTGCGCCGAGGCACGCAAGTCCGTGGGCAATTCGTTTTCATAGCCTTCATAGAACTTCTTGAACTCGGCGGGCGGCCGAAAAAGATCTTCGGCTTCCATCATGAAGTAACGACCGATCTTCTGAAGAATCTTCTGAGAAGGAACGTGCTGGCCCACCAGGTACTTGTTGAACTGCTGGCGATTGACGTCGACTTTGCGGCACATGTCCGCTACCGAGCGGCAGGATTCAACCAGCGTACTCAGGTTTTTTTGCACGTTTGCCTGCAAGTCGCTGCGAACCTGTTGTCGCTCGGGGTGCGAGGTGGCAGCGGTCAATGGCATGGTGACGGGATCTCCTGGGCGGGGCATTTTCTGTCTCTATTTAACTGGGCGTGTTTGCGCGGCGCGGTTATATGGTAGTTATTCCTGAATAACCGTTAATTCACTTCATGCCGACGTAAATACTTGATCATATTGTATTTAATTCCAAGCAGGTTCCATGCCGTGTCGCAATGTTCGAATACTGTGGGCCACCGGCATTTATCAGTCTAGCTTGCGCGGCTGAAGGTTACTCGCCGCCCCATCAGGTAACAGTTCGGCATTGCCGGGTAACATCATTGTTATTGCCTCGTTCATTTCGGTGCTGCACTCCGCGTCATGTATCAGCGTGGTGCGAAATGGTGAAAAGCCGGTTCTCGTCCAATACTCCCCGTGGCGCACAGGCGCCATACATCACGGAGCATTTGAACGATGGCCAGGTTAACAGGCGATATTCCAGGACAACGACGTTTCAAGGTCGGCATGGTCGGTGGCGGGCAGGGTGCCTACTTCGCCAGCTATCACCGCGCGGCCATGCGGCTGTGCAATCGCTACGACATTGTCGCCGGCGCCTTTTCTTCAGACCCGGACAAATGCCGCGAGGCTGGCCTGGCGTTCAACCTCGAGGACGACAGGATTTACCTGTCATTCGAAGACATGGCCGCTGCCGAGTCGCGACGCCCGGACCCGATTGATGCCGTGGTCATCGTCACGCCCAACCACCTGCACTTTGAACCGTGCCAGCTGTTCCTGCAGGCGGGTATCCCGGTGATCTGCGACAAGCCGCTGGTCAACAGCCCGGAAGAAGCCCATGAGCTGGCCCGCATTGCCGATCGGCATAACACTTTTTTCGCGGTGACCTACACCTATCAGGGCTATCCCATGGTCCGGGACGCCCGCAGCCGAATCCTGGCCGGGGAACTCGGGGACATTCGCTTTATGTATGTCGAGTACCTGCTGGAGTGGCTGGCGTCGGGCGTTGAGGGTTTGAACAAGAGCCTGGCCTGGCGTGGCGACCCCGAAAAGGCTGGCCCGACCGGTGCTTTGGGCGATGTGGGAACACACGCTTTCAACATGCTTGAATTCCTGTCCGGGCAGCGCTGCACCAATCTGAATGCCAAACTGAGCACGCTTGTTGCCGGTTGGGGGCTGGATGATACCTGTGTGGTGCAGCTGGAATTCGAGGGTGGCATCGAAGGGTTGTTGTGGGCCAGTTTCGCCGCCCCAGGGCATCGCAACGGCTTGCGTTTCAAGATCGTCGGCAGCAAGGCCTCGATCGAGTGGTGCCAGGAGTCGCCGGAAACGCTGTTGTTTACCCCCATTGACGGCGCCGACCGTATCTATCGCCGGGGCCAGAGCGATAACGCAGCCCAGACGCTGAGCTTCACCAGTCTGCCGGCGGGTAATACGGAGGGTTACCTGGAAGCGCTCGCCGTGCTGTATGCCGATTTTGCCGAAGCGCTCGATGCCGGAACGGACTGGCGCACGGCGACCGCCATCCCGTTACCCGACATTCATGAAGGCGTGCGCGGCGTCGTGTTGTCCCAGGCTTGTCTCGAGTCCAGTCAACGGCGTGCCTGGGTAACTTTTCCAAAGCCATAGCGCCTGCCGGTCAGCTGGCGACCACCACGTTCGAAACCCGGGCCTGGATCGGCGCCAGCCGTTCGGCAGGGGCATCACTTTCCACCACCAGCACACCCAGTTCCTCGCAGGAGGCGACCTGGTAGTGCGCGATACTCGACAGCTTTTCGTTGGTCGCGGCGACCACGATCTGCCCGCTGCGCGAGACCACGGTGCGTTTGAATTCGGCATCGTCCATGTCGAAGGCTGTCACGCCTTTGATCGCGTCAATCGCACAGGCGCCGAGAAAGCACAGGTCGAAGTTGAAGTTCGACAGTTGCTGAATGGCCGTGAGGCCGACGGTGCTGCCGGTCGCCTTGTGCAAACGCCCGCCCAGCAGGATCACATCGGCCTTTGGCAGTTTTTCAAGTTCGAGGGCAATGGCTGGCGAATTAGTGGTGATTGAAATGGCGAGATCGTGATTGATCATGCTCGATATGCGGGCATTGGTCGTGCCGCCATCGATGAATACGTGTTGCCCGGATTTGATCAGCGCCGCAGCGGCCAGCGCGAGGGAGTTTTTGCGATCTGCCTGTTGAAGCTGCGCGGCTTGATCGCCCCGTACGGGCGCCACGGAGATAGCGCCGCCGTAGACGCGCTTGCAGATTCCAGCTTCCGCCAGCGCCGCGAGGTCACGGCGGATCGAGTGCTCGGAAACGTTGAATTCCTGGGCCAGTTCTCCTGCCAGAACCCGGCCATGGGTGGCCAGACGCTCCGCGATCAGGTTCTGCCGTTCCCCGGGGAAAGCTTCATGAGTGAGCATTGACTTAATCCGTTCTCCGTATAGAGTGAGCGCAAACGAGCATTGCAGTGTCTGTTTGTGCTCGATTTTGGGCGGTATCATGCGTGGCACCCCGTCACGCGTCAATAAACTTGAGCGTTCTGCTCAAAATAACGGTGTTGAGGAAATACGATGTCAAGCGAACTGCATAGAGCCGCGTACTCGGTCCTGCTTCCTGCCTTCGGGGATTTAAACCTGGACGACACGGTCCGTCGTTATTTGAGCCGGGGCGGCGTGTCCCTCCTGCTGGGCGAAACCCGGGAGGAGTACGTCAGTCGGGACATGAGCCCGGCGCGCAAGGGCGCCGAATCCCAGGCCCAGTTCATCGATATCGCTCGGCAAGCTGCGTCATTGGCCGGTGCGCCGATACTGATCGCCGTGGACCAGGAACTGGGTGGCATCGAGCGTCTTCACCAATTGGTGCCGGCCGTTGCGTCGCGAGAACAGCTCAGGGACCTCGACGCGCAGGAGATCGAAACGCGTTGCTTCGAGATGGCCCGCGTGGCGCGCAGCCTGGGCGTCAACCTGTTCCTGGCGCCGATTGTCGATGTGGTCACCGGTGCCAACCCGTGGCTGGTCAACCGACACCTGGGCGCTGACCCGGTTGAGGTCAGCCGCGTGTCTTGCGCCTTTATCCGTGGGGTGCAGCGCGCTGGCGTCATCGCCACGGCAAAACATTTCCCCGGTCACTACGTCACCGAACAGGACCCGGCCATCGCCGAGGCCACGGTCCCCGGGCCGTTGGAATTGCTCCATGACAACCTTGAGGTGTTCAAGGAAGTCATCGCGACCGGTGTTAAAGCAGTGATGCCCGGGCCTGCGGTTTTTCCTGCCATCGACCCGGATCATTCGGCATCAACCTCGTCCAAAGTCATCGCGGTGTTGCGTGACACCCTGGGATTCGGCGGCCTGATCATCTCCGACGACCTTGATGCGGTCTCCATCCTCAGAGGCAATTCGATCACGGACACCGCGGTTGCTTCATTGGCTGCCGGTGCGCATCTGTTGCTGGTGTCCAGCGAGTCGGGCCTGGATGCCATTGCCGAAGCCATTGTCGCAGCGGTTCACGACGGTGCTCTGGATCGTCAGGTGCTGTTGGACGCAGCCTCCAAGGTTCGCGAACTGGCAGCGGCCAATCATGAACAGCAGCACTCAAGCCGGGATTGATCATGAGCTCAATTGAACACAAGGCCTTCAGCGTCCTGTTTCCGGTGTTGCTCGATCTGGACATGAACGATGACGTGCGCAGGTTTCTCGACAGTGGAGGGCGCAGCCTGCTGTTTGGCGAGACTGCGCAGGAGTATGTCAGCGGCAAGATGAGCGCGAGCCGGCTCGAGTCGGAAACCCTGGAAACGTGGCAGCGGTTCACCGGCACCGCCAAGGAACTGGCCGGGCCGCTGCTGCTGGCGGCGGATGCGGACATCTCTGCGGTCCATCGCTTGCAGGGCATCGCGCCTGCGCTTCCGGAGCCCGGTTTGGCCAGAACCATGGCGCTGGCCGAGCTGGAAGAGGTGTGCTTTAAGGTCGCGACCGCCGTGCGAAATGCCGGGGTGAACCTGCTCCTGTCGCCGACGGCCGATGTGGTGGCCGGCCCCAACGTGTGGTTGCAGGGGCGCACGCTTTCCGATGACGTTGATCAGGCCGCCGCCATGGTTGGCGCGTACGTGCGTGGCGTGCGCCGTGCCGGGATGGCCAGTACGCTGAAGCACTTTCCCGGGCATCCCGTGTTGCTGCGCCAGCCGTCGATTGAGGAGGCGGTGGTCACCGAGTCGCTGGATCAACTGCGCGCCTATTGGCCCGCGTTTCAGGCCGGGGTGAACGCCGGGGCGGACGCGGTGATGATGGGGCCGGCGATTTTTGCCGCCTGCGAGCCCCCCGTCGCGGCATCGGTGTCGCCCGAGCTGATCGGTTTGCTCCGACAGGAATTGGGCTTCAAGGGATTGGTCATGACCATCGACCTGGACCACCGCTCCACGATCGGCAACCTGTCGCTGGGCGAGGTGGCGGTGGCGGCACTGAATGCGGGGGCTGACCTGCTGCTGATCTCCGCGAAGGCGATGCCCGAGATTGCGCAGATTGCTCGCGCGATTACCACGGCGGTCGCGCAGGGAAGCTTGCCGCTGGAGCGGCTGGAGGCCGCGTCTCAAACCGTCTCGGCACTGGCCAACCGCCTCGCCAAAACCCACTGAACACAACCCCTGTAGGAGCCGGCTTGCCGGCTCCTACAGGGTGCGCATTTTGCCGATGTTGACGCAGCAACTGCGTCAGGTTGCGCCGCATTTACTGCGAGTGCGAAATCACTACCGGAACCCTATCGCTCTACACTGGAAGCCAACAGTAGGAGCGCCCTATGCACACTCAAAAAAACACCCTGGCCCTGCATTCCACGGTCGCCAAACATTCGACGCTGGCGATGGACATCGACATTGCCAGGACGGTCGGTTTCGAAGCGCTGGAAATCTACAGCGGCAAACTCGAGAACTGGTTGCAGGCCGGTGATTCCGAAGCGGAACTGAAAGCGTTGTTCAAGGACATCCCCGTCACCGGCATCGGTTACCTGAGGGATATCGAGCGCCAAGGCGCCGAACGCGATGATTTGCTAAAGGAAGCGGAGCGGCTTTTCCAGTTGGCCAACCTGGTCGGCGCCAAGGGTGTTCAAGTGCTCACCGGCCCGATCAACGTGCAAGCCGTGATTGATTTCCGCAAGCACGGCAGTAGCGCCCACTACAGCGGTCTGCTTGGGCAGGACGAGGCCGAGCAGTTTGCGTTGACGGCTGAAAATCTGGTGTTGCTGGCCGATCTCGCCAAGCAATACGACGTGCTGCTTTACCTCGAAGCGTTGTCCTGGACGCCCTTGAATACCCTGGATCACCAACTGCAGCTGATCGATCGCACCGAGCGCGACAACGTGAAGATGGTGATCGATTACTGGCATTGCTTCACCTCCGGCGTCAAACCTGAAGACATCGCGCGCATGAACAAAGACGTGATCTACGGCGTGCATGTGTGTGACTCGCTGCCGTTCGCAGGCGGGATTCCCAATGAAGAGATTCTGCGGGATGTGCCGACGGGGCAGGGGATATTGGACCTCGTCGAGTGGACCGACGCCGTGAAGGCGACTGGTTATGACGGCTGGTGGAGTTGCGAGTTGTTTTGCAAGAAGCAGCAGCAACAAAACAGCTATGAGGTCGCGCAGGACCTGAAGGCGCTGCTGACCCGACTGGTTGGACGCTAAAGCGCCGCTCACCCGGATTTCAAACTCCCCGCTCTCACAATGTGTGCCTCATAAAAGGTAGTAAGTCGTCATGGTGGATTTCATCGTAATCGGAGGCGGCTCGACAGGCTGCACGGTGGCCTCGAGGCTCAGCGAAGACAGTTCCGCATCCGTCGTGCTGTTTGAAGAAGGACCTCGCGACCGCAACCCCTACATCCATATCCCCGGCGCCTATTACAAAACGGCGCAGGGCCCGCTGCTCAAACGCTATGCCTGGGAACCGACCGAAGATCAGCGCCGCACTGAAACGCCGACCATGGTCCAGGCCAGCGTGCTGGGGGGCGGGAGTTCGGTCAACGCGATGATTTACATCCGCGGTGTGCCGGCCGACTACGACGGTTGGGTCGAGCAGGGCGCCACGGGCTGGTCGTACAAAGACGTGCTGCCTTACTTCAAGAAGGCCGAAGACAACGAGCGTTTCTGTAACGAGGCCCATGGTGTGGGCGGGCCTCTGGGGGTTTCCGACCCGATCAATATTCATCCGCTGACCAAGGTCTGGCTGCGCGCCTGCCAGCAATACGGCTTGCCGTACAACGAGGATTTCAACTCCGGTAAACCGCAAGGTTGCGGGTTGTACCAAATCACCGCAAAAAATGGCTTTCGCAGCAGTGCGGCCGTGGCCTATCTCGCGCCTGCCAAATCACGCAAGAACCTCACGGTGAAGACCGGGTGCCGGGTGATCCGCATCCTGACCGAGGGCAACAGGGCGATTGGCGTGGAATACATCGAGAACGGTGTGCGCCAGATCATGCACGCCGACAAGGAAATCGTCCTGTCGGCCGGCGCCATCAACTCGCCTCGTTTGTTGATGCTGTCGGGCATCGGTCCGGCCGCGCAGCTGGCAAAGCACGGCATCAAGGTGATCAGGGATTTGCCGGGGGTAGGGCAGAACCTGCAGGACCATATCGAAGTGTCGCTGGTCTACGAACTGACGGGGCCGCACAGCTACGACAAGTACAAGAAGCTGCACTGGAAAATGATGGCGGGCTTGCAGTACGCCCTGTTCCGGCAAGGCCCGGCGGCCTCGAACCTGATTGAAGGCGGCGCGTTCTGGTGGGGTGACAAGGCGGCGACCAATCCCGATATCCAGTACTTCATGGTGGTGGGCGCGGGGATTGAAGAGGGCGTCGATTCCGTTCCGGGGGGCAATGGGTGCACCTTGAACCTGGGCCAGATCCGTCCAAGATCCCGGGGCTATGTCGAACTGTACTCGGCCGACCCGATGTCGCCACCGCGCATCGTGCCCAACTACTTCTCCGACCCCTATGACATCGAAAGCCTGGTGGACGGCTGCCTGGTGGGCGAAGAGATCATGTCCCAGGCCGCGTTCAAACCTTACCTCGCCAGGCGTCATGTGCCGGACGCGGCGGTCAGGTCCCGGGAAGCGATGAAGAAGTTCTGCCACGAAGAAGCCCACGCCGCGCTGCATCCTTCCGGCACGTGCCGCATGGGCACGGATGACCTGTCCGTTGTCGCTCCGGATCTCAAGGTGCATGGCATCGAAGGGCTGCGCGTTGCGGACGCCTCGATCATGCCCACACTGATTTCAGGTAACCCGAATTCGGTGTGCATCATGATTGGGGAAAGGGCGGCCGACATGATCAGGAACGGTCGATAAGCCGAGCTCGAGGCAGCGTTTGATCAAGGCGCGGCAGTCACAGGTGCATAACCTGTGGCTGCCGCGCTTTTTTGGTTCAGGCGAAGCTGCCGATCAACCAGAACGTGCAGGAAGTACTCAGGGCCACCAGCAGAATCGCACTGCAAATCCTTGCCTGAAACTCAAGGGCAGAAGGCTTCGTTTCAACGGGGCCAGGCACCGAATCAAGCGGCTGTACCCGGATTTTGGCCAGATGGCCCGTCGCATAAAACACACTGTGCATGGCATGTACCCCTGTGGGTGGTTTCTGCTCAAGTAGAGGTTGATCGACGCCTCTTTCCTGTGCAGGAGCAATCTCCATGCCACCGGCTTTCCCCGGTTTCGCCACCCCCTCGTCTATGCTCCGCAGAGCCAGTCAATGGCTCTGCGTCAATGCGTTCATATGATTTACATGTCCCGAAAAAAAGTCACTTGTTGCACCTCTGGCATCAGGCCATTGTGGTTTGCAAGCGAGGCGATATGTAGTTTCTCGTGACGGACGCAACAGCGTTTTCCTGTTGCCCCAATAACAAAAGGTCACCCGGATTCTCGCGATTTATATGGCTCATAGTCAGCCCTGCCCAATCGACAACAACAATTCCTATTGAGGCGTATGCGAATGAACTATCGAAATGCAGGTCAGCTGGTTACAGGTCTCGTAGCGTGCATGAGCATCGGCCTTGCCCAGGCTGCCGTGCCTGAAATATCGACACCTGTTCGAATCTCGTTCATCAACTCCTCGGACTCCGATTTCATTGCCGCCGTGTATGGCCAGGCACTGAAACAGGCGGGATACGAGGTCAAGTATGTGACGGTGGATTCCGCGGCGCAGTACACCGCCGTGCAGACCGGCGATATCGACGTCACGCTTGGCGCCTGGCAAACCACCGGCGTGGAGATGACCAAGGCCGCCATGGCGTCCGGTAAGGTCAACAATTACGGCCCGACAGGCGTAAAAGTCACCGAGGGCTGGTGGTACCCGGAGTACCTCAAGCAATTCTGTCCGGGACTGCCTTCTTTCGAGGCGCTCAAACAGCCCAAGTGCGCTGAAGCCCTGGCCACCGCCGACACCAAGCCCAAGGCCCGTTTTGTCGATGCCCCGGCCGACTGGGGCTCGCGTTCCGATGTGCGCATCACCACCTATCAACTGCCGTTCAATGTGATCAATTCAGGTTCACCTTCAGCGCTGCTGGCCACGTTCCAGGGGGCCATCGATCGCAAACAGCCGATCCTCGGCTGGATGTTCACCCCAAACTGGTTCACCGAAAAAAATCCCGGTGAGTTCGTGCAGTTTCCCGATACCCGCCAGGAAGTCGACGTGCTGAAACTGGGCAACAAACAGGCGTTTGCCGCCATACCGGTCGCGGAAAAAATCCTCCAGAAATTCACCCTGAACAAAGAGTCCGTGGCCACGGCGATGGACATGATCGACAACGACGGCAGCTCACCTGAAAACGAAGCCGATGAATGGATTGCCTCCCACAAGGACGTTGTTCAAGGCTGGTCGAAATAGCGCAACACCGCTGATTTCGTCACTGCTCAAGAACCTGTACCGAACAGGCGAGCGCCAATCGTCATGGGAGATTCAAGGTGTTAAACCCTATTGCTCATACAGAGCCACTTGCACTCAAAGCGATCGATGTCTGGAAAGTTTTCGGTGCCGACTGCGAAGCGTATCTGAAGGCGCAAGGCAATGCGCGCGATGCCCAGGCCCTGGAAAAACTGGGCTACACCACCGGTGTGCGTGAAGCCAGTTTTGAAGTTCGCACCGGCGAGATTTTTATCCTGATGGGCTTGTCCGGCTCAGGCAAATCAACCCTGCTGCGCTGCCTGACCGGGCTGTATTCCCTCAGCGCGGGGGAGGTGATGATCGCCGATCAGTCGCTGGCATCCGCCACCTCGCAACAACTGATGGATATTCGCCGGCGCAAGATCAGCATGGTGTTCCAGAACTTCGGGCTGCTGCCGCACTTGAGCGTGTTGGAGAACATCGCGTTCCCGCTGCGCATGAACGGCACCCCACGGGACAAGCGCCTGGCCGAGGCGCAACGCGTGCTGGAACTGGTCGGGCTCAAGGGCCGGGAATTGTTCTACCCCCATGAACTCTCCGGCGGACAGCAACAGCGCGTGGGTATTGCCAGGAGCCTGGTGACCGACCCGTCCATCTGGTTCCTCGACGAACCGTTCTCGGCACTCGATCCACTGATCCGCAAAGAGATGCAGAACGAGTTCATTCGTCTGCAGCGCAGCCTGCGCAAGACCATTGTGTTCGTGACCCACGACTTCGATGAAGCGGTCCGCCTGGGCGACCGGATTGCAATCATGCAGAACGGCCAGATCCTGCAGATCGGCACCGCCGAAGACCTGGTGCTCAAACCTGCCAACGATTACGTACGCGCGTTCGTGCAAGACATTCCGCGGGACAAGGTGGTGTCGCTGCGAGCGATCCTGGAACCGCTGTCAGCCCAGGCCGAGCACGCCGAACCGTTCGAGCTGGATCAGAAAATCGGCACGGCTGCGCAACGATTGATTGCCTCGGATCACGCCATTGCGGTGAAAGACGCCCAGGGCACGCTCGTCGGCCAGGTATCACGTCAGTCCTATTCACGTTGGTTGACCAAATGAACAGTCAGCAAATCCCCACCGTATTGGCGGACCCGGTGAACTCGCGAACTCGCCCGGCCGGGAGAACCGGTCGCTTCAAGCTGATCAAGGCCGTAACGCTGGTTGTCGCGACACTGATCGTGCTGATGCTGGTCAACCGGGTGGACTGGGCACACAGCATGCCGCAGGCGTGGACCGTGGACGCCGGGAGCTACATCACCCGACTGTTGGCTTATATCACCCAGTTCACGATTGGCAGTTACACCATCGTCGATATTTCCCGGGGGATTTCCGGCGTGCTGGCCTTGCCTCAGCGCTTCCTCGGCGGGTTGCTGGTCGAGGGCTTCAGGTTCAGTCTCTTCGGTTCGACGCCTGTCACGCTTCCGGCGATTCCGTGGTTCTCGATGGTCTTCGTCCTGACCCTGCTCAGCGCCTGGTTCGGCGGCAGGAAGCTTGCATTGCTGGTCGGCGGTTGCCTGGCGTACTTCCTGTTCACCGGGTTGTGGGTATCAGCCGTCAACACGCTGGTCACGGTGGCCGTGGCGATTCCTATCGGCTGCGGCCTCGGGTTACTGCTGGGCATTCTGGCCTATCGGTACCCGGTGGCCGAGGCGGTGCTGGAACCGTTTTACGACACGATGCAAACGCTGCCGATCTTTTCCTACCTGGTATTGATCGTGGTGTTCTTCGGCTTCGGCCCGATTGCCGGGCTGGTAGCGCTGGTGATCTACGCCATGCCGCCGATGGCGCGCATCACCACGTTTGCCCTGCGCCGCACGCCGCAATCGATTGTCGAGCTTGCCCAGATCACCGGCTGCACGCCACGCCAACAGTGCTGGAACGTGCAGGTTCCGGCGGCCCGGGCGACGCTGCTGACCGGGTTGAATCAAGTGATCATGCTGACGTTTTCCACGGTGATCATCTGCGCGATCATCGGTGGGGAAGGGCTGGGCGCCGATGTGCTCCGGGGACTCAAGTCCATGCGTCTGGGCGGTGCGTTGGTGGCGGGCGTAGCGATCACGCTGATGGCGATCATGCTCGACCGTGCCTGCCGCATCTGGATCATGCGCCGGCCGAGGCACGGGCAATCGAAAAAAGGCCTGCTCACGCTGGTGTGTGTGCTGGTGACCGTCGCGGGCGTCGTCGCTGTCTGGCTGTACCCCCACGTTGCGACCTTTCCCAAGGCACTGGAATTCGAACCGGGCAAGTTTCTCAATCAACAACTCAGGGTGTTCAACCTGGCGTTCCAGCCACAACTGTCCGCGTTGCGCGACGGGGTGATCTCGGGGCTGCTGCGCCCGACCCGCGAGCTGTTCGGTTCGTTCGGCTGGCTGCCAGGCCTGATCGGCTTCGGCGGGCTCGCGTTGATCAGCGGCGGGCGCAAGCTGGCGGTCATGGTGGTGATCATGCTGGGGGCTGTCGCCTGGTTCGGGCTCTGGGACAAGGCCATGGTTTCCTTGTACCTGGTGATCATTTCGACCTTGACCGCCATCGTACTGGGTCTGCCGCTGGGCATCCTGGCCGGTCTCAACCGCAAGGCGTTCGTCATCCTCGAAGTGGTGGCTGACACCCTGCAAACGCTGCCGGCATTTGTCTACCTGATCCCCGTGGTTGTGCTGTTCGAGGTGGGCGATTTCGCGGCCTACATTGCCATCGTGCTCTACGGCCTGGCGCCGGTCAGCCGTTACGTCGCCACCAGCCTGCAACAGGTCGGCGGTGACTACAAAGAAGTGGCGCGCATGAACGGCTGCAACGGCACCCAGCAGTTCTTCCATGTGCTGTTGCCACTGGCCTTGCCGCAAATCGTGCTGGGTATCAGCCAGACCATCATGTTGTCTTTCGGGATGCTGATTGTGGTCGCGCTGGTCGGTTCCCAAGGGCTTGAGGCCCAGACACTCTCGGCGATCGGACGCGTCCAGCCCGGTGAAGGTTTGATCTCCGGCCTGGGCATTGCCGCCCTGGCCATCACGGTCGATCGCATCGTCCGTGCTACCACCAACAAGTTGACGCCCAGCACCAAAAGGGCTTCGGGGGAACAGGCATGAGTCGCACCACCACCTATGACTACATCATTGTCGGCGCCGGATCGGCGGGCTGTGCGCTGGCCGGACGGCTGTCGGAGGACCCGTCTGTCTCGGTGCTCGTACTGGAAGCCGGTCCCAAGGATTGGGACCCGAGGTTTTCCTTTCCTCTGGGGGAAGCCCTGACCGTGGGCAGTCGCTATGACTGGGCGTTCAAGTCAGAACCCGAACCGGCGTTGCACGGCCAGCAGTTCGAGCTGCCTCGCGGTCGCGTGCTCGGCGGCAGCTCATCGATCAATGGCAAGTTGTACGTGCGCGGCAATGCCGGGGATTTTGACGAATGGGAAGCCCTGGGCAATCCCGGCTGGGGCTTTGCCAGCGTGTTGCCTTGTTTTGTGCGCTCGGAACACTGGGAGCACGGCACCGCGCCGTTGCGCGGTACCGGGGGACCGCTGGAAACCACGTTCGGGCATTACCAGCACAGCATTTACCAGGCCTTTATCGATGCCGGCAAAAGCCTCGGTTTTGCCTATAACCCGGATTACAACGGGCCGAGCCAGGAAGGCTTTGCGTGGTCGCAATTCACCCATACTCACGAGTCCGTGGCGCGGTGCTCATCGGCGCGAGCCTATTTGCGGCCGGTGCTCGATCGCTCGAACCTGACGGTCATGACCGGCGCGCGGGTCACCAAGGTCCTGCTGCAAGGCGATCGCTGTGAAGGGGTGGCCGTCCAATACAAAGGCAAGGCGTTGCAACTGCGTTCACGACTGGACACGGTGCTGTCGGCCGGGGCTTACCAATCGCCGCAACTGTTGATGTTGTCCGGGATTGGCGATCCGCAGGCGCTGGCCGAACACGGGATCGAAACCTTGCACGCATTGCCGGGCGTCGGGCGCAACCTACAGGATCACTTTGGTTCGACCCTCCAGTTCGAAAGTAAAACCACGGACACCTACTACCGCCTGATGAACCCCTTCAGCGCCGCGTCCGCTTTGCTGCAATACGTGGTGCGCCGGGAAGGGCCGCTGTCGATTTTCCCGATGAACGCCCTGGCCTTCGTCAAGACACTGCCCGAACTGGCGCGCCCGGACGTGCAGTTCCTGATGTTTCCCAGTGCGGTAAACCCCAACAGCGCCAATGATCCATGGCCGCGCAAACACGCGCTGGCCATTCAGTGGGCGGTCTGCCGGCCGGAGAGTCGCGGTGAAGTCACGCTTAACTCGGCCGACCCCATGGACCCGCCAAAAATCATCCATCGCTTCCTCAGCGAGGAAACCGATCGTGCCACCAATCGCCGGGCGTTTCGCCTGGCCCGGCAGCTCTTTGCCCAGGGCCCGTTGAAGGCACTGGTGGGGGAAGAGGCGGCGGAAAGTCGCGAATGCGTGACCGATGAGCAAATCGATAACTACATGAGCTACCTCTCGGGAACGCACTACCACCCGGTGGGCACTTGCAAGATGGGCAACGACGACCTGGCCGTGGTGGATGCCCGCTTGCGGGTGCACGGGATCAAGGGATTGCGGGTGGTTGACGCGTCCATCATGCCGACCATCGTCGGCGGTAACACCAATGCAGCGTCGATCATGATCGGCGAGCGCGCCGCCGAGTTGATTCAGGAAGAACGTGCCGGCGGCCTGAAAATTTCCGCATGACCCTTTAGATGTCTCGAACTGTCAGCAGGTAGAAAACCAACATGCAAAACCTGAACTTTATTGATGGTCGCTGGAAGCCGAGTACAACCGGCCAGACCTTGCCCGTCATTGATCCCGCTACCGAGCAAGCCTTCGCCGAGATCCCTCGCGGTACCGCCGAAGATATCGATGCGGCGGTAGTGGCCGCTGAAAAAGCGCTGAGTGCCGGCTGGCGCATCACCACGGGGGCACAGCGGGCGAAGCTGCTCAGGGCGATCGCCCAAGGCATCGAAGCCGAGGTGGAGGCACTGGCTCAACTGGATGTGCGCGATTGCGGCAAACCCATCGTCGAGGCGCGTTATGACGTAGGCGACGCCGCGCTCTGCTTCAACTATTACGCGGACCTCGCCGAAGCACTCGATGGACGTCAGGGTGAAGCGGTAGCGATTGCCGATGAGCGCTTCGAGGTGAAATTGCGCTACGAGCCTGCGGGCGTCGCCGGGTTGATCGTGCCGTGGAATTTCCCGTTGGTGAACGCGGCGTGGAAAGTCGCCCCCGCACTGGCGGCCGGGTGTTCGGTGGTGATCAAACCGTCGGAACTGGCGTCCCTGAGCACCTTGAGCCTGGCGCGCATTGCCGAGACGGCGGGGCTCCCGGCCGGTGTACTCAACGTGGTGACCGGCCTGGGTAGCGAGGCTGGCGCACGCCTGGCCGGGCACCCGGGCATTGCCAAGGTTTCGTTCACCGGCGGTGTCGACTCCGGGCGCCGAGTGATGCAAGCGCGGGCCGAACTGGTCGGCGACGTCGCACTGGAATTGGGCGGAAAGTCGGCAATGATCGTATTTGCCGATGTCGATCTCGATCACGCGGTGGAATGGATTCTGATGGGCTCCCTGTACAACCAGGGCCAGGTTTGTGCCGCGACCAGCCGGGTGTTGGTGGAGGACTCGGTGTATGACGCCTTGCTGACAAAGCTGCACGCGGCGGTTGTCGGGCTGCGTGTCGGCGCGGGAGTCGAGGACACGACCCAGGTGGGGCCATTGATCAGCGCCGCGCAGCGTGACCGGGTGGCGAGCATGGTTCGCCAGGGTATCGAGCAAGGGGCTACGGTGCTGTGCGGTGGTGAACTGTCGGCCAGCCACGGCCCGGGTTTTTACTACCCGCCGACGGTCCTGCTGGATGTCTCTCGCGAGAACCTGCTCTGGACTGAAGAGATTTTTGGCCCGGTGCTCAGCGTCACCCGGTTCAGTACCGAAGCTCAGGCCATCGAACTGGCCAATGACAGCCGCTTCGGTCTCGCCGCCGCGGTGCTGTGCAACGATCAAGCGCAGCGTGAGCGTGTGGCCAGTGCCCTGGTCGCCGGTATCGTCTGGGCCAACTGCTCGGGCCCGGCCTTCATTCAGGCGCCATGGGGCGGGGTCAAGCAAAGCGGTTTCCGCCGTGGCCTGGGGGAGTGGGGCATGCATGAGTTTCTCGAACTCAAGCAAGTCACCACCTATGTCAGCGACCAGGCTTGGGGGCACTTCACGCCAGCCGGTTAATTGATCGCTCCTCACAGTTAAAGACTTTGTTGTCGTCTCTCTTTATCCAAGAGGGGCGGCAACTTTTTTTTGCGTTTTATTTAACGATAAAGCCTGGGTTTTCATGTTAGTTCAGTTGACCGATTCGCAAATTTAATCAATTGAGCGATATCCGGATAATCCTTTAACTGTCTTCAGTGGCTGGAACAATAACAACCCTGGAGATTAGGTTTCATGAACCCCATTGATAACGAATTGCTGCTGGATCTTTCCCGTCGACTGATTCAACTGGTGACGTTCGATCCACCGGGCAACGAACTGCCGGCCGCGCAACTGGTAGCCTCGGTTCTGTCGGACTACGGCATCGATAGCGAATTGCAGTCCATCGGCGAAAACCGCGCCAACGTCGTGGCCCGTATCAAGGGGAACGGCAATCGCCCGGCGCTGATATTTTCGGCGCACCTGGACACCATCAGCGTTAATGAAGCCGACTGGAGCGTTCCGCCGTTCGGTGCGCTGGTCAAGGACGGTCGCTTGTATGGCCGTGGCGCGACCGACATGAAAGCGGCGCTGGCAGCGATGGTCGTCGCCGGTATCGCCGTCAAACAAAGCAACGAGCCCTTGCAGGGCGATCTGATCCTGGCCTTCAGCGCCGCGGAAAACTCCAGTTGCCTGGGCGCCAAGCACATGCTCGACAGCGGGATCCTCGACGGCTCCGGGGCGTTGCTGGTCAGCGAACCGACCTCCCTCGACGTGTTCATCGCCGAAAAAGGTGCGTTGTGGCTGCAAGCAACGGCCAAGGGTGAATACGGGCACAACGCCTTTTCCGAAAACCGTACCGGGGATCGCGGCAGCGCCATCCTGCGCATGGCGGAGTTCCTCTGCCGGGTGCGAGACCTGAAGGTGGAGTCACCGGTTCACCCGTTGCTGGGTTCGCCGACCGTAAACGTGGGCCTGATCCAGGGCGGTATTTCCTGGCCACTGATTGCGCCGGAATGCACCGCGAGCATCGACATTCGAACCGTGCCCGGTTTGACCGCAGACGACGTCATTGCCCAGTTTCGGGCGATCGCCGGTCCCCACGTCAGCATCGAACTGGTGGACGTGAAGCCGCCGGTAGACACCCCGGCCGAACATCCTTTCGTTGACCTGTGCGTGGCGTCGGTGGTCGCCGAACGTGGCACGCAGCCGCGGGTGACAGGGGTTTCCTACTATTCGGACGCAGCGGTCCTGGCACCGGCGCTCAACGTGCCCATGGTCATCATCGGCCCTGGCGAAGTCGGCAAAAGCGGTTCGGTAGACGAGTACGTTGAGCTCGACAAACTCGAAGCCTCGGCGCGAATTTTCGCCGATGTAGCCCTGCGCTACCTGGCTTGAGGGGGTGTGCATGAGTGAGCTAACCGCACGCCTGCCTTCGGCGTTCACCGACGCCTTGCAAGCCATCGACGAGCAATCGGTCGATGGCACCACCAAAGGCTTGCCGCCGACGCTGTCGCCGATGGCATTCGGCGACATTGGCAAGCAGGGCTGGAACCTGTTGCAGGAAGACACTGCGTTCCCCGTTGCAGTCCTGAAAAAATCGGCCCTGGCCGGCAATCGCGAATGGATGAAAGCCTTCTTGCGCACGACCGGCGCGCGCATTGCGCCGCACGTCAAAACCACCATGTCCCCGCACTTGTTCCAACGGCAGCTGGAGGACGGTGCGTGGGCGCTGACCGCGGCCACGGCCAACCAGGTCGCGGTCTTGAGGGCGTTCGGTGTGCCGCGCATCCTGATTGCCAACCAACTGGTCGGGCGACAGAACATCGCGTTGATTTACGACGAACTGGAGCGCGAACACGGGGCGGAGTTGATGGTGATCGTCGACTCGACCGCCACGCTGGAAGCGCTGATTCAGGGCGCAGAAGGCCGGGGTCCGCGACGCAAACTCGGCGTGTTGCTGGAAGTGGGGGCCCAGGGCGGTCGTACGGGGGTGCGCGATACGGTCGTCGCGGCAGAACTCGCCCAACGCATCGCCTCCAGTCCGGTGGTGGAATTGCGTGGTCTGGAGTCGTACGAAAGCGTATTCCCGGGTTTGGCGGAAGACGCAAAATTGCGCCGCATCGAATCGATGCTCGACACGATGCTGGCGTTGGCCAGCGACTTTCTCCGCGACGGTCTGTTTGCGCCGGGCGAGGTGGTGCTGTCCAGCGGCGGCTCCGAATATTTCGACGTCGTGGTACAGCGCCTGAGTGAATGGCGTGCGCCGCAGGGCCAGGTCGTGGTGATCCGCAGCGGTTGCTATCTGGCCCACGATCACCTGGCCTACGCCCGCGCGTTCGACCGCCTGATTGACCGGACCCCGACGCTGGCAGGCATTGCCCCGGCGCTGCAAGGCGGGCTTGAGGTCTGGGGCGTCGTGCAGTCGCGGCCCGAGCCGGACACATTGATTGTGACGGTCGGCAAGCGCGACATCAGTTTCGACTTCGAAATGCCGGTCGCGCGCTTGCACTTCACCCCGTCAATGGGCACCGCGCCGCAACCTCTGGGAGCGGATTACAAAGTGACCCGCCTCAACGACCAGCACGCCTTCGTGGCGTGCCGCGCGGACTCCCCGGTGAAGGTCGGCGACCTGATCGGTTTTGGCATTTCCCACCCGTGCACCACGTTCGACAAGTGGCAAGTGATCCTGCTGGTCGACGACGACTACAACGTCGAGTCGGCCATTCGCACGTTTTTTTAATTCGGAGCTTCCCATGACAGTGCAGATAAACAGCATCCAGATCGCCCCGCCCACGGGCCCGGCGTATGGCGAGCAGCTACGCATCGGCTTGATCGCGCTGGCGGCAGACATTGCCATCGAACGTGATTTTCACCGTTTGGCCGCGACCGACGACGTCAGCGTCTTTACCTCGCGAATTCGTCAGGGCGAGCCCAACTCCGAGGCGACCTTCCGCGCGTTCGAAAGCGATATCCCTCAAGTGGCGCGCCTGATCCTGCCCAATTCGCGAGTGGACGTCGTGGTATTTGCCTGCACGGCCGCGTCGATGCTGATCGGTGCATCGCAGATCGAAGCGGCGGTGCAACTCGGGCGTCCGGGCGTTGCCGTGACCAATCCCGCGACCGCCGTGACCGAGGCGCTGAGGGCGGTTGGGGCCCGGCGCATCGCCATGCTCACGCCGTATACGCCGTCGGTGACCGAAACGGCGGTGGCGTTCATGCAAGGGCAGGGATTTGAGTTGCACAGCGTGGCTTGCCTGGGCATCGACCTGGACGATACCCATGCGCGGATCAGTGAAGAAGTGCTTTACCAGCAGGCGCTGGAGCTGGACTGGAAATCGGTGGATGCGATCTTCGTCTCCTGCACGGCCATTCGCTCATTGAACGTGATCGAACGGCTGGAGCGTGCCACCGGCAAAGTGGTGATCACCAGCAATCAGGCAACGTACTGGCATGCGTTGCGCCTCGGCAAGGCCAGCCCCTCGGTGAAGGGGTTTGGCCGCCTGTTCGAGTTCTGATCAGGGTTGTGCCGGCTGGCTGCCGGCACTTTTGACTTCCTTGAGCAGCCAGTCGCGGAAGGCCAGCACCGACGAACTCGGCACTTTGCGGTGCAACAGCAGGTAATTGCCGTGGCACTTCACGCCGACATCCGACAACACCACCAGGTTCTTCTGCTCGATGTCGGCCCTGACCAGTTCGACCGGGCATAACGCGACGCCATGGCCAGCGATGGCGGCGGTGCTCATCAAGTTGAAGTCTTCATAAATGATGCCGCTCAAGGGAGCCGACAGATCCAGCCCGGCGGAGTGGAACCAGGCCGTCCAGATATTGCGGTCGTTGTCGTGGAGCAAGGGCACGCGAGCGATTTTTTCCGGGCTTGAAAGGTCGCCGTATCGCGCCACGAACGAGGGGCTGCACAACGGCCGAGACTCACCGGAAAACAACGGCACGCCCACTTCGCTGCCGGTGACCGGCGTTTCCTGGTAACGGATCAATACGTCGCAGTCGGCACGCATCTCATCGGTTTCATGGGGCGCATAAATCACCCGGATGTCGATATCGGGGTGCGCCGCCATGAACTTCGGCAAGCGCGGGATCAACCAGCGAGAGGCAAAGGATGCGACCGAAGCGACCGCGATGGATCGGCCGTTTTTGGCGCGGATCACGTCTTCGCAGAAGTTCTGGATTTGCTGGAAGGAGTCGGTCAGCAGGTGGGAGAACTGCTCGCCGACCTGGGTCGGGACAACGCCGCGGCCGACGCGCTGGAGCATGGGCACGCCAAAATGGTCTTCGAGCTGTTTGATCTGATGACTGATGGCCGGGTGCGTGACGTTCAGCTCTGCGGCGGCTTTGGTGACGCTGCGCAAACGCGCGGTGGCTTCGAACGCTCTGAGGCTGGCCAGGGGCGGAATCGTCGGCATCGGATATCCCTCGAATACAGCGTTTAATCGTTAGTTTGATTTACAGGTTAGCTGAAAATTGTAACTTGTATCAAGCGTGTTATTCGTCGAATCTTCAAGTGTGATTTTTGCCTTGTGAAGTTTATTAAAGTCCGCTGTTGAATTGATATTAATCATAACTAATTGATTGTTTTTGCTGGGAGTTTAAATGAATAACTCGGGTGCAATATATGAGCGTATTTCAGCCGCCGGGATAACGCTAGTTCCTCCGGGGAAACCGGCGGCCTCTTATGTTTCTTTTGTTGAAACAGGAAAACTTCTGTTTCTGTCCGGGCATGTTTCCAAGCGCGAAGGAAAGTCCTGGGTCGGCCAACTGGGCAAGGACACCGACACCAACACCGGCGTGCTTGCGGCTCGCGCCATCGCCATTGATGTGCTGGGAACGTTGCAGGCTGCAACAGGGGACCTGTCGCGGATCGCCCGGGTCGTCAAAGTGCTGTGCCTGGTGAACAGCACCGGCGAGTACACCGACCACCATATCGTCGCCAACGGTTTTTCCGATCTGCTTGAAGACATCCTCGGCGAGTCGGGCAAGCACGCCAGGAGTGCGTTTGGCGTCGCGCAGATTCCGACTGGCGCCTGCGTCGAAGTTGAGCTGATTGTCGAACTGCACTGAAGCAAAAAACAGTCTGATCGAGGTGCGGATACGATGGCGACATTGACTGAAACAGCAGCAGCGCTGGCGAAGGGCAGGGTGACGGCGGTCGAACTGGTGACCGCCGCGCTGATCCGTGCCAGGGCTAGCGAGCATGTGTTCACCGAGCTCTTTGCCGAGCAGGCGATGGCGCAGGCCCGTGCCGCGGATATCCGGCGGGCGAACCAGCGAGCGTTGGGGCCACTGGATGGTGTCCCGTTCGCGGTGAAAGATTTGTTTGATGTGCGCGGCCGCAAGACGTTGCTGGGGTCCTTGACCCGGATTGGCGAACCCGCCGCCGCAGCCGATGCAACTGTTGTCGCGGCCATGAAGGCCCAAGGCATGATCGCGCTGGGAAAAACCGGCATGAACGAGTTTGCCTTCTCCGGCCTCGGTCTGAACCCGCATTTCGGCACGCCCACGGCGGATTTTCCGGGTCTCGAACCCCGGGCCCCGGGCGGTTCTTCGTCAGGTTCGGCGGTGGCGGTGCAGCGCGGGATCGTCACCGCCGCAATCGGCAGCGACACGGGCGGCTCGATCCGCGTGCCTGCCGCCTTCAACGGTCTGGTGGGCTTCAAAAGTTCGCCGGAGCGTTATGACCTGAGCGGCGTCCATCCATTGGCGCCGAGCCTGGACAGCCTAGGGCCGATTGCCCGTACCGTCGGCGACTGCGTGTTACTCGATGCCACCATGCGCGGCTTGACCAAGCCGTCGGTAAAGGCTGGCGCGCCGTCCGGCTACAGGTTTGTGGTTGAGCAGGGCGTGCTCGACGACGCCCGACTGGCGCCGGCGGTGCTGCAAAACCTGATGCATTGCGTTGAACAACTGCGAACGGCGGGCGCCCTCGTCGAATTCAGAACCCTCGACAGCGTGCAGCAGGTTCGGCAACTGATTGTCCGTGACGGCTGGCTCGGCGCGATTGAAGCGTGGGAGCAGCTGCGCGATGTGGTGCTGGGCCCGCAAGGGACTCAAATGGATCACCGGGTCAGCGCCCGGCTGCACGTGGCGGCAAAGATTCCCGCCGACCGTGCCGACGCGATCCGGTCTGCCCGCGCCCGATTGATCAAAGCCATCGCCACTGAGCTGGAGGGAGCGGTGCTGATCATGCCGACGGTGCTACACGTCGCGCCATTGCTGGCACCACTCGAGCAGGACGATGAACTGTTCACCGCCACCAACATCGCGACTCTGTCGCTGACCATGATCGGCAGTTTTCTCAACATGCCGGGGCTGGCCATGCCGTCCGGCATCGATGCGGAAGGGCTGCCGACCTCCATGCTGTTTTCCCTGCCCCAAGGACACGACGATGAACTGCTCGCCTGCGGCCTGGCCGTCGAACAAACCCTGCAGCCTGGCCAAGGCTGTGCACCTCAAACACTTGCTGCAGCGGCTCGCACCTGAAGGCACGCGTTCACCGAACGGCGCTGGCGTGAGCACTCAAACCAACAACTCCAAAAAAGACTGAAGAGGTAGGCATGGACCTGAAAATCAAAGGCAAAACCGCACTGGTCATGGGCGCGGGTGGCGGGCTCGGCGGGGTGATTTCGCAAACCCTGGCCGCAGAGGGCGCCAACGTGGTGGTGGCTGACATCAACCTGGATGCCGCGCGCGAAACCCTCGACGCTATCGAGTCCGCAGGCGGCAAGGGCCTCGCCCTGGCGTGGGACCTGGGTGACCTGGCGCAGGTGGAGACCAACATCGCGTTGATCGAAGCGCACTTCGGTGGCGTCGACATCCTGGTCAACAACACTGGCGGCCCACCACCGACGCCGGTTTCCGGCCAGGATCCGGCCCTGTGGCTAAAGCAGTTTCAAGGCATGGTGTTGTCGGTGATCGCCATCACTGACCGGGTGTTGCCGGGCATGCGCGAGCGCCGGTGGGGGCGCATCGTCACCAGTGCTTCGTCGGGGGTCGTGGCGCCGATTGCCAACCTCGGTATTTCCAATGCGCTGCGCCTGTCCCTGGTGGGTTGGTCGAAGACGCTCGCCCGTGAGGTCGCCCGCGATGGCATCACCACCAACATCATCCTGCCGGGGCGCATCGCTACGGCGCGGATTCATTTTCTCGACGAGAAAAAGGCCGAGCGAGAGGGGCGTAGCGTCGAAGCCGTGCGAAATGAAAGCACGGAGTCGATTCCGGTCGGGCGCTACGGTGATCCGCAGGAGTACGCCGATACCGTGGCCTTTCTGGCCAGCGCACCGGCTTCCTACATCACAGGCTCTGTCATCCGTGTGGATGGTGGGCTGATTCCAAGCATTTAGGGAGAACGCCATGAGCCTCGATCCATCGATCAAAGAAATCCTTAGCGGCATCTCCACCGCGACGTTGACCACGGTGCTGCTGAAAAAGGGCCTGCGCAATGTCTGGCTGCGCGGCACGCGACCGTTGCAACCCGGACAACCCCGGATTGTCGGGCGCGCCTTCACTTTGCGGTTTGTGCCGGCACGTGAAGACCTGGCCACGCCGGAGTCCTGGTCGTCACCGATTTCCACCCGGGCCGCCATCGAAGCCATGCCCGAAGGTTGCGTGGCCGTGGTGGATGCCATGGGCGTGACTGACGCCGGCATCTTCGGCGACATCCTCTGCGAACGGATGCAGCGACGCGGCGTGGCGGCATTGGTTACCGATGGCGTGATTCGCGACGTTGCCGGCGTGCGCGGCACACATTTGCCGGTGTGGTGCCAAGGCGTCGCCGCGCCGCCATCCGTGGCCGGCCTGACGTTTGTGAACTGGCAGGAAGCGATTTCCTGTGGCGGTGTGGCCGTGTTTCCTGACGATGTGATCGTGGTGGATGACGATGGCGCCGTGTTGATCCCCAAAGCGCTGCTGGAGGAAATCGTCGTGGTGGCGGCTGAACAGGAGCGGCTCGAAAACTGGATCATGCGTCAGGTTCAGGAGGGCGCGACGCTACCGGGTCTGTATCCGCCTAATGCGCAGAACAAAGCCCGGTACGAGGCTGAGCGTTAGCCATCAACATGAGCGGCCGCAGGGTGGCCGCTTTTGTGGCTGTCCCGATCACTTGCGCACGTTCTGGTACAGCATCAACCTTGAAGTTTCATGCATGCCCCGGGTCAGTTCCACCAGGCGCTTGAACTCTTCAGGGTTTTGCGGGGCGACGTTGTCCAGCGGCGTCGCCGAAGCCAGGTCGTGCAGCGTTGGCGAACTGCCGTCGTGCTCCATTTGCACCATGAAGTGTTGGGTCACGCCGGCAATCACCGGGAACGTGCCTTCGCGCAACACCAGCGGCACCACGCGCTCACCTTCGGGCGCAGGCTGCTGGATATCGCGTCCCAGTCCGCTGTTGCGAAACTCGAGGCCGGCCATGCCGGCCACGGTGGGCAGCAAATCCACCAGGCCAACGGCTTCCTTGACGGTGCGCGTGCCGAGCAGACCCGGTGCGTGGATGATCATCGGCACCGCGTTGCTTTCCAGACCCAGTTGCTCGTACGCCGGCGCCAGGAAAGGGATCTGCGCGATGCGGGTGTTATGGTCGCCAAACAGCACGAAAATGGTGTTGTCGTAGTAACCGCCGGCCTTGGCGATTTCCATCAGGCGGCCGATGTTGAAGTCCAGCAGGCGCACGGCGTTGTACTGCTCGACACTGCGCGACCCGGCAGCCTGAACTTCCGCCAGGGTAGGGTGCTTGACCTCGAATCCGTCATTGCTTTTGGGGATCGTGAAGGGACGATGATTGCCCGCCGTTTGCACATAGGCAAAGAACGGTTTGTCCTTGGGCAGCGCTTGCAGGACCTTGTCGGTTTCCTTGAACAGGTCCAGGTCCGAGATTCCCCAGACATCCACGACCGGGGATTTCCAGTCCCGCTCTTCGAGCAGTCGGACCCCGTCGATGCTTTGCCGGATCAAGGCGTTCATGTTGGCCCAGCCGGAGTTGCCGCCGATGGTGTAGATCTTCTCGTAACCGGTGAAGGCATTGATCAGCGTGTGCTGTTTGGTGATCAGCGGATTACGCGTCGCGGTTTCCTGGCGGGTCACGTCCGGAACCCCGCTGATGCTGGCCCACACGGTTTTCGCGGTGCCGGTGACCGGAACGTAGAAGTGCTCGAAGAACCAGCTCTGCGTGGCCAGGCGGTCGATATTGGGGGTCGGATTGAGCGGGTTGCCGTAGGCGCCGACGGCGCTGGTGCCCAGCGATTCGAGCATGACAAACATCACGTTCGGCGGCCGCGAGCTCGAAACCTTGTAGGGTTGTGGCGCCTGATGACGGACGAAGTTCAAGGTGTGCGGGTCTGGCTGGTCGACCCCCAGGTACTTGGCGATTACCGCGTAATGTTCACGCACCTGCGCTTCGTCATAGCGCGACTGGCCGACCTTGACCGTGTCGTAGAAAAAAATCACCGGGTTCAGGCCCAATGCAGCGACCTGGTTGTTGCCAGAGAAGAAGGCATCGCTCCAGCGCAAAGGCACCGGGTTTTCCAGGTTCATGTTCTCGACACGGCCCAGGATGCCCAACAGTACCAGCACCACCATCAGCGCACCTCCCCATGTCGCGGAGAGCGGGTGGATGACTTTACGGGGGCGATCCAGCGTCACCCGTTCCAGGCGCACCAGGGCCAGCGTCACCAGCACGACGGTCGTCAGCCAGCCCAGTGAGATCCAGATCACCGGGTAGGTTTGCCAGACCATGTCACGGGAGATTTGCGCGTCCTCGATAAAACGCAGCACGGTGGCGTTGATCCTCACGCCCAGGTAGGCGTAATGGCCAAAATCGACGATATAGACAAGGAGCAGGGCGCCTATGGCCAGGGCGATGTAGGCGCGTGCCAATCGGCGAAGCAGTTGGCTGCCGAGGAGATTCCAGCGCGGAATCCAGGCCAGTATTGCCAACGGCAGCGTCACCAGAATGGCCAGGCGCAGGTCGAAGCGAAAGCCGATGCCGAGGGTCTCCAGGACGGCATTGTCCTCGCTCAGTACCTTGGGGTCGAAACCGGAGAAACCGAAAAAGAACACCACCCGCAGCAGCGCAAACAGCACAAACGCGATCGCTGTTGCACCGAGCCAATAATGTAAACGTCTTGAATGCAGCCAACCCATCCCTGTTCCCCTGTTAAAAGTTTCGGTCTTTCATTGAGCACTGAGCGTACTCAGCCAGCCATAGGTCCAGCGCACCGCAAGCGCCAGCAATGCCACGCAGCAATACAGACCCAGTAGAGGATCAACCAGATAATCCCAATAGTTGTGTGAAGGTTTTATCCCGACAATGAAGGCCAGGGTAGCGCTCGCCAGCATCACGACGGCGAGGTAGCTGCGCTGGTAAAACAGGCCAATTGTGAGCAGTGCAACGACGATCAGCATTGGGCGTGGGCTGAATCCGAGCCGGTACGGGTCCAGATACGTCAGACCGAGCGTTGCCGGGTAGAGCACCAGCGCCATGGCGGCGAAGATGATCAATACGGTTGTCGCGCTTTGCTGTGCAGGTTGCAGGAAGCCCAACTTACGCAAGCAGCCCCATACCATGAACACCAAGGTTGTAATCGCTAGGTCATCGATGTGGCTGCGCAAGTACGCCGCCAACGACAAGCCATTCAGCGGTATGAAGCTGGCTGCCAGCAACGCGATCAACAGCACAATCCGCGCGGCCTTGTTCAGGCCGAAAGAGGGCAGCAACAAAAAGATGATCATTGTGAAGCTGAAATGGGCTTGCCACAGGGTGATCATTTGGCGAGCTCCGACAGCCATGCATCGTTGAACGTGACGTGCTTGATGAAGGTGTTGTTCCAGGAATAAACCAGGTGATACATGCCGTCGGGACTGCGGATGAAGTACGGGTATTCATACTCGAAGCTGCAGCCTTGAGCGTCACACACCCGGCTGTCGAGGTTGTCCAGGAACTGTGCCTCCAGCGGCTGGCGCAGTGCGCCACTGGACCCGCGGAACTCTTTGCCGATGATTGCCTTGTACGCCTCGGGAGAAAACGTATCGCCTTCCGGATCAGGCGATTTGTCGAGGTCCCGCAGCGAGCGCCAATCGTCCATTTTCGCGTCGGTGCCATAGAGGCTCAGTTTGAAGCGGCCGTCCTGCAAGTCATTGAGTGCCACCAGCAAGCCATGGTCGGGTGTGGCGACGGCCGCCAACGAGGAATTGGGATTCGAAGGGTCGAGCGGATAAGGCTCGCTCCAGGTTTGCCCGGCGTCTTCGGTACGCGTCGCCAGTACTCGATGGTGAGTGTTGCCGGCGTAGCGCAACAAGGCGATACCACGCTGCCCATCCAGCGGAACGACCGTGGGCTGCAATGAGTTGTTGCCATGGCTGATGCGGAATTTATCGATGACCTCACCGTCTGCGCTGAGGTACAGGTACTCGGAAAACTTGCCCAGAAACTCGTGATAGACCGGCAAGCCAATGGAACCGTCGGCGTGAAAGACCGGAGCCGAACGCACCAGCGTGCTGATATTCAGAAACGGCGAGGTGATCAACTGGCGAGGCTCGGACCACTGGCGGCCGTAGTCGTCAGAGACCATCACATTGACCGCGCTCCCGGCCCAGCCCCCCATGGACACCGACACGTAGAACAACCAGAGACGGTTATCCGGTGCCAGCGCAATAACCGGATTGCCCAGTTTGCGGATGTATTTGCCAGTGCCTTGCTGGGTCGAATCCCGAGTCGCCAATACCTGTTCAGCCCCCCATTCGCCGGTTTTCGCATCGAAGCGGGCAGAGCGCACTTGCACATCGGAAGCGCCTTCGCGAGTGCCGGCGAACCACACCGACATCAGGCTGCCATCGGGCAAGGCCGTTACCGCCGAGGAATGCACGAAATCCACCAGGCCGGATGAGGCAAAACGGCTGGTATAGATGGGTTTGGCGACTTGATCAGCCACGGCCCTCACGGGATTCATCAGGGCAAAGGAAGAATGGACCGGTGCGGGATGGGTGAACCATGCGACCGCAAACAGACAAGAAAGGGCGACGTAAGCCCCGAGGGCAGGGAGGGTGGGGAATTGGATGCGCATAATTATTCTGTGCATCTCGTTATTATGTTGGGCGCGTAACCTATCACCTATAGTTACGAACCCTGTCTTTGGCGAGCCAGGGTTTTGTAAGCAAATGTTTGTAGCGTGTTGTTCGCGTTTGCGTGAAGTCGAGACTCCATGGCAATCAATGGCTTGTAACAATCATACCGTTGATCGTAAATTTGACATTGCGGTGGGTGAAACCGGATCCCAGCCGGGATTTGGGATTGAATCTGGCGATCACCCGTTCCATGCAGCGTTTCGACCTTGTTTCACGGAGGAGAAATGTGAACGGCTAAAGATGAGTCGTTATCAGCCCCATAACACTGGAGTACCTGTGTCAGTTTTCTCCCAAGTAGCCAGGCAACTTCTTCAACCGGTAGGCCAGCGCTGGTCTGGTCATCCCAAGAAGGCGCGCGGCCTCAGACACATTCTGATTAGCGCGATCCATGGCGCCCTGTAGCAACTGTTCCTCCAGACCGTCCAGGGTTATCCCCATATCGAGCAACTGATTGACCCACGCTTCATCAGGCTCCAGCTTCTGACTGATCAAGTTGCCCTCGCTCGACAATCCGATGCTAAGCGCTTCAACAGACATGTGTGGGAACAGTGCGTCCACCGAAATACTCTGATTGTTGTCCGTGATGATCACGCCACGCTCTATGAGATTCTCAAGCTCGCGAATGTTGCCGGGCCAGTCATAGCGAAGGCAGGCTTCACTGGCTCGATCGGACAACCCGAGGGTTTTTTTCTGGTAGCTCAAATGCAGCTTTTCCAGGAAGTGCTCGATCAAAAGCGGAATGTCTTCCTGACGATCGCGCAGTGCTGGAATTCGAACGGGATAGACGTTCAGCCGATAGTAGAGGTCGGCCCGAAAGCGTCCTTCTTTTACGGCTTTGCCGAGGTCCTCGTGCGTGGCGCCGATAACCCGAACATCGACATGTCGGGTTTGGCTATCGCCCACTCGCTCGAGTTCACCCTCTTGCAAAACCCGCAGCAGGCTCGCTTGCGCACGAGGCGTCAGCTCGATGATTTCATCGAGAAACAATGTGCCCCCATCGGCCCGCTCGAAGCGCCCCATACGAGATTGCTGTGCCCCGGTGTAGGCACCTTTTTCAACACCGAACAGCTCGGCTTCAATCAAGTCTGGCGTAATGGCCGCACAGTTCAGCGCAATGAAAGGCCCGCCCGCGCGCTCACTGCGCAAATGCAAACTACGGGCGATGACTTCCTTGCCGACCCCCGTCTCACCGAGCAGCAACACGGAAGCTTTACCAGGTGCAACCTTGTCAATCAGTTCACAGGTCTTTCGGTAATTGGCGGAGCGACCGATCCCGTAAAACTGGCCTGCACGCAACTGCAGGCGTTCGTTCATGTTTTCGACCTGAAGTTGCAGGGTGCGCAATTCATCGATGATCGGATCGCTCTGGAAGTAGCGCATGAACGTATCGGCATCCTCCCACTCCTCGGCGGGCTTGCCGATAATTCGACACTGGCTGTCTCCACAGCCTCGGCAGCTGACTTCCTTGTAGATAATCTGCCGGCCGATGAAAAAGGATGAATAACTGATCGCATAGCCCAGCAGCATCCAGCAAATCGGCTGCTCGGAATGAAGTTGTTCACTCTGGTGATTTTCCACTTCAAACGAGTCAATCCATTCGATGTCGGCGTAAAAGGTTCCGGCCTCGATATCGATGTCCATCACCACCGGACGCACGTTGACCATTCCCTTGAGCGAGTGCAGTTGGGGGCCTATCAGGAACATGTCGATGTCGCTCCCGTTCGGCCGCAATTTGCGAGCCAGCTGGGCATCTTTGAGTCCGGACTGATAGCCCAGCCGAAGGAAAAACCCCTTCGCGCGCTCCTCGCCAATCATCTCGATCAGCTCCCGACGAAATGACGCCATCGAGGACACCTGCATCAACAGCATCCGTTGTTCATCAAGCCAGATTTTTCCTTCACTGCCGAGGAAGTGAATGCGATCGGTCAGATCCTTGAGCAGTGTGGAATGCTCGGAGGCTCGGTATTTCATGGTCATGCAAACGCACCCCTATCTCTTTTTGTTTGTGGGGATGAGTCGGTTCCGATGCCTAGGCTGGGGCATTTTGAGGTCCCGACGCAGTACTGCCGTAACGATTGAGCACCTGTAAAACTCCTGTATAGAACGGACTGAAAACGGACTGAATGTCAACTTTCAAACAGGGTTGTCCATATGAACAATGGTAGTCGTCCGTTTTCATCAAATGATGAAAAGATACGACACCAGACTCGGTAAAAGTGAGCCAATTCAAAGTATTAAAAGTAGGCCAATGGCGCTTTGATCAGTCATATACCTCAAGTCCGAGTCGCCATACGCTTCGCCTGGAGCGCTGAACCCGACAACGCAGGGGAACGCGAACCCCCGGCGTGAAGCATCGAAATACCGTCCCCAAAAAACACCTCGGGTTTCTGGCGCGCCGGCCAATGCAATGTTCCTCCCAACAATTGCTCATTTGCTCAAACCAGCTCGTTTGCGATTCATCAAAAGATAAATTCCCGAAAGTGTGCGCTCACCTGAAAAGGCTGCACTGCAGCTTCAAACTTGTGCGAGCTACAAACTAACCATTTGAATCTTATAGTTTTTATTTGATGAGTTTGCGTGGCTGCGAACAATGGCACCGTTGTTGCTCTCTCCCCAAACATAACAACAGGGGAGCACCCGAGCATGAAACAACCAGGCAGCACGTTCGATCAGATGCCGCGCTACGTCCGTGTACGTAGCCAGCCAGAAGATCCCTTTGTCGAATTTGATTTCGCCATCGGCTACCCCGAGCTGTTTGTCGAACTGGTGTTGCCACATCAGGCATTCAAGCAATTCTGCGCAAGCAACCATGTGCAACACATGGATGCGCAGATGTCCGAGGCTCTCGACGCGGACGCGCGCAAGTGGCGCTACGGCGAAACCCGCGACCCTGACTAAGCCGCCCACCAGCATCCCACCAGAACAATAACCACAGGAGTCCACTCCATGAGTGTCGAGATCAAGACGACCACCGTCGAGACGATCCGCAACACCTTCAGCCACACCCGTCGCCGGTTTGGCGACAAGGTGGCCAGCCGTTATCAGGAAGCCAGTTTCGACCTGGAATCAGCGACCAATTTTCACTATCGGCCGCTGTGGCAGCCGGACAAATTGCTCAACGATGCCACTCGCACTGCGGTGGTCATGGCTGACTGGTACACCGTCAGCGACCCTCGCCAGTACTACTATGGCGCCTACGTTCAGGCTCGGGCCAAGATGCAGGAAAATGCCGAGCACGATTACGCGTTCTGCGAAAAGCGCGACATGCTGGCCGGCCTGACCAGCGCCAATGTCCAACTGATCAGCACGTTGCTGTTGCCCCTGCGCCACGCCGAGATGGGCGCGAACATGAACAACAGCAACATCGCCGCCGACGGCTTCGGCACCAGCGTCACGCAGATGCATATGTTCCAGGCCATGGACCGTTTGGGCATCGCCCAATACCTGTCGCGGATTGGCCTGATGCTCGATGACGGCGATGTCCTGCTGCTGGCCCAGGCCAAGCAGCAATGGCTGAACGATCCCGCGTGGCAGGGAATGCGCCGCTACGTCGAGGACACCCTGGTGGTGCGCGATTGGTTCGAATTGACCGTGGCGCAGAACCTGGTCAGCGACGGTCTGGTGTACCCGCTGCTGTTCCAAAAACTCGACGAACAGCTGACGGCCAACGGCGCCGGGCAGGTCGGCATGCTCACCGAGTTCATGCGCCTGTGGTTCGCCGAGAGCCAGCGCTGGGTCGATGCGCTGCTTAAGACCGTGGTCAACGAAAGCCCTGAAAACAAAGCGCTGGTGCAAGGCTGGATCGATCACTGGAGCGAGCGTTCGGTCGATGCCCTGCGTCCGCTGACCGGACTCGGTCTCGATGAATCGGCACTGGATGCCGTGTGCACCGAATTCGCTGCCCGACTGAAAAAGATCGGACTTGGAGCCCGCCCATGACTTCCCTCGTTTACATGAACCTGCAGGACACCGACTACGCCCGATCGATCGTCGACGCCATCGTGCAGGACAACCCTCAGGCGCAGATTCAGCACCAGCCATCGATGATTCGCATCGAGGCCGAGGGCCGGCTAGATATCCGTCGCGAAACGGTCGAGCAACTCACCGGCAGCCCTTGGGATATCCAGGAAATGCTGATGTACGTGATCACCCTGGGCGGCAACGTCGTGGAAGAGGACGACAGCTTTTCCCTGTACTGGAACAGCTGATCGCGCCGGTAGCCACTGATCCATAACAAGAATTCGGGAGCGCCATCATGGCCGTGAAAAAACGCCTTAATGCCAAAGAAAAATACCGCTGCATGACCCGTGACCTGGACTGGGAGCCGAGCTACCAGACCCATGAGGACATCTATCCACACGAGCGTTTCGAGGGGATCAAGATTACCGACTGGGACAAGTGGGAAGACCCGTTCCGCCTGACCATGGACACCTACTGGAAATACCAGGCCGAGAAAGAGAAAAAGCTCTACGCGATCTTCGATGCGTTCTCGCAGAACAACGGGCATACCACGCTGTCGGACGCCCGTTATGTCAACGCGCTGAAGCTGTTCCTGTCCGGTGTCACGCCACTGGAATATCAGGCCTATCAGGGTTTCGCGCGAGTCGGTCGGCAGTTCAGCGGTGCCGGTGCGCGCATCGCCTGCCAGATGCAGGCTATCGACGAACTGCGCCACGTGCAGACCCAGATCCATGCGATGAGTCACTACAACAGGCACTTCAATGGCCTGCATGATTTTGCTCACATGCATGACCGCGTGTGGTTCCTCTCGGTGCCCAAATCGTTCTTCGAAGATGCGCGCACCGCCGGCCCGTTCGAGTTCCTGACAGCGATTTCTTTTTCGTTCGAATACGTGCTGACCAACCTGCTGTTCGTGCCGTTCATGTCCGGCGCGGCGTTCAACGGTGACATGGCCACAGTGACCTTCGGCTTCTCCGCACAGTCCGACGAAGCCCGACACATGACCCTCGGCCTGGAAGTGATCAAATTCCTGCTCGAGCAGCACGAAGACAACGTGCCGATCATCCAGCGCTGGATCGACAAGTGGTTCTGGCGCGGTTACCGCCTGCTGACGCTGGTGGGGATGATGATGGACTACATGCTGCCCAACAAAGTCATGTCCTGGTCCGAAGCCTGGGGCGTGTATTTCGAAGAGGCGGGCGGGGCGTTGTTCAAGGACCTGGAGCGCTATGGCATCCGTCCGCCCAAGCATGTCGAAGAGGCGAACATCGCCAAGGACCACGTCAGCCATCAGGCCTGGTCGATCTTCTATCAGTACAGCCAGGCGACCAACTTCCATACCTGGATGCCCACTGACGAAGAGCTGGACTGGCTGTCCTCCAAGTACCCGGACACCTTCGACAAGATCTACCGCCCACGCTTCGAACACTGGCGCGCACTGCAAGAGAAGGGCGAGCGCTTCTACAACCCGACTCTGCCGATGCTCTGCCAGATTTGTCAGATCCCGCTGTCGTTCGGCGAGCCGGATGACCAGACCACCCTCAGCCATCGCAGCGCCGAGCATGAAGGCGAGCGTTATCACTTTTGTTCCCAGGGTTGCTGCGACATTTTCGAGTACGAGCCGACCAAGTACATCCAGGCCTGGTTGCCAGTACACCAGATCCTGCAGGGCAACTGCGGTGGCGGCGATGTCGAGTCGGTAGTGCGCGACTACTACAACATCAACGCCGGCCAGGACAACTTCGAGTACCTGGGCTCCACCGAACATCGACGCTGGCAGGACTGGCACCCAGCCAAGGCCGGCTGACACAACCAAGAACCCTTGTAGGAGTGAGCCTGCTCGCGATGAGGCCATCACATTCACCTTATTCAGCGCCTGTTGCACCGCCATCGCGAGCAGGCTCGCTCCTACAGTTCAACTGACAAAAATAAGGAAAAACATCATGCCCGTGACAGCCATCGCCGCCTACGACGCCCAACCCCTGGACCGCCAGGACAATTTCCACGGCCTGCAACTGGTGTACTTGTGCTGGGAAAAACACCTGATGTTCTGCGCGCCCTTTACCTTCCCACTGCCACCGGCCATGCCGTTTGGCGACTTCATCGAACAGGTGGTCAAGCCCTCGATTGCCCAGCACCCGGACGCGTCGCAGGTCGATTTCAGCCAGGCGCTGTGGCGACTGAACGATCAACCGTTCACACCTGACTACAGCGCCAGCCTGATCGGAAACGGTATCGACCACAAAAGTCTGCTGCACCTGAACACACCAGGGTTGAACGGCATCGCCGGCACTTTTAACTGAGGAATCGGTCATGAGCTACCAAGTAACCATCGAGCCCACCGGCGAACAAATCGAGGTGGAGGAGGGACAGACCATCCTGCAGGCAGCATTGCGTCAGGGGGTCTGGCTTCCATTCGCCTGCGGCCACGGTACCTGTGCCACCTGCAAGGTTCAGGTGCTCGAAGGTGAGGCAGATTTGGGGGCGGCGTCTTCGTTCGCCTTGATGGATATAGAGAGGGATGAAGGCAAGGTGTTGGCGTGCTGTGCGATCCCTCAAAGCGACATGGTGATTGAGGCCGACATCGACGCCGATCCGGATTTTCTCGGCCATCCCGTCGAGGATTACCACGCGACCGTCACGAAACTGGTGGACTTGTCGCCCACCATCAAAGGCGTGCACTTGAAGCTTGATCGGCCGATGGCGTTTCAGGCAGGCCAGTACATCAACCTGCAATTGCCCGGGATTGAAGGAACGAGGGCGTTCTCTCTGGCCAATACGCCTCAGCATCCGGATGAAGTTGAACTGCATGTCCGTCGTGTAGAAGGCGGGCTCGCGACGACCATGATCCACGATGAGCTTTGCGTCGGTGACGCGGTAGAGCTTTCCGGACCGTATGGCCAGTTTTTCGTGCGCACTTCTCAAAGCGGCGACCTGATTTTCATTGCCGGTGGTTCGGGGCTGTCCAGTCCTCAGTCGATGATTTTCGATCTGTTGGAGAGCGGCGATACCCGCCAGATTGTGTTGTTCCAGGGGGCACGTAATCGAGCTGAACTCTACAACCGCGAGTTGTTTGAAGCGCTTGCGCGCGAGTTTACCAACTTCACTTACGTGCCCGCGCTCAGCCAGGCGGCGGACGACGCAGAGTGGGCCGGGTACAAGGGCTACGTGCACGACGCTGCGAAACAACACTTCGAAGGGCGCTTCAGTAACCGCAAGGCCTACTTGTGCGGGCCACCGGTGATGATCGATTCCGCTATCACGTGCTTGATGCAGGGGCGGTTGTTCGAGCGTGACATTTTCATGGAGCGTTTCTACAGCGCCGCCGATGGAGCCTCTGAAAGCACGAGATCGGCGCTGTTCAAAAGGATCTGATTCCACCGCAGGAAAAAAACCGTCAGTTCTGCTGGTTGCCCGATGACCCGCAGGATTGCGGCTGACTATAAAAACAACAAAAGGTCATCAACTATGAAAGCAGCATCAACCAAGTCCCGCGTTCGTCATCTGTGCCATGCCGGTTTTAGTTTGTTGGCCGCCGCGAGTATTGAAGTACAGGCCACCGAGAACGGTGGTTCCTCTTATCCCATGGGCTCTGAAAACTACATGTCGGGTGCAATGCCTCCACCGGGGTTGTATTCGCAGTTTTTTATCAACCACTACGAAGCCGATTCGCTGCGCGACAACAGTGGCGACAAAGTACCCGTGGATTTCAGGGTGCGCGCGAACGCCATTGCGCCACGGTTGATTTGGGTCACTGAACAGAAACTGTTGGGGGGAAGCCTGGCCTTCCATGCCATTGCGCCGCTTGTGGATTTGAAAGTAGAGGTCAACGGCCAATCACAAAGCAAACAAGGGTTGGGCGATATGATTTTTGGCCCGGCACTGGGTTTTCATCACAGCGAAAAACTTCACAGCATTGTGGCCTTGGATTTCATCGCCCCGACGGGAGAGTACGACAAAAATGATTTGGCCAACATCGGGCGAAACTACTGGGTGGTCGAACCCGTATTAGCGATTTCTTACATCGACCCGAATGGGTTGAACATCGATGCCAAGACGATGTACGACTTCAACCTTCGCAACAAAGATACCGACTACCGATCCGGTCAGGAACTGCACATGGATTACGCAGTAGGTTGGGGACTGGGGAATGGCTGGGTAGTCGGTGTAGGCGGTTACCTTTATCAGCAAACCACAGACGATCGGCAGGATGGCGATCGCATAAAAGATAACAAGGGCAAGGTATTCGCCATCGGCCCGTCGGTGAAATACACCAGTAACAAGGGATGGTTCCTGACGGCTAAATGGCAGCAGGAGACCGAGGTGCGTAACCGTGCGCAAGGCGATGCCTACTGGATCAAGTTGACCGTCCCTTTTTGACTGGCACACCCCTTGTTCAGGGCGCGCCTACGGCGTGGGGGCCGATAGCGTTCTGATCGATTTACTCAGGCTCCCTGTCCTGGGCAAAGCCCGCGCCCCTTGGCGGGCTTGTTTTCTCTACAACCAGCAGGCGCACCACCGAACCTGTTGGTACAGAGTGTGTTGACCGTCAAGTTAGCGTTTTTACCGATGCCCTAAAAATAACTGATGAGGATTAATCATGAGCGTGAAGATTTCCCACACTGCCGACGTTCAAAAGTTTCTCGAAGAAGCCAGCGGCCTGCATAACGATGCCGGCGATGCGCGAACCAAAGCCCTGATCCACCGCATCTTGCGTGACTCGGTAAGCATCATCGAAGACCTCGCGGTAACTCCGGAAGAGTTCTGGAAAGCGGTCAACTACCTCAACGTGCTGGGTACGCGCCAGGAAGCAGGGCTGGTGGTGGCGGGGCTTGGTCTGGAGCATTACCTCGACCTGCTGATGGACGCCGAAGACGAGCAGGCCGGTCAATCCGGCGGCACACCGCGCACCATCGAAGGCCCGCTGTACGTCGCCGGCGCGCCCCTTTCCCAAGGCGAAGCGCGTCTTGATGACGGTGTCGATCAGGGCGTACCGCTGTTCATGCAAGGCCGGGTGTTCAATACCGTCGGCGAACCTTTGGCGGGCGCCGTGGTGGATGTCTGGCACGCCAACACTGGCGGTAGCTACTCTTACTTCGACTCCACGCAATCGGACTTCAACCTGCGCCGCCGTATCGTGACCGACGCCGACGGGCGTTACCGTTTCCGAAGCATCGTGCCGTCGGGCTACGGCTGCCCTCCGGACGGTCCGACTCAGCATCTGCTTGATCAATTGGGGCGCCACGGCCAGCGTCCAGCGCACATCCACTTTTTCATCTCCGCGCCGGACCATCGCCACCTGACCACCCAGATCAACCTCGATGGCGATGAATACCTGCACGACGATTTCGCTTACGCCACCCGTGACGAGCTGATCGCCAGGATCACCTTCAGCGACGACCAGAAGCGTGCGAGCGACTATGGCGTTAGCGGGCGTTTTGCAGAAATCGAATTCGACTTTACGGTGCAGAAGACAATCGAGCCTTTGGAGCAGCAACGTAAAACCCGCGTGCGCGCGTTGGAGTGTTAGTTCATCTCGCCGTGTGCAAGCTTTAGGGAAAAGGGTGTGTCCTTGAGCCCAACACTACCGTGCTTGCACAGTAGTGTTGGGCTTTTACATCTCATGGGGGGTTGGCCGACGTATAGGACCATGTAAACCAAGTCGGCTGTTCCTACGGGATCGCATATACCTTGAACAGCTTCTTGTCCGTTTTACTGATGCCGCCCAGATAGTTCACATACGCCTGCTCAATCCCCCCCGTTCGATACAGGTCACTCAACACGGTATCAACCAGCAAGCGGAAGTCTTCATCGGTTCGATCAACCGCCATTGCCGCCGGCGAGTACTCAAAAACCCGATCCAGCAGGCGCAGATTTCCAGAGGAGTAGTGATGGTCGAGAAGGTTCTTCAGCACCATCCGTTCCCCGAAAAAAGCATCTGCTTTGCCCTCCGCGACACGGCTGAGGCCCTCTTGAGCATTCTCGACGGTGAGCAGAGTGGCCACGACCCCGAGCAATCGCATTTGCTGACGGAGCCAGGCTTCGGTCACTCCGCCGGCGGTGGCAGCATAGGTCTGGTTGGCCAGACCATGGTTGAGGGTGGCGCGCCAGGTTGGGCCGGTTTGGGCCACTTTTCCGTTCAACACATTGAGTAGCGCGTCGGGTGCGTTCTGGCGTACAACCACCGACAAACCCGCCGTGTAGATCGGCACCGAAAAGCTCACTTGCTTGCGTCGCTCCAGAGTGAGGGGCGTTGGTGTGCAGAGGATGTCGACTTTGCCCGAACTGACGGCGTCTATCCCATCAGTGGTGGTGACGGGCTGGAAGCGCACCTGCAACCCTGGCAATCCCAGTTCGGTCTTCACCTTGTCGGCGATTTTCAGGCAAAGCTCGATGGCAAAACCGGTGGCGTTGTCGCCAGACTGGATGCTGAAGGGTCCGAAGTTCGGCAAATAACCGAGGTTGAAGGTGTTGCTCTCCCGCACGCGTTCCAGGGTGCCGGCACCGGCAAGCCCCGATATCAGCGTGAACAGGCAGACGAGCAGCACGTTGAGGCCTTTGGTCCGTTTCACGCTCATACCTTGGCTCCCTGCATGCGGACGTCTGGATTTGCCGTCAGGCATTGTCTGTATTGACCTGCGCGGCTGGAGGGTTCTCGACAAAACGCTTGGAAAGAAAGCCATAAAGCAGGTAGCCGAACGCCAGGACAATGAGGCCACCGAACACCGCATCCTTGCCGCAGGCAACGAGGGCATAGAGGGAGTAGCTCATGGCAATCAGCAACAAGATCGTGTTGCGGGTGTAGATGCTCGCACTGACTCTGGCTTTGTACATCATGACCAGCAGGCCGGTGGCCGCCGTCACGTAAGGAATCAGGTTGGTCACGGCCGCAAGGCTGACGAGCTTAGTGAACTGCGCGCTGGCATTGGGCGAAATGGTCGACAACGCCATCAATGTCTGCAACACACCGCAGGCCAGCATGCCGAGGATGGGGGCGTCCCGTTTGCTGACCTTGCGGAACAGGGACGGAAACATATTCTGGTCCGCGGTCATCTTGGCGGTTTGCGCCAGGGTGAACTGCCAGCCCAGCAGCGATCCGACACAGGCCATCACGGCCAGCGCCATGATGATATTGCCGACCGTGGGGTTGAACATTTGCGCGTAGACGAGGGCAAAGGGGGCCGAGGCGTTGGCCAGTTCGGCATTGGGAATAATGCCCTGGATGACCGTGGTCGACAGTACATAAACCACCGCGGCACCCAGCGTTCCGAGCAGACAGGCCAGCGGAACGTTGCGCTTGGGATTTTCCACGGCATCGGAGGCTTGCGCCGCCGACTCCATGCCGAGGAACGCCCATAGCGTCAGCGGAATCGCCTTGCTGATGGCTTCCTGAATGGGCAGGTTGTTCGGGTTCCAGGCGGCTGCGAATACGTCGGGCTTGAACCAGAACCACCCGATAATGCTCAATCCGGCTACCGGGATGATGACTCCCCAGACGGTAATTGCACCGATCCTGCCGGTGATGCCCGGGCCACCGAAGTTGGCCACCGTGGTCAACCAGAGTAGGCCCACCGTACCTACGAACAGCGGGATGGCCCCTGTCCCCAGCCAGGGTACAAAGGAGGTCATGTACCCCACTGCGGAAATGGCGACGGCAACGTTGGCAATGGCCAGCGAAAGAAAGTACAGGTACGAGCACAGGAAAAACCCCGATTTGGCGTGCGCCTCTTCGGTGTAGGCGGACAACCCTCCGGGGCGCGGGCAGAAGATCCCGCACTGGGAAAAACAGTAGGCGATCGCCATGGACCCGATGGCGGTAACGATCCATGACAGCAAGGACACGGCGCCCAATTGCGCCATGCTCGTCGGTAGCAGAATGATGCCCGAACCCATCATGTTTACCGTCACCAGTGTGGTGAGGCCCATGAGGTTCATTTTCTTGCTCGAGTCGGCCATCGCGTTCTCCTTGATGCCTTCGAGGTCAAGCCGGGCACCGCCCCGGCATCATTTGATGAACGCTTGCAAATCCTGAGTCAGCTTGTCGATCGCCACTTTGAAGTCCTTGGTCGTGATCTTTTGGCTTTGGTTTTCCAGGGTGCTGCCAAAGACTTTACGCACCACTTTGGCCACAGTCTGGTTGGTGCTTGCATCGATGAATTCGGTCTCGATGAACAGGGTGGTTTCCTGATCACGATGGCCACTGATGGCGGAGACACCCCCCACGACGGCGGCGACCGGGACCACTTCGTACCACTTCATGCCTTCGTTCTCGGCATTCACCCCGGTGATCGCTGCTCGCATGATCAACGTCTTGGCACCGGCCGGTGCTGCTTTTGCATTCGACACGATTCGATATTTCAGGCCCAAGACGCTTTTGGCTTTGCTGGTCATGTAGCTCTGCAATTCATCCAGGGTTTGCCGGTTGACCCGTTCGTTAGGCTTTGGCGCCGGATAGAGCTCAAGCTTGTTGAAAACCACGGTGTTATAGGCATCCGGATTCCAGGAGGGGGCCACCCAGCGCATCGCTGTTTCGCCACTGGGTGTGGTGACCTGCTGCAAGTTGTTGTAGTTGGACAGGAAACCTGAGTATTGCTCACGCTCGGTGACTTTCGAGGTGCAACCGCCGAGCAACAGGGCCGCCAGGGCAGCGCTGATAAACACTTGTCGTGAGACGTTCATAAGGGTGTTTGCTCCAGGATTAATCAGTCTTTCTTTATCCCTGTCGGGCAGAAAAGTTGCTGTTTCATCGATGTAATTTTGCTCGGAACAGCCCTGTGCAGAGGGCTTCTTCCGTCATTAATGAATATTTGTGAATATCGATTGAATTTATACGCTAGTTCGTTTTTGTAGCTTGTAAAGCCGCCGCAAGAGCTTTTATCCAGCAAAGATATAAGTACTGTGGTGGCGCTATTTTGGCTTTTGAAATTAGAGTGAAAAGTTATAAGGGTTTCTGCACTTGCGCCTGTTGATTCAATGAACTTGATAGAGCGTGAGTGCTCCCCTTAACGCCCCATCTAACCTATCTGTACGCGCCCCGTTTACAGCGAGATCCCCCACGATCGCTGTCACGAAATGAAAAGCCATTGTCGTCTGATGAGAAGCGGCTCAACTAACGGAGTCCTACAGTCCAGTCAGCGCAATTCGACGCAGCTCGCCAATAATGCAGACTGGGGAATAACAAAAATGGCCAAAGCCGTACGCTTTCACGAAACCGGTGGTCCCGAAGTGCTTCGCTACGAAGAGGTCGAAGTCGGCGATCCCGGTCCAGGCCAGGTCCGGCTCAAGCATGTGGCCGTTGGCCTGAACTATGCCGACACCTACTTTCGCAATGGCACCTATGCGATCCCGATGCCCAACGGCATGGGCGTTGAAGCGTCCGGCGTGGTCCAGGCCATCGGCGAGGGCGTGACCAACGTACAAGTGGGGGATCGCGTTACCTACACAGGTTTCCTCAACACCCTCGGCGCCTACAGCACCGAGCGCCTGATTCCCGCTGCGCCGCTGATCAAGCTGCCGGAAACCATCAGTTTCGAAACCGCTGCGGCCATGACCATGCGCGGGCTGACCTCGTCGTACCTGATGCGCCGCATCTACGATTTCAAGGCGGGCGACAGCATTTTGCTGCATGCCGCTGCGGGCGGTGTCGGCCTGATTGTTTCGCAATGGGCCAAGTTGCTCGGCCTCAACGTCATTGGCACCGTCTCCACGGACCTCAAGGGTGAAATCGCCAAGGCCCATGGTTGCGACCATGTCATCAACTACAGCCACGAAGATGTCGCACAGCGGGTTCGCGAGCTGACTGACGGCGTGGGCGTCAACGTGGTGTTCGACAGTGTCGGCAAGAACACTTTTGCCGGTTCGCTGGACTCGCTCAAGCGGCGCGGCTTAATGGTCTGTGTCGGCACCGCGTCCGGGCCGATTCCGGCATTCGACCCGGTGATGCTGGCAATGAAAGGCTCGTTGTTCCTCACTCGCCCGGCACTGGCTGACTACATCGCCGACCCGGTGGAAAAGGCCGAGCTCGCTGGTGAGCTGTTCGATCACGTCGGCAGCGGTCGGATCAAGATCGAAATCAACCAGCACTACGCCTTGCAAGATGCCGTGCAGGCCCATCGAGACCTGGAATCACGCAAGACCACCGGCTCGTCGATTTTCGTCATTTAAGGAGGTTGTCCGCCATGAAAGTCGAACAATTGACCTGCAATATCGGCGCGGAGCTGATCGGAGTGAGCCTTGCCGATGCAGTCCATGACGCCGATCTTTTCGCCGAGATTCGTGCCCAGCTGGTCAAGCATCGTGTGGTGTTTCTGCGTGATCAGGACATCACCCGTGCCGAGCACGTGGCGTTTGCCCGGCGTTTTGGTGAGCTGGAGGATCATCCGGTGGCCGGCAGCGATCCGGACCATCCGGGGCTGGTGCGCATCTACAAGAACCCGGACCAGCCGATGGATCGCTACGAAAACGCGTGGCATACCGATGCGACCTGGCGTGAATCCCCGCCAATGGGCTGCGTACTGCGTTGCGTGGAGTGTCCGCCCGTCGGCGGCGACACCATGTGGGCCAACATGGTCGAGGCCTATGCGCAGTTGCCGGATGACGTGAAGGTGAAAATTGCCGACCTGCGCGCCCGCCACAGCATCGAAGCGAGCTTCGGCGCGGCCATGCCGATCGAGAAACGCCTGGCGCTCAAGGCGATGTACCCGGATGCCGAGCATCCGGTCGTGCGCACCCACCCGGAAACCGGAGAGAAGGTGCTGTTCGTCAACGCGTTCACCACTCACTTCAGCAACTACCACACCCCGGATCGGGTCCGCTTCGGTCAGGACGCCAACCCCGGCGCGAGCGAACTGCTGCGTTATCTGGTCAGCCAGGCGTACATCCCCGAGTACCAGGTGCGCTGGCGCTGGAAGCCCAACAGCATTGCCATCTGGGACAACCGCAGCACCCAGCATTACGCGGTCATGGATTACCCGCCGTGTCACCGCAAGATGGAACGCGCCGGGATCATCGGCGACAAGACGTTCTGATCGAACGCACCTGCATCCGCACTCGTAAGCACGTCTGCCCGGCATGACCCCGGGTGGGCGAGACAATCATAAGAAACGGAGTACACCATGCAATTCTTTGACGATTCCCTGCACCCGGAAAACATGGAGAAGGTGGTCATCACCGTGGCCCCTTACGGCCCGGAATGGATGCCGGAGGACTTCCCCGAAGACATCCCGCTGACCATGGACGAGCAGGTGCAGAAAGCGGTCGATTGCTATGAGGCCGGCGCGACCGTGCTGCACCTGCACGTGCGTGAACTCGACGGCAAGGGCTCCAAGCGCCTGTCCAAGTTCAACGAACTGATCGCCGGCGTGCGTGAAGCCGTGCCGGACATGATCATCCAGGTCGGCGGTTCGATTTCCTTCGCCCCTGAAAGTGACGGTGAAGCGGCCAAATGGCTGTCTGACGACACGCGCCACATGTTGGCCGAGCTGACGCCGAAACCTGATCAGGTGACGGTGGCGATCAACACGACGCAAATGAACATCATGGAATTGCTCTATCCGGAATACCTGGAAGGCACCTCCCTGGCCAATCCGTTGATCCACGCCGCCTACAGCGAGATGACCGTTCCGGCCGGTCCTGCCTGGGTGGCCGAGCATCTCAAGCGCCTGATGGACAACGGGATCCAGCCGCACTTCCAGCTGACGGGCATGCATGCCATGGAAACCCTCGAACGTCTCGTGCGCAAGGGCGTGTACATGGGCCCGCTGAACCTGACGTGGATCGGCATCGGTGGCGGTTTCGACGGCCCCAATCCATTCAACTTCTTCAACTTCATCCACCGCGCACCGGACGGTTGCACCCTGACGTCCGAGTCGCTGCTCAAGAACGTCATGCCGCTCAACACCATGTCGATGGCCATGGGGCTGCACCCGCGCGTGGGCAATGAAGACACTATCATTGACCATAAGGGTGAGCGTTTCGGCTCCGTGGCGCAGATCCAGCAAACCGTGCGCATTGCTCACGAACTGGGTCGCGAAATCGCCACCGGCAAGGAAGCCCGCGAGATCTATCGCATCGGTGTCCAGTACTCGAGCATCGAAGAAACCCTGCAGGCCAACGGCATGGCCCCGAACCGCAAGGCCGGGCAGAAAGGCGTGCCGCAACGCGGCTGACCGGAATCAGGACGAGAGGCCGGTGCCTCTCGTTCGCTGTACTGCAATTCGCTTGATAACAACAATAAAACAAAGCTTGAGGAGGCTAGATGGCCTTTCACCCGATTGCCGCAGACGATGGCGACGGCTCCGTCGCTGTTGCGCGCCCGTATGCCTGGATCGTCTTTGCACTGACGTTCGGCTTGCTGATCTCCGACTACATGTCACGGCAAGTGCTGAATGCCGTGTTTCCGCTACTGAAAAGCCAGTGGGCGCTGAGTGACAGCCAGCTCGGCCTGCTCAGCGGCATTGTTGCCCTGATGGTCGGCCTGCTGACGTTTCCACTGTCGTTGATGGCGGACCGGTTTGGTCGGGTCAAGAGCCTGACGCTGATGGCCCTGCTGTGGAGCGTCGCGACATTGGGTTGCGCGCTGGCGCAGGACTATCAGCAGATGTTCATCGCTCGGTTCATGGTGGGTGTCGGCGAAGCCGCGTACGGCAGTGTCGGCATCGCGGTGGTGATTTCGGTGTTTCCCAAACACATGCGCGCAACGCTGGCCAGCGCCTTCATGGCGGGCGGCATGTTCGGTTCGGTGTTGGGCATGGCGCTGGGCGGGGCAATCGCGGCGAAGCTGGGCTGGCGCTGGTCGTTTGCCGGCATGTCGCTGTTCGGCCTGGTGCTGGCGATGCTGTACCCGCTCATTGTCAAACAAGCGCGCATTGCGCCGAAGCAGGTCGTGGACAAGGCCGGTTCAACGGTTAAGCGACCGTTGCGCACGTTATGGTCCAGCCCTTCAGTGATTGCCACTTACGTCGGCAGTGGTCTGCAGCTGTTTGTGGGCGGCACGGTGATTGTGTGGATGCCCAGCTACCTCAATCGTTACTACGACATGGCGACGGACAAGGCGGGCGGTATCGCCGCGATTATCGTGCTGTGCAGCGGCGCGGGCATGATCCTGTGCGGCATGCTCAGTGACCGGCTATGTCGCCACTCGCCGGAGCGCAAGGTCGCCTTGGCCATCGTCTATTGCCTGGGCAGTTGCCTGTTGTTGTCCGTGGCCTTCGCGCTGCCGGCAGGGCCGTTGCAACTGGCGCTGATTTGCCTGGGCATGCTGATTGCCGCCGGCACCACCGGCCCGGCCGGCGCCATGGTTGCCAACCTGACCCACTATTCGGTGCACGGCACAGCGTTCGCCACCTTGACCCTGGCCAACAACATGCTCGGCCTGGCGCCAGGCCCTTTCATTACCGGCCGGTTGTCCGACCTGATCGGTTTGCATGCCGCATTTCAGGTCGTTCCGCTGGTGAGTATTGCGGCGGCGGCGGTGTTCTTTTATGCCAAGTGTCATTACCACAAAGATATTGCCCGTCTGCAGGGTCAGAGCGTGCCTGACCCCGTCAGCACTGCCGGGCTAGAGGTGAAGTTGTGAGTCGTCGTTTGAATATTGATGTGTTTTTCGATTTCATCTGTCCCTGGTGCCTGATCGGCAAACGCCAGTTGGAACATGCCCAGGTGCAGTTCCGCAGTCGCTACCCGGATGTGCAGATACGCACGGAGTGGCACGGCGTGCAGTTACTCCCTCAGCTACCGATAGAGGGTGAGCCCTTCGCCGATTTCTATCGCAAGCGCCTGGGCAATGCCGATGCCATGACCATGCGCCAGGCGCAGGTCCAGCGTGCGGCCGGGGCGGTGGGACTCCACATCGACCTCAGCCGCATCACGACGATGCCCAATACCGCTGACGCCCATCGTTTGTTCGAGCGCGTCAGCGTCCGGGGCAATGCTACCCAGCGTGAAATGTTGCTCGAAAGACTGTTCGCCGCTTATTTTCAGAAGCGCGAAGACTTGGGTTGCCGCGAGACCTTGCTTGCCATTGCCCGCTCTTGCGGCGTCGAAACGGATGTCGTGCTCGATTGCCTGACCGGCGACGCCACGCCCTTTGACGGATTCCCCGGAGCGCCCAGCGGCGTGCCGAGTTTTCAGTTCGACAGGCGCATGACGGTGGTCGGTGCACAACCGACTCAGGCGTTACTTGGGGCAATGAGCGAAGCCCTTAAAGAGAGCGATCGCGAGCGGCAACCGGCATGACGCGGCGCATTCCTGTGCCTTGCGGCAAATACCCACAGCCCGGTAATCGGACCCTGTTCGAATTCGAAGAAAAGAGCCTGGCGTTGTTCAACGTCGACGGGCAGGTGTACGCCATCGACGACAGCTGTCCGCATCAGGGTGCTTCGCTGTGGGGCGGGCGGCTTGACGGGCGGGTGATCCAGTGCGGCGCCCATGGCTTGCGATTCGATCTGCGCAGCGGCTGCCTGCTCAATTCCACCCAGGTCAAAGTCGCCACGTACCCGGTCGACGTCGTCGACGGTCAGGCGTTCATCATTATCAGCGAGGAGGCCGCGCCATGAGCGCCATCGCCCTGACCCGAATCCACAGCCGCACGCGCGAACTGGCGCCGGGTTTCATCGTTAGCCTGATCGTTGCGGCGGCGGCTTCCTTTCTCTCCGAGCACTACGGTGCGCCGGTCATGCTGTTCGCGTTGCTGCTGGGCATGGCCCTGAATTTTCTGGCGGGCGAGGGCACTTGCAAGGCAGGCATCGAGTTCACGGCGAGAACGGTGTTGCGTATCGGCGTCGCGCTGTTGGGCATGCGCATCACCCTCGAGCAAATCGCGGCCCTGGGTTGGAAACCCGTGGCGCTGGTGGTGATCCTGGTGGTGGTGACCATCAGCGTGTCAGTGATCGCGGCCAAGGCGCTGGGGTTCCAGCGTCTGTTCGGCATGTTGACCGGTGGCGCGACAGCGATCTGCGGCGCCTCGGCGGCACTGGCGCTGGCGGCGGCACTGCCCAATCACCCGCAGAAGGAACGCGCCACGCTGTTCACGGTGATCGGGGTGTCGGCGCTTTCGACGATGGCGATGATTGTGTATCCGATGATCGCCCAATGGCTGTCGCTGTCACCGCAAACGGCCGGCCTGTTTCTCGGCGCCACGATCCATGACGTTGCCCAGGTCGTCGGCGCCGGTTACAGCATGTCGACCGAGACCGGCGATACGGCCACGGTGATCAAACTGATGCGCGTGGCCATGTTGCTGCCGGTCATCGTCACGGCCGCGATGATCACGCGGATGCAGGGTGCTGACTCCTCGGGCAAACGACCGCCGCTGCTGCCGTGGTTTGCCGTGGGTTTCCTGATCCTGGCCTGTATCAACAGCACCGGGTGGGTCGCGCCTGTGGTGCAGGGTTCGGTCAATGAGTTGTCGCGTTGGTGCCTGGTGGTGTCCATCAGCGCCCTGGGCATGAAAACGCAGCTCAAGGAGCTGGCATCCGTGGGGATCAAGCCGATTCTGTTGATGGTGGGGGAGACCGTATTCCTGGTCGTGCTGGTGCTGCTGTTATTGCACTGGGGAACCTGAGTGGCAGGGCCTGGTTACGTTCGCCTCCTCGGCGTAATCAGGCTGTCGACTGGTGTCAAAAACGCCGGTTATTTTGCGGCGACTGTACCAGCAGTCGCCGCTTTTTTTTGGCTACACAAAACGCTCCGTCGCTTCAGGAGTCAGCGTGGCCGGGCAGGGCGGTGGGAGGGGGCGGTGCCTTGGGCTGTTTCTGCGCGGCGCGCCAGGCGGCAGGGGGCATGCCGAACTGGGCGATGAACCAGCGGGTAAACGAACTCGCCATGGAGTAACCGAGCATGTCGGCGATCCGGCCCAGGGAATAATTCGGATTGTCCAGGTAGCGCAACACCAGGTCGCGACGCACGTCGTTGATCACGTCATTGAAGGCACAGCCATCATCCTTGAGGCGCCGCTGCAGCGTTCGAACGTTCATGCCCTGGCTCTGGGCGATCTGCTCGATGGTGGCGCGGCCCATTGGCAACAGCAGGTAAATGGCTTTACGCACTTCGAAGAGTATCGAAGAACCTTCGTGACTCAGCAGCGAATCAAGATAGCTCTGGGCATAGCGCGCCATCACCGGGTCGGCGTGAGGGTTGGTCATATCGAGGCTGGCATCGGAACAGACAATGCCATTGAACTCGCTGCCAAACTCCAGCGTGCAGCCGAACAAGCGACGGTGCAGTTGCAGGTTGTCCGGGGGCTGGTGGGTAAAGTTGACGCTGAACGGATGCCAGTGTGAACCGAGCAGGGCTGCGCACAGGCGAAACATCACACCGATCGCCAGCTCATTGGCTTGCCGGCTGGGCATGGGCGTTTCGGTGACCACCTCTTCGCGGATGATCACCATCTTGCCGGCTTCTTCAATGAAGATGGCCAGCGAATCGTTCATCAGGTGACGGTAGTTCACTACCACCTGCAAGGCATCACGCAAGGTGCGTTGATGACTGAGCAGCAAGCTGACCACGCCGAAATCGGAGAGCTGGCGCGACTCGGCCATGCTCAGGCCGAACGTCTGGCAGCCACTGGCGGCCGCTGAGTCTTCCAGCAGTCGCACCGCGGAATCGATGGGGATCCGGTGCTCGGGCGCTTGCAGTTGCGCCTTGGTCAGACCGACCGCTGCCAGTAAATCCCGCGGGTTGAACGACAGGTATTGCGTGACCTCCAGGTAGTTGGTCAAGACGGCGGCGCGAACAAGCTTGGTCATGCGGAGGTCTTTCCTGAGCCGGTTGCGGTGGAAACGAGCGTGGCGACTATATCCAGCACTTCACCACTTGAACAGTTGCGAAGTCATTCCAAAGGGGCGCGTAACGCCGCCCAAAATCATCGCCGCTGGACGCGTCATTCAACGCGCACCCATTGATTACAGCGGCCTGCGAAGGACCTGTTGATCTTTTTGACCAGCGGTCACGTTCCGACAGCGGGGATTCATGTGTCATCAAAAGAAAAGTGCCTGACGTCCAATGAAAAGCGCTGGGGGTGGGCGCTCTTTAATGTCAGTCCTACAAGAAAGCGCTGACCACAGAGTCAGTCGAATCACCGTGATAGCGAAGGTGTTGACGTGGACAAACTGCAAACTGCCGCAACCGTTCTGATCGTACCGGGCCTGCGCGAGCACGTTGCCGAGCATTGGCAAACGCTGCTTGAAGCAAGGCTGAGCAAGGTGCGCAGTGTGCCTGCGCTGGAAACGGACAAGCTCGACTGCAACAAGCGGGTCGAAGCCATCCAGCACGAATTGTCGCAAATCGACGGCCCGGTGATTCTGGTCGCGCACAGTGCCGGCGTCTTGATGGTTGCCCACTGGGCCGCAAGACACAGTCGTCCAATCAAGGGCGCGTTGCTGGCCGCACCGCCGGACCTCGCTGCGCAATGGCCGCAAGGCTATCCATCCGCCGAGTCACTGAGTGTTCACGGCTGGAGCCCTCTACCGGCAGGTCCGCTGCCATTTCGCAGCCTGGTGGCCGGCAGCAGCAACGACCCCCTCGCCAGCCTGGATGCCGTCAACCGCATGGCGCAAGCCTGGGGTAGCGACATGCTCAACCTCGGTGAAGTGGGGCATCTCAACCCAGCGTCAGGTTATGGGCATTGGCCACAAGCCGAAGCCCTGATTCTGGAACTGGATCGCTAGTTCAAACGCCGGCTGGCGCTAACCGGTCGGCATTCGCCCTCAATCCTCAAAGACGCGACGCCTGCAAGGGTTTGCGTGAGGGCAACTGCGCTTAAAACAAATACAAAAAGGCGGAGACAACGCAATGCACAACACGAAGCGTCAAGGGTTCGCAGCACCATCGCGCTACAGCTTGCTGGCAACGGCCATCCTGGCTGCAAGCACGCCGATTGCTCAGGCGGTAGAAATCGACATGGGCAATCCGGACTGGAGCGCGCGCCTGGATAACACCGTCAAGTACAACTACGGCGTGCGCACCGAGAGCGCCGACAAGCGCATGCTCGGGACACCGAACAACAACGACGGTGACTACAACTTTCGCAAGGCCGGCACCAACATCACCAACCGTATCGACCTGTTGACCGAGCTGGATGTGGTCTACCAGAACCACATGGGTTTTCGCGTCAGCGCCGCCAGTTGGTACGACAAGGCCTATGAGAACACCGGCTCCAATTCCAACCCGTTCGTCAACGGAAACGGCGCCCGTTCCGGCCTGGTCGCCAACGATCCGCGACTGCCCGCCGTCACCGGTGACAACGTTGGCAACGGCAGCCCGCACCTGAGCAACTACGCCCAGCGTTATTACACCGGGCCGTCCGGCGAAATCCTCGATGCCTTCGTGTTCTACAGCACCGAACTGGGCGAGGAGTCGCTGCTGAACGTCAAGGCAGGGCAGCACAATGTGTTTTGGGGCGAGACCCTGCTGAACCCGGTGCACGCGGTGAGCTACGGCCAATCCGGCCTCGACCTGGCGAAGCTGGCTGCGTCTCCCGGCACGGAAGCCAAGGAGCTGTTTGTCCCGCGCAACCAGCTGTCGATGTCGTTCACCGTCAATCCTGAGTTGACCGTGGGCGCCCAGTATTTCCTCGACTGGGATGCCGCGCGTCTGCCGGAAGCCGGCACCTACTACGGCGGTTCGGATCTGGTCGGTTTTGGCGCGCAATCGTTCCTGCTCGGCAACACCAACTCGGTGGTTCCCGGCAGTCCTCTGGGCTGTGGCCTGGCGCCGTGCAACGGGCTGACCAACGTGCGTCGCGGCCATGACCTGACGCCGGACAAACGCGGCGACTGGGGCGTCATGGCCAAGTGGTCGCCTGCCTGGCTTGACGGCACCCTGGGTGTTTACTACCGCGAAAGTTCGGAAATCCTTCCGCAAGCGTGGCTGGATGCCAGAGGCCTGACGTCGGCCAACCCGAATGGCACTGCGCCGATCGGGCCGATAGCGCCCGTGGTCAACACGCTCAACTCGTTGAGCACGTCCACCTATCAACTGGCCTACGCCGACAACATTCACATCTTCGGTTTGAGCCTGTCCAAGGATGTCGGCGGTGTGAGCGTGGGGTCGGACCTGAACTTCCGCCAGAACATGCCGCTGGCCAGTATTCCGGCGATTGTCAGCTCCACCGGGCCACGGGGCCTGGGTGCCGGTCTCGGGCTGTTGCCTGCCCGCACGTCCGCCACGGGCGTGATTTATGACACCCCGGAAAAGGGCGACAGCATGAGCGCCACCGGTGACACGTTGCACTGGACGCTCAACGGCCTGATGACCCTGCCGAAAACCCCGGTGTTCGATTCCGCCACTCTGTTGGCCGAGCTGTATTACAGCAACCTGCTCAAGCTCGATAGCAAGAACGAGGCGCTCTACAAGGGCAAGAACACCTATCGCGGCATCGACCAGCCAACCCGTGACAACTGGGGTATCGCGGTCAACTTCACACCGACCTGGTACCAGGTGTTCCCCGGCGTCGACCTCAACGCGCCGATGTCCGTCAACGTCGGACTCGACGGCGTGTCGCCGGTCTCCGGTGGCGGTGCCAAGGACACGGGCAACTATGCCGTGGGCATCGGCGCCGTTGTGTACAACAAATACTTCGTCGACCTGAAGTACGTGGACTCCTTCGGCAAGACCGACAAATGCAACGTCAGCGGTTCGAGTACGGGCGCGGCGAACGCCGGCAGCGGCGACGGTTCCACACCCAACGCGTTCAGCGGCAACGAGAACTACGCGTGTTACGCCGGTGGCTACTCAGCGTTTTCGGGTGGCGGGGCGACCACGGCGGACCGTGGTGCTGTGTACCTGACGATGAAAACCACCTTTTGATTCACCACTGGCTTGCCCGGCGCAAGCAGGAGAATATCAAGATGAAATTCGTGAAAACCGTACTGGCCGCGTCGCTGGCCATGGCCATCGCCGCTCAGGCACACGCCGCTGTATCGACCGACGAGGCGGCAAAACTGGGCACCAGCCTGACCCTGGTCGGTGCCGAAAAAGCCGGCAGTGCCGACGGCTCGATTCCCGCCTATGCGGGCGGTTTGACCACGCCGCCAGCCTCGTTCAAGGCGGGTGACAGCATGCGCCCCGACCCCTTCGTTGACGAAAAACCGGTACTGGTCATCGACGGCAAGAACGTTGATCAATACAAGGGCGCGCTCACCGCGACCACTGTGGAACTGGCCAAGCGTTTCCCGACTTTCCACGTCAATGTCTACCCGACTCACCGCACCGTCACGCTGCCCAAGGCCGTGCTGGACAACGGCGTGAAAAACGCCACCGGCGCCAAGTCCCTGGAAGGCGGCTTGGCCATCGACAACGTATTGCCGGGCGTGCCGTTTCCCATCCCGCAGTCGGGCAGCGAGGCGATGTGGAACTTCCTGCTGCGTTATCAGGGCGTCAACATCAGCTCCAAGTACGACTCCTGGAACGTTGACTCGGCGGGCGTGCCGAGCCTGGCGATCACCGGGCAGGCGAACATTTCCTACCCGATCTACGAAAACCTGACACAGCCGATCCGCAGTGACGACGTGTACTACCAGATGAAACTGGCTTACACCGGTCCTGCACGCCGTGCCGGCGAAGCCGTGATGCTCAAGGACGCCGCCAACCCGTTGCAGCAACCGCGCCGCGCCTGGCAGTACTTGCCGGGCCAGCGTCGGGTCAAACTGGCGCCGAACCTGGCCTACGACACGCCGAACCCGGGCACCGCAGGCGCGGGCACCTACGACGATGTCTTCGTGTTCAACGGCGCGCTGGACCGCTACGACTGGAAGCTGGTGGGCAAGCAGGAAATGATCGTGCCTTACAACACCTACAAGCTCACTTACGCCCAGGATCCGAAGTCGCTGACCACGCCTAATCACCTGGCATCGGATTATGTGCGCTGGGAAAAACACCGGGTGTGGGTCGTAGAGGGCAACCTAAAGGCCGGCGCCCGTCACATTTACCAGAAGCGCCGCTTCTATCTGGATGAAGACAGCTGGACCGCTGTGGCCTCCGACCAGTACGACGCCCGTGGTCAGCTGTACCGTGGCTCGTTCGCTTTCCTCAGCCAGAGCTACGACAAGCAAGTTCCGGACTCCACGCCGTTCATGATCTACGACCTGGTCGGCGGCTCCTACAACATCAACGGTGTGGTAGGCCCTTACGGCGGCATCAAGTACATCGACCCGCTTTCCAAAGCGCAATGGTCGGCGGAATCCCTGGCCGGTAGCGGGATTCGCTGAGCAAACCGAGAAAAATCGTCCGTTCGGTCCACCGCAGGATAGCGGTGTGACCGCACGACGGTCGGTGTTTGCCGATCGTCTCGGGCACGGGGTTTTGGAAGAGGGTGCGGTATGTGTTCGTACAAGAATTACCTGCAGCTGACGTTGGGCGTTGTGCTCGCAACCTTGCAAGGGCTCAGCCAGGCGTCTGCTTATGTCGATGTGCTGGATCTTCCGGCCAAGGTCAGCCCCTTGGCGGTCAATGGCCCGTTATCCGGAATGACTCGCGCAGGCGCCCGGTTGGTCGCTGTCGGACAGCGCGGCCACATTCTGTACTCCGACGATGGCGCTCAACATTGGCAACAGGCAACGGTGCCAGTGAGTGCCGATCTCAATGCGGTGACGTTCCCTTCAGCCACAGAGGGCTGGGCGGTGGGTGGCGACGGTGTGGTGTTGCACAGCAACGACGGCGGCGCGACCTGGAGCAAGCAACTGGACGGCCGTGAAATCGGCACATTGATGGTCAAGCATTACCAGGCACTGGCCGATGCCGAGCCCGGCAATGAGCAGTGGCCGCTGTTGGTCGCTGAAGGCGAACGCATCGCCGAGCAGGGCGCCGACAAACCTCTGCTCGATGTCTGGTTTACCAGTGAGCGCGTCGGCTACGTGATCGGCGTATTCAATCTGATCCTGCGCACCCAGGACGGCGGGCAGAGCTGGACGCCATTCCAGGACCGTACCGATAACCCCCAGGGTTTCCATCTCAATGCCATCGCTTCAACCGGCGACGCACTGTACATCGCCGGCGAGCAGGGCCTGCTGCTCAAGTGGGATGAGCTGCAGCAACGCTTTGCCGCCGTGCAGACACCTTATCAAGGCAGCTTTTTCGGGGTTCTCGGCAGACCCGGCGAAGTGCTGGTCTATGGCCTGCGCGGTAACGTGCTGCGCAGTACCGATGGCGGCCAAAGCTGGGAAACACTGGACAGCGGACTGCACGTCAGCATCACCGCCGGCGTCATTGATGCCCAGGGCAATTACCGGTTGTTCACCCAGGGCGGACAGATGTTGGTCAGCCAGGGCAGCGGCGCGCAGTTGCACTTCGTGCAGAGCTCTGAGCCGGTACCGGTAACGGACGTCACGCGCACCGCGGACGGTGCGCTGGTGGTCGTTGGCAGCCGCGGTGCACGCAAGCTCTCCGTTGAATAAGCCCTCGAACCCTTAAAGCGAGAACCCAGACATGGGCAATATCAAACAAGAAACCATGCCGGTGATCGTCGATCTGCAGGACTTCGACCGCCACTCCGGCAACCTGCTGGAACGGTTGGTGTTCAACTACCGACCGCTGTTCATGCTGCTGATGGCGCTGGCGACCGTTGTGCTGGGCTACATGGCCGCGACCCGCCTTGAACTGCGCCCAAGCTTCGAAAAAATGATTCCGCAGAGCCAGCCGTACATCAAGAATTTCCTGGAGAACCGCCAGTCGTTGCGCGGCCTGGGCAACTCGGTGCGGGTGGTGGTGGAGAACACTCAGAGCGATATTTTCGATCCCGCGTATTTGAATGTGCTCAAGCAGGTCAACGACCAGCTGTTTCTCGCCGAAGGTGTCGACCGCGCGTGGATGAAGTCGTTGTGGAGCCCGGCAGTGCGCTGGACCGAAGTCACCGAGGAAGGTTTTCAGGGTGGCCCGGTGATGCCCGATACCTACCAGGGCAGGCCGGAACAGATCGAGCAGTTGCGCCAGAACATCTCCCGCGCCGGTATTGTCGGCAGCCTGGTGGCCAGCGACTTCAAGTCGAGCATGCTGATCGTGCCGTTGCTGGACAAAGCCACGGCCAGCGGCAAGCGCATCGATTACCGCGAGTTTTCGCAAATGCTCGAAGAGCAACTACGCGACAAGATCGAATTCGCCGGTGACAGCGCTGCGCGCAAATCAGGGGAGGAGGGCAAGGGCCAGTACAAGGTCCGGGTGATCGGCTTCGCCAAACTGATGGGCGACCTGATCGACGGCTTGATCCAGGTGATGATGTTCTTCGGCCTGGCCGTGGTCACGTCTCTGGTCATTATTTACGCCTACACCCGCTGCGTGCGCAGCACCTTGCTGGTGGTCGGCTGCTCGCTGATCGCCGTGATCTGGCAGCTCGGCATCGTCGCCTGGCTGGGCTATGCCATCGACCCCTATTCGGTGTTGGTGCCGTTCCTGATCTTCGCCATTGGCGTGTCTCACGCGGCGCAGAAAATGAACGGGATCATGCAGGACATCGCCCGTGGCACTCATCGGTTGATTGCCGCTCGCTATACCTTTCGCCGCCTGTTCATCGCCGGTGTCACTGCGCTGCTGGCTGACGCCGTCGGATTCGCGGTGCTGATGCTGATCGACATCCCGGTGATTCGCGACCTCGCCATCACGGCCAGTATCGGCGTGGCCGTGTTGATCTTCACTTCGCTGTTGCTGATGCCGGTTGCGCTTTCCTATGTCGGCGTCGGCGCCAAAGCGGCCGAACGCGCACTGAAAATCGATACCCGTGCGGACCGGCACAAAGGCTTCGGCAAACTGTGGGATTTGCTCGACCGTTTCACCACGGCCAAGTGGGCCACGGGTGCACTGCTGGTTGCGCTCCTGATGGGTGCGGGCGGTTTCATGGTCAGCCTGCATCTGAAAATCGGCGACCTGGAAAGCGGGGCGCCGGAGCTGCGCGCCGACTCTCGCTACAACCGCGACAACGCCTACATCACCAGCCACTACGCGCTGTCCAGCGACCTGTTCGCCGTGATGATCAAGACCGCGCCGGAAGGATGCCTGAACTACAAGACGCTGATCCTCGCCGATCGCCTGGCCTGGGAGCTGCAACAGTATCCCGGCGTTCAGGCCACCGCCTCGCTGGTCAACGCGGTGCGCCAGATCACCGCCGGATCCTATGAGGGCAACCCCAAGCTCAACAGCATCCAGCGCAACCAGGACGTGTTGAACTACGCGGCGCAACAGGCCTCGGTCAATTCCCCGGAGCTGTTCAACACCGATTGCTCGTTGATGCCGGTGATTACTTTCCTCAAGGATCACAAGGCCGAAACCCTGGATGCGGTGGTGGACATCGCCGAGCGCTTTGCTCAAGAGAACAACAGCGACGAGCGCCAGTTTCTGCTGGCGGCCGGGTCGGCCGGGATCGAGGCGGCGACCAACATCGTGGTGCGCGATGCCAATCACACCATGCTGTTTTATGTGTATGCAGCGGTGACGCTGTTCTGCCTGATCACCTTTCGCAGCTGGCGCGCCACGGTGGTTGCGCTGCTGCCATTGGTCCTGACATCGATCCTGTGCGAAGCGCTGATGGTCGCCATGGGCATCGGTGTGAAGGTCGCGACCTTGCCGGTGATTGCACTGGGGGTCGGGATCGGCGTCGACTATGCCTTGTACCTGCTCAGTGTGCAGTTGCATTACCAGCGCCAAGGGTTGCCGTTGACCCAGGCCTACCGCAACGCGGTGTCGTTCACCGGCCGGGTGGTGGGATTGGTGGGCATCACCCTGGCGGCAGGAGTGGTGTGCTGGGTCTGGTCGCCGATCAAGTTCCAGGCCGACATGGGCATCCTGCTGACCTTCATGTTCCTGTGGAACATGTTGGGTGCGCTGATTCTGATCCCGGCCCTTTCTTACTTCCTGCTGCGGGAGCGGTCAGTCCAACCTGGCCCTGTCACGGCCGCCGACACCATCGAAACCATTGAACGTCCCGGCATGCCCCATGCCCTGACGACTTCGGAGTAAGTCAACTATGTCTCATTACAAAGCGCCCCTACGTGACATGCACTTCGTACTTAACGAGGTTTTCCAGGTATCCCGGCGCTGGGCCAAACTGCCCGGCCTTGGCGAAGTGATCGACGAGGAAACCGCCGCTGCCATTCTCGAAGAGGCCGGCAAGTTCAGTGGTGAAGTCATCGCACCCTTGAACCGCGCCAGCGATGAACAGGGCTGCACCTGGAGCAACGGCTCGGTCACCGCACCGGACGGTTTTGCCGAGGCTTATCAAGCCTTCGCCGAAGGCGGTTGGGTAGGGGTGGGCGGTGATCCGCGGTTCGGGGGCATGGGCATGCCCAAGGTCATCGGCGCTCAGGTCGAAGAGATGGTCAACGCGGCCAGCCTGTCGTTCGGTCTGTACCCGATGCTGACGGCTGGCGCCTGCCTGGCAATCAACGCTCACGCCAGCGAAGAATTGAAGGCAGCGTACTTGCCAAACCTGTACGCCGGCACCTGGACCGGCTCGATGTGCCTGACCGAAGCCCATGCCGGAACCGACCTCGGCCTGATTCGCACACGCGCCGAACCACAGGCTGACGGCAGTTACAACATCAGTGGCAGCAAGATTTTCATCACCGGCGGCGAGCACGACCTGACCGAGAACATCATCCATCTGGTATTGGCGCGCCTGCCGGATGCGCCCGCCGGGCCGCGAGGCATTTCGCTGTTCCTGGTGCCGAAGGTGCTGGTCAATGCCGACGGTTCGCTGGGCGAAAACAACGCCGTGTCCTGCGGTTCCATCGAACACAAGATGGGGATCAAGGCCTCCGCCACCTGCGTGATGAACTTTGACGGCGCCACCGGCTGGATTGTCGGCGCACCGGATAAGGGGCTGGCAGCGATGTTTACGATGATGAACTACGAGCGTCTCGGCGTCGGCATCCAGGGCCTGGCCCAGGGCGAGCGTTCGTACCAGAACGCTGTCGCGTACGCTCGCGATCGCCTGCAAAGCCGTGCGCCGACGGGGGCGCAGCACAAGGAAAAAGCCGCCGACCCGATCATCGTTCACCCGGATGTGCGGCGCATGTTGCTGACCATGAAAGCGCTGAACGAGGGCGGTCGCGCGTTTTCCAGTTATGTCGCGCTCCAACTGGACACCGCCAAGTACAGCGAAGAAGCGACCCAACGCAGTCGCGCTCAAGACCTGGTGGCACTGCTGACGCCGGTCGCCAAGGCGTTCCTCACCGACATGGGCCTGGAATGCACCTTGCACGGCCAGATGATCTTCGGCGGGCACGGCTATATCCGCGAGTGGGGCCAGGAACAATTGGTGCGTGATGTGCGCATCACCCAGATCTACGAAGGCACCAACGGCATCCAGTCCCTGGACCTGGTGGGGCGCAAGCTCGTCGGCAGCAACGGGGCGTTGTACCGGCTGTTCGCGTCGGAGATCCGCAACTTCACCGCCAATGCCTGCGCCGACCTCGGCGAGTTCACCAGACCATTGAATGCCGCCGTGGACACCCTCGATGAACTCACTGAGTGGGTCCTCGATAGAGCACGGAACAACCCGAATGAGATTGGCGCGGCCTCGGTCGAATACCTGCACGTCTTTGGCTACACCGCTTATGCCTACCTGTGGGCACGGATGGCCAAGGCCGCGATGAGCACCCATTCGAAAGAAGATTTCTACGCAAGCAAACTGGCGACCGCGCGGTTTTACTTCGCCCGCTTGCTACCGCGCATTCACTCGTTGAGCGCCTCGGCCATGGCGGGCAGCGAGTGCCTTTATGCGATGCAAGCCGAGCAGTTCTGACCGGACAAGGAACCCCACCATGATGGCGACAAAAATAATTCCGCCCGCCGACGGCGCCTATGCCTATCCGTTGCTGATCAAACGCCTGCTACTGTCGGGCGTGCGCTACGAACCCGGCCGGGAAATCGTGTATGCCGACAAGCTGCGCTATAGCTACCAGACCCTCAACCAGCGGATCCGCAAGCTCGCCAACAGTTTGACCGCTGCCGGCGTCAAGGCCGGGGATACCGTGGCCTTGCTGGACTGGGACAGCCATCGCTACCTGGAGTGCTTCTTTGCCGTGCCGATGATCGGCGCGGTGCTGCACACCGTGAACATTCGCCTCTCGCCGGAACAGGTGCTCTACACCATGAACCATGCCGAGGACGATCTGGTCCTGGTGCATGACGACTTCCTGCCGTTGCTGGAACAGATTCAGGGACAACTCACGACCGTCAAAGGTTACCTGCAACTCACCGACGACACGGCGACCGCAACCGCGCTGCCGGTGCTGGGTGAGTACGAGGCCCTGCTTTCGCAGGCGTCAGACCAGTACGAGTTCCCCGATTTCGATGAAAACTCGGTGGCCACTTTGTTCTACACCACCGGCACCACCGGCGAACCGAAAGGGGTGTACTTCACCCATCGGCAACTGGTTTTGCATACGCTGAATGCCGCGAGCACGCTGGGAACCTATCAGGGCCTGCCATTGCTGCGCTCCGATGACGTCTACATGCCGATCACCCCGATGTTTCATGTTCATGCGTGGGGCGTGCCCTACGTCGCCACGTTGATGGGGTTGAAACAGGTTTACCCCGGTCGTTACGAGCCCGCCCAGTTGGTCAGGCTCTTTCAAAAGGAAAAGGTCAGTTTTTCCCATTGTGTCCCGACGATCTTGCAGATGATCCTCAACTGCGAAGAAGGACAGCAGGCGCGTTTCGATGGCTGGAAAATGCTTCTGGGCGGCAGCGCGCTGACCCTGGGCCTCGCCAGCGAAGCCAGTGCCAAAGGCATTCGTGTGCACAGCGGCTACGGCATGTCGGAAACCTGCCCGCTGCTGTGCCTCACGTATCTGCGTGATGACGATCTGAAAAAAACCATGCCGGTACAGTTGGCGACTCGCATCAAGACCGGAACGCCGGTCCCTATGGTCGACCTGAAAATCGTCGATGCCAACGGTCACGACGTTCCCCACGACGGTGAGTCGGTGGGCGAAGTGGTAGTCCGTGCGCCCTGGCTGACGCAAAGCTATTTGAAGGACGCCGAAAAGGGCGCAGAACTGTGGCAGGGCGGCTGGCTGCACACCGGTGACGTGGCTTCGATTGATCGGTTGGGCGGTGTGGAAATCAAGGATCGAATCAAGGACGTGATCAAGACGGGCGGGGAGTGGATCAGCTCTCTGGAATTGGAAAGCCTGATCAGCGAGCACGCGGCGGTCAGATCGGTCGCAGTCGTGGGCATTGCCGATCAACAGTGGGGGGAACGGCCCTTGGCGCTGGTGGTGTGCGAGCCGGGCGCCTATCTCGACCAAAAGATCCTGGAAACGCACCTGCAAGGATTTGTCGAGAGCGGCCGTATCAACAAATGGGCGATTCCGAAGCGGATCAAATTCGTCGCCGAGATTCCGAAGACCAGCGTCGGCAAGATTAACAAGAAGCTTATCCGGGAGGGCGAGTTGAGCTGAATGCGTTATCTTGTTTGTTCATAAGGACCCTCCACTCGATCTGCGTAGCCGCGCCAAGCGGCTCCAGCAAACGAACGGGGCCAAAAAACCGTATTTCAATCATTATGTGAAGAATGAATCGTTCGTTGTTTGTTTCTCTGGATGGGCCCAAAGGCACCGGCAAAACCACGCTGTTGGAAGCCGTAACGGCATTGCTCAGGGCAGACAACAAGAAAGTTATCCGGCTTTGCGAGAGAAAAAGCGATCCCTTCAGGGGAGAAACCATGGTCCTTGTGAATGAACTGGCCAGAAATTCCTCACGGGATCTGGAATGGGCTGTGTGTGAACGTTTTGCTGACAGTCGCAGCTGGATTTCCCGGAACGTGCTGCCTAAGCAGCCGTCGGGCAGCATTATCTTGATTGATCGCTGGTATCCGTCTGATGCCGCGTTTCGACGAACCATCCCGTTTGCAGAGATTCTCCAGTTGAACCTGGAGCGAAACGTGCGAGTGCCGGATCTGCATGTCGGAGTCGTTACCGCGCCGGATATTTCATGGGCAAGAGCAACGGCACGCTCACGAGGACTGGGCGGCACTGTGATCCTGAAGCATGCAGAGCATGTCGCGTGTACCGAGATGTTCGAGCAAGCGGTTGCGGATCACGGCTGGGTGTTGTGCCGTAATGAAAGTACGATCGAGGACGCAGCGAGGCAGGTGATTGCTGAGATCTATAAAGTGGGTGGGTGACACGTGTAGCGTAATACATGATTTAACATAATATACATTACACGCAACAAGATGTTTCCAGATTAGCCCGGTTGCACGTGCATTTTGCGCTGCTGATTTCCCCCTCGGTCTTCATCCTCGTGTCAGTTGCTCAATCAGCTTTGAATGTTGAGGAAACTGTTCGCCAAGCATTTGCCTGTCACCCATCTGCATGTCCGCGAAATCAAATCCCGGTGATACCGCTTCGCTGATCAAACCAAATCCTGCTGATCCGGTCACCAGTCGCGAAGCTTTCCACACGCCGCCCGGTACATGCAGCTGCAACAATTCGCCGGCGATAACGTTGCTGCCCATCACGACGGTTTCCAATTTGCCGTCCGGATAAATCAGGCTGTACTCAATGGCGTCGCCCAGATGGTAGTAATGAACGATGTCCGATCGGTTCCAGTGAAACTGGCCGATCGGAGACTCCGTGGTCAACAGGTAATAAATCGACGTCATCAGATAACGTGGCCCATTGGCTGTCTCGACCAGAGGCTGTTGATCGGCCTGGAAGGTCCTTCTGTAGTAACCGCCTTCAACATGCGGTTCCAGGTTCAATGCCGTTACGAGTGCTTCACTTTTTAGCCCCACGCAGTGCTCCGAATCCAATGATGGCAAATAGCTATACTAAATAGCCCTTTAGTTAAGTTATCCAAAATCACCCTGCATTTGGGTTCACTACCCGTGCTGTCCGGATGAACAACGCACGTACTTTTTCCCAGAAATTTCCGCCCAGTACAAAAAAGCTGCCAATAAATATCAAGTCGCCCAACATCTGCAGTTGCCAGAGATTCGGCCTGAGCCCCGGCCAGATGCTATCGACGTAAGGCTCCAGAAACGACGAGATCAGCGGCAAGAAGAACATCACGACCCCGATTCGATGGCGCACAGGCCCTACTTCGGCGTCCATGGTTGGCGCGATTGAAGACACATAGCCAAATACCTTGGTTTTCAGCTGTTGAAAGCCGGCTTTGCCCATGACCGCGATGACGACAATTAACAGGATCTTGTTGCTGATAAACAGAACGCCCGTCAGCGCCGCAATCCTGGAACCTGGCACGCCCATCGCAGCCACGATGGGCACCATCAACCAGGAGCCGAGCATCAGGCAAATGATCGCAATGCCCAGTTTGAAACGCCATCCAGCGGTATGGGGTGCATTCATGATGTCGTACCTTTTTTGACAGGTCGGATCGAATGTAAGGACGTTTGAAAGCGTAGCAGCCAGTTCGTCATAAGGGCGTCTATGCTCCTTTGAACTTCCTTGACTGGAAATGACGTATGCCTCTGACGCGATCGGGTCAATTGCTCCTGCTGGGCGCGCTCGGCTTGAGTGGCTGCGTGCGTCTGGGACCGGATTTTCAATCGCCGAAACAGCCGTGGATTGACCAGTGGAGCTCCCCTGCCCTTGAGCAATCCAGCCAGCGCAGCCTGAATCCGGACCTGCGTCAGTGGTGGCAAGTGTTCGGCGATCCGGTGCTCGATCGCCTGATTGCTGAAGCGGATGCGCACAACTCGGATCTGAAGATTGCCGGCCTGCGCGTCATGGAGGCGCGCGCGCAACTGGGGATTGCCCAGAGCGGACGCTACCCGCAATTGCAGCAAGCCAGCGTCGACACCCTCTACTTCAACCGCCAGCAATCCGGTGGGAGCAATCCGCAGGACAGTCATTTCTGGCAGTACAGCGCCGGGTTCGATGTGGGTTGGGAGCTGGATTTCTGGGGCCGTTTCAGTCGCGCCATCGAGTCGGCCGACGCCAGTTACTTTGCTGCCCAGGCTAACTATGAAGACGTGCTCGTTCTGCTGCGCGCTCAGGTGGCGGACACTTACTTTTTGCTGCGCACCACCGAGGCGCGCTTGCAGGTGGCGAGGGAGAATGCCAAGCAGCAAAAGCGCAACTTCGAGATCACCGAAAAGCTCTTCAACAGCGGCCAGCAGGCCGAACTCGATTTGCAACAAGCCAAAACCCAATACCTCGGGACCCTGAGCACCATTCCCGGTTTCGAGGATCAGCTGTTGCGCACCCGCAATGCCTTGGCGGCCCTGATCGGCCAGCCGCCCGGCGTGCAGCCGTCTTTGCTGGAAAACCAGGGGCTCATCCCGCTGGTAGACCGCGCCGTGCTGCAGGATGTGCCGGCCAATCTGTTGTTGCGCAGGCCCGATGTTCGCGCCGCCGAATTGAATGTCGCGGCCCAGTCCGCGTTGATTGGTGTGGCTGTGACTGATTTCTATCCGTCGCTGACTTTGCTCGGCAGCATCGTCTGGTCCGCCGACACACTGAACGGCACCTCCAGAAGTCTCGACCTTATAGGCGGCCCCAGCCTGCGCTGGAACCTGTTCGACCATGGCCAGATCAGCAACAACGTGCGCGTCCAGGATGCGCGGTTGCAGCAGCTGATCGAGGCGTACCGGGACAAGGTTCGCCAGGCGGCTCGCGAAGCCGACGACGCGGCCAACGGCCTGATCAAATCCCTGGAGCGCGAACGGATCCTGAGCGACGCCGAAGTGGCCGCCAAACGCTCGCTGGTACTGGCCAGCACGCAGTACCGCGAAGGTTATTCGGATTTCCAGCGAGTCCTGGATGCCCAACGCGCATTGCTGGAGCAGCAGGACAATTACCTGGTCAGCCGCAGCAACGCCGTGAGCAATGTGATCGCCCTGTACAAAGCCTTGGGCGGTGGCTGGTACAGCGCGCAACCCCGGGTGGACGCGACCACCCGCGAGCAAATGAAGCAACGTACGGACTGGGGCAATCTGCTGGATGAGCCCTCGACCGCGCCCGAAAAAGGTGAGACCCGATGACTGACACCGCGCAGCCCTCCCCCGACGCGCCCTCCCCCAAACCGCCGCCCCCTCCTGCCGATCCAGCGAAAAAGGGCATCAAATGGGTGCTGCTGCTGATCGTCCTGAGCCTGGCCTGGTACCTCGCGGCGGACCGTTTCACGCCTTACACGCAACAGGCGCGAGTCGGCGCCTTTGTGATTCCGGTGGCGGCGGAAGTCGCCGGGAAAGTCATCCGCGTCAACGTGCGCAACAACCAGGACGTCAAGGCTGGGGATGTGCTGTTCGAAGTGGATCCCCAGCCGTATCAGATTGCCCTCGATCGCGCGCGCGCCGACCTCGAATCCACGCGTCGGCAGATCGGCGCCAGCACCGCCGGCATTGCCTCGGCACAAGCCAATCTGCGCGCCGCCCAGGCCAACGAACTGAAGGCGCGGCAGGACAATCAGCGTCTTGAGGGTTTGTACCGCGAAGACCCCGGCACGATTTCCGTGCGCCTGCTCGAAGTGTCCCGCGCCAATCGTGAACACGCCGTCAGCCAGGTCGCGGCGGCCCAGGCCGAAGTCCAGCGCGCACGTGAACAGGAAGGCGGCAGCGAGGAGGACAACGCTTTGCTACGCAGCGCTGCCGCGGCAGTGTCGAAAGCCGAACTGGATCGGGCCAACACCCAGGTACGTGCGCGCTCGGCAGGCTTGATCACCGATTTGCGCACCGATGCCGGTCAGTTCGCCGCCGTCGGCAGTCCGGTGATGACACTGATCGCCATCCACGATGTGTGGATCAGCGCCGACATGACCGAAAATAACCTTGGTCTGGTCCGGCTCGGGACGCCGGTATCGGTCGTTCTCGATGCGTTGCCGGGCGAGGTGTTTGAGGGCCGCGTGCGCAGTATCGGCTACGGCGTCAGTGTCGGCCAGACTCCGCCGCCCGGGACTTTGCCTAGCGTGCAGAACAGTCGTGACTGGCTGCGTCCGGCCCAGCGCTTTCCGGTGATCATCGAATTTGCCGAGGACGCCCGGGCGCAGCTGCGCGACAGTCAATCGGTTCGCGCCGGCGGCCAGGCCGAAGTCATGGCTTTTCCCACCGAAGGCAATCCGCTCAACCCGCTTGGCCGCTTGTTCCTCGGCCTGATGAGTTGGCTGGCGTATGCGTACTGAGCGCACACCCAGGGTTCAGCGCGCGTTGCGTCTGGCCACAGGCACCGCGTTGTGCCTGGCGGCCAGTTTCGGCCTGGCGTTACCGATTCCGTTTATTGCGCCGGTGTTGGCCTTGTTGCTGCTCGCCAGCGTGAACCGCCCGTTGCCGTTGAAAGCAGGCGTGATGCTCGCGGTGGTTGCGATGCTGACCACCGGCATCGGCCTGCTGTTGATCCCGGTCCTGCGTTATTACCCGGTCAGCGGCGTACTGCTGATCGGCCTCGGCCTGTTTCTGGTGTTCCGTTTTGGCTTGCGCGGCGGCAACAACCTGATCGTGACCTTTCTGGTGATCGGGCTGACCATGATTTCGTCAGCCGGTGTCGCCGAGTTTGATCTCGCGGCAGCGGTCATCGGCGCACTGGTCAAAGGGTTGCTGCTCGCCGTGCTGGTGATGGCGTTCAGTCACTGGCTGTTTCCCGAACCGGCCAATGCACCGTCGCCACCCGCCGCCGCGCGGTTGCCGGAGGAAGAAGTCGGCCGAGTGGCGCTGCGTGCAACCCTGATCGTGCTGCCGGCGTTTTTGCTCGCCTTGATCGACCCAGCGGGCTATCTGCCGATCATCCTCAAGGCCGTTACGCTGGGTCAGCAAAGTTCTACCACTGCGCGCAATGCTGGCCGCGAACTGGTCGGTTCGACTTTGCTCGCGGGCATTCTGGCGGTGCTGTTCTGGTCTGCACTCAGCCTGTTTGTGCACCTTTGGATGTTTTTTCTGTGGATGCTGCTGTTTGGTCTGATCCTGGCACGCAAGCTGTACGCACTCAGCCCGACCCGGTTCAGTCCGGGGTTCTGGCTCAACAGCCTGATCACCATGATTATCCTGCTTGGTCAGTCGGTGCAGGACAGCCTCGCGGGCAAAGACGTCTACACCGCGTTCGCAGTGCGCATGGGCCTGTTCATCCTGGTGACACTGTATGCGTGCCTGATGGTTTATCTACTGGATCGACGCCCGCCAAAACAGGTTCAGGGATTAACCTGATAACCCTTGCCTTGCAGGCAACTGGTATAGGCCGTCGAGCTGGTGGACGCGGCAGTATTGCGTTGCTCCCGGCGCTCCTGACGCTGACGCGAGCCGCCCACCACCGCGCCCGCCGCAGCGGTTGATTTGGCGCGATTCTGCCGATAATCCTGCTTCACGTCGTCGTCCACGCGATCATAAAACTCATCGTGCTGACGCCCGCGAACCTGTGCCCCCGCGGCTCCGGCGGCAGCCCCCACGGCAGCCCCCTTCAAGCGCCCACCGGATGCCGGTGCCGACGATGAACTCTGGCTGGCCGCCACGCTATGGCATTCGTTGATGTCGAGCTGGATCTGTTGCGAGCTCTGGCCCTTCATCGGCACAACGGTTTCGGCCCATCCCGCGGCGGCGACAACCGACAACGCAAGAGCCAGGGCGATGGAAGAAGACCTGTTCATGATGACCTCCGAGAATTTCTCAGCCATCAAAAGTGTAGATCACCCCCGCTCGCCCTCCCCTGACTTGTGACTGACGGCCCTCAACACACGGCGATATGTGAATCGGTGCGCGGCTCGGTGCCGCCGCACAGGACGCCGGTCTCGGGGTCGCGCAGGATAATCTGCCCGCGCCCGTAGCTGGTCAGGTCGCACGCGACTTGCACCTCATGCCCGCGTCGCGCCAGTGCCGCCGCCATGTCCCGGGACGCGCCCTGCTCGATGCCGACTTTCAATCCCCCCAGCCATTGCCAGCGCGGCGCATCCAGTGCAGCTTGCGGGTTGAGCCCGAAATCCACCAGGTTCATGACCATCTGCACATGCCCCTGCGGCTGCATGTAGCCACCCATGACGCCGAAGGGGCCCATCGCTTGGCCGTCCTTGCTCAAAAAACCCGGAATGATGGTGTGGAAGGTTTTTTTGCCGGGGGCCAGGCAATTGGCATGTGCAGGATCGAGACTGAACTCTTCACCACGATTTTGCAGGGCGATGCCGCTGTCGGGCAGCACCACGCCGGAGCCGAAGCCGTGGTAGTTGCTCTGGATGAACGACACCATGTTGCCTTCAGCATCGGCGGTGGCCAGGTACACGGTGCCGCTGGCGTGAGGATTGCCCGGTTGCGGCGCCAGTGCCTGTTCCGCGATTTGCCCGCGACGATGTGTGGCGTAGTGATCGCTGAGCAGGTCTTCGACCGCGACCCGCATGTGCTCCGGATCAGTGATGTAGTGCAGGCCATCACTGTAGGCGAGTTTCATCGCCTCCAGTTGCCGGTGCCACGTCTGCTGACTGTCGCGGTGATCGAACTCGAAGCCTTCGAGGATCTTCAAGGTCATCAACGCCACCAGACCCTGGCCGCTGGGTGGAATTTCCCAGACGTCCACACCGCGGTAGTTGACCTTGATCGGATCGACCCACTGCGCGCGGTAATCCTGCAGGTCACTGGCACGCAGGTAACCGCCGGTGGCCCGGGAGTGCGCATCCAGCCGTTGCGCGAGCGCACCGCGATAAAGACTTTCGCAACCGGTGGCCGCCAGCTCTGACAACGTCCGGGCTTGCGCCGGGTTGCGGAACATCTCGCCAGCACGGGGCGCGCGGCCATCGATCAAGAAGGTGTCGAACCAGGCTTCGAGCACTGCATCGCGATCGGGGGTGAAATCCTCCAGCGCTGTTTGCCATTGCAACGCGACCACCGGTGACAGCGGAAAGCCATCCTGTGCCAGGTTGATCGCCGGTTGCAGCAGCTCGGCAAACGGCAAACGCCCGAAGCGCTTGGACAACTCGGCCCAGGCCGACGGACAGCCCGGAACGGTCACCGGCGTCCAGCCGTGCAGAGGCATTTTTTCATGCCCGGCGGCTTTCACCGCCTCGATGCTCAGGGCTTGCGGGGCGGCGCCGTTGGCGTTCAATCCGTGCAGTTGGTCTTGCGTCCAGACCAGCGCGAAGGCGTCACCACCGATGCCGCAACCGGTGGGCTCAACCACGGTCAACGCGGCTGCGGTGGCGATGGCCGCGTCAATCGCATTGCCGCCGCGACGCATGATCTCAATGCCGGCTTCGGCGGCCAGCGGCTGGGACGCGGCGACCATGCCACGTTTGGCGAACACACTTTGACGCTGCGAGGCGTACGGATACTCATGGGCAGAAAACTTGAACATGGCAGGACTCACACAAAAGTAATGTTCGGGGCTCACAGCACCCGACTGAGAAAGGCACGGGTACGCGCGTGCTTCGGCTGGCTGAAGATCTGTTCGGGCGGGCCCTGTTCGATCAGCTCACCCTGATCAAGCACCACCACCCGGTCGGCCACTTCACGGGCGAACCCCATCTCGTGGGTGACCACGACCATGGTCATGCCCTCCTCCGCCAGTTCCTTCATGACTTGCAGCACTTCGCCCACCGTTTCCGGGTCGAGGGCACTGGTCGGTTCATCGAACAGCATCGCCTGTGGTTTCATCGCCAGGGCGCGGGCGATGGCGACACGTTGCTGCTGGCCACCGGACAACATCGACGGATAGTGATCGGCTTTTTCCGCCAGCCCGACGCGCTTGAGCAGCGCCCTCGCCTGCTCCACCGCCGCGGCGCGCGCCACACCGAGGACGTGGATCGGCGCCTCGATGATGTTTTCCAGCGCGGTCATGTGCGGGAACAGATTGAAGCGCTGGAACACCATGCCGATGTCCCGGCGCTGGCGAGCGATATTGCGCTCTGAATCCTTGACCAGGCTGCCGTTGGCCTTGGTGCGATAACCCATCGGCTGGCCACTGACGCGGATCTGCCCGGACTGAATGTCCTCCAGCAGATTGATGCAGCGGATAAACGTGGTTTTGCCGGAGCCGGACGCGCCGATCAGCACCACCACTTCACCCCGACGCACTTGCAGCGAGATGCCCTTGAGAATCTGCAGGTCACCAAAGGACTTGTGAATATCCAGGGCTTCGATGACCAGTTCTTCACTCATGTGCGCCATGTTCAACGCCCTCTCAGCAATTTCATGGTGTTGCGACCAAACATGCGGCTGGCCGCCGGCGCGGGCCGGTCAGACTGGCCGAACCGGGTTTCGAGCCAGCGCTGGAAGAAGCCCCAGAGCGTGGTCAATGCGAGGAAGTAGATGGCGACCACCAGGTACAACTCGAACACACGGAAGGTCGCGGACGTGACCATCTGGGTGCTGAGCAACAGTTCCTGCACGCCGATGACGCTGACCAGCGTGGTGTTTTTCAGCATCACGTTGAACTCGTTGCCCAGCGGCGGCACGATCACCCGGAACGCCTGGGGCAGGACGATGCGGCGCATCAGCTTGGGAAAGGTCATGCCCAGCGAACGCCCGGCTTCATACTGCCCCTTGTCCACGGCGCCGATCCCGGCTCGGATGATCTCCGCCATGTACGCGCCTTCGTTGAGCCCCAGGGCAATGATCGCCGCCTGGATATTGCCCGGCACGATGAACCAGCCGAGGTCGAGGTCTTCGAAGCGAAAGATCCCCCCGGCCGCCAGCGCCGTGTACAGAAAAACGATCTGCACCAGCAACGGTGTGCCGCGCATCAACCACACGTAGAACCGCACCGGATACTGCAGCAGCGGATTGCGTGACAGTTTCATCAGCGCGGCAATCAGCCCGAGCACGCAACCGAGCAACATGGCCGACACGCTGATCAGGCAGGTCAGCCAGAGCCCGGTCAGGTACACATCGCTGGGCTGCAGCAGGTATTGCCAGAACACATCCCAATTGAAGTTCATCGCGTGCGTCCTCAGTCCAGTTTGTCGCCGTCGACATGCCATTTGCCGAGGAGCGCGGCGTAACTGCCGTCGGCGCGCATGCCTTGGAGGACTTCGGTCAGGGCGGCGGTCAGCTGCGGATCGCTTTTGCGCACGCCGAAACCGGTGAGGATGCGATTGAACGCAGGTACGGCGGACTGGAACAGGTCCGGCGCCAGTTGCTGGTAATGCCCGGCGGATTCCACGGTGGTGCCGAACGCGTCGACCTGGTTGATGCGCAGCGCCTGGAAGGCATCGGCGTCGACGTTGTAGACCACCAGTTTCATCGGCGGCTTGCCGGCCGCTTCAAGCTTTTCGTTTTCCTTGCCGAGCAGCACACGGATGGTCGAGCCGTTGCTCACTGCGACCTTGAGCCCGGACAAATCCTCCAGGGTGTTCACCGATTTCGGGTTGCCCTTGGGCACCACGATGGACTGACTGGAATACATGAAGTTGACGATATCGATCACCTCGCGGCGCTCGGGTTTATCGAACAACTGATCGACAATCATGTCGCATTGCTGCGCCAGCAACGCCGGGATCAGCCCGGCGAAAGGCGAGATGCGCCACTCGACTTTCTTGTCCCCCAGGCGCTGGGCAATCGCTTCACCCATATCGACCTGCAGCCCGACGGGTTTCTGCTTCACGTCAAACGACACCAGCGGCGGCGAGTCCATGCCGGAGCAGTAGACGATTTTTTCGCTCTTGCTCAATCGCTCGGGCAATTCAGGGGTGGCGAATGCCGACAGGGAACATAGGCTCAGGGTGAAAACGGCAACTAACGCGCAAGGCTTGTGCATGGCAAGACTCCAGGTGTGCTGCAACGGATGCCCTTTGTAGGAGCCGGCTTGCCGGCGATGGCAGCTTTTGTGCGATGCAAGGCGTGAGGGCCCCATCGCCGGCAAGCCGGCTCCTACGAGGGGCGGATTATTGGTGGGCTTCGAGGAACTGAATGAGGCGCGGGATGGTGCCTTCGATGTGTTCGCACACCACCGCTGCGGCTTTGTCCGGATCGCCGGATCGCAAGGCGGTGACAATCGAGGCGTGTTCGTCCCGGGCGCTGCGGGGTTTGTCGGCGTGTTGCAGCCACAGGCGCATGTGCGGCTCGATCACCGAGTACAGCGCGGAAATCTGCCGCATCAACCGCGGGCGCTCGGCGAGGCTGCAGAGGTATTCATGAAAGGCCCGGTGGCGGCTGACCCACTCGGCGCCGTCTTCGCGGTAGTCGTCCATCTCGTCGAGCAGGCGTTCCAGATGACTGAAATGACGCTCGGTGATCTTGGTCACGGCAACCCGGATCGCCAGGCCTTCGAGAGCGCTGCGCATTTCGAAGACTTCGCGCATTTCCTCGATGTTCAGGCCACGAACGATGGCCCCACGGTTGGGCCGCAACGTCACCAGGCCATCTGCGTCCAGGCGTCGGAAAGCTTCGCGCACCGGCATCCGGCTCATGCCGATTTCGCCCGCGATGTCTTCGGCAATCAGGCGCTCGCCGGTGCGGTAACGCCCTTTGCAAATGGCCTCCAGCAGGAAGTTGTAGGCCTCCTCTTCGGCAGTGATCGGTTGGCGCTCGGTATAGACAGGGGCAAATTTCATCAGGTGCACCTTTTGTATTTTTGTATCCAATTATCCATAAAGCCAAAAAAGCACATTGCGTGCCAGATCCTTCACGGCGCTTTCAGGTGATTGATTCGGTTGGTTTATTGATGATTCGAAGGGCAATCAGGCGAGTTGCCGGGTGCATGAGAATGGGGCGAATGGCCCCGGAATGTTGCCCGCCGACACGAATAAGTGCAGGCAGGTAACATCCGTCACCGGATTGAAACGTTACTTGTGGTTGCGATGCGGGCGCTTCAGGGTTTCACTCGGCAGCTCTTTGAACAGCGCCCGGTAGCTGCTGGAAAACCGCCCGAGATGCCAGAACGACCACTGCATCGCAACTTCCGCCACGGTGGTTTCCATGGGCGAACGGTTGAGCAATTCGCGGTGGGCGCTGTTGAGGCGGCGCAGGCGCAGCCAATGAGTGGGCGTCATGCCGGTGTAGGCCTTGAACGCGTGCTGCAACTGTCGCAGCGAAACCCCGGCGACCTGGGAAAGCTCCAGCAGGTTCAGGGTTTCTTCCGGAGAATCGGCGGCCCACTCGCCGATGCGCTTCATCACCGCGCGCTCTTCAGTGCGGCGCTGCAAACCGCCGCGATCCAGGCAGACGCAGGCGTTGTCGAGGATGTACAGGCAGTCCTCCAGCAACTGTTGGGTCAACGCCTCTTTGCTCGGCGGATCGAGGGTTTGCGCCAGCCGGGTCAGGGTCCCGCTCAGCCAGCGGCTGAACAGTGCGTTTTGCCCCGAATTCAGCGGCGCCATGAACAAGCCTTCGAGCCGGGCGACATTCAGACCGTGGCGCTGGACGAACGCCGGCCCGAACACCACGGCAATTTCCTGGTAGTTCTCCGGCGTGATCCAGATGTTGCGGCTTTCTTCATTCAACACGTACAGCGCGTTGTCGCTGCGATCGAAACAGAACGCCAGCGAGCCTTCCGGCGCACTGAAATTCTGCTCGACCCGAGTGTTCATGTGTTCTTCGTAAATCTCTACGCCCTGCAGGTCGAGGTAACGCACGCGCCCGGCGAAATGCCCCGGCGACATCTGCTGGTAATGCTGGACCCAGCCCGGTGTGGCGCGGATTTGCTCGGCGACATCGGCGGTGTCGAACGCTTGGACCTGTAATGGATTGCACGCTGTCATGGGTGACCTTACGCACTCGTTTGGTGCGTTTTGGTGCTGCTGAAAGTGGATAGATGGAACGTCAAGGCTCGCCCAAGATAGTCGTCAACGCGTTCCAGGGGAAGTGTGTGGCGGATGAAACCACCCTCCCCGGCGTTAATAAAACCAACAACGAGGTCTTTATGAATGTCCCTTTCGATCAGCTGCTCACGTGGCTGAAAGATCACAAGATTACCGAAGTCGAGTGTGTTGTCAGCGACCTGACCGGCATTGCACGCGGCAAAATTGCACCCACCAACAAGTTCCTGCATGAGCGAGGCATGCGCCTGCCGGAAAGTGTGTTGTTGCAGACGGTAACCGGGGACTTCGTCGACGACGACATCTACTACGACCTGCTCGACCCGGCCGACATCGACATGGTGTGCAAGCCGGTTTCCGACGCGGTCTACGTGATCCCGTGGGCCATCGAGCCTACCGCGATCGTGATCCACGACACCTTCGACAAATTCGGCAACCCGATCGAGCTGTCGCCGCGCAACGTGTTGAAGAAGGTCCTGCAGCTGTACACCGACAAAGGCTGGAAGCCGATTGTCGCGCCGGAAATGGAGTTCTACCTGACCCAGCGCTGCGAAGACCCGGACTTGCCGCTCAAGGCACCGATGGGCCGTTCGGGCCGCGCGGAAAGCGGACGCCAGTCGTTTTCCATCGACGCCGCCAACGAATTCGATCCGCTGTTCGAAGACGTCTATGACTGGTGCGAACTGCAAGGCCTAGACCTCGATACGCTGATCCACGAAGACGGCCCGGCGCAGATGGAAATCAACTTCCGCCATGGCGACGCGCTGGACCTGGCCGACCAGATCACCGTGTTCAAACGCACCATGCGCGAGGCGGCGCTCAAGCACAACGTCGCGGCGACCTTCATGGCCAAGCCGATCGGCGACGAACCGGGCAGCGCCATGCACATTCACCAGAGTGTGGTGGACATCGCCACCGGCCAGCCAATCTTCGCGACTGAAGACGGGCAGATGAGTGAGCTGTTCTTGCATTACATCGGTGGTTTGCAGAAATACATCCCCAAAGTGCTGCCGATGTTTGCGCCCAACGTGAACTCGTTCCGTCGCTTCCTGCCGGACACCTCGGCCCCGGTGAACGTCGAATGGGGCGAAGAAAACCGCACCGTCGGCCTGCGTGTGCCGACGTCCAGCCCGGAAGCGATGCGCGTGGAAAACCGCTTGCCCGGCGCCGATGCCAACCCGTACCTGGCGATCGCGGCGAGTCTGCTGTGCGGTTACCTCGGCATGATCGAACGCATCGAGCCGAGCGCTGCGGTGCAGGGCCGTGCATATGAACGTCGCAACCTGCGCCTGCCGATCACCATCGAAGACGCGCTGACACAGATGGAAGAATGCGAAACCATCGAGCGGTACCTGGGCAGCAAATTCGTTCGCGGGTATGTCGCGGTCAAGCGGGCCGAGCACGAGAACTTCAAGCGGGTGATCAGTTCGTGGGAGCGGGAGTTTTTGCTGCTTAGTGTCTGAGATTTGCACCGTCTGTGATGGCCTCATCGCCGGCAAGCCGGTCTCGCTCCCACAGGGAAATGCATTCCAAATGTGGGAGCGAGCCTGCTCGCGATGACGGTCGCACAGGCACCCAAGAAACACCTGAAAAATCCAAACAACTCCAAGAGGTGTCGATATGCGTCTATTGAAATCCGTGGTCCCGGTCGCGCTGGCCCTGCTGTTCAGCGCCGTTGCCCAGGCCCAGCCACAGGTCAGCGTCTACAACTGGACCGATTACATCGGCGAAACCACCCTCGCCGACTTCCAGGCGAAAACCGGGATCAAGGTGATCTACGACGTCTTCGACTCCAACGAAACCCTGGAGGGCAAACTGCTCGCCGGTCGTACCGGGTATGACGTGGTGGTGCCGTCCAACCACTTCCTCGCCCGCCAGGTGAAGGCCGGCGCGTTCCTCAAGCTGGATCGCGCGCAACTGCCCAACTTCAAGAACCTCGACCCGAAACTGCTGGCATTGCTGGAGAAGAACGATCCGGGTAACGAGCACTCGGTGCCGTACCTGTGGGGCACCAACGGCATCGGTTACAACGTCGACAAGGTCAAGCAAGTGCTGGGCATCGATCACATCGACTCCTGGGCGGTGCTGTTCGAACCGGAAAATATCAAGAAACTCAGTCAGTGCGGCGTATCGATGATGGACTCGGCGGACGAAGTGTTCCCCGCCATCCTCAACTACATGGGCATGGACCCGCGCAGCGAGAACCCCGAGGATTACAAAAAGGCCGAAGCCAAGCTGTTGAGCATCCGGCCTTACATCACCTATTTCCACTCGTCCAAGTACGTCTCGGACCTGGCCAACGGCGACATCTGCGTGGCGTTCGGTTACTCGGGTGACGTGTTCCAGGCGGCCAACCGCGCCAAGGAAGCCAAGAACGGCGTGAACATCGCTTACGCCATTCCGAAAGAAGGCAGTAACTTGTGGTTCGACTTGCTGGCGATTCCCGCCGACGCGAGCAACCCGAAAGAGGCCCACGCCTTCATCAATTACCTGCTGGACCCGCAGGTGATCGCCAAAGTCAGCGCTTCGGTCGGTTACGCCAACCCGAACCCGGCCGCCAAGGAATTCATGGATGCCGAGCTGGTCAACAATCCCGAGGTTTATCCGCCTCAGGAAGTGCTCGACAAGCTCTACATCTCCACCACCCCGCCCCAGTCGATCATGCGTTTGATGACCCGTTCCTGGAGCAAAGTGAAGTCCAACAAATGAATCAGTACAGCAACGAACATGCGCGCTCCTATTACGCCGCGTCGGCCCATGCCTCGGCACCCTTCGCCACATTGGCCGAAGACCGGGTGGCCGATGTCTGCGTGATCGGTGGCGGGTTCACCGGGGTCAACACCGCGATCGAACTGGCGCAGCGCGGTCTGTCGGTGGTCCTGCTGGAGGCCCGGCGGATTGGCTGGGGCGCCAGCGGGCGCAACGGTGGGCAGTTGATTCGCGGCATCGGGCACGACGTCAGCGGTTTCGCCAAACATGTCGGTAACGAAGGCGTGCGTTATCTGGAACGTGCGGGAATCGAGTCCGTGGAACTGGTGGGCAACCGGATCCGTGAACACGGCATCGCTTGCGACCTGCGCTGGGGTTTTTGTGAGCTGGCCAATACCAAGGCGCAGTTCGCGGCGTTCAAGACCGAGCAGGATGAGCTCGTCGAAAGCGGCTATGTCCATGAAACACGTTTGGTCGGGCCGGAGCAGATCCGTGAGCAGGTGGTGAACTCCGGGGTATATGCCGGAGGGCTGGTCGACATGGGTTCGGGGCACTTGCACCCGCTGAATCTGGTGCTCGGCGAAGCGCAACTGGCGCAGTCCCTCGGGGTGCAGATCTACGAGCAGAGCCCGGTGCTGGAGTTGATCCATGGCAGCACGGTGCAGGTTCGCTGCGCCAGTGGAACGGTACGCGCCGGCAGCCTGGTGCTGGCGTGCAATGCACACCTGGATGAACTGGAACCGAAACTCAGCGGCAAGGTACTTCCGGCGGGTAGCTACATCATCGCCACCGAGCCGTTGACGCCGGAAGTAGCCGCGCAGTTGATCCCGCAGAACCTGGCGCTGTGCGACCAGAAAGTCGGGCTGGATTATTACCGGTTGTCGGCGGACCGGCGTTTGCTGTTCGGCGGTGCCTGCCACTATTCCGGGCGTGATCCGGCGGACATCAGCGCCTACATGCGCCCGCAGATGCTCAAGGTGTTCCCACAACTGGCCGACGTGCGCATCGATTATCAGTGGGGCGGCAAGATTGGCATCACCGCCAACCGTTTTCCGCAGGTCGGGCGTTTGCGGCAGCATCCGAACGTGTTCTACGCCCAAGGCTATTCCGGCCATGGTTTGAACGTGACCCACTGGTGCGCAAAACTGCTGGGTGAAGCGATTCATGCCGGGCACAGCCAAGGGTTCGACGTGTTCAGCGCCGTGCCGCACATGACCTTTCCCGGCGGGCCGATGTTGCGTTCTCCGCTGCTGGCGCTCGGGATGTTCTGGTACCGGATGCGCGAGGTTCTTGGCTGATACCCTCGTAACCTGTGTCGTGTTCGAGGACGCCATCGCCAGCAAGCTGGCTCCTACATTGTCCGGGCACACCCGATCGACCGGGCAAACGCAAATCCCTGTAGGAGCCGGCTTGCCGGCGATGGCGTCCTCAAATGCGGCGCAAGTCTCGAAACCGATCGCCAGCAAGCCAGCTCCTACAAGGTCCGTAGGCGTCCTACAAAGCATGCGCACAAGCAAAAAAACCGAGGAAATGTCTGACATTCTTTTAAGGTTGCCCGTCGGAAGCACGAGGTCTAGCGTGGTGACACCTTTCAGCGACGGCTATTGATCATGAACCAGACAACTTCCCGGCAGTCCGGACAACAACGACAACGAACCACATACCCACTAGACTGGCCGACATCGATCCCGGAGGTCAGCATGGACCCTCACCATCCCCCGTCTGATTCATCGCCTGATACCGAAGCGCAGGCAGCCAGCCATGACCGCTGGTTTCGCGCAAAAGTACAAGCTTCGCTCGACGATCCGCGTCCCAATATCCCACACGGGCAAGTGATGGCGGAGATGCAAGCCCTCATCGAATCCAAGCGCCTGGGGCGCGATGCGGATTGAATGGCGGCCCGAAGCCAGGTCCGATTTACGGCAACTCCTGAACTACATCGGCGACCGCAACATTTCAGCAGCCAGCGAGCTGTATCAGTCCATCGAAGCGGCTACCTGTGCTCTTGCGCAACATCCCGGTCTCTACCGATTGGGTCGAGTCTCCGGCACCCGGGAAATCGTCGTTCACCCCAACTACCTGGTGGTCTACCAAGTGACGGATCGAATAGAGATCCTCAACGTTCTGCATGCCAGACAACAATACCCCTGAGACAAAGCACCTCCCCATTCAGCTTTTCGATTTGCTCAATCGCAAGGCACTTCTATATTGAGGAGGTGCTCTGACATTCCTGTCTCCTGGCGAGTGCGGCCTATGGCTACGACTGACCAACTGATCATCTGCGAGCACTGCGACTGCGTGTATCAAAAAGTCACGCTCGCCAAACATCAGAAAACCCTCTGTACCCGCTGCGGCGGCGTGCTTCAGCGTTATAACGGCCTGACGGTGGAGCAGCGCCTGGCACTGACCATCACGGCGTTGGTGCTGTGGATCTTCGCCAATTTCTTTCCAGTGATGAGCATCAGCCTCAAGGGCCTGAAAAACAGCGCGACGCTGTGGGATTCCGTACTGGCCCTGAGTCTGGGGCCGATCACGTTCATTGCGATGGTGGCGGCGATCGCCATGATCATCGCGCCGATTTTCCAGTTGGTGCTGTTGATCTGGGTGCTGAGCTTCGCCCTCACCTCCCGGCGCGCACCAGGTTTCAGGTTCTGCATGCGCTGGCTGGAAACCCTCAGGCCCTGGAGCATGCTCGAAGTCTGCCTGTTGGGGGCGATGGTCGCGGTGATCAAACTCGCCGGATTACTCGACGTGTTGCCCGGCATCGGTCTGTTCGCCCTGGCCATTCTCAGCCTGATGATGATCCGCATTGCCGGACGCGATATTCGCGAATTGTGGGACATTCTATGACCACGCCCCCCGTCGCCAGCGAACTCAACCTGTGCCTCTGCCACAGCTGCGGCCTGGCCTGCGACATGACCGGCGAACCCCACGAGTGCGAGCGCTGCGGTGCACCGCTGCATCGGCGCAAAACCAATGCCCTTACCCGCACCTGGGCCTACCTCCTCACTTCCCTGGTGTTCTACATCCCGGCCAACCTGTTGCCGGTGATGAACACCAAGATGGTCGGAAACGGCGCCGACAGCACGATCATGAGCGGCGTGCTTGAATTCTGGGAGGCCGGCGCCTGGGACATCGCCCTGATCATTTTCATCGCCAGCATCGCGGTGCCAGGCATCAAGTTCGTCGCCATTACCTTGCTGCTGGTCACCGTGCACCGCGACAGCCAGTGGGCGCGCAAGGAACGCTCGAAGCTGTACCGTTTTGTCGAGGTCATCGGTTACTGGTCGATGCTCGACGTCATCGTGGTCGCGCTGGTGGCGTCGTTAGTGAAGTTTCAGGCCCTGGCCGATATCGAGCCGCGCACGGGCATTCTGTTCTTTGGCCTGGTGGTGGTGTTCACCATGCTGTCGGCAATGAGTTTCGACCCGCGTCAGATCTGGGATTCGCGGCGTGAAAATCAAAACAACGAGGAGGTCATGGATGAAGTCGCAAGCCACTGACGGGCCGCAAGCGCCCGGACAGGCTCCCATCAAGACTCGTCGTTTCGGCGTTTCGCTGGTGTGGATCGTGCCAATTGTCGCGGTGCTGGTAGGGATTTCGCTGGTGGTGCACAGCATCCTGCAGGAAGGCCCGACCATCATCGTCACCTTCAAGACCGGCAGCGGGCTGACCGCCAACAAGACCGAGGTCAAATACCGCAACGTGGTGATCGGCCACGTGTCCGACGTAGAACTGAGCAGCGATCAGAAGAGCGTCAACGCCACCATCAAACTGTCCAAGCAAGCGGAAAGCTTCACCCGCGAGGACTCGCAGTTCTGGGTGGTGCGCCCACGTATCGGTGCCGGCGGTGTGTCGGGTATCGACACCCTGCTCTCCGGGGATTACATCGGCGCAGACATCGGCCAGTCCAACGCCCGTGCGAAAAACTTCACCGGCCTGGAAAACCCGCCGCCTATTACCTATGGCGAACCGGGCAAGCATTTTACGTTGCACACCCAGGATCTTGGCTCGCTGGACATCGGCTCCCCGGTGTACTTCCGCAAAATCCCCGTCGGCCAGGTGGTGGCCTATGCCTTGGACGCCGACGGCAAAGGCGTGAATATCGAAATCTTCATCCATTCGCCCAACGATGCGTACGTCACTGAAAACACGCGATTCTGGAACGCCAGCGGTATCGATGTGAACGTAGGCGCCAACGGTTTTGCCGTCAAAACAGAATCGCTGTCCTCGCTATTGGTCGGTGGTATCGCGTTCCGTGCCCCGGAATACAGCCCCAATGACGTGGCGGCGGCTGAAGACAAGTCTTACGACCTGTTTGAAGACCAGCAAACCGCCCTCGCCCCACCCCACGGCAAGGCGCAATACCTGACCTTGCGTTTCGACCAGGCCCTTCGCGGGCTCAAGGTCGATGCACCGGTGGAATTCCTTGGCGTGGAAATTGGCAAGGTGGTGTCGGTCAACCTCGACTTCGATGCGGTGAAACGCAGCTTTCCGGTCAACGTCGGCATCGTGATCTACCCGCAGCGATTGGGTCAGGCCCACACCAAAATGCTCAAGGCGCTGAATCATGATCCCGCCGATGAAGCCGCAGCGGTGCGGTTGATTGGCACCTTCATCGACAACGGTCTGCGCGCCCAGGCTCGTAGCGGCAATCTGTTGACCGGTCAGCTCTACATCTCGCTGGATTTCTACCCCAAGGCAGAAAAAGTCGCATTCGACCCGACCGCCCGCCCTATCAGTGTTCCCACCATCCCCGGCAGCCTCGAACAGTTGCAGGAAAAACTCGAAGGCATGGTCGACAAGATCAACAAACTGCCGATCGAGCGCATTGCCGGCAATCTCGACGGCAACCTCGTCGAACTGCGGAAAAGCCTCGGGCAATTCAACGCCAAGACCTTGCCGGGCGTGCAAAACACCCTGGCGGATGTCAGCAAGACCCTGCAATCGGCCAGTTCGACCCTTGCCGAAGACTCTCCGCAACGCGAGCAACTGACCCAGACCCTGGACGAACTCGGGCGCATGTCGCGTTCATTGCGTGAACTCTCGGACTACCTGGGCCGGCATCCGGAGTCGCTGATTCGCGGTCGCCCCAACAACGCAGCACCGTCGGATCTACAGGGTCCGCCGCGCAACTGACCACAGGAGCAACACCATGGCTTTTTCGCTGAAGATCACCTTGGTCACCGCGTGTGTATTGCTCGCTGCCTGCCGCAGTGACCCGATTCAGTTCCACACGCTGATGCCGACGCAGTTGAGCGGGACCGCACGCGGCGCCAGTGGGGAAATCCTCATTGAAGGCCTCAGCGTGCCGCCCCAGGTCGACCGCCCGCAGATCGTCATTCGTCAGGGCAACAGCGGTCTGGCGATTCTTGAAACCGAATGGTGGGCCGCCAGCCTGATGGACGAATTGCGCAGCGCGCTGGCGGATCAACTGACCAACAGCAATCCCCAACGCAAAGCGTCGGTGCGCCTGGAGGTGCAGCGCTTCGACTCGGTTCCCGGCCAGTACGGCCTGATCGACGTCAAATGGCGCCTGCGCCACGGTGAAAGTGACAGCGCACCGCTCACCTGCCGCAGCACCTTGCAAACGCCTTCAGGGCCAACGGTTGATGATCTGGTCATCGCCCAGCAGAACAACGTCAAGCGGCTGGCAGCGCTGATCAATCAGGCGGCTACTTCGGCGCAGAAAGGCTGTCCGTCAGCCAGTTGAACGGCGGCGCAAGGAGCGACATGGTTTTCCGCCGATGGCAAAGCACGTAGGATGCCGGCCAACCTACGAGGCTGACCGATGCTCCCATCAGGCACTGTTCAGGGTTCGAGCGTCAGAACCCTGATTTATCTTCTGTTCACGATCCAGCTCGTCTCCATGGGCGCGATGGAAATGAGCGGTCCGTTCTGGCCCGTGTACCTGCGTGGCCTGACCTCGTCGGATTCACTGTTCAGTTTCGCCAGCATTGCCGTGTACGTCGGCCCGATGCTGGGGATCATGCTGACCAGCGCTTTCTGGGGCCGGACAGGCGACCGCTTCGGCCACAAATGGATGATGATCCGGGCATTGGCCGGTCTGTCGCTGACTCAGTTGGGGTTGGCGTTCTGCAGTGATCTCTGGGTCATCCTGCTGCTGCGTTTCCTGCAAGGCGCATTCGCTGGCTACATCGCACCGGCCCAGGCTTATGGGGTCAGCATCGAAGTGCCCGCAAAACGGGCCCGTCTGTTTGCGATCCTGCAAATATCCACCAATGTCGGTTCCTTGCTCGGTGCGGTCGTCGGCGGGCTGATACTCGATTTCGCGACTTTTTTCTGGATCAACCTCATTGCTTCGGCCCTGTGTGCGATATGCACTGTCGTGGCAGCCGTGACCTTGCCGGATGTGCCGCCGGTGAAGAAGCCGGCAGCGACTACCGGAACCGCTCGAGCCCGTGGCGTGTGGCAAGGTTCACCTCTGTTGCCACTGCTGGTAGTCATGGGCATTTTGCTGATGGCGCGGATGCTGCCGCAGACGTCGTTCCCGCTGTACGTCACGTCGGTATTTGAGGTGAGCAACTCGGTCACGGGCCTGTGTTACGGCTTGTTGGCACTGGGTTTCATTCTTTCTGCGACACGCTGGGCGCGCTATTTCGAACACCTGACCCGACCACAAACCCTGCAGCGCATGGTGTGGGTCGTCTGCGGTTGTATCGCCCTGACGGCCGTCGCCGCAATGGTCCGAAACCCGCTTGTTTTCGTGCTGGCCTACTTCATTTGGGGCGTGCTGCTGGGCGCCACGACGCCGGTGCTGATGGCGCTGATTTCAAAATCGGTCGACAGCTCACAGCAAGGGCACGTGCTGGGGATCGCTCAAAGCACCGCGCAACTGGCGTCCATTGCGGGTATCTCGGCAGGCGGTTTGCTCAGTCAGGTGTACGGCCTGCAATACACCTATCTGTTCGTTTGCCTGGCCTACGGGGTCGCGTTGGTCCCGATTGTCGCCTTGCGTTATCGGCCGATGTATCTGCAGGCGGGCGAAACAAGCTCTGGAGACTGATTAGCATCCCTCTTGCGCCGCAGGGGCGCAGTCACTTAGGATTGGGAATACTTCTCAATCGCTAAAAATTATCATCCAATGCGCGATACCCTGCCCGCGACTCACAATCACCTGCGCACGATCGAAGCGCTGTACAACGGCCATCACGGCTGGCTGTACGCCACGTTGCGCAAGAAACTGGGTAACGCCATGGATGCGGCGGACCTGGCGCAAGACACCTTCACGCGCATATTGGCCTCCAGAGTCGCGGTCATCGAGCAACCCCGGGCTTACCTGACCTGCGTGGCCAGGGGGATTCTGGTCAACTGGTATCAGCGCAAGGCGCTCGAGCGCGCCTATCTGGACGCCCTGGCGCTGTTACCCGCACCTGAGGCGCCCTCGCCCGAGCTGCGTTTCATCGTGCTGGAAACCCTGCACGAAATCGACGCGATGCTCGATGCCCTGCCACCATTGGTCAAACGCGCCTTCCTGCTGTCGCAGCTCAGCGGCCTGAAATACGACGACATTGCCACGCAACTGGACGTGTCCTTGATCACCGTCAAACGCTATATGAAACAGGCCTTCGTTCAATGCCTGCTGCTGGTGGAATGAATGTCGAGCGTTCACGCACGGATTGATCCCGAAGCACTCGACGAAGCCGCCGAATGGCTGATGCGCATCAGCGAAGGCGATCTCGACGAGAGCGAACGCGCCGAGTGGGAAAGCTGGCGCGTCAGCAGTCCCGAACGCCGCCTCGCCTGGGGCCGGGCGCAACTGCTGCAGAGCAAACTGGGTGGCTTGCCTCCCGCGTTGGCGATGTCGGCTCTGGATCGGCCGAGCAATCCCGAACGTCGCCTGGCCTTGGGCAAACTGGCAATGATTCTGGCGGTACTGCCTGCGGGCTGGGGCAGCTGGAAACTCGTCGAGTCGCAGCAATGGTCGGCCGACTACCGCACGGCGGTAGGTCAGCAGCGCGAACTGATCCTGGCTGACGGCTCGCAGATCACACTCAACACTGACTCGGCGATCGACGTACTGTTCGATGCCAATCAACGGCTGATCAACTTGCGCGAAGGTGAAATCCTGGTACAGACCGCGCCGGATATTACACCGCTGGCCCGACCGTTTCTGATCACCACGCGTCAAGGGCGAATGCAGGCACTGGGCACGCGGTTTACCGTACGCGAACTGCAAACGCATACGCGCCTTGCGGTACTGGAAGGCGCCGTCCGGGTCGAATTGCCCGCTGGCCACGGCGTGGCGCCCTTGATCGTCAGTGCCGGGCAGCGCACTGATTTTTCATCGCAAGCATTCGGCCACCTGAACCCGGCCGACCGCTCCGCCAGCGCCTGGACCCAAGGCATGTTGATGGCGGACAACCTGCGCCTGGCCGACTTCATCGCCGAGCTGGCCCGTTATCGCCGAGGCTTCGTGCGCTGTGATCCGGCGATTGCCGATTTGCGCATTTCCGGTGCGTTTCCCATCAGCGATACCCAGCGCACCTTGAACATGCTCGTGCAAACCTACCCGGTGATCGCCACCGGCCATTTGAGCGGCTATTGGGTGACGCTCTCCCCCGCCTGAAGCCCTCGCAAAAAAAATCTGGCCAAGGGGTGATACTTTTTTTGATCTCGACTGGCAAGGAAAGGAAGAACTTCTCAACCTCGTCGAAAGGGTCATCACTCCATGTTCGTTGCACGCCCCCTGCGTTCGGATTGCGCTCTCAAGCTGGCTGTCCGCTCTGCGCTGCTCAGCCTTGCCCTGTCCGGCACCGCCAGCCCGTTTGCCATCGCGGCACCTGCGCCGCAGGACGCCAGTGCGACCCGCGCCTACAACATTGCGCCCGGTCCGCTCGGCGCAACGTTGTCGCGGTTCGCGGTGGACGCCGGCATCGCCCTGTCGTTCCAGCCGTCGATGACTGAAGGCTTGATGAGTCCGGGGCTTTCCGGCACTTACTCGGCCCAGGAGGCGATCAGCCGGTTGTTGGCTGGCAGTGGTCTGCAAATGGTCCCGCGCAGTGACGGCAGCTACACCCTCGCACCGATCCCGGCGAACAGCGACGGCGGCTTGACCCTGGCCGACACCACGGTCAACGGCGTGGACGGACGACAGGATGGCTTGCCGGCCGTTTACCCCGGCGGTCAGGTCGCCCGTGGAGGTCGCCTCGGCCTGTTGGGCAACAAGGATGTGATGGACGCCCCGTTCAGCGTCAGCAACTACACCTCGACGTTGATGAAAGATCAGCAAGCCGTCACGGTGGCGGATGTGCTGGAGCGCGACTCTTCGGTGCGCTCCACCGGCCAGACCGGCGGCATCGTCGACTCGTTCTTCATTCGCGGCTTCCCGGTGGGCGAAGGCAACCTCGGCGAGCTGGCGTTTGATGGTGTGTACGGTGTCGCGCCCAACTACCGGGTCTTTACCGAATACGCCGAACGCATCGAAGTGATCAAGGGCCCCGGCGCCCTGCTTTACGGCATGTCGCCCAATAGCGGCGTCGGCGGTGTAATCAACGTCGTGCCCAAGCGCTCGCTGGACGAAGACCTGACCCGGTTCACCGCCAGCTATGCGATGGATTCGCAGATCGGCGGCCACATCGATGTCAGCCGGCGTTTCGGCGAAGAACGCCGCTTCGGGGTACGCGTCAATGGCAGCACCCAACAAGGTGACACGGCCATCGACGATCAGTCCCGGGACGTCGACATCGGCGCCATCTCCCTCGACTATCAGGGTGACCGCCTGCGAACCACTCTGGACCTGATCAGCCAGAAAGAGCAGTTCGACGGCGCATCGCGACCGTTCCTCATCGCGTCCGGCGTGGAGATTCCTTCCGCGGCCAACGGCCGCACCAACGTGAGTCAGGAATGGGGCTGGTCCGAAACCCGGGACAAATCGGCGCTGCTCGGTGCCGAGTACGACCTCAACGACGCGCTGACCATCTTCGCCCACGCCGGCGGTGGCCAGTCGGACGTGAAGCGGATGTCCGATCAGACCCCGACCATTCTCAACAGCGCCGGGGACACGTCCTCGATCCCGGGTTACTACAAGTTCGAGGTCGAGCGCTACACCGTCGACGCCGGTGCGCGCCTGCGTTTCGACACCGGTCCGGTCAGCCACAGCACCACCCTGCAGGTGACCCGTTACCGCGACGAGCTCAAGCGCGGCATCATTTCCGGCCCGGCCGTGCGGTCGAACATGTATCACCCGATTGACCGTCCGAAACCCTTCATCGCTGAACCGGATGCGCTCAAGGTTTCCGAGACCGAACTGTCGGGCGTGGCCCTGGCCGATACCCTTTCGATACTGGACGAGCGTGTGCAGGTCACGGCGGGCTTGCGCAAGCAGAACATCGAATCCGACAACTTCAACACGGCCGGCGTCGTGACCACGTCCTACGACGAAAGCGAGACCACGCCGTTGTTCGGGGTGGTCGTCAAACCCTGGGACCATGTGTCGTTCTACTACAACTACATCGAAGGCCTGAGCAAGGGCGACATCGCGCCAGCCACCGCATCGAACTCGGGTGAAATTTTCGCGCCGTACATTTCCCGCCAGCAAGAAGTCGGGGTCAAGGTCGACTACGGCACCTTCACCTCCACCCTCAGCCTGTTCCAGATCAAGAAACCCAGCGGTGAACTGGCCGCGGGCGTGTTCTCGGTACAGGGTGAACAACGCAACCGTGGCGTGGAGCTGAACGTGTTCGGCGAGATCGCCCAAGGCACTCGCCTGCTCGGTGGCGTCACCGTCCTCGACGCTGAACTGACGAAAACCGGCACCGCCGCCAATCGCGGTAACAAACCGGTGGGCGTACCTGAAGTCCAGGCCAATCTCTGGGCCGAGTACGACATCCCGTGGTTTGAGGGGCTGACGCTGACCAGCGGCGCCATCTACACCGGCAGCCAATACGTCAATCAGGCCAACACCCAGGAACTCGACCCCTGGACCCGCTTCGACGTCGGTGCGCGCTACGCCACCCGCATCGCCGAACGTCCGACCACATTCCGGGCCACGGTGCAGAACGTCTTCGACCGCGAGTACTGGTCTGGCGTCGCCTCCTATGGCGCCTTCTCCCAAGGTTCGCCGCGTACCCTGCAACTGTCGGCCACCGTCGACTTCTGAAACATTCAGCCCCCGGCAGCGGCCTGAGCCGTTGCCCGGCCAGGCATCCGGCAAAGGTTTCAACCATGGTTTCTGTTTATCGACGTCCCCACGTTTTCGTGGCCCTGCTTCTGGCGGGTCTGATGGGGGCTTTTTTGCCGCCGGCGGCCGCGCTCGCGGCGAACCCGGATCCGGCCGCCGTCACGGTCACCGACCTTCTGGGCCGCAAGGTCAAGGTTCACGTTCCGGTCAGACGGGTGATCCTCGGTGAGGGACGCCAGCTGTACCTGGTCGCCGCGCTGGACACGCAGAACCCGATCGAGCGTATCGTCGGCTGGCGCAAGGACTTGATTCAGTCTGACCCTGACACCTATGGCGCGTACCTGCGCCAGTTCCCCGAGATCGCCAGGATTCCCACCTTCGGTGGCTTCGAGGACGGCACGTTCGACATCGAGCAGGCGATCTCGCAGCAGCCAGATGTCATCGTCCTCAATATCGAAGCGCAACACGCCACCGAAGACGCACGCTACATCGAGAAGCTTGATGCGCTGGGGATTCCGGTGGTCTACGTCGACTTCCGCAACAATCCCATGCAAAACACCGAGCCGACCATGCGCCTGTTTGGCCAGTTGTTTGGCAAGGAGGAACGCGCCGAGGCGTTTATCGCCTTTCGCAATCAGCAAATCCGTCGTGTCACGGACGTCATTGAAGCCAAACACCCTGCCCGTCCCAACGTGTTCATCGAGCGCATCGGTGGCTACACCGAGGATTGCTGCCTGAGTTTCGGCAACGAGAATTTCGGCCTGTTCGTCGACATGGCCGGTGGCAACAACATCGCCAGAAACATCATCGCGAACACGTTTGGCCAGTTGAACCCGGAACAGGTGATCGTCGCCAACCCGGAACAGGTGGTCGTCACCAGCGCCAACTGGCAAGCCTTCGCGCCGGGCGGTCGCTGGGTCGGTGTCGGACCGGGGGCGGACCTGGCGCAAGCCCGGCAAAAACTCGCCTGGTACACCCAACGGCCGGCGTACGCGGGCATCAAGGCCCAAAGCGATCAGGCGTTTCACGCCATCTGGCACCAGTTCTACAACAGTCCCTATCAGTTCGTGGCCATCCAGCAACTGGCCAAATGGTTCCATCCCGCGCTGTTTGTCGATCTGGACCCCGACGCCGCTTTTCGCGAGCTGCATGAGCGATTCCTGCCGGTTCCCTATCAACCCGGCTACTTCGTCAGCCTGAAGCCAACGCAGGCCACGCCATGAGTTCGTTGGGTGATGTACCGATCGCACAGGGCGCGACTTACCGCCGCCGGGTGCTGCAAAAACGCCTGATCCTGGCCGCGCTCGCCGTGCTGCTGGTGTGCAGCGTGCTGCTCGACCTGGCCCTCGGGCCAGCCCGTTACAGCCTGAGCGAGGTGCTCGGCGCGCTGTTTTCACCGGACACGGCCGCAGCGCAAGTGCGGGTGGTGATGTGGGACATCCGCCTGCCGGTCGCGTTGATGGCCGTTGCGGTGGGCGCGGCGTTGTCATTGGCCGGGGCGCAGATGCAGACGATCCTCAACAATCCGTTGGCCAGCCCGTTCACCCTGGGCCTTTCCGCCGCTGCCAGTTTCGGTGCGGCGATGGGACTGGCGTTCGGGGTGGCGCTGTTTCCGCTGGCGGCGCAGTACATGGTGCCGGTGAACGCCTTCATCATGGCCATGCTCTGCGCGCTGTTGATCCACTTCCTGAGCCTGCGCCGTGGTGTAACCGCCGAAACCATCGTGCTGCTCGGCATTGCCCTGGTGTTTACCTTCAACGCGCTGTTGGCGCTGGTGCAGTTTTTCGCCACCGAGCAAGCGGTGGCGGCCGTGGTGTTCTGGACCATGGGCAGCCTGACCAAAGCCACGTGGCCAAAACTCGGGGTGATTTGCGTGGTGATCCTCATCACCCTGCCAATCTTCGCCAGGCGCGCTTGGGCCCTGACCGCCCTGCGGCTGGGCGATGACAAAGCGGCGAGCTTCGGGATCAACGTGCGCAGCCTGCGCTTTCAGACGCTGATCATGGTCAGCCTGCTCGCCTCGTTTCCAGTGGCCTTCGTCGGCACTATCGGCTTTATCGGGCTGGTGGGACCGCACATTGCCCGCATGCTGATTGGTGAAGACCAACGGTTCTTTCTGCCGGCTTCGCTGCTGACCGGCGCGCTGATTCTGTCGGCCAGTTCGGTGGTCAGCAAAACCCTGATTCCGGGGGCTATTTTTCCGATTGGCGTGGTCACGTCGCTGATCGGTGTGCCGTTCTTCATTTCACTGATCCTCGGCGGGAAGAAAAACTCATGGTGAAGCTCCAGCTCGAGAATCTAGGTGCCGGCTACGGTCGGCGCGAAATCATCCGCGGCGTGACCACCGCCACCTTCATCGGTGGCCAGGTGGTGGCGGTGGTCGGGCCCAACGCGGCGGGCAAATCCACCTTGTTCAAACGCATGGCCGGGCTGATCGACGGATCGGGTCACGTCAACCTGCAAGGTTCGGAAAAAGGCCCGCAAGGCATCAGCTACATGCCCCAGGGCTTGAATGCCAGCGCCCGGCTGACGGTGTATGAATCGGTGTTGCTGGCACGCAAGCAACTGACGCCGGGGTGGGTCGTCCACGACGATGAGTTGAAACTCGTGGACCAGATTCTCGGCGCACTCGGGATCACCGAACTATCCTTTCGCAACCTGGGGGAACTCAGTGGCGGCCAGCAGCAATTGGTGTCAATCGCACAAACGTTGGTGCGCGAGCCGGAAATCCTGCTGATGGACGAACCGACCAGCGCGCTGGACATGCACCGGCAAGTGCAGGTGCTGAATTTCATGCGCAGCCTGGCACGCAAGCGCGGGGTCATTGTGTTCATCGCCATCCATGATCTGAATCAGGCGCTACGCTTTGCCGATCAGGTCCTGGTCATCGCCAATGGCACGGCCCAAGGGAGCGGCCCCAGCGATGAGGTGATCACGGAACAGATGCTGCGCGATGTCTACGGCGTCAAGGCCCGAATCGAGACCTGCAGCCGTGGCCAGCGGCACATTCTGATCGACGACATCGTTTGAAGCAGATCCACCGGGCAGAGGGCCGAGTCGCTGCTAATCTGAATGGAAATGACATGTATTAACGGTTTATTTAACGTTTTTTTCTCATTGTGCTCTCTACATTCCAGCGACTCAAAACATGCAAATGATTCGCATTGATCGATTCGCGAAATCTGCGCATGACACCAAAAAAAACAGGAGCTGCCCGAAGAATGAATCGCCACATCCCGTCTTTCCTGAAAAAAGCCCTGCTGGCCACTGCGCTGGTGGGGGCCGGTCACGTGTATGCGGCTGACGCTGTCGGCATCGTGGTCTACAACGCCCAGCACGAAAGCCTGACCAAAGCCTGGGCTGCAGGCTTCACTCAGGAAACCGGCATTCCGGTCACGTTGCGCAACGGCGACGACACCGAAATGGGCAATCAGATCGTCCAGGAAGGTTCGGCGTCTCCGGCCGATGTATTCCTGACCGAAAACTCCCCGGCCATGGTGCTGGTGGACAATGCAGGGCTGTTTGCACCGGTGGCGCCGACCACCCTTGAGCAAGTCGACTCCGCCTACCGTCCGGCCCATGGCAAATGGGTCGGGATCGCTGCGCGCTCGACCGTTTTTGTCTACAACCCGGCCAAGCTGCCGGAAGCCGACTTGCCGAAATCACTGATGGACCTCGCCGATCCGAAGTGGAAAGGTCGCTGGGCCGCCTCCCCGGCCGGCGCTGATTTCCAGGCCATCGTCGCGGCGGTGCTGGAGCTCAAGGGCGAAGCCGCCACGCTGGACTGGCTGAAAGGCATGAAAGCCAACTTCACCGCGTACCGGGGCAACAGCTCGGTGCTGAAGGCGGTGAATGCCGGGCAGATCGACAGCGGCGTGATTTATCACTATTACCGCTTTGGTGATCAGGCCAAGACCGGTGAAAACAGCAAGAACACCGCCCTGCACTACTTCAAGCACAAGGACCCTGGCGCGTTTGTCAGCATCTCCGGTGGCGGTGTCCTGGCGTCCAGCCAACACAAGGAACAGGCCCAAGCCTTCCTCAAATGGGTGACCGGCAAGGACGGCCAGGCCATTCTCAAAACCGGCAACTCCTATGAATACGCGGTAGGCAAGAACGCCGAATCCAACCCTAAACTGGTGCCTCTGCAACAGCTCGACGCGCCGAAAGTCGATGCGTCAAAACTCGACAGTAAGAAAGCCGTGGAGCTGATGACTCAGGCCGGGCTGCTCTGAATTGATGCCTGAAACGCTACCGGCGGGCGTCGCTCCGGCGATTCCCGCACATCTGCGCCGTCGATCCCGCGGTCTGTTCGCGGGGCGCGGCGGTGTGTGGGTGATCGGTCTGTCGGTGCTGGTGTCGTTGCTCGCCCTGTTGCCCATCGCCTTCGTCATCGGCGTGTCGTTGCAAACCGGCTGGGCAACGCTGGCGGCGCTGGTGCTCCGGCCAAGGGTCGGCGAACTGCTGATCAACACTGTCTTGCTGGTGGTGATCACGATTCCCTTGTGCGTGCTGCTCGGTGTGACGCTGGCCTGGCTGACCGAACGCAGCAATCTGCCGGGGCGACGCTGGTGGTCGTTGCTGGCCACCGCGCCGCTGGCGGTGCCGGCGTTCGTTCACAGCTATGCGTGGGTCAGCCTGGTGCCGTCGATCAATGGATTGTTTGCCGGGGTGCTGGTCTCGGTGATCGCCTATTTTCCTTTCCTGTACTTGCCGACGGCGGCAACCCTGCGCCGCCTCGATCCGGCCATCGAGGATGTCGCCGAATCGATGGGGCTCAAGCCCTGGGCGGTGTTTTTCCGGGTGGTGCTGCCGCAATTGCGTTTGGCGATTTGTGGCGGTGCCTTACTGGTCGGTTTGCACTTGCTGGCCGAATACGGGCTCTACGCGATGATCCGCTTCGACACCTTTACCACGGCGATCTTCGACCAGTTCAAATCCACCTTCAACGGCCCTGCCGCCCACACACTGGCCGGCGTGCTCGCCCTGTGCTGCCTGATGATGCTGACAGTCGAATCAGCAGCGCGTGGCCATGCGCGGTATGCCCGGGTCGGTTCGGGAAGCGCCCGCGAACAGCGCGTTATCAGCTTGAAAACCTTGCCTAAGATGCTTGCGCTGACCTTGATGATCGTCACCTGCGCCCTTGCACTCGGTGTGCCGCTCATCACCTTGGGCAAATGGCTGATTGCCGGCGGCGTGCACGTCTGGCAGATGGCCGAGCTGATCCCGGCGCTTGAACAGACCTTGATGCTGGGCGTCTCGGGCGCGCTGCTTACCACTTGCGCCGCCATCCCGATTGCCTGGCTGTCGATTCGCTCGCCGGGGCGGCTGCAACGGATCCTCGAAAGCTGCAATTACATCACCAGTTCCTTGCCGGGCATTGTCGTTGCCTTGGCCCTGGTGACGGTCACGGTGCATTTCGCCCGGCCGATCTATCAGACCACCATCACCGTGCTGCTGGCGTACCTGCTGATGTTCCTGCCCCGGGCGCTGGTGAGCTTGCGTGCCGGCATCGCCCAGGCTCCCGTGGAACTGGAGAACATCGCACGCAGCCTCGGGCGCTCGCCCGGCCGGGCGTTGTGGCTGATCACATTGCGCCTGGCTGCGCCCGGTGCGGCGGCCGGGGCGGCGCTGGTGTTCCTGGCGATCACCAACGAACTGACCGCCACCCTGTTGCTCGCGCCGAACGGCACACGCACCCTGGCGACCGGGTTCTGGGCGTTGACCAGCGAGATCGACTACGCCGCGGCCGCGCCCTATGCCTTGCTGATGATTCTGTTGTCACTTCCGTTGACCGGACTTCTTTATCACCAATCCAAAAAAACGGCTGGCCGATGAACGCTCTTGAACTGCATTCGATCTGCAAATCCTATGGCGCGCACCGTGCCCTGGAAAACATCAGCCTGTCAGTGCCGACAGGCAGCCGCACCGTGATCGTCGGCCCGTCGGGGTCGGGTAAAACCACCTTGTTGCGGATGATCGCCGGCTTCGAGTTCCCGGACTGGGGCCGGCTGACGCTCAACGGTCAGACGCTGGTCGACGACACCCACGAAGTCCCGGCGCACCAACGGCAGATCGGTTACGTCCCCCAGGACGGCGCCCTCTTCCCGCACATGACAGTGGCCGCCAACATCGGCTTCGGACTGGCCGTCAAGGGTGCGAAGAAACAGGAGCGCGTCGCTGAGTTGATGGACAGCGTGGCGCTGGATGCCAGCATGGCCAACCGTTGGCCCCATGAGCTGTCCGGTGGCCAGCAACAACGGGTGGCGCTGGCCCGGGCACTGGCGCAACAGCCGCGCCTGATGTTGCTGGATGAACCGTTTTCCGCCCTCGACACCGGCTTGCGCGCAGCGATGCGCAAACTGGTTGCTCGGCTGCTGGCCGATGCCGGGGTCACCACCATCCTGGTCACTCATGACCAGAGTGAAGCGTTGTCATTTGCCGATCAGTTGGCGGTCATGCGCGATGGCCAACTGGTGCAATCGGGGCATCCGCTGGACCTTTACCGCTACCCGGGCGATGAACAAACCGCGTTGTTCCTTGGCGATGCGGTGGTCATGCCGGCCAGGATCGAGGCCGGCTGGGCCCACTGCGAACTGGGGCGGATTCCGGTCAACAATCATCGCAACAATCGCAGCGCACAGATCATGCTGCGGCCCGAGCAATTGCAGCTGGTCGGTATCGTGCCCAACGGCGTCGAAGCCAGCGGGTGTCGCGCCGTGGTGACCGAGCGTGATTTCAGCGGCAACACCTGCACCTTGACCGTCGAACTGGAGGCTTTGGCCTCCGCTGACCAGCCCGGCCGCTCACTGATGGTGCGCAGCTCCGGCTTGTACGCGCCACCGACCGGCAGCGCGGTGCACGTGTCCACGATCGGCCACGCCCATGTATTGAGCGAACCTTAAAGGTCGAAGCGATCCACCGCGCGCCGCCGTTCGTTGTCGTCACGCACGTCGTAGTTGGCGGTTGTCTGGATATTGCTGTGATGGGCAAGCTTCTGCGCGATCGACAGATCGTGCTCCTCAATCACCCTTGTGATGAACGAGCGCCGAAAATCGTGGGGCATGATTTTCACCCCGACCTGAGCGCCGCGCTGGCGGGCGATGTAATAGATCGCGTGCTTGGTGATTCGCTCACGGGTGATGTGGCTGCCGCGCCGAATGCGATTGAACAGGAACGGGTCGTCCGTTTCGCCTTCCTTCAGCTGCGAACGGCGTAACTCCAGCCAGGCGTCCAGTTTGGCGAATGCCCACGCCGGGGCGTACTTGATCAGCTGCTTGTTGCCCTTGGCCGTCACCCGCAGGCTGCGCTCGGTGAAATCCACCTGAGCGAGATCGAGGTTCACCGACTCCGATTTACGCATACCCGAACCGTACAGAATCCCGATGATCGCTGCGTCCCGCAGGCCTTGTGGCCGTGGATCGGCGGCGCAGACCGCCATCATTTCCTGGATCAGCGAACGCCGGAGGTTACGCCCCTGGGACAGGCGCGTGCCGGCAATGCCCTTGACCGAGCGCATCTTGAGCAAGTGTTCCTGGCTGATCAGGCTCATGCGCCAGGCTTCATTCATCACCCCGCGCACTGCGTTGACATACAGCGACGAGGTATTGGGCGCGTAGCCGTCCGCGCGCAATGCCGCGACCAGCGCGATCACATCCTCGGGTTGCAACTGGTGCCAGGGAATCTCCTCGACGTTCATGTCTTCGAAGCCCAGGCGGTCGGCGGCATCCTGCAAAACATAGCGCATGGTCAGTTGGCTGGACGGCGCCAGTCGCGCGAGATACAGGGGCATGGGGTTGGTTTTTGCACTACTTGAATCAACAGCAGGTAAGTCAATCAAAACAAAACGGCCTTGAGTGGTAACTGATAGAACAACTAAGAATTGAAACATTCTTCATATAACGCGGGACACTTCTGTAGGACTTTTCTATTAAAGGTCGCGATGAACGGCAGAAGTCTGAACATTGGCTTAATAACGTTCATATAAACGATTCCACAACCGCTTTTTGATGTTCCTTTCACAAAAACCGGCCTACTCTCATCTCTACCCGGTGAGCCTCGACGGGCTCCCAACCTGCCGGGCATGGCTGCAAAAGTCAACTATGGCTCGTGCCCGACAGGTTACTAAACCCTTGAAATTCCGCTTATTTCGGCACTTCTGCCGAAGGACGGCTTACGCCCCGAGGTTTCCATGACTGAGGCTTTTCTCCCCTTCTCCCGCCCCACTATCGGCGAGGAAGAAATTGCCGCCGTAGAGCAAGTATTGCGCTCCGGCTGGATTACCACCGGGCCGAAAAACCAGCAACTGGAAGAACACTTCGCCAACTACGTCGGCTGCAAACATGCCGTGGCATTGTCCTCGGCGACGGGTGCAATGCATATCGCGTTACTGGCCCTGGGCATCGGCCCCGGCGATGAAGTCATCACGCCGTCCCAGACCTGGGTGTCCACCGCCAACATGATCTGCCTGCTCGGCGCGACCCCGGTGTTTGTCGACGTTGATCGCGACACGCTGATGAGTAACGCCGAGCTCATCGAGGCGGCAATTACCCCGCGCACAAAAGCGATTATTCCAGTGCATTACGCCGGTGCGGCGTTCGATCTCGATCCGCTCTACGCCTTGGCCGACAAGCACGGCATCCCGGTGATCGAAGACGCTGCCCACGCCGCAGGCACTTTCTACAAAAACCGCCATGTCGGGGCGAACGGCACGGCGATCTTCTCGTTCCACGCGATCAAGAACATGACCTGCGCCGAGGGCGCGATGTTTGTCAGCAACGATACCGCGCTGGCCAACCGGGTGCGCATGCTCAAGTTTCACGGGCTCGGCGTCGATGCCTACGACCGCCTGACCCACGGCCGCAAGCCGCAGGCTGAAGTGATCGAACCGGGCTTCAAGTACAACCTGGCCGACATCAACGCCGCGATCGCGCTGGTGCAGCTGGAACGCCTGGACGAGATCAATGCCAAGCGCACCGCGCTAGCCAGAAGCTATTTGCAAAGGCTGGAAGGCTTGCCGGTGCAACCGTTGGCCCTTCCGCACTACCCGCAACAGCACGCCTGGCACCTGTTCATCCTGCGCATCGACGCCGAACGCTGCGGGCTGGACCGCGAAGCGTTCATGAAAGCCCTGCAAGCGCAGAACATCGGCACCGGCATTCACTTCATCGCCACCCACCTGCACAGCTACTACCGCCAACGCTTCCCCAACATTTACCTGCCCAACACCGAATGGAACTCGGCGCGCCTGTGCTCGATCCCGTTGTTCCCCGACATGACCCCCGATGATGTCGATCGTGTGGTCGGCGCCATTGAAACCGCATTGGACACACGCCTGTGAAACCCTATCCGATCCGTTGCGTATCGATCGTCATCCCGGTCTACAACGAGCAAGACAGCCTGCCCGAGTTGCTCAGACGCACCGAAGCGGCGTGCCGGCAACTGCACCATGACTACGAAATCGTCATGGTCGACGACGGCAGTCGCGATAGCTCCGCGCAAATCCTCGAAGAAGCCGCCGCACGGGAGTGCAGCCCGGTGGTGGCGGTCATTCTCAACCGCAATTACGGCCAGCACGCGGCGATCATGGCCGGCTTCGAACAGTGCAAGGGCGATGTCGTCATCACCCTCGACGCCGATCTGCAAAACCCGCCCGAAGAGATTCCACGCCTGGTGGCCCAGGCCGAGCTGGGTTATGACGTGGTCGCCACGGTACGTAGCAACCGTCAGGACTCGGCCCTGCGACGCTGGCCGTCGAAGCTGATCAACCTCGCAGTGCAGCGCTCCACCGGGGTCGCGATGAGCGATTACGGCTGCATGCTTCGCGCCTACCGCCGGTCCATCGTCGACGCCATGCTCGCCTGCCGCGAACGCAGCACCTTCATTCCGATCCTGGCCAACAGCTTCGCCCGGCACACCACGGAAATCCTGGTGACCCACGCCGAGCGCGAACACGGCGAATCGAAATACAGCCCGATGCGCCTGGTCAACCTGATGTTCGACCTGATCACCTGCATGACCACCACGCCGCTACGCCTGCTGAGCATCGTCGGCTTCGCCATGGCCGGACTGGGCGTGGCGTTCGCCACCGCGCTGATCGTCCTGCGCCTGGTGTTCGGCGCCAGCTGGGCCGGAGACGGCACGTTCGTGCTGTTCGCCGTGCTGTTCGTGTTCACCGGCGGCCAGTTCATCGGCATGGGCCTGCTGGGCGAATACCTGGGGCGCATGTACAGCGATGTCCGCGCGCGTCCGCGGTTCTTCATCGAAAAGGTCCTTCGCAGCCAACCCGCTACCCCCGCTCCCGTGGTCACCGTTGACGGCCTCACTTCCACTTCTTCAGATCAGGTTCTCTCATGAGTGCAAAAGCTGTTGTTTTCGCCTATCACGACATTGGCTGTGCCGGCATCGAAACCCTGCTCGACTCGGGTTTCGATATCGCTGCGGTGTTCACCCACGCCGATGATCCGAAGGAAAACGCGTTTTACGGCTCGGTGGCGCAACTGTGCGCACGCAAGGGCATCCCGGTGCATGCACCGGAAGACGTCAACCACCCTTTGTGGATCGAACGCATCGCCAAACTCAATGTCGATTACCTGTTCTCCTTCTACTACCGCAATCTGTTGAACGAACCGTTGCTCGCCACGGCCGGCAAAGGCGCCTTCAACCTGCACGGCTCGTTGTTGCCGCGCTATCGCGGTCGGGCACCGGCCAATTGGGTGCTGGTCAACGGCGAAAGCGAAACCGGCGTGACCCTGCACCGCATGGTCAAACGCGCCGATGCCGGTGCCATCCTTGCGCAGAAAAAAATCGGTATCGAACGCAGCGACACGGCGCTGAGCCTGCATAGCAAGCTACGTGTGGCCGCCACCGATCTGCTGCGCGACACCTTGCCCGCGTTGCTCGCCGGCAAAGTCGACGAAACCACTCAGGACGAATCGAAAGCCACAGTATTCGGGCGGCGCACAACGGCCGACGGCAAGCTGGTTTGGCAAAGACCTGCCGAAGAATTGTTCAACCTGGTGCGCGCAGTAACCCAGCCATATCCGGGCGCGTTCTGCGCTGTCGGTGAACACAAGCTGATTGTCTGGAGCGCCGATGTCGTCAAGGGCAACGACGGTCAGGCACCGGGCCGGGTCATCAGCGTCGATCCGCTGCGCATCGCCTGTGGCGAGGACTCGCTGGTGATCAACGCCGGTCAGCGCAACGACAACGGCCTGTACCTCAGCGGCCCGCAACTGGCCAGTGAACTCGGTCTGGTCGACGGTTCCGTCCTGCGCGGTGCCGAGTCCGGGCGCGCCCCGCGACGCACGCGGGTGCTGATCCTCGGCGTCAACGGTTTCATCGGCAATCACTTGTCCGAGCGTTTGCTGCGCGATGACCAATACGAGGTCTACGGTCTCGACATCGGCTCCGACGCCATCGAACGCCTGCGCAGCCACCCGAATTTCCATTTCGTCGAAGGCGACATCAGCATCCATTCCGAGTGGATCGAGTACCACATCAAGAAGTGCGACGTGATCCTGCCGCTGGTGGCCATCGCCACGCCGATCGAATACACCCGCAACCCGCTGCGCGTGTTCGAGCTGGACTTCGAAGAGAACCTGAAGCTGGTGCGCTACTGCGTCAAATACAACAAACGGGTGATCTTCCCGTCGACCTCGGAAGTCTATGGCATGTGCCAGGACGACAAATTCGACGAGGATACCTCCAACCTGGTGGTCGGGCCGATCAACAAGCAGCGCTGGATCTACTCGACCTCCAAGCAACTGCTCGACCGGGTGATCTGGGCCTACGGCCAGAAAGGCCTGAACTTCACCCTGTTCCGTCCTTTCAACTGGATGGGCCCGCGCCTCGACCGGCTGGATTCGGCACGCATCGGCAGCTCCCGGGCGATCACGCAATTGATCCTCAACCTGGTGGAAGGCACACCGATCCGCCTGTTCGATGGCGGCGAGCAAAAGCGTTGCTTCACCGACATTGCCGACGGCGTGGAAGCGCTGGCGCGGATCATCGACAACCGCAACGACGCCTGCAATGGCCAGATCATCAACATCGGCAACCCGGACAACGAAGCCAGCATCCGCCAGTTGGGCGAAGAGTTGCTGCGCCAGTTCGAAGCTCACCCGCTGCGCCACAACTTCCCGCCGTTCGCCGGGTTCCGCGACGTGGAAAGCAAGGCGTTCTACGGGTCGGGTTATCAGGACGTGTCCCACCGCAAACCGAGCATCGACAACGCCCGCCGGCTGTTGGACTGGGCGCCGACGGTCGAGATGAGCGAAACCATCGGCAACACCCTGGATTTCTTCCTGCGTGAAGCGATGCTCGAAATCGCGGACAAGCATTGATGCAGGCGGGCCTTCGAATCGATGTCGACACCTACCGCGGCACCCGTGAGGGCGTGCCGCGGCTGCTGGACATGCTCGATGAGGCGCAGGTCAAAGCGACGTTTTTCTTCAGTGTCGGCCCGGACAACATGGGGCGCCACTTGTGGCGCCTGATCCGTCCGCAGTTTCTGTGGAAGATGCTGCGCTCCAATGCCGCCGGGCTGTACGGCTGGGACATCCTGCTCGCTGGCACCGCGTGGCCGGGCAAACCGATCGGGCGTGACCTCGGGCATCTGATGCGCCGGGCCCGGGATGCCGGGCATGAAGTCGGCCTGCACGCCTGGGATCACCACGGCTGGCAGGCCAACGCGGGGCACTGGAACAACACGCAACTGATCGAGCAGATCCGCCGGGGCGTCGACACGCTGGGCGACATCCTCGGGGCAAAGGTCGAGTGCTCGGCGGCCGCCGGTTGGCGCGCGGATGAGCGGGTTATCGAAGCCAAACAAGCATTTGGTTTTCGCTACAACAGCGATTGCCGCGGCGACAGCCTGTTCCAACCCAAACTGCCCAGTGGCGGTGTGGGGGCACCGCAGATACCGGTGGACCTGCCCACCTTCGATGAGGTGGTCGGCCCGACCGTCGCGGCCAAGGATTTCAACGCGTTCATTCTTGAGCGTTTCAGCGCCGAAAAACTCAACGTTTATACGATCCATGCCGAAGTGGAAGGGATTCTGATGGCCAACGATTTCCGTCAATTGCTGGCCGCTGCGCGCCAGCGTGACATCCGTTTTCAACCCTTGGGCAATCTGCTGCCGCAAGCACCCGGCACCTTGCCGACGGGCCGTGTCACTCGCGGTTCACTCGACGGTCGCGAAGGCTGGCTGGGAGTGCAAGGCGTATGAGCAAACGCTGGGCGCTGCCGTTTTTGCTGGGCCTGTGTTTGCTGGCCTACCTATTGCCACTGGGCAGCCATGGTTTGTGGATTCCGGACGAAACCCGTTACGCGCAAATCAGCCAGGGCATGCTCCTGAGCGGTGACTGGGTGTCACCGCATTTCATGAGCCTGCGCTATTTCGAAAAACCGGCGGCCGGTTACTGGATGATTGCCGCCAGCCAAGCGGTGTTCGGCCAGAACCTGTTCGGTGTGCGTTTTGCTTCTGCCCTGAGCACCGGGCTGGGCGTGTTGTTGTGTTACCTGATCGCCCGCCGCTTATGGAATGAGCCGCGCAAAAGTTTTGCCTGCGCCTTGCTGTACATGAGTTTCACCGTGGTCGCCGGCGCGGCGGGTTATGCCAACCTCGATCCGCAATTCACGTTCTGGGTCAACCTGAGCCTGGTTGCCCTGTGGTTTGCGCTGGACAGCGTTGGCCGCCTCCAGCGCCTGATCGGCTGGGCGGCGCTGGGGCTGGCCTGCGGCATGGGTTTCATGACCAAGGGTTTTCTCGCCTGGTTGCTGCCCGTGTTGATCGCCTTGCCCTGGATGCTCTGGCAAAAACGCTGGCGCGAGCTGTTGCTCTACGGCCCGTTGGCCATTGTCGTGGCCGTCGTGGTGAGCCTGCCGTGGATCCTGGCGGTGCATGCGCAGGAACCGGATTACTGGCGGTTTTTCTTCTGGCATGAACACATTCGCCGCTTCGCCGGAGACGATGCGCAACACGACGCGCCGTGGTGGTTCTACCTGCCACTGCTGGTGGCATTCAGTTTGCCGTGGGCGGCCTTGTTACCGTCGGCACTCAAGCAGGCATGGCAGACCCGCGCACAACCGCGCATTGGATTCCTGCTGCTGTGGTTGCTGATGCCGCTGCTGTTTTTCAGCCTGAGCAAAGGCAAGTTGCCGAGCTACATCCTGCCGTGCCTCTTACCCCTGGCCCTGTTGCTGGGCAATGCCCTGGCGGATCGTTTGCGCCTGGAGCAAGGCCGGGCGCTGGGCATCAATGGTTTGCTCAACCTGTTGCTGGGCCTGATCACCCTGCTCGCCCTCGTCTACCTGCAGCTTAAGAAGCCGTTGTACGACCATGAGTTGCACAGCCTGGTGCTGGTGTTCATCGCGCTGATGGGCTGGATCACGGCCAATCTGCTGCAAGCGTTCCGGCCCTTGCAATGCTGGGCGGCGCCGGCGTTTGGCAGCCTGCTGCTGATTGGCGTGGTGCCGGCGGCGCTGCCCGAAGCCGTGGTGGCGAACAAGATGCCCGACCAGTTCGTCCTCGAGCACACACGGGAGCTGAGCCAGACCGGCGCACTGTTGAGCAACGACCTGGGCGCCGCGTCGGCCCTGGCCTGGCGCCTCAAACGCCCCGACGTCGCGTTGTACAACACGATAGGCGAACTGAAATATGGCCTCGCTTATCCTGACGGCGCGCAGCAGCGCGTCGACCCCGACCGTGTGCAGCAATGGCTGCGTGACGCGCGCCAGAAGGGTTCGGTGGGCGTGCTGATGCGGGTCAAGGGGGAGGACGAGCTGGGTGAAATTGAACGATTGCCCAAGGACGGTAAACGCTATGAACAAGGCAACCTTGTGATTCTGATTTTCCCTAAGGGGGCGTCATGAGCCTGTTGCTGGTGTTGGCCGCCTGCCTGCTCACCTGCCTCGGCCAGATCGCCCAAAAATATGCGGTGGAGAGCTGGCGCGGTCAGGTGTCGGGCTGGGGCGCAAAGCTGCGCTCGCCATGGTTATGGCTGGCACTCGCCGCATTGGGCGCCGGTTTGCTGGTGTGGCTGCTGGTGTTGCAGCGCCTGGAAGTAGGCATCGCCTACCCGATGCTGAGCCTGAATTTCGTGCTGGTCACCCTGATCGCCCGCTTCGTTTTTCACGAAGCCATCGACCGTCGTCACTGGACCGGCGTGGTGCTGGTGATCGGCGGCGTGATTTTGCTGGGACTGCACACATGAGCCTGCGCCGTGGCCTCGTCTTCGCCCTCGGCAGTGTGCTGCTGGGCAGCGCCGCGCAATTGGGCATGCGCTGGAGCATGACGCGCCTGCCCTCCCCCGAACACTGGCTCGGTTCCACGATTGATCCAACGGCGGTGGTCGTGGTGCTGGCCGCGATCTTCGCCTACGCCCTGTCGATGTTCAGCTGGCTCGCCGCCCTGCGCGATGTGCCGCTGGGACGGGCGTATTCACTGCTGAGCATCAGCTATGCGCTGGTGTACCTGCTGGCCGCCGCGCTGCCGGCATTTAACGAAGATTTCAGCCTTACCAAAAGCCTCGGGGTGGCACTGGTCATCCTCGGAGTCATCACCATCAATTCTCGACCTGCTCACGCGTCCCCAATCAGGAGTGACCTATGAAAATCAGTGTATTTGGTAGCGGTTACGTTGGCCTGGTACAGGCTGCGGTCCTGGCGGAAGTCGGCCACGACGTGGTCTGCATGGACATCGACGAAAAGAAAGTCGAGTTGCTGCAACAGGGCCACGTGAGCATTTTCGAGCCGGGCCTCGCCAGCCTCGTGCGCGAAAGCCTGGAAGCCAAGCGACTGCAATTCACCACCGATGAAAAACTCGCGGTGCAACACGGCCAGGTGCTGTTCATCGCGGTCGGCACGCCGTCTCGCGACGATGGTTCGGCGGACTTGCGCTACGTGCTTTCGGTGGGTGAAGCCGTCGCGCGGCATCGCGAGCAGCCGGTGATTCTGGTGGAGAAATCCACGGTTCCGGTGGGCACCGGCGATACCTTGCGCGCGCACATCGACAAGTGCCTGATCAAGGTCGGCCGCTTGCTGCAATTCGAGATCGTCTCCAACCCGGAATTCTTGAAGGAAGGCTCGGCGGTTGCCGATTGCCGGCGTCCGGACCGTATCGTCATCGGCTGTGAAAGCGATGAGGTACGCGATGTGATGCGTGACCTCTATGCACCGTTCAACCGCAACCATGACCGCATCATGTTCATGGACCTGCGCAGCGCCGAGCTGACCAAGTACGCAGCCAACTGCATGCTGGCGACGAAGATCAGCTTCATCAACCAGATCGCCGAGCTGGCCGAACACTTGGGCGCCGACATCGAATCGGTGCGGCTGGGCATCGGCGCGGACTCGCGCATCGGCTACCACTTCATTTACCCCGGTTGCGGTTATGGCGGTTCGTGTTTCCCCAAAGACATGCGCGCCCTGATCCACAGCGCCGAAGAAGCGCATTGCTCCAGCGACCTGCTGCAAGCCGTGGAAGCGATCAACCAGCGGCAGAAACACAAGCTGTTCGAGCGCATCAACGCATTCTACAAGGGCGATTTGCGCGGCAAGACCTTCGCCGTGTGGGGCCTGGCGTTCAAACCCAACACCGACGACATGCGCGACGCACCGAGCCGGGTGCTGCTGGAATCGCTGTGGGCGGCGGGCGCCAGCGTACGGGCGTTCGACCCGGAAGCGATGCAGGAAACCCAGCATTTGTACCCCGACGAAGCGAAACTGATGCTCATGGGTACCCCGGAATCGGTGCTTTCCGGTGCCGATGCACTGATCATCTGCACCGAGTGGCAGCAGTTCAAGGCGCCGGATTTCAACCTGATCCAGCAACGGCTCAAAGCGCCGGTGATCTTTGACGGGCGCAACCTGTACGACGCCGATCGTCTGGCGCGCAACGGCTTCATGTACTTCCCGATGGGTCGTGGGGAATCCCGCAAGTTGCCGATTCCGCATCAGCAATGGCCCGTCGCTTCGGTCGCCGCCAGATTGTGATGACACCGCAGGTGCGCCAGCAGTCTTTATGCATCGGACTGCTGGCACTGCTGCTGTTCAGCGCCGGGGTTTATCAGCAGGCGGCCATCGGTTTCGATTCGCGGTTCGTGCTGTTTGCCCAGGAGATGTTGCGTCATGGGCCGTCGGTGTTTCCCACCACCTACGGCCAGCCCTACGCCGATTACTCGGCGGTTTCGACGCTGTTCATCTGGCTGCTGTCCTTGCCGTTCGGGCAGGTCAACAGCCTCAGTGCCTGGCTGCCCAGCGCCTTCGCCGGTGCAGTCATTGTCACGTTGATGTTCCGCTTGCTGGCGCCACATTCCCCGCGCTGGGCGCTGCTGAGCATCGCGCTCATGCTGATGACCAACACCTTCATCACCGAAACCCGCGCCGTGTCCCTGGACCTGATGCTCGCCGCGGTGTCGTTTGTCGTTTTCTACCTCGCTTATGCCACGGATCATTTCGCGGCACGGCGGCGCTGGTGGCTGGTTTTTGCGCTTCTGCTGCTGGGTTTCGGCATTCGCGGGCCGATCGGCTTGGTGATTCCCACCGGCATCTTGTGCAGCTACTTCCTGATCAATCGCCAATGGCAACGTTTGTTCGGTTTTGGCCTCAGCGCGGCGTTGTTGTTGTGCATGTGCGTTGGTGTGTTGTTGTGGCTGGCTGAACGCAATGGCGGCGCGGCGTTCATGCACGACGTGGTGCGCATGCAGTTCATGGGACGTCTGGACGGCAGCGAAGGCGTGAGTGGTTCGCTGTATTACTTCACCAGTTCGCTGGGCAACTATGCGCTGGCGTATCCACTGGCCTTACTGGTGTTGGCGGCGATCTGGCTGGCAAATTCACGTGAGACCGGGCCGGGCTTGCGCCTGGTGCAGTACTGCACGGCGGCGGCACTGATCGTGATGGTCGGGTTGTCCATTCCGCAGGCGAAGAAGGCCCGGTACGTGCTGCCCATGTTGCCGATGGTGGCGATTATCGCGGCGTATCCATTTCAGGCGGCACAAGGCCGGGTGTTTGCCTGGTTGCGTGGCGGGATGCAGTTTTTGTGGCTGGTGATGCCGGCGGTACTGATGGCTGGGTTGGTCTTTGCACAACGGCGCTTGTCCGAGCCAATGACCACAGCCTGGGTCATTCTCGGCGCGCTGCAAATGATCGCCATCGTTGCGTTGTTCAAGGCGCGATGGCGGCCGCAGACCTTGGCCTTATGCGCGGTGCTTGCGCTGTGGCTGGTTTACATCCTGGTGTTCGAACCGGTGGAACGCAGGCTCTACGACACCCGGACGTTCAGTCGCGCAGCCTTTGCCCTGGTAAAGCGGGAACCGGCGCCGCTGGTGTTGCACGGCATGGGCAAGGACGCCAAGGCGATCAAGTTCATGGTCAATATCGAGGAGGATGTGCAGCCGGTGTTTACCGAGTCGATTCAGGAACTGGAAAGTGTCCCGGGGCCGGCGTGGTTGATGATGGACCGGAGTGATTACAACGCATTGCACGGCACTGTTTCGGGTTCGCCAGCGCCGGTGTTGAGTGGGCGCTTCGATAACAACGACTTTGTGTTGATTCACCTGCCGAAGCCCTGAGTATCCCTTATGTGGGAGCGAGCCTGCTCGCGAAGGGCGTTAACGATAATGTGTTCTGCCTGAGTAAACGCGTCGCTCTCAAGTTCTTCGCGAGCAGGCTCGCTCCCACAGGTTGAAGGCAGTCCGTTAGTTGACCTGGGCTTTCAAATCAACGCCCAACGCCTGGGCAAACGCCTTCACCAGCGGGCTGCGCACGGTGTTGTGCCGCAGGATCAGGTTGAACGGGGTGCTGATGTGAATCAGGTCCGGACGCACCGCCCGGAGTTGTCCCTGGGCGACCATCGAGGCGGCGTAATGCTGCGGTAGAAAACCTACGAAACGCCCGGTCTTGATCAGCAGCGCCACGGCTTCCACCTGGGTCGCCGAGGCGGAAAAGCTGTCGTATCGGGCAAAGTTCAGCTTGTCGCGATGGATCGCGTAACGGTGGTTGATGCACTCGTAATCCTTGAGCACATGACTGCCGATTTCCGCGTCCGGCAACGAGAACAACGGATGGCCGATCGCACAGTAAACTTCCGAGCGTTCTTCATACAGCGCGTAATAATCGAACTCTTCGCGCTTCTGATACACCGGCACAATACCGGCAACTAATCGCCCCTCGACAACGCCTCTTTCCACTTCATCCAGTTGTGACGCCTGAAGTTGAAACCTTACTTTCGGCGACTCTTCATTGATTCTTCTAAGCGCTGCAACTAACGGGGAATTAGGATCGGATATCGTATTGTCGATTACACCTACGCCAAGGTCGCCAATAAGTTCGTTCTGCGCAGAACTAAGCCGGTCGCGAAAGTTGTCGACCGAGGCAAATAAATCAATCGACGCCTGATACACCAGGCGACCTTCTTCGGTCAGGTGAAAGCCCTCCCGGCCTCGGGTGCACAGACGCATGCCGATGCGAATCTCGAGGTCGGAGATCTGTTTGCTGATGGCGGCCAATCCCACATTCAGCTCATTCTGCGCCGCGCTGAAACCGCCAGCCTCGACCACGGCCTTGAACACTTTGAGCAGTTTGAAATCCAGCCCGCTGAGGGCCAGTGGCGCCCGCTGCACCGTTTTCGGCGCCGGGTTTCCGGAATTGGAAAGTGGAGTTTCCATAATGCTTATTTACCTCTGGCGCGCTATTCAACAACCTGTGTCCAACAACAAAAACATAGCTGGCCAATAATAATGAACACAGAAAACCAGGCTTGGCAACCGTTAATAATTCCCGCACTTCAGTGCCAACTCACTGATTTCGCACTACTAAAAGCTGACACTTCGATCAGCTCCAGTCACTTCGCAACTGCCCTCTTGAAAACTGCTTAGGCCGAACCACGCCCGAATGATTTCCGGCGGGTATTCCCGGCTCTGCACATCAATTTCAGTTCGCTTTACCGACGAGGAAAACAACAATGTCTCAAACCACCGACCGTCTCTGGGGAGCACGCTTCAAAAGCGGCCCGTCCGAAGCCCTGGCGGCCCTGTCCCGTTGCCCTGAGCGCTACTTCCGCCTCACCCCGTACGACCTCGCCGGCTCCAAGGCTCATGCCCGTGAACTGCAACGCGCCGGGCTGTTGAGCGAGCAGGAAACCCAGACCATGCTCGACGCGCTGCAGCGCATCGGTGACGACTTCCGCGCCGGCAGCATTGCGCCGACCCTCGACGACGAAGACGTCCACACCTTCATCGAGCGCCTGCTGACCGAACGCCTCGGCCCATTGGGCGGCAAGCTGCGCGCCGGCCGTTCGCGCAACGACCAGACCGCCAACGACCTGCGTCTGTTCCTGCGTGATCACGTCCGCACCCTCGCCGTCGAAGTGCTGGCCTTGCAGCAAGCGCTGGTCGATCAGGCCGAACAGCACATCGAAAGCATCTGCCCCGGTTTCACTCACCTGCAACAGGCCCAGCCGATCGTTTTTGCTCACCACTTGCTGGCCCACGCCCAATCGATGCTGCGCGACGTGCAGCGCCTGGTCGACTGGGACAATCGCACCTCGCTGTCGCCACTGGGCGCAGCGGCCATGGCCGGTTCCGCCATTGCACGCCTGCCGCAACAGTCGGCCAAGGAAATGGGTTACGCCGGTGTCTGCGAAAACTCCATCGACGCCGTGGCCAGCCGCGATCACGTCGCCGAGTTCCTGTTTATCGCCAGCATGCTCGGGATCAACATTTCGCGCCTTGCCGAAGAATTCTGCCTGTGGTCCTCACGGCAATTTCGCTGGGTCGCACTGGACGATGCCTACGCCACCGGCAGCTCGATCATGCCGCAGAAGAAAAACCCGGACATCGCCGAACTGGCGCGGGGCAAGGCGGGTCGCCTGATCGGCAACCTCACCGGGCTGCTTTCCACGCTGAAATCCCTGCCGCTGTCGTACAACCGCGATTTGAGCGAAGACAAGAACGGCGTGCTCGACAGCGTCGACACCTTGCTGCTGGTGCTGCCCGCCATGGCCGGGATGGTCGCGACCATGAAGGTCAACGTGGAAGAGCTGCGTCGTCAGGCACCGCTCGGCTTCACCCTGGCCACCGAAGTGGCCGACTGGCTGGCGGTGCGCGGCGTGCCGTTCAAGGAAGCCCATGAAATCACCGGCGCACTGGTCCAGGCCTGTGAGAAACACGACATCGAGTTGTGGGAAGCCTCGCCGGCGCTGTTGGCCGAGATCGATCTGCGCCTGACCCCGGAAGTGCGCGACAGCCTGACCCTCGAAGCCGCCATCGCTGCCCGCAGTGGCTGGGGCGGTACCGCGCCGCAACAGGTGCGCGAGCAGATTGGCCGGCTGAAGACCGCCCTCGCCGCGCAACACGCATGGACCGAGAACTATCAGGGCTTCCGCCTCTGAATCAAACACAACCCGCCCCTGTAGGAGCCAGCTTGCTGGCGATGGACCCGAGACCACCACGGGGTGTCAGGTTCCCAGCGTTATCGTTGACGACCATCGCCAGCAAGCTGGCTCCTACAGTGGGTCCGTGTTTGACCCGAAAAGAAGTGTACGGAGAAACAACATGAGCCAGACCCAGGCAGAACGACTCCAGGCGGAGCGCAAACTGGCGGAAAACCAGTTCGATATCACCCAGTACGATCACGTGCCACGGCGCTATTACGGGCGGATCTTTTTCGCCACGGTGATCGTCATCGCGATCATCGGCCTGGTGCGGGCCTTCGCCGAAGGCAAGATCGAATGGTCTTACATCGGCCAGTTCCTCACCTCCCAGGCGATCATGTGGGGCCTGCTCAACACCATCGTCATGGCCGTGCTGGCGATGGCGCTGGGCATTGTGTTCGGGGTGATCACGGCGATCATGCGCATGTCGGCCAACCCGATCCTGCGCTACGTGGCGGTCACCTACACCTGGCTGTTCCGCGGTACGCCGCTGATCCTGCAACTGCTGTTGTGGTTCAACCTCGCGCTGATTTTCCCCACCATCGGTATTCCTGGCGTGGCCGAAATCGATACGGTCAGCCTGATGACGCCCTTTGTCGCCGCCCTCCTCGGCCTGAGCATCAACCAGGGCGCCTACACCGCCGAAGTGGTGCGCGCCGGCCTGCTGTCGGTGGACACCGGGCAGTACGAAGCGGCCAAGTCGATCGGCATGCCGCGCCTGCAGGCACTGCGCCGGATCATCCTGCCCCAGGCCATGCGGGTGATCATTCCGCCGGTCGGCAACGAATTCATCGGCATGGTGAAAATGACCTCGCTGGCGAGCGTCATCCAGTATTCGGAACTGCTCTACAACGCCCAGAACATCTACTACGCCAACGCCCGGGTGATGGAATTGCTGATTGTCGCGGGCATCTGGTACCTGGCCACGGTCACCGTGCTGTCCTTTGGTCAAAGCCGTCTGGAGCGTCGATTCGCTCGCGGCGCTGGCAAGCGTTCTTGAGGGAGTCGAACATGAGAAGCATCGTCAAGGCCGTCAGCCTGAACAAGTATTACGACCAGTTCCACGCCCTCAAGGACGTCAACATCGAGGTCGAGCAAGGCGAAGTGCTGTGCATCATCGGCCCGTCCGGCTCCGGCAAAAGCACCTTGCTGCGCTGCGTCAACCAACTGGAAAAGATCGACAAGGGCGGCCTCTGGGTGGATGGCGAGCTGGTGGGCTACCGCGTCGTCGGCAACAAGCTGCACGAACTCAACGAGTCGCAGATCGCCCGGCAACGCCTGTCCACCGGCATGGTGTTCCAGCGTTTCAACCTGTTCCCGCACATGACTGTGCTGCAAAACATCATCGAAGGGCCGTGCCAGGTGCTCAAGCGTTCGCCCAAAGAGGCGCATGAAGAAGCCCTGGAACTGCTCGCCCGCGTCGGCCTGGCCGACAAGCGCAACAGCTACCCGATCGAACTGTCGGGTGGTCAGCAGCAACGTGTCGCCATTGCCCGTGCCCTGGCCATGCGTCCCAAGCTGATGCTGTTCGATGAACCCACTTCGGCACTCGACCCGGAACTGGTCGGAGAGGTGCTGTCGGTGATGCGCGACCTCGCGCAAACCGGCATGACCATGATCGTCGTCACTCATGAACTGGGCTTCGCCCGTGAGGTTTCCAACCGCATGGTGTTCATGGACGGTGGGCAGATCGTGGAGGCAGGAAGCCCCGAAGAAATACTAATAAGTCCGCAAAACCCACGCACCCAAAGCTTCATTTCTGCCGTTCGAACCTAAGCGCCGGCTGGCGTAACAACACTCATAAGAGAACGACCATGAAGAACTTCGTAATCCCAGCAGTACTCGCAGGCCTGATGGCCTCCAGCGTCAGCTTCGCCGCCGAATTGCCGGCCAGCATCAAGGCCAAGGGCGAGATCGTCGTCGCGATCATGCCGAACTACCCGCCGATGGATTTCAAGGACCCGGCCACCAACACGCTGACTGGCCTGGACGTTGACCTGGGCAATGCCCTGGCCGAACGTCTGGGCGTGAAGATCAAATGGCAGGAAACCGGCTTCGAGCAAATGATCAACGCGCTCACCACTGACCGCGTCGACATGGTGCTTTCGGGCATGACCGACACCGCCGAGCGTCAGGCCAGCGTGACCTTCGTTGACTACTTCACCAGCGGTCCGCAGTTCTACACCTTGCAGAAAAACAAGGACACCAACGAAATCACCGACCTGTGCGGCAAGAAAGTCGGCACCAGCCGCCGCACCACCTTCCCGGCGGAAATCGCCGAGTGGAGCAAGACAAACTGCGAAGCCGCCGGCAAACCGGCCATCGTGGTAATCGGTACTGAAGGTTCGGCGGATGCCCGTGCGCAACTGCGTCAGAGCCGTATCGATGCGGCGATGCAAGGCAGCGAAACCCTGCCGTACCTCAAGACCCAGGAAAAGGACATGTACAAGACCGTGGGCCTGCCGATTTCCTCGCAGTTCACCGGGCTGGGCGTGAGCAAGAAAAAGCCTGAGCTGACTGAAGCGGTGAAAGTCGCGTTGCAGAGCATGATCGATGACGGCAGCTACCAGACCATCCTGAAGAAGTGGGACCTGGAGCTGGGTGCGATCAAGACCGTAACGATCAACGCCGGGAAATAATTCTCTCGGTATGAACACATCCCTGTAGGAGCCAGCTTGCTGGCGATGGCGGCGCATCAATCAGCATTGATGGTGCCTGACACACCGCTATCGCCGGCAAGCCGGCTCCTACAGGTTGCGTTTCGACATTTAGATACGGAGCACCCTGATGTCCTCCTCACTTCAACCCACCTGGCCCGGCCCGCACAAGGCCTGCCTCGCCCTGGCCTTCGACCTCGATGGCCCGACAGGCGATGCGATGCTCAACGGCTCGATCTGGCACAAGCCCGAGTACTTCGGTTTTGGCGGATACGGCCCTTACCGTGCGCTGCCGCGGCTGCTAGATCTGCTCGACGCGTTCCGCATTCCGACCACGTTCTTCGTCCCGGCCTGGGTCGTGGAGAACTGGCCGAAGCAATGCCAGGCGATCGTCGAACGCGGGCATGAGGTGGCGTACCACGGCTACAAACACGAATCCTTTTACGCCCTGACGCTGGACCAGCAGAAGGACGTGATGAAGAAATCCCGCGAGGTGTTCTGGAAGCACCTGAACATCCGCGCCGAAGGTTTCCGCACGCCGTCCGGCGATTGGCGCGCCGAGACCCCGGGGATGCTGGTGGAAGCCGGTGTCACCTATTCCAGCAGCATGCGCGGCGACGACCGGCCGTACCTGGTCAACGTGCCGGGTTTCGACACGCCGCTGGTGGAAATCCCCGGTCGCTGGGAGATGGACGATTACGCCTCCCTCGCCTACACCCGCGCGCCGAATTTCCCTTCCGGACTCGATCGCACCGCCAGTTATGAACTGACCCTGGACAACTGGTGCCGCGAATACGACGGCGCCATGGACGAAGGCTTGTGCCTGACCACCCTGTTCCACCCCAAGATCACCGGCAAACCGGGGCGCATCCTGCTGCTGGAAAAACTCTTTGAACACATGCGTCAACGGGAAGACGTGTGGTTCGCCACGTGCCGCGACGTTGCCCAGTGGTGGCTGAAGGAGCATCACCATGGCTGAATCCATTCTCTGGCCCAAAGGCTACCGCTGCGCCGTGGTGGTGACCGTCGACTACAACGACATCCACGGCATTCTCACCCAGGCCCCGGAAGTCGCCGGGCGCGACAAGACCCTGTCGGTCTGGCGCTACGGCACCCAACGCGGCGTCGACCGCCTGCTGGGTTTGTTCGAGGAACTGGGGGTTGCCAGCAGCTGGTTTGTCCCCGGCATCGTCGCCGAGGAAAACCCCGGGCACATCCGCGCCATTCAGGCCGGCGGGCATGAAATTGCCTGTGCCGGGTATCGTCACCAGGATTACGACACCTTAGATCTGGCGCAGCAGACGGCGGAAATCGCCCGTGGCTGCGACGCCTTGACCGCGCTGACCGGGCAACGCCCGACGGGGTTCCGCGTTCCCGCCGGCAACGGTGCGCCGGGGTTCATCGAGGCCTTGCGCGACCAAGGCATTCGCTGGTCGTCGTCCTGGCGCGGCGACGATCTGCCGTTCGCTCATCCCACCGCGCCTGAGGTGATCGAACTGCCGTTGCACTACGAGCTGGAAGACGAACCCTACTTCGCCTTCAACCTGAGCCCGGCGGTGCCGCCGGCGCAATCGCGGATTGCCTCTTACAGCCACACCCTGGGCAACCTGCAAATGGACTTCGCCGGGTTTCACCGCTTCGGCTTGTGTTACGTCCTTCGCCTGCACCCGGAGATCATTGCCACACCCGGACGAATCGGCGTGTTGCGCGAGCTGCTCCAGAGCATCCAGCAACACGACGACGTGTGGATCGCCACCGGTGCCGACGTCGCCCAATGGTGGGCTGATTCCGCCTCGCCTGTGACCGAGGACCATCCGGCGTCGGTGTACGAACGGCACTATCGGGACTACCTACTATGACCGAACGCTTGCAGCGGCTGGCGCAGTTTTGCGTCGACACACGATTTGAAGACTTGCCACCGGCGCTGGTTGCACAAGCAAAACGGCACATCCTCGACACCTTTGGCGCGACGCTGGCCGGGGCTGACAGCGATGTGGCGAAACAGGCGCGCCGGGTATTCGAGGGCGAAACCGGTCACTCGCGGGTCTGGGGCACGGACCTGCAGGTCGGCGCCGCTCAGGCGGCGATGCTCAACGGTGTCGCGGCCCATGCGTTGGAACTGGATGACACCGGCGGTTGCGATCATTCCGGCGCCGTGGTGTTGCCGGCGGTGATGGCGGCGGTGTCAATGTCCGCGCGGCCCGTCAGTGGTCGTGAGTTCATCACCGCGGTGGTCATCGGTTACGAAGTCGGCCGCCGTGTGCTCGAAGCCTGTGGCGGTTACTCGGCGCACAACGGCGCCGGCTGGCATTCCACCGCAACCTGCGGCGTGTTTGGCGCGGCAGCCGCGAGTGCTCGCATCCTTGGTTTGAACGCCGGGCAACTGCGCTCGGCACTCGGCATCGCCGGCAGTTTCAGCGGTGGTTTGTGGGCGTTCATCCACGATGGCTCGCAGAGTAAAAAACTGCACAGCGGTCGGGCCGCCGAAGGTGGATTGCTCGCGGCGCGGTTTGCGCAGCAAGGCATAACCGGGCCGACGCAACTGTTCGATGATGTCTGGGGCGGGTTTCTCAAGACATTAGCGGTTGAGACTGCCCAGCCAGAAGCACTGGACGCCGATCTCGGGAGCGTATGGAAACTCGCCCGCTGTTCGATCAAGCCTTACGCGTCATGCCGTGGCACCCACTCGGCCATCGACGCGTTGGGCTTGTTGCTCGAACAACTTGAGGTGAACGCCAGTCAGGTCGAGGACATTCAGGTGTCGCTGTGCGGATTCCTGCAGGACATGTGCGGCGGCCAGGACGTCAGCACGCTGGCAGCGGCGCAGATGAGCTTGCCGTACGCCCTTGCCGCGCGATTGGTGCATGGCCATTGCCGGCTGGAAGCCTATGACGATGAACAGCGCGTGGATCCCCGGATTGGCCATTGGCTGGCGCGCATTCGCCTTGAAGTGAACTCGCAACTGTCAGAGGATGGCGAGCCGATAGTGAGCGTGCGGACGTTGGACGGTCGGCAGGCGAGTCTGTGTGTCGATCCGCCCTTGGGTGCGCCGGGCAATCCGTTGAGCGATGCCGTGCTGGAGCAGAAGTTTTTCAGTCTGGCGGTGCGGGTGATGCCGAGGTTGCAGGCTGAAGAATTGGTCGGGCAGTTGTGGCGGTTGGAACAGCTGGAATCGGTTGCTGTGCTGGATCGGTGGTTGAGTTGAGTATTGCGGTGACTGATCTGACCCAATCGCGAGCAGGCTCGCTCCCACAGGGGAACGCATTCCAAATGTGGGAGCGAGCCTGCTCGCGATTGGGCGCGATTCGCTACATCGCCGAACACCCTGAAATCTGAATAAGGACATTTGCCCCCCCGTGGCCACTTACTCGCTCGTTATCCGCCGTCTGATGATCGTTTCGCTGACCATCGTCGTCAGCCGCGCCATCACCAGCCCGTTGCTCACCTTGTTCCTGAGCAACAAGCTTGGCCTCAACCAACAGGACGTTGGCTTGCTACTGGGCATCGCGGTGTTCATCGCGACCTTGCTTGCGCTCTACGGCGGCTACATCATCGACCGCCTGGAAAAGCGCCGATTGCTGATCCTGGCCATGCTCTCCAGCGCCATCGGTTTCGTGCTGCTGACCTTCGCCGAAAACCTGTACCTGACCACCCTCACGCTGGTGATCACCGAAACCGCCTCGGCGCTGTTCCTGATCGGCTCGAAGGCGATCCTCAGCGAAAACCTGCCCATGGGCCAGCGCGCCAAGGCGTTTTCCCTGCGCTACACCCTGACCAACATCGGCTACGCCACCGGCCCGATGCTCGGCGTGGTGATTGCCGGGGTATACCCGATTGCGCCATTCCTGATCGCCGGCGCCATTGCGTTCTTCAGCATATTCCTGATGAGCGGCATCCCCAGGGATTCAGCCCAGACGCCAGCCATCGGTCAGCCACAGAGTTTCCTGAAAACCCTGATCACCCTGAAAAACGACCGCACGTTGATCATGTTCACCTGCGGCTGCCTGCTCAGCACCGTGGTCCACGGACGGTTCACCCTGTACCTGTCGCAATACCTGCTGGTGACCCAGGATTCCAAACGCGCACTGGAAACCATGGCCGCCCTGCTCGCCTGCAACGCCATCAGCGTGATCCTGCTGCAATACCAGATCGGCCGTTTTCTCAAGCGGGAACAATTGCGTTACTGGATTGCCGGCGGCACCAGCCTGTTCATCCTCGGCCTGATCGGTTTCAGCCTGGCCGATAGCCTGGTGTCGTGGTGCGTGGCGATGTTCATTTTCACCCTCGGCGAAATGATCATTTACCCCGCCGAATTCCTCTTCGTCGACACCCTGGCCCCGGAAGAATTGCGCGGCAGCTACTACGGGGCGCAGAACCTGGCGGCGCTGGGCGGTGCGCTGAGTCCAGTGATCTGCGGGTTCCTGCTGATGCACACTCCAGCGCCGACCATGTTCTACGCCTTGAGCGCGCTCACGGCCATGGGCGGGTGCCTGTGCTTTCTGAGTGGGCGTCGGGTGGCTTTACAGCAAAAATAATGCACTCAAACTGCATTAATATGAATTTGTCAGCATAAGGAATGAACGGCACACTGTGCCTCGTTCCTCCCCCAATAGTGGGAACACCTTCAAGGGCTTTCTGGGTATCCCAGCTAAGCCTTTTTTTTGCCTCGGTTTTTTCTACGGATCGCTCGCCAAATGCTCGCTCGCTGGTTACCCGCCGCCGTCAACACCCGCCCCTCGGAATGGAGCCGCGCCGCCATTGGCATGGCGCTGGGCACGCTGTTCAGCGTCTGGCTCTGTTCCCAGGTTTTTGGCATTGAAGTCGCCCAGCACTTGATCGGGCCGTTGGGAGCCTCGGCTGTTTTGCTGTTTGCGGTGTCCTCCGGCGCGCTGGCACAGCCTTGGTCGATACTCGGCGGTTACTTGAGCGCCGGGGTGATCGCCTTGCTGGTCGCCCACGTCCTTGGCCGCACCCTTGGCAGCGCGTGCCTCGCGGCGGGCATGGCGCTGATCTTGATGTGCTGGTTGCGCTGCCTGCATCCACCGGCCGGCGCCCTGGCCCTGACGCTGGTGCTGGCAGATCCGGCCACCATCGCCCTGGACTGGAAAGCCATGGAGCCGGTGATGCTCGGCGCTGCGACCATGCTGTTCAGCGCCCTGGCCTACAACAACCTGACGCGCATCCGTTACCCGAAACGCCCCGCCGAACCCGCACCACTCATGCCCCCGGCCGACAGCCAGGCCATCACCGCCGCAGATTTGAAACTGGCCTTGGCGGACATGGAGGCCTTCTTCGACGTCACGCCGGAAGACCTTGAGCAGCTGATTCATGCCAGTGAATTGCACGCCAAGCGCCGTAGCATCAGCGAAGTCCTGAGCCGTAGTGCCTGACCCGCTTTTCTGTAGGAGCGAGCCTGCTCGCGAAAAAACGAATGGCGCCGCAGGGTATCTGGATTTACGCGTTATCGTTCACGGTTTTCGCGAGCAGGCTCGCTCCTACAGAAATACTGCAAAAATGCAGATAGAGCCTGCACATATCCCGGTTGTACTCGGCAAATTTGCACTGTTACGATCCTGCATCGCTCGCGCGCGAGCTTCTCTATAAAGAACAATAAAAGCAGGGAGTTAGTGATGACTGCTCAGGTTTCATCGAAGGCGACTTCGTCCATGGATGCCACGCAAAATGAAGTGCTGGCCGAGGTCCGCAACCACATCGGTCACCTGACCCTCAATCGCCCCGCCGGTCTCAACGCCATTACCCTGGACATGGTCCGCCAGCTGCAGCGCCAGCTCGACGCCTGGGCACAGGATTCACAGGTCCACGCGGTGGTGTTGCGCGGCGCTGGTGAAAAGGCCTTCTGCGCCGGTGGCGACATTCGTTCGCTCTACGACAGCTTCAAAAGCGGCGACACGCTGCACGAAGATTTCTTCGTCGAGGAATACGCCCTCGACCTCGCCATTCACCATTACCGCAAACCCGTGCTGGCCTTGATGGACGGTTTTGTCCTCGGTGGCGGCATGGGCCTGGTGCAAGGCGCCGATCTGCGGGTGGTCACGGAGAAGAGCCGTCTGGCGATGCCGGAAGTGGGCATCGGTTATTTCCCGGACGTTGGCGGCAGTTACTTCCTGCCGCGCATTCCGGGCGAGCTGGGCATTTACCTGGGCGTCAGCGGCGTACAGATCCGCGCGGCTGACGCGCTGTATTGCGGGCTGGCGGACTGGTACCTGGACAGCAATAAACTGACCGCGCTGGACGAAAAGCTCGATCAACTGGAATGGCGCGACACGCCGCTGAAAGACCTCCAAGGCCTGCTGGCCAAACTCGCCGTGCAACAACTCCCGGACGCGCCACTCGAAGCGCTGCGCCCGGCCATCGATCACTTCTTCGCCCTGCCCGACGTGCCGAGTATTGTTGAGCAACTGCGTGAAGTGACGGTTGCCGACAGCCATGAATGGGCGACCGCCACGGCGGATCTGCTGCAAAGCCGTTCGCCGCTGGCCATGGCCGTGACCCTGGAAATGTTGCGCCGCGGTCGGCACCTGGGCCTGGAAGACTGCTTCGCCCTCGAACTGCATCTGGACCGCCAGTGGTTCGAGCGCGGCGACCTGATCGAAGGCGTGCGCGCCTTGCTGATCGACAAAGACAAGACCCCGCGCTGGAACCCGCCGACCTTGCAGACGCTGGACGCCGGGCACATCGCGAGTTTCTTCACAGGGTTTGACCGGAGCGGGAGCTGAGCCATGCACGATATCGAATTGAGTGAAGAGCAAGTCATGATCCGCGACATGGCCCGGGACTTTGCCCGTGGCGAAATCGCGCCCCACGCCCAAGCCTGGGAAAAAGCCGGCTGGATCGACGACGCTCTGGTGGCGAAGATGGGGGAACTGGGCCTGCTGGGCATGGTGGTGCCCGAAGAATGGGGCGGCACTTACCTTGACTACGTCGCCTACGCCCTGGCAGTGGAAGAGATTTCCGCCGGTGACGGCGCCACGGGTGCGCTGATGAGCATCCACAATTCCGTGGGCTGCGGGCCGGTGCTGAACTACGGCACGGAAGAACAGAAACAGACCTGGTTGCCGGGCCTGGCCAGCGGTCAGACCATCGGCTGCTTTTGCCTGACCGAGCCGCAAGCCGGTTCCGAGGCGCACAACCTGCGCACCCGCGCCGAATTGCGCGACGGCCAGTGGGTGATCAACGGCGCCAAGCAATTCGTCAGTAACGGCAAGCGGGCGAAACTGGCCATCGTGTTTGCCGTGACCGATCCGGATCTGGGCAAGCGCGGCATCTCGGCGTTTCTGGTGCCAACCGAGACCGCCGGCTTCATCGTTGACCGCACCGAACACAAGATGGGCATCCGCGCCTCCGACACCTGCGCGGTGACCCTGAGCAATTGCACCATCCCCGAAGCCAACCTGTTGGGCGAGCGTGGCAAAGGCCTGGCGATCGCCCTTTCCAACCTTGAAGGCGGACGCATCGGCATCGCCGCGCAGGCCTTGGGAATTGCTCGTGCGGCCTTCGAAGCCGCGCTGGATTACGCCCGTGGCCGCGTGCAGTTCGACAAGCCGATCATCGAGCACCAGAGCATCGCCAACCTGCTGGCCGACATGCACATGCAACTCAACGCTGCACGGTTGATGATCCTGCACGCGGCGCGGCTGCGCAGTGCGGGCAAGCCGTGTCTGTCGGAGGCCTCGCAGGCCAAGCTGTTCGCTTCGGAAATGGCCGAGAAGGTCTGCTCGTCAGCGATGCAGATTCATGGCGGGTACGGGTATCTGGAGGATTACCCGGTGGAGCGTTACTACCGGGATGCGCGGATTACGCAGATTTATGAAGGGTCGAGCGAGATTCAGCGGATGGTGATTGCCCGCGAACTGAAAAACTATCTGGTGTGACACCCTGCTGTAGGAGCGAGCTTGCTCCGGGCGGCGTTCCGACGATGGTCGTCAACGATGACGCGGGGAACCTGAAACACCACGGTGGCCTCAGGTTTTTCGCGAGCAGGCTCGCTCCTACAGTGGAACGCATTTCACCTGTGGGAGCGAGCCTGCTCGCGATGGCGTCATTGCAAACGCCGGATTACTTACCGACGAACTCCGCCTCACGCTTGGCAATAAACGCCGCCATCCCTTCCTTCTGATCCTGCGTCGCAAACGCCGCATGGAACACCCGGCGTTCAAAACGCACGCCTTCGGACAGGCTCACTTCAAACGCGCGGTTTACGCTTTCCTTGACCATCATCGCAATCGGCAAGGACTTCCTGGCAATCAGCGCGGCCACTTTCAACGCTTCGTCCAGCAACTCATCGGCCGGCACGATCCGCGCTACGATCCCGCAACGTTCCGCTTCCACCGCATCGATCAGGCGCCCGCTAAGGCACATTTCCATGGCCTTGGCCTTGCCGACGGCGCGGGTCAGGCGCTGGGTGCCGCCCATGCCAGGCAACACGCCGAGGTTGATTTCCGGCTGGCCGAACTTCGCGTTGTCGCCAGCCAGGATGAAGTCGCACATCAGTGCCAGCTCACAGCCGCCGCCCAAGGCAAAACCGTTGACCGCCGCGATGATCGGCTTACGGCGGTTGGCCACGCGGTCGCTGTCGCTGAACAGATCGTCGAGGTAGATCTGCGGGTAGGTCAGCTCGGCCATTTCCTTGATGTCGGCACCGGCGGCGAAGGCTTTTTTCGAGCCGGTCAGCACGATGCAACCGATGTTCGAGTCGGCTTCCAGGCCATCGAGGGCGTGGTTCAGTTCGCTGACGATCTGCGCGTTCAACGCGTTCAGCGCCTGCGGACGGTTCAGGGTGATCAGGCCGACACGGCCACGGGTTTCCAGCAAAATCGTTTCGTAACTCACAAGAGACTCCTTCTTAAAGACTGCGCGAAATGACCATGCGCTGAATATCGCTGGTGCCTTCGTAGATCTGGCATACCCGCACGTCGCGGTAGATCCGCTCCAGCGGGAAGTCGTTCAGGTAACCGTAACCGCCGAGGGTTTGCAATGCCGCCGAGCAGACCTTTTCGGCCATTTCCGAGGCGAACAGCTTGGCCATCGAGGCTTCGACCAATGCGGGTTTGCCGTTATCACGCAACGCCGCCGCGTAATGCACCATCTGCCGGGCGACGGCGATCTGGGTCGCCATGTCCGCCAGGCGGAACGCAACGGCCTGATGCTCGATGATCGGCTTGCCGAAACTCTCGCGTTCACGGGCGTAATCCCGGGCCGCTTCGAACGCGGCACGGGCCATGCCCACCGCTTGCGAAGCGATGCCGACACGGCCGCCTTCAAGGTTGGCCAGGGCGATCCGGTAACCTTCACCCTCCTCGCCCAACCGGTTGGCCACCGGCACTTTGACGTCTTCGAACAGGATCTGGCAGGTGTCGGAGGCGTGCTGGCCGAGTTTGTCTTCGACACGGGCGACTTTGTAGCCCGACGAATCGGTGGGCACGATCAGCGCGGTGATCCCGCGTTTGCCAGCGCTCGGGTCCGTCACCGCAAACACAATCACCACACCGGCGTTCTGCCCGGAGGTGATGAACTGTTTGCAGCCGTTGAGCACGTAGTGATCGCCTTCCAGGCGCGCGCGGGTTTTCAGGCCGCTGGCGTCCGAACCGGCCTGGGGTTCGGTCAGGGCGAATGCGCCGAGCATCGAGCCGCTGGCCAAGGGTTTGAGGAAGCGCTCTTTCTGATCGTCGTTGCCGTAGTTGAGGATCGGCACGCAACCCACCGAGTTGTGCACGCTCATGATGGTCGAGCAGGCGCCATCGCCGGCGGCGATTTCTTCCAGGGCCATGGCGTACGCCAGGTAACCGGTGTCGCAACCGCCCCACTGCTCCGGCACGAGCATGCCGAAGAAGCCCAGCTCGGCCATTTCGCCGATGGCTTCCTTGGGAAACCGGTGTTCGCGATCCCACTCGGCGGCGAACGGTTTCAGCCGCTCCTGGGCAAACTGCCGGGCGGCTTCGCTGATCTGCAGTTGTTCGTCATTGGGAATCATGGCAAATCCTTAATTTGTAGAAGCGCAAAACCTGTGGGAGCGAGCCTGCTCGCGAAGGTGTGTCAGGTGGCACACATGTAGCTGACACTCCATCGCGAGCAGGCTCGCTCCCACCTCGGGACTGCGTTCGCCCTAGTACAGGCATTCCACGGCCATGGCCGTGGCTTCGCCGCCGCCAATGCAGATCGCCGCAACGCCGCGTTTCAGGCCTTTCTGGCGCAGGGCCGAGAGCAGGGTCACGAGGATCCGCGCGCCGGACGCGCCGATCGGGTGGCCCAGTGCGCAAGCGCCGCCGTGCACGTTGAGTTTCTCGTGGGGGATTTCCAGATGGGTCATCGCAGCCATGCCGACCACGGCGAAGGCTTCGTTGACTTCCACCAGGTCCACGTCATTCAGCGACCAGCCGGTTTTCTTCATCAGGCGCTTGATCGCGCCGATCGGCGCCACCGGGAACAGGCCCGGGGTGTCGGCGAATGCCGCGTGACCATGAATCACCGCCAGCGGTTTCAGGCCACGCTTGTCGGCTTCGGAACGGCGCATCAGGACCAGCGCCGCCGCACCGTCGGAGATCGAACTGGAGTTCGCCGCCGTGACCGTGCCACCTTCGCGGAACGCCGGTTTCAGCGAAGCGATCTTGTCCAGTTTGGCTTTCGGTGGTTGTTCATCGTTGCTGATCACCACCTGCTCTTTCCCGACCGTCACGGTCAGCGGCACGATCTCGTCCTTGAAGCAGCCGTCCTTGATCGCCTGCTGGGCGCGGGTGGTCGAAGCGATGGCAAAGGCATCCTGGGCTTCGCGGCTGAAGCTGTTGGTTTCAGCGCAATCTTCGGCAAAGGTGCCCATCAGGCGGCCTTTGTCGTAGGCGTCTTCCAGGCCGTCGAGGAACATGGAATCGAGCACACGACCGTGACCCATGCGATAACCGCTGCGGGCGCGGTCCAGCAGGTACGGCGCGTTGGACATGCTTTCCATGCCACCGGCCACCACCACGTCGGCGCTGCCGGCGATCAGCATGTCGTGGGCCAGGATCGCCGCTTCCATGCCGGAGCCGCACATCTTGTTCAGGGTGGTGCAGCGAGTCGATTTATCCAGCCCGGCGCCCAGTGCGGCCTGTCTGGCCGGGGCCTGGCCGAGACCGGCGGGCAGCACACAACCGAACAGCACTTCTTCAACCGCGTCCGGCGCGACACCGGCACGCTCGACGGCGGCGCGAATCGCCGCAGCACCCAGTTGCGGTGCGGTCAGGCTTTTCAGTTCGCCCTGGAAACCGCCCATCGGGGTGCGGACGGCGCTGACGATGACGATTGGATCGTTGGAAAGGCTCATGACAAATCCTCCTTACTTGGCGGCCATGCGCAAGGCACCGTCGAGACGGATCACCTCGCCATTGAGCATGCTGTTTTCAATGATATGCCGGACCAGCTGCGCGTACTCGGCCGGTTTGCCCAGACGTGGCGGGAATGGCACGCCAGCGGCCAGGGAGTCACGGACTTCCGGGGTCATGCCGGCCATCATCGGCGTTTCGAAAATGCCCGGGGCGATGGTCATCACGCGGATGCCGAAGCGCGCCAGTTCGCGGGCGGCGGGCAAGGTCAGGCTGACAATCGCGCCTTTCGATGCCGCATAGGCCGCCTGGCCGATCTGGCCGTCGTAAGCCGCGGCGGATGCGGTGTTGATGATCAAGCCGCGCTCGCCATCCGCGTCCGGCTCGGATTCGGCGATGGCCGCTGACGCCAGGCGCAGCATGTTGAAACTGCCGATCAGGTTGACGTTGATTACCTGGCTGAAACTGGCCAGGGCGTGCGGGCCGTTTTTGCCAAGGATCTTCTCGCCGCGCACGATGCCAGCGCAGTTCACCAGACCGTTGAGGCCACCGAAGGCTTTCACCGTCGCCTGCACCGCCGCTTCGGCCGCCGTTTCGTTGCTGATGTCTGCGACTACGCTTTGCGCGCCGAGGCGAGCTGCCTGGGCCGCGACCGCCTCGGCGTTCATGTCCACCAACATCACTTTGGCACCGGCCGCGACCAGCATTTCAGCCGTGGCCGCACCGAGCCCGGAGGCACCGCCGGTGACGAGAAAAACCTTGTTTTCGATCTGCATCATTGTTTCCTTGGATTCAAGCTGAAACGTTCTTCGCTGCGGCCTCTTGAGCCTTGGCGATTTCCTGGTTGCGCAAGATAAAGCGCTGCAATTTGCCGCTTGGGGTTTTCGGCAACTCGCTGACAAATTCGATTTCACGGGGGTACGAGTGCGCGGCCAGACGCTTGCGCACGTGTTGGCGCAACTCTTCGGCCAACTCGGGCGCGGCACGGTATTGCGCGCTGAGCACCACGAAGGCTTTTACCAGTTCGGTGCGCTCCGGATCGGGTTTGCCGACCACGGCCGCCTCAACCACGGCCGGGTGCTCGATCAATGCGCTTTCCACATCGAACGGGCCGACGCGGTAGCCGGACGTGGTGATCACGTCGTCACTGCGACCAACGAAGCTGATGCTGCCGTCCGGGTTCCATTCGACGGTGTCGCCACTCAGATAATAGTTGCCGACGAAAGCCTTGGTCGGCGCGCCTTCATAACCACCGAACCAGCACATCGGCGACTGGGTGCGGTCGATGGCGAGGATGCCGGGCTGGCCGACACCGAGTTCCTGATAGTCGTCGTCCAGCACCACGATGCGATGACCCGGCGAGGCGAAACCGGCAGCGCCCATGTGGATCGGGTGATCGAGGCCATGGTGGTTGCACAGGACCATGCCCAGTTCGGTCTGGCCGTAATGGTCGTGAATCACCACGCCGAGGTTGTCGGCGAACCAGCGGATCACTTCCGGGTTCAGCGGTTCACCGGCGCTGCTGACGATGCGCAGCTTGCCCTTGATCGACTTGGCGAACTCGTCGCCACCGGCAATCAGCAGTCGGTAGGCGGTCGGCGAACCCGTGAGGTTGGTGATCCCGTATTTGTTGATCACCCGGCAGGTGCTTTCGAGGGTGAACGGGCCATCGTAGAAGGTGATCGGATGCCCCATGGCCATCGGCCCGGTGACGCCGAAATAGATGCCGTAGGCCCAACCTGGATCGGCGACGTTCCAGAAGGCGTCTTCCGGACGCAGGTCCACGGCGTCACGGGTGTAGCTCTGGAAGGCGACGATGGCTTTCAGCGGCACCGACAGTGCTTTCGACGGGCCGGTGGTGCCCGAGGTGAACATCAGCAGGAACGGATCCTCGCCGGTCAGCAGCACGGGGGTGCAGTCGGCAGAATAATTGGCCAGTTCGGCCCAGAAACTGAAGTCGCCACGAACGATGCCCTGGCCCTTCGCGCCACCGACGGTGACGATGGTCGGGCAATCGGCGACTTCGGCCAGTTTCGAGCGGTTGACCGCGTCGGTCACCACCACTTTCGCGCCGGAGCTGCTCAAGCGGTGTTCGATCGCTTTGGGGCCGAACGCGGTGAACAACGGCTGGTACACCGCACCGATGCGCCAGGCGGCGAACACGGTGATCAACAGTTCGATATTGCGTGGCAGCAGGCCGGCGACCTTGTCGCCTTTTTGCACGCCCTGGGCCAGGAGGAAATTGGCGAAACGCGCGGCTTTGTCCTGCAGGTCGCTGAAGGTGTACGTCGCGCTGGTGCCATCGCGCCCCTCCCAGAACAACGCGATGCGCCCAGGCAACGCATGCCGGTCGCAACACTCGACGCAGGCATTGAGGGCCGTCAGGTTGCCCGCGAGTGCGGCGTCGACGGTGTGCTGATAATTGAACTGTGACGTGGCAGACAAGTAATCGCGCATTGCCAGAATCCCTCGATATTTTTATTAGGTTGGGGGAACCGTAACTATCAGGGAAATACTCGCTCTGCGCGGGGGGTGGGGCAATGGTCAAAGCTATCAAGTTGTCTGACTGGTTTGGCCAAGGTTTTGGACGGTGGTGCCTGTACGTACGCCATCGTCGGAACGCCGCCCGCAGCAAGCCGGCTCCTACAGTTTGAAATGCGATCCCCTGTAGGAGCCAGCTTGCTGGCGATGGCGGCAGCCCAATCGCCACAAAACCCGGATCAGCTCGCCTCGGTCAGAATCAAACTCCGGTAATGCCCCGGATTCGACCCCGACCACTTGCGAAACGCCTTGTAGAACGAACTCGCATCGGCAAACCCCAGCCGCGTGGCGATCTCGGCGAAGCTGATACTCGGCTCAGCCAGCCAGACGATGGCCAGTTCCTTGCGCACGCTGTCCTTGAGGCCTTGATACGTCTGCCCTTCTTCCGCCAGGCGCCGGCGCAAGGTCGACGCGGACATGCACAGTTGCTGGGCCAGCGGCTCGGTTTCCGGCCATCGCTCGGCGGGCAACTGCCGCAGGTCCTGCTTGATGCGGCTGGCCAGACTTTCCGGATCGCGATACTTCACCAGAATGTTCGCCGGTGCATGGGCCAGGAAACGCTTGAGTTCTTCAGCGCTGCGCTTGATCGGCAAATCCAGGCAGTCGGCCGCGAAGATCATCCGCGTGCGGGGCCGGTCGAAACGCAGGTTCTCGGAAAACATCACCTGATAGTCCGCGCAAAAATCCGGCGCCGGGCAACGCAACTCAATGGCCAGGATCGGAATCCGCCGCCCCGCCAGCCAGCAGGCCACGCCGTGAACGATCATCCAGTAGGTGAAATAGGTGAAGGCGCGGCGCGGGTCCTGGTCGTCTTCCAGCAACACGATTTCCGCGAGGCTTTGCTGGCGCACCAGCTGCGCAGGCAGGTGTTCGAGCATCAATGACAGAAACGCCAGCCCCGAGGTCAGGCCAGCGGCCAGGCTCGGCTGGACCATCGAGCTGCGGCACAGAAACGCCAGGCTGCCGGATTTGAGCTTGCGCGGGTCCATGCCGAAAAATTCGTCATCGCCTCGCCGGGCCAGCAACCGCCACAAACGCGCATAAGCCGTGGCCGGGACGCGGGCGTCTGGGGTTTCCAGAAATGCCGGATCGATCCCGACCTTGTTCAACACCTCATCGGTGGCAGCGCCCGGGGCGCAACTTTGCAACAGCGCTTCACGCACCAGTTGAATGGAGATGGTGTCTTTTTCCGACATTGCGCGGGGTGTGCCCTGTTGTTTGAGTGGTGGGCATATTAGCGCAGCCATCAGCATGGCGCAGATCCCCTTGTGGGAGCGAGCCTGCTCGCGATGACGGAGCATTTGCCAACACAACTGTTGAATGATGAACCGCTTTCGCGAGCAGGCTCGCTCCCACCGAGGATATCGGTGATGTTGAGGGTTGTTCAGCTTAGGTTCAGGTAAATGTCAATGATTGCCATTTGGGAATGAGTGTCATTATGTTACAAATTAGCACCCTATCTGTTTTCGACACGGTGCTGAATGCTTGTTCCTTTTCTGATCATGCTGCGCGAAGGCATTGAAGCCGCCTTGATCGTTGGCATCATCGCCAGCTACCTGCAGCAAACCGGCCGCGGCCAATGGATGCCCGCTGTGTGGATCGGCGTGTTTCTCGCCGCGGCACTGGCCCTGCTGGTGGGTGGCGGCCTGGAGCTGGTCAGCGCTGAATTCCCGCAGAAACAGCAGGAACTGTTCGAAGGCGTGGTAGGCCTGGTCGCCGTTGGCATCCTCAGTTCCATGGTGTTCTGGATGCGCAAGGTGGCGCGTTCGATCAAGCATTCGCTGCATGTATCCCTCGATCATGCACTGACCGGTTCCAAACACCAGGTCACCGCGCTGATCGCCATGGTGTTTTTCGCCGTGGCCCGGGAAGGTCTGGAGACGGTGTTCTTCCTGCTCGCCGTGTTCCAGCAAAGCGAAGGCCCGGGCGCGCCAATCGGTGCCCTGCTCGGCCTGATCCTGGCGATCATCGTCGGCTTCCTCATCTACACCGGTAGCATGCGCCTGAACCTCGGCGCGTTCTTTCGCTGGACCGGGCTGTTCATCCTCGTGGTCGCGGCCGGCATTCTCGCCAACTCGGTGCAGGCACTGCATGAAGCTGGCGTGTGGAACCACCTGCAAACCGTGTTGTTCGACTTCAGCGCGACGCTGCCGATGGACGGGCCACTGGGCTCGGTGCTGGCCGGCATGTTCGGGTATCAGGATGCGCCGACGGTCAGCACCCTGGGTGCCTATTTGATTTACCTGGTGGTGGCGCTGGTGATGTTTTTTCTCCCGGCGCCGGCACCCGCCAAGCAATCCTCTTCCGTCCCCCTGTAGGAGGGAGCCTGCTCGCGAAAGACCCGAGAGCGCCGCGGGGTGTCAGGCATCCCGCGTAATCGTTAACGACCATCGCGAGCAAGCACGCTCCTACAGAGGGGCGTACGCAAATGAATTTTTTTCCAGTCAGTAAGGGCACCCATGCCAAATCAAGCCCCTCCTCAGGCCTCCCCTCCCCGCGCCTTGCGCTGGGCAGTGGCCGGTTCGGTGATCGTGATGATCGCCGCCGGCGGCCTGTTCTACTACGCCTCGAAAATGGCTGCGGCCAAGCGTCAGACCAACCACGACGAAGTGCTGGTGACCATTCACCCGCACAGCTGCGAACCGAACGCGCTGACGGTGCCGGCCGGTCGCGCCAGTTTCCGCATCGTCAACCGTTCGGACCGGGCCGTTGAATGGGAAATCCTCGACGGCGTGCTGGTGGTCGAAGAACGGGAAAACATCGCGCCCGGCCTGAGCCAGGTGATCAACGCCAACCTGTTGCCCGGCGATTACGCAATCACCTGCGGCCTGCTGAGCAACCCGCGCGGCACGCTGCACGTCACGCCAACGGCGGCGTCCAATGCCGCCGCCAAAGCCAAACCCTCGATGGTGGCCTTCGTCGGGCCGTTGTCGGAGTTCCGTGTTTACCTCAGCAGCCAGAGCACTGCGCTGATCAAAGCGGTCACTGCGCTTGAGCAAGCCATCGAAGCTGGTGACCTGAGCCAGGCGCAAGCGTTGTACGTTCCGGCCCGCAGCGCCTACCAACGCATCGCCCCGGCCACCCAACGCCTGGCGGAACTGGACAACACGATCAACGCCCGTGCCGATTACTTTGAAAAGCGCGAGCAGGACCCGGGCTTCGTGGGTTTCCATCGCCTTGAGTTCGCACTGTTCCAGCAACGCAACCTCGACGGCCTGACACCAGTCGCCCAGCAACTGCTGACCGACGTCACCGCGCTCAAGCAACAACTGCTCGCGCAATCACTGCCGCCGGAACAACTGGTCAGCATCGTGGTGCGCAACCTCAATAACCTCGGCGACGTGCGCGCCAGCAGCGGTGAAGAAGAACGCTACAGCCACACCGACCTGAACGGTTTCGCCGGCAACCTCGAAGCGGCGCGCAAAGTCGTCGACCTGTTGCGTCCGCTGCTGACCAAGTCCGCCGCCGAGCTGCTGCCGAGTATCGACAGCGCCGTTGCCAGTCTCGATGCCGAACTCAACGGTTTCAAGGTAGATAACGGCTACGCCAGCTACGACACGGTCAGCGCCGAACAGCGCAAGCAGATTGCCGACAAGGCCAAGGCACTGGCCGACGCACTCGACGGAATCGATCCCGCCCTTGGCCTTTCCGGCCTGTAAGCAGAAGACGACATTCAGATGAACGATTCAGAGCAATTCAACCTCCAGCGGCGCCGGGTATTGATGGGCATGGGCGCCGCTGGCGTGGCCCTGGCCGGTTCGGCCTTGAGCTGCCCGGCCATGGCCGCCAGCCCGGCGCAAGTCACCGAGGCGCCGAGCAGCGACAAGACCGAAGACCGCCACGATTTCCACGGCCAGCACCAGAGCGGCATCGTCACCCCGCGCCCGGCGTCCGGCATGCTGGTGTCGTTTGACGTGCTGGCCAGCGATCGAGCCGACCTTGAGCGACTGTTCCGCACGCTCAACGAACGCATCGCGTTTTTGATGAAGGGCGGCCCGGTGACCCAGGTCGATCCGAAACTGCCGCCGGTGGATTCGGGGATTCTCGGCCCGGTGGTCACGCCGGACAACCTGACCATCACCGTGTCCGTGGGCGAATCGTTGTTCGACGAACGCTTCGGCCTGGCCGAGGCGAAACCGAAGCGATTGATGCGCATGGTCGGTTTCCCCAACGACGCGCTGGAAGCCGATTGCTGCCACGGCGACCTGAGTCTGCAGTTCTGCTCCAACACCACCGACACCAACATCCACGCCCTGCGCGACATCGTGAAAAACCTGCCGGACCTATTGCTGGTGCGCTGGAAACAGGAAGGCAGCGTGCCGCCGCAAGCCCCGGCGAAACCGGGTGTGCCGGCACAGAGTGCGCGCAATTTCCTGGGTTTTCGCGACGGCTCGGCCAACCCCGATTCCAACGACAACAAGACCATGGACAGCATCGTCTGGGTCCAGTCCGGCAGCGACGAACCGGCATGGGCCGCCAATGGCAGCTATCAGGCGGTGCGGATCATCCGCAACTTCGTCGAACGCTGGGACCGCACGCCACTGCAGGAACAGGAAAGCATTCTCGGCCGGATCAAAAGCACCGGCGCGCCCATGGGCGGTGCCCATGAAACCGAGGTTCCGGATTACGCCAAGGACCCGGAAGGCAAGCTGACCAAGCTCGACGCTCACATCCGTCTGGCCAACCCGCGCACCGCCGCGACCCAGGCCAACCTGATTTTGCGCCGGCCGTTCAACTATTCGAATGGCGTGAACAAGAACGGCCAGCTCGACATGGGCCTGTTGTTCATCTGCTACCAGGCCGACCTCGAAAAAGGCTTCATCACCGTGCAAACCCGACTCAACGGCGAACCGCTCGAGGAATACCTCAAGCCGGTCGGCGGCGGGTACTTCTTCACCCTGCCGGGTGTCACGGGCGACCAGGACTTCATCGGTCGCTCGCTGCTCAATGCCACACAACCAAAAACAACGACCTGAATAACCCCCACACGGAAACGTCCCATGAAAAAGTCGCCACTCGCGTTACTGCTGACCCTTGGTTTGCTCAACACCCCGTTTTCGGCTTTCGCGGCGACGGCGCCGCTGGAGCTGGTGGGGCCGATCTCGGACTACAAAATCTACGTCACCGAACAACTGGACGAACTGGCCAGCCACACGCAGAAATTCACCGACGCGGTGAAGAAAGGTGACCTGGCCACCGCGCAGAAACTCTACGCGCCGACCCGGGTTTACTACGAGTCGATCGAGCCGATTGCCGAGCTGTTCAGTGACCTCGACGCGTCCATCGACTCCCGTGTCGACGACCACGAAAAAGGCGTGAAGGCTGAAGACTTCACCGGTTTCCACCGCATCGAATATTCGCTGTTCTCGGAAAAAACCACCAAAGGCCTGGGCGAGCTGGCTGACGGTTTGAACAAAGACGTCAAAGACCTGCAAACTCGCGTCGCCGGCCTGACCTTCCCGCCGGAGAAAGTGGTGGGCGGTGCGGCAGCGTTGCTGGAAGAAGTGGCGGCGACCAAGATCTCCGGCGAGGAAGATCGTTACAGCCACACCGACCTGTATGACTTCCAGGGCAACATCGACGGCGCGAAGAAAATCGTCGACCTGTTCCGTCCGCAGATCGAGAAACAGGACGCGGCGTTCATTGCCAAGGTCGACAAGAACTTTGCCACTGTGAACAAGACACTGGCCAAGTACAAAACCAAGGATGGCGGTTTCGAGACCTACGACAAAGTGAAGGACAGTGATCGCAAGGCGCTGGTCGGGCCGGTGAATACACTGGCTGAGGATTTGTCGACGTTGCGTGGGAAACTTGGGTTGAACTGAGTTTTTTGTAGCGTCTGAGCGGACCCTATCGCGAGCAGGCTCGCTCCCACATTGGAACGCATTCCAACGGTGGGAGCGAGCCTGCTCGCGATGGCATTTTCAGCATCAATACATCGACCTCCTGCTAACATCCCCCGCCAATAACAAAAGCTCACGGAAGACTCACCCATGTCCGCTTCAACCTTCGACCTGCGCCCGCTCATGGTCGCCAACATGGCCTGCACCATGGCAATGATGGCGTTCGTTTCCTTGATCGGGCCGATCGCCCGGGTGTTGGGCCTCGCCACCTGGCAGGCCGGTGCGGCGGTGACGGTGTCCGGAGTGATCTGGATGGTGCTGGCGCGGCCGTGGGGCCAGGCCAGTGACCGCTTCGGGCGGCGCCGGATTCTGTTGCTCGGCACCGGCGGATTTACCCTCGCTTATTGGGCTTTGTGCCTGTTCATCGACACCTCTTTGCGCTTCCTGCCTTCAGCGTTGCTGGCGTTTATCGGACTGATGTTCGGGCGCGGCTTGATCGGCGTGTTTTACGCGGCGATCCCGGTGGGCTGCAACGCGCTGATTGCCGATAACGTAGAGCCGCAGCACCGCGCCAAAGCCATGGCCGCGCTCGGCGCCGCCAACGCCTGCGGGCTGGTGATCGGCCCGGCGATAGCGGCGTTGCTGTCCCGCTACAGCCTGAGCCTGCCCTTCTACGCCATGGCGTTTCTGCCGTTGATGGCGTTCCTCGTGCTGCGTTACAAACTCAAGGCTCAGGAACTGCACCTGCGTCAGGCGCCGCGCAAGGTGCACCTCAACGACCCACGGTTGCGCCGGCCCATGGCGGTGGCGTTCGTGGCGATGCTGTGTGTTTCTGTCGCGCAGATCACCGTCGGCTTCTTCGCCATCGACCGACTGGGCATGAGCCCGGCCGACGCCGCGCAAACGGCCGGTATCGCCCTGACCATGGTTGGGTTTGCGTTGATCTGTTCGCAGTTGGTCGTGCGTCGACTGGAATGGCCGCCGCTGCGCCTGATTCGGGTCGGCGCGATGGTCGCTGCGCTGGGATTTTCCGGCAGCATCATGGTCGATTCGGCGTGGGGGTTGTGGCTGGGGTTCTTTGTATCGGCGGGCGGCATGGGCCTGATTTTCCCGTCCTTCGCCGCGCTTGCCGCCAATGCGGTGGAGGCCTCGGAGCAAGGTGCGACGGCCGGCTCGATCGGTGCCGCCCAGGGATTTGGCGTGGTAATCGGGCCGTTGGCCGCCACGTTGATCTATGGCATCGAACCGCGGCTGCCTTACCTGGCCGCCGCGGCGCTGTTGCTGCTGGTGGCCCTGTGGCCAGGGCCCCGGCGGGCTTTATAGGATGCGATAGAGCAAGCGTTCGATCCGCACACGACTGACGCGCTTGAGGAACTTGGCCACCGCCGCCGGGTAATCCGGCAGGGTTTGCAGGTCCTGATAGCGCTCGATGCGCGTGGTGTGCTGGAAAATCTCCGCCAGTTCGCTGCGACGCGGCTCGAGCAACTCACCTTTCGGGTCATCGATCAGCAGCGCATTTTCCAGGTCGAGACGGAACGCTCGTGGGTTGAGGTTGTTGCCGGTCAGCAAGGTGTAGCGCTGATCGACCCACATGCCCTTGAGGTGATAGGTGTTGTCGCCGTCCTTCCACAAATGCAGGTTCAACTGGCCGCTGTCGACGCTGCGCTGATGGCGCTTGGCGAAGCGGCGCAGGCTGATCTCGTACAGGTACGGCAATGCCGCGATGACCTTGAATGGTTCGCTCGGCGGGATGTAGAAGTCGTTGGCGGTCTTGTCGCCGACCACGATGTCGATCTTCACGCCCCGCGCCAATGCCCGGTTGATTTCCCGGGTCACCGCCAGCGGCAGGTTGAAGTACGGCGTGCAGATCGTCAGTTGATGCTGGGCACTGGCAATCAGCTCGCAAATCACCCGGCTCAACGGGTTGTTCTTGCCGACCCCGAGCAACGGGCTGACCGACAAGCCATCCTTGAGCGTCGTGCCCGTGGTGGTGTCGTACGCCGCGTGCTTGAGACGGCTGCGCAGGTCGCCGATGTCGTTACGCAGGCTGCGGGTGGTCGGCAGGTTCGGCAAATCGAGGCGATGCACCGCTTTCGAGGCGACCAGACCGTGTTGCACCAGGTGCTGCATCGAGTCTGCCAGGGCGCTGTTCTGCAACAGGTGATAACGGTCGTAGCGGTATTTGTCGAATTTGTGCAGGTAGACGTTGTTCAGGCTCGCGCCGCTGTAGATCACACAGTCATCAATCACGAAGCCTTTCAGGTGCAGCACGCCGAACAGTTCGCGGGTCTGCACCGGCACGCCGTACACCGGGACCACGCTTTCACGGGTGCGAGTGGTTTCCTGGTACCACGCCGAATTGCCCGGCTGCTTGCCGGCACCGATCAAGCCGCGCTGGGCGCGCAACCAGTCAACGACCACCACCACGTCCAGTTCCGGACGGGCCAGTTTGGCGGCGTGCAAGGCATCGAGGATTTCCTGGCCGGCTTCATCCTGCTGCAGGTACAGCGCGACGATGTAGATGCGCCGGGTCGCCGTGGCGATTTTTTCCAGCAGGCAACGACGGAACTCGGCAGCGCCAGAGAGGATGGTGACGGCATCGGCGGTCAGCGGAAAACTGCGCAGTTTGGGCAGCAGGGAGCGTTTGAAAAGCGACGGCATAGGGCTCGCAATGGGTCGAATCCGAAGAGGTTGAGAGCTTACACCATCGGTCGGGTCGGGTCTTGTGGGTGTCAGTGAAGACACCCTCGCGAGCAGGCTCGCTCCCACATTTGAAATGCGTTCCCCCTGTAGGAGCGAGCCTGCTCGCGAAGGCAATTTCATGGTCGACCGAAAATAACAATTGACCAAGGAGAACGATCGTTCTACTGTTTGCCGCATGAACGAAATCACTGACAACCAAACCCGCGACATCATCCTGGATGTCACCGAAAAGCTGATCTACAAAAGTGGCATCGCTGCCACCGGCATGGATCTTCTGGTGAAGACCGCTGGCGTCTCCAGGAAAAGTATCTACCGCTACTTCGCCAACAAGGAGGAGTTGGTCGTCGCCGCCCTGCAACGGCGCGACGTGCGCTGGATGAGCTGGTACCGCGAGGCCGTCGACCAGGCCGAAACCCCGGCCGACCGCCTGCTCAACCTGTTTACCGTGCTCAAGGCCTGGTTTGCCTCCGAGGGCTTCCGGGGTTGCGCGTTCATCAACACCAGCGGTGAAACCGGCGACCCGCAGGACCCGGTCCGGCTGGTGGCCAGGGAACACAAACAGAAGCTGCTCGACTACGTGTGTGAGCTCTGCACCGAATATGGCGCTACCGACCCGGAGACGCTGGCTCGCCAGCTGCTAATCTTGATCGAGGGTGCCATTACCGTGGCGCTTGTCATGGGTGATCACAGTGCCGCCGATAATGCGCAATGCATGGCGCGAAAGTTATTGGACCTGTAACACTTTTACCAAGCCCGACAACTTGCTTGAACTTTAATTTGATAGGGAGACTTTACATGTCTAACGCTGAAGTTCGTCCGCCATTGCCGCCTTTCACCCGTGAATCGGCCATCGAAAAAGTTCGCCTGGCCGAAGATGGCTGGAACTCCCGCGACCCGGAACGGGTGTCCCTGGCCTACACCCTCGACACCAAATGGCGTAACCGCGCCGAATTCGCCTACAACCGCGAAGAAGCCAAAGGTTTCCTCACGCGCAAATGGGCAAAGGAGCTGGACTATCGCCTGATCAAGGAGCTCTGGGCCTTCACCGGTAACCGCATCGCCGTGCGCTATGCCTACGAATGGCACGACGACTCGGGCAACTGGTTCCGCTCTTACGGCAACGAAAACTGGGAGTTCGACGAGAACGGCCTGATGGCCAACCGTTTTGCCTGCATCAACGACCTGCCGATCAAGGAAAGCGAGCGCAAGTTCCGTTGGCCGCTGGGGCGTCGCCCGGATGATCATCCGGGTCTGTCCGACCTGGGCCTGTAAACACATCCCTTGTAGGAGCCGGCTTGCCGGCGATGGCGATTTCACAGGCAACGTGTTTGTTGAATGTAAGGACGCTATCGCCGGCAAGCCGGCTCCTACAGTTTCATGGTGTTCAGGCGGCTGCGGTTTTCTTCGACAGGGCCTCGGCCTCCAGCTCCCGCACCAACGGCAACACCCGCTTGCCGAAATACTCGACCTCTTCCTGAAAATGCAGGAACCCCGCCAGCACCAGGTCCACCCCCACCGATTTCAAAGCGACGATCCTTTCGGCAATCTGCAGCGGCGTGCCGATCAGGTTGGTCTTGAAGCCATCGTTGTACTGCACCAGATCCTCGAACGTCGACTTCGCCCAGTTGCCCTCGCCCTCAGGTGACGCCCTGCCCGCCTGTTTCGCCGCATCGCCGAAGGCGTTCACCGCTTCCGGATCGGCCTGATCGATGATCTGCGCCAGCACCGCCCGCGCCTCTTCTTCAGTATCGCGGGCGATGACGAACGCATTCACCCCGACCTTCACCGAATGATGATTCGCCGCGGCCTTGCTGCGGATATCGTCGACCTGCGCTTTGATGCCTTCGGGCGTGTTGCCGTTGGTGAAATACCAGTCCGACACCCGCGCCGCCATGTCCCGCGCCGCGCGCGAGCTGCCGCCCTGGAAGATTTCCGGCTGGCCCAACGGTTTCGGTTTGAGGCTGTAATTGTCGAAGCGGTAGAAATCACCGCGGAAGGTGAAATTGTCCTGGCTCCAGATGCCCTTCAGCGAGCGGATGAACTCTTCGGAACGGCGATAACGCTCGTCGTGTTCCAGCCAGTGTTCACCGATGGCCTGGAATTCGCCCTTGAACCAGCCGCTGACGATGTTCACCGCAATCCGGCCGTTGGTCAGTTGATCGATGGTCGCCAATTGCTTGGCCGCCAGCGCCGGTTGCCAAGGGCCGGGCAGGATCGCCGCGATGACTTTCAGGTTCGTCGTGGCGGCGAGCAGCGCGTGGCTGAAGGCGACCGATTCATGCTGGTACTCGGCACCGTAACCGGCGGTGAAGCGAATCTGTGTCAGGGCATATTCGAACCCCGCGTCCTCGGCCAGTTGCGCCAGCTTGCGGTTGTAGTCGATGCCCCAGTCGGTGCGTTGCTCGATCTTGCTGACCACCAGCCCACCGCTGACGTTCGGCACCCAGTAGGCAAATTTGACGGCTTGCTGACTCATTGGCGTGTCCTCGGGACTTGGGAGTGTCCCTGGGTGAGAGCAGCAACCGTGCCAGCGCTTTCCCGAGCCCAACGCAGATCCCCTGTAGGAGCGAGCCTGCTCGCGATAGCGGTCTGTCAGGCAGCACATTTGTTGAATGTTGAACCGCTATCGCGAGCAGGCTCGCTCCCACAGGAATCGATGTGTGTCAGGGCAATTTGCTGTGTTGCTGTTGGTCCAGCAACACTTGCGGCCTCTTCAGGTCGGCTCGCCCCAGCAAATCCCGGCGGCCACTGCCCGGCATGGACCATGCAATCCCCATCGGCATCCACTGCCGATCAAAGGAACCGTCCCATGACCGAACACCAGGTAATCAATCCACTGTCCGTTGGCACTGACTATGAAGCGCTGGCCTCACGGTTCCGGCCGATTTTCCAGCGCATTGCCGCCGGTGCGGTTGAACGTGAACAGTCGCGCAGCCTGCCGTACGAGCCGATTCGATGGCTCAAGGAAGCCGGTTTTGGCGCCGTGCGCGTACCGGTCGAATACGGCGGCGGCGGCGCGTCCCTGCCGCAGTTGTTTGAGTTGCTGATCGAACTCGCCGAAGCCGACTCCAACGTGCCGCAAGCCCTGCGCGGGCATTTCGCGTTTGCAGAGGACCGCTTGAATGCGGCGCCGGGATCCGCCCGCGATCTGTGGTTCAAACGCTTCGTCGAGGGCGACATCGTCGGTTGCGCCTGGACCGAAATCGGCAGCGTGACCATCGGCGATGTCATCACCAAAGTCTCGCCCCACGGCGACGGCTGGCGGCTCAACGGCGAGAAGTTCTACAGCACCGGCAGCCTGTTTTCCGACTGGATCGACGTGTATGCCCAGCGCAGTGACACTGGCGGCGATGTGATCGCAGCGGTGCGTACCCGTCAGCCAGGGATCGTGCAAAGCGATGACTGGGACGGCTTCGGTCAGCGCACCACCGGCAGCGGCACGTCGCGGTTTTCCGATGCCGAAGTGGACGCCGAAAACGTCATCGACTTCGCAACCCGTTTCAAATACCAGACCGCGTTCTATCAGCTGGTACTGCTCGCCACCCTTGCCGGTATCGGCCGTGCGGCGCTGAACGATGTGGCGCGTCAGGTCCGTGAACGCAAACGCATTTACAGCCATGGCAACGCCCAGCGCGTCAGCGAGGATGCGCAGGTGCAGCAAGTGGTTGGGGAAGTGGCGGCGTTGGTGTACGCCGCCGAGGCCAGCGCGTTGCGGGCTGCACAACCGGCGCAGCGGGCCTATCTGGCGCGGTTTTCCGGCGATGAGGCGCTGGAGCGGGCGGCGAATGTCAGCGCTGAAATCGAGTCGGCGAAAGCCCAGGTGGTGGTTTCGGAGCTGATTCAACGCGCGACCACCGAGTTGTTCAATGCGCTGGGGGCTTCGGATATTCGTCAGGGGAAAGCGCTGGACCGGCATTGGCGCAATGCGCGGACCGTGTCGTCGCATAACCCGGTGATCTACAAGGCGCGGATTGTCGGGGATTGGGAAGTTAACGGGACTGAGCCGCCGTTTGTGTGGCAGATCGGGAATGGGCCAGCCAGCAAGGATTAAGGTTACTGTAGGAGCCGGCTTGCCGGCGATGGCGTCCTCATATCCGGCACAAGGTTTAATGGCCCCATCGCCGGCAAGCCGGCTCCTACAAAAAGCAATCGCGGTCGCTCGACAGAACGGATCTAGGTAAGATATCGGCCCTTCCCCGCAGCCCTTTGCTGCACCCTGCCGAATAAGCCGATTCCATGCCTTTCGAACTCAGCGTTGACCTCACCACCCTGGCCGTCCTGGCCATTGTCGCTTTCATTGCCGGTTTCATCGACGCCATTGCCGGCGGCGGTGGCCTGCTGACCACCCCGGCGCTGCTGACCGCCGGCCTGCCGCCGCACCTGGTGCTGGGCACCAACAAACTCAGTTCGACCTTCGGCTCGGCCACCGCCAGTTTCACCTTCTACCGGCGCAAGCTGTTCCATCCCCGCCAGTGGGTGCACGCCATTGTCGGCACGCTGGTCGGGGCGCTGACCGGTGCGGTGGTCGCGCACTACCTGCCCGCCGAATGGCTGAACAAAATGCTCCCGGTGATCGTGTTTGCCTGCGGCCTGTACCTGTTGTTCGGTGGCACGCCGAAAGCGCCGCTGGACAGCAACGCTCCGATCAAGAAAAAGTGGCAATCGACCCAAGGCTTCAGCCTCGGTTTCTACGATGGTGTGGCCGGTCCCGGCACCGGCGCGTTCTGGACCGTCAGCAGCCTGCTGATGTACCCCATCGACCTGGTGAAGGCCAGCGGCGTGGCGCGCAGCATGAACTTCGTCAGCAACATTGCGGCACTGTCGGTGTTCATCTTTTCCGGGCAAGTGGACTGGATCATCGGCCTGAGCATGGGCCTGTCGGTGATGGTCGGCGCCTTCTTCGGCGCACGCTCCGCCATCAGCGGCGGAGCCAAATTCATTCGTCCGGTGTTCATCACCGTGGTGCTGGGCCTGACCGTGCGGCTAGCCTGGCAGCACTGGTTCAGCGTGGCCTAAACGCCGCGCCACATAGACGTCGATCAGGTAACGGGCAATCGAGCGTGACGCCGGCAACGGCGGCAGCTCGTGCACGTTGAACCACTGGGCGTCCTCTATCTCGTCTTCCTGACAGACGATCTCGCCACCGGCGTACTCGGCGTGAAACCCCAGCATCATCGAGTGCGGGAACGGCCAGCACTGGCTGCCCATGTACTGGATGTTCTTGACCTCGATCCGCACCTCTTCACGCACCTCGCGAATCAGGCAGTCCTCGGCCGACTCGCCTGGTTCGGCAAACCCCGCCAGCGTGCTGTAGACCCCGGTGACAAAACGCGGGGAGCGCGCCAGCAGGATTTCATCGCCGCGGGTGATCAGCACGATCATGCTCGGCGAAATCCGCGGGTAAAAACGCAGGTTGCACGGCTCGCAATACATCCCGCGCTCCAGCGGCACCTGCTTCGTGGCTTGCCCGCAATTGCCACAGAAACGGTGCTCGCGGGCCCAGGTGCCGATCTGCGCGGCATAACCGAGCACCTTGTACACCGTGTGATCGCCATCGAGCATGAACGCCCGCAAGCCCTTCCAGTTGCAGCCCGGCACCTCGCTGTGACTGTGCAGCTCCAGCAGGTACACCGGCTCGCCGTCCAGATGACCGATGCCATGCTCGGCGAGCACCGCGAGGTCCTGGCGCTTGAGCCATTCGCGCGGGAACAACGCGCCATTGTCATCGAACAGGAAACCTTCGGGGCTTCGCGCGACGGCCCAGCCGCCGGGTTGATCGGTGTCCAGTACTGCGGTGGTCCAGCGTGAAGTCATTTTTCAATCAATCCAGAAATTCGGGTTTCTGTTTGCTCATATGGGCGGCCATGGCCACGCGCAAGTCGGTGGATTGCAACATGGCGGCGTTCCAGGTGGCGACATATTCAAGGCCGTCATCGATGCGGTGGTCGCGCATGTAGCTGATCATCTCTTTGGTGCCGGTGATCGCAATCGGTGACTTGCCGGCGATGTCCCGGGCAATGCCCATGACACCGTCGAGCAGGCTGGCGGTGTCGCTGTAGACGCGATTGACCAGCCCGATACTGCGCGCTTCCTCGGCGCCGAACGAGCGACCAGTGTAAGCCAGTTCACGCAGCATGCCGTCACCAATGATCCGCGGCAAGCGTTGCAAGGTGCCGACGTCGGCGGCCATGCCGATGTCGATTTCCTTGATCGAGAATTGCGCGTCTTCAGCGGCGTAACGCATGTCGCAGGCGGCAATCAGGTCGATCGCGCCACCCAGGCAATAACCCTGGATCGCCGCGAGCACCGGCTTGCGGCAGTTGTCGACGGCGTTGAACGACGCTTGCAGCGCGAGGATCTTGCGGCGCAACAGGCGTGCGTTACGGCCGACGTCTTTGCCCAGTTCATTGGCAACGCCGGCCAGCATCATCAGGTCGATACCGGAAGAAAAATGTTTACCGGCGCCGCTGAGTACCACAACACGCACTTCGTCGGTGTCCTCGACCCATTGAAAAATCTCGATGATCTCGCTCCAGAACGCGGCGTTCATCGAATTGATCTTCTCCGGGCGATTGATTTGCACATGGGCGATTTTATCGGCCAGTTCGACGGTGAACGCGGTGTACTGAGACATGGCAGTGATCCTTTACCGGGACAAAAATGAGGCCCGAACTATAACAAGGCACACCGGTGGGCAGTAAGGCAGCGGTTCGGCCAAAAGCGGGACCTGAGGGCGCACCGAGTTGGTGCACCACTTTTATTTACCTTGCATATCCATATGACGAACCGGTGACTTTTTGGGGCAAAAACACATAAAAACATGCCCTTCGTCGGGTCGTTCCAGCCTCGAAACGGTACGTCCGTACCGCTTTGGACCGATTGTCGAACAATTTTGCTATCTGCCCTTCACCGCTCTAAGTTCTGGCCTAGACTCATTTTCGCGGGGCAAAACCGGTCGGTCACAAAGTGCAAAAAAAATAGAAACTTTTGCCATTCGTGTCCGGTCCTCTGAAAGGTAGGTGCGTTGCGACTGGTGCAATCCTTGCAGCGTCCACTCCAGCCATTCTGCTTTCACGCGTCGGCAGCCCTTGCTTGCCAATGCGTCGCGCGTTTGCGCCCGACCACAGGATTTGGTCACGAAACACCGTTTGCCAGACCTAGAACTAGATCAACAACACGGGAGATACATATGATCAGTACGGCTTTGGAAATTCAGGGAGAGCGTGCTCATCAGCAGGTCGGCGAATCGAGCATCGGGGGCGCCGCAGGTGCCCAATCGATCAGCGTTCCAGGCACCAAGACGCTGACCCCGGTGGCCAACCAGAATCCCAATAGAAAGAAAGTGCTGTTCGTGACCTCGGAAATCGCCGACCTGGTGAAGACCGGCGGTCTGGGTGACGTTTCGGCGGCACTGCCCCGGGCCATGGCGCATCTGCATGATGTGCGCGTGCTGATCCCCGGTTACCCGCAGGTGCTGCACAGCGAAAACCCGATTCATATCATTGGCGAACTCGGCGGCCACGCTGCGTTGCCACCCTGCAAGATCGGGCGCATGGACATGCCTGACGGTCTGGTCATTTACGTGTTGATCTGCCCTGAACTCTACGAGCGCGAAGGTTCGCCCTACGGCGCGAACAATGGCCGCGACTGGCCGGACAACCACATTCGTTTCGCCCGCCTGGGCCTGGCCGCTGCCGATATCGCCGCCAACCTCGCACAAATTCACTGGTGCCCGGACCTGGTGCACGCCCATGACTGGCCGGCCGGTCTGGCGCCTGCCTACATGCACTGGCGTGGACAGCGCACCCCGACGCTGTTCACCATTCACAACCTTGCCTATCAAGGCGTGACCAGTCTTGGTTCATGCCCCGAGCTGGGCATCCCCGCCCATGCCCTGCAACAGGAAGGCATGGAGTTCTACGGCAAGATGTCGTTCCTCAAGGCTGGCATGGCCTATTCGAGCCACATCACCACGGTCAGCGCCACCTACGCCCAGGAAATCACCACGCCAGACTTCGGCTGCGGTCTCGACGGTTTTCTCGCCGCCAAGACCCAGCAAGGCCTGCTCAGTGGTATTCCCAATGGCATCGATGAGAGCTGGGACGCGGCGACCGACCCGCACCTGTTCTGCCCGTTTAACATCGGTGACTGGGACGGCAAAGCGGTGAACGCCGCCCACGTGCGCGAGCTCTTTGGCCTGGACGATTCCGAAGGCCCGCTGTTCGCCGTGGTGTCGCGCCTGGTCTATCAGAAAGGCCTGGACCTGACCGAAGCGGTCTCCGAATACATCGTCAAATCCGGCGGCCAGATTGCGATCATCGGTCGCGGCGAGCCGGAAGAAGAACAAGCCATGCGCGAACTGGCCCTGCGTTTCCCCGGCCAGATCGGTGTGCGCATCGGCTTCAATGAAACCGACGCCCGCCGCATGTTCGCTGGCAGTGATTTCCTGCTGATGCCGTCGCGTTATGAACCTTGCGGCCTCAGCCAAATGTACGCCCAGCGTTTCGGTTCTTTGCCGGTGGCACGCAATACCGGCGGCCTGGCCGACACCATCGAAAACGGCGTGACCGGTTTCCTGTTCGACGAATCCACGGTGGAGAGCTATCAGGAAGCCCTGAGCCGCGCCTTCAAAGTGTTCGCCTTCCCGGGCTTGCTCAGCGCCATGCGCTGCCGGGCGATGGCGGCGCCGTTCAACTGGTGCAAGGCGGTCGAACCCTACGCCGAACTCTACGAACAGCTGGTCGCCAAGGCCCTGGGGAAATCGAACAAACAGTAAGAGGTTTTCAACGATGCCGTTACGGACCCTTGAGACCTGGCCCCACGGCGCAATCATGCTGGACGCAGAACACACGCGTTTTGCCTTGTGGGCGCCGGATGCGTTTTTTGTCAGTGTCGAACTGGAAGATGGACAATCCTTGCCGCTACTGCCTCAGGCCGATGGCTGGTTCGTGATCAAGACACGCTGCCCCGCAGGCACGCGTTACCGTTACAACATCGATGGCGAGCTGGAGGTGCCCGACCCGGCCTCCCGCGCCCAGGCCGGTGATATCGATCAGCACAGCGTGGTGGTCGATCCCCTCGCCTACACCTGGCAACACAGCACCTGGCTGGGGCGGCCGTGGAATGAGGCGGTGATCTACGAGTTACACGTCGGTGCGCTCGGTGGTTTTGCCGCCGTCGAGCAACACCTGGTGCGCCTGGTGGAGCTGGGCATTACGGCCATCGAGCTGATGCCGATCGGGCAATTTCCCGGTGACCGCAACTGGGGCTACGACGGGGTCCTGCCCTACGCGCCCCAGGCGTCCTATGGCACCCCGGAACAACTCAAGCATTTGATCGACACCGCCCACGGCCATGGCCTGGCGGTGATTCTCGACGTGGTCTACAACCACTTCGGCCCCGACGGCAATTACCTGCACCGCTACGCCAAAGGCTTCTTCAATGAAGACAAGCACACGCCTTGGGGAGCGGCCATCGACTTCCGCCGGCGCGAGGTGCGTGACTTCTTTATCGACAATGCATTGATGTGGCTGCTGGAGTACCGCTTCGACGGCTTGCGCCTCGACGCGGTGCACGCCATCGAAAGCCCGGACTTTCTTCAGGAGCTGGCGTTGCGGGTGCGGCAGCAGACCGATCCGGCGCGGCACGTCTGGCTCACCGTCGAGAACGAACACAACCAGGCCAGTCTGCTGGAGAAAGGTTACGACGCACAGTGGAACGACGACGGCCACAATGCCTTGCACGTGCTGCTGACCGGCGAAACTGATGCCTATTACGCCGACTATGCCGACAACCCGACCGAACAATTGGCCCGTTGTCTGAGCCAGGGCTTCGTGTTCCAGGGGCACATCAACCGTCATGGTGAAGCCCGAGGCGAACCGAGCGGACACTTGCCACCCAGTGCATTCGTGCTGTTCCTGCAAAACCATGACCAGATCGGCAATCGCGCGTTCGGCGAACGGCTGCACCAACTGGCCCATCCTGATGCGTTGAAAGCCGCGACCGCCCTGCTGCTGTTGTCGCCGATGATTCCGTTGCTGTTCATGGGCGATGAGTTCGCCGCCGAAGCGCCTTTCCTGTTCTTCACCAGCCACCACGGGGAACTGGCGCAGCTGGTGCGCGAAGGCCGCCGCAACGAGTTTGCGGCGTTCAGCGCGTTTGCCGACCCGCACAAGCGTGAGCAGATTCCCGATCCCAACGCGCCCCAGACCTTCGAAGCCTCGCGCCCTCAGTTCAGGGATTCGGCCCTGCATGACCTGTATCGCCAACTGCTGCGCCTGCGACATGAACACATCATTCCCCATCTGCCCGGCGCCCAGGCGTTGGGCGCGGAAGTCCTGGGTGAAGGCGCGGTGTCGGCACGCTGGCGACTGGGCAATGGCAGTGAGCTGCGCATTGACCTGAACCTCAGCGACCAGCCGGCGGTCCACTCCCCACAGGCCGACGCTGCGCTGTTGTTCGAACACCCGCCGACGTCTGCCGATCAATTGAGTCAGGGCACGCTTGCCCCGTATTGCGCGCTAGTCAGCCTCACGGCCGCAGTCCCTTTGCCTACCCTGGATGGAGAGCGCCAATGAGCGATGCGCAACTGGAAATACTGGCCAGCCGAGCTGGCCTGGCGGTTGATTGGATCGATGCCAATGGCCGCCCGCAAAAAGTCGCACCCGCCGTGCTGCGCAACGTCCTCACCGGGCTTGGCCACCCGGCAGGCAGCGCCCAGGAAATCGACGCCAGCCTGCTGGAACTGCAAGCGGTACAACTGAACCATTTCCTGCCGCCTCTGCTGACCGCCGACTTCGGCGTTGGTGTCGACCTCGCGCGCTACTTTGCGCCTGAAACGCCGTGTGAAATTCACCTGGAAGACGGTTCCCGACTCTGCCTGAAGCTGGACCTCAACGCGGTATTGCCCGGCCTGATCCCGGTCGGTTACCAGCATGTCAGCATCGGCGACCAGTCATTCACCCTGGCGGTGGCGCCGAAGCGTTGCTACAGCGTTGGCGATGCCGTCGACAGCCCGATCCCCCGGGCCTGGGGCCTGAGTGTGCAGCTGTATTCGCTGCGCCGTCCCGGCGATGGCGGCTTCGGCGACACCCAGGCGCTGGAGGACCTTGCCCGCGTAGCCGGTGAACGCGGTGCCGAAGCGCTGGCGATCAGTCCGCTGCACGCAATGTTTGGCAGCGACACCCAACGCTACAGCCCTTATTCGCCGTCCAGCCGGTTGTTTCTTAACAGCCTGTATGCCGCGCCCGGCGCGATCCTCGGCGAGCGCGCGATGCGCACCGCGATTGACGCCACCGGGCTCGCCGCCGAACTCAAGCACCTCGAAGAACAACCGCTGATTGACTGGCCCGTCGCGGCCGAAGCCAAGCACCGTCTGTTGCAGGCGCTGTACGAAGGGTTTGTCCAGGGCGAACACCCGCTGCATGCCGACTTCAGCAGCTTCCGCCACGCGGCGGGCGAAGCCCTGGAAAATCATTGCCGATTCGAAGCGATTCAGGAAGCGCGTGCGGCCAAGGGTGAAACCCTCGATTGGCGCGAGTGGCCCGCGCAATGGCGCGATCCGCGCAGTGCCGCCCTGGCCGAATTCGCCGAAGAAAACGCCGGGCGCATCGGCTTCTTTGCCTTCTGCCAATGGCTGATCACCCGTTGTCTGGAACGTGCGCAAACGGCGGCTCGCAGCAGCGGCATGAGCATCGGCCTGATCGCCGATCTGGCGGTCGGCGCCGACGGCGGTGGCAGCCAGGCCTGGAGTCGCCAGGACGAATTGCTCGCCTCGCTGACCGTGGGTGCGCCGCCGGACATTCTTAATCGCAGCGGCCAGGGCTGGGGGATTTCCGCGTTCTCGCCCGAAGGTCTGGTACGCAACGGCTTTCGCGCCTTTATCGAAATGCTCAGGGCCAACTTCGCCCACGCCGGCGGCCTGCGCATCGATCACGTCATGGGCCTGCAACGGCTGTGGGTGATCCCCAACGGCTCGCTTCCGGCTGACGGCGCGTATCTGTATTACCCGGTCGACGACCTGCTGCGTTTGCTCTCGCTGGAATCCCATCGCCATCAGGCCATCGTCCTCGGCGAGGACCTCGGCACGGTGCCGGACGGGTTGCGTGAAAAGCTGATCGCCCGTTCGATCCTCGGTATGCGCGTGATGCTGTTCGAGCAGGACAACACGCACTTCAAACCGATTCTCGACTGGCCGGACAACGCGCTGGCCACCACCAGCACTCACGACTTGCCGACGCTCAATGGTTGGTGGCATGGCCGCGACATCGACTGGAATGCCCGTCTGGGCCTGATCGACGCCCAGGGTGAAATCGACTGGCGCCATCATCGCGAGCGGGAACGCGAAGGCCTGCGTCGGGTGCTGAGCGAGGACCCGCAGAACTTCCGTGAAGAGTCCCACGAAACCGATCAGGTGCTCGACGCCGCCATCCGCTTCCTCGGTCATACCCGCGCGCCGCTGGTGTTGTTGCCGCTGGAGGATGCCCTCGGCATCGAACAGCAGGCCAACCTGCCCGGCACCATCGACACCCATCCAAACTGGTCGCGACGCTTGCCCGGCGACAGCGAAGCCTTGCTCGATGGCCCGGACGCTGCCCGGCGCCTGGAACTGCTCGCCTGCGCGCGACTTCAGGCCGCCGAGCGTGACCGATGACTGCACCAGGCATTCAACCGCTGCGCGCGACCCTGCGACTGCAATTCCATAAAGGCTTCACGCTCGATCAAGCTGTGCCGCTGGTGCCGTATTTCGCCAGCCTCGGCATCAGCCATGTCTACGCGTCGCCGCTGCTGAGCGCCCGCGCCGGGTCCATGCACGGCTACGACGTGGTGGACCCGACCACGGTCAATCCGGAGCTGGGTGGCGAAGCGGCGCTGCGGCGTTTGGTCAGCGCGTTGCGCGAGCAGAACATGGGGCTGATCCTCGACATCGTCTCCAATCACATGGCGGTCGGTGGCGGCGATAATCCCTGGTGGCTGGACTTGCTGGAGTGGGGACGCCTGAGCCCCTACGGCGAATTCTTCGACATCCAGTGGCATTCCCCCGATCCGCTGATGGAAGGGCAACTGCTGCTGCCGTTCCTGGGCAGCGATTATGGCGTGGCGCTGCAGGACGGCACCCTGCCCTTGCGCTTCGATGCGCAGCATGGCGCGTTCTACGTCGAACACTACGACCATCACTTTCCGATTTGCCCGATGAATTACGGGGAATTGCTCAAGGGCGATTCCGCTGAGTTGAAATCACTCGCTGACCGTTTCAGCGCTTTGAGTTACCAGTCGGACGCTCACAGTCTGGCGAAACCGTTGAAGGACGAGTTGCGCGAGTTGGCCCGTCATCCGAGCGAGCTCCAAGTCATTGAGCAACACCTGAAGGCCTACGATTCCCTCACACCGGACGGCTTCCAGCGCCTGCATCAATTGCTGGAACGCCAAAGCTATCGCCTCGCCAGTTGGCGCACGGCGGCGGACGACATCAACTGGCGGCGCTTCTTCGATATCAATGAACTGGGCGGCCTGCGCGTGGAGCGTCCGGCGGTGTTCGAAGCGACCCACGCGAAAATTTTCGAGCTGGTCGCCGAAGGCCTGATCGACGGCCTGCGTATCGACCATATCGACGGCCTTGCCGACCCGAGGGGTTATTGCCGCAAACTGCGCCGCCGGGTCGACAGCCTGGCGCCGGGCCGGCACCTGCCGATCTACGTCGAGAAGATTCTTGGCGAGGGTGAAACCCTGCACCGTGACTGGTCGGTGGATGGCACCACCGGTTATGAGTTCATGAACCAGCTGTCGTTGTTGCAACATGATCCCGCTGGCGCGCAAACCTTGGGTGAACTGTGGCATCGCTACAGCGAGCGGCCCGCCGATTTCCGTCAGGAAGCCCAGCTCGCGAGGCAGCAGATCCTCAACGGTTCCCTCGCCGGTGATTTTGAAAGTGTCGCCCAGGCCTTGTTGCAAGTGGCCCGGGACGACCTGATGACCCGCGACCTGACCCTCGGCGCGATTCGCCGGGCGTTGCAGGAACTGATCGTGCATTTCCCGGTGTATCGCACCTACATCAGCCCTCTGGGGCGCTCCACTCAAGACGACGTATTTTTCCAGCAGGCCATGGACGGTGCCCGGCAAACCCTCGGCGAGGCGGATTGGCCGGTGCTCGATTGCCTGGGCAAGTGGCTAGGCGGCGAGCCGTGGCGAAAACGCCCGGTGGGTCGCTCGCGCAAGATCCTCAAACATGCCTGCGTCCGCTTTCAGCAACTGACCTCACCGGCGGCGGCGAAGGCCGTGGAAGACACCGCGTTCTATCGTTCGGCGGTGCTGCTGTCGCGCAATGACGTGGGGTTCAGCACCGAGCAGTTCAGCGCACCGTTGGCCGACTTCCATGCGGCGTGCCTCAATCGCTTCGAAGAGTTCCCGGACAACTTGCTGGCCACCGCGACCCACGACCACAAGCGCGGCGAGGACACCCGCGCACGCCTGGCGGTGCTGAGCGAACGCAGTGCGTGGTTTGCCGAGCAGGTGCCGCTCTGGCAAACCCTCGCCCGGCCGCTGCGCGACGACGACCAGATGCCGACCGCAGGGGATGAACTGATCCTCTATCAGGCGCTGCTCGGCAGTTGGCCGCTGGATTTGCGCGACGACGATAGCGCGGCCCTGGAGATCTACGCTCAACGTGTGTGGCAGTGGCAACAGAAAGCCTTGCGCGAAGCCAAGTTGCAAAGCAGCTGGAGCGCGCCGAACGAAGCTTACGAACAGGCCGCCCGGCAATTTCTTGAACGTTTTCTGCTGGGCCCCGAAGGTGAGCTGTTTCGCCATGCCCTGGGCAAAGCTGCGATGTCCATCGCCGCCCCCGGCGCACTCAACGGGTTGGCGCAAACCTTGCTGCGCATGACCGTGCCGGGCATTCCGGACCTTTACCAAGGCAATGAGTACTGGGACTTCTCGCTGGTCGATCCGGACAATCGCCGTCCGGTGGATTACGCGAGTCGCCAACATGCCATGCACCGTCAACCACCAGTGCCGGATCTGCTGGCCAACTGGCGTGACGGACGCATCAAACAAACCCTGATCGCGCGCACCTTGAACCTGCGTGCCGACCATGTTGAGTTGTTCCAGCGCGGGACGTATCAAGCGCTGGAAGTGGTCGGCAGCGAAGCACACCGGGTACTGGCATTTGCGCGCACGTACAACCAAAAGCGGGCCATCGTGATCGTACCGATACGCTGTGCAGGCCTGCTGAATAACAGTGCCGAACCCATGGTCGGCGCGCCTCAGTGGGGCGATACCCGGGTCAGATTACCGTTCGCCTCACCTGCCGAAAATCTGAAGGGACTTTTTTCCAGCGTCGCAGTCACAGAACACAAGGAGCTGATGATTGGCGCCGCGCTGGGGGATTTCCCGGTCAATCTCTTTATCCAAGCTTGAGTTCAGTTCAGGAGCATAGCGATGAGTACCGACGATAAACGCATCCGCGAATTTGCCTATCAGATCTGGGAATCGGAAGGAAAACCCGAGGGTCATGAAGCCCGGCACTGGGAGATGGCACGCAAACTGGCGGAGGCCGAGGCCCTGGCCCCGAGCAAATCGCCCAAGGCGGCTGGCAGCAAAACCGCTGGTGCCAAACCTGCCGTGAGCAAAACCGCCAACGGCAAGGCCGGCGAGCCGAAAACCAAAGCCAAGGCGAAACCGGCTGCCGCCGCCAAGGTGATCCCGCCCGGCGAAAAAGCCACCGAGAAGAAACCTCGCGCAGCGCGTAAACCGCCTGCGGTCTGACGCTTCCCGGCATTGTCCTGACTGACCTTGTGGCGAGCGTCTTCTCGCCACCGTGGATACTTTCGTCCATGAAAAACGCTGAACATTGTAGGAGCGAGCCTGCTCGCGATGGACGTTAACGATGACGCGTTTTGTCTGACTAAGCGCGTCGTACTTGAGTTCATCGCGAGCAGGCTCGCTCCTACAGTGATCGGTGTGTGTGTGTGTCCCCTTTTTTGCAGGAGCATCTATGACCAGTCCAAAGAAAGCCGCGCCAGAACCTCAAGCCGAGGCTTCGCGAATCCGGGAAGGCCTGCCCTTCCCGCTGGGCGCCACCTGGGATGGTCTGGGGGTCAACTTCGCTTTGTTCTCCGCCAACGCGACCCGGGTCGAACTGTGCATTTTCGATGACGCCGGCGAGGTCGAACTGGAGCGTATCGAGCTGCCGGAATACACCGACGAGATCTACCACGGCTATCTGCCCGACGCCCATCCGGGGCTGATCTACGGGTACCGGGTCTACGGTCCGTACGACCCGGCCAACGGCCATCGCTTCAACCACAACAAATTGCTGATCGACCCCTATGCCAAACAACTCGTCGGCCAATTGAAATGGTCCGAAGCCCTGTTCGGCTACACCATCGGCCACCCCGACGCCGACCTCAGTTTCGACGAACGCGACAGCGCACCGTTCGTGCCCAAATGCAAGGTGATCGACCCGGCCCACACCTGGGGCCACGACCATCGCGTCAGCGTGCCGTGGGACAAGACGATCATTTATGAGACCCATGTGCGTGGCATCAGCATGCGCCACCCTTCCGTCCCCGAAAATGTGCGCGGCACCTTCGCGGGTTTGATGGTCGATGACGTACTCGAGCACATCCGCAAACTCGGTGTTTCGACCGTGGAACTGCTGCCGATCCACGCCTTCGTCAATGACCAGCATCTGCTGCACAAAGGCATGACCAATTACTGGGGCTACAACAGCATCGCGTTTTTCGCCCCGGACCCGCGCTACCTCGCCAGCGGCAAGATCGCCGAGTTCAAGGAGATGGTCGCGCACCTGCACGACGCCAATCTGGAAGTGATCCTCGACGTGGTCTACAACCACACCGCCGAGGGCAACGAGCAAGGCCCGACCCTGTCGATGCGCGGCATCGACAACGCCTCGTACTACCGCCTGATGCCGGACGACAAGCGCTTCTACATCAACGATTCCGGCACCGGCAACACCCTGGATCTGAGCCATCCGTGCGTCCTGCAAATGGTCACCGACTCTCTGCGATATTGGGCGACGGAAATGCACGTCGACGGTTTCCGCTTCGACCTCGCGACCATTCTCGGGCGCTACCACGACGGGTTCGACGAGCGTCACAGCTTCCTGGTCGCCTGTCGCCAGGACCCGGTGCTGCGCCAGGTGAAAATGATTGCCGAGCCATGGGATTGTGGTCCCGGCGGTTACCAGGTCGGTGGTTTTCCACCGGGTTGGGTCGAGTGGAACGACAAATTCCGCGACACCGTGCGCGCGTTCTGGAAAGGCGACGACGGCCAGCTGGCGGACTTTGCCAGTCGCATGACCGCCTCGGGCGAGATGTTCAACCAGCGTGGTCGGCGGCCTTACGCCTCGGTGAACTTCATCACCGCCCACGACGGTTTCACCCTCAACGACCTGGTGTCGTACAACGACAAGCACAACGAAGCCAACGACGAAAACAATCAGGACGGCAGCAACAACAACCTGTCCTGGAACCACGGCGTCGAAGGCCCGACCGACGATCCCGAGATCAACGAACTGCGTCATCGGCAGATGCGCAATTTCTTCGCCACCCTGCTGCTGTCCCAGGGCACGCCGATGCTGGTGGCTGGCGACGAATTCGCCCGCACTCAGGACGGCAACAACAACGCCTATTGCCAGGACAGCGAGATCGGCTGGGTCAACTGGGACCTGAGCGAAGACGGCAAGGCGCTGTTGAAGTTCGTCAAACGCCTGATCAAGTTGCGCCTGGCCTACCCGATCCTGCGTCGTGGGCGCTTCCTGGTCGGTAATTACAACGAGGACATCGGCGTCAAGGATGTCACCTGGCTCGCCCCGGATGGCAGCGAGATGACCACCGAGCAATGGCATGAAGCCCACGGCAAATGCCTGGGCATGTTGCTCGACGGTCGCGCGCAGGAAACCGGCATCCGCCGCAAGGGCGGTGATGCGACGTTGCTGCTGGTGGTCAATGCCCACCACGACATCGTCAACTTCACTTTGCCGGAAGTGCCGGATGGCGGGTTCTGGACGTGCATGATCGATACCAATCAGCCATCGATACGCGGCCAGGAACGTTTCGAGTTCGGGCACGAGTATTCGGTGACCGGGCGTTCGCTGTTGCTGTTCGAATTGCAGCATGAGGAAGAAGAGTGAAATGGACCTCAAGGCGTTTTTCCAGCGACGGCCAGGGGACTACGCCGACACCCAGGCGCTAGGCCAATGCTTGCGGCAGCTGGTCGAGGCCGGTCTCGACCAGCTGCCGTTGCCTGGCAGCGGGCGGACGCTGGAACGGTTCCAGCACTTGGCCGAAGTCGGCGGGCATGACCTGGGGTTGTGCAAGTTGTACGAGGGGCATACCGATGCATTGGCGATCATCCAGCAACTTGGCGGTTCGCCGACGCCCTCCAGCACTTGGGGAATGTGGGCCGCGGAACCGCCGGATGCGCGGGTGCGGGTCAGCCCTCAAGGCTTGATGGTTACATTGAACGGGCGCAAGGCGTGGTGCTCAGGGGCGTCGGTATTGAGCCACGCGCTGCTCACCACCTGGGATGAACAGGATCGCCAGCAATTGGTGGCGGTCGCGCTGGATCAACCGGGCATTACGATTACCGGCCATGGTTGGCAAGCAGTCGGCATGGGCGCAACGGGCAGCATCGACGTGCTGTTTGAGGGCGCCGAAGCCCAGGTCATCGGCAGTCCTGGCGACTATTTGCAGCGCCCGGGCTTCTGGCAAGGCGGGATCGGTATTGCAGCGTGCTGGTATGGCGCTGCGCAAAGCCTGGCCGAGCGCTTGCGCAGGCACTGTGCCCAGCGCGAAGAACCCCATGCCCTCGCCCACCTTGGCGCAGTCGACGGCGCGTTGCATGCGGCGGCCACTGTGTTGCGATTCAGTGCATTGAGCATCGATGCTGCGCCACTAGCGGATGCTGAACTGCTCGCTCGCCGTGCGAGGTCGGTGGTGGAACATGCCGCTGAACACGTGATCCAGCATGTCGGCCATGCCCTCGGTGCCGGCCCTTATTGCAAGGACCGGCAGTTCGCCCGACTGATCGCCGACCTCCCGGTATTCCTGCGGCAAAGCCACGCCGAGCGCGATCTCGCGGCGCTCGGCAAACACGTGATCAAGGGAACATGGACGTTATGAAAGCCAATCCCATCGTTGGACAAGGCACGCCGCTGCACCTGTGGCAAACCTCCCATCACCTGGCGCAGTTACCGGTGATTGACGTGCTCGAACTGGTGCTCGACGGCTCGCGCGCCGTCATCGTTGCCCCGCACCCCGATGATGAAGTGCTCGGCTGCGGCGGCTTCCTGCAATTGCTCGCCGCCGCTGGGCGGCCTTTGCAACTGATCTCGGTTACCGATGGCACCGCCAGCCATCCGGGTTCGCGACGCTGGCCCGTAGATCGGTTGAACTCAGTGCGGCCACAAGAATCCGCCGAAGCATTGCGCCGACTCGGCCTGCCGTTGCACAGCATCAATTGGTTACGCGGTGGATTTGCCGACAGCCATGTCGCGACACGGGAATCTGAACTGACAGATTTTGTCGCCCGTCACCTGCGCCCCAACGATGTTGTGTTCACCACGTGGCGCGAAGATGGCCATTGCGACCATGAGGCGGTCGGACGCGCCTGCGCCGCAGCAGTGCAACGTGTCGGCGCGACGTTGCACGAGTTGCCCGTCTGGACCTGGCACTGGGCAACGCCTGAAGACAGCCTTGTGCCTTGGCACCGAGCGCGAAAGATCCTTCTGGCTCCGCCTCTGGTTGCGCGCAAACGCCATGCGATTCATGCGTTCGCCAGCCAACTGGAAGGCGACCCGCATATCGGTTTGCCGCCGGTGCTGGCGCCCTACGTGATTGATCGTTTGCTGCAACCGTTCGAGGTGGTGTTTCTATGAGTGTCGAGGATCACTATTTCGACGGATTGTTTGCCGGCAGCGACGATCCCTGGGCGTTTCGTCAGCGTTGGTACGAACAGCGCAAACGTGCGATTACCCTCGCTGCATTACCCCGCCCGCGCTACCGCGCGATTTTCGAGCCGGGCTGCGCCAACGGTGAGTTGAGCGCCGAACTGGCCACGCGCTGCGATCGTTTGTTGTGCTGTGACACCGCAGCCGCCGCCGTGGCGCTGGCGCGCACGCGCCTGAGTCTGTTCAACCACGCCGAAGTCCGCCACGGCCGTTTGCCTGGCGATTGGCCGAATGAACAGTTCGACCTGATTGTGCTCAGCGAAGTCGGCTATTACCTCGACGCTGAGGACCTCAAGCATCTGATCGAACAGGCAGCCCAATCGCTGACCGCCGACGGCCAACTGCTGGCCTGTCATTGGCGACCACCCATCGAGGGCTGCCCGCTGAACGCGCGGCAGGTCCATGACTTGTTGCACGAACACCTGCACCTGCCGCGCATGGTCCTGCATCAGGAAGCCGATGTCCTGCTGGAACTCTGGAGCCGCGATGCTCGCTCCGTGGCGGCATTGGAGGGTTTGCGATGATCGGCATCCTGATCCCGGCCCATAACGAGGAAGAGTTACTCGAAGACTGCCTGCGTGCCGCGCTGCACGCCGCGCAGCATGAAATGCTGGGTGGTGAAGCGGTGGAAGTGTTGGTCGTACTCGACAGTTGCACCGATCGATCAGCGGACATCGCCGCCAGTTACCCGGTGCATTGCCTGGAAATCGACGCGCGCAATGTCGGTCAGGCCCGGGCCGTCGGGGCCCTGTTTCTGCTGGAACGCGGAGTGCGCTGGATTTCCTGCTCCGATGCCGACAGTCGGGTCGCCCACGATTGGCTGGTGGAGCAACTATCATTCGATGTCGACGCCGTGTGCGGGACGGTTACTGTGGAGACGTGGGATCAGGCATTCGATGAATCCGCGCAGATTCGCTTTCGCCAGCACTACGAGCACCGCGAGGGCCATCGGCATATCCACGGCGCCAATCTGGGCGTCAGCGCCGATGCGTACCGCCGGGCCGGTGGTTTCGAACCCTTGGCGTGCGATGAAGATGTGCAACTGGTACGGCAACTCGAACGCTGCGGCGCAACCATTGCCTGGAGCCAGCGCCCGCAGGTACTGACCAGTGCGCGCCTGGACAGCCGAGCCCGTGGCGGCTTCGGCGATTACTTGCGCGGCCTGGTGCAGACGGGATAAAAACGTACCGGATCGAACATCCACGCGACGAATAGCCAGACTTGAGCAATACTCTGCTCGCTGCAATCCAGGGTATGGAGCGCAGCACACTGCTATCAATTAGAACAAGGACGTAGCCCGATGAAACCTGTTTCCGTCAGCGACAGTGGCTTGTCAGCCCAGATCTGGAACAACGCGCCTCAGCTCGACAATGTTCCGGTCATCAATACACAGACCCTGGTTCCCCCCGGCGCCCGCGCCGTCGTCATCGCACCGCATCCCGGTGACGAGGTGGTAACGTGCGGCGGTCTCCTGCAATTGCTCAGTGCCTTGGGCCATCCCCTGCAATTGATCTCGATTACCGACGGCAGCGCCAGTCATCCGGGGTCGCAGCAATGGTCGGAGAAACGCCTCAGCGTGTTTCGTCCCCAGGAGAGCGTCGAGGCCCTGCGTCGCCTCGGGTTGCCGATGCACAGCCTGAAGTGGATACGCGGTGGTTTCACCGACAACGCCCTGGCCGAGCGCGAACTGCAATTGACCGAATTCATTGCCCGCTACCTGCGGCCGGGTGACGTGGTGTTCACCACCTGGAGCGCGGACGGTAATGTCGATCATGACGCCGTCGGGCGCGCCAGTGCAGTCGCGGCCGCCAGCGTCGGCGCGTCGTTCAACGAGGTTCCGGTCTGGGCCTGGCACTGGCCGTCGCGCGACAATGGATTAATCCCGTGGCACCGCGCGCGCAAGGTCCGCCTCGACACCTGGACCGTCGCGCGCAAGAGCCATGCTACCCACGCCTACGCCAGCCAGCTCGACGGTGAACCGGCGATCGGCATCGCCCCGCTGCTTCCGCCGGTGCTGCTGGAGCGCATGCGGCTGCCCTATGAGATCGTCTTCGTCTAAACACACCTTTGTAGGAGCCGGCTTGCTGGCGATAGCATTCCAACAGTCACTTCATGTGTTGAATGTTTCACCGCGATCGCCAGCAAGCCGGCTCCTACAAGGTGGCGGGGTGTTCCGGATTGTCGCTTCCCACAAAACGTGTAGGAGCCAGCTTGCTGGCGATAGCGGATTTTCAGGCAATAAAAATGTTGAATGACGGACGCCATCGCCGGCAAGCCGGCTCCTGCAAGGTGCGAAGGCATGGTCAAACTGAACTGCGCGCAACGGCATCAGTCGCATACATAAGCAGCCCCGATTCAGAGGAGCCAATGTGACCAGTGACCCGAAACGCCAGCCCCTCACGCCCGTACCGTTGGACCCGCCGCCGGCGATTCATCGGCTTCGCGTGCTGACGGTCAACACTCACAAGGGTTTTACCGCATTCAACCGGCGTTTCATTCTCCCGGAATTGCGAGAGGCCGTGCGCAGCACCTCGGCGGACCTGGTGTTCCTGCAGGAAGTCGTCGGCGAACACGAACGCCATTCCTCCCGTTTGAACAATTGGCCACAGACCTCGCAATACGAGTTTCTGGCAGACAGCATGTGGAGCGACTTCGCCTACGGACGTAACGCGGTATACCCCGACGGCCATCACGGCAATGCGCTGCTGTCGAAATACCCGATCCGCGAGTATCGCAACCTCGACGTCTCGATCACAGGCCCCGAACGTCGCGGGTTGTTGCATTGCGTACTGGACGTGCCGGGCCACGCCGAAGTCCACGCGATCTGCGTGCACCTGAGCCTGCTGGAAAGCCATCGCCAGTTGCAGCTCCAGTTACTCTGCCAGTTATTGGAGTCCCTGCCGGACGATGCGCCCGTCATTATTGCCGGCGACTTCAACGACTGGCAGCTTCAGGGCAATGCGGCCCTCGCACGCCGCGATTACCTGCACGAAGCGTTCGAACGGCACCATGGCCGCCCCGCAAAAACCTATCCTGCGCGGTTTCCGCTGCTGCGTCTGGACCGGATCTACCTGCGCAACGCCAGCAGCCATGAGCCACGGATACTGGGCAGCAAGCCATGGACGCATCTGTCGGATCATTTGCCGCTGGCGGTGGAGGTCCATCTCTGAGCCGATTGTCGGTCCACCCAAAACCGTAAATGATCGTCAACTTAATCGTTAAACCTGTTATTTGTGACAGTAGCAACGCCTAGAAACTGCTGTTACGTTGCCCTCGTCCGAGTGGCCTTCGTTGCCGAAGGGTCTCGATTATGGATGATTGACACCCCCTTGCCGTCTAGCAACCCGCGCTGCTGAAGGCGTCTGAACTGCCGCTGTTTTCAAGCTGCAGCTCCGTCGTCCATTCGAAAGCGGAGACGAGCATGAGTCTTTCCTGCGATCTGCCCCGGTACCGTTACAGCGCCTGTGCCATTTCGATCTGTTTATGCATCGGCTGGCCTCATTCCTCCAAAGCCGCTTGCACGCTAACTCCAACTGTCGGAAACGATAGTTTTGTCTGCGACAGTGCCAGCAGCGGCCCATTGACCGACTTGTCGGGCAACAACACGCTCACGTTCCCCGCCACTGGCAACGGCACTCTCAGTGGCAACGTGACTTTCGGTGCGGGGGCCGATCGGGTGATCATGGGCTCCGGCAGGATCGTGGGTGTACTTGATCAAGGTGACGGCGCCGACTTTCTACAAATCGACAACGGTCAGATCACCGGTGCCGTGCGCCAGAACAACGGCATCGATACGTTCATCATGAACGGCGGAAGCATTCAGTCGCTGGCTCAGGGCGATGGACTCGATCGGTTCCTGATGACTGGCGGGACGATTGTCGACGCTTTCGAAGATGGCGACATTGCGCGGATGACCGGCGGCACCATCGGTCGTGTCGACATGAAGCTGGATGACAACACCTTCGACCTGTCCGGTGGGCAGATCGTCGGCAATCTGGTGACCGGATTTGGCACCGATACCCTCATCGTTTCCGGCGGCCGGATTGGTGGCAACGTCAGCGTCAGCGGTGGCAACGACAGCATCACAGTGACTGGCGGCGAGATTGCCGGCGAAATCCGCGCCAGCACCGGCAACGACACCTTGTTGTGGAGTGGAGGCGGCATCATCCGTTCAGCCATCCTCATGGGCGATGGCAACGACACTGCCACACTGGCCAATCTCGATGAAAGCACCCTCTCCCTCGTCACGAACGTCGACGGTGGCAGCGGCACAGACCTGCTGACCTTCGATCACAGCACATCCGCCGCTGCCTCGCGGTACACCCAGTGGGAGACGGTCACCCTCAATCGGGGCTCGCGGTTCGATCTGACCGGCAATTTCGTGCTGGGCGACAACATCAGCGGCTCCGGCGTATTCAACATTGATGGCAGCAGCACACTGATATCCACTCAAGGCAGTTTTTCACCGTTTACTGCCAACCAGCGTGTCACGCTGAACAATGCCGGGACCATCGACTTGAGCCGTGGCAACATCCGTACCAATGACACGCTGACCGTACAAGGCAATTACTCGGGCAACGCCGGTCGGTTGCTGTTGCAAAGCACCCTGGATGGAGACAATTCACCCAGCGACAAGCTGGTGGTCAACAACGGTGCGATCACCGGCAGCACTTTGATCAGTGTCAGCAATGTCGGCGGGCTCGGTGGGTTGACGCTTCAGGACGGCATCCAGGTGGTCAGGGCACAGGGCACCACAACGAGCGGCAATGGCGCCTTCGCGATGAAAGAGCCGGTTTCCGCGGGCGCTTACGATTACTTCCTGTTCAGGGGCGGCATTAAACCCGGCACGGAAAACAGCTGGTACCTCCGCTCTGCGGTCGTGGCGCCGGAGGTTTCGACTCTGACCGTTCCGCAAGCCGCGGCCGGCACGCCACCCCTGCCGGTGGCGATTGCCGGGCAGGCGCCCATCCCGCTCTATCGCCCGGAAGTCCCGACCTGGTCGGTGTTGCCGCCGGCAGCCGCGCAACTGAGCCTGATGGCGCTCGGTACGTTTCATGACCGCCAGGGTGATCAGGACCTCCTGAAGGAAACAGGTGCTTTCGGCGCCGGCTGGGGGCGTATCTATGGCAAGAATTTCGACCAGACCTGGGCCGGAACCGTGTCCCCGCGACTCGATGGATCGCTCGACGGTTTCCAGGTCGGCAATGACCTGCTCGGGTCGCAAACCACCGGTGGACAAACCTGGCGCACCGGCCTCTTCGTCGGCCATTCGCACCTGAGAGGTGATGTTGACGGATTTCACCAAGGCTTCGAAGGCAAGCATGCAGGCAAGGTAGAGCTTGAAGGAGACAGCTACGGGCTGTACTGGACGCTCACCGACCCACACGGGTGGTATGTCGACACGGTTGCCATGGGCACACGGCTGGAGGGTGACAATCGCAGTGATCGAGGCGTGAAACTCGACAACCGCGGTCACGCCGTCACGCTCTCCGCCGAGGCCGGTTATCCGTTTGCGGTGACAGGCGACTGGGTCATGGAACCGCAGTTGCAGGTGGTCCACCAGAAGGTTTCCCTCGACAGCCAGGACGATGGCATTTCTCGCGTTTCGTTCGATTCGGACAGCGCCTGGACCGGTCGCCTGGGCGTTCGCCTCAAAGGCCGTTATACCCTCGATGGCCAGCCGCTCGAGCCTTACTTGCGAGCCAACCTCTGGCACACGTTGTCGGGCACCGACACCGTGACATTCGGTACGGATCAAATCGAAACCCGGCAAAAATCCACGTCGGCCGATCTGGGGATTGGCGTGCTGCTGGGGCTCGCACCCGCTGTGAGCATATACGCAGGCGTCGACGTCAACCGCGATATCGATAGCAATTCATTGCGCGGGGTGACGGGGAATGTGGGTGTGCGCATCGGGTGGTAAGACCAGCGACTTAGCGGCAATAACGACAGGAAGACGCGTTTCCTGCCGCTGGAAAACGTCCAGGCCCGAGCACTTACAGGAGCCGTTAGCCTGCTACCAAAAGCCGTCTATCCTGAGGCTTCTGGACGTTTTTTTGTTTAAACAACAACTTAGATCGACGCTATAAATCAGAGACTTGCGAGTCCTAAATTAGCAATACCACTTGTCGGCCATTTTCTTGACGTGCTGCCATCAGTCTTCTTAGCTACACGTTACTACCCCCGAAGTAAACCCGAGGCAACCCCCCAGACACCCGTCAGAACGGGCCGCCAGCGGCTTGCCCCACTCCATTCGGTCGCCCCTCATTCGGGGTAGGAGAGACGCCAGAGCGAGATACCGCATGCGACTGCAAGGTAGACCTCCATGAAAACCTCATTCACCCAACAAGAGATCAAAGTTACTTTTTGCACCGTGTCGAGTTCAATCCTGCTGTGTTCCTCCATGGAGGTACAGGCTTCACCCACCGACGAAGAGGCCACCCCCTGGTACGACCAGCCAGTCCCTGTACTCAGTTTGCCCACTGTCGCTTCAACCTGGCCCGGTCGATTCGGCACCGCCCCGGATTTACGAAGTTCACGCCTGACCACCGAAGACGTCGCGCCTTCCGCCTGGGATCAACTCTACGGTCAGGCAGCCCGCCAGGCTCAAACCGACTATGAATCCCAAGGCTTCACGCAACCCGGTGGCACACAACACAAAGGCCCGGCGATTCTGACCCTGCAAAGTGGTAGCGGTCATACCCAGCAGGTTGGCCTGATCGGCGGCATGAACCAGTTCCAGGGCAACAGCAATGGCCTGCTGACCAGTCGCGCCCTCGCCGACCCCAATACCGACACGCTGAACCTGCAGGGCCAGAGCCTGGGTGCGTACTGGAGTCTGACCGGTCCCCAGGGCTGGCACGTGGATTTGACGGCCAGCGGCGGTCGGGTCAACGGCTTCAGCCGTAACGAACAAGGCGCCCGGCAGGCCACCGAAGGCAGCGCGGTCACTCTCTCCGTAGAAGGCGGTTTCCCGATTGGCCTGAGCGACAACTGGGTCGTTGAACCCCAGGCGCAATTGATCAACCAGCGCATCACCCTGGACACCCCCTATGCAGGCTCGGGCAACGCTTCATCCAGCGACCTGACCTCCTGGAGCGGACGGGTCGGTGCCCGGTTGAAAGGTAGTTACGACATCAACGGCCTCGGGGTAGAACCCTATGTGCGGACCAACTTGTGGCACACGGTCTACACCGGCAACACCGTGACCCTCGATCAGGTCGACAAGATTAGCAGCAGCCGCAACTCGTCGACCGTTGAAGTCGGTCTGGGCCTGGTGGCGCGGGTGACGCCCGCCGTCAGCCTGTATGTCAGCGCCGATTACAGCAGTGATGTGGACGACAACGACCTGAACGGGTTGATCGGGAGTCTGGGCGTGCGGATGCGCTGGTGAAAAAACGGTTTGACCTGTTACTTCTTACAGTAGGCAGGCGCGTGCAGGTCGGGCATTGTGATTTGCAGTCCACTTTGCTCAAGGCCTGCCCGGATGCCTACTGGAGTCTTCGCGAACGCACATGCCGGCACGCCGACGCTTCAGGTGTCGGATGCGCGCGGGCTGATGGTGCGGACCGTGCAGTTTCATCGGCGTGAGGCGGATGATCCGACGGATACGCGGGTGACGGAGCAACGCTACGACGCGGTGGGTCGCTTGCTGGCCAGTCGTGATCCGTATCTGTTTGACCTGGCTCGGACCGATGAGGCGACGCCGTTTAACCTGGCTCAGTTGACCAGCCTATCCGGCGCTGCGTTGTCGACCGACAGCGTCGATGCCGGATGGCGCGTGGCGCTAACGGGGGCGTCAGGTCAGGGGCTGGAAAGCTGGGATGGTCGCGGCAGCCATTTTCTCACCGAGTACGATGCGTTGCTGCGCCCGGTGGCGATTCATGAACAGGGTCATGAAATCCCCACGCACACGCTTGAGCGTTTCACCTATGCCGAGGCGAGTCCCGAGGCTGCCGAGCACAATCTGTGCGGGCAGATATGCCGTCATGATGATCCCGGCGGGACGGAGCATGTTCATGACCTGGGGCTTTCCGGAAATGTACTGAGCCACACCCGACACTTTTTGCTCGCCATCGCTGAACCGGACTGGCCGTTTGAGGTAGCCGAGCGAGATGAGTTGCTCGAACCTGGTGCGGGCGCGACAACGTTGAACGCTTATGTCGCCAACGGTGAGCCGTTGAGCCAGATCGACGCTCTGGGCAATCGCCAGACCTTCGGTTACACCGTTGACGGACAACTGAAAAACACCCGTCTGACCCTGGCCGGCGAGGGGCAAACCGAGAAGCTGCTGGTCAGCGATCTTCACTACAACGCAAACGGCCAGATCGAAGCGGAAACCGCCGGCAACGGCGTCATTACCCGCCACCACTATGATCCGGCCAACGCTCAACTGACCGAACTGAGTGCACACAAAGCCGACGGCACGGCCCTGCAACAGTTGAAGTACCAGTATGACGCCAAGGGTAATGTGTTGAGCATCAAGGATGCCGCGCAACCGATCCGCTACTTCAAAAACCAGCGCATCGAGCCGATCAAAACCTACCGCTACGACACGCTGAATCAGCCTATCGAAGCCACAGGCAGCGAAGCCAGCACCGGTAACGGCGGCCCCGCCCTGCCCGACTTGCAGCCTCTGATACCCGATCCCAACCAGATCGCCAATTACACCCAGACCTTCTATTACGACGCCGGGGGCAATCTATTGAATCTGGTGCACGTAGGCGCACAAGCCCAGGGCCGCACCCTGACCCGTGCCCGTTATAGCAACCGTTGTTTGCCCAAGCTCGATGGTCGGTCCCCGGCCGAACAAAACGTCGACGACGGCTTCGATAACAATGGCAACTTGCATGAATTACAGCCGGGGCAACTACTGAGTTGGGACCTGCGTAACCAACTGCGTGAGGTACACCCCATCGTGCGTGAGCCCGCCGAGGATGATTGCGAGTGCTATGTCTACGATGGCGAAGGCCAGCGGGTGCGCAAGGTTCGAAGCTGGCTGACTAATGCCCGCACGATCAACAGCGAAGTGCGTTACCTCCCCGGCTTGGAAATTCGCACCCACACCGGCACTGGCGAGATCCTCTACGAGATCACCGTCAATGCTGGCAGCAATAGCGTGCGAGTAATGCACTGGGCCTCGAAGCCGCCCGATGAAATTGATCAGGACCAAGTGCGTTACAGCCTCAACGATCAGGTGAAATCCAGCACGATGGAACTGGATCAGCAGGCGAATGTAATCAGCTGGGAATGGTATTACGCCTTCGGTGGAACGGCGCGATGGGCAGGCCGGAATACGATCGAAGCGAAGTACAAAACCGTGCGTTATTCCGGCAAGGAGCGCGACGCAACCGGTCTTTATTACTACGGTTTCCGCTACTACGCGCCGTGGTTGCAACGCTGGATCAACCCGGACCCTGCGGGCCCCATTGATGGCCTCAACTTCTATCGATTCGTTCGCAACAGTCCAATCAACTTTTATGACCCTAATGGATTGTCACCAGAAGGAAGGCTTGCACGAAGAATGTTAAGCGAGACAGACTTCGCAGAGTTTTATGCTCAGGGCCCAGAAAATGCGCTCGGGACGTTAAGAATTATATATCAAGAAGAGCCTCGTGAAACTCTGGAGCTGGCATTAGAAAGAGTTAAAAATTATATGTCACCACCGCAATCAATCCGACAAAATGCTGCCTTACCTGCATCACAAGCCGCAGCCACTCAACAACATTTATCTGAACAGATCAAAAAAGGAATCCATCTATTCTGGGGTACAAACGCCGGGGCCTCATACATCAAAAGCGTATCCCGCAGCTATTTTGAAAACAATCCGGAAGACTTGATAAAATCTGACTTAACCACAGCTAGAAAAGAAGCCTTCAGGGAGCTCAGAAGCAATCTTGGAAATTCGGGGTCGGTAAAAATATCGCAGAAAAGCATTGATGAAAATTACATGCCTGCAGTTAAACTTTTGGAATCCGTCGCTAACGATGAGAAGAAGACAATTGACCTGATTGCATCATCTCTAGGAAATAAAATGACGGGACTCCTGTATCGCGGAACGAAGCTGGAAAAACCCTACAGGCTACAGGTAGGAAGCGTGTTACAAACTGGCATATTTGCAGCATTTACACATAATAAAAAAACTGCCGAAGCCTTTACTGACAAACTTCATGTATCCATAACAACAACCGAAACATTACCAGTTCTATTCGAAATGATTGGGGGCGCATATCGAATCAATCACACTACAGAAGAGGAGGGCCTGGTTAAACCAATGACGCAATTCACTGTCACTGGCATTCGCAGTGTACTCATCAACAATAACTACGTATATAAAGTATCAATCGCGCAAAGGCCTTTTGAGCAAACACGAAATTTCACCTGGATGTAAACCACCGCAAATGAGACCTTCCTCTCGCCAGATCACTCTGAAAAATTTATGCCAGAGTGATCTGACTGGCTGTTTCCCTTCAGCTTCGGTGATAGATCCAGGCATTCGCCAAGATCTGTTAATTCTTGCGTGCATGTCGGGCATTGTGATTTGCCGTCCACTTTGCTCAAGGCCTGCCCCGATGCCTGCTGGAGTCTCCGCCAACGTACAGGCTGGCACGCGGACGCTTCAGGTGTCGGATGCGCGCAGGCTGCTGGTACGCACCGTGCAGTTTCATCGGCGGGAGGCCGAAGATTCGATGGATACGCGGGAGACCAAGCAGCGCTACGACGCGGTGGGTCGCTTGCTGGCCAGTCGTGATCCGTATCTGTTTGACCTGGCTCGGACTGATGAGGCGACGCCGTTTAACCTGGCCCAGGTGACAGGCCTGTCCGGCTCAGTACTGGCGAGTGTCAGCGTGGACGCCGGATGGCGCGTGTCGCTGCTGGGGGGGGGACACGTCAGGGACTGTTTTCGCAAAAAGCACCTTGCCTCTACCGGTCATTATGCAACCCGCAGAAACAAGGCACCACGGAATCAACGACTGCGAATCACCCCTCCGGCCGCAACATCAACACCGCCAACGGCGGCAAATTCAGCACCAGCGACTCCGGCTGCCCATGGCTCGGTTCCGCCTCGGTAAACGCCCCGCCGCTGTTCCCGTAATTCGACCCCGCATATTTCTCCGAATCACTGTTCACCACCTCGGTCCAGCGCCCCGCAAACGGCACGCCAATGCGATAACCCTCGCGCGGTACCGGCGTGAAGTTCGCCACCACCAGCACCGGCCGGCCTTCCCGGCTCCAGCGCAGGAACGCGTAAACGCTGTTGATCGCGTCATCCCCGATCAACCACTGGAACCCTTGCGGTGCATCGTCCTGATCGTGCAGCGCAGGCTCTTCGCGCAACAGCCGGTTGAGGTCGCCGACGAGTTTTTGCACGCCTTTGTGTTCCGAGTACTGCAGCAAATACCAATCCAGTTGCTGGTCGTGATTCCACTCGCGCCACTGGCCGAACTCACAGCCCATGAACAACAGTTTCTTGCCCGGATGCGCCCACATAAACGTCAGGTAAGCCCGCAGGTTGGCGAATTTCTGCCAGCGGTCGCCGGGCATCTTGTCGATCAGCGAGTGTTTGCCGTGGACCACTTCGTCATGGGAGATCGGCAGGATGAAACGCTCGGACCAGGCGTACACCAGGCCAAAACTCAGCTCGTTGTGGTGATGCGCGCGGTACACCGGGTCCTGCTGGATGTAATGCAACGAATCGTGCATCCAGCCCATGTTCCATTTGTAATCGAACCCCAGGCCGCCCTGTTGCGTGCTCTGGCTGACGCCCGGCCACGCGGTGGACTCCTCGGCGATCACCAGCGCGCCGGGGGCTTCGAGGTTGACCACGTCGTTGAGGTGCCGGAGGAAGTCGATCGCTTCGAGGTTTTCCCGACCGCCGTGACGGTTCGGCACCCATTCGCCGGCCTTGCGCGAATAGTCGCGGTACAGCATCGAGGCCACGGCATCGACGCGCAGGCCATCGACGTGGAAATGCTTGAGCCAGTGCAGCGCCGAGGCCAGCATGTAGCCGTGCACTTCGGTGCGGCCGAGGTTGTAGATCAGCGTGTCCCAATCCTGATGGAACCCTTCCTGCGGATTGCCATATTCGTACAGCGCGGTGCCGTCGAATTGTGCCAGTCCATGGACGTCGGTGGGGAAATGCGCGGGCACCCAGTCAAGGATGACGCCGATGTCGGCCAGGTGGCACGCGTTGACGAACGCGGCGAAATCATCCGGCGAACCGTAGCGCGCACTCGGGGCGAATTGCGACAGCAGTTGATAGCCCCAGGAACCGCCGAACGGGTGTTCCATGATCGGCATCAGTTCGATGTGGGTGAAACCCAGCTCCTTCACGTACGGAATCAACCGTTCGCCCAGTTCGTGCCAGGTGTACTGGCGGGCCACTTCACCGAGATCATCCAGCTCGCACTGCCAGGAACCGGCGTGCAATTCGTAGATCGTCAACGGCGCATGCGGGCCGGAACGCTCGACCCGCGCCTGCATCCACTCGTGATCCTGCCAATCGATGTTCAACGGCGAGGCGACTTTCGACGCGGTGTCCGGCGGCATTGAAGTGGCCAGGGCCATCGGGTCGGCTTTCAGCGGAAGAATGCCGTGGGCACCCAGAATTTCGTATTTGTACGCTTCCCCGGCTTGCATCCGTGGAATGAACAACTCCCACACGCCAGTGGGATGACGCAGGCGCATCGGATGCCGGCGGCCGTCCCAGTTGTTGAAGTCGCCAACCACCGAGACCCGTTTGGCATTCGGTGCCCAAACGGCGAAACGCACGCCGTCCACGCCATCGACGTTTTTCAGCTGCGCACCGAGGCAACTGCTGAGGTCGCGGTGATTGCCTTCGGCGAACAGGTACAAGTCCATCTCGCCAAGCAACGGGCCGAAACTGTAAGGATCTTCGGAAACCTGCTCGCCGCCGGCCCAGCGCGTGCGCAGCACATAGGGCTGCGCGCGGTCGAAATGCCCCACAAAAAGACCGGGCGTCTCAGTGGCTTCCAGCGCGCCGAGTTCTTCTGCGGAATCCTTGCTCAGGACCTGCACGCTCAATGCGTCAGGCAGGTAAGCCCGGATGAATTGCCCGCCGGCGTCGTCGCCATGGGGGCCGAGAATTGCAAAGGGGTCGTGATGCTCGGCGCGTACCAGCGCGTCGATGTCCCGCGATCTGGGTAGTAACGCTTCTTTAGCGTGACCCTGTTCCTTGTTCGAGAAACTCATGACTACTCTCCACCAAGATCGGAAAAGGGTTTAAGCCCACTCAATAATCCATATAAACCGTGCAACGGCACGGGTAGCCAGGTTGGCCGGTTCTCCGCCTCATAAGCCACCTCGTACGCCGCTTTCTCCAGGCCGAACAACGCCAGTGCGGCGTCCTCGCCTTCCGGATCTTGCCACGCATGAGCAAGACTAGCTGCCGCCAGCCGATAAGCGTCGACAAATGCCTGTTTCGCTTCAATTAAGTAGCGTTCGGACACTCGCTGCCGCGCGGCCTGGGCATCGGCGGTGTTATCGACGTTGTGCACGTTGATCGCCATCGCCGCCGCATAGTCGAAGGATCGCAGCACACCGCTGACGTCCTTGTACGGGCTGTGCTTTCCGCGTCGTTCGGACAATGGCCGCGCCGGTTCGCCTTCGAAATCGATCAGGTACGCATCGCCCTTGATCACCAGCACTTGTCCGAGGTGCAAATCGCCATGCACGCGAATCCGCAAGCCACCGGCCGCCTTTTTGCCCAGTGCCTGGACATGACTGAGGATGGCTTTCTTGTTGTCCAGTAAACGAGTGACCAGGGTTTGGTCCGCCGGGTTCAGTTCGTTTTGATGCTGTTTGAGCAACGCCAGCGCATGTTCCACCTGCGACGCGACGTCCTTGGCCGAGGCCAGGGCGTCTTTTTGCGAGGTGACTTGCGGAGCGAAGTCCGGGTTGTCGGTGGGCGCCGCCAGTACCTGATGCATTTCCCCCAGGCGCTGGCCGAGCATGCCGGCGAAGTCGCGCAGCTCGCCGAGGGCGTTGTAATGCTGCTCCTGCTCGGACATGGCATCGGCCAACTCGTCGCGCAATGCCCGTTCGAGGTTGTTCTGCGTCCATTCCCAGGCATCGCCCTGATTGCTCAAAAAGCCTTGGGCGATCATCAGCAGGTTGTCTTCGCCCTGGGCATCACGGCGCACCACCGACCCCAGCAACGGCGAGATATTGGCGAAGCCTGCACCGGTCAGGTAAGCGCTCATCTCCAGTTCCGGGTGCACACCCGAGGCAACCTTGCGGATCAGTTTCAGCACCAGGCTTTTGCCGATCACCACGGAGCTGTTGGATTGTTCCGCAGAGAGGTAGCGCACTTCCGATTCTGCTCCCAGGCCCAGCCTGGCCAATTCGGCGGTGGGCTCGAAACGGATCTCGCCGCCATCGGAAGGCAACACCCTGTTCTCCTGCATGCCTTGCAGCACGGCGCGAATGAAGTGTTCGAGGCTGAAAGCATCGGTGATCAACCCCACCTGCGGCCCGCGCCGCACGCGGGACAATGCCAGTTGCTGGGGCAACGCCGGGCCGACCTGATCGTCAGCAATGAAACCGAACGGCAGCTGATAACGACTGGTCTGGCCGCCGCTGGTGACTTCGATTTCACTCAGCAGCACCGGATGCTGCGCATCGCCGAAACGCACGCCGTAGGCCAGGTTGACCTTGTCGATCGCCGCGTCCTTGCCCGCGAACCAGCGCCGGTTCTGTAACCAGTTTGGCAGGATGGTCTGCTCCAGCGTGGGACGGGACGGCGCTTCGAGCAGTTCTTCCATGCGTTTTTTCAGCACCAGGGTGGTGAAGTCCGGCAGGCTTTGCGCCGGTTCTACGTGCCAGCTAGGCATTTGATTCTCCGCAGCAAGTCCGAACCAATAGAAGCCGTACGGCGCCAGGGTCAGGAGGAAATTCAGCTGGCCGATCGGCGGGAAGGCGTTACCGCCGAGCATCTCCACCGGTACCATGCCGACATAGGCCGACAGATCCAGCTCGGCCGCTTGCGCACTGCGCGACACATTGGCTACGCACAGGATGATTTCGTGTTTGCCGTCCGCCCCGGTGTACTCACGGGTGTAGGCCAGAATTCGACGGTTACTTGGCGAGAGCATTTTCAGGGTGCCGCGACCGAACGCCTTGGATTGCTTGCGCACCGCGAGCATGCGTCGGGTCCAGTTCAGCAACGAATGCGGGTCGCCGGCCTGGGTTTCGACGTTGACCGACAGGTAACCGTATTGCGGGTCCATGATCGGCGGCAGCACCAGGCTCGCCGGATCGGCGCGGGAAAAACCGCCGTTACGGTCGATCGACCATTGCATCGGCGTGCGCACGCCATCGCGGTCGCCGAGGTAGATGTTGTCGCCCATGCCGATCTCATCGCCGTAGTACATCGTCGGCGTGCCGGGCATCGACAGCAGCAGGCTGTTGAGCAGTTCCACACGGCGCCGGTCGCGCTCCATCAACGGCGCGAGCCGCCGGCGAATCCCCAGGTTGATCCGCGCCCGACGGTCGGCCGCGTAGTAATTCCACAGGTAGTCGCGCTCCTTGTCGGTGACCATTTCCAGGGTCAGCTCATCGTGGTTGCGCAGGAAGATCGCCCACTGACAGTTGGCCGGAATTTCCGGGGTCTGGCGCAGGATATCGGTGATCGGAAAGCGGTCTTCCTGGGCCAGCGCCATGTACATGCGCGGCATCAGCGGGAAGTGAAAGGCCATGTGGCACTCATCGCCGTTCAGGCCCTTTTTATCGGTATCGCCAAAGTACAGCTGGGTGTCCTCCGGCCATTGGTTGGCTTCGGCCAGCAGCATGCGGTCGGGATAATTGGCGTCGATCTCGGCGCGGATCTGCTTGAGGACGTCGTGGGTCTCGGGCAGGTTTTCGTTGTTGGTGCCGTCCCGTTCGATCAGGTACGGAATCGCATCCAGGCGCAAGCCGTCGATGCCCATGTCGAGCCAGTAGCGCATGACGGACAGCACGGCCTTCATGACTTGCGGGTTATCGAAATTCAGGTCCGGCTGGTGCGAATAGAAACGGTGCCAGAAGTACTGGCCAGCGACCGGATCCCAGGTCCAGTTGGACTTTTCGGTGTCCAGAAAAATGATACGGGTGCCGTCGTATTTCTGGTCGTCGTCGGACCACACGTAAAAGTCCCGCGCCGCCGAGCCGGGCTTGGCCTTGCGCGCACGCTGGAACCAGGCGTGCTGGTCGGAGGTGTGGTTGATCACCAGCTCGGTGATGACCCGCAGACCGCGCTTGTGCGCCTCGGAAATGAAACGTTTGGCGTCGGCCATGGTGCCGTAATCCGGATGCACGCCACGGTATTCGGCGATGTCATAACCGTCATCGCGCCGGGGCGACGGGTAAAACGGCAGTAGCCAGATGGTGTTGACGCCGAGGTCGGCAATGTAATCGAGTTTGGCGATAAGGCCGGTAAAGTCGCCGATCCCGTCGTTGTTTGAGTCGAAAAACGATTTGACGTGAACCTGGTAGATCACCGCGTCCTTGTACCAGAGCGGGTCCTTGATAAAGGTGGCAGCCGTGGGTTTCTTCGCCATTTGAAACTCCTGTCTAATTCGAAAAAGCCACTTCCAGCACGACGTTCTAAATGTGGGAGCGAGCCTGCTCGCGATAGCGGTGCGTCATAAACATGGATGTCGACTGACACGCCCCTTCGCGAGCAGGCTCGCTCCTACAGGGGCTCGCGTTTAGACGGTGATGCGCCAGATGCCGAACGGCTGATGCGCCGGGTCGATCCGCATGAACTGGTACTTGCCGTGCCACGTCCAGCGATGCCCGTTCATCAAATCCTCACCCTGGGTACTGGCGTCATCGGGCAAGCCCATTTCCCACAGCGGCAACTCGAAATTCGCCTCCTGCACGTTATGCGGATCAAGGCTGACCGCCACCAGAATGAAGTTGCTGCCATCCTCGCTGCGTTTGCCGAAGTACAGAATGTTGTCGTTCCAGGCGTTGTAGATCCGCAGCCCCAGATGCGTGTGCAAGGCCGGGTTCTGCCGGCGAATGCGGTTGAGCTGGGCGATCTCGGCAATGATGTTGCCCGGCGCCGTGAAGTCCCGGGGGCGGATTTCGTACTTCTCGGAGTTGAGGTATTCCTCCTTGCCCGGCACCGGCGCGGCTTCGCACAGTTCAAAACCGGAATACATGCCCCACAGGCCGGAACCCATGGTCGCCAGCGCGGCGCGGATAAGGAAACCGGCGCGCCCGGACTCATGCAGAAACGCCGGGTTGATGTCCGGGGTATTGACGAAAAAGTTCGGTCGGTAGCATTCGCGCCACGGCGATTCATTGAGTTCGCTGAAGTAAGTGGCCAGCTCGTGCTTGGTGTTGCGCCAGGTGAAATAGGTGTAGCTCTGGGAATAACCGACCTTGCCCAGGCGCGCCATCATCGCCGGCGTGGTGAACGCCTCGGCGAGGAAGATCACTTCCGGGTACAACGCCCGCACATCGGCGATCAGCCACTGCCAGAACGGCAATGGCTTGGTGTGCGGGTTGTCGACGCGAAAGATCTTCACGCCCTCCTCGACCCAGCCGACCACGATGTCGCGCAGTTCCACCCAGAGGCTGGGAATCGCCTCGGCGGCATAGAAGTCGACGTTGACGATGTCCTGGTATTTTTTCGGCGGGTTCTCGGCGTACTTGATCGTGCCGTCCGGCCGCCAGTTGAACCAGCCCGGATGTTGCTGCAGCCACGGGTGATCCTGAGAACACTGGATGGCGAAGTCGAGGGCGATTTCCAGGCCATGCTCAGCCGCTGCCGCCACCAGTCGCCGGAAGTCTTCGCGGGTGCCCAGCTGCGAGTGAATCGCCTCGTGGCCACCCTCCTCGCTGCCGATGGCATACGGGCTGCCCGGATCATCGGGGCCGGCCGTGAGGGAGTTGTTCGGGCCTTTACGGTAGCTGCGGCCGATCGGGTGGATCGGCGGGAAATACAGTACGTCGAAACCCATGTCCTGAATCATCGGCAGGCGCGAGTGCACATCGTTGAACGTGCCGTGACGGGCCGGATCGTCGGTGATCGAGCGGGGAAACAGCTCATACCAGCTGGCGAACTGCGCGAGTTCACGTTCGACGTCCAATGGGTATTCGGGACTGAGGCTTAAATAGGCGCGGTGATCGGCCTGGGTCATCAGTTCGGCGCTGCGCTGGTGCAGAAACAACGCGACTTGCTCGATTTCGAGCAGGCCGGCCAATTCATGGTGCAGCGCAGTAAGCGCTTCGCTCAGCGGGCCATCGGTACGTTCGGCCGCTTGCTGAACCAGGTTTCGTCCTTCCTGCAACTCAAGGCTCACCGGCACTCTGGCCGTGTGCTTTTTCTCCAGTTCGTAGCAGAAACTGGCGAACTGATCGATCCAGGCCTCGATGCAGAACACGTAACGGCCCTGGCGATGAACACGAAACTGGCCTTGATAGCCGTTATTGCCCAACTCCCCCATCACAGCGCTTTGCCAGGCCTCATCACCTTCTGCACGCCAGCGCACACGCACGGCCAGTTTGTCGTGGCCGTCGGCGAAGACCTTGCTGGTAACCACAACGTCCTGCCCGGTGACGGCTTTAACGGCGAACTGCCCACCGTCGAGGGTCGGCATGGTGTTTTCGATGGCGATACGCGGTAGCAGCAAGGCTTGCGAAAGCGGCATATGAGGGTTGTAGTTCAGCTCTGTCGGTTTTTCGGCAGTCATCGAGCATCTCTCCTTTACGCCCCATGGACGCTCATGTGCAGGGTCGTCATTCGCACAAGGCCAGCGGCCCCGGAATGAACTCACTTAGGTTCCGAGCGACCGGCCTCGGTAAAAGTTCAGGTGAATTTGCCTGCATCTGCAGTGGAATCAAATCCGGTGCGCAGTGGTCAACCCACTTAAGCACGACTTACGCCATGTGCCACTGGAGGCTTCAACGATGAGTATTCCAATCCCGGCGAAAACGCCCGATCCGAACATCGACCAACCGACCATACCGCCGACCGAACCGCAGCCGGTGCCCGAGCAGGAGCCGCCAGGCACCACCCCACCGCCTCGGGAAGATCCGCCGGAAACGATGCCGCCGGTGATCGTCAGTTCCTGAACCCCTCCCCCTGTAGGAGCGAGCTTGCTCGCGAAAAACCTGAGATCGCCTCGTCTAACCAGGCATCCAGCGTTATCGTTGACGACCATCGCGAGCAGGCTCGCTCCTACAGTTGATCTTTGTCCTTATCCAGCATCTTCACGATCCTCGGCATCACGCTGAAGATCGCCAACGCCAGCAGCGTACTGAACACCGCCGTCGCCTCACGCCCCAACCCGGCAGACACACCGATGGCCGCTGTCATCCACAACCCGGCTGCGGTGGTCAGTCCTTTCACATGACCTTCGTCGCCTTCCTGGTTTTTCAGAATGGTCCCCGCACCAAGGAAGCCGATCCCGGCGATCACCCCTTGCACCACCCGGCTCATGGCATCCGCCTGGGACCCGGACATCTGTGGCACCAGCACAAACAATGCGGCCCCCAGCGCCACCAGCATGTGCGTGCGCACGCCAGCGGCCTTGCCCTTTTGTTCGCGCTCGAAACCGAGAATCCCGCCCAGCACGGCCGCTATCACCAATCTGACGGTAATTCGTGTCAGTTGTGAGGCGTCACCGATGTCGGCGAACTCCGCTTGCAGCGTCACCCAAACCTCATGCCACCAGGCGTTCATGGAGCAATCCTTGTAATTGATGATTAAACGATGGACCGCGCCGACCATTAATCGGTTGCACAGAACGATCGCCGCCCGCTGTGCCCTAACGCTGCAGAACCCGCAGAAAAAAGGACAACCCCATGACTGTGCGCATTCAAAATGAAACCTGCTTTTTCACCACCGAAAACGGCGAGGAAATTCGCCTGGGCCCGGACGTCACCATCTTCACTGACGGCGAAAAAGCCATGTCATTCGTGGATATCAATGGCACGCGGTTGTACATCACCGAAGCAGAAGCCGATGCATTGACCGTAGCAGGTGCGGTGGACGGTCGCCGGCATTTGAAGGCCACTGACAGTGATTCGGTGATTTGACTGACCCGGATCAACATCGGCCGCGGGCGCCTGTAATAGGCGTCCGCGGCCTGTTTTCTCAGGTGCTTCAAGTTGTCGCAGGTGGCGACTCAATGCTCATCTGATCCGCTTTTTATTGCGATACCTGAGTCTGTTATGCAAACAGATCGACGCTCATAGTTGCCCGGCCTGATGGAGGCTGATGAGCGAAAGACCATGAGCGAACGAATCCCCGTCCGAACCGTAGAAACATTCGAACCTTCACGCCCAAAGATGAAGGTCAAATCCAGCGACAACCTGATCCACACCCGCAGCTTCACCGGCCTGTTCCGCACCCTGCGCATGAGCGGCGCGGGATTTCTGTTTGTGCTGTTTTTCGGCACGGTCTGGTTGAACTGGGGCGGTCGCCAGGCAGTGCTCTGGGACCTTTCCGAAAGCAAATTCCACATCTTCGGCGCGACCTTCTGGCCCCAGGATTTCATCCTGCTCTCGGCGCTGCTGATCATCGCCGCGTTCGGCCTGTTTGCGATCACCGTGTTCGCCGGGCGCGTATGGTGCGGCTACACCTGCCCGCAGAGTTCCTGGACCTGGATCTTCATGTGGTGCGAGAAGATCACCGAAGGCGAACGCAACCAGCGGATCAAGCTGCAAGCGGCGCCCTGGGGACTGAACAAGCTGATGCGCCGTACCGCCAAGCACACCTTGTGGTTGGCGATCAGTCTGTTGACCGGCCTGACCTTCGTCGGCTACTTCACGCCGATCCGCCCGCTGGCCGAAGAGTTGCTGACCTTGCAGATCGGCGGGGTCAGCCTGTTCTGGGTGCTGTTCTTCACCGGCGCCACCTACATCAATGCCGGTTGGTTGCGTGAAGCGGTGTGCATGCATATGTGCCCGTATGCGCGGTTCCAGAGTGTGATGTTCGACAAGGACACCCTGACCATTTCCTACGACGTCGCCCGTGGCGAAAACCGGGGGCCGCGTAAACGCGAGGTGAAACCTGCCGAAGTCGGCCTCGGTGATTGCATCGATTGTCAGCTCTGCGTACAGGTATGCCCGACCGGCATCGACATCCGTGACGGCCTGCAAATGGAATGCATCGGGTGCGCCGCGTGCATCGATGCCTGTGATTCGATCATGGACAAAATGGGCTATGACCGGGGCCTGATCAGCTACACCTCGGAGCATCAGTTGCAAGGTGGCAAGACCCACCTGCTACGACCACGGCTGATCGGCTACACCGCCGTGCTGCTGGTGATGATCGGCGCGCTGGTGCTGGCCCTCGTCGAGCGGCCGATGGTCTCGCTGGACGTCAGCAAGGACCGCGGCCTGTTCCGTGAGAACAGCCTGGGGCAGATCGAAAACATCTACAGCCTGAAGGTCATCAACAAGACCCAGCAACGTCAGGATTACCGCCTGACCCTGGTCGATGGCGACGGCTTCCAGCTGCAAGGCAAGACCGAACTGAGCCTGGCCCCCGGCGAGATTGTCGACGTGCCGGTGTCGGTGGCCATGACCAGCGAACGGCCGAGCAGCAGCTCGCAGGGCATCACGTTCAGGATTGTCGACAGTGATGAGCCGGAGATTTACAGCGTCGCGAACAGCCGGTTTGTTGCGCCGATGAACCGTTAAGGCTTTAGACTGCGGTGCGCCATTCGCGAGCAAGCCCGCTCCCACATTGGATCTCCAGCGTTCACAAATCCAATGTGGGAGCGAGCCTGCTCGCGATGAAGTCACCTCGATTCCACTGAATGACACGAACCGGGCTCTTGATGAAACGCTACGAAAAATTCGCCGACGACATCGCTGAACTGATCCGCTCCGGCGTTCTCGGCCCCGGCCAGCGCGTGCCCTCGGTGCGCTACGCCAGCCAGACTTACGGCGTCAGTCCGTCCACCGTATTCCAGGCCTATTATCTGCTGGAGCGCCGCGGCCTGATCCGCGCCCGCCCGCGCTCCGGTTACTTCGTCAACACCCATGCGCCGAGCCCGTTTTCCGAGCCGGTGATCAGTAGCCAGGTCAACGAATCCACCGAGGTCGACGTCAGCGAACTGGTGTTCTCCGTACTCGACTCGATCAAGGACCCCAACACCGTCCCGTTCGGCTCGGCGTTCCCCAGCCCGACCCTGTTTCCGCTGCAACGGTTGTCGCGCTCCCTGGCCAGCGCCGCCCGGGACATGGACCCACGCATGGTCGTCACCGACATGTCGCCGGGCAACCCGCAACTGCGTCGACAAATCGCCCTGCGCTACATGGTCGGCGGCCTGATGTTGCCCATGGAAGAGCTGCTGATCACCAACGGCGCGCTCGAAGCCTTGAACCTGTGCCTGCAAGCCGTCACCGAGCCTGGCGACCTGGTGGCTATCGAAGCTCCGGCGTTCTATGCCTGCCTGCAAATCCTCGAGCGCTTGAAGCTCAAGGCCGTGGAAATCCCCGTGCACCCGCGCGACGGCATCGACCTCGGCGTACTTGAGCAAACCCTGGAGCGCCATCCGATCAAGGTTTGCTGGTGCATGACCAGTTTCCAGAACCCCATGGGCGCGACCATGCCCGAGGCCAAGAAACAGGAACTGGTGGAGCTGCTGCGCAGGCATCAAGTGCCGCTGATCGAAGACGATGTCTACGCCGAGCTCTATTACGGCCAGCAAGCGCCGAAACCGGCCAAGGCCTTCGATACCGAAGGGTTGGTGATGCATTGCGGTTCGTTCGCCAAAAGCCTCGCGCCGGGTTATCGGATTGGCTGGGTGGCGGCCGGGCGCTATGCGCAGAAGATCGAGCGATTGAAACTGATGACTTCGCTGTGCGCATCGATGCCGGCTCAGGCGGCGATTGCCGATTACCTGCAACATGGCGGCTATGACCGACACCTGCGCAAACTGCGTTATGCGCTGGAAGAACAGCAGAGCGCGATGCTGGCGGCGATTGCCCGCTATTTCCCCGCGCAGACTCGGGTCAGCCAACCGGCGGGCGGGTACTTCTTGTGGCTGGAATTGCCGGCTCAGATGGATTCGTTGAAGTTGTTTCAGATGGCGCTGGCGCAAGGTATCAGCATTGCGCCGGGGCCGATTTTCTCGCCGGCGCAGCGGTTCAGGAATTGTATCCGGTTGAATTATGGGAGCCCTTGGGATGAGGCTGCGGAGAAGGCGATGGAGACGTTGGGGCGGATTGTCAGGTCATTCTGAATAATTCGCTGCCTGACCGACCGCCATCGCGAGCAGGCTCGCTCCCACAGTTGAGCGAGTGCCCCTGTGGGAGCGAGCCTGCTCGCGATTAGGCCGGAACAGGCAGCACAACACTTGAGGCCTACCGCCCGCCCCCCAGATCAACAAACGTCCCCGTCGCATAAGAAGCCTTGTCCGACAGTAACCACACAATCGCCTCCGCCACTTCATCCGGCCGGCCACCACGCGCCATCGGAATCGCCGATTCCAGCTTGCTGACCCGGTCCGGATCGCCGCTCAGCGCATGAAAGTCGGTGTAGATGTAACCAGGGCGAACCGCGTTGACCCGAATCCCCTCGCCTGCCACTTCCTTGGACAAACCGATGGTAAAGGTGTCGAGCGCGCCTTTGGAGGACGCGTAGTCCACGTATTCGTTCGGCGATCCCAGGCGGGCGGCAACCGAGGACACGTTGACGATGCTGCCGCCCTGCCCGCCATGCTTGGGCGACATGCGCAGGAGCGCATGTTTGGCGCAGAGGATCGGCGCCAGGACGTTGGTCCTGAGGGTTTTGAGAATGCGGAATTCGGACATTTCTTCGACCCGGGATTTGTGGCCCACCGTGCCGGCGTTGTTGACCAGTGCGGTGACTCGGCCCAGTTCGGTATCGACCCGGTGAAACAATGCGATCACTTCGTCTTCGATGCTGACGTCGGCACGTACCGCGATAGCCTGGGCACCGAGGGCGCGGACTTGCTCCAGAACGCTATGTGCCGCTTCTTCATCGGACTGATAGTTGATGCAGATCCGGTAGCCTTGACCGGCAGCCAACAATGCGGTGGCGGCGCCGATGCCGCGACTGGCGCCGGTGATGACGATGACTTTGTCCATGCGAGCTGTTCCCCGTACTAGCTTAAGCAGTCGGGGCAAAGAATAACCGCCATTCAGGGTTTTTGCATGGGGTGATGTGGCGACTGGACTGGCGCTATCGCCGGCAAGCCGGCTCCCACGAGGATTTGTGGCGGGCCTGAACGATGTGAACAACCCGGTCCTCTGTAGGAGCCAGCTTGCTGGCGATAGCGGCCGCGAAATCGATGCAAGTCTCACAGGCCCCATCGCCGGCAAGCCGGCTCCTACAAGGGTTGTGCCTCGGCGGTGAGCGGTAACGCGGTCGCTCGCTCCGCTCGGATAATGTCCACCATGAAGCGCTCCGCCGGCAGCGGATGCCCCAGCAGATAACCCTGCAAGGAATCGCACCCCAACTGGGTCAGGAAGTCCTGCTGCACGTCGGTTTCCACCCCTTCGGCGACGATCCGCAGGCCCAGCGCCTGACCGAGGGCGACGATGGCGGACACGATGGCCGCATCGTCGCTGTCGCGTTCCAGGTCACGGACAAATCCGCGGTCGATCTTCAGTTCGTTGGCCGGCAAACGCTTGAGGTACATCAAGCTCGAATAGCCGGTACCGAAGTCGTCAATGGACAGGTCGACGCCCATCTCCGAGAGTTCCTTGAGCACCGTCATGCTCGCGTCAGCGTCGCTCATGGCGGTGGTTTCGGTGATTTCCAGAGTCAGGCTGTTGGCCGGCAAATGATGCGTCTCCAACGCCTTGGCCACGCTTTGCACCAGGCCGGCATGGCAGAACTGCAACGCCGAGAGGTTCACCGCGATGCGCCAGTCGGTGTAGCCGAGCACGTACCACTCGCGCATCTGCCGGCAGGCTTCGTTGAGCACCCAGTCGCCGATAGGAATGATCAGCCCGGTCTTCTCGGCGAGGTCGATGAACTTGTCCGGCAGCAACATACCTTGGGTCGGATGCTCCCAGCGCAGCAACGCTTCGGCACCGACCGGCCGGCCGTTGCTCGCGTCGAACTTCGGCTGGTAATGCAGGCTAAATTGGCGCTGGTCGACAGCATTGCGCAGGTCTTGCAGTAATTGCAGCTGCTTGCGCGCGTTGCTGTTCATCGAGGCGTCGAAGAAGCTGTAGCCGTTTTTGCCTGCGCCCTTGGCGTGGTACATCGCCGCGTCGGCGTTCATCAGCAGTTCTTCGGCGGACTGGCCATTCCCCGGATACAGGGCGATGCCGACGCTGGCGGATATCTGCAAGTCATGCTCGGCAACGCGGAACGAACGCGCGATCAATCCGACCTGCCGGGACGCCAGGTTCAGCGCGTCATTCTCGTCAGCCAGTTGCACCAGCAACACGAACTCATCACCGCCAATCCGCGCCAGGGTGTCCTGGCTGCGCAGGTCCTCACGCAGGCGCAGTGCGACTTCACGCAGCAACAGATCGCCCATGTGATGGCCGAATGCATCATTGACCGGCTTGAAACCGTCCAGGTCGATGAACATCAGGGCAAAACAGCCGCCCTCCGCCCGCACTCGCGACATCGCCTGATCGATGCGATCGGCCAGCAATACCCGGTTCGGCAGGCCGGTCAGGGTGTCATGCAGCGCCAGTTGGGTCAGTTCGCGATTGGCTTCTGTCAGCGACTTCGCCAGATCGGCAGTGCGCGCTTCCAGGCGTGCATCGAGAATCGAAGTGAGCAAGGCGATGCTCAGCACCGCGAGCGTGGTGATCAGGACCAGACTGTCCAGGCCCTTGCCGTTCAGGCCGCTGACCGCCGCGCCACAGAAACTGCCATCAGGAAATTGCGCGGCGGCCATGGCGGTGTAGTGCATGCCGACGATGGCAATGCCCATGATCACGGCAGCGCCGCCACGGATCAGACTGACGAAGGGGGTGTTCCGGCGCAGGCGGAAGGCGATCCACAAGGCCGCGCCCGAAGCGCCGACCGCAATGAGCAGCGACGCGCTGAACAGTGTCGGGTCGTAATCGATCCCCGGCTGCATGCGCATGGCGGCCATGCCGGTGTAATGCATGGCGCTGATGCCGGCGCCCATGACCAGCGCACCGAACGCCAGTTGCCAGGCCGGTAATTTGGGTTGGCTGACCAGCCACAGGGCGAAGCCGCAGGACAGGATCGCAGTCAGCAACGACAGCGCCGTCAGGGTGACGTCGTAGCCCAGGTCGATGGGCAGGTCGAACGCGAGCATGCCGATGAAATGCATCGACCACACGCCAATGCCCATCGCAAAAGCGCCGCCCGCCGTCCAGAAATGCACGGCCCGCCCCCGGGCCGTGGCGATACGCCCGGTCATGTCGAGCGCCGTATAGGACGCGAGAATCGCCACGAAGAGCGAGATGATGACCAGCGTGGGGGAATAGCTACCGATGAGCATGGGACTTCTCGAGACTACCCGCCGTACTGCTTCCGTTCTCGGGGGGCAAATCGGGCGATTGTACTGAATGCGCAAAAGAACGCACTGACAAAATTAGCAAAGAGCCATCAACCCGATGAAACGCTTGTTTGATTGCTGCGACGGCTCTGGTAAAGGCGCCGGGTACCGATGGCGCTAATGAAATCGCCATCGCCAGCAAGCTGGCTCCTACAGGTACGGTGTGCACCTCGATATCTCTGGCATTCCCGTTTTTTTGTAGGAGCCGGCTTGCCGGCGATGGCGTCTGTGAGATCGCTATCGCCAGCAAGCTGGCTCCTACAGGTACGGCGTGCACCTCAATATCGCTGGCATGCCCGTTTTTTTGTAGGAGCCGGCTTGCTGCGGGCGGCGTTCCGACGATGGCGTCTGTTAGATCGCTATCGCCAGCAAGCTGGCTCCTACAGGTCGAGCTGGCCGTCCCAGCCACCACCGAGGGCGGCAATCAACTGCACGCTGGCGATCAAGCGGCTCTGCAACAAATCCAGCATGGTGCGTTCATTGTTCAGCGCCGTCGCCTGCACCACCACGACATCCAGGTAGGCAATCACACCGGCCTTGTACTGGTTCTGGGTCAGGCGCAGCGACTCCCGCGCCGCGTCCAGTGCCTGCTGGCGCACGCCGGACTCGTCTTCCAGGACCTTGAGTTGAACCAGGTAATTCTCCACCTCGCGGAAACCGTCGAGCACGGTCTGGCGGTACTTGGCCACGGTTTCGTCATAAGCCGCTTCACTGCGGTCGACTTCGGCCGAGCGCTGCCCGCCGTCAAACAGGGTCATCGCCAGTTGCGGGCCCACCGACCAGAAGCGGTTCGGCACGCTGATCCAGTTGGAGGACGTACTGCTGCTGTAACCACCATTCAGGCTCAGCGTCAGATCCGGGTAATAAGCGGCCTTGGCCACACCGATGTTGGCGTTGGCGGCCATCACCGAACGCTCGGCGGAGGCAATGTCCGGGCGCCGTTCCAGCAACTGCGAAGGCAGGTTCAGCGGCACCTCCGGCAACACCGGGATGGTTTGCGTCTCCGCGAGGCTGAATTCGGCGGGCGGCAGGCCGATCAGCACGGCAATGGCGTTCTCGAACTGGGCGCGCTGCCAGATCAGGTCGACCAATTCGGCCTCGGTGCTCTTGAGCTGGGTAGTCGCCTGCGCTACCGCGTCCTTGCCGGAAACACCGGCGCGGTATTGGTTTTCGGTCATGGTCAGGGAGCGCTGATAAGCCTCGACGGTCGATTGCAGCAGCCGTCTTTGCTCGTCGATCACCCGTAATTGCAGGTAGTTTTGCACCAGCTCCGATTGCTGGCTCAGGCGCATCGCCGCCAGATCGGCAAAACTCGCCTCAGCGTTGGCGGTGTCGGCCTCAAGGCCCCGGCGCAACTTGCCCCAGACATCCGCTTCCCAACTGACACCGGCCTGGGCCGTGTAGGTGTCGCGGATACCGCTGGAGGAACTGCTGAGGCTGGAACTGCTGCTGCCGGTGCCCTGGCTGGAACGGTTCTTCCCGACGGTCAGGTCCACCGTCGGGAAAAACGCCCCGCGCGCACTGCGCACCAGGGCCTGAGCCTGACGGTACTGCGCTTCGGACTGGGCAACCGTCTGGTTAGAGCTGTTGAGTTTCTCGATCAGGCCATTGAGTTGCTGGTCGCCATACAGCTCCCACCAGGCACCACGGGCCAGGGAATCGCTCGGATTGGCCTGACGCCAACCCGCTGCTTCCTTGTACTGCGCCGGCGCGGCAGCCGTCGGGCGCTGGTAATCCGGGCCGATGGCGCAGGCACTGAGCATCGCCGCACACAGCGCCAGGCTCAACAAACGCGAGCCTCGGGCCATGATCAGCGGTGCAGACAGGGTGATAAGCGAACGGTCAGTCATAGCGGAGTTTCCAGAGCAGCATCGGTACGCACCCCACGCCAGTGGTTGAAACGATGGCGCAGTTTGTCGAGATAGAGGTAAACCACCGGAGTGGTGTAGAGGGTCAGCACCTGACTGAAGATCAGCCCGCCGATGATGGTCAGGCCCAGTGGCTGACGCATTTCCGCACCTTCGGCCCGGCTCAGCAGCAACGGCAAGGCACCGAGGATCGCGGCCAGGGTGGTCATCAGAATCGGTCGCAGCCGTTGCAGGCAGGCGCTGCGAATCGATTCCAGCGGCTCCAGGCCCTGATGCCGTTCGAGTTGCAGCGCGAGGTCGATCATTAGAATGGCGTTTTTCTTCACCACACCGATCAGCAGGAACAGCCCCAGCAACGAGATCAGGCTGAACTCGCCGCCCAGCACATAGATCGAGAGCAACGCGCCAACCCCGGCCGACGGCAAGGTCGAGAGAATGGTCAGCGGATGGATGTAGCTTTCGTACAGCACGCCCAGCACCAGATAGACCGCCACCAGCGCGCCCAGGATCATGAACGGCTGGCTCTTCTGAGTCGCGGCGAACGCGTCGGCGGTGCCGGCCATCTTGACGATCACGTCTTCCGGCATGCCGAGTTTGGCAATCGCCCGCTCGATGGCGGCCGTGCCCTGCTCCACCGTCACGCCTTCGGCCATGTCGAAGGAAATGCTTTCGGAGGCGAACTGGCCTTCATGGCTGACGCGGTCGTCTTCCAGGCTGTTTTCATAGTGAGCGATGGTCGACAGCGGAATCCGCGCGCCGTCGGCGGTGATCACTTGTACTTGCTTGAGGGTGATCGGGTCCTGAGCGTATTTAGGATTGACCTCCATCACCACCTGATACTGGTTGAGGCTGTCGTAGATCGTCGAAATCTGCCGCTGGCTGTAGGCGTTGTTCAACACGGCGGTGACCATGTCCATGTCGACGCCCAGGCGTTTGGCCTGATCACGGTCAACGATCAACGTTACCTGCTGCGCGCCGCGCCCTTCGCGGGCGTCAATCGCGGTCAGCTCCGGCAAGGCCTTGAGCGCCGTGACGACCTTCGGATACCACTCGCGCAACTCGCCGAGGTCGGCACTTTGCAGGATGTATGAATACTGCGAGGTGGTCTGTTCACGGCCACCGCCGAATTGCAGGTCCTGATCCGCCATCAGCATCAATTGCGCACCGGCAACCTTGGGCATTTCCTTGCGCAGGCGTTCGATGACCTTTTGTGCGGAAATACTCCGCTCCTTGATCGGCTTCAGGCGCACTAGCATGAAGGCGTTGTTGGTGCCGTTGGTGCCGCCGATAAAGCCGGCGACGCTTTCCACCGCTTCGTCTTTCAGCACCGCACGGCGGAAAATTTCCATTTTCGGCTGCATCACACTGAATGACAGACCATCGTCACCGCGCACGAACCCGATCAGTTGTCCGGTGTCCTGCTGGGGCATAAACGTTTTTGGAACAACCACATACAGCGCAATGTTAACGCCGACTGTCACAATCAGACTGAGCAACGTCAGACGACGGTGACGCAGCACCCAGTCCAGGCTGGTCGCGTATTTGCCGACCATCCAATCGTTGGTTCGCCGACTCCAACTTTGCAGGCGGTTCTCCTGCCCGGGCGTATGCGGCTTGAGCCAACGGGCACAGAGCATCGGTGTCAGCGTCAGCGAAACCACCAGCGACACCACGATGGACGCTGCCAGGGTGATGGAAAACTCGCGGAACAGGCTTTCGATAATCCCGCCCATGAACAGGATCGACAGGAACACTGCCACCAGCGAGACGTTCATCGACAACAGCGTAAAACCGACTTCCTGCGCCCCGAGGTACGCGGCCTTCATCGGCGGCACACCTTCGTCGATGTGCCGGGAAATGTTCTCCAGCACCACGATGGCATCGTCCACCACCAAGCCGGTGGCCAGGATCAGTGCCATCAGCGACAGGTTGTTCAGCGAGAAACCGTACAGGTACATCACCGCAAAGGTGCCGACCAGCGACACCGGCACCGCCAAGGTCGGAATCAGCGAGGCGCGGAAGTTACCGAGGAACAGGAACACCACCAGAATCACCAGCGCCACGGCGATCAACAGGGTCATTTCCGCTTCGTGCAGGGTTGCCTTGATCACCGGCGAGCGGTCCATGGCCAGGTTCAGCTTGACGCTGGCCGGCAGCACCGCCTGCAAGGCCGGCAACTGGGCCTTGATCTCGTTCACTGTCTCGATGATGTTGGCACCGGCCTGGCGGTTGATCACCAGCAGCACTGCCGCGTCATCGTTGAAGAAGCCGCTGTTGTAGCGGTCCTCGACGCCGTCGCTGACTTTCGCCACGTCCTTCAGGCGCAGGGCTGCGCCGTCGGCGTAGTGAATGATCAGCGACTCGTAATCCTTGGCTTTTTCCAGCTGATCGTTGGCCTGGACCTGCCACAAACGCTGGCCGTCTTCGACCGAACCCTTGGGCCGGCGCACGTTGGCGTTGGCGATGGTGTTGCGCACATCGTCTAGCGCCACGCCGTACTGGTTCAGCGCCTGGGGTTCAAGTTCGATACGCACCGCCGGCAACGAACTGCCGCCGATCTGCACTTCACCGACGCCCTGCACCTGGGACAGGCTCTGGGACAGGATGGTCGAGGCCAAATCGTAGAGCTGGCCCTTTTCCAGCACATCCGAGGTCAGCGACAGCACCATGATCGGCGCCTGGGACGGGTTGACCTTCTTGTAGGTCGGCATGCTGCGCATCCCGCTCGGCAACAGGTTGCGCGAGGCGTTGATCGCCGCTTGCACTTCCCGCGCCGCGCCGTTGATGTCGCGGTCGAGGTCGAACTGCAGAATCACCCGCGTCGAGCCCTGGCTGGATCGGCTGCTCATGGTGTTGACCCCGGCGATGGCGCCGAAGGAACGTTCGAGCGGCGTGGCCACGGTCGACGCCATGACTTCCGGGCTCGCGCCGGGCAGGCTGGCCTGGACCACGATCACCGGGAAGTCCATTTGCGGCAGCGGCGACACCGGCAGCAGGCCGAAGCTCACCCCGCCCAGCAACATGATCGCCAGGCTCAGCAGCATGGTGGCGACCGGGCGTTTGATGAAAGGTCCGGAGAGGTTCATGGCTGCTCGACCACTTCCACGGAGCCGGCTTTATGCCCCCAACGACGGCCGAGGCGATCGAAGTACAGGTAAATCACCGGTGTGGTGAACAAGGTCAGCACCTGACTTACCAACAAACCACCGACCATCACCAGGCCCAGCGGCTGACGCAACTCCGCGCCAGAACCGGTGGCCAGCATCAGCGGCACCGCACCGAACAACGCCGCCAGAGTGGTCATCAGGATCGGCCGGAAACGCAGGAGCGCCGCCTGATAGATCGCGGTTTCCGGGTCCATGCCCTGGTTGCGTTCGGCGTCGAGGGCGAAGTCGATCATCATGATCGCGTTCTTCTTCACAATACCGATCAGCAGGATGATGCCGATGATCGCGATCATCCCGAGGTCGTTGCCGCTCAACAGCAAGGCCAGCAAGGCACCGACCGCCGCCGAGGGCAAGGTCGAGAGAATGGTGATCGGGTGGATGTAGCTCTCGTACAACACGCCCAGCACGATGTACATGGTCACCACCGCCGCCAGAATCAGCAGCAAGGTACTCGACAGCGACGCCTGGAACGCCTCGGCTGCGCCCTGGAACTGGGTCTGCACGCCAATCGGCATACCGATGTCTTTCTGCACCTGCTCGATGATTTCCACCGCATGCCCCAGCGCCACGCCGGGCGCGAGGTTGAACGACATCATCACCGCCGGGAACTGGCCGATGTGAGTAATCGCCAGTTGCGCCTGACGCTCTTCGATGCGCGCCAGGCTGGACAACCGCACTTGCCCGCCATCAGTGGTCTTGACGTGAATCTGGTTCAGCGCGTCCGGGCCGATTTTTTCGCCGGACTGCGACTGCAGCACCACACGGTACTGGCTGGCCTGGGTGTAAATGGTGGAAATCTGCCGCTGGCCGAAGGCGTCGTACAGCGCGTCGGTGATGTTCGACACCGAGACACCGACCCGCGAGGCGGCATCACGGTCGATCACCAGATAAACCTGCAGGCCTTTGTCCTGCAAATCACTGGCGACATCGGTCAGTTCCGGCCGCTGGGCCAAGGCTTCGACCAGACGTCCGCTCCACAGGCTGAGCAGCTCGGAATCCGGCGACGACATGCTGAACTGGTACTGCGTGCGACTGACCCGATCTTCGATGGTCAGGTCCTGCACCGGCTGCATGAACAGGCGAATGCCGACCAGCTTGTCCAGTTCCGGTTGCAGGCGGGCGATCACTTCGGTCGCACTCAGGTCACGATTGCTGTGGGATTTGAGGTTGATCAGCAAGCGACCGCTGTTCAATGTCGAGTTATCGCCGTCAACGCCAATGTAGGACGACAGGCTTTCCACCGCTGGATCCGCGAGGATCACTTTCGCCAGTTCCTGCTGCCGCTCGCTCATCGCCGCAAAGGAAATCGACTGCGGCGCCTCGGAAATGCCCTGGATCACGCCGGTGTCCTGCACCGGGAAGAAGCCCTTCGGCACCACCAGATAAAGGAACACGGTCAATGCCAGCGTGCCGACGGCCACCAGCATTGTCAGGGGCTGATGCTTGAGAACCCACTTTAACTTACGTCCGTAAGCCGCGATCATCCAATCAATTGCCGCGCCGCTGGCACGGTAGAAACGGCCTTGTTCTTCTTCCTTGGGTTCACGCTTGAGCAGCCGCGCGCACATCATTGGCGTCAGGGTCAGCGACACCACCAGGGAAATCAGGATGGCCACCGCCAGGGTGATCGCAAATTCGCGGAACAGGCGACCGACCACGTCAGCCATGAACAGCAGCGGAATCAGTACCGCGATCAGCGACAGCGTCAGGGAAATCAGGGTAAAGCCGATCTGCTTGGCGCCCTTGAGCGCCGCGTTCAACGGGCTGTCGCCCTCCTCGATGAACCGGGAAATGTTTTCCAGCATCACGATCGCGTCGTCCACCACGAAACCGGTGGCGATGGTCAGGGCCATCAGGGTCAGGTTGTTGACCGAGAACCCGGCGAGGTACATCACGCCGAACGTACCGATCAGTGACAGGGGCACGGCCACCGACGGAATGATCGTGGCGCTGGCGCGACGCAGGAACAGGAACGTGACCATCACCACCAGCGCGATGGCGATCAGCAGTTCGTGCTGCACGTCGGTGACGGACGCACGGATGGTCTGGGTGCGGTCGGTCAGTACCTTGACTTCGAGACCGGCCGGCAGGTTGTCGGTGATGCTCGGCAGCAAGGCCTTGATTCGGTCGACCACCTCAATGACGTTGGCGCCGGGTTGACGCTGAATGTTCAGCAACACCGCCTGGTTTTCGTTGGCCCAGGCTGCAAGGCGTTCGTTCTCGGCACCGTCGACGATTTCCGCGACGTCCTTGAGCCGCAGCGGCGCGCCGTTGGCGTAGGCCAGGATCAGGTTGGCGTAATCCTTGGGCGAAGTCAGCTGGTCGTTGGCATCGAGCATCGAAACCCGGGTCGGGCCGTCGAAGTTGCCCTTGGGCTGGTTGACGTTGGACGCGCCAATCAGGGTGCGCACGTCCGACAGGTTCAAACCGTTGGCCGCGAGGGCCTCGGGGTTGACCTTGATCCGCACCGCCTGACGCTGGCCGCCGGCAATGCTGACCATGCCGACGCCGCTGATCTGGGCGATCTTCTGCGCCATGCGCGTATCGACCAGGTCATTGAGCTTGGGCAGCAACATGGTTTTGGAGGTGATCGCCAGGGTCAGCACCGGGGTGTCCGCCGGGTTGACCTTGTTGTACACCGGCGGTGCCGGCAGGTCCTTGGGCAGCAAGTTGGTCGCGGCGTTGATCGCGGCCTGCACCTGCTGCTCGGCGACGTCCATGTTGATGTCGAGACTGAACCGCAAGGTCAATACCGAAGCGCCGCCGGAGCTGGTCGACGCCATCTGGGTCAGGCCGGGCATCTGCCCGAACTGACGCTCCAGCGGCGCAGTGACCGCACTGGTCATGACGTCCGGGCTGGCGCCGGGATACAGCGTCATCACCCGAATCGTCGGGTAATCGACTTGAGGCAGGGCCGAAACCGGTAGCAGGCGGTAGGCGATCACGCCGGCCAGGACAATGGCCAGCATGCTCAGGGTCGTGGCGACCGGGCGAAGGATGAACAGCCGCGAGAGATTCATGCGCCGCCCTTTTTCGCCTTGTCGGTGGTCACCGGCTCAGGGGTGCTGGACGCCGACTTGCCTTGCAGGTGGCCGGTCGGGGTGGTCGGGACGTCCTGGGTGTCGTTGACCACTTCCACTTCGCTGCCTTCCTTCAGGCGGTCGGTGCCTTCCAGCACCACACGATCGCCCGCTGCCAGGCCTTCGGTGATCACGGTGTTGTCACCGTCGCTGGCGCCGACTTTCAACTGGCGGATCGTGACTTTCTTGTCACCGTCCATGGCATACACGAAGGTGCCGTTGGTGCCGAACTGGATGGCGGCCGACGGGGCGAGGATCACTCCCTTGAGGGTGTCGGCCAGCAGGTGAACGTTGACGAACTGATTGGGGAACAGCGCCTGATCGCGGTTTTCGTAGCGCGCCTTGAATTTCAGGGTGCCGGTGGTGACGTCGATCTGGTTGTCCAGGCTCTGCAGCACACCGGTGGCCTGGATTTTGGTATCGCCACGGTCCCAGGCTTCGGCGGGCAGTTTGGCGCCGGTGCGGTAACGGGCCAACACTACGTCGAGGCTGTTTTCCGGGAGGGTGAAGGCCACGCTGATTGGCTGGGTCTGGGTGATGATCGCCAGCGCCGTGGTGTCGTTGGCGGCAACGAGGTTGCCGACGTCGAGTTGGCGCAAGCCGACGCGGCCGGCAATCGGCGCGCGGATCCTGGTGAATTCGAGATTGAGCTTGGCGTCGTTGACCGCCGCCTGATTGGTCTTGACCGTGCCCTGATACTGGCCCACCAGCGCTACGGCGGTGTCCAGAGTCTGCTTGGCGATGCTGTCTTCGCGGTACAGATTGCTATAACGCTCGACATCGACCTGAGCGTTTTTCAGTTGCGCCTGGTTCTGCAGCAAGGTGCCTTCGGCTTGCAGCAAGGCGTTCTGGTAGGGACGCGGGTCGATTTCCGCCAGCAGGTCGCCCGCCTTGACCATCTGCCCTTCTTCGAACGACACCTTGATCAACTCGCCGCCCACCCGGCTGCGCACGTTAATGGTGTTCAGCGCCGTCACGGTGCCCAACGCCTTGTAATAAAGCGGGAAGTCACCCTTGACCGCCGGCGCCACTCGTACCGGAACCGGACCGGTCGCGCCACCGAAACCCGGGCGCATCCCGCCGGCCTTGCCGGTGTGCCCGGCGACGGCTTTTTGCCCCGAGCCTTCTTTTGGCACAGCGCTGCCGGGCCAGAACTTCCAGCACAGGCCAGCGATGACCAACAGGACGAGCAGGCCGAACAGCCAGCGACGGGGACTACGGGAAGCGGAGGATTGCATTGAATGATCAACCATTGGGCGCGTGGGCTTCTTCTACGGGAGGCTGAACGATAAGCACTGGCGGGTAATTAGCAAAGCGCCTTTACCGGCAATTTACCTTCGGCTTACGTAACAGGAGATTTATCTAAGACACTGAAGCACAAATGAAAACGGCCTGGACAGAGCCAGGCCGTTAACAATTGTAAAGGTATGCTTATTTCAGAACGGCAAGCGCAGCTTCGTAGTTTGGTTCTTCAGCGATTTCCTTGACCAGTTCGCTGTGCAGCACGTTGTCGTTTTCGTCCAGCACCACGACCGCACGGGCGGTCAGGCCTTTCAGCGGACCGTCGGCAATCGCAACGCCGTAGTTCTCGATGAACTCTGCGCCACGCAGGGTCGACAGGTTCTGCACGTTTTCCAGGCCTTCGGAACCGCAGAAACGGGCCTGGGCGAATGGCAGGTCTGCGGAGATGCACAGCACGACGGTGTTGGCGACGTCATTGGCCTGGGCGTTGAACTTGCGAACCGACGTGGCGCAGGTCGGCGTGTCGACGCTTGGGAAGATGTTCAGCACTTTGCGCTTGCCGGCGAAGTTCGCCAGGGTCACGTCGGACAGATTGCCGGCAACCAGGGAAAAGGCTGGCGCCTTGGAACCGGCTTGAGGCAGTTGGCCGTTGACTTGAACCGGGTTGCCTTTAAGAGTGACTTGAGCCATGAACGGAGTCCTTCTGAACGTTGTTGTAGAGAAATTCGACGAGGCCGAAGTTAACCATGAAATGGCCCCGCCACCTACCCCGGATACAAATCGTGATAACTCACTTTATAGCCCGGATGTCCGCAAAATCCTGTAGGAGCGAGCCTGCTCGCGAAAGCATCCGATCATTCAACATAAATGTCGATTGCAAGGGCCTCTTCGCGAGCAGGCCAGCTCCCACAGGTCCGCGTACGGCTACTATTTTAGCCAGCGTCCTGTCGATTCCAGCCGTCGCCATTCGACCATGCGGTGAATACTCAAACCAAGCGGAGACACCACCATGCGATTCATGATCATCGTCAAAGCCAGTGCCGACTCCGAGGCTGGCGTGATGCCCAGCGAAGAACTGCTGACAGCGATGGGCAATTACAACGAGGAACTGGTCAAGGCCGGCATCATGCTGGCAGGCGAAGGTTTGCACCCCAGCAGTAAAGGCGCCCGTGTGCGCTTTTCCGGCGACAAGCGCTCTGTCATCGACGGCCCGTTCGTGGAGACCAAGGAACTGATCGCCGGCTTTTGGCTGTGGCAGGTGAAATCGAAGGAAGAAGCCATCGAGTGGGTCAAGCGTTGCCCCAACCCGATGCCGGGCACCGAAGCGGATATCGAGATTCGTCAGGTGTTCGAGGCAGAGGATTTCGGTGCGGAGTTCACGCCGGAGTTGCGCGAGCAGGAGGAGCGGTTGCGCGAGCAGGTCAGGAAGCTCTGAACGGTCACAAAAAGTACACGTCCATCCGTTTTTAGGACGGTGGACGTGATCGGCGGCTCGACCAAGTAGTAACGTTGAACTGACAGCGGATGAAAAAACCAGATTTCTAATCAGACACCCCTTATTTATGGTCAGTCAGCGCAGCGCAGCGCAGCGCATATCTTGCTATTATCGGGATGAGTTTTTGCTACAAACCCATCAATTAAATTTCTACAAATCATTTAGATCTAATCAATTTGAATGGTTTTCACCGAGTGCGGCTGGTCTCTGATACGAAGCTCAGCTGAACATATAGTAGGCCCATCATCACCTATATGAAACTGATCATGTCCGACTGCGTCTGTAAACGATGTTTGCCTCATCAACCCATTGACTCTCCAAAAAACGTGCGAGTTAGGTAATACAGCTCCATTCCTGCTTGCGTAAACATGTAAAACCCAGCCCTTGAAGTGATGAGGGGATTTTGAAATCGCGGTCAAGGTTGTAGATGTATCGTGAAAGCCGGGAACTAAACGGTAACCGACCGGTATCACAGTATTAAATTTCAAAACAATAGTTTCATCACTTCCCGAAAGCTTCATTTTCCATACGCCTCCACTCTCCCCAACCAAGACAGGCGTCTCAGGCAAGGGATCACATTCCCACTCACCACTGGAATATGAAAATGGACTCATAGATACCGCTAGCTCCGGTAAATTATAGGGCACCAGCTTGACTTCCATCTCTTCATCTCGAGTCACATAAATATCCCTTGCCAGTGGATCAGCGGGTACCCCGTTTATGAGAAGTGTATATTTTTGCTCGGGCAGTGCCACCCAACCGTCAATCTCCCAAACTTCGTTTACTTCCCGGCTAAAAACAATGATCTTAAATGATCCACTAATATTGATTGCTGGGCTTAAGACCCACCTGAACAATCCATTTTCTCTAGAGATCCAACTTGAGTCTGGATAAATACCAATCACCAGCCCGTCGCTAGTAACCAATCGCATTGCAATCTCGGACGCAACTTCTTGTGCTACTTCTACAAAAACATCAACTGCTTCTCCGTGCGCAATAGCAAAATTATCCCCCCAAGCAATGACTTTACGCTTAACCTGTAAAACTGCTCGTTTCCAGGGGTTTTCGGCGCCCGCATTGGATTTAAGTTTTGCGTCCATATTGGCTTCTCTAAAAATAGTAAAAAAGTTAAAACCAAAATCAATATCCCGAAAAAAATTCCTCTCGCCTACTGGCATAAATGACAGTTGCAATACCCATTCACAATAAATGCCAGCCAGATCCGCTTTGTTATGGAATAAACACAAACTCCGTTTCCGATGGAGTTTTCGTATTTATCCTCAATACGAAACCCACGCCCCCAACCAACGAATTAATCCCTCCGACTGGCGAACCCGGTGCCAGCTGCTAACGTCATCAGACGTGTCCTACAGGCTTGATAGGAAAGAGATTACGCCGCAACGGCCGCTAAGTGCCGAGTGACCAATGAGCCACCAAGGAACCGGGGAATCATGTCGAATCGATCAGGAGCGAACGCCTTTTTACTGGCGGCATCAATGACGTCCGCCGTTTGTGCGCACGCTGACAACGCCGAGACGGCCAACAAAAGCAATAACCCGCTTAACCTCGCGCCGGGGATGAACCTGCAGGATTACTACACCCCGAAATTCTACGATTCCAATATCCATTCCAACGACGTGTTGTTGCGCGGCACGCTGCCGATTGCCTCCAACGACTTCATCGGCGTCCCGCAATTGCTGCGCGCCACCGCTCCGATCAGCACGCGACCGGACCCGCACGGCGGTTACAGCACCGGTGAGGGCGATCTGAACGTGTTCGATATCTTTCTGCTCAAGACCGACGGCGTGCAGTTGGGCATCGGCCCCATGATCACTGCGCCCACCGCTGACCAGGACGAACTGGGTACGGGCAAATGGCAGGCAGGGCTGGCGGCCATCGCGATCGACTCCTCGCCCCGGGGCTTGCTCGGCGCGCTGGTGCAGTACCAGAGTTCTTTTGCCGGCGACAACGACCGCCCGCACGTCGAATCGGCGACCTTTCAGCCGTTTGTCATTCACAACCTGCAAGCAGGGTGGTACCTGCGCTCCACCGCAACCTGGACCTTCGACCTGAAGAACGACACCCATTACATCCCGCTCGGGCTGGGTGCCGGCAAGGTCTGGAAATCCGGGACCAATATCCTCAATGCCTTCATCGAGCCGCAGTGGACCGTCGAGCACAAGGGCGATGGTCAGGCCCAGTTCACGTTGCTCGCCGGTATCAACGTCACCTTCGGTAAATAAGGATTTCCCATGCACGGTGCATTTCGCGCAGCCGGTTTCAGTTTGATGAGCATGTTTGTCAGTTGCGGGGTGGGCGCTCAGGACGCAAGTCCCGCCAGCGCCTTCACCGCAACGCCCGAGGAAGCACGGGCCATCGCCAAGGAAGCCTATCTGTACGGTTTCCCGGTGGTGGAAATGTACAAGACCCTCTACACCCAGGCGATTGACAAAAAGAGCCCGAACTACAAGGCGCCGTTGAACCAGATCGGCAACACCGCCAAGGCCTTCACCGCCAAGGACACAGCGTTCGTCACGCCCAACGCCGACACGCCCTACTCTTTTGTCTGGATGGATTTGCGCGCCGAACCGATGGTGCTGACGTTGCCGCCCATCGAAGAAAACCGTTACTACTCGGTGCAACTGATCGACGCCTACACCCAGAACTTCGCTTACCTGGGCACGCGCAGCACCGGCAACAACGGCGGGCACTTCCTGATTGCCGGCCCGAACTGGCAAGGTCAGCAACCGGTTGAAATCGATCGCCTGCTGCGCAGTGAAACCAACATCGCGTATGCGCTGTACCGCACGCAGCTGTTCGATGAAAAGGACCTGGCCAAGGTCAAGCAGATCCAGAAAGGCTACAAGGTCGAGCCACTGAGCCACTACGTCAAACAGAAGGCCCCGCCGGCTCCGGCGAAAATCGACTGGCCGAAACCGACACCGACGATGAGCGAAACCCCGGACCTGTTCCGCTACCTGAACTTCATGCTGTCGTTCGCCCCGCCTCAGGACGTGGAGAAAGACCTGCTGGCGCGCTTCGCCAAAATCGGCATCGTAGCCGGCAAGCCGTTCAAACCCAACGAGCTGCCGGCCAGCCAGCGCAAGGCCCTGGAGGATGGTATCGCCGATGCCAAGGCCGAATTCGCCCAATTCAAAAAGGACAAGGTCGACAGCCATCAGGTCAGCAGCGGCGATTTGTTCGGCACCCGTGATCACCTGAACGGCAACTACCTGTACCGCTACGCCGGCGCCAACATGGGGATCTTCGGCAACTCCGCCGAAGAAGCGAATTACATCGGCTACTTCGTCGACAAGGACGGCCAGCCGGTCGATGCCTCGAAACACGACTACACCCTGCATTTCGACAAGGGCGCCCTGCCCCCGGCCGATGCGTTCTGGTCGCTGACGATGTACGACGGCAAGAACAAATTGCTGGTGGCCAACCCGCTGAACCGTTACCTGATCAACTCGCGGATGTTGCCGGACCTCAAACTCGATGCCGACGGCGGGCTGACCCTGTACGTGCAGAACAAGGCACCGGCCAAAGACCTGCAAAGCAACTGGCTGCCCGCACCGAACGGGCCGTTCTACGGGGTTTTGCGTCTGTACCTGCCGAAACCGGAAGTGGCCAGCGGCGAGTGGAAAATGCCGTTGCTGACGCCTGTCGATCAACCAAAACAGTAAACGGAGTCAGTCATGGTCAAGCCTTGTGTTGTGCGTCCTTTACTGGCCCTGTGCGTGCTCGGTGGCAGCCCGGCACTGCTGGCGGCCGAAGGGGGTGTCGGTCGGCCGATCACCGGCCAGCAGGTGTTTTCCAACGCCGGGGTCGTGCCGCCGGCACCGGGCTGGGTCATGTCATTCACCAGCATCTGGTATGACGGCGACTTGAAGGGTGGCAAGGGCGTGCCGATTGTCGGTGAGGTCGGTGCGGACCTGGACATGAAAGTCTCCTACACCATGGCCAACTTCACCCGTGTCTGGGACACCGGTAAAGGTCCATGGAACTATGCGTCGGCCATTGGTGTGCCGGTGCAGTACACCGACGTCACCGTGTCCATCACCGGTCCGCGCGGCCGCACCTTCGGCACCGAGGACACCGGCACCCAGTTCGCCGACATGCTGGTGACGCCGATTGCCGCCGGTTATCACTTCGACGAGGTCAACCACATCTCGTTTTCCCTGCCGATCTACGTGCCCACCGGTGCCTATAACGATGATCGCCTGGCCAACGCCGGCCAGAACAATTACACCTTCATGCCCACCGTCGCCTTCACTCACCTGGATGGCAAGGGCGGTGAATTCACCCTCGCGGGCAGCCTGGAGTTCTACACCGAAAACCACGCCACGGATTACCGCACCGGCGACATCTTTACCCTTGAAGCGCTGTGGACCCACGGCTTCGGCAACGGCTGGAACGCCGGCATGGCCGCCGGTTACATCCAGCAGATCAGCGACGACAAAGGTGACACCGCCGATGCCCTGAACGGCTTTCGCGGTCGCTCCGTCGGTGCGGGACCCGTCATCGGCTGGGCCGGCAAGTTCAACGACGCCCAGGCCAGTGTCAGCGCCCGTTGGGTGCCAGAGTTCGACAGCAAGAACCGGCCGGAAGGCAACGGCGTTGCGATCAACCTGACCTTGGCGTTTTTCTAGGAGTGACCAGGGATGGCCATCGCTTCGAGATTGACCTTATGCAGCGTGCTGTTCAGCGGATTCGCCTGTGCCGGGGACTTGCCCGTCCTCGGCACCGCCCCGGCGCAACCCGCCGCCAAGGGCGATCCCGAGACCTGTCATCGGCTGCAACAGGACTTCGACATTGACCTGAAAAAGGTCGTCGCCGCTGGCTGCGATCCGTCCACGGAACAGATCGCCAAATTGATGGACAACCCGGTGGGCAACCTGGTGCTGTTGTTCAACCAGTTCGACTACACCGCGCTCAAAGGCCCGCACAGCAACGGCACGCGTATGCTGGGCAAATACAGCTTCATGCCGACGTTCCCGATTTCCATCGGTGAAGACTGGAACCTGATCAATCGCCTGCCCATCAGCTACGTCAGTGCACCGGTCAATCGCAAGGCCGGCAACCTGATCGGCATGGGGCCCAACGAATTGCTGCACGATCGCGGCGATTTCGCGTCGGTGGTGCAGGACCCGTTCGACCGCACCAGCGGTTTTGGTGACCTGGCCTACGTCGGCGTGTTTTCGCCCAAGGAGCCAGTCCGATTCGCCGGCGGCGGCAAGATGGTCTGGGGATTCGGCCCGACCGCGATGTTCCCCACCGCCGAAGAAGACGTGCTGGGCACCGGCAAATACTCCCTCGGCCCGGCGTTCGTGGCCGCGTACCTCGGCGAAGACTGGACCCTCGGTGTGTTCCCGCAGCACTGGTGGTCAGTGGGTGGCGACAGCAAACGCAAGGACGTCAGCCTGACCAACGTCCAGTACTTCATCCAGCGCAGCATTCCCGGGCCCGAACAGTGGCGGATCGGCATGACGCCCAACGTCACCGTCAACTGGAAGGCCGAAGGCGGCAACAAGGTGACCTTCCCGATCGGCCTCGGTGCCGGGCGGATCTTCAACTTCGGCAAGCTGCCGGTGCGGATTTCCGGGGAAATCCAGTACTCGGCGATTCACCCCGACGACCTGATCAGCAGCCGCTGGAATTTCCGCTTGTCGTTCATTCCCGTCATTCCGACGTTCATGTTCTGAGGCAGGACCGTTTATGACCGCACTCAATGATCTCAACGCTCTGCAAGCCAGCATCGCCGAAGCGGTGCTCGGCCAGGATCAAGTGATCCGGCAGATTCTGCTCGGTCTGTTGGCCAACGGCCATTTACTGCTGGAGAGCCTGCCGGGGCTGGCCAAGACCCGCACGGTCAAGGCGCTGGCCAAACACCTGGACGCGAAGATGAGCCGCATCCAGTTCACCCCCGACCTGCTGCCGTCGGACATCACCGGTGCCGAGGTGCTGCACCAGGTCGATGGCAAGAACGAAATCCAGTTCCAGCCCGGCCCACTGTTCGGCAACCTGATCCTGGCGGACGAAATCAACCGCGCCCCGGCCAAGGTTCAGGCCGCGCTGCTCGAAGCCATGGAAGAACGGCAAATCACCGTGGCCGGCAACAGTCATGTATTGCCCGAACTGTTCATCGTGGTCGCCACCCAGAACCCCATCGAACAGGAAGGCACTTACCCGCTGCCGGAAGCGCAGATGGACCGTTTCCTGATGAAGGTGCTGCTTGATTACCCGAACGCCGAGAACGAGAGCCAGGTGCTGCGATTGCTGCGTGAGGAAGAGTTCGCAGCGGGCGCCAAGACCGCGCCGGTGCAAGGCTTTGCGCTGTCGCAGGAAGTGATCTTCGCCGCGCGCCGGGAAGTCAGCGCCGTCCATGTCTCTCCGGCCATCGACCGTTATTTGATCGACCTGATCAACGCCACGCGCCATCCCGCCGATTACGACGCCGACCTGGGTCGCTGGATCAACATCGGCGCCAGTCCACGGGGCGGCATCGGCCTGGACCGCTGCGCCCGTGCGGACGCCTGGTTGCAGGGCCAGGATTTCGTTTCGCCGGACAACGTGCGGGCGGTGGTGCACCCGGTGCTTCGCCATCGTTTGCAGCTGAGTTATGACGCGGTCGCGGACGGCGTGACGGCTGATCAGGTGCTGGATCGCATTCTCGATAAAGTGGCGATACCGGCATGAACATCGACGGTCTGGTCTATGTCTCTCTGGCGCAGTTGATGGCGCTGGAGTTCAAGGCCCGTGACCTGAGTTTTATCGCCCGCCAGCCCCAGGGCAGCATCCTGGCGGGCAACCACGCGTCGCGTTTGCGTGGCCGTGGGCTGAATTTCGATGAGCTGCGGCGCTATCAACCGGGGGACGATTTGCGTCACCTCGACTGGCGCGCTTCGCTGCGCACCGGCAAACCGGTGGTGCGCACTTTCACTGAAGAACGAGACCGACCGGCCTTGATCCTCGTCGACCAGCGCATGTCGATGTTTTTTGGTTCCCGGCGCAGCTTCAAGTCCGCCCTCGCCGCCGAGCTCGGGGCACTGGCGGCGTGGATGGTGTTCAACGCCGGAGATAGGGTCGGCGGCCTGGTGTTCAACGATTCACGCATCGACGCGATTTCCCCGCTGCGCAGCCGCAAGCGGATCGAGGCATTGTGCAGTCGCATCGTCGAGCAGAATCAGGCATTGAACGCTGCCAACCCGGACGCCGAAGGCGAAGACCAGCTCGACAAGGTCCTGCAGCATTGCCTGGCGGTGGCCGGTCACGATCACCTGATCTGCATCGTCAGCGATTTTGCCGGCGCCGGTGAGCGCACCCTGCAATTGATGCGACAACTGGCGTCGCACAACGACGTGATCGCCATGCAGGTGTATGACCCGTTGGCGCTGAACCTGCCGAAAAACGGCCGCCTGCTGGTCACCCAAGGCCAGCTGCAAGTGGAACTGGCCGTGGAGCAGCGCAGCGTTCATCAACCCCTCGGGGATTTTCTCAGCGGCCGGCTCAAGGACGTCGCCACGCTGCTGCGCCGCAGCCAGGTGCCGTTAATGATGTTCAGCACCGCAACCGACGCGCAGGAACAACTGCGGGCGGAACTGGGCAGGGGGCGGCGATGAACCCGAACGTCCCGAGCATTGAGCAACTCAAGGAAATGGCATTGCCTGCACCCGTCAGTTACGCGCCGCAGACCTGGGGTTGGTGGGTGTTGCTGGCGCTGTTGATTGGCGCGTGCGTGCTGGTCGGGGCGCGGCGGTATTGGCAGTGGCGGCAGGACCGGTATCGGCGGGAGGCGCTGGTGCGGTTGGCGGCGTTGCAGAGCAGCGAGGATCAGCTCAATGCCCTGCGAGAACTGCCTGAACTGCTCAAACGCACGGCCCTATCGATGCCCTCAAATTGGAATACACAACCTGTAGGAGCTGGCTTGCCAGCGATGAGGCCCTTGAGACTTGCACTGCCCCTGAGGACGCCATCGCCAGCAAGCCGGCTCCTACAAGGGCCTGCGGCGTTGGGTAGAGAGGATTGGCAAGTCTTTTTGCAGCGGCACAGCAAGCAACCCTTGCCGGCGGATTTCAGCCAGCAACTGGCCCAACTGGCCTACGCCCCCGACGCCACATTGCTGGCGCTGCCGACCGACCAGCGCCAGCAGCTGTTCGACACCTGCAAACACTGGGTGGAGCATCATCATGTGGCAGCTTGATTACCCCTGGCTGTTACTGCTGCTGCCGTTGCCGTGGCTGGGTTATCGCTATCTGCCGGATTATCGCGAGGCCCGCAGCGCGGTGCGGGTGCCGTTTTTTGCCGCCATGAGCCGCGCAGTGGGACAGGCGCCGAGTCAGGCCGGAACGCGCAACAATCGCTGGCAACTGGCGTTGAATCTGCTGGTCTGGGCGCTATTGCTAGTGGCGGCTGCGCGCCCGGTCTACGTGGAAAAGCCCATCGAACGCCAGCAACCGGTGCGCGACCTGATGCTGGCCATCGACATTTCGCAATCGATGGAAACCACCGATTTCACCGACGCCAACGGGCAGAAGATCAATCGCCTGGCCGCAGTCAAGGAAGTGGTCCATGGCTTTATCGACAAGCGCAAGGATGATCGCCTGGGCCTGATCGTGTTCGGCAGCGGCGCTTACCCGCAGGCGCCGTTGACCCTGGACCACGCAAGCCTGTCACTGCTGCTGGACGACACCGGCATCGGCATGGCCGGGCCCAACACGGCCATTGGCGATGCGATCGGCCTGAGCCTGAAGTTGCTGGATCAGGCCCACGAGCAGGAAAAAGTCCTGATCCTGCTCACCGACGGCAACGACACCAGCAGCGCCATCACCCCGGATCACGCCGCGTCGATGGCCGCCGCCAAGGGCGTGGTGATTCACACCATCGGCATTGGCGACCCGAGCGCCGAGGGTGAAGCCAAGGTCAACCTGCAAGGCTTGCAACAGATTGCCGAAGCCACCGGCGGCAAGTTCTTCCGCGCCGAAGACCGCGCGGCGCTGGATATGGTCTACAGCACTCTCGACACCCTGACCCCGCATCAGGTGAAAACCCTCAGCCACCAACCTAAAAGGGACCTGTTCTGGTGGCCGTTGGGCGCCGCGATTGCGTTACTGGCGCTCTACCACCTGGGCGCCCTGCTCCGCCCGCACCTTGCACTCGCGCGTCAGCGGCAGGAGGCCTGAGATGGAGATCAACCTCAGTGACTTCCATTTCCTGCGTCCACTCTGGCTGTTGCTGCTGCCGTTGGCCGCCTTGTTGCCGTGGCTCTGGCGGCGCAGCCGTGATCTGCAACGGCGCTTGCGCAGCAACATCGCCGAGCACTTGCTGCCGCATCTGCTGATTACCCCGCAGGATCCACAACGCTTCAGGCCAGTGCATCTGGTCTGCGCACTGCTGATCCTCGGCGCAATCGCGGCGGCCGGACCGACCTGGGAACAGGACCGGCCCGATTTCCTGGAGAACCGCGCACCGCTGATCATTGCCATCGACCTGTCGTCGTCCATGGACGCCAGCGATGTGTCACCGAGTCGTCTGGAAGCCGCCAAACACAAAGTGCATGACCTGATCCAGCGCCGCGCCGGTGCCCGCAACGCGCTGATCGCCTACGCCGGCAGCGCGCATCTGGTGTTGCCGCCCACCGATGATCCGGCGTTGCTCGACACCTTCATTCAAGCCTTGAGCACCGACCTGATCGGCAAACCGGGAAAAGATGTCGGGGCAGTCATCGACGAAGCCAAACGGCTACTGGCCGCCGAGAAAACCCCGGGCACCCTGTTGCTGATCACCGATGGGGCCGACACCTCGCAACTCGGCGGCCTGGACAAACAACTCGACGGCAGTGCCCTGCAGGTGCTGATCCTCGCTGTGGGCAACACGGACGGCGGCATCATCCGCGACGCCAGTGGCCAGCCGCGTACCGACAGCAACGGTCGCCCCGCCCTTGGCAGCTTCGACCAGGCCGCGCTCAAACAGCTGGCTTCCGCAGTGGACGCGCCGTTGGGCAGCCTGACGCTCAATAACGATGACCTCGACTGGATCGAGCTGCATGCCCAGCAACATTTCCAGGCCGCCAGTGATGAGCAGCGTGAGTTGCACTGGAAAGACGCCGGTTACTGGCTGTGCTGGCCGTTGCTGCTGATCGCGTTTTTAAGCGTGCGCAAGGGTTGGAGCCTGAACTGGATGGCCGGGTTGCTGCTGACGCTAGGCATTGGCTTGCAGCCGTCCAGCGCCGAAGCCAACGCGTTGATCGATGCGTTTTTCACCCCGGACCAACAAGGTCGCTGGGCCTTCGAACATGAGCATTTCCCCCAGGCCGCCGCGCACTTTACCGACCCGTACTGGAAAGGCATCGCCGCTTACAACGCCGCGGATTTCGACCTTGCACTGGCGAGTTTCGCGCGACTGGAAACGCCCCAGGCGTATTTCTACCTGGGCAACATCTACGTGCGCCGATTCAAGTTCGATCAAGCGATTGCGGCGTATACCCAGGCACTGAAGCTGCAACCGCAGTTTCCCGAGGCCACGGCCAACCTGGCCTTGGCCATCGCCCTGGAAAAAGACACGGAAAGCGCCGAGCAGAATGCGCCCGAGGTCAAGCCCGACGAAATCAAAATGGACAAGGCGCCGGGCAAGGGCCAGAGCAAATCGGTAGAGACCGAGCAGGCGACGTCGGATGCGTTGTGGTTGCAGAACCTGACGACTTCGCCGGCGAAGTTCCTCAAGCAGAAGTTCAGTTTGCAGGATCAGATCGGGGACAAGCCATGAACCGAGTAACGGCCATCGCGAGCAGGCTCGCTCCCACAAAGGCAACGCATTCCCAATGTGGGAGCGAGCCTGCTCGCGATGGCGTTCGTTCAATCACCACAACCCTCATTGCCTGCCTGATCACCCTCAACGCCCTCGCCGCCGAACCCGACCTGCGCATCCAGACCCGCCTGCAACCCACCGACTCCGTCATGGTCGGCGGCATCCTCGAACTGCAACTCGACGTCCTCACCGACAGCTGGTTCACCGACGCCCCCACCCTGCCCGACCTGAAACTGCCCGGCGCACTGGTACTGCCGCCCGACGGCCATGCCGAACACATCAACCAGACGCTCGACGGCAAGCCATTCAACGGCATGCGCTACAGCTACCGCATCACCCCGAACCTGGCCCAGGGCTTCGACATTCCGGCCCTGACCGTGCGCGCCACGCCGGGTCAGGCCAGCGCCCCGCTGAGTGCGCAAAGCCAGCCGCTGCACTTCACCGCCACGCAACCGCCGGGGTTCAAGTCCGGCGAGCCAGTGCTGGTCGCGCAAGGGCTGCGTTTCACACAAAAAATCATCAACTCGGCGACGCCCCTCAAGGTCGGCGACAGCCTCACCCGCGAGCTGACCCTGCAGGCCGACGGCGCCCTCGCCATGTCCCTGCCCGTGCCGACACTGGGCGATGTCGCCGGTCTCAGCCGCTACCCGAAAGCGCCGAAGATCAGCACGCTGGACGACGGTCGCGGCAATTTCACCGGCGGGCAGCGCATCGACACCGCGACCTGGCGGATTGACACCGAAGGCCGCCACACGCTGCCGGCCATCGAGGTGAAATGGTGGGACGCCAGCAGTCAGCAGACCCGTACAGCCCAGGTGCCGGCCGTGACCTTCGAGGCCGTTGCCAACAGCGCTTACAAGCCGGTGTTTTCCATCACCGAAGACCTGAAAAACCTGGGCCAGCAGAGTCGAGTGCATTTCTCCAGGCACTGGGTGACGGGGCTGCTGCTGTTGTCAGCCGTGGTGCTCCTCGGCTGGCTCGCCAGGCCTTTCGTGCACCGCGCGTACCTGTCTGTTCAGGCCCGACGCCATGCACGACACGCCGCCTGGCTGCAATCCGCCGACTACGCCTGGCGGCAGATTCCGCAGCAAATCAACGCCAGGCCTGCGCAACTCGGCGCCCTTTACCTGTGGCTCAAACGCAGCCGCGGCGGCTTGAAGCTGAGCGGTCTCGGCCCACGCCTGCAAGACCTGCTGCGTGCCTGTTACGGCCGCCAACCCGCTGAAGATCAAGCGCTGCATCAACTCCAGCAATCCTTGGCTACGCTGCATAGTCAGGCCCGGCGCAGCACGGCGCGAACCGTTCCCGCACTACGGCCACTCAACCCCGTCCACGAGAAGGAGTTCCCATGACGCCGCCGCTATCACACCACCACCGTTTCGGGCTGACACTGCTCTTTGCATTGGCCCTGCCGCTGCTGGCTCAAGCCGCCGAACCCCTGCCTTCGTGGAACGACGGCCCGGCGAAAAAGAACATCATCGAGTTCGTCCAGACGGTGACCGACCAATCCAGCAAGGACTTCGTCAAACCCGCCGACCGCATTGCCGTGTTCGATAACGACGGCACCTTGTGGAGCGAGCAGCCGATGTACTTCGAATTGCTGTTTGCCCTCGAAGAGGTCAAGCGCACCGCGCCGCAACACCCGGAATGGCAAACCACCCAACCCTTCAAGGCCGTGCTGGAAAACGATCACAAGGCCCTGGCCGCCAGCGGCATGGAGGGCATCATGAAGATCTTCGGTGCGACCCACACCGGCATGACCACCGAGGCTTTCGACGACTATGCCAAGACCTGGCTGAGCCAGGCCAAACACCCGAAAACCGGCAAGCCGTACACCGACATGATCTTCCAGCCGATGCTGGAAATGCTCGACTACCTGCGCAGCCAGGACTTCAAGACCTACATCGTCTCCGGTGGCGACACCGGCTTCATGCGCGCCTTTGCCGAGAAGGTCTACGGCATCCCGCCGGAGCAGGTCATCGGCACCACCTTCGTCACGGCGTTCCAGTACAAGGACGGCAAGGCCTCGATCGTGCGCACACCGAAACTGGCCCATAACGATGACGGTCCGGGCAAACCGGAAAGCATCGACGCGGTGATCGGAAAGCGCCCGATCCTCGCCTTCGGCAACTCCGACGGTGACCTGCAAATGCTGCAGTGGACCGCCGCCGGACCGGGCAAACGCTTCATGGGCCTGGTGCACCACACCGACGCCAAGCGCGAATGGGCCTATGACCGCGATTCCGATATCGGCCGCCTGGACAAGGCGCTCGACGAAGCAAAGACACGTGGCTGGACGGTCGTGGACATGGCCGCCGAATGGCGCCGGATCTATCCGTACGAGGCGGCCACAACCGGGCAAGTGCAATGAGAGCGTGACGCAGGACTGCAATAAACGTTTGTCGCACCACGCGACGCCAGCGCAAAAGGAGCAAGTCAGATGACTCGCATACGCAAGTGGCTACCGAAACTCGCCCTGGTGGCAGCCTCGGTCATGGCGATATCGGCAACCGCCGGGGCCGCCGAAAAACCCAACATTCTCGTCATTTTTGGCGATGACATCGGCCAGACCAACATCAGTGCCTACTCCATGGGCGTGGTCGGCTACAAGACTCCCAACATCGACCGGATTGCCAAGGAAGGCATGATGTTCACCGACTATTACGCGGAGAACAGCTGCACAGCCGGACGCTCGTCGTTCATTACCGGGCAGACACCGTTGCGTACCGGCTTGTCGAAAGTCGGCGCGCCGGGTGCGGCGGTGGGCCTGCAGAAGCGCGATATCACCTTGGCACAGGCCCTCAAATCCCAAGGCTACGCAACCGGGCAGTTTGGTAAGAATCACCTTGGGGACAAGGATGAATACCTGCCGACCAACCATGGTTTCGATGAGTTCTTCGGCAACCTGTATCACCTCAATGCCGAAGAAGAACCTCAGCGTCCGTACTGGCCGAAGGATGACGAGGAGTTCGTCAAGGCGTTCTCCCCACGTGGTGTGATTCACAGCTTCGCTGACGGCAAGATCGAAGACACGGGTGCGCTCACCACCCAGCGTATGGAAACCATCGACGACGAGACGACTGCCGCCGCGCAGGCGTTTATCGAAAAACAGGCGAAGGCGGATAAACCGTTCTTTGTCTGGATGAACACCACGCGCATGCATGCTTACACCCATGTGCGTGCCTCCATGCAGGGCCAGAGCGGCATGCCAGGCAACGAATACGCCGACGGCATGCTTGAGCATGACGGCGACGTGGGCAAACTGCTGAAAACCCTCGATGACCTGAAACTCACCGACAACACCATCGTCGTCTACACCACCGACAACGGGCCGAACCAATGGTCCTGGCCGGATGCGGCGACCACGCCGTTCCGCAACGAAAAAAACTCTAACTGGGAAGGTGCGTACCGTGTCCCGGCGATGGTTCGTTGGCCAGGCAAGATCAAGGCAGGTGAAATTTCCAACGAGCTGTTCTCAGGCCTGGACTGGTTCCCGACCCTGATGGCCGTTGCGGGGGACACCGAGGTCACGGATAAGCTGCTCAAGGGCTGGGCACCGACTTCAGGCGGCACCAATTTCAAAGTGCACCTGGATGGCTATAACCAATTGGCCTATTTGACCGGCAAGCAGCCTAAAAGCGAGCGCAAGGAGTTCTACTACTTCAACGACGATGGTGTGTTGGTCTCGATGCGTTTCGGCAATTGGAAAGCGGTGTTCTGCGAGCAACGCAAGCCAGGCGGATTTGAAGTCTGGAGTGAGCCGTTTGTCTGCCTGCGCGTACCGAAAATTTTCAACTTGCGCATGGACCCGTACGAACGAGCCGATGTGGTTTCTGACCAGTATTACGATTGGCTGACTAAAAACGTTTACCTGACGGAGGTCGCCACTATCAAAGCGGCGAAGTTCCTGCAAACCTTCGTCGAGTACCCGCCAAGCCAGAAACCGGCCAGCTTCAGCATTGACCAGATCCGTGCTGCAGTGGATGCAAAAATCGCCGAGAAGACAAAAAATCAACCTGCTCAGTAACACCGTTTGACCGCCGCTCGCCCTCACCGGCGAGCGGCCCTGTTTCAGATTGCGAATACATCCCCTGTAGGAGCTGGCTTGCCGGCGATCGCGGTGGGTCAGACGACTGATTCATCGACTGAAAGACCGCTATCGCTGCGGTGCGACGGGTCGACAAGCCAGCTCCTACAATGGATTTGTGTTTAATTCGGATTTTGTACAAGGCAATAACCCCATGTCCTCACGTCTCGCCAGCAAGTCGTCGGCCATTCCCGTCTCCCACGCCGCCTCCCCGGCGTTGCTGATCCCTGCCCTGCTGCTGTTCGTCTCCGGCGCCGCCGCGCTGGTGTATCAGGTGCTGTGGATCAAGCAACTGTCGCTGGTGGTCGGCGTCGAGGTCTATGCGATTACCACCGGGATCAGCGCATTTTTTGCCGGGTTGGCCTTGGGCGGATTGCTGTTCGGGCGCTGGGCGGATCGCTTGCAGCAGCCCGTTTTGCTGTACGCCGGGCTGGAAGTGGCGGTGGCGGTGCTGGGCGTCGGTGCGACGTTTGCCTTGAGCCTTGCGGCCAGCCCGTTCGCCTGGCTGGAGCAACACATCGGCGTGGCCGCGTGGGTATTGCCGTTCGCGTTGGTCGGCATCCCCGCGTTGTTGATGGGCGGCACCCTGCCGGTGCTGGTGCGTTCGCTGGCAGCCGACCCGCAGCAACTGGGCAAGGCTGGCGGCCAGCTCTATGCGGCGAACACCGCCGGGGCCATCGCCGGCACCCTGCTCGCCGCGTTCGTGCTGATTGCCACCCTGGGCGTGCGCGGCAGCGCGCTGGCCGCCGCCATGCTCAACTTGCTGGCCGCCGCCGGCGCCTTGTGGTTTCAGCGCCATCGGTTGACGCCGATCGAGACGACGGTAAAACACCACGCCACCGAGAACGCACCTGATCGCCTGGCGCTGTGGCTGTATTCCATCGCCGGCGGCGTGGCGCTGGGTTACGAAGTGGTCTGGTCGCAATCCATCGTGCAATTCATGAGCACCCGCACCTACGCCTTTGCCGTAGTGCTGGCGACCTACCTTACCGGGCTGTTTCTCGGCAGCATGCTGCTGGCCCGTCGGGTGGACCGTCTTCGCGATCCGTGGGGCGTCTTTGGCTTGCTGATTGCCGGTGCCGGCCTGATCGCCTTGCTGGAAGTGGCGTTCCTCGGGCGCTGGCTGGTGTTTTTGCAATCCCATGCCGAGGCCGTCGTGCTGGGTATGGGCGGCAGCGATCTGCTGGGCATGAGCGCCCGTTTTGCCGTGGCGGCGCTGAGCATCGTGTTCGTACCGACCCTGTTGCTGGGCGCCGCGTTTCCGCTGGCCCTGCGCCTGAGCGTCGGGCCCGGGCACGTTGGCAAGGACGTCGGCGCGGTGGTCGCGTTCAATACCCTGGGCGGGATCATCGGCGTGATGCTCTGCGGGTTCCTGCTGATCCCGTTGCTGGGATTGGTGCGCACCTTGGGGCTGCTGGCGATCATCGCGGCCGCCATCGGTTATTTCGCGGTGCGCAAAGGACATCACGTCAAGAAAGGCCGGCGTCAGGCCGTCGTTGCCATCGGCCTGCTGTCGGTGATCGTTGCGGTGTTCACTCCGGTCGACAAGCTCGCCAGCCTGCTGCCCGGCGCCCGTAACGGCACGTTGGCGTTCTACGAAGAAGGACGCGGCGGCACGGTGGCCGTGGTCACTCAGGGCAAGGGACAGAAAACCTTCCAGCGCCTGTATATCCAGGGCGTGTCGAACACCGGTGACGCCATGCCGTCGTTGCGCTACATGCGGGTTCAGGCATTGCTACCGCTGCTGATCCACAGCGGCGAGCCGCGTTCGGCGCTGGTGATCGGCTTCGGCACCGGCATCACCGCCGGCGCCCTCACCCGCTACCCGGGGCTTGAACATCGCGTGGTCGCCGAATTGCTGCCCTCGGTGGTGAAAGCCGCGCCGCTGTTCAAAGGCAACTTCAATGCGGCCGCTGACCCGACGGTGGATGTGCGCCTGCGCGATGGTCGCCAGGAACTGCTGCGCAGCCCGCAGACCTATGACCTGATCACCCTCGAACCACCGCCGCCCTCCGCCGCCGGCGTGGTGAATCTGTATTCCCGCGACTTCTATCAACTGGCCGCCAGTCGTCTTGAAAAGAACGGCCTGGTCGCGCAATGGCTGCCGTTGCCGACCCAGAACATCGACGACTCGCGCTCACTGGTGCGCAGCTTCCTCGATGTCTTCCCGTACGCCACGTTGTGGACCAGCGAGTTTCACGAAATGCTGCTGGTGGGTTCGCTGGAGCCCATTGCCCTGGATGCCGACAAAATCAGCCAGCGCTTCCAGCAGGACTCCGTACGCAGCACTTTGCAGGACGTCGGCATCGGTTCGGCCGCGGCGTTGCTCGCCACGTGGGTGACCGATCGCGCCGGCCTGGAGCGGTTCGCCGCCAATGCATTGCCGGTGACCGATGACCAACCGCGCATCGAGTACGCGCCGTGGGTCCGGGCCAAGGAAATCAGCCGCGTGCTGCCGGCCCTGCTCGACCTGCGTGTGGCGCCGCCATTGGTGAATGCCGATACGGGATTCGTCGAGCGGATGAATACGCACCAACTGCGGCTGATGCAGTTCTATCGAGCAAGCCTGCATGCCTATGACGGAGACCGTGATGCCTGGGCCAGGGATATTCGCGAGGTGATGCGCGGGGATGGCGGGAATCCGTATTACCGGTGGTTTGTCGGGGAGTAATGTAGCGTCTGATCGGCCGCCATCGCCGGCAAGCCGGCTCCTACAGGTGAAACGCGATCCCATGTAGGAGCCGGCTTGCCGGCGATGAGGCCATCAGCCTCAACGCATTACTTGGATTTCAGTTTCAGATACGACTGGTGCAAATCGGAAGCCCAGCCATCGATCACGCCTTTCACGTCATCGGCCTTCATCACCTGAGCATCGTTTTCCAGCGGTTTGCCGGTGCCCTTGCGCACCACTTGCGCCAGCACATGATTGTTACCGCCATCGAGGAACACTGCCTCGGTCGCCAGGTCGGTTTCCTGATCACGAATCCCGCTGGCCGTACTCACCGCCGCCGCCACCAGGGCAATCGGGATCACTTCATAAGGCTTCAACCCTTCGGTCTTGCTGCTGACCGCCGTGATCGCCGCACGCACCACAATCACACCCGGGCCAGGGCCGGATGCCAGCGGCAACGACTTGCCCAGTTCACGCTTGAGCGCCTGATCGTAATAGCTGGTGATGCCGTTCAGGGTGGTCTGTGGAATTTTCACCGTAGGTTGAGGCTTCGGATACAGCTGAGTCGGTTCGATGTACACGCTGTTGTATTTGCTGGTGTCGAGCTTCGGATCAATCCAGCGCATCACCACTGCGCCCGAAGGGGACTTGGCTTCCTGGAGCCGGCTGTAATCCTTGAGGAACCCAGAGTACTGTTCGGGCTCGACCTTTTTGCTGGCGCAGCCCACTACGCCGATCGAGGCAATGCACAGAGTGCTCATCATTAATGCAAACTTCATGCGGTAACTCCTGTAAGGCGGTCGACTGCGGTTTGGAAACAGGTGTAACAGGTATAGCCAATGCCGCACGTTTTGTTGCGGAGAATCACAATATTCATCTCCCGCTGCGCAGAGGATCACATCTGTCATTTGACAGACGCCCGCCCTGCGGCAAAGCTGCATCGAGCTACAACGCGCGCCTGACGGCAAACGCACCCGGACTATGGAAGTCGCAATGCCGAAACATAAAAACAAAGCGCCAAGCCCAAACCCTGATTCGTCAACGACCTCGATTTTTCGCTACCTGTTTCCGGTCCTCATCGGCGTGCTGCTCCTCGCCATTGCGGGCATTGGCTGGTTCCTGTTCAGCAGCAAACCGGCCCCCGTGGCGTACGTGCCGGCCGGCACGCCGGTCGCCGCCCCCGTCAAACCGCCACCGGTGGCCGTCGTGCCGGCGAAGATGTTCGATGAGCAACAGTGCCAGGGTTGCCACAGCGAGCAAGTGAAGGACTGGCAAGGTTCGCATCACCAACTGGCGATGCAGGAAGCCACGGCCGAGACGATGCTCGGCGATTTCAATGATGTGACCTTCAAGGCGGAAAACGAAACCACCCGCTTCTCGCGCAAGAACGGCGAGTTCTGGGTCAACACGCCAGGACTGGATGGCAAGAATGCCGATTTCAAGGTGGCGTATACCTTCGGTATCGCGCCGTTGCAGCAATATTTGATCGAGGTCGGCGAAGGTCGGCTGCAAGCGCTCGGCGTCGCCTGGGATGCCGAGAAGCACCGCTGGTTTCACCTCTATGCCGGCCAGGGTGTGAACTTCAAGAACCCGCTGCACTGGAGCAAGCCGAGCCAGAACGCCAACTTCATGTGCGTCGAGTGCCACACCACGGGTTACAAGCGCAATTTCGACGCAGAGAAAAACACGTTCGCCAGCCACTGGAACAGCCTGGGTGTCGGTTGCCAGGCGTGTCATGGTCCGGCCTCGAATCACCTGGAATGGACAGCGAAAAAGACCGACCTGATCCACGCCGGTTTCGCCGTCGATCTCAAGGACAAGGACGCCACCGTCGAGATCGAAACCTGCGCCCGCTGCCATGCACGCCGCGCCCCGCTGGGCGATGGTTTTACCGTCGGCAAGCGCCTGATGGATGACTACCTGCCGAGCACCTTGACCCGTGAGCTGTATGCATTGGACGGCAAGATCAAGGATGAAGTGTTCGAACACGGCTCGTTCGCCCAGAGCAAAATGTTCGACAAGGGCGTGCGTTGCAGCAATTGCCACAATCCGCACAGCAACGAGCTCAAGGCACCGGGGAATGGCGTCTGCCTGCAATGCCACAACACCGCTGGCAAAACCTCGGTGGCTGGCGTCAATGGCAAGGGCCTGCAAGCGAAGAACTACGATTCCATCGAACACACCCGCCACGCCATGGGCCAACCGGGTTCGCAATGCGTGGATTGCCACATGCCCGGCAAGTTCTACATGGGCAATGACTTCCGGCATGACCACAGCTTCAGCATTCCCGACCCGGAACGCGCGAAAAAAATCGGCACACCGGACGCTTGCCTGACCTGCCATCAGGGCAAGGCCGGTGACAAGATCACCGAGCAGTTCAAGCTCTGGGCCACCTCCAGCGAGCCGCAACCGCCCCGTTACGACGAGAACCTTTGGCTGATCCGCAATGGCCAGCCCGGCGCCGCCCAAGCCTTGTACGAGCAACTGCAGCGCAACGACCAGCCGGCGATCCGGCGGGCGACGTTGCTCGCCGAGCTGCCGTTGTACCCTAGCGAACAGGCGTTGAAACTGGCGACTCAGGACCTGCGCAACCCGGCGCCCCAGGTGCGTGAAAGCGCGATCCGCGCGATCAGTGCGTTCCTGCCGCCACCGGAACGTGCGCCGTTGCTGACGCCCATGCTGGCAGACCCGGTGAAGGCCGTGCGCATCGCCGCCGCGCGAGACCTGCTCAGCGTCGCCCGCAATGGTTTGGGCACGGCTCAGGCCAACTGGGAGTCAGCGATTGCCGAGTATGAAGCCGTACAAAAAAGCCTGGCCGAACGCGCCGAAGCCAACCTGAACCTGGCCATGCTGTATCAGGCCAGCGGTCGCAGCAGCGAAGTTGAAGGACTGCTGCGTACCGCCCTCCAGCGCGATCCGGATTTCTACCCGGCGCTGGTGACGCTGGTGCAGTGGCTGGAAGGCAATGGCCGGGGCCAGGAATCCCAGGCGCTGTTGGCGCAAAGCCTGAAGGAGCATCCGGACGCGGCACTGTTGCAACACACCCAGGGCCTGTCGCTGATTCGTGCGGGCAAGGCGGATCAGGCCATGCCGGCGCTGCGAAAGGCCGCGCAACTGGAACCGCAAAACCCGCAGTTCGGTTACGTGCTGGCGGTCGCGCTGCATGACAGCGGCAAGGTCGATGAGGCCTGCGAAGAGCTGGAAAGGCTGCTGAAAGTGCAACCGGCGAATCGCAACGCGCGGTTGTCGTTGATCCAGTATTACCTGGATAACGGCCAGGAACCCAAGGCCCAGGTGCTGTTGCAGGGCTGGAAAAAGATGAACATGGGGGATCCGGCGTTGAAGTGACCGGGGTTTGATTCAGAGGTCCCTTCGCGAGCAGGCTCGCTCCCACAGTTGGAATGCATTCCCCTGTGGGAGCGAGCCTGCTCGCGATGGCCTCAACGCGGTCTCAACATGGAATCACCAGGTCGAACCACTCTTCAACGCCAACTCCCGCCGACTGTTGGCCCGCATCGCCTTGATCAACGACACCGTGCCCACCAGCAGGATCACGGCACCGAACAGGAAGTCGATGTTGTACAGCTGAAAGTCATTCAGCGGCCCCACCAACAGCACCCGGATCGCCCCGATACTGACCAGCGTCGCCAGGAAATCGATGCCCGGCTCGTCGCGATAAAACACGTGCATCAGCGGCAGGCAGATCAGCAGCAACAACAGCAGCACGATCACTTTGAACGCGTCTTTGCGCTCAACGCTGAACGCGCATTCGTTGCTCGCGTAAGGTTTGTAATCCTCTTCGCGCACCATCGAATTCTTCTCGTTGATGTACTCGGCGCGGTTGTACTTCTGAATCGGCGTGAAGGTGTTGGACATCTCCATCTGGGTGGTGATGTGGCGGAATTTCAGGTCGACCCGCTCACTCCCCTTAAGGATGTACAGCACCGGTTTGTAGCCGTAGCGATAGCTGTCGAACGGAAACGCAGCCGCCCGGCCCTGCACGCCGATGGGCCGGGCTTCGAGTTCGGCGGTGGCGCTCTTGTCGAGTGCGGACAGGTTGCGGCTCAGCGGTTTGATCCGCACCTGTTCGAGGAAGATCGGTGTGACGCCGTAGGACCACTGCAGCGGTTCCAGGCGCAGGCGCAGTTCATTGCGGCCCAGGTCATAACGATCGAAGGTGCGTTCTGAAACGACGACGGCCCCGGAGAGCATGAACTCGCCACGCAGGTTGTTGGTGACGCGCAGTGTCAGCCGGTCCTTGCCCAAACTCGCCGCATCACTGGCCGGCGGCGTTCCGCACCAGGCGTAACTGCCAGTGGCATCCGCAAGTTGCCCGTCGCGGTTTTCCTGAAACAGATAAAAGTAACTGCCCCACAGCGCCGCCATCAGCACCAGTGCAATCAGCCCCAGAATTTTCTTGCCCATGTTCACGCCCAGACTCCTTTCTTTGCTGACTTCCTTGTGAGGCGCGGACTCTATCAAAACGGGGTCGCCACCCAAAGCAAAAAGATCCGGGGGCTACAACCGCTTTCGCGAGCAGGCTCGCTCCCACAGGGGTTCTTCATTCGACGTGAAATCAGTGCCCTGCGCAGCTCAAAATGTGGGAGCGAGCCTGCTCGCGATGCGGTTAACGGCGTCGAAACAAAGGTCGCGGCTCGATCACCGAGCGCCCGTACAACACGCTCATGCCGGCCAAGCCCTTCCGCGCATCTTCGGCGGACTTGTCTTCACGCACGGCAAAGCTGTCAAAACCGCATTGACGCATGTGGCTGAGCTGATCGCGCAGCACATCGCCGATCGCACGCAGTTCGCCGCTCCAGCCCAGTCGGGTACGCAACAGGTAGGCCTGGCTATACGCTCGCCCGTCGCGAAAGCTCGGAAAATCCAGGGCAATCAATGGCAACTGCGCAAACCAGGGCTTAAGCAGGTCCACCTCATCGTCCGGGCCAAGCCAGACGCCATGGGCTTTCGGGTCTTTCAGCCAGCAGGCCAGCGGCACAATCACCGGGCCGGCGGGCCATTCGGCATCGGGGTCGCGGATCAGCGTCCATGGATCGTCGGCAACCACCCGCGCTCCGCCCGTCTCCAGCCGCAGCAGATTGTTCATGCCGACACCTCCAGCACCTTCGGATAAACCGATTCCTTGAACGGTTCCAGGCCGATGCGTTGAACGGTGTCGACGAACAGTTCCTCGCTTTCACGGTAAAGCACGAACGTCTGGATGATGCGCTCGATGACTTCGGGCACTTCGGCGGCGCTGAAGGATGGGCCGATCACCTTGCCCAGCGCGCTGTTTTTCCCCTGGGCGCCGCCGAGGGTGATCTGGTACCACTCGCTGCCGTTCTTGTCGACGCCAAGAATGCCGATATTGCCAATGTGGTGGTGACCGCAGGCGTTCATGCAGCCGGAGATGTTCAGGCTGATGTCGCCCAGGTCATGCAGGTAGTCGAGGTCTTCGAAACGCGCCTGGATACCTTGGGCGATCGGGATCGATTTGGCATTGGCCAAGGCGCAGAAGTCGCCACCGGGGCACGCGATGATGTCGGTCAGCAACCCGACGTTAGCGGCGCCCAGGCCATGCTCGCAAGCCAGTTGCCAGAGCGCGAACAAGCCTGATTTTGGCACATCCGGCAGCACGATATTCTGCTCATGGGCGATGCGGATTTCGCCAAAGCCGAACTGCTCGGACCACGCGGCCACGGCGTCCATTTGCTCGCCGGTGACATCACCCGGCGGTGCGGCGCTGCCCGGTTTGGTCGACAGCACCACACTGGCATAACCCGCCACCTTGTGCGGCTGCACGTTGCGCGTCACCCAACGGGCGAAGGCCGGATGCTCGGACAGGTGCGTGCCGAACGCCAGGTCAGTGCTCGACAGCGACTGGTAATCCGGTGGCACGAAGGCACTGGCGACCCGCTCATATTCATCGCCGGTCAACTGCGCCGGGCCGTCCCTGAGGTATTGCCATTCCTCCTCGACTTCCCTGGCGAACGCTTCGATTCCCAGTGCCTTGACCAGGATCTTGATCCGCGCCTTGTACTTGTTGTCCCGCCGGCCATGGCGGTTGTAGACCCGCAACACGGCCTCGACGTAGGACAGCAGGTGCTGCCACGGCAAGCCCTCGCGAATCTGCAAACCGAGGATCGGCGTGCGCCCCAGGCCGCCGCCGACGATCACCCGCAATAGCATCTGCCCATCGGCACCGGGATAAAGGTAGAGGCCGATGTCATGCATCATGATCGCCGCGCGATCCTGTGCCGCCGAGCAGATGGCGATCTTGAACTTGCGCGGCAGGAACAGGAATTCCGGGTTGATCGTCGACCATTGACGGAGGATCTCCGCCAGTGGCCGTGGGTCGATCAGCTCGTCTGCGGCAACCCCGGCGAACGCTTCGGTGGTGATGTTGCGTACGCAGTTGCCGGAGGTCTGGATCGCATGCATTTCCACCTCGGCCAGGCGCTCGAGAATCTCCGGCACCTGGGCCAGTTCGATCCAGTTGAACTGCATGTTCTGCCGGGTGGTGAAATGGCCGTAGCCACGGTCGTAATCCCGGGCGATGCCCGCCAGCGTGCGCATCTGCCGCGCGCTCAGGGTGCCGTAGGGAATCGCCACGCGCAGCATGTAGGCGTGTTTTTGCAGGTACAGGCCGTTCTGCAAGCGCAACGGCAGAAACTCTTCTTCGCTCAACTCGCCCGCCATGAAGCGTTCGACCTGATCGCGAAACTGCGCAACCCGCTCGAAGACCAGCGCCCGGTCATAGTCGTCGTACTGATACATGTGGCTACCTCATCAGGATTGATCGGGCTCTGCGGCTGATGCCCGGCACTGAACCTGTGGGAGCGAGCCTGCTCGCGAAAGCGGAGTGTCTGGCGGCATGGATGTCGTCTGTGCCGGCCTCATCGCGAGCATGCTCGCTCCCACAGGTTTTGCGTCCGGGCTTCAGGCATGCGGCTCGTTATCGAGGCAGGGACTATGAACCTGCGCGTCAGTGCATTACAGATTCAGCTAAACACTAAAAAACCGTATCAGACAGCGCCCCATCAGCGCTGGCGCAGATCTCATCTGATCCGCATAAACTCGGTTTTTCTGAGTCTGTTTTGTACAGGCCGGTGTTTCTACAGTGGGCGTGCATGCCAGTCCGGGTGGCCTGGCAAGACTTTGCAACCGTGGAAGCATTGACCATGAGCACAGCAACAATCGGACAGGCCTATAACTACAAGGTCGTCCGCCAATTCATCGTGGCGACCATTGTCTGGGGCGTCGTGGGGATGGCGATGGGGGTGTGGATCGCCTCGCAACTGGTATGGCCCGAAATGAATCTCGACCTGCCGTGGACCACCTTCGGGCGCTTGCGACCGCTGCACACCAGCCTGGTAATTTTCGGCTTCGCCGGCAGCGCGCAATTTGCCGCCAGTTACTACGCGGTCCAGCGCACCTGCCAGGTTCGGCTCTACTCGGACACCCTCGCCGCGTTCACCTTCTGGGGCTGGCAATCGGTGATCGTGGTGATGCTGGTCACCCTGCCGCTGGGCTACACCACCACCAAGGAATACGCCGAGATCGAATTCTCCGGCGCGGTGTGGATGACCGTGGTCTGGGTGGCGTATGCCATCGTGTTTTTCACCACCGTGGTGCAACGCAAGACCAAACACATCTATGTCGGCAACTGGTTCTTCGGTGCGTTCATCGTGGTGATCGCGATGTTGCACGTGGTCAATCACCTGTCGATTCCCGTGGACTGGTTCAAGTCCTATCCGGTGTATTCCGGGGCCACCGATGCCATGGTGCAGTGGTGGTACGGGCACAACGCAGTGGGTTTCTTCCTGACCACCGGTTTCCTCGGGATGATGTATTACTTCGTGCCGAAACAGGTGGGCCGGCCGGTGTATTCCTATCGGTTGTCCATCGTGCATTTCTGGGCGCTGATCACCCTGTACATCTGGGCCGGTCCGCACCACCTGCACTACACCGCGCTGCCGGACTGGGCGCAGTCGCTGGGCATGGCGATGTCGCTGATCCTGCTGGCGCCGAGCTGGGGCGGGATGATCAACGGCATGATGACCCTGTCGGGCGCCTGGCATAAGTTGCGTACCGACCCGATCCTGCGCTTCCTCGTGCTGTCCCTGGCCTTCTACGGCATGTCGACGTTCGAAGGGCCGATGATGGCGATCAAGACGGTGAACGCCCTCTCCCACTACACCGACTGGACCATCGGCCACGTCCACGCCGGCGCACTCGGCTGGGTGGCGATGATCACCTTCGGCGCGACTTACCACATGGTGCCGAAGGTCTTCGGACGTTTACAGATGCACAGCACACCGCTGATCAACGCGCACTTCTGGCTGGCGACCATCGGCACCGTGCTGTACATCGCCTCGATGTGGGTCAACGGCATCACCCAGGGCCTGATGTGGCGCGCGATCAACGACGACGGCACGCTCACCTATTCCTTCGTCGAAGCCTTGCAGGCCAGCCATCCGGGGTATGTGGTGCGCTTTGTCGGTGGCGTGTTTTTCCTCAGCGGCATGTTGCTGATGGCCTACAACGTCTGGCGCACCGTGCGGGTGGCGGACGTGGCGATGGCTGAACGTGATGCGCAGATTGCCTGAGGCGAGGAGCTGACATGCTCGAGATTGTGCTGAATATGCTGGGGGTGACGGGGCTTTGGCTGGCGGTGGAGTATTGCCTGAAAGCGCAAACCCCGGAGAGCCTGGAAGAAGCGAGCCTGATGCCGTTTGCCGATGACCCGGAGGTGGCGCGGCGGGTGGAGCTGGCGACGGGAAAAGTCGTGAAGGCGGTTGCGCCGGAAGTGCCGAAGCCGGGCTGGATCAATCTGGACATGTAATGCAATCCCCCCCTGTAGGAGCGAGCCTGCTCGCGATGGCGGTGGATCAGTCAACGTTAATGTGACTGACACTCCGCCATCGCGAGCAGGCTCGCTCCTACAGGGATTGGGGTTGGGCCAGAGATCAGCCGCGATCGCGGGGGATCAGGCTCTGTAGCTGCTGCGCCAGGAAATTCGCGTCGAACGCGAAGGTGTCCGGGTCTTTCAGGCCATTGGTCTTGCGCCATTGCCAACTGGATGACGGCGGCAGGCACACCAGCGAAATGCTGCCGTAACGCGCGGCGGTCAGGCCCATCACCGCCAGGGAAATCTGCCCGCCTGCTCCCATCACATCCGGCACGAACTCCACGGGCTTGCCGGCAATGACGATGCCCAGCTTCTCGGTCTTGAACGTCGACGTCTCCACCGGAACGCTCGGCCCCGACGCGACATACGCCTCGCGGCTGACTTCCAGCAGGTTCGGCGCCCGGACCGGTTCCAGCCATTGCTGGATCTGATCGAACAGCTCGCCAATGCGCGCGACCCACACGGCCGATTGAGCCTCGAACAGTTGTTTTTTGTGCGCTTCGCTGTCTGCGTAGTGGCGAAGCATCTCGCCCAGTTGCTGTACATCGTCCATTGCAGTGTTCCTTTGGTTGAAGCGGTGCTGCGGACTTTGAGCATGGCAGATGCCAGCGACGGGTGTATGACTAAAAGCGTGAGCGGTATTGGCTGGGCGTCATGGCCAGGTATTTGCGAAAGGCGCTGCCCATGTGCGACTGATGGGCGAAACCCGCGTCCAGCGCGATGCTGGCCAGCGGCAGGTCGCTGTGTTCGATCATTTGCCGTGCGGCCTGAAGCCGTACTTCAACCAGGTACGCATGGGGCGTCAGACCGACGGTGCGGGTGAAATCGCGCAGGAAGCGCAACTCGTTCTGCCCGTATTCCGCCGCCAGGTGTTCCAGGGTCAGGGGTTGCTGGAAACGTTCGGCGATCAGGTCCAGCACGCGGGTAAATGCGGTAATGGAGGGCGGCCGGGACGGTTCGGTGGTTGCAGACGCCAACCCCACCAGTCCCAGCGCGCAGTGTTCCAGTGCCAGAAAATCGGGTTGCGGCGCAAGCAGCAGTCGCCGAGCCTCGCGCCCCAGGTCGAGCGCCTGCCGATTACCGCCCGACTGCACGCGATGGTCCACGACGGGCAAATGCTCATCGGCAAACGCCTTGTCCAGTCGCAGCAACAGGTATTCCCCGCCGCTAGCCGATTCGGAAAACACTTCCACACCCAGCGGTGTATAGGCCAGCACGCCGGGCAAGGTATCGAAATCCACCCGCCGGTCCGAATCGATCGCGTGCACGCCCCGCTGGCGCTCCAGCGTGATCCCGAGGGTTTGCGACTGCGCCGGATCGCGGGCGCTGTACGCCGCGCGCGGCAAGAGTTGCAGGCTGATTTTGCCGCCCGGCAGCGTATGGCTCAGCATGTGAAATTTCCTGATAGATCGCAGCGAAGATCCACGGGACACTCTCTTGCAAAGGGTTGCCATCCACAGGAGCACAGCATGCGCACCATCGGCCTTATCGGCGGCATGAGCTGGGAGTCCAGCGCCGAGTATTACCGCCTCATCAACCAACAGGTCCGCGACCGCCTCGGGCCGTTGCGTTCGGCGAAATTGCTAATGTACAGCGTCGACTTCGGGCCTGTCGAACAGGCCCAGCACGCCGGACGCTGGGACGATGCCGCGTTGATCCTGATGGATGCCGCGCGGCGGCTGGAGGCTGGCGGTGCCGAGTGCGTGGTGCTTTGCACCAACACCATGCACAAGGTCGCCGGGCAGATTCAGTCCGCGATCGGCATTCCGTTCCTGCACATCGCCGATCCAGCCGGTCAAGCAGCGGTGGATGCTGGGGCGCTGAAGGTCGGGCTGCTCGGCACGGCGTTCACCATGGAACAGGATTTTCTCAAGGAACGCCTGACGTCGATGGGGTTGACCGTACTGGTGCCAGACGCGGAAGAACGCCAGGCCGTGCACCGGATCATCTACGACGAATTGTGCGTCGGGGTCATCAGCGAGGCGTCACGCCAGGTGTATCGGCAAGTCATCGAAACCCTGAGCCAGCGCGGTGCCCAGGCGATCATCCTCGGCTGCACGGAAATCGGCCTGCTGATCAAACCCGAGCACAGCGCCCTGCCGCTGCTCGACACCACCGAACTGCATGCTCAGGCGGCGGTGGCGTTTGCACTGGGCGATTGAATCAGCGGTGACCCTGTAGGAGCCAGCTTGCTAGCGATGGACGTTAACGATAACGCGGGGCTGTCTGAATGAACGTGGTGGTCAAATGTTTTTCGCGAGCAAGCTCGCTCCTACCATTAAAGAGTGGTCAGGGCTGGAACCACTCACTGCGCTCGCTGAAGGTGTTGTGGATCAGCTCGACGATCATCTGTACCTGCGCGTCCCCCCGGGACTGCGCATTGACCGCCATCCACACCTGGCGCTGCATCGGCCCGTCAAACAACCCCGGCAACGCAATCAGGCCACGGTCGAAGCGGCTCATGTAGCCGGGCAGCAAACCGATGCAGGCGCTGCAACGAATCATCTCCAGCAGCAGTTCATAGGAATGCAGCTGCACGACACCCGCCAGGCGTTCGTCGGCCAGCGCATTCCACGGCACGAAGCTCTCGACCTGCCGGTGAGGCTGCCATTGCACCAGCATGAAGTCGGCAAGGTCATCGAGGCTGTCCGGGCGCGATGCCGTGCGTGAATAGCGCTTGGCGATGTGCGGCAGGTAATCGAGCCGGGCCAGTCGCTGCGGTTCGCTGACGGCAAAGCTCGGCCCGGGCAACGGCGAATCAGTGCCGCCGAGCCACACCACCACGTCGGCACTGACCGCTTGCAGGGCCAGCTCGCTGTCGAGGCTGATGATGTCCAGGCGCACGCTGGCGTTGCGGCGCAACAGCGAAACCAGGTCGCGGCCGAGAATGTCATGCAGGATCGACTCGGCGACCGCCAGGCGCACCAGCGGTTGTTCAATCACCGGAAGATCCCGTTCATGGGCCAACGCAATCAACTGTGCCTGAAGTTGCAAACCTTCACGACTGAGGGCGATGCCATTCTCGCAATGACTGAATAGCGAGCACTTCAGTTGCGCTTCGAGCGAGGACAATTGTTTGCGCAGCAGAGTGGCCTTGATGTTGAGACTGCGAGCGGCCTGCATGAAGCAACCGCAACGGGCGCTGACCATGAACGCCTGGGCCAGCAGCGGATCCAGCGTGGCGGCTTGTCCCCGCAGGGATGGCGTGGTGTCCAGCGGCGAACGGTGCTCGGCAGAGCCTGGTTGCCCTGCGGTTTCCATGAGTGACATCGAAGACTCCCTGTCGATGTGTCCTTTGAAAACCTTATCCTGCGCAACGTTCATGAATCTGGTGTGACAGCCCCGTCATCCGCTAGGCGTTTGGCGAAAACTCACCGCCAGGCGATTCCAGCTGTTGATCGTGGTCACGGCGATGGTCAGGTCGACCATCTCGCCTTCACTGAACTGCGCCCGTGCCTCGTCGTAGACGTCGTCCGGCACATGGCTTTGCGAGAGCAGCGTGACCGCTTCGGTCCAGGCCAGCGCCGCGCGTTCCCGAGGGTTGAAGAAACCGCTGTCGCGCCAGACCACGATCGAATACAGGCGCCGGTCGGTCTCGCCAAGACGCCGGGCATCCACCGAGTGCATGTCGGTGCAGAACGCGCAGCCATTGAGTTGCGAGGCGCGGATTTTGATCAGGTGCAGCAACGCCGGCTCGATGCTCAGGTTGCTGGTCAACGCCTCCATGGCGATCATCGCTTTCATCGCTTTGGGCGACGCGCTGTAGTAATCCAGACGGGAAGTCATGGCGTGCCTCATGGATTGATAGATGCCTATCAAGGTAGGCGCTGAAGCGCTGGCGTTACAGATCCAATTTGGCGAAATACCGGTGGACCACCACGCAGTAGGCCAATCTGCGGTTTTTCAGCCACACAACTACTGCGCATTGGCGCTTGCGGGTAATCTGGCGCGACGCACACGCGCCTCAATCGCCCCCAGGAGCCCCGCCGGTATGGAACTTCATGTTGTCATCAACGGCCGCAAGGACCTGGCAGGCCAGTTGTACAACCAGCTGCGCAGCGCCATCGAATCCGGTCGCCTGGCAGCCGGCACGCAGCTGCCGCCCAGCCGCCTGCTGGCCGAACAGTTGGGCATTTCGCGCAAGACCATCTCCGACACCTACGCCCAGCTGACCTATGAAAACTTCCTCACCGGAGTGATCGGCAAAGGCACCTACGTCAATGCCCGCGCGGCGAAAACCCTGCCCAAGCAAAGTCATTCTCAGCTGGCGAGCGCCGAAGTCATCGAGTCGTGGCGCAACCTGCCGGTGTTTTTGCGTCATCCGACGCTGGAAGGCTCGCTGCGTTATGACTTCATCGGCGGCGCCACCAGCAAGGGGCAGTTTCCCCAGGATGACTGGCGTCGCTGCACCTCCCACGCCTTGCGCCAGATGGCCGGTTCAAAAGGCTTCTACAGCCTGCCCGAAGGCCTTCCGGCATTGCGCAACGCGATCGCCCGCCACATCGCGTTTTCCCGGGGCGTGAACTGTCAGGACGAAGACGTGGTGGTGTGCAACGGCGCGCAACAGGCGCTGGACCTGATCTCCCGGGTGATGACCCGCCCCGGCAGCATTGTCGCCATGGAAGACCCCGGTTACCCGCCGGCGCGCCTGTTGTTCGGCAGCCACGGCGCCACGGTGATCGGCGTGCCGGTGGACGGTGAAGGCATTCAGGTCGACAAAATCCCCCTCGGTACGCGACTGATTTATGTCACGCCGTCGCATCAGTTTCCGCTTGGCATGCCGATGAGCCAGGCGCGTCGGGTGGCGTTGCTGGAGCGCGCCTACGAGCTGGGCGCGATCATCATCGAGGACGATTACGACAGCGAATTCCGCTACGAAGGCCGGCCCACCGACTCGCTGCAAAGCATGGATGAGCGCGGCATCGTCGCCTACGTCGGCACCTTCTCGAAAACCCTGCTGCCCGAGTTGCGCCTGGGCTATGCGATTTTGCCGCCGGCGATTCTCGAAGCGGTGATCCGCGCCAAACAGCTTACCGACCTGCACACCTCCACCCTGCCCCAGTGGGCACTCGCCAAATTCATCGCCGAAGGCTGCCTGCTCAAGCACATCCGCCGCTGCCATACGATCTATGCCGGCCGCCGGGATCGCATCCTGGCGCGCGTCGCCGGGGACCTGTCGCCCTGGCTCGAAGCGGTCCCGAGCACGGCCGGTTTTCATATGGTGCTTATGTGCAAAGTGCCTATCGATATGCCATTGCTGATCGAACTGGCGAGAAAGGTCGAAGTCGGGCTGTATTCGATCGACACGTTCTTTTACCAGCAAGCCCCAAAAGACGGGCTTCTCATGGGGTTTGGCGCTATTGAGACCCTGGATATCGACAGCGCTCTGGACCGGTTGCGGGACATTTTGCAGCAGATCGCCTGATGGATTGGTCTGGGTCTTTATCCGGCGATTGGCTATTGGCGGTCCGGGGTCACAGGCCTATCCTGCATAAGCGTTATCCCTCAATGAGCAGGATTCGTCCGGCCTGATTCAGGAGTGTGAGTAATGTCCAACGAAGTGATCAACACCGTAAAGGTACAGGCCGTCGCTGGCCGCTCGGATGAACTGGGCAAGCAACTGCAAAAGATTGTCGAAACCCTGCGCGAACTACCGGGCTGTGATTCCTATATGGTCGACCGCTGCCCCGAGGACAGCAACCGCTGGAACGTCAGCGCCCGCTGGCAATCGGAAGCGGCCATGCAATCGCATTTCAACACCCCGCAGGCTCAAGGCTTCATCGACCTGATCGATTGCCAACTGGCCAATGCCGTGGACTTCAACAGCTTCCCGATCCGCTAGATCCCCCGGCTTGCTGGCGATCACATCACCACGGTTTGTCAGATACACCGAGTTGATGCGATCGCCAGCAAGCCGGCTCCTACAGGTTTCGTATTGCCATGCGGAAATCTGGTGGTCGATTGGTCCCCTGACCTTCTCGTAAATTGGCTGTTTGATTGCAGTCACCAGCGGACTAACGTTGTTCCTGACAACTAACCACCGCAGGTGACGAACATGAAAGCTTTGCGTTTACTGGCTGCCCCCCTCGCCGTTCTGGCCTTGACCGTTTCGGCCTCGGCATTCGCCCACGACCCTTCGGAAAAAGTGACGGTGCTACAGGACGAAGCGCTGAAGAACGTGCCCGGCAAAAAAGCGATGATGATTGAAGTCGACTACAAACCTGGCCAATCCTCCATCGCCCACAAACACGAAGGCACAGCAATGGCCTACGTGCTGTCGGGAGCGGTCACTTCGCAAGTCAAAGGCGAAAGCGCGAAAACCTACAAGGCGGGCGAATATTGGTACGAACCTGCTGGCTCGGAACATCTGGTCTCGAAAAATGCCAGTGCAACCAAGCCCGCCAAACTGTTGGTGTTCATGGTGTTGTCGCCAGACGAGAAAGTGTTGATCCCCTTGGAAAACTGATAGCTGAACCTACAGCCATAAATAAACAGGCCCGAATCATGGATTTGGGTCTTTTTATGTCCGGGCGAAATTAACCCTCAACTTTTAAAGCAAACAAAACTATTGGTCACCGGATATCCAGGAGAATTGGCTATTTCATTCGGCAAGCACAGGTTTAGTCTGGAATCACTGCCGAAGTTCGGCAACTACTTCCCGATCCAAGTTGTTTCGCTGGAGAAACACCTATGAAACTTGCACTTGTCAGCACCCTGACGATAGCGGCTGTGTTAACCGGATGTTCAATTCCCACCGCGCCGACGGCTGTTTCTTCGCTGGATGGCCTCTTCACCTCGCCCGTTGGCCGCAGCAATGCAGTTCACGTCACCGGTGGCAAAGAGGTGTCGCTGGGCATCGTCTACAGCCGTAACACCCAGACCAACCGTGCCTACCTGCAGGACTACCAGGCCAACGCCGGCACCGGTTTCGGCCAGAGCTTGCTGGTGCAACCGATTCATGACGCCTACGTCGCCACCTCCAAACCCGACCTGGCGGTGGATTGGGTCAAGGCGTCCTTGCAACGCCAGTTCGGCTCGGTGACGGTGTACCCGGACATGCAAAGTCTCAGGGCCGCGAAGCCGGACGTGGTGGCGATTGTCGATACGCGCAGCCAGTTGATCACCTCGCGCAGCTCGGATGTCAAAGCTGATGTGAGCGCGGATTTTTACGATGCGAACTTCAACTACATCGGTACTGCGCAAGGGCATGACGCCAAAGCATTGAGCCCTGTTTGGGCAGACTTTAAACGCAGCGAAGAAATAGTGGCGGATATTAACGAACAGCAGAATGTGCAAGTTCGGGCGCTGCAGAAGTTTGACCAGTCGCTCAGTAATTTATTGACCGGACCGACAGATAAAGTGTCGATGATTGATATCCCATCCGTTCAAAAGTTGTATTGAGGCGAATGGCCCCATCGCCGGCAAGCCGGCTCCTACAAGTTTCGTGTACGACATAAAACCTGTAGGAGCCGGCTTGCCGGCGATGAGGCCCGCCCAAACACTCCAAAACGCCCAGACAAAAAAAAGCCCCGCCTCTTTCGAGGCGGGGCTTTTTTCATTCAGCGACTGATCAGGCCGCTGGTTCCAGCTCGGCGCTAACGGTAGCAGTAGCGGCAGGCACCACTGCTTGTCCGCTCAACGCCAGGTCCAGCAACTCACGGTTGGCGACCGCGTACATGGCGTAATCGGTGCCGCTGGCGGCACGGATTTCCACCAGCATGGCGCGCCAGCGTTCGATCATGCCTTTGTGCTCTTCCATCCACAGCGCCAGGCGTGTTTCCACGTCCTGAGTACCGTCGCCCTGTTGCAGGACGGAGATGGTGATCGCACGTTGCTGCCAGTCCACATCATCGCGGAACGCTTCACGGGCCAGGGCCTGCCAGTTGTTTTCAACCGGCAAGGCGCTGATCTGTTGCAGGTACCAGGTGATGTCCAGCGCGCTGCCGACCGCGAAGTAAGCCTTCGCCACGTCTGCAGGGTTCTGGCCAGTCACGTCGGAGGCCTCGATGATCGGCAGCAGCGTGTACAGGTGCGAAGTGCCCGCCACCATGCGCGCGAGCAACTCCGGCACACCGGCTTCGACGTACGCCTCGTAGCGGGCCTGCCAGTTTTCGTGGATTTCGCCACTCAGCAGTTCGTCGAGCTTGAGACCCAGTTCCTTCAGGTGCGGACCGAAATGCGCGACGTCACGGGCAGCGTTCTGCTCGTTGCGGCGGGCACGCAGGAACCAGCGCGTAGCGCGACGGCCCAGGCGCATCAACTCGTCCATCAGTTCCAGTTGCACGTCAGCGGACACCTGGTAGTCCAGGGCTTCGATCTGACGGAACCAGTGCGGGAGGTGGAAAATGTCACGCACGATCACGTAGGCGCCAGCCACGTTCGCCGGGCTCATGCCGGTCGACTCTTTGAGTCGTTGAACGAAGGTGATGCCCATGTGGTTGACCAGGTCGTTGGCGATCTGGGTGCTGACGATTTCGCGCTTCAGACGGTGACGGCGCATGGCTTCGGAGAACTTGCTCACCAGGCTCGGCGGGAAAGCGGTTTCCATGTCGCGGGTCAGGTAGTCGTCATCCGGCACCAAGGAATTGAGCAGCGCTTCCTTGAGGTCGATCTTGCTGTAGGAGATCAGCACCGACAGCTCGGCACGGGTCAGGCCGTGGCCTTCCGCGAGACGTTCGTTGATCGCTTCTTCCGACGGCAGGAACTCGATGGCGCGATCCAGCTTGCCGCGGCCTTCCAGATCGTTCATCAGGCGCTTGTATTCGGCAATCCGCACGAAAGCACGGCGTGCTGCCAGGGACAGCGCTTGAGTCTGCTTGTAGTTGTTGCCCAGCACCAGGTTGCCGACTTCGTCGGTCATGCTCGCCAGCAACTGGTTGCGTTGCTTGTCGGTCATGTCGCCGGCCTGAACCACTTCGTTCAGCAGGATCTTGATGTTCACTTCGTGGTCGGAGCAGTCCACGCCACCGGCATTGTCGATGAAGTCGGTGTTGGAACCGCCGCCATTGAGACCGAATTCGACACGACCCAGCTGGGTCATACCGAGGTTACCGCCCTCGCCCACGACTTTGCAGCGCAGTTCGTTGCCGTTCACGCGCAGTGCATCGTTGGCCTTGTCGCCGACATCGGCGTGGCTTTCGCTGCTGGCCTTGACGTAAGTACCGATGCCGCCGTTCCACAACAGGTCTACCGGTGCCTTGAGCAAGGCATTCAACAGTTCGGTCGGGGTCAGCTTGTCAGCCTTGATGTCGAAGCGCTCTTGCATCTGCGGCGAAATCGCGATGCTTTTCGCGCTACGGGAGAAGATCCCGCCACCTTCGGACATGATGCTGGTGTCGTAATCCGACCACGCCGAACGTGGCAGGTCGAACAGGCGCTGACGCTCGGCGAAGCTGTTCGCCACTTCAGGGTTTGGATCGATGAAGATGTGCAAGTGGTTGAACGCAGCGACCAGTTGCAGCTTGTCGGACATCAGCAAGCCGTTACCGAACACGTCACCGGCCATGTCGCCGACGCCCACCACGGTGATGCTGTCTTCCTGGACATTGATGCCACGCTCACGGAAATGACGCTGTACGCCCACCCACGCGCCCTTGGCGGTAATGCCCATTTTCTTGTGGTCGTAACCGGCGGAACCACCGGAGGCGAACGCGTCTCCCAGCCAGAAGCCGTAGTCGATGGCGATGCCGTTGGCGATGTCGGAGAAGGTTGCAGTGCCCTTGTCCGCCGCGACCACCAGGTACGGGTCATCGTCGTCATGACGCACGACGTTGGCCGGCGGAACCAGCGCGCCGTCTTTCAGGTTGTCGGTGATGTCCAACAGGCCCGAGATGAAGATGCGGTAGCAGGCGATGCCTTCGGCCGCGATCTCGTCACGGTTGCCGCCCAGTGGCAGGCGACGCGGCAGGAAGCCGCCCTTCGCGCCGACCGGCACGATGACCGAGTTCTTCACTTGCTGGGCTTTTACCAGGCCCAGGACTTCGGTACGGAAGTCTTCTTCACGGTCAGACCAGCGCAGACCGCCACGAGCAACGTTGCCGAAGCGCAGGTGCACGCCTTCGACGCGCGGCGAGTACACGAAGATTTCGAACTTCGGTACTGGCTTCGGCAGCTCTGGAATCTGGTGCGGGTTGAACTTGAAGCTGAAGTAGGACTTGTTCTGACCGTGGGCATCGGTCTGGTAGAAGTTGGTCCGCAGGGTCGCCTTGATCAGGTCGAGGTAGCGACGCAGGATACGGTCTTCGTTCAGCACCTGGACGTCGTCCAGAGCGGTCAGAATCGCGTGTTCCAGGCGTTGCTGCTTGTCGTCGAGGTCATCGCTGGTGAGCTTGCGCGCCAGGTAGAAGCGGGTCTTGAACAACCGGGTCAACTCGCGAGCGATGTCGGTGTGGTTGTTCAGGGTGCTGGCGATGTAGCCCAGGTCGAAGCCCAGACGGATCTGCTTCATGTAACGGGCGTAAGCGCGCAGCAGCGCCACGTCGCGCCATGGCAGACCGGCGGTCAGCACCAGGCGGTTGAACGCATCGTTCTCGGCATCGCCACGCACGATGTGGACGAAGGCGTCCTGCAAGGTGTCGTTGAGTTGCTGGATGTCGAGTTCCAGGCCTTCGGCGGCGGTGAACGCGAAATCGTGAATCCAGAACTCGCGGCCATTGGTGTGGCGCAGGCGATACGGGAATTCACCCAGCACGCGCAGACCGAGGTTTTCCAGGATCGGCAACACGTCGGACAGAGCCAGCGGGGTATCGGCGTGATACAGCTTGCAGTGCAGCTCGCGCTGACCGGACACCTGACCCAATGGCTGATAGAAGCTCATGACCAGCGGGTTGGCTTCTTTCAGGCTCAGCAGGTGCTGCATGTCGACCACAGCGGAGTGCGCGGCGAAACGCTCGCGGTAGCCGGCCGGGAAGCCTTTCGGGAAATCCGCCAGCACGTTGGTGCCCTGGGCTTCGCCGAAGGTTTCGACGGTCAGGGCCGAGTAATCGTCCTGCCAGCTGCGGCAGGCCTGGATCACTTCGTTTTCCAGTTGCAGCGGGTCGATGTCCAAGCGGTTTTTCGGGTCAACGCGCAGGATCAGTTGCACGCGGGCCAGCACGGACTCGGAGAAGAAGGTCCAGAACTCGCAGTCCGAGGCTTTCAGGCGATCCATCAGCACTTGCTGGATCTTCTGGCGCACTTCGGTGGAGTAGATGTCACGCGGCACGTAGGCCAGGCAGTAGCAGAAACGGCCGTACGGGTCTTTGCGCAGGAAGACGCGGATCTTGTTGCGTTCCTGGATCTGCACGATCGACATCACGGTGCTGAACAGCTCGTCCACCGGGGTCTGGAACAGATCGTCACGCGGCAGCACTTCGACCACCTGCGCCAGTTCCTTGCCCAGGTGAGCCTTGGCCTGGAAGCCGGAACGGCGTTCGATTTCCTCGACCTTGCGACGGATGTACGGAATGACCCGCACGCTCTCGCCATACACCGACGAGGTGTACAGGCCCATGAAACGGCATTCCTTGATGACCTTGCCGTCGGCGTCGATCTCGCGGATCGACACGTAGTCCGGGTAGGCCGGACGGTGAACACGGCTTGGGTGTGCAGCCTTGGCGAACGACAGCAGGGTCGGTTCGCGCAGGTAGTTCACGGCGTAGTCTTCGATGCGCAGGTCATCGTAGGTCAGGCCGGTGCGCAGCAGTTTGGTCAGGCCGAGGAACGAATCCTGGTCGTAGACGATGTGGCCGCCGTCGACTTCGTCGCGCACCACGAACTCTTCATAGCCCAGGAAGGTGAAGTGGTTGCCCACCAGCCATTCCAGGAAGCTTTTGATTTCAGCTTTTTCTTCGCCGTCGACAGCAAATTTGCTGTTGTCGAGGCCGGCCAGAATTTCCTGGACCTTGGCTTTCATCGGCTCGAAATCGGCGACCGCAACGCGGACTTCACCGAGAACCTGTTCCAGCTCTTTGCTCAACACGTTCAGTTCGGCCGCGTTGGCGCAACGGTCGATTTCCAGGTACATCAGGGATTCTTGCAGGATCCCTTCGCCCTGGGTGCCTTTCGGCAGGATTTCCAGCAATTCGCCCTTGCTGCCGCGGCGCACGCTCAGCACGGTGGTTTGCAGGGTATGAATGCTGTAGCCGCGACGGTTCAGCTCGGTACGCACCGAGTCCACGAGGAATGGCAGGTCGTGGTGCAGCACTTCGACCGCGGTGTGGGTCGACTGCCAGCCGTGACGTTCGTAATCAGGGTTGTAGACGCGAACCTGTGGTTGCGCGTGATCGAAGCGCTCAAGCAGGCGCCACGCAGAAAGGGTGCAGCCAGCGAGGTCGGACAGCCGACGCTGGGTCAGCTCGTCAAGGGAAATGATGCCGAAGAATTGTTCAGCGAACAGCGCCACTTGTGGCAGTGCCTGTTCACTGATGTGCTGCGCCAGTGCCGCTTGCAGTTGGTGCTGGAAGTCGGCTTTGCTGGCTGCGGTGAAGAACGCCATCTGTGGTACTCCGCTTGGGCTTGTTATTGATGGAAGCGTCGCGTGCAAAACCCCTGTCAGGGGCTACCCGTCACCCTGTTCCTGATTCTCGGGCAGAGGAAACAGGGTGACAGGTGGGTGAAGCTGGACGAGACACTCAGGTCACATTCACCTTCCGTGAATGGGCATCTGCAAAAACGACTGGCAAACCGATAGCGCAATGTCTTTACAGGTGCTCATCCGTTGCGCAGCTTAACCAGTGCGGCAAGGCCGGTGCTTGCAGCGCTGCGACATATTCGGTCATCGGCACGCAGCCAACGCCCTGCGCATCGGACAACACTAGCAGCCGTGTAGGAAATTGGGCGTTTTATGCCCGGATTTACGGCACATTCGTATCAGAAATGACCAGCACCACCCCGTGCGTTCACGACACATTCTCTGACAGTCAGCCAAGCAGAAATTCCCGAGGGCTGGCAGAATCGCCTTTTTGTCGTGTTCACAACGCTCGTCGAGCCAGGATTTCCCCATGCAAATGACCACCTCCCTGTTGATCGTCAACCCGTATGACGAGGAAGAAGACAACATGGCCATGCTCGCCTGCCACAGCGACCAGGGTGAAATGTTCCTGATGAGCCGCTACCCGGACGAGGACGAGCTGGAAATCACCCTCGACGGCGAGCCTTCGACCCTGGACGGCGTGAAAGTGACGTTGAGCCCGACCCGCTTGCTGATCGAGATCGCCGCGGCGGATGCGGATGCGCTGAATGGCGATGATTCGCTGGAGATCACCTTCAACCCGGACATGGTGGATATGGCTGAAGTTGTGGAGACGCTGAAGAACATCCTTGACGGTACCGGCACCTTTATCAGCCAGATTTGAGGGGTTTGATCCGCCCTCATCGCGAGCAGGCTCACTCCTACAATAGAGCGTCGTACACCCTCAATGTAGGAGCGCGCCTGCTCGCGATGAGGCCCGAAAGCGCGACACCGCTCCGCACCCGACACAAATCTCCAACACTTTCACCCATCTATTCCCGCACTTTGCACAAAATGCCGTTAGTCGCCGCCCCCCGCGATGGATTAAAGTAACGCCCCCAGCCCTGGCGTTATTCGAACGTCTTCGGTCACCCTTTCCAGGAACAGTCATCGATGGAACATCGTGAAGCGCTGCTCGCGCTGCGAACCTTTCTTTCAACGCAGATTCTCGGCCAGGAAAAACTCATCGAGCGCTTGCTCATCGCTTTGCTCGCCGACGGCCATATGCTGGTCGAGGGCGCCCCCGGCCTGGCCAAAACCAAGGCCATCAAAGAACTCGCCGAAGGCATCGAAGCCCAGTTCCATCGCATCCAGTTCACCCCCGACCTGCTGCCAGCCGACATCACCGGTACGGAAATCTATCGCCCGGAAACCGGCAGCTTCGTGTTCCAGCAAGGCCCGATCTTCCACAACCTGGTCTTGGCGGACGAAATCAACCGGGCCCCGGCCAAGGTGCAATCGGCCTTGCTCGAAGCCATGGCCGAGCGCCAGGTCAGTGTCGGGCGCAGCACTTACGAGCTGTCGCCGCTGTTCCTGGTGATGGCCACGCAAAACCCGATCGAGCAGGAAGGCACCTATCCGCTGCCCGAAGCCCAGCTCGACCGCTTCCTGATGCACGTGAAAATCGGTTTCCCGGATGCCACCGTCGAACGCCGCATCCTGCAACAGGCCCGGGGCGAAGCCCTGAACGGCGAAACCAAACCGGAACGCCGGGTCAGCCAGCAGGCGATCTTCGCCGCCCGCAAGGAAATCCTTGGCCTGTACATGGCCGACGCCGTGGAGGAATACCTGGTGCAACTGGTCATGGCCACGCGCACCCCGGCCAAGTTCGACCCGGAGATGGCCGAGTGGATCGCCTATGGCGCCAGCCCGCGGGGTTCGATTGCCCTGGACCGCTGCGCCCGCGCCCACGCCTGGCTCGCCGGCCGCGACTTCGTCAGCCCGGAAGACATCCAGGCCGTGCTGTTCGACGTGTTGCGCCACCGCATCATTCTGTCCTTTGAAGCCGAAGCCGCTGGCATCGACCAGGACCGGGTGGTCCAGCGGATTCTCGACGTCGTAGCCGTCGCTTGACCCCGATGAACGCCATCCTGCCGCCCGAGCCGGGCGTCCGCGTCAGCCTCGCCGAGCTGATCGAGATGCGCCATCGCGTGCGTGAAGTGCAGCTGTTTTCCACGCCGAGCCAACGCAGCCCGCTGATCGGCCTGCACCACTCCAAGCTGCGTGGCCGTGGCGTCGACTTCGATCAGGTGCGGGTCTATCAGGCCGGTGACGACGTGCGCACCATCGACTGGCGTGTCACTGCCCGTACCCAGGAGCCGCACACCAAGCTGTTCCATGAAGAACGCGAACGGCCGATTTTCATCATGGTCGAGCAAAGCCGCCGGCTGTTCTTCGGTTCCGGGCTGATGTTCAAGTCGGTGCTCGCCGCCCAGGCGGCCAGTCTGATTGGCTGGGCGGCGCTCGGTCATAACGACCGGGTCGGGGGGCTGGTGTTCGGCGACAACGAGCACTACGAAATCAAACCGCGTCGCAGCAAGCAAAGCCTGCTGCAATTGCTCAACCGGCTGGTGCGGGTCAATCAGTCACTGCACACCGAAACCGAGCAGAACCGCGATTCGCTCAATCTCGCCCTGCGCCGCGCCCGTGAAGTGTTGCGCCCCGGCAGCCTGGTTATCGTGATCTGCGACGAGCGCGCGCTGACCGAAGGTTCCGAGCAACAACTGAGCCTGCTGTCGCGTCATTGCGACCTGCTGTTGCTGCCGCTGTCCGATCCACTGGACCACGCCCTGCCCGCCGCCGGCCTGTTGCGTTTCGCCGAACGCGGTGCGCAGCTGGAACTCGACACACTGAACTACGACTTGCGCCAGACCTATCGCGCCCAAGCCGAAGCACGCATCGCCCGCTGGGAACTGCTCGCGCAGAAACTGCGGGTGTTGCTGATGCCCCTGAGCACCCAGAGTGAAATGGTCGAGCAACTGCGCGAGTACCTGAACCCGCAGAAACCGGGGAAAGCTCGATGAGCAGCCTCGATCAACTGCAACCACTGATATCCCCGCCACCGATCGCCTTCTGGCCGCCGGCGCCGGGCTGGTGGCTGTTGCTGTTGTTGCTGCCGCTGATCGGCTTCGGCCTGTGGAAAGCACGGCGCTTCCTGCCGAACAAGCGGCCCATCGTGCGCGCCGAACAACCGCTGGACCCGGTGCGCATCGCCGCGCTGGCCGAACTGGCGCTGATGCCCAAACCCTATGACGGCGCACCGGCCGGTGCGTGGCTGCAACAGCTCAACGGCCTGCTCAAACGTCTGTGCCGCAACCACTATCCCTACAGCCAAAGCCACACGCTCAACGGCCGCAAGTGGCTGGCGTTCCTCGACAACCGTTGCCCCGCCGCCGGCCTGACGCGCTGGATGGTACTGGTCGAAGGGGCCTACAAACCCGAATGCAAACTCGACGACAAGGCCATCGCCGGCCTGACTCAAGCCGTCGATACGTGGATTCGCAAACATGTTTGAGTTCGCCTGGCCGTGGATCTTCGCCCTGTTGCCGCTGCCGTGGCTGATGCGCATCGTGCTGCCGGTGGCCGACAGCGGCGAACCGGCGCTCAAAGTCAGCTTCCTCAGCGACCTCGAAGGCCTGGCCCGGCGCCGTGCCCGAGCCAATCTGCCGGCCTGGCGCCAACAGGCGCCGTTCATGCTGCTGTGGTTGTTTCTGCTGATCGCCGCGGCGCGCCCGCAATGGCTTGGCGAACCACTGCCGATTGCCGCCAGTGGCCGCGATTTGCTGGTGGCGGTGGACGTTTCCGGGTCCATGGATTTTCCCGACATGCACTGGCAGGACGATGAAGTCAGCCGCCTGTCGCTGGTACAACATTTGCTCGGTGATTTTCTCGAGCACCGCGAAGGCGATCGGGTCGGCCTGATCCTGTTCGGCAGCCGCGCTTACCTGCAAGCGCCATTGACCTTTGATCGACGCACCGTGCGGGTATGGCTCGATGAAGCGCGTATCGGCATCGCTGGCAAGAACACTGCCATCGGCGACGCCATCGGTCTCGCGCTCAAACGCCTGCGCATGCGTCCGGCGCAAAGCCGCGTGCTGATTCTGGTCACGGACGGCGCCAACAACGGCGGCGAAATCGACCCGTTGACGGCCGCGCGGCTGGCGGCCCGGGAAGGCGTGAAAATCTACCCGATCGGCATCGGCGCCGATCCCGAGGAAAGCGGCACCGCCGGATTCCTTGGCATCAACCCGAGCCTGGACCTCGACGAACCGGCGTTGAAGGCGATCGCCGCTGCCACCGGTGGCCAGTATTTCCGCGCCCGCGACGGCAAGGAACTGCAAGCGATCAAGGACACCCTCGATCAGCTGGAACCAGTCACCCAACAACCGACCCAGGCCCGCCCGGCCCAGGCGTTGTATCACTGGCCGCTGGCGATGGCGCTTCTGCTGAGCATGCTGCTGGTCGTGCGCGAACGCTGGCCGGATAACCCGTTGCAGCGCCTGTTCACCAAGGACCTGTTCTTGCAGACGCCACTGCCTGATTGGCGCCAACGCCTCAAACGCCTGCGTTTGCGGAGGCGCCGATGAGTGCGTTGTGGCCGTACTGGTTCCGCCCCTGGTGGCTGCTGCTGTTGCCGCTGCTCGGCTGGTTGCTCTGGCAGCTGTGGCATCGACAGAAACGCGCCGGGCGCTGGCAGATGATTCTGCCACCGGCCTTTCATTCCGCGCTGCTGAGTGGCGGCAACGGACGCGACAGCAAATTGCCGTGGGTCGCCCTCGGCGTCGCGTGGTTGCTGACGGTTCTGGCGCTGCTCGGCCCGAGCTGGGAGCGTGTCGAACAAAACAGCCAGAAGCCGGCCGATCCGCTGGTGGTGATTCTGGAACTGACCCCGGAAATGCTCGCCACCGACGTGACGCCAAACCGGCTGGAACAGGCTCGACGCAAACTGTTCGACTTGCTGCAGAACCGCAGCGACGCGCAAACCGCCATCGTCGTCTACGCCGGCAGCGCGCACACCCTGGTGCCGCTGTCGGATGACCTCTCCACCAGCCGTAATCTGCTGGATGCGCTGAAACCGTCGATCATGCCGCAAGCGGGCCATCGCGCCGATCTGGCGGTGACCAAAGCCCTGGCGTTGCTGAATCAGGCGGCCTTGGGCGACGGACGAATCCTGTTGGTCGGTTCGGCCTTGAATGACCTGGAACGCGAAGGGATCCAGCAGGCACTGGACGGCAAGTCGACTCAGTTTTTGATGCTCGGTATCGGCACTGCTGAAGGCGCACCGATCACCCAGGAGGACGGCAGTTTCCTCAAGGATGAACAAGGCGCGATTCTTGTGCCGCACCTGGATGAGCCGGGCCTGAAAGCGTTCGTCAACGGTCTCGATGGGCGCTATCGCCATGCGCGACTGGATGACGGCGACCTGCGCGGTCTCGGCTTGCTGGATGGCCCGCGGCATTTGCGCAACGACGGCCAGACCCTGCGCCTCGATAGCTGGGCCGATCAGGGCTACTGGCTGTTGTTGCCGCTGTTGCTGCTGGCGGCTTGCGCCGGTCGGCGCGGCTGGTTGTTCTGCCTGCCGCTGTTGTTTCTGCTCCCGCAACCGAGCTATGCCTTCGATTTCGAAGACTTGTGGCTGCGTCCCGATCAACAGGGCCTGCACTTGCTGAAGAAGAAACGCCCGGCGGAAGCCGCGCAGCATTTCGAGGACCACCAATGGCAAGGCGTCGCGCTTTATGAAGCCGGCGACTACAGTGGCGCCGCCCAGCGGTTCGCCGAGGCCGATGACGCCCACGCCCACTACAATCGAGGCAACGCCCTGGCCAAAAGTGGTGATCTTGAAGCGGCGCTGGACGCCTACGACCAGGCGCTGGAACGTCAGCCTGACCTGCGCCCGGCACTGACCAACAAGGCGTTGGTGGAAAGCCTGCTCAAGCAGAAGAACGCCCCGAAACCTCCCGAGCCGGACAAAAACGCTGCCGAGGAGAACGGCACACCGCAGGAACCGCCATCCGGCGCCGCCACCCAGCCGTCGAACACTGGCGAATCCCAGTCCGACGCCCAGGCCAGTACGCCAGACGCGGAACAGTCGGAGACGACACCGCCACGCCCCGGCACCAACGAGGTGCCCGGCAGCGAGTTGGGCGACGAACAGAGCACCACCCCGCCCCTGCGCCCGGCCAGCGATGCCATCGATGCCATCGATGCCGAACAGCGCCAGGCACTGGAGCAATGGCTGCGCAAGATCCCGGATGACCCGGCTGAATTGCTCAGACGCAAATTCTGGTACGAACAGCAACAACATCAGGATCAGGAAAAAACCCGATGACCCGCTTCACCGCTTTGTTTCTCGCTCTGTTTTTCTGGATGGCACAGGCCCTGGCGGCGGAGCTGGTCGCCAGTGTCGATCGCAGTCGCCTGAACTCCGGCGAAACGGTCGAACTGACCCTGGAATCCAACGACGTCACCCAGTTCGGCAAACCTGACCTGACGGCGCTGGAACCGCTGTTCGAGGTGCGCGGCACTCGTCAGGTCAACCAGCTGACGACGATCAACGGCGACAACCGCGCCACCACCCGCTGGATCATTACCCTGCTGCCCCGGCAGAACGGCAGCGTGGTGATTCCGGCGCTGCAACTGGGGGACGCGCAAAGCCAGCCAATTACCTTGCAGGTAGTGGAAAGCGAAACCCAGGACAGCAAGAACAAACTGGCCCCTGTGTTCATTGACGCCAGCCTCGATCAGAACAGCGTGTACGTGCAGGCCCAGGCGATCCTGACCCTGCGCATCTACCATTCCGTCTCGCTGTATGACGACAGCAGCCTGACGCCGTTGCAGATTCCTGATGCACGCATCGAGCAGCTCGGTGATTCACGCACCTACGAGAAAGACATCAACGGCCTGCGCCACGGCGTCATTGAGCAGCGCTACGCGATCTATCCGCAACACAGCGGCGAGTTGATCATTCCTGCGCAGATATTCAGCGCCACGCTGGTGGACGCGCAACCGGCTCAGGACGTTGAATCCCAAGTGCCGAAATCCGGCAAGCTGATGCGCGTCAGCTCGGTCGAACTGCTGCTGACCGTCAAGGCCAAACCGGCCACCTACCCCGCTGACCTGCCTTGGCTGCCGGCCCGAAGCCTGAGCCTCAGCGAAAGCTGGAGCCCGGAACCTGACCACGTGCAGGTCGGCGATTCGCTGACCCGCAGCCTGACGCTGAAGGCCGAAGGCCTGGCCAGCTCGCAGCTGCCACCGTTGCCGGCGACCGATGTCAACGGCTTGCGGCGTTATCCGGATCAGCCAGTGCTGGTCAACCAGAACAGCGAGCGCGGCCTGATCGGCAGCCGCGAGGACCGGGAGGCGCTGGTGCCCGTGCGCAACGGTGATGTCGAGCTGCCAGCGGTGGACGTGGTGTGGTGGAACACCTTCGAGGACCATCTGGAACACACCAGCCTGCCGGCGCGAACCCTGTCGGTGGCGAACAATCCGGGAATGATGGTCGATGCCCCGGCGGGTACAACGCCGGTGGTTTCCGCAGCCGACACCGAAGCGCTCTGGTGGTGGAAGCTCAGCACGCTGATCCTGGCCTGCACCACCCTGCTGGGCTTCGGCCTCTGGTGGCGCGCCCGCTGGCAACCGGCGATTCTGCGAGCCGCCCAGACCGGCCCGAGCCCACGCACCGTGCTCGACGACCTCAAACGCGCCTGCCAGGCCAACGACCCTCACGCCACCCGTCAGGCCCTCGACGCCTGGGCCCGACAACAACCGGAAACCCTGGCCGACATGGCCGCGCGATTCGTGCCGCTGTCGGATGCCCTGGATGGCTTGAACGGCGCGCTGTACAGCGAAACCGGCCAGCATTGGCAAGGTGAAGAGTTGTGGCGCGCTACACGGGCCATCCCGATTGCCGAACGGACCCACGACCCGGTCGGCGACAGCGGCCTGCCACCGCTTTACCCGAAGTAACCCCGAACCGATCCCGAATCCCGCGCCGCCTGTCAGGACGCTATCGCCGGCAAGCCGGCTCCTACAGGTTCCGGGTGCACGCGGAATGGCGAACGACACAAACCCTGTAGGAGCCGGCTTGCCGGCGATCCGATCCTGAATTTCACGCAGTTTGAAATCCGATCGCGACGGTAGGTATCAACACCGCTTTACCCGTAAACTCTCTCCCCTTTCGCCGCCTCCATTTCCTCGCGGCCATTACCTAATTTCCTACGGAGCTCGCCTTGCGTCTGTTTCACACCTCCGACTGGCACCTTGGACAAAACCTGCACGGCCAGGAACGCGATTTCGAGCACGCCTGCTTTCTCGAATGGCTGTTGCGCCAGCTGAAGCTGGACCAGCCCGACGTGCTGCTGATCGCCGGCGATATCTTCGACACGGTCAATCCGCCGGTCAAAGCCCAGGAACGCCTCTACGACTTCATCGTCAGCGCCCACGAACAACAGCCGAAACTGACCATCGTGATGATCGCCGGCAACCACGACTCCGGTTCGCGCATCGAACTGCCCGCCCCACTGATGCGCCGGTTGCGCACCCATGCGCTAGGTCGGGTGTTGTGGCTGGATGACGGGCAACTCGACGCCGAACGCCTGCTGCTGCCGCTGCCGGACGCCAAGGGCAAAATCGCCGCCTGGTGCCTGGCGCTGCCGTTCCTGCGCCCCGCCGAAGTGACTGGCGCGCACCTGGGCGACAACTACTTGCGCGGGATCGGCCAGGTTCACGAATGGCTGATCGAAGCCGCCAACGCCAAGCGCAAAAAGGGTCAGGCGCTGATTGCCATCAGTCACGCGCACATGGCCGGCGGTTCGGTGTCGGAAGACTCCGAGCGCAGCCTGATCATCGGCAACGCCGAAGCCCTGCCCGCCAGCCTGTTCGGCCCGAGCATCAGCTATGTGGCCCTCGGTCACTTGCACAAACCACAAAAGGTCAACGGCGAAGAGCGTATTCGTTACAGCGGTTCGCCGATTCCGTTGTCGTTCTCCGAGATCGGTTACAAGCACCAGATTCTCGACATCCAGCTCGACGGCGAAACCCTGGTCAGCGTCGAACCGAAACTGATTCCCCGCGCCGTCAATCTGCAACGCATCGGACCGGCGCCATTGGCCGACATCCTGCTGCAACTAGCCGACCTGCCGAACATTGATCTGCTAGCCGACATCCATCGCCAACCGTGGCTGGAAGTCCGGGTTCGCCTTGATGAGCCCCAACCTGACTTGCGCCATCAAGTGGAAAGCGCTCTGCAAGGCAAAGCCGTGCGCCTGGTGCGCATCGCCGCGGAGTACGCGGGCAGCCGCGGCCGCGACGGTGTCGATGACGGCACCTCGCTGATCGAGCTGGACCAACTCACGCCCCAGGAATTGTTCAGCCGTGCCTGGCAGGACAACTACGGCAGCGAGGTCGACGAGCAAACGCTGAAGGACTTTGCCGAACTGTTGCAGGACGTGCAGATGGAGAGCGAACAGCCATGAAAATCCTCGCGATCCGCCTGAAAAACCTGGCGTCCCTGGCCGGGCCGTTTGAAATCGACTTCACCGCTGAACCGCTGGCCAGCGCCGGTCTGTTCGCCATCACCGGGCCGACCGGCGCCGGCAAAAGCACCCTGCTCGACGCCTTGTGCCTGGCGCTGTTCGGCGCCGTACCTCGCTTGAGCAATGCACAGGTGTCGGCCAAGGCGCCGGACGCCGATGGCGAGATCAGCACCGGCGACCCGCGCACGCTGCTGCGTCGCGGTACCGGCGAAGGTTATGCCGAAGTGGATTTCGTCGGCATCGATGGCCGTCGCTACCGCGCGCGCTGGGAAGCCAATCGCGCCCGGGAAAAGGCCGGCGGCAAGTTGCAACACAGCCGTCAAAGCCTGCGTGACATCGATCTGGATCAACTGCTGGCCAGTCAGAAAGTCGAGTTCAAGGTCCAGCTCGAAGCAGTCCTGGGCCTGAACTTCGAACAGTTCACCCGCGCCGTATTGCTGGCCCAGAGCGAGTTCAGTGCGTTCCTCAAGGCCAACGACAACGAACGCAGCGAACTGCTGGAAAAACTCACCGACACCGCGCTGTACACGCGTCTCGGCCGTCGCGCCTTCGACAAGACCAAGGACGCCCGCGAAGCCCACAAGCTGCTGCAGGATCAGGCCACCGGCGTCACGCCCCTGGCGCCGGAAGCCCGCGCCGAGCTGGATGAACGCTTCAACGAAGCGCAGCAGCAACTCAAGACCCAACAGGCACAACTCAAGCAGCTTGAACTACAGAGCACCTGGCTGAAAGAGCTGCGCCAATTGCAGGACGAGCAGCTCAGCGCCACCGAACAACTGACCAGCGCCCGGCAGGATTGGCAAAGCCTGGCCGGCGAACGCCTGAAGTTGACCCGTCTGGAACACCTGGCGCCACAACGGCACCAATTCGCCCGTCAGACCGAACTCGGCGCCCGCCTGACACCGCTGGCCGCGCAGATTCAGCAGCACACCCGGCAAGAACAGGAACTGCAAGCACGACAGGCGCAACTCGAACACAGCCTGAGTGCAGCGCAAGCCGCACTGATCGAGGCGCAAAGCCAACACACCGCCAGCGCGCCGCTGCTGCGTCAGGCCTTTGAAGCGCAAAGCACCCTCGCCCGTCTGATCAAGGACACCGGCGTCAGCGCCGACCTCAAACAGCAAGCGGAACTGGCCAGCAGCGAAGGTCAGCAGACGATTCAAGGCTTGCTCGATCAGCAGAAACGGGTTGCCGAACGCCTGCAACAGATTGCCGGGGAACTGGAACAAAGCACGCATCTGGCACCGCTCAGCGATGCCTGGAACGCTTACCGCGACCGCCTGCAGCAATTGATGCTGATCGGTAATCGTCTGAACAAGGGTCAGGCGGAGCTCGCCACGCTGGAACAGAACGCCAGCCGCGCTGCCGATGAACTATCGGCGCAAAAGCAGACGCTGGAAGTGCTCTACAAAGAGGCCGGCGCTGAACCTGAAGCGGTGGCTGAACAGATCCAGCTGCTGGGCAATCTGTTGCAGGACAACCGCAAGCAACTGCGCGCCTTTGAAGAACTGGCGCGCCTGTGGGCCAGTCAGCAAGAGCTGGAAAAACGGCTCGCCGAACTGCAGCAACGCCAGACCGCCGCTCAGCAGGAACGCGAGCGCCTGACCCAGGACGGGGTGAACACCAAAAACGAACTGACCGTCGCCGAACAGACCCTGACCGTTACCCGCGAACTGCTGGAGCGTCAGCGCCTGGCCCGCAGCGCCAGCGTCGAAGAACTGCGCGAGCAGTTGCAGGACGATCAGCCGTGCCCGGTCTGTGGCAGCCCGGACCATCCTTACCATCAGCCGGAAGCGCTGCTGCAAAGCCTCGGCCGTCACGATGAAAGCGAACAGGCCAACGCGCAGAAAGCCGTGGATGCGCTCAAGGAAAAACTCACCGACCTGCGCACCGAAGTCGGCGGCGTGATCGCGCAACAAAAGGAACTGCTGCAACAACAGGAACAGCTGGTTACCCAGCAGCAGAGCTTGGCGCCGGGCCTGGAAGCGCACCCGTTATCGGCAGCGCTCTTCACCCAGGACGCCGTCAAGCGCGACAGCTGGCTGGCCCAGCAAAACAGCCAGTTGAACCAAAGCATCACCCAGGACGAACAGCGGCAAACCGCCCTGCTCACCTTGCAGCAGGACGCCGCGCGCTTGCAGCAGCAATTGCGCAGCGCCGAGGCCGCCAGCCAGCAGGCGAATCAACATCTGGCCAACCAGCAACGTGAACTGGGCAACGATCGACAGCGTCTGGACGAGGAACTGACCGCGTTCAGCACCCTGCTCCCGGCCGATACTTTGGACGCCTTGCGCAAGGAGCCGGCCGCGACGTTCATGCAGCTCGACCGGCAGATCGCCCAGCGTCTGGAGCAACTTGAGCAGCAGCGTGACGAACTCGGCGAACAGCAGCAACGCCAGCAAACCCTGGACAAGGAACAGGACCGCCAGCTGACGCGTGCCCAGCAGCTGGAAGCGGCTCAACAGCAGTTCGCCGCCCTTGCCGAGCAGCAACAGGTTTGCCAGCAACAACTGACGCAACTGCTCGGCACACACGACAGTGCCGAGCATTGGCAGCAGCAACTGGATCAGGCCGTCGAGCAGGCACGCAGCGCCGAAACAGCGGCCAATCAGGAACTGCAATCGGTGCGCACGCGTCTGGTGCAACTGGCGGCCGAACTCAAGGCACAGCAAGAACGCCTGGCGGCCCTGGAAACCGAAGACCGCGAGCTCAGCGCGAAAATTGCCGACTGGCGCGCCCAGCACCCTGAACTGGATGACGGCGGCCTTGAGCAGTTGCTGAGTGTCGATGACCAGCAGGTCAGCGAACTGCGCCAACGCTTGCAGCAAAACGAAAAAGCCATCGAGCAAGCCGATGTGCTGCTGCAAGAGCGCGACAAGCGCCTCGCCACTCATCAGGCCCAGCACAACGGCAATCTCGACGCAGAACAATTGGCGACGGCGCTGGCGGAGCTGCAAAACCAGTTCACGGTCAGCGAACACCGTTGTGCCGAACTGCGTGCCGAACAGGCCGAGGATCAGCGCCGGCAAAACGCCAATCAGGCGCTGGCCCAACAAATCGCCGATGCCTACGCCGAGTATCAGCGCTGGGCACGCTTGAACGCGCTGATCGGCTCCGCCACCGGCGACACCTTCCGCAAGATCGCCCAGGCCTACAACCTCGATTTGCTGGTGCACCACGCCAACGTGCAATTGCGCCAACTGGTGCGGCGCTACCGCTTGAAACGCGGCGGCAGCATGCTCGGGTTGCTGGTGATGGACACCGAGATGGGCGATGAACTGCGTTCGGTGCATTCGCTGTCCGGCGGCGAAACGTTCCTGGTGTCGCTGGCCCTGGCCTTGGGCCTGGCGTCGATGGCATCGAGCACGCTGAAGATCGAATCGCTGTTCATCGACGAAGGCTTCGGTAGCCTCGACCCGGAATCCCTGCAACTGGCCATGGACGCCCTCGACGGCCTGCAGGCACAGGGCCGCAAGGTCGCGGTGATTTCCCACGTGCAGGAAATGCATGAACGGATTCCGGTGCAGATTCAGGTCCAGCGCCAGGGCAACGGCCTGAGTACCCTGGAGGTGAAATGAATACGCTGTACTCGTTCCGCCGCTGCCCGTACGCCATGCGGGCGCGGATGGCCCTGCGTTACTCAGGTGTGGCGGTGGACATTGTCGAAGTCAGCCTGAAGGCCAAGCCTGCCGAAATGCTCGCGCTGTCGAGCAAGGGCACGGTGCCGGTGCTGAGCGTGGACGGCTTGGTGATCGATGAAAGCCTGGCGATCATGCGCTGGGCGCTGGAGCAGAACGATCCGCAGAACTGGTTGCTCAAGGATGATCCGGCCGGGCGAGCGCATATCGCCGCGCTGATCGAAGAGAACGATCAGGTGTTCAAGATTCACCTGAATCGCTACAAGTACGCCGAGCGCTATCCCGAGCAGCCGATGACGTTTTATCGCAGCGAGGGTGAGGTGTTCTTGCGCAGGCTGGATGAGATGCTGGAGGGACGCGATTACTTGCTGGCGGAGCATCCGAGCCTGGCGGATGTGGCGTTGATGCCGTTCATTCGCCAGTTTGCGCATGTGGATCGCGAGTGGTTCGGGCAGACGCCTTATGTGCGGCTACAAGCGTGGCTGCAGCGCTTTCTGGAATCCGAGCTGTTCACCTCAATCATGAAAAAATAACCCCGTGTAGGAGCCAGCTTGCTGGCGATGGTGTATCAGACACAGCTGCGTTGACTGACACACCATCGCCAGCAAGCTGGCTCCTACAGGGGATTCGGTGCGTAGGTAATTTGGGGATTCGGAGATTCGGTAATTCGGTTTTTCAGGCGAACACTTCACACATCTGCAACACCGAGCAATCCACCTGGAACGGGCCAAAGAAATCGCCCTCACGTTTAACGGGTGGATTACCCGCCAGCAAACCCATGGCCTTGTCGGTTTCGATGTTGCGAGCGAGGTTGTGATTGGCTTCGATCGACCGTGCGACGGAGCCTGCCGATCCCTGCCCGATCCCCAACAGCGAAGCGCCATTGGTCATGAATGCCAGGAAGGCGATGACCCAGAGTTTGCCGCCTTTCATGCCCCTGCCACTCCCGCCACGTCGGTGTGATCGAGCACGGTATTCTGCTGCGCGCGGTGCTCGAACTGGATGGCGGGATGAGCGACCTGAATCGGCGCTTCGAACTCGTGTTGAGTGTTAGCGGTGATGCTGACGAACGATACCAGCGCCACGTAAAGACCGATGGCGAGGTAGGCGCCGCGTTTGGCAGAAGTGAGGATTGCGCTGGCCATGATGTTCTCCGTGGACATGTTTCGATGTCCACAGAATCGATCAAAAAAGCCGTGATAACCACTCAGGGTTATCCATAGTAAGCATCAGCTTCATTGATCATTAAGCCAGTCTATCTCAGCCTTCAATAAAACTAATCATGCGCTCTTGCGCAGCGTCGGGCTCGCCTGGAACTGGCGTAGCGGCCGATAGAATGGGGGTCGAATAGAGAAACAGAAGTACCACGGCCAGACGCATCGCCATGCTGTCGATCCTTTTCTTATTAGGGGAAGGAGTTAGTCGAACAGCGACAAATCTAAACACATGGCCATGTGATATCAAGCGGCACATTAATGGCAATATGATGCTGTCGTAAACGCGTTATGCAGGAGCGACATCACTCAGGCTTCTCGAAGCTTTTCAGCTTGATCCACGCAAGTGACTTCGCTCCTGCATAAAGGGTGCAGGGCTTGACGTTCAGGCTTGGGTTTTGTGATCCAGGGCGGCGTAGAAGTTGGCGCTCTGTTGCAGGTATTTCTGGGTGTAGCTCTGGGTGTGGGATTTTTTGTCGCTGATTTCAACGTTGGCGCTGGCTGGCAGAGCAACGGTGGCAGAGATAGCGGAAGCGGCGATTACAGAGAAGAGATTGAAGTTCATGGCGGTATTCCTCGGATTCAGTTGGCTTGCTTGCCCGGTGGGGCCGTGAAGCAAACTTAACTGCCAAGACTGACACCTTGAAATCTTTTGTAGCATTAGCAGATATCAGCGTCATTAATAGAAGGATGCAGGCCCCATCAACCGGGGCCTGCGGCCTATTGACGCACCAGGAATTTCACATCGCTCGGGGCATCCATCGGCAGTTTCTGCACGGTTTTACCCAGCAGGCCGCTCTTGGGATCGCGTTCGAGCACGACAATCTGGTTGCTCTTCTGGTTGGCGATCAGCAGGAACCGGCCACTCGGGTCGAGGCTGAACTCGCGCGGGTGATCACCTTCTACTGAACGGCGCTGCAGTTCCTTGAGATGGCCGGTAACCGGGTCGATGGCAAACACCAGGAGTTGATTGGCGGTGCCACGGTTGCTGACGTAGAGGAACTTTCCATCCGTTGAGGCATGCAATGCACCCGCGGCCTTGTCCGCCACCGGTTGCCCGGCAGCAAGATCGACCAGCTGCGTTTGCTCCAGCGTGCCGTCCCGGTAATCGAATACCGCGACCTGCGCGCTCATTTCCATGGTCAGCCAGGCATGTTTGCCATCGGCGCTGAACAGTAAATGCCGGGGGCCACTGCCGGGCGGCAACTGCACGGAGGCTGGCGTGGCGGCCACCAGCGGCAAGTCCGGATTGGCCTTCGGATCGAAGCGATAGACGAAGACCTTGTCCGCACCCAGGTCGCTGGAAAACACGAACCGGCCATCCGGCGAGGACACCGTCGAATGCACGTGCGCCGACATCTGCCGCTCGGGATTGACCCGGCTGGACGGATGACTGCTCAGCTGCACCACGGATTTGAGCCTGCCATCGGCGCCCACCGGCAACACTGCCAGCGTGCCGCCTGGATCTTCGGACACCGAGTAATTGCTGACGAACAGGTGGCTGGCATCGCCGCTGAGGCTCGAATGCGTCGGCTCGTTGCCCAGGCTCTGCACCTGATTGATCAGGCTCAGTTCACGGGTTTTCGGATCGATCGCATAACTGCTGACGCGCCCCACCGGATCGTGCTGTCCAGGGCCGTTTTCGTTGACCACGAACAGATGCTGCTGGTCCCTGGAGACCGTCAGCCAGGACGGGTTTTCACTCTTGACCACTTGCAACGGCTTGGCATCGATCTGGCCGCTGGCGCTGTCGAATTTCAGCCGGTAAATGCCTTGGCTTTGCCCGGCGGTGTAGGACCCCACCAGCAATTGATAGTCGTCGGCGGATGCGACCTGCACACCCATCGCGCCAATGCTGCCGGCGATCAACAGCGGCCAGAGGTTACGCATCCTCTTGCTCGTCGTCTTCGTTGTCACCGCTGACGACATCGCCGAGGCAGACAAGGCGGTGTTCGCCGCCATCGTCCTTGATCAACCAGCTCTGCAATGTGGTGTCGAAGGTCGCCGCCTGGATCTGCGCGGGCGTGAATTCCCAGTGCAGCGCGTTTCGGCCATCCATGCATTCGATGTGCAGGTTGTCTTCCTCATCGAGGGCGAATTCGAAGGCGTGCAGCCCGTCGATTTCTACCATTCCGCAGTGTTCGAGGGCGTTGAGCAGGGTGTCGCTTGGGGCAGTCATGGCAGTCAATCTTTGAAGGGGAAAGACGCAATGATAGCGCAATGTGGCGGCGGCTCATTGCCGGACACAAAACGCCCACACAACACGGTTCACTGTAGGAGCCAGCTTGCTGGCGATGGAGTGTCAGTGACGAAGCGGCGCCTGAAACTCCATCGCCAGCAAGCTGGCTCCTACAGGAGGATATGCGTGCTGTTAGAGGGCTTCACGCGACGGCTGCCCGTCCACCAGCCGCTGGATCCGCAGCGGGTTGCCATTCTTCAGCGCATCCGGCAGCAAGCTGTCGGGGTAGTTCTGGAAACACACCGGCCGCAGGAAGCGGTCGATCGCCAGCGTGCCGACCGATGTGCCCCGCGCATCGGAGGTTGCCGGGTACGGGCCGCCATGCACCATCGAATCGCAGACCTCGACACCGGTGGGATAGCCATTGAGCAGGATCCGCCCGACCTTCTGTTCCAGCAACGCCGTCAGCTCGCTGAACAGGTTGAAGTCGGCCGGTTCGCCAATGATCGTCGCCGTCAGTTGCCCGTGCAGCCCGCTCAACGCCGCCGTGAGTTGCGCCTGATCCGCCACTTCGACAAACACCGTGGTCGGGCCGAACACTTCTTCCTGCAGCACCGCATCGCCGTCGATCAACAGGCTGACATCGGCCTTGAACAACTGCGGCTGGGCCTGATTGCCCTGCTGCGGGTTGCCGGCCAGATGGGTCACGCCCGGATGAGCGAGCAGTTTCTGCAAGCCTTTGCCATAGCTGCTCAACGTCCCGGCATTGAGCATGGTTTGCGCCGGCTGATCGTTAATCAGCCCCGCCACTTGCTGCACGAAGGCGCTGAACTGCGGCGAGCGAATGCCGATCACCAGGCCAGGGTTGGTGCAGAACTGGCCACAACCCTGAACCACCGAAGCGGTCAGCTCACGGGCGATGGTTTCCGTTCGGGCTTGCAGCGCCTGCGGCAAAACGATCACCGGGTTGATGCTCGACATCTCGGCGAACACCGGGATCGGTTGCGGCCGTGCGGCGGCCATGTCACACAACGCGCGGCCGCCCTTGAGCGAACCGGTAAAACCGACCGCCTGGATCGCCGGGTGCTTGACCAGCGCTTCACCGACGCCAGCGCCGTAAATCATGTTGAACACGCCTGCGGGCATGCCGGTTTTTTCCGCGGCACGGAGGATCGCATCGGCGACCTGCTCGGCCGTGGCCATGTGACCGCTGTGTGCCTTGAACACTACCGGGCAACCGGCAGCCAGCGCGGAGGCGGTGTCGCCGCCCGCCGTGGAAAAGGCCAGCGGGAAGTTGCTCGCGCCGAACACCGCCACCGGGCCGAGGCCGATGCGGTACTGACGCAAGTCGGGACGCGGCAAAGGCTGGCGATCCGGCAATGCGTGGTCGATTCGCGCGCCATAAAAATCGCCGCGACGCAGGACTTTGGCAAACAGGCGCATCTGGCCGCTGGTGCGACCGCGCTCGCCTTGAATGCGCGCCGCCGGCAACGCGGTTTCGCGGCAGACCACGGCGACAAACTCGTCGCCCAGCGCGTCCAGTTCATCGGCAATCGCGTCGAGAAATTGCGCCCGGCGTTCAGCGCTGAGGCTGCGATAAACCGGGTAAGCGCCGGCGGCGGCCTGTGCGGCGGCGTCCACTTCTTCCGGCGTAGCCTGGTAGAAATCGTGCGGCAACGCTTCGCCGGTGCTGGCGTCGACGCTGTGCAGCTTGACGGTGCCGGCAGCGCTGCGCTGGCCGCCGATGTAGTTGTGGCCAAGTATCCGGGTCATGGTGGTTTCCTTAGAGAGTTCCGATGGTGCCGGGCTCGAACGCCGCTGCAACCGGTGCAATACCGTTGATCAATGGCGCGCCGAACTCGGCCTGGCTGATCTCGAACACATCGCCCGGTTGGGTGCGGATGCCGTCGGCAAACGACAGGGTCGCGGTGCCGAAAAAGTGAATGTGCACGTCCCCCGGACGCAGGAACTGGCTGTATTTGAAATGGTGGTACTCGAGGTTCTCCAGGCTGTGGCACATGTTGGCCTCGCCGCTGAGGAACTCGTTCTGCCACAGCACTTCACCATCGCGCAGGATGCGGCTGGTGCCCGCCAGATGTTGAGGCAATTCACCGACCCGAAGTTCAGGCCCGTAACTGCAACTGCGCAATTTCGAATGCGCCAGGTACAGGTAGTTCTTACGCTCCATGACGTGGTCGGAGAACTCGTTGCCTACCGCAAAACCGAGGCGATACGGCTTGCCGTCGTGGCCGATGACATACAGGCCGCTGAGCTCGGGCTCTTCCCCGGCGTCTTCGGCGAAGGGTGGCAACGGGAACGGTTGGCCCGGACGCACGACGATGCTGCCGTCACCTTTGTAGAACCATTCCGGTTGCACACCGGCCTGCCCCGCTGCCGGTTTGCCGCCCTCCACGCCCCATTTGAAGATGCGCATGGTGTCGGTCATCGCGGCTTCGTCACCGGCTTGCTGGTGCATCTTGTCCCGCGCCGAGGCGCTGCCCAGGTGGGTCAGGCCGGTGCCGCTGACCAGCATGTGCGCCGGGTCCGGATGGTCCAGAGGCGGCAGGATGCGCAGTTTGGCCAGCAGTTCGGCGTAGTCATGGCTGACGCCGAGGCCCAGCGCTTGTACCTGTTGCTGCAGATTCACCCCGGCCTCGATCGCCGCCAGCGCCAGATCGCGCACCGTGCGCGCGTCCTGGACTTCACGGACCAGACCGTCCTCGACCACGCCAACCCGGCGCTCGCCGTTAACCAATTCGAATTGAACCAAACGCATGGATTTTCTCCTCAAAGCAAATCTCAAAAACACCGCAGAACCAATGTAGGAGCGAGCCTGCTCGCGATGAGGCCGATCAGTCCGACATCAATATTGAATATCAGACCGTCATCGCGAGCAGGCTCGCTCCCACAGTTGATTGTTGCGAATCCTCAGGTACGGGTTGCGCCGCGTGCACTGGCGGCAAACTGATCCGCCGGCAGCACATGCTTGCGCTCCAGCAACCGATACACCACGCCAGTCAAAACCAACCCGAACACCATCACGCCGGAAAGGAAATACAGCCCCGACGCCAGGTTCCCGGTGTATTCCTTCAGCGCGCCGATCACGAATGGACCGATGTAACCCCCGAGGTTGCCCACCGAGTTGATCAACGCAATGCCCGCCGCCGCGCTGGCACCGGCAAAGAAGCGCCCCGGCAAGGTCCAGAACACCGCCGTGCAGGAAAACAGCGCGAACGCCACCAGGCACAACGCCGCCAGTTGCAACACCGGCACGGTCAGCCATGCGCTGAAGAACAGGCCGATGGCGCCCAGTACGTAAAGCACCGCCAGATGTCCGTAGCGATCGTTCAAACGGTCGGAACTGCGCGGAATGATCAGCAAGCCGATGATCCCGAAAATGTACGGCACCGAGGACACGAAACCGGTGACCAGGTCGGTGCCGCCGAACTGCTTGATCAGCGTCGGCAACCACAGGCCCAGGCCATAGATGCTCAGGGTCACCGGCAGATAGAACAGCGCCAGCAACAGCACGCGTTTGTCCTTGAGTGCGTGCAGCGGGTTGCCGTGACGGGTCTGGCCGTACTCCTCCAGGTCCTTTTTCAGCTCGCCGGCCAGCCAGTCTTTCTCCGTCTGGTCCATCCATTTCACCTGTTGCGGGCCATCAGGCAACCAGCGCAGCACCGGCCAGGTCAGCAGAATCGCCGGGGTACCGATGACGATGAACAGCCACTGCCAGCCATGCAAACCGAGGATCCCGTCCATACCGAGCAGACCGCCGGACACCGGGCCGGTGATCAGCATGGCGATCGGTTGGGACAGGATGAACAGGCCGAGGATCTTGCCGCGATGGCGAACCGGGAACCATTGGGTGATGTAGTACAGGACGCCCGGGAAGAACCCGGCTTCGGCCGCGCCCAGCAGAAAGCGCATCACGTAGAAGCTGTGCGGCCCCTGAACGAAGGCCATGCCGATGGTGATGGCGCCCCACGTGACCATGATCCGCGCGAACCAGCGCCGCGCGCCGAAGCGTTCGAGCATCAGGTTGCTGGGGATTTCCAGCAGGAAGTAACCAATGAAGAACAGCCCGGCACCGAGGCCGTAGGCCGCATCGCCGATACCGATGTCGGCACCCATGTGCAGCTTGGCGAAGCCTACGGCGGAGCGATCCACATAGGCGATCAGGTACAGCAGGATCAGGAAGGGAATCAGTTTCAGCGTGATGCGACGTATTAGCCGCAGTTCCTGGCTCATGAGATCGGTCTCCGATTGTTGTTGTTATAGAACCTCGGGGGACGCCTCTCGCAGAAAGCCGCCAGGGCCATCCCTCCGTTGAAACCGACTATATAGTATTACTATTTAAGCGAGCAAGACTTCCAAATAGGCGAATTTGCGCTTATGTTAAGCCACAGCTCGAACAATATAGTCATACAATAAGAGAATCGATCATGTCTGATAAGAAACCCACCCTGCGCTCCGCCCAATGGTTTGGCACGGCCGACAAGAACGGCTTCATGTACCGCAGCTGGATGAAGAATCAGGGCATCGCCGACCACCAGTTCCACGGCAAGCCGATCATCGGCATCTGCAACACCTGGTCGGAACTGACTCCGTGCAACGCGCATTTCCGCCAGATCGCCGAGCACGTCAAACGCGGCGTGATCGAAGCCGGTGGCTTTCCGGTGGAATTCCCGGTGTTCTCCAACGGCGAATCGAACCTGCGCCCGACCGCCATGCTCACCCGCAACCTGGCGAGCATGGACGTTGAAGAAGCGATTCGCGGTAACCCGATCGATGGCGTTGTCCTGCTGACCGGTTGCGATAAAACCACCCCAGCCCTGTTGATGGGCGCCGCCAGTTGCGACGTGCCGGCGATCGTCGTCACCGGCGGGCCGATGCTCAACGGCAAGCACAAGGGCCAGGACATTGGCTCGGGCACGGTGGTCTGGCAGCTCAGCGAACAGGTCAAGGCCGGCACCATCACCATAGATGATTTCCTTGCCGCCGAGGGTGGCATGTCCCGTTCGGCCGGCACCTGCAACACCATGGGCACGGCGTCGACCATGGCCTGCATGGCTGAAGCGCTCGGCACTTCCCTGCCCCATAACGCCGCGATTCCAGCCGTGGATGCGCGCCGTTATGTGTTGGCGCACATGTCCGGCATGCGTGCGGTAGAGATGGTTCGCGAAGACCTGCGACTGTCGAAGATCCTCACCAAGGAAGCCTTCGAAAACGCCATTCGGGTGAACGCGGCCATTGGCGGTTCGACCAACGCCGTGATCCATTTGAAAGCCATCGCCGGGCGTATCGGCGTCGAGCTGGACCTGGACGACTGGACCCGCATCGGTCGCGGCATGCCGACCATCGTCGACCTGCAACCGTCGGGGCGCTTCCTGATGGAAGAGTTCTACTACGCCGGTGGCTTGCCCGCGGTGTTGCGCCGCCTCGGCGAAGCCAACCTGATTCCTAACCCGAACGCCTTGACCGTCAACGGCAAGAGCCTCGGCGAGAACACCAAGGACGCACCGATCTACGGCCAGGATGAAGTGATCCGCACCCTCGACAACCCGATCCGCGCCGACGGCGGCATCTGCGTGTTGCGCGGCAACCTGGCGCCGCTGGGTGCCGTGCTCAAGCCTTCAGCCGCCAGCGCCGAACTGATGCAGCATCGCGGTCGCGCGGTGGTGTTCGAGAACTTCGACATGTACAAGGCTCGGATCAACGATCCCGAACTGGACGTGGATGCCAACTCGATTCTGGTCATGAAGAACTGCGGGCCGAAGGGTTATCCGGGCATGGCCGAAGTCGGCAACATGGGCCTGCCGGCCAAACTGCTGGCGCAAGGCGTGACCGACATGGTGCGGATTTCCGATGCGCGCATGAGCGGCACGGCCTACGGCACGGTGGTTTTGCATGTCGCACCGGAAGCGGCAGCGGGCGGACCTTTAGCGACGGTGAAGGAAGGCGACTGGATTGAGCTGGATTGCGCTAACGGGCGTCTGCACCTGGACATTCCGGATGCGGAACTGGCGGCGCGCATGGCGGACCTGCAACCGCCGCAAAACCTGATCGTCGGCGGCTATCGCCAGCTGTACATCGACCATGTACTGCAGGCGGACCAGGGCTGCGATTTCGACTTCCTGGTCGGCTGCCGCGGTTCCGAAGTACCGCGCCACTCTCACTAACCCTGCAATCCTTGTAGGAGGCAGCTTGCTGGCGATGGCGTGTCAGTCGACACAACGGTGCCTGGCCCACCATCGCCAGCAAGCTGGCTCCTACAATTGGTCTTCATAGAATTCCGGATTGCTTGCTCTGGCGACCGTCCTCGCCGCGCCTGTTATGATGCGCGGCATCTCCATCGCACAGGATCGCGCCGTTCCCCATGGATTACCGCAAACCCTCCGACCGCAAAAGCATGCATTCGCGCATCGTCCAGGAACTGGGGATGCAGATCGTTTCGGGTCGCTTCAAACCGGACGACAAGCTGCCCGCCGAAGCCCTGTTGTGCGAGGAGTACGCGGTCAGCCGGCCGGTGCTGCGCGAAGCCACGCGGGTGCTGGTCGCCAAAGGCCTGGTGTATTCCCGTCCGCGGGTCGGCACGGTGGTCAAGCAGCGCAAGGAATGGCACATGCTCGACCCGGATGTGCTGCACTGGTTGATGCAAAGCAGCCCGCAAAACCAGTTCTTCGACCTGCTTACCAGCGTGCGCAGCATCATCGAACCGGCAGCGGCGGCCCTGGCGGCGCAGTTCGCCACGGATGCCGACATCGCCTCCATCGGTGAAGCCTACCAACGCATGGAAGCCGCACCGACCCCTGAAGCGCTGTTGCAACCCGACCTGGATTTCCACAGCCGCATCGCCGATGCCACCCACAACGACCTGTTGGCGAACCTGTGCAACATGCTGTCAGTGGCGATTGCCGAAGCGTTGAAGCATTCCAACCAGCGACCGAACCTGCATGAACTGGCGCTACCGCGACACAAGGCCATTCTGACCGCGATCGAGAACCGTGATGCGCTGGGTGCGCGGCATGCCACGTTGGTGCAACTGGATGATGCGCGCAGTGCGCTGAACGTGGTGCTCGGCACCGATCCCGCCTAAACGCAATCCTTGTAGGAGCCAGCTTGCTGGCGATGGCGGTGTGTCAGTCGGCATTAATGTGGCTGACATGCCGCCATCGCCAGCAAGCTGGCTCCTACAGGGGATCGTGTGAACATTGAGGAATAAAAAAGCCGCAACCCGGGTTGCGGCTTTTTCGTTTCTGCCAAGGATCAGTGAGCGAACAGCGAATTGCCCTTCTGCCCCGCCAGTTTCTCCGGCTTGATCAGGAACCGCGCCAGTGCCGGCAGCAGCCACAGTGCACCGAACATGTTCCACAGCAGCATGAAGGTCAGCATCAGCCCCATGTCGGCCTGGAACTTGATGGCCGAGAAGATCCAGGTGCACACGCCGATCGCCAGGCACAGGCCGGTGAACAGCACCGCTTTACCGGTGGATTTCAGCGTCTGGTAATAGGCTTCCTGCAACGGCAGGCCGGCACGCAGGAAACTTTCCAGGCGGCTGTAGATGTAGATGCCGTAGTCCACGCCAATCCCCACACCCAACGCCACCACTGGCAGGGTCGCGACTTTCACACCGATGCCCATGAACGCCATCAGGGCGTTGCCGAGCACCGAGGTCAGGACCAGCGGCAGCACGATGCACAAGGTCGCCGCCCAGGAACGGAAGGTGATCATGCACATGGTTGCGACGCAGATGTAGACCAGGATCAGGATGGTCAGCTCGGATTCCTTGATCACCTCGTTGGTGGCCGCCTCGATACCGGCGTTACCCGCAGCGAGGATGAATTCCAGGCCTTCCTTGTTGTTCTCCTTGGCGAAGTCCTGCACGGCGTGTACCGCGCGGTCCAGCGTTGCCGCCTTGTGATCGTTGAGGAACACCAGCACCGGTGCGAGGGAGCAACTGTTGTTGTACAGGCCGTCAGCCCGGGCAATGGAGTTGTTCAGCACGTCCGGGTTGCGCGACAGGGTTTCCCATTTCAGGTTGCCCTCGTTCATGCCCTTGATCATCTGCTTGGACACGGTCACCAGCGAGATCGCCGATTGCACGCCCTCGGTGTTCTGCATCTTCCACATCAGCTCGTCGATCGGCGCCATGGCCTCGTAGCGCGAGCAGCCTTCAGACTTGGTCTTCACCATCACCACCAACACATCGGAACTGGTGGAGTAGTTGCTGATGATGAAGTTGTTGTCCTTGTTGTAGCGCGAATCCGGACGCAGCTCAGGAGCGCCCTGGTCGAGGTCGCCGATTTTCAGGTTCTGGCTGTACCAGAGGCCGCCACCGAAGGCCAGCAGGGCCAGGACGATCGATACCGGTGCAACTTTCGGGCTGGCAAAGTTCGACAGCAGGCGCCAGAACGGGTGTTCGCGGTGCGCGTCTTTCTTGCTGCGCTCGATCGCGCGCTTGCTGATGCCGGCATAGGAAATGGCCACCGGCAGCAGGATAAGGTTGGTGAACACGATCACCGCCACGCCGATGGACGCGCCGATAGCGAGTTCGCGAATCACGCCGATGTCGATGATCAGCAGCGTGATGAAGCCCACCGCATCCGCCAGGATCGCGATCATCCCCGGCAGGAACAACTGGCGGAAGGTGCGCCGCGCCGCGGTCAACGCGTTGTCGGCCTCACTGGATTGCAAGGCAATACCGTTGATCTTCTGGACGCCGTGGGAAATACCGATGGCGAAGATCAGGAACGGCACCAGCATTGAATACGGATCAAGCCCGAAGCCAAAGAAGTGCATCAACCCGAGCTGCCAGACCACCGCCACCAGCGTCGTGGTCAAGACCGCCACGGTGCTGCGCATGCAGTTGGTGAACCAGTACAGCAGAATCAGGGTGATGACGAAGGCAACACCGAAGAACATCACCACCATCACCAGGCCGTCGATCAGATCGCCGACTTTCTTGGCGAAACCGACGATGTGGATCTGCACATTGGGGTTCTGTTTTTCAAACTTGTCGCGGATCTTTTCTTCCAGCTCGTGGGAGAACTTGCGGTAGTCCAGCGCCAGCAATTTGCCCTGGTCCTGCGGATCCGGGTAGGACTCCAGCAGCGGGATATCGACGATGCTCGACTTGAAGTCGTTGGCCACCAGACGCCCGACCTGACCGGACTTGAGCACGTTATTACGCAGCAGATCGAGGCTCTCCTGCGAGCCGTTATAGCTCTGCGGGATCACTTCACCGCCGGCAAAGCCTTCCTCCGTCACTTCGGTCCAGCGTACGCTCGGACTCCACAGCGACTTGAGGCCGGAACGGTCGACGCCGGAAATGTAGAAAACCTCGTCGTTGATCTGGCGCAGGGTCTCCATGTATTCCTTGGAGAAGATGTCGCCGTCGGTGGCTTCCACCGAGATCCGCACGGTGTTGCCCAGGTTCGCCAGATCGTTGCGGTGCTCCATCATCTTTTGAATGAAGGGATGCTCCAGCGGGATCATCTTCTCGAAGCTGGTGGACGGCCGGATCAGCGTCGCCTGCCAGAACAGAAAAATACTGACCAGCAGGCAGATGGTGATCACTGCCGGGCGGTTGTTGAAAATCAGGCGTTCAAGAAACGTCGCCTTGTCTTGGTGATGGCTGCTCAAGGATGTCATAGACCCGCCTTCTTATTATTTGCCCGGCTCATTTGGACGACCCGTTTTTTCCATTCTCTGCACCGGCACCGTTTGGCGAGGTGACGCGAACGCCGCCCTGTCCTGCCAGCACCAGATTGCCATCGCCCGCCGCAGTCACTGCCGAGACGGAAATGCGATCCGGACGGTTGAACACGCTGAAGGTTTCGCCGTTATCGTTGCTGCGGACCACCGAACCGCCGTTGCCGACGATCACGATGGTTCCGTCGTCGAGCAGCGTGGCACCGGACAGGCCAAACTCCAGTGCCCCGCGAGCCGCCTTGAGCTCGACCGGTTCCCAGGTGCTGCCGAAGTCGGTGGAGCGAAACAGGTTGCCGCGCAGACCGTAGGCCAGCAGCGTATTGGCCTGAGCCGTGCCGATCACACCGAACAACGAACCTTCGTACGGGCCTTCAAGCTTTTCCCAGGTCTGGCCCCAGTCGGCGGAGCGGAACATGCTGCCCTGCTCGCCGACGATGAACAGGCCGGCATCCTTGACGGCAGCGATGGCGTTGAGGTGGTACTGGTCTTCGTTGTCCAGGCGGTCGCTGGCGTCTTCCCAGGTCTTGCCACCGTCGGTGGTGGCCATCAGCGAACCGTAGGCGCCCACGGCAAAGCCGTTGCTGACGTCCTGAAACCAGACGTCGAGCAGCGGCGATTCGCGTTTCAGGTCTTCGAATTGCTTGGTCCAGGTGACGCCGCCGTCCTCGCTCGCGAGGATCTGTGCGTCATGGCCGACCGCCCAGCCGTGTTTGTCGTCGACAAAATAGACCGAGGTCAGCAGTTGCCGGGAGGGCACCTTGGCCTGGGTCCAGGTCACGCCCTGGTCGTCGGAATACAGAATGTGTCCGCGATCACCGACCGCTACCAGACGCTTGCCGGCGTGCACGACGTCGAGCATCAGGCTTTTGCTGGCCTTGGCGGATTCAATGGAATAAACAACGTCGGATGCTGGCGCCGCGGCGGCAAGCACCGGTGCCGACAACACGGCACAGCCCAACAGCGAGAGCGCTGTAGCCAGCAACGCGAATTTGCGCAGTGCCGGCGGGCGGCAGATAACCACACCCATGACAGGCTCACTCATAGACCTTCCCCCTTTATTATTGTTAGGTCGTTCAACCTTTCAGGGCGCCGTTAGGGGTGCTCATCGGGATTGAATGGTTAGGAGCATAGTCCTGAAACCCGCAATCCAGAGCCCCTTCGGAAGCTGGCTTATCCTATCGGGGTTTGGAAACGTCTGACAATCGACGGCACGTTATGTTTTGTTAACCTGGAGGGGATGGGGATTTTCTGAATGATGGGGTATTAGGTGGGGTGATTCGGGTTTGGCGGTTGGTGGTTGGTGGTTGGTGGTTGGTGGTGTACATATCCGTTTCTGCGGTAACGGCCACTATTGGTTTCGCCCTTACGGCGAGTCACTTTCGAAAAGCGCGAAAGTAACCAAAGCGCTCTTGCCCCACCACTTGGCACCTCGCCTAGGCTCGGTGTACCCGCACTCCGGCATTGCTCCGCGGGTCGCCGCGATGGGCCATCCGTGGCCCAGCGCGGCTAAACCGGCATCCTTGCCGGTTTCCCCGCTACGCAATGCCTGCGTGCGGCCAGCGTGGTTAACGGGGCGCCTCCGATCAAAATCAAAGCCGAGGCGGCCTTTGGGCCGACCTGGCTCTTTGGTCGTGCGCGATCTCCTGTAGGAGCGAGCTTGCTCGCGATGGACGTCAACGATAATGCGGGCAGCCTGAATAAACGCGTTGCCTGGACGTTTTTCGCGAGCAAGCTCGCTCCTACAGGGAACGGCGTCAGCCAAAAGGATGTGCACAGTCAAAAATAAGCGGAGCGCGCCCGCTTGATGCCCAGGTCGGCCCGAAGGCCGCCGCGGTTGTTTTTGATTGGAGGCGCCCCGTTAACCACGACGGCCGAACGCAGGCGTTGTGCAGCGGGGAAACCGGCAAGGATGCCGGTTTAGCCGCGCTGGGCCAGGGATGGCCCATCGCGGCGACCCGCGGAGCAACGCCGGAGTGAGGGCACACCGAGCCTAGGCGAGGTGCCGAGTGGTGGGGCAAGAGCGCTTGGTTACTTGGCGCTTTTCCAAGTAACCCGCTGTAAAAGCGGAACCAATAGTGGCCGTTACCGCAGCAATGGATATGCACACCAGCAAAAAACTCAACACATAGCCATCGCCGGCAAGCCGGCTCCTACAGGGTTCGCAGTAAACCTCGTAGGAGCAACGCCAGACTCAAGCCAGGCTTTTGCTGACCACCTCAAACACATCGCTGGACAGCTGGCCCGAAGCACGAATCCGCTCCAGCTCGCCTTTCATCAACGCCTGACGGGCGTCGTCATACTTGCGCCAGCGCGTCAGCGGCGCCAGTTGGCGTGAAGCGATTTGCGGGTTGAAGCCGTTGAGTTCGATCACCAGGTCCGCGAGGAAGCGATAACCCGAGCCATCGGCTGCATGGAAGTTGATCAGGTTCTGCCCGGCAAAGGCACCGACCAGCGCCCGCACCTTGTTCGGGTTCTTGATGTTGAACGCCGGGTGCTGCATCAACTGACGCACACGCTCCAGACCACCCGGCAGCGTGCTGCCCGCCTGAACGCTGAACCACTGATCCATGACCAGCGGATTGTCCTTGAAGTGCTCGGCAAAACTCGCCAGCGCCCGCGCCTTGTCTTCTTCGTACGGAGAATTGACCAGCACGGCCAGCGCCGTCAGGCGTTCGGTCATGTTGTCGCTGGTCTCGAACTGCTCAAGCGTCGCCGCGAGGACTTCCGGTTTGCCGCTGAGCATCAGGTACGACAGCGCAATGTTCTGCAACGCGCGACGGGCAAAATGCTCGGCCTCGGCCACGTATGGGGTTTGCTTCGACAGATCGCGGTTGGCCTGGTAACGCAGCCACAACGCTTCGAACAGGCCTTCCGCCAATTGCTTGCGGGCAAACTCGCGAGCGATGTGGATGGCGTCGACGTCAGCCGTTTCGCTGATTTCCGTCAGATACGCCTCGCCCGGCAGCGAGAGCATTTCCGCGACCATCGCCTGATCCAGCGTCTCGTCCGACAGCACAGTACGCAACGCCGAGACCAGACGTTGATCCAGTACCAGCGCCTCGCCCTTCTGCTGCTGGGCAATCAGTTCCTGCAACACTTGCACCGACAATTGCTGACCGGCATCCCAGCGATTGAAACCGTCGCTGTCGTGCTGCATCAGGAACATCAGTTGGTCGCGGTTGTACGGGAAGCTCAGTTTCACCGGCGCCGAGAAGCCGCGCAGCAACGAAGGCAAAGGCTGTTCAGCGATGTCGACGAAGGTGAAGGTCTGCTCGGCTTCAGTCACCGAAATCACCCGCGAAGTGCCCTGGGCGCTGGCTTCGCCGGCCAGGCGCAAGGCAATCGCCGCGCCTTTGGAATCCAGCAAGCCGAGTTCCACCGGGATCACGAACGGCAGTTTTTCAACTTTGTCCGGGGTGGCCGGGCAGCTTTGACGGAAGGTCAGGCTGTAGGTTTTTGCCGCGGCGTCGTAGGACTCGCTCACTGCCAGACGCGGTGTGCCGGCCTGGCTGTACCAGCGTTTGAACTGGGTCAGGTCGACACCGTTGGCATCTTCCATGGCTTTGATGAAGTCGTCGCAGGTCACGGCCTGGCCGTCATGGCGCTCGAAATACAGATCGCTGCCTTTACGGAAGCCTTCGGCGCCGAGCAAGGTGTGAATCATGCCGACCACTTCCGAGCCCTTTTCGTACACGGTCAGGGTGTAGAAGTTGGAAATCTCGATGAAGCTGTCCGGGCGTACCGCATGCGCCATCGGGCCGGCGTCTTCGGCGAACTGGTGAGTGCGCAGGTAAGCCACGTCCTGGATGCGTTTCACGGTGGCCGAGTTCATGTCGGCGGAGAAGCCCGAATCCCGGAACACGGTGAAGCCTTCCTTCAGCGACAACTGGAACCAGTCGCGGCAGGTCACGCGGTTGCCCGACCAGTTGTGGAAGTATTCGTGGGCGACGATCGCTTCGACGCGCTGGTGCGCGGCGTCGGTCGCGGTTTCGGCGCGGGCCAGCACAGCGCTGGAGTTGAAGATGTTGAGGCCCTTGTTCTCCATGGCGCCCATGTTGAAGTCGTTGACCGCCACGATCATGAAGATGTCCAGGTCGTACTCGCGACCGTAGACTTCCTCATCCCAGCGCATCGACTTCTTCAGGCTGTTCATGGCGTGCTGGCACTTGTCGATGTTTTCCGGCTCGACATAAATACGCAGCGCCACGGAGCGCTCGGTCATGGTGGTGAAAGTGTCTTCGACGCACCACAAGTCACCGGCCACCAGCGCAAACAGGTACGCCGGTTTCATGAACGGGTCTTCCCACGTCGCCCAATGGCGACCGTCTTCGCCAGGCCCGCTGGCAATCGGGTTGCCATTCGACAACAGCACCGGATAGCTGTGCTGCTCGGCGACCACCGTGGTGGTGAACTTGCTCATCACGTCCGGGCGGTCGAGGTAATAGGTGATCTTGCGGAAGCCTTCGGCCTCGCATTGGGTGCAGAACATGCCGCTGGATTTGTACAGGCCTTCCAGCGCGGTATTGGTTTCCGGGTGGATTCTGACGCTGGTGTCGACCGTGAACGAGGTGCTGGTCGGGTGCAGGGTCAGGTGATTTTCGGTCAGCTGATAGTCAGCATCGCTCAATTCAGTATCGGCCAGCGTCACCGATAGCAGTTCGAGTTGCTGGCCATCCAGCACCAGCGGCGGCAGGCCCGGGCCGCGCTCAGGGTTGCGGCGCATCACCAGTTGCGCATGGACCAGGCTGTGGTCCTCGAACAACTCGAAGGTCAGGTGCGTCTCGTCGATCAGGTACTCGGGCGCCTGATAGTCTTTCAAATAGATCATCTTCGGTTGTTCGGTGCGCATGCTGGAGTCCTTACTGATGCACGGCGAGTTGATAAGCCGTGTACTTACGAATATTGATCACGCCGGTGTCGAAAATCAGGTACTGGCCCTTGATCCCCAGCAGCGTGCCTTCGGCAATCGGGTTCTTGTCCAGGTTGAAGCTGACGATCTTGGCCGGGTATTGCTCCACCGGATAACGGATTTCCAGCGGTTCTACGTCGGCAATAGTCTGGATCGCCTGCAGGCCGAATCGTTCCTGCAAGGCCAGCAATCCCTCGGCACAGCTGTCGAACAACTGGTCGCGAACCCCGGCCAGGTCCACCGACGCCGCTTCGCCCTTGAGTAAAGCACGCCAGTTGGTCTTGTCCGCCACCTGACTGCGGAACAGGTCTTCGACGAAGCCGGACTGCTGGCGGGTCGAGACGCGCATGATCGGCAGCGCCTGACGGGCGCCCTGATCGATCCAGCGGGTCGGCAACTGGGTGGCGCGGGTAATCCCGACTTTCACCCCGGACGAGTTCGACAGATACACAATGTGATCGGTCATGCAGAACTTCTCGCCCCACTCCGGTTCACGGCAGGTGCCAGCGTCGTAATGGCAGCGCTCCGGACTCATGATGCAGATATCGCACTGCGCCAGTTTGGTCATGCACGGGTAGCAGTAACCCTGGCTGAAACTGGTTTTGGTCTTGCGCCCGCAATGGGAGCAATGGATCGCCCCCAGGTATTCCAGACGCACCGTGCTGCCGATCAATGGATTGACCGGAACCTCGACATCGTCCAGACGAAACGCATATTGCACGTCAGCCCCGTCAAGGCGTGCCGACATCTTGCTGATTGCACCGCGGCCAATCTCGATCAATGGATGGCATCCGACTTGAACAGAATGTTCGGTACGCTGATCGACTTCGAGCTGCATTCCTGCGGGCCCATGTAGCCCGTGCGCTCTTCTTCCGGCAGGTTCTGGATTTCCCAGGCGATCATCGCTTGCAGCGACAGCTCGCGTTGTTCGGCGGTGAGTTTGCCACCGTCGGACCATTTACCGATTTCCACCGCCAGTTTCAGGCTCTGGTAGATATCGGGCGTGATGTTTTTGATCATTTCGTTAAAAGAGGACATCAAGGTCTCCGAACTTACATAACTGTTTTAGGCGGCCAGTTTACGGCGGTTGTACAAACCACCCAACAAGCCGGTCAAGCATCCGACGAGCAACCCGCCGACGTGGGCCGCGTTGGCAATTTCACCGAAGCCAATCATCGAGACCAGCCCGGACAGGCACAGCAGCAGCCACACCAGCATCATCACCAGCACACCGCGCGGCAGGCGATAGGCCCGGTTCGGCGACAGCACCTGGAAAATCCAGCAATGCCCGAGCAGGCCGTACAGCACGCCCGACAACCCGCCAAACAGGGTCGGGCCACTGAAATAGAACTGGGCGTAATTGGACACCAGGGCGAACAGCAGCGTCAGGCCGATCAGGTTGATGCTGCCCTGGCGCGACTCGATGCGCCGCCCCAGCTCCCAGTACCACATGCCGTTCATGGCCAGGTGCAGGATGCCGAAGTGGATCAGCATCGGCGTCACCAGGCGCCACCACTGCCCCGCCGCCAGGCTGTCAGCCAGCGGCACGAAATGGATGTATTCGCCGACCACGCGGAAATCGAGGAAGGTCAGCCAGCGCATCGTCTCGAGATTTTCGCCCAGCAGCGTCACGGCGCCGACGATCAGGCTCAGCAACAGCACGATCGCGGTCGCCTTGGCGTGGCGCAGTTGTTCGATGAAACCGGGACGCGGGGTGGTCTTCGCCACCGGGATGTGCAGCTGCTCGTCGGGATCGCCCGCCGGGAAACGCTCGTACAACGCACGCACGTCCTCGCTGATGTTGGCGGGCACCCACAGCACTTGCTCGCCCAGCTCCTCGCTGACCCGATGCGGCACCTGCATGCGTTGCAGCAGTTTGACAAACCCGCTCAGATCCACCGCCAGCGGCAGGCGCAATACGGCCACGGCACTCATCGCAGCACCTCCGGCCGTTCGACGTCGACCCAGACGAATTTATGCGGATCGAGCCGGGTTTCCTGGTCCAGGCGATAGGCAACCAGTTTGCCGTAGAGCACCGCGCTGTAATCCAGGCACGCCAGGTTCGGGCGGATCGGCGCCGGTTTGCCGCTGCGCCAGTAGTGGCCGACGAACAACAAGGGCTCATCAGCGCCATAGCGCAGCAAGGTGTTTTTCTCGGTGGACGACAGCGGCGTGCGGGCCACGGGTTCCGGCAAGGCGTCAGGCTGAAACACGATGTCTCCGTAGGTTTGCGGGTCGTCTTCCCAGAACTTGGTGCGGAAGAACGAACGCGTCAGGCCATCGCCGCTGGTCATGGTCAAGCCGTCGGGCAAACGCATGTCGGTGCCGCGCAGCAAGCGGTCGAACACGGTGCAGGCGAAACTGCCCGGCACGGCCGAAGCCTGGAGGAAATGTTCATCGACGCAGCCATCGGGAAACAGCGCGCGCAACGGCTCGATCAGTCCCGAATCCCAGCAGGCGTGCACCACGCGGAAACGCCCGGCATCGACAAACAGCGGCAGCTCATAGAACCACTGCTGAAAGTCATGCCAGTCACCGGGGTGATCTTCGAACTGCGCAAGGGTTTCGCCCAGCAGGCGCGCATGGCGCGGCGTGTGCTCGCGCACGAACTGCTTGCCGCTGCCGGGAGGCGCCGGGGTGCTCCAGCCGAGTGCGTTGAATTCATGGTTGCCCATGATGCACAACGCCTGGCCGGCCTCGACCATGTCGTGGACGATGTGCAGCGCTTCGCGAATCCGCGGGCCGCGGTCGATGATGTCACCGACGAACACCGCCATGCGCGACGGATGCCGCCAGACGCCACCCTGTTTGTGATAACCGAGCTGGTCGAGCAAGTGCTCAAGGGTCAGGGCGCAACCGTGCACGTCACCGATCAGGTCGTAACTTCGCGCGGGATCGAGCATCAGTCGCCTCCACCCCCCAACTTGCTGCCCCAACCGAGTTTGGTCCGGCAGACTTCATAATAGTTGTGGTCGAGCGGATGAATCAGTCGCAGCTTCTGGGCTTTCTTGCTGACGGTGATGGTGTCGCCCGGCGCGCAGGTGAAGTGGTTCTGACCGTCACAGGAGACTTGCGGGTATATCTGCATATCCTTGGACACGACGATTTTCAGCTCACTGTTGCCATCGACCACGATCGGCCTACCCGACAAGGTATGGGGGTACATCGGCACAATCACAATAGCGTCGAGCTTGGGGTGCATGATCGGGCCGCCGGCGGACAGCGCGTAGGCGGTAGAACCGGTCGGTGTGGCGACGATCAGGCCGTCGGCCTTCTGGCTGCAGACAAACTGGCCGTCGATGTACAGCTCGAACTCGATCATCCGCGTCGATTTACCGGGGTGCAGCACCACATCGTTCAGCGCGTCGCCCTGGCCAATGGCCTCGGCGTGGCGGCGGACTTCGGCCTGAAGCAGGAAGCGGTTTTCCACCAGATAGTGGCCGTCGAGCACTTCGGCGACCTTGACTTCGAGTTCGTCGGGACGGATATCGGTGAGGAAACCCAGGCTGCCCCGGTTGATGCCGAGCACCGGAATGTTGTGCCGGGCCAGCGCGCGGGCGGCGCCGAGAAGACTGCCGTCACCGCCGACCACAATCACCATGTCACATACTTCGCCGAGCATCTTGCGCGACGAGGTTTGCAGGCCATGACCCGGCAGCACTTCGGCGATGGTGTCTTCGAGGATCACGTGCAGGTGACGATCGAGCAGAAACCGTTTCAGTCGGCGGACGGTATCCAGCACCTGCGAACTGCCCAGGCGACCGATGATGCCGATATTACGAAATTGCTCCATGGGGCTCCTGCGGGGGTCTGCGGCGGCGAAAAACACGATTATGGGCGAAAGCGCGGGATAGACAAAATCCTTTCAGCTACAAGGGTGTACTCATGTTTAAGGCTATGCTCGCAAGATGATCCTATTTCCCGACTTGCAGCCGTTACCCCACCAGTTGCGCCACCCCGAAGTGCGCGATCTGGCCTGGGTCATCCTCGCGCCGCCGATGCTCGAGGTCACGCCGTGGCCGCAGCGTCACCCGCTGGCCGGCAGCGACTGGGTGCAGGCTCCGGAACAGCTCGAGCGCTGGCTGCGGCAACTGGATCGCGACAGTTATGACTTGCTGCACTGGCTGGCCCAGGCCCGCACCCGACGCCTCGGGCTGTATTACGAAAGGCTGTGGCAATACGCGGTGCGCCACGCGCCGGGCATCGAACTGATTGCCGCCAACCTGCCAATCCGCCGCGAAGGCCACACGCTGGGCGAGCTGGACATGCTGCTGCGCGATCGCGACGGCGTGCATCATCTGGAACTGGCGATCAAGCTTTACCTCGGCCCGCAGAACGGCGACGGGCATGACACGGCGTTTTGGCTAGGCCCCGGGTGTCACGATCGGCTGGATCGAAAGCTGGCCCACCTGAGCCAGCATCAACTGCCGATTTCCGCGCGTGCGGAGAGCCGTGAAGTGCTTGCTGCGCTGGACATCCAGCAGTTCAGCGCGCACCTGTGGCTGGGCGGTTATCTGCTGTACCCGTGGCCGGGGCAGTCCCGCTCGCCGAACGGCGCGCATCCGCAGCATTTGCGCGGCAGTTGGCTGCATCAGAAAGACTGGAAGGACTTTGTCGCGCAACGACCCTTCGGGCGCTGGCAACCCCTGCCCCGCCATGCCTGGCTGGCGCCGGCGCACTACCCGGTGGAGCAGACCTGGGACTCGGAACAGCTGGAGGCGTGGCTCCAGGACCTGAACCCGCTCGCGCCGGCGCAGTTGCTGGTGCGCCTGGTCGAGAATGCCGACGGGGACTGGGAGGAAACGGAACGGTTGTTTCTGGTGGCGGATCTTTGGCCGAATGTGCCGGGCAGTGGTTGAGTTTTTGTAGCGTCTGGCCCGGCCCTATCGCGAGCAGGCTCGCTCCCACAGGGAGCTGCATTCCAATGTGGGAGCGAGCCTGCTCGCGATAGAGCCAACCCGGTTTAGAAGGACAACCGCACCGCCAGCGCCGCCAACGTCACCAGCAACACCGGCACCGTCAACACAATCCCCACCTTGAAGTAATAACCCCAGCCGATCCGAATGCTCTTGCGCTCCAGCACATGCAGCCACAACAACGTCGCCAGGCTGCCGATCGGCGTGATCTTCGGCCCCAGGTCACTGCCGATGACGTTGGCGTAGATCATCGCTTCCTTCACCACCCCTGTTGCCTGGCTGGCATCGATCGACAACAGACCAATCAGCACCGTGGGCAGGTTGTTCATCATCGACGACAGCAACGCCGTCAACACCCCGGTGCCCATGGCCGCGCCCCAGACCCCATACCCGGCAAAACCATCCAGCCAACCCGCCAGATACCCGGTAAGCCCGGCATTGCGCAGCCCGTAGACCACCAGATACATGCCCAGGGAAAAAATCACGATGTGCCACGGCGCCTCTTTCATCACCTTGCGCGTGGAAATCTTGTGGCCCCGGGCGGCAATCGCCAGCAGCAACGCGGCGCACACCGCCGAAATGGCGCTGATGGGAATGCCCAACGGTTCCAGTGCGAAGCAGCCGAGCAGCAGGATCAGCAACACCGCCCAGCCGGCGATAAACGTGGCCTTGTCGTGGATGGCGCTGGCCGGTTCTTCCAGTTGTTCGGGGTCGTAATCCTTGGGAATGTCACGCCGGAAGAACCACATCAACACCGCCAGCGTCGCGGCCACGCTCACCAGGTTGACCGGGATCATCACGGCGGCGTAGCGATTGAACGTGATGTGAAAGAAGTCGGCGGAGACAATGTTCACCAGGTTCGACACCACCAGCGGCAGGCTCGCGGTGTCGGCGATAAACCCGGCGCCCATCACGAACGCCAGGGTCGCCGCCGGGGAAAAACGCAGCGCCAGCAACATCGAAATCACGATGGGCGTGAGGATCAGCGCCGCGCCGTCATTGGCGAACAATGCCGAGACCAGCGCGCCAAGCAACACCATGTAGGCAAACAACTTGCGCCCGCTGCCCCGCCCCCACCGCGCGACATGCAATGCCGCCCAGGCGAAGAACCCGGCCTCGTCCAGCAACAGGCTGATGATGATCAGCGCGACAAACGTACCCGTGGCATTCCAGATGATCTGCCACACCAGCGGGATGTCGCTCAGGTGCACCACGCCGAAAATCAGCGCCAACACAGCGCCGAACACGGCACTCCAGCCGACACCGAGGCCTTTGGGTTGCCAGATCACGAGGGTGATGGTCAGCAGGAAAATCAACGAGGCGGTGAGCATGCAAGCGCAGCCATCAAACAAGGGGCGGCTAAAATACCGCAGTTCACCGACCCGATGTAAGCGGGATAACAGCGCTACATGGGGCCCTTGTAGGAGCCGGCTTGCCGGCGATGGCGGCCGTTAGACCGATGCAGATTCCAAAGGCCCCATCGCCGGCAAGCCGGCTCCTACACGGGCTGTGTGTTTGTCAGGTTTTTTTGTGTTGCTCGACCCATTGGGCATAGGCGTTGATGAAGCTTTGCAAGAACGGCTTCACGGCATCGGACAGCTTGCCCGCCTCGTCGAATGCCGTGCCGGCGCCACCAAGGTACGCTTCCGGTTGCTGCATGCAGGGCACATTGAGAAACACCATCGACTGGCGCAAATGGTGGTTGGCGCCAAATCCGCCGATAGCCCCCGGTGACACACTGATTATCGCGCCGGGTTTGCCGCCCCAGGCGCTTTTACCATAGGGCCGCGAACCCACGTCGATCGCATTCTTCAACGGTGCCGGTACCGAGCGGTTGTATTCAGGGGTGACGAACAGCAACGCGTCGGATGAACTCACTTCCTGCCGGAAAGTGCTGTAGGCTGCCGGCGGTGATTCGCCATCGATGTCTTCGTTGTACAGCGGCAAGTCGCCGATTTCGACGATCTTCAGTTTGAGATTCGCCGGTGCCAGATCGGCCAGGGCCAAAGCAACCTTGCGATTGATCGAGCCCTTTCTCAAACTGCCGACCACAACGGCGATCGTATAGACATTGCTCATGGAAGATTCTCGACTGTCCGATGGAAAGAGCTAGTAGTTATAGATGACGATTCACGCAGTGGGCGACTGAAACCGCCGTCCCTGACTTTTTTTTTCCTGTAGGAAAACTTACCTCGCCCAACCACGGTCTACTGAGCCGCAAATTGAGTGATTTATCTCCAGAGGTTCTAAGCAGATGGCAGCAGTACTCGTCGGTCAGTTCCACGCAAGAGACGCGGAAGGCCGTGTCTATTCCGTGCATGAGTTCCAGGAATCCACCCCGTCCGCAGACGGCATCGCCGGCTCCGCGCCTGTTACCACCTACAAGCTGGCCATTGGCGATCGTGTAAAAAAACTCGATGAAAACCAGTTCCTGCTGGTGCAATCGGACGTCACGATCATTCGTGAGCCCGATACGTTCATTGCGGGCGTAGCGGAAACCAACGTCGCTTCATAACCTTGCGTTATGAGCAGAAGTCATATGCGCGGACTTGGGTTAGGATTCAGTCACTGACTCCTCCACCTGCTGAACATGGACTTCACGCATGCGTTTACGTCATATCGAAGTGATCCAGGCGCTCCTGCAGACCGGTCACCTGGGGACCGCCGCCGAATGGCTGCAGCTGCCAGTGACCGAGGTCGAAGGCATTCTGCGTGATGCCGAGAGTCAGTTGGGCTTCATGCTGTTTTCCAGCGTCCGTGGGCGTTTGCAAGCCACGCGCGAGGCGCGGGAACTGCAAGTGGAAATCGCCCGCGTCTACGACGCGCTTGAACCGGTCCAGCGTCTGGCCAGCAGCCTCAGGCAATATCAGGCCCCGCCCCTGCGCATCATTTGCACCCCGCCGCTGGCACAACAACTGTTGCCACAGAGCATTGCGGCCCTGCGCCGACGCCTTCCCGACGTCCCTTGCAGCCTGCTGAGCCAACCCACCCGCGACATCGTCAAAAGCCTGCTGCTGCGCGAAAGCGATCTGGGTCTGAGCCTGCATGATCCCGATCGCGCAGACATTCATTGCCAGGTCATCGCCCAGGGCAAGCTGCAGTTGCTGGCACCCCATGGTTGGCTACAACCCAAGCAAAAATACATTTCGCTGCAGGATCTGGCGGGCCAGTCGATGGTCGGCCTCGAAGGCCATGATCCGCTGAGCCCGGCGCTGGACAACAAGCTGCATGGCCTGCGCCCGGCGCCCGTCGTGCACACTCGTGTGCAGACGCACCAGATGATGCGCAGTATGGTCGAGGCCGGTGAAGGCCTGGCGATTGTCGACCCGTTCACGGCGCTAGGCGCAAAAACTGCCGGCCTGGATGCCTGCCCGCTGGCGCCCGCCGTGCCGATCAGCGTCTACGCCCTGACCTTGAAAAACGGCGAGCCTTCCCCGGCGGTTCAGGCGTTGCTGGAGATCGTCACGGAACAAGCCGCGGCGATGTTGGCGAGCTGATCGGGTTTTCCAGCGGGTTATCGAACAGTCGATACCAGAACAGCGCCACTTCGGCGGTGTTCGGATCGATCCCGCGATAGCGCAAGTGATCGACGCCACCCACGACATAACCGCAGCGTTCATATAGCCGACATGCGCCCAGATTATTGTTCTGGGTTTCGAGCATGATGCCCGGGAGTTTTTTCTTGCGACTCCAGAATTGCGCCACGTCCAGCAGCGCCTTGGCCACGCCATGCCGCCGGGCCGGCGCATGAACCGCCAGCTCGTCGATATGGGCAAAGCCGTTCCAGTTGGTGCTGATCACCAGGTGACCCACGGGTTCATCGTCGAGATACGCCATGAAAATCGCGCTGTCGGCGGCATCGCGAAAACTGCTGAACTCCTCGGGATCAATGCCGTAGCACTTGCGGTACGGAGTAATGGGCGTCACCCGCCACTGCTCCACCGGTTTGCCGATTTCGGCGGCGCCGTAGGCCGCGACTTCAAAACTGAAATCACTGCCCCAGATGTAGGCGGCGAAGCCATCGTCGGCAACGCGCACCGACAGCCCTGGGTACTTCGGATTCATGACCGGTTGCATACTGGGAAAGGTCCTCACTCCTTGATGCAATCGACGGTGTAATGCCGCCCATTGCCCTCGTCTTCGTGTTGCAAGCCGTGCACATCGGCGACAAATCCAGGAAAACTGCTGTCGAACGTGCGGGCAAACGCCAGGTAATCGATGATCGAGCGGGTTGAATCGGTGAAGCGTTCGCCGGGCATGATCAACGGGATCCCCGGCGGATAAGGTACGAGCATCACGGCGGCGATGCGGCCGTGCAGCGCATCGATCGACACTGCCTCCACCTCGCCACGCACCAGGTGATCGTAGGCGTCAGCGGGTTTCATGGCGATTTCCGGCAGCACGGTGTACATGCGCTTGAGATGTTTGGCCGTGGCGTTGCTGCGATAACAGGCATGCAGTTGATCGCACAAGTCACGCAAGCCCATGCCCTTGTAGCGCGCGCCGTCCTGTTGCGCCACGCACGGCAAACAGGTGGCGAGACTGACATTGGCGTCGTAGCTGCGCTTGAATTCCAGCAACTCGGTCAACAGCGTGCTCCATTTGCCTTTGGTGATGCCCATGGAAAACAGCACCAGGAACGAATACAAACCGGTTTTCTCGACGACCAGCCCGCGCTCCCATAGGAACTTGCTGACCACCGCCGCCGGAATTCCGCGCTCACTCAACGCGCCGCCCGCCGTCAGCCCCGGCATCACCAGGGTGACCTTGACCGGATCGAGCAGCACATAGTCGTCGGTCACGCCGCCAAAGCCGTGCCAGTCAGCATCCGGCTGCAGCAACCAGTCTTCTGTGACCACACGCTCGATGCCTTCCACCGACGGTGGCTGCCAGATCGAAAACCACCAGTCATCGGCAGCGATGTGTTGTCGGAGGTTGGCCAGCGCCCGGCGAAAACTCAAGGCTTCGTCGAACATTTCCTGTAACAAGGAACGACCGGCCGGGCCTTCCATCATCGCCGACGCCACGTCCAGCGAGGCAATGATGCTGTACTGCGGCGACGTGGAGATGTGCATCATGAACGCTTCGTTGAAGCGATCGCGATCCAGCTGCCGCGCGCCGCCGTCCTGGACGTGAATCATCGACGCCTGGCTGAACGCCGCCAACAGCTTGTGGGTTGAATGGGTGGTGAACACCAGCGGGCTGTCTTCACTGCGGGAAGTACCCATGCCGTAACGCCCGGCAAAGAACTCGTGAAACGCCGCGTAGGCGTACCAGGCTTCATCGAAATGCAGCACTTCAACGCTGTTGCCGAGGTTTTGCTTGATCAGTTCGGCGTTGTAGCACAGACCGTCGTAGGTCGAATTGGTCACCACCGCCAGCTTGACCCTGGGTTCGCGCCCCTTCGTCAGCGGACTGGCGTCGATCTTGGCCTGGATCGACTCGCGACTGAATTCGCTGAGCGGAATCGGGCCGATGATCCCCAGTTCGTTACGTTCCGGGCACAGGTACAACGGAATCGCGCCGGTCATGATGATCGAATGCAACACCGATTTGTGGCAGTTGCGGTCCACCAGCACCAGATCATCGCGAGCCACCATGGAATGCCAGACGATCTTGTTGGCTGTCGAGGTGCCATTGATCACGAAAAACGTGTGATCGGCGCCGAAATTGCGCGCCGCTCGCGCTTCAGCCTCGGCCAGCGGCCCGGTGTGATCGAGCAACGAACCCAGCTCCGGCACCGACACCGACAGATCCGAACGCAGGGTGTTTTCCCCGAAGAACTGATGGAACGCCTGCCCCACCGGACTCTTGTGATACGCCACACCACCGCCGTGACCGGGGGTGTGCCAGGAATAATTGGAATCGGCCGTGTGCTGCACCAGCGCCTTGAAGAATGGCGGCAGCAATCCATCGAGGTATTTACGCGCAGCCCGCGCAACTTGCCGCGCCAGAAACGGCACGGTGTCCTCGAACAGATAAAGAATCCCGCGCAGTTGATTGAGCTCGTCCATGGCGTCGGCCGGGGCGTTTTCCAGCGTCACTTGTTCGCCGAGGGCGAAGATCGGCAGGTCCGGCGCACGCACCCGTGCCAGCCCGATGAGGTCGGCCATGTTCTGCAATAAATGGGAATTGGCGCTGGGGTCTTCGGCGGCGATCAACATGCACGAGAGGCCGTGATGGGTCGACGCGACCAGGCGTCCCTCGGTGTAATCCACCGCCGAGACAATGCTGAAGCCTTCCTGCTCCAGCTCCCGTGCGATGCCACGCACGCGATCACCGGCAACGGTGTCGGCCTTGATGTCACGATGGACGATCAAAACCGGGAATTTCAAATCTTTATACATGGGGCTCAGTGTCCTGAGGCGGCAGGCCTTGGCCTGCCAATAACCTCAGGGTAGAGGGTTGAGGCGGATGTGGCGAGCGCCGATGCCCCGAAATGGGTCATCAATATCCGTGGATCACACAACCTTGTAGGAGCCGGCTTGCCGGCGATAGCGTCCGTTCAGGCGATGAATGTGTCGACTGTCCTACCGCAATCGCCAGCAAGCCGGCTCCTACAGATTCGATGTCTCTCAGGGAGATTTAAGCTTGGGCTTCAGCCTCGACCAGCTGCTCCCACAGCGAGGGAGCGCCGGCGGATTTGGCGATGATTTGCAGGCGGGCCATGTGTTGCGCCAGGTCATCCTCGCTGGCGCGGATGATCCGCGTCGGCTGACGATCAGCCGGCAAACGGCGGATTTCCGTGGCGGAATTGTCCGCGCCTTCGCCGGAGCCATTGCCGTCGGAAGCGTTACCGGCCAGCGACAGGCTGGTCTGGCCGCCGGTCATGGTCAGGTAGACGTCGGCGAGGATCTCGGAGTCGAGCAAGGCGCCGTGGAGTTCACGGCCGGAGTTGTCGACGCCATAACGTTTGCACAACGCATCGAGGCTGTTGCGCTGCCCCGGGTGACGTTCCCGGGCCATCATCAGGGTGTCGAGGATCGAGCAGTGCTGCGTGATGTCCGCGCGATCGTGCTGGCCCATCAGGGCGAATTCGTTGTTGATGAAACCAACGTCGAACGCCGCGTTATGGATGATCAGCTGTGCGCCCTTGATGAATTCGAAAAACTCATCGGCCACTTCAGTGAAGCGCGGCTTGCCCACCAGGAATTCGTTGGTAATGCCGTGGACGCCGATGGCGCCTTCGTCACTTTCGCGGTCCGGTTGCAGGTAAACGTGGAAATGCCGGCCCGTCAGGCGCCGACCAATCAACTCGACACAACCGATTTCGATAATCCGGTGGCCGTCGGTCACCGGCATGCCGGTGGTTTCGGTATCGAGTACAACGGATCTGGTGGCCATCAGTGCTCAGCTCTCAACGGGTCAATCGTGCAAAAGCGGCGATGTTATCACGCTCGCCGGGTACGTCGCGCACAGGCCAGTGGCTGGCTTGTCATTTGTAGGAGCCGGCTTGCCGGCGATGGATCTTGAGCCTTGTACGGACCGCGAGGACGCTATCGCCAGCAAGCTGGCTCCTACGGGATTGCGCTGAATCACGCTTGTTTGTAACCGCGCACTTCATCCACGCCACGGTTCGCCAACTGGTCCGCCCGTTCGTTGCCGTGATGGCCAATGTGCCCGCGCACCCATTTCCATGTGACGTTGTGGCGGTTGACCTGCTCGTCCAGCAACTTCCACAGGTCAGCGTTCTTCACCGGCTCCTTCGCCGCCGTTTTCCAGCCGCGCTTCTTCCAGTTGTCCATCCACTCGTTGATGCCTTTCATGACGTACTGGGAGTCGGTCACCAGCAGCACGTCGCAGGAGCGCTTAAGCTCTTCGAGCCCGCGGATCGCGCCCATCAGTTCCATGCGGTTGTTGGTGGTATTCGCTTCGCCACCCCAGAGTTCTTTTTCAACGCCCTTGCAAACCAGCAAAGCGCCCCAGCCGCCAGGGCCGGGATTGCCTTTGCAGGCGCCGTCGGTGAAGAGTTCTACGCTATCGCTCATGCCAATCTATCCAGAAAAATGCGGTGGCTCGCCGATCCGTGATCGACGATGCCCGAGGCCGGGGCAGCCCCGGCCGGGAATAAAAAAGGTATTACGGTTCGATATTGCGCCGGTTGACCTTGGCCATCGGCAAGGGAATCAGCTTGCCCATCGGTTCGCGGCGCTCCTGACGCAACGGACGCAGGCCCACCACGATCTTGCGCGCGACCAATAAATAGAAGCCGCCGCCCGAGAGTTGCCAGTCACCGGCCTTGCGTTCCCAACCGGCCAGACGGGCTTGCCAGGCGGGGGACGCCAGCGGCGGACGATAGCACCCGAAGCGGCGTTTCTCCAGCGCGAAGCCCAGCAGGTTCAGCCAGTCGCCAACCCGCGACGGCGAGATGCAGCGGGCCTTGCGCAAAGCATCATGGGCAAACACATGGCGCAATCCCCAGCTGCTCCAGGGGTTGATCCCGATAATCAGCAAATGCCCGCCGGGACGCACGCTGCTCGCCGCTTCGCGCAGCAGGCCGTGGGGTGACAGACAGAAATCCAGGCCGTGCTGCAACACCACCACATCGGCGGCATGCTCGCTCAACGGCCAGGCTTGTTCTTCACAGACGATTTCGACACCCGGCAACGGCGCGCCGAGCCGCACATTGCGCTGGACCTGGGGCGCCGGCGGAGGTGTTTCGGCCGAAGGTCCGTAATGCACCAGATAGCCGCCGAAGAAGCGCCCCAACTCGTCTTCGAGCATGCGGCGCTCTTCGTCCAGCAGAAATTGCCCGAGGGGCCCGGACAGCCATTCACGGGCCGCGCTGATCAAGGCCAGCCAGTCAGGATCAGCCTGAGCGAACGCTTTATCAGTCATTGCATTCTCCAACGCGCCAGGAAGTTCTAAGATGCGCCATTGTTTTCCGCTTGGCGAATCCGACGATGATACAGATCACAGCCCTGCCCGCCTTCACCGACAACTACATCTGGTTGTTACAAGACCCCACCACCAAGCGCTGTGCCGTGGTCGATCCGGGCGATGCCGCGCCGGTACAGGCCTGGCTTGCGGCGAATCCGCAATGGGCATTGAGTGACATTCTGATCACTCACCATCATCACGACCACGTCGGCGGTGTCGAGCAGCTGAAAAAAGCGACGGACGCGAAGGTCTACGGCCCGGCCAGCGAAAACATTCCGGCGCGGGACGTTGCGCTCAAGGACAACGACCGCATCAACGTGCTCGGCTGGGACTTCGAGGTGATCACCGTTCCCGGCCATACCCTGGGACATATCGCCTACTACCATCAGGGCGTGCTGTTTTGCGGCGACACACTGTTCGCCGCCGGTTGCGGACGGCTGTTCGAAGGCACCCCCGAGCAAATGCACACCTCGCTGACACGCCTCGCCTCCTTTCCGGAGGACACGCGGGTTTACTGCACCCACGAATACACCTTGAGCAACCTGCGTTTTGCCGTAGCGGTCGAACCCGGCAACCCGCATACCGTCGAGCGTCTGGCCAAAGTCACGGAACAACGGGCCGCTGGCGTCATTACTTTGCCGTCGACATTGGCCCTGGAAAAACAGACCAACCCCTTTTTACGTGTCGGCGAAACATCCGTTAAAGAAAAAGTGGACGAACGGGACGGCTCCAAAAACCGGGCTCCGAGTGCGGTTTTTGCTGCTCTGAGGGCTTGGAAAGATACGTTCTGACGAAGATTGTCATCAGGGCGAAAAATCTGAATGGTTGACCGCAAGGGGTGCGCTTTCTAGAATCGCCCGACATTTTTGCCCGGAACTTACTTCCAGCCAATGTCGTCATCCATACGTAAAGCCATCAATTCAGACGCATTGACCCGCTTGGCTCAAGCCATAGCGGTGGCTGTGTCCGCCACTTTGGCGGGCTGTTCCAGCCATGTGCCGCAGACCGAAGCGGCCCACACTCCGAATATTGCCGCACGCGCCAAACAGAAACCCATCTGGCTCAGCGAGAAACCGAGTCCACAGATCCCGCAGGACGTCTGGGAGCGCATGCGCCAGGGCTTCCAGTTGCAGGAAGGCCTGGGCGTCAACCCGCGCATCGAGCAACAGCGCCTGTGGTTCGCCAGCAATCCTTCTTTCCTTGAGAACGCCGGCGAACGCGGCAGTCTCTACATCCATTACATCGTCGAACGCCTTGAAGAACGCAACATGCCGCTGGAACTGGCGCTGTTGCCGGTGATTGAAAGCGCCTACAACCCGATGGCCTATTCCCGGGCCGACGCGGTGGGCCTTTGGCAATTCATCCCTTCCACCGGGCGTTACTTCAACCTGCGTCAGACCCGCTTCTATGATGGCCGTCGCGATATCACCGCGTCGACCACCGCTGCGATGGATTACCTGACGCGCCTGCACGACATGTTCAACGGCGACTGGCTGCTGGCCCTCGCGGCCTACAACGCCGGTGAAGGCACGGTCAGCCGGGCCATCGAGCGCAACGAAAAGCTCGGCCTGCCAACCGATTACTGGAACCTGCCGCTGCCCGCGGAAACCCAGGCTTATGTGCCGAAACTGCTGGCCTTGTCGCAAGTAGTCCTGGCGCCTGAAGCCTACGGCGTGAACCTGAACCCGATCGCCAACGAACCGTATTTCCAGGTCGTCGAAATCAACCAGCGCATGGACCTGTCGAAGGTTGCCGCGGTGGCCAACATCGACGAAGACGAACTGTTCCAGCTCAACCCGGCCTTCAAGCAACGCACCACCACCCTGGACGGTCCTCAGCATTTGCTGGTGCCAACGTCCAAGGCGCAGTTGCTGACCGCCAGCCTGCAGACCATGCGCCCTGAAGAGTTGATCAGCAAGAAGCCGCTGAAGCCGGTTTTCGAAGGCTCCGACGACGCCCAGCTCGCTACCCTCAAACGCGCCTACCGCGTCAAACGTGGTGATAACCTCGGCACCATCGCCAAGGCCAACAAGGTCGACGTCAAGGACCTGCAACGCTGGAACAAGCTCACCGGCAAGGACCTCAAGGTTGGCCAGACGCTGGTGATGCAGGACAAGACCAAAGGCAACACCGGGCGGGTCAATACCGTTGTGGCGGCCAATACCAAGACCTCTGGCAAGAAGGACAGCAAGAAGCCGCAGACCCAATACAAGGTCCAGCAGGGTGATTCGCTGTACATCGTGGCCAAGCGTTTCAACGTTGAAATGCAGCACCTCAAGCGCTGGAATCCGCGCGTCGGCCAGGCGCTGAAGCCGGGTCAGATGTTGACGGTTGCTTCGCCGCATTAAAAAAAGCCCCTGACTCCAGGGGCTTTTTTTTGCCCGAAAACCGACGCCATACCTGTAGGAGCGAGCCTGCTCGCGATGGACCCGAGGGCACCGCGGGGTATCAGGCTACCCGCGTTATCGTTAACGGCCATCGCGAGCAGGCTCGCTCCTACAATGGCCACGTTGCCCAAGCATTAAATCCCCGTCTTTTTCCTGTCCATACAAGCTGTTACTGTACGGCCCACAAAGCCCAAGCCGCCTGGATCGGATCTCTGACTTGAAGCGTCCCCTCCTCCTGCTCCTGATCAGCCTGGCCTTGAGCTCCACCGCAAGCGCGACGATCAGCGAAAGCCATGGTTATGCGCAGTTCGGCACGCTCAAGTACCCGGCCAGATTTACCCACTTCGACTGGGTCAACCCGCAAGCGCCCAAGGGCGGTACGTTGCGGGTGATGGCGTTTGGCACCTTCGATACGCTCAATCCGTACACCTTCAAGGGTTCAAGCCCGGTCTCCACCGCGAATTTCCTGCAATACGGCATCAATGAGCTGAACGAGCCGCTGATGGTCGGCACCGGCCAGTACGCGCCGTCCGGCGACGAGCCCACGTCCAGTTATGGCCTGATTGCCCAATCGGTGGAGTACAGCGAGGACCGCAGCTGGGTGGTGTTCAACCTGCGCCCCGAAGCACGCTTTCACGATGGCACGCCGATCACCGCGTATGACGTCGCGTTCTCCTACCGCTTGCTGCTCAAGGAAGGCCACCCGCAATACCGCACCAACCTGCAGGAAGTGCTGCGGGTCGACGTACTCAATCCGCAGCGCATCCGCTTTGTCTTCAAGCGCGCCGGCAACCCGTTGTTGATCCTGCGCCTGGGCGAGTTGCCGGTGCTGCCGCAGCATTACTGGAAAGGTCGCGACTTCAAGGCCACCACCTTCGAGCCGCCGCTGGGCAGCGGACCGTACCGGATCACCTCGGTCACGCCTGGACGGCAGCTGGTGTTCGAGCGGGTCAAGGATTACTGGGGCAAGGACCTGCCGGTGAATCGCGGCAAATACAATTTCGACCGCATGGAAGTCGAGTTCTACCGCGATAGCGACGTGGCGTTCGAGGCGTTCAAGGCCGGCGAGTTCGATATCTACATCGAGCATCAGGCCAAGAACTGGGACAACGGCTACCGCTTCCCGGCGATCAATCGCGGCGATGTGATCAAGGCGCAGATCCCGCATCAGATCCCGACCCAGAGCCAGGGTCTGTTCATGAACAGCCGCCGCGCGACCTTCTCCGATGCAAAGGTTCGTGAAGCATTGGGCATGATGTTCGACTTCGAATGGACCAATCGCACGCTGTTCAGCGGCGCCTACAAGCGCGCCATGAGTTACTACCCCAACAGCGAATTTTCCGCCACCGGGCTGCCGGTCGGCCACGAATGGCTGTTGCTCAAGCCGTATCGCGAGCAACTGCCCACCAAACTGTTCACCGAGCCCTTCAGCCTGCCGCAGACCCAAGGCCGCGGCATCCCGCGGGAAACCATGCGCAACGCATTGAGCCTGCTGGCCGAGGCCGGCTGGAAGCTGAATGGCCAACGCGTGCAAAATGCCGCCGGCCAACCGCTGAGCCTGGAAATATTGCTGGTCAACCCGAACCTTGAGCGCATCCTCCAGCCCTATGTCGAGAACCTCGCCAGCATCGGCATCGACGCCCGCCTGCGCACGGTGGATCGCGCCCAGTACAAACAGCGCCTCGACCAGTTCGATTTCGACATGATTCTGATGACCCTCAACCAGACCCTCAGCCCGGGCCTGGAGCAATGGCAGTACTTCCACTCCAGCCAGGTCGGGGTCAAGGGCAGCAAAAACTACGCGGGGATCGCCAACCCGGTGGTCGATCATCTGCTCGAACAATTGCTCGCCGCCCAGACCCGCGATGAACAGGTTGCCGCCGGCAAAGCGCTGGACCGGGTGCTGCTGTGGCAGCACTACATCATTCCCAACTGGTATCTCAATTATCACCGCCTGGCTTACCGCAACCGGTTTGCCTTCATCACTACGCCGCCCTATACGCTGGGCCTGAGCGCGTGGTGGTTGAAATCTTCGGAGAAAGATCGATGAAATCCGTACGTGCCCTGCTGTTGCAGGCCAGCGGCCTGTTGTTCGCCGGGCTGGCCAGCGCCGCCCCGCAACACGCCGTCACCTTGTACAACGAACCGCCGAAATACCCGGCCGACTTCAAACACTTCGATTACGTGAACCCTGACGCGCCCAAGGGCGGTATCTTCCGTCAGGCCGGTTTCGGCGGCTTCGACAGCCTCAATCCGTTCATCAGCAAAGGCGTACCGGCCGATGACATCGGCATCATCTACGACACCCTGGCCAAACAGGGCCTTGATGAGCCGTTCACCGAATATGGGCTGGTGGCGGGCAAAATCGAAAAAGCCCCGGACAACAGCTGGGTGCGTTTCTACCTGCGCCCCGAAGCCCACTTCCACGACGGTCATCCGATCCGCGCCGAAGACGTGGTGTTCAGCTTCGAAACGCTGACCAAGGAAGGCGCCCCCCTCTATCGCGGTTACTACAGCGACGTTGCCGAAGCGGTCGCCGAAGACCCGCTGACCGTGCTGTTCAAGTTCAAGCACACCAATAACCGCGAACTGCCGTTGATCCTCGGCCAGTTGCCGGTGCTGCCCAAACACTGGTGGGCGACGCGTGATTTCAACAAGGGCAACCTGGAACTGCCGCTGGGCAGTGGCCCGTACAAGGTCGCCGAAGTGAAGGCCGGGCGCTCGGTACGTTACGAGCGGGTCAAGGATTACTGGGGCAAGGACCTGCCGGCCAACCGTGGTTTCTACAATTTCGACGTGATGACCACCGATTACTACCGAGACAACACCGTCGCCCTCGAAGCGCTCAAGGCCGGACAGTTCGATTTCTGGCTGGAAATGAGCGCGAAGAACTGGGCCAATGCCTACAACACCCCGGCCGTCACCGAGGGCCGGCTGATCAAGGAACAGATCGTCAACGGCAACCCCACCGGCATGCAGGGTTTCGTCTTCAACATGCGCCACCCGGTGTTCCAGGACGTGCGTGTGCGTCAGGCGCTGACGCTGCTGCTGGATTTTGAATGGACCAACAAGCAGCTGTTCAATGGCGCCTATGTGCGTACCCGCAGTTTCTTCGAAAACTCGGAAATGGCCGCCACCGGCCTGCCGGACGCCGATCAACTGGCGATCCTCGACCCGTTCCGCAGCCAACTCCCGGCCGAGGTGTTCAGCGAAGCGTTCCAGAACCCGACGACCGACGGCAGCGGCATGATCCGCACGCAGCAGCGCAAGGCATATCAACTGCTGCAGGAAGCCGGCTGGCGGATCGTCGATGACAAGATGGTCGACGCCAACGGAAAACCGGTGACGATCGAATTCCTGCTGGCCCAGACCGAATTCGAACGGGTGCTGTTGCCGTTCAAGCGCAACCTGAGCGACCTGGGCATCGACCTGGTGATTCGCCGGGTCGACGTCTCGCAGTACATCAACCGCGTGCGCTCTCGTGACTTCGACATGATCGTCGGCAGCTTCCCGCAATCGAACTCGCCGGGTAACGAACAGCGCGAATTCTGGATGTCGGCGGCCGCCGACAAACCCGGCAGCCGCAATTCGATGGGGTTGAAAGACCCGGTAGTGGATCAACTGGTCGAGCAACTGATCAACGCCGACTCACGCAAAAGCCTGGTCGCCCACGCCCGGGCACTGGACCGCGTGCTGCAATGGGGTTATTACGTGATCCCCAACTGGCACATCAAGACCTGGCGCGTGGCTTACTGGAACCACATCGGTCATCCGAAAATCTCACCCAAGTACGACATCGGCACGGCCACCTGGTGGATCAAGCCCAACGTGACACCGGCGATAGAAATCGAAACCAAACTGCAAGCCGACCCTGCGGGCACGGAGTAATAGATGCTGGCGTATATTTTTCGGCGACTGCTGCTGATCATCCCGACGTTGTTCGGCATCTTGCTGATCAACTTCGTGATCATCCAGGCCGCCCCCGGGGGGCCGGTAGAGCAAATGATCGCCAAGCTTGAAGGCTTCGAAGGCGCCACCAGCCGCATTGCCGGCGGCGGTGCCGAAGTGTCGGTGGCTGGCTCGGCCTATCGCGGCGCCCAGGGTCTCGATCCCGCGCTGGTCAAGGAAATCGAGCACATGTACGGCTTCGACAAATCGGCGCCGGAACGCTTGTGGATCATGGTCAAGAACTACGCCACCCTGGATTTCGGCGACAGCTTCTTCCGTGACGCCAAGGTCATCGACCTGATCAAGGAAAAGATGCCGGTCTCGATCTCCCTCGGGCTGTGGAGCACGCTGATCATGTACCTGGTGTCGATCCCGCTGGGGATCGCCAAGGCCACGCGGCACGGCAGCCATTTCGACGTCTGGACCAGCTCGTTGATCATCGTCGGCTACGCGATCCCGGCGTTCCTGTTCGCCATCCTGCTGATCGTGCTGTTCGCCGGCGGCAGTTATTTCGACTGGTTTCCGCTACGGGGCCTGACCTCGAACAACTTCGATGAACTGAGCATGGGCGGCAAGGTGCTCGATTATTTCTGGCACCTGGCGTTGCCGGTGACCGCGCTGGTGATCGGCAACTTCGCGACCATGACCCTGCTCACCAAAAACAGCTTCCTCGATGAAATCAACAAGCAGTACGTGGTGACGGCCAAAGCCAAAGGCCTGACCAACCACCGCGTGCTCTACGGCCATGTGTTCCGTAACGCCATGCTGCTGGTGATCGCCGGTTTCCCTTCGGCCTTCATCGGGATCTTCTTCACCGGCTCGTTGTTGGTGGAAGTGATCTTCTCCCTCGACGGGCTGGGGCTGATGAGCTTCGAAGCGGCGATCAACCGTGATTACCCGGTGGTCTTTGGCACGCTGTTCATCTTCACGTTGCTGGGGCTGGTGGTGAAACTGATCGGCGACCTGACGTACACCTTTGTCGATCCGCGCATCGACTTCGAAAGCCGGGAGCATTGAGATGAACCTGTCCCCTCTCAATCGCCGACGTTTCGAACTGTTCAAGGCCAACAAGCGTGGCTGGTGGTCGCTGTGGCTGTTCCTGGTGCTGTTCGGCCTGAGCCTCGGTGCCGAGCTGATCGCCAACGACAAACCGCTGGTGGTGCACTACGACAACAGCTGGTACTTCCCGGCGATCAAGCGCTACCCGGAAACCACCTTCGGCGGCGAATTCCCGCTGGAAGCCAACTACAAGAGCCCGTACATCCGCGAACTGCTAAAAGCCAAGGACGCCTGGGTGTTGTGGGCGCCGATTCCTTTCAGCTACCAAAGCATCAACTACGACCTGAAAGTCCCCGCCCCCGCGCCGCCCTCCGCCGACAACCTGCTGGGCACTGACGACCAGGGTCGCGACGTGTTGGCGCGGGTGATCTACGGTTTCCGGATTTCCGTGCTGTTTGCCCTGAGCCTGACCATTCTCAGCTCGATCATCGGTGTGATTGCCGGGGCGCTGCAGGGTTTCTACGGTGGCTGGGTCGATCTGGCCGGGCAGCGCTTCCTGGAGATCTGGTCGGGTTTGCCGGTGTTGTATCTGCTGATCATTCTCGCCAGCTTCGTCCAGCCGAACTTCTGGTGGCTGCTGGGGATCATGCTGCTGTTTTCGTGGATGAGCCTGGTGGACGTGGTCCGTGCCGAGTTCCTGCGCGGGCGCAACCTCGAATACGTGCGCGCGGCGCGAGCGCTGGGGATGCAGAACGGTGCGATCATGTTCCGCCATATTTTGCCGAACGCCATGGTCTCGACCATGACCTTCATGCCGTTCATCCTGACCGGCGCCATCGGCACGCTGACCGCCCTCGATTTCCTCGGTTTCGGTTTGCCGCCGGGCGCGCCGTCGCTGGGCGAGCTGGTGGCCCAGGGTAAATCCAACCTGCAGGCGCCGTGGCTGGGCATGAGCGCGTTTGCGGTGCTGGCGCTGATGTTGAGTCTGCTGGTGTTCATCGGCGAGTCCGCTCGCGATGCCTTCGACCCGAGGAAGTGAAATGAATCAGGACAATCTGATCGAAGTGCGCGACCTGTCCGTCGAATTCGTCGTCGGTGAGCGCTGCCAACGTGTGGTCGAAGGCGTCAGTTTCGATATCCGGCGTGGCGAAACCCTGGCCCTGGTCGGTGAAAGCGGTTCCGGCAAATCGGTGACCGCCCACTCGATCCTGCGGCTGCTGCCCTACCCGCTCGCACGGCATCCGAGCGGCACCATTGAGTATGCGGGGCAGGACCTGCTGAGCCAGAAAGAGAAAACCATCCGCCACATCCGCGGCAACCGGATCGCGATGATTTTCCAGGAGCCGATGACCTCGCTCAACCCGCTGCACTCGATCGAAAAGCAGATCAACGAGGTGCTGGGCATCCACAAAGGCCTGGTCGGCAAAGTCGCCACCAAGCGCACCCTTGAGTTGCTGGAACTGGTCGGCATTCCCGAGCCGCACAAGCGCCTGAAGGCCTTGCCCCACGAATTGTCCGGTGGCCAGCGTCAGCGGGTGATGATCGCCATGGCCCTGGCCAACGAGCCGGAACTGCTGATCGCGGATGAACCGACCACCGCGCTGGACGTGACCGTCCAGCTGAAAATCCTCGAATTGCTCAAGGAATTGCAGGCCCGCCTGGGCATGGCATTGTTACTGATCAGTCACGATTTGAACCTTGTGCGAAGAATTGCGCATCGCGTATGTGTCATGCAGCGCGGTTGCATCGTCGAACAGGCATCGTGCGAAGAGTTGTTCCGCGCGCCGCAGCATCCGTACACTCGGGAACTGCTGGCAGCGGAGCCCAGCGGCAAGCCGGCGACCAACGTGATAGGCCCGCCGTTGTTGCAGGTCGAGGACTTGAAAGTCTGGTTCCCGATCAAGAAAGGCCTGCTGAAAAAGACCGTCGATCACATCAAAGCGGTGGACGGCATTAATTTCAGCCTGCCGCAGGGGCAGACCCTCGGGATCGTGGGTGAAAGCGGTTCCGGCAAGTCGACCCTCGGGTTGGCGATTTTGCGGCTGATCGGTAGCAAAGGCGCGATCCGGTTTGAAGGCAAGCAGCTAGACTGCCTGACGCAGCAACAGGTTCGGCCGCTGCGTCGGGAGATGCAGGTGGTGTTCCAGGACCCGTTCGGCAGCCTGAGCCCGCGGATGTGCGTGAGCCAGATCGTCGGCGAAGGCCTGCGGATCCACAAGATCGGCACCGAGGCGGAACAGGAACAAGCGATTATCGAGGCACTGAAGGAGGTAGGTCTGGATCCGGACACCCGGCACCGCTACCCCCACGAATTTTCCGGCGGGCAACGGCAGAGAATCGCCATTGCCCGGGCATTGGTGTTAAAACCGGCGCTGATTCTGCTGGACGAGCCGACTTCGGCCCTCGACCGGACAGTGCAGCGCCAAGTGGTGGAGCTGCTGCGTTCACTGCAAACCAAGTACAACCTGACGTATCTGTTTATCAGCCATGACCTGGCTGTCGTCAAAGCGCTGAGCCACCAGCTGATGGTGGTCAAGCATGGCCAAGTGGTCGAACAGGGGGACGCGCAAAGTATCTTTGCCGCCCCCCAACATCCGTATACACAGCAGTTGCTGGAAGCCGCTTTTCTGGCACCAGCCACTGCGCAATAACCTGAAAGAGGAGCAACACATGGGTTTTCTCGCCGGTAAGCGCGTACTGATCGTCGGTGTCGCCAGCAAGCTGTCCATCGCATCCGGCATCGCTGCCGCCATGCATCGCGAGGGCGCTGAGCTTGCCTTCACTTATCAGAACGACAAACTCAAGGGTCGTGTCGAAGAGTTCGCACAAAGCTGGGGTTCCAACCCGGACCTGTGCTTCCCGTGCGACGTGGCCAGCGATGAAGAAATCGCCAAGGTCTTCGAAGCGCTGAGCAAGAAGTGGGACGGCCTGGATTGCATCGTGCACTCCGTCGGCTTCGCCCCGGGCGACCAACTGGACGGCGACTTCACCGAAGCCACCACCCGTGAAGGTTTCCGCATCGCTCACGACATCAGCGCCTACAGCTTCGTGGCCCTGGCCAAAGCCGGTCGCGAAATGATGAAAGGCCGCAATGGCAGCCTGCTGACCCTGTCGTACCTGGGCGCCGAGCGCACCATGCCGAACTACAACGTGATGGGTATGGCCAAGGCTTCGCTGGAAGCTGGCGTGCGTTACCTGGCCGGTTCCCTGGGCCCGGACGGCACCCGCGTCAACTGCGTGTCGGCTGGCCCGATCCGCACCCTCGCGGCTTCCGGCATCAAAAACTTCCGCAAGATGCTGGCCGCCAACGAAGCGCAAACGCCGCTGCGTCGCAACGTCACCATCGAAGAAGTCGGCAACGCCGGCGCCTTCCTGTGCTCGGACCTGGCGTCCGGCATCAGCGGTGAAATCATGTACGTGGACGGTGGTTTCAACACCACGGCCATGGGCAGCCTCGAAGAGTAATCTTCGGCTCGGCCAATAAAAAACCCGCCTCCCTAGGCGGGTTTTTTTGTGCCTGCGATTCCAATTCTCACCGCAAATCCCTGTAGGAGCCAGCTTGCTGGCGATGACGATGTCCGGCTCACTGCAAATGTTGGATGTGACATTGCTATCGCCGGCAAGCCGGCTCCTACAGGGGTTGTGTGTTCGAGGTGAGGCAGTCGGTGAACAATTGCTGGATCGGCTGTGAACGCTGGCTGTAGCGCTGCAACAGGACGATCTCGCGGTGGAAGGTCAATTCGCCCAACGGGATGATCCTGACCTTGGCGCCATACTCCAGCCACAACCCGGCTTCGGGCAGCAGCGAAACACCAAGCCCGCATTCGACCATTTTCACGATGGCCTCCAGCTCGTCCAGCTCCAGCGCCACGCGCACCTCGATGTGTTGCTCACGCAGAAACCGCGTCACCAGCCGCCCACCGAACGAATTGCGGTCGTAGCGCACATGCGGGTGATCTGCCAACAGCTGCAACGGCTCATCGCCTTCCAGGTCAGCGGGCACGATCAACACAAACGGCTCACGGCGGATCACCTGCGCCGACAACTCCTTGGGCAGCTCAAAGGGTGGCTTGATCAGGATCGCCAGATCCACCTCGCCGGTGTCCACCTGGCTCAGCAAGTTAAGCGACACACCGGGCACCAGCTTCGGTTCGAGCAGCGGCGCTTGCTGGCGCAGCCGTAATAAAGCCTGGGGCAACAGCCCGGTCTGGGCGGTGGCCACGGCGCCGATTTTCAGCTCGCCACGGTACTCGCTGACATCATCGCTGACCGCCATGCGACTGAAGGTGTCGAGCATTTCCCGAGCCATCGGCAGCGCCCGCTGCCCCGCCGCGTTGAGAATCGCCTGGCGCCCGGTGCGATCGAACAAACGAATGCCCAGCGCCTGCTCCAGATTGCGCATCTGCGCGCTGACCGCCGACTGCGTGAGGCCGATGTGCATGCCCGCGGCCGCGAAAGTGCCATAACGGGTGACGGCGATGAAGGTTTTCAGTTCACGCAACATGGCGTTCTCGATTGATCGAAATTATTTGAGCTCGATGCAAAAACTATCGTCTTTCAATCAAAAAGCACAGCGGTAAACTCAGCCTCAAAGACCAACAGCCTGTGAGGTTCAACGATGCAACTCAGCCCTTTTCATCTGGCGATCCCGGTGTATGACCTGGCGGCGGCCCGGTCTTTTTACGGTGAGGTCTTCGGCCTCGAGGAAGGCCGCTCCAGCGATCATTGGGTCGACTTCAACTTTTTCGGCCATCAACTGGTGATTCACCTCGCGCCGAAAAACGCTTCCCAGGAAGCGGCGCACACCAACGCCGTGGACGGGCATGACGTGCCAGTGCCGCATTTTGGCGTGGTGCTGGGGATGGAGGAATGGGAACGGCTGGCGGAACGGCTGAAGGCGCGTGAAACCCGATTCGTGATTGAGCCGGGAATCCGGTTTCAAGGGTTGGTGGGTGAACAGGCGACAATGTTTCTGTTTGATCCTTGTGGGAATGCGCTGGAGTTCAAGGCGTTCAAGGATATTGGGCAGTTGTTTGCCAAGTGAAGTAGTAGGTGTCTGTTAAGACGCCATCGCCAGCAAGCCGGCTTCTACAATGGAATGCGTTCCCTGTAGGAGCCGGCTTGCTGGCGATGAGGCCGGCCAATACACCGCCGACCTCTGCCTACCGATGCAGCAAAAGCTCCACCTCATCCAGCAATTCATCCACTGAATGATGAACCGCCATGTCGTACTCAACCTGCCCAATACTGAAACGAATGTCATAACCACGACGCATCGTCGCATTGCGCTCGTCGAGAATCTCTTCCAGCCGCACCTTGATCGCATTCAGATCCACAGCGCTTGAGCCGGTCAACAACACCACAAACTCATCATCGCCCAGCCGCCCCACTACATCGCTTTCGCGAAACGCGATACGCAGCACGTCGGCGAAGGTTTTCAGCGCGTCATCACCCTCCGCACGACCGTACAGGTAGTTGATCTGCTTGAAGTAATCGAGGTCGAAATACAGCAAGGTGGCCGGTATTTCCAGGCGCTGGCAGACGTCCAGCCCCAGTTGGGCCAACGTGGTGAAACCGTGACGATTGGACAGCAGCGTCAGCTCATCCATGCTCGCCATGGTCACGCCCATCACGGCCTGTTCGGCGGTGCGGGCCATGTCTCGCAGTATTTCCCGTGCCTGTTGCGGTGAAAGCGAAGGGTCTGTGCTAGCACCGTGTTTGACCGGTTTGCCTGGGATCAGCATTACTTGCTCCAGTGGCGGGTATGTTCTTTAGAGTCGCCCATCGCCACTATGACTCCCTGCTAACGGACCGCCGGTCAACTGCCTGCCACCGGACAGGGGCCTCCGGCATCGGCCCAAAGCTTGAACTGGGTGACGAAAATGTCGTGCGGCACCGGCACCGGCGCCCTGCCCTCGCCCGGATTCCAGCCCCACAGCACCAGTTTGTCCTCGCTGACGTGCTTGATCAGTGCCGCGAAATCACGGTCGCCGTTACTGGAACGGTCCTTGATCATCGCGCACAGCTTGTCGGCGGGCAGCCCGATCCAGGCCATTTTGTGCGCCGCGGGCGGCAGGCTCCAGTGCGGCGCCCCCGGTGGCGCATGCGGGCCGTAACTGGCTGGCGGGTTGTTTTCGGCATGACAGGTGGTGCAGGGCAAACCTGCGGCACCCTTGCCGTCCATGCCCCGGACCACGTTCATCGCGTGGGGCGTCCCGGCGTCGAACTGCAATGGCGAGTCGCCGGGAATGTGGCAGTTCTGGCAACGCGGGTTCTGGAAGACTTTCTGCACGGTCTCGAACGCCTTCAACGCTTGTTTGTCCTCAGCGAAAAGGGCCGAGGCGTAAATCGTCAGGCCGACCAGCACCACTGCTCCAAGCACAAGATGTCGTTTCATCTCATACCCCCGACAGCTGCAAGGGTAATTCGCGCAGACGCTGCCCGGTCAGGGCGAACACTGCGTTGGCCACGGCCGGTGCCGTCGGCGGTACGCCAGCCTCACCGATACCGCCGGGCTTGTCGGTGCTGGGCACGATGTGCACTTCTACCACCGGCATTTCGTTGAGCCGCAACACTTGATAGTCGTGGTAGTTGGACTGCACCACTTGCCCGTTCTTGAAGGTCAGCTTGCTGTGCAAGGTGAACCCGAGGCCGAAGGTGATGGCCGATTCCATCTGCGCTGCAATGCTCATCGGGTTCACCGCAATCCCGCAGTCCACCGCGCACACCACCCGGTGCACGCGGACTTTCAGGTTGTCCTGGGACACTTCGACGACCTGCGCGACGTAGCTGCCAAACGATTCATGCACCGCCACACCCAGCGCATGGCCGTCCGGCAAGGGTGCCGACCAGTTGGCTTTCTCGACGGCGAGATTCAGCACGCCAAGATGGCGCGGATGGCTTTTGAGCAAGGTGCGGCGATAGTCCACCGGGTCCTTGCCGGCCGCCTCCGCCAACTCGTCGATCAACGATTCCATGACAAACGCGGTGTGGGTATGCCCCACCGAACGCAGCCACAGCACCGTGATGCCGGTCCTCGGCGAATGCAGCTCAACCTGATGATTGGCCATGCCTTCGAGGTACGGGCTGTCGGCGACGCCTTCGACCGACGTCTTGTCGACACCGTCCTTGACCATGGTGGCCGCAAACGCCGTGCCGTCCATGATCGACTGCCCGACCATCGAGTGCTTCCAGGCCATCGGCATGCCGTTGGCATCCAGGCCAATGCGCGCCTGGTGCAGGAACGCGGAGCGGTAGTAACCGCCGCGAATGTCGTCCTCCCGCGACCACACGGTTTTCACCGGCCCGCCCGCCGCCTTCGCCACTTCGACCGCTTCCGCGACGAAGTCCGAGGTCGGGTTGGCCCGACGGCCGAAACCACCGCCCAGAAACTCGGTGTGAATCTGCACTTGCTCTGGTTTGAGCCCGGTGATTTTCCCCGCGATCATTTGATCCAGGGTCTGGAACTGCGTGCCGGTCCAGATCTCGCATTTGTCCTTGGTGATGCTGACGGTGCAGTTGAGCGGCTCCATCGGCGCGTGCGCCAGATACGGCACGCTGTATTCGACGTCGATGGTCTTGGCGGCCTTGCTCAATGCGCCGGCGGCATCACCGGACTTGCTGGCCGAGGCGCCCGGTGTGCCGGCGAGTTTGCGAAAGCTTTCCAGCAAGGTCTGGCTGTCGAGCCCGGCGTTCGGCCCGAGGTCCCAATCGACCTTCAGCGCATCACGCCCCAGCTTCGCCGCCCAGTAATGATCGGCAATCACCGCCACGCCCGTGGGCACCTGCACCACTTTGTGCACGCCCGGTATCGCCAGCGCGCCGGCGCCTTCGAAGGATTTGACGTGCCCGCCCAGTACCGGCGGGCGCGCGACCATGGCGGTCATCAGGCCTTCGAATTGAACGTCCATGCCGAATTTCGCCCGGCCGGTGATTTTTTCCGGGGTGTCCAGGCGCTTGGTGGGTTTGCCGATGACCTTCCAGTCCTTGGGCTGCTTGAAGATGATCGACGCCGGATCCGGCACCGGCAACTTGCCCGCGTCATCCGCCAGATCGCCATAGGTGACGCGATGCTCACCGGCAATCACCACGCCCGATTCGGTGCGAATGGTCGACGGCGCGACATCGAAACGCTTGGCCGCAGCCTGCACCAGCATCAGACGCGCCGCCCCACCAGCCTGCCGATAGCGGTCGAACTCCATCCAGGTCGAGGTCGAGCCGCCGGTGATCTGCATCCCGCCAAACCCGGCCAGACCGTAGTCGGCGGCCGATGCGGGTGAATGTTCGACACGGATTTTCGACCAGTCGGCGTCCAGTTCTTCGGCGATCAACATGGTCAGGCCGGTCCAGATGCCCTGGCCCATTTCGGAATGACCGAGCAGCACCGTCACGCTGTTGTCGTTACCGATGCGCAGAAATGCATTGGGCGCGAAGACATTGCCCTGGCCCTCTGCACCCAGGGCAAAACGATGCGCCCCGGGGATGACAAACGCCACGACCAGCCCGCCACCCAGCACCGCACTGCCCTTGAGAAAGCCGCGACGGGATAACGGTTCGAGGCTGTTCATGAGCCAATCTCCGCAGCCCGTTTGACCGCCGCGCGAATCCTCGGGTAGGTGCCGCAGCGGCAGATGTTGCCGGAGAGTGCCTGGTCGATATCGCCGTCGGTGGGTTTGGGGATTTTTGCCAGCAAGGCCGCCGCCGACATGATCTGCCCGGACTGACAATAGCCGCACTGCACCACATCGAGTTCGGCCCAGGCTTGTTGCACCGGGTGCGAGCCGTCGGTGGACAGGCCTTCGATGGTGAGAATCTTCTGCCCATGGGCCACGGCTGTGGCGGGCGTGATGCAGGCGCGCAACGGTGCGCCATCGACGTGCACGGTGCAGGCACCGCATTGGGCCATGCCGCAACCGAATTTGGTCCCGGTCAGGTGCGCAACATCGCGCAGGACCCAGAGCAACGGCATGTCCGCAGGGACGTCGAGCTCCTGATCCTTGCCATTGATGTTCAAGGTCAGCATGACGATTTTCCTCAGGCTCACGGTGACGCCGTTATTGTGTGTGGGTCGGCGTTATCCTTTCAGCTAAGCGCAAATTGCCGGGCGAGACCGGTTCATCGACCGCCGGTACTCCAAAGATCACCACAAAACTGTAGGAGCCGGCTTGCCGGCGATGGCGTCTTCGGAATCGCCATCGCCGGCAAGCCGGCTCCTACAGGGTGCGTTTCAGTTTAGAAATCGGTGGAGACGGACACTTCGCGCCAGGCCTGCAACTCGCCGGCGACAAAACTGTTTTTCGCTTCGATCGCCGCGACGCAGTCACTGCCCAGCGGCAGCCGCAGAGGCGCGTTCGGCGCTTCCACCAGGGTGATCATGACCTGGGCGAGTTTGTCCGGGTCGCCGGGCTGGTTCAGGGTCACGGCCTTGGCGATCTTGCGCACTTCGCCCGCCGTGCCGTCGTAGTCGGCAATCGACGACGGCGATTCGACCAGCGAATTGCCTTCGAGAAACTCGGTGCGGAAATAGCCCGGCTCAACGATGGTCACCTTCACGCCCAGCGGCGCCAGTTCAGCATGCAACGCCTCGCTCAAGCCTTCGACGGCAAACTTGGTCGAGCAGTAGACACCGAAGCCCGGTCCCGATTGGTAACCGCCCACCGACGACAGGTTGATCACATGCCCGCTGCGAGCGGCGCGCATGTACGGCAGGACGGCGCGGGTGACATTGAGCAGGCCGAACACATTGGTTTCGTATACGCGGCGTACTTCATCGGCAGTGGCTTCTTCCACCGCGCCCAGCACACCGAAACCGGCGTTGTTGACCAGCACGTCGATGCGCCCGAAGTGCTCGATGGCAGCCTTGGCGACCGCGACACCCTGAGCTTCGTCAGTGACGTCGAGGCTGGCGGCCAGCAAACCCGGCTGCTCGCCGAAACGCTGGGTGATGCTGCTGGCGTCACGGGCGGTGGCAACCACGGCATCGCCGTTGGCCAGCGCGGCGGCAGCGATCTTCGCGCCGATGCCACGGGAAGCGCCAGTGATGAGCCAGATACGCTTGAAGGAGTTGGAAGTGGTCATGAGCGTGTTTCCTTGTGTGCAGTGGGGGTAGGCACAAGGTACGCAGGATGATTGCTCGGAAAAATGCCCTCGTGTTACAAGCACTATGAAACGCTCTTTCATAATGGCGCCCCAATGAATTACGACCCGTTCGACGGCTTGACCGAGTTTCTGGCGGTAGCCGAGCACAAGAGCTTCACCCTTGCCGCGACGCGCCTGGCGGTCACGCCCACCGCGATCAGCCACGCGATCAAATTGCTCGAGCGCCGCACCGGGGTGTTGCTGTTCCAGCGCACCACGCGCCGGGTCGCGTTGACCGAGGCAGGCGCCAGCCTGTTTGCACGCTTGCGCCCGGCGGCCAACGAGATCGACGAAGCGCTGGCGGTGCTCAGCAGTTTCAGCGATCAGCCCATCGGCACGCTGCGCCTCACGGCCCCGCGTTTGTCCGGGGCCTTGTTGATTGAGCCGCTGATTCCGCTGTTTCGCGCGGCGTACCCGCAAGTCACCCTCGACATTTCCCTCGATGACGCCACGGTGGACCTGATGGCTGGCGGATTCGATGCCGGGATCCGCCTGGGCGAATCCATCGAAAAAGACATGATCGCCGTGCGCCTCACGCCCGATCTGCAATGGTCGGTGGTGGGCGCTCCGGGGTACTTCGCCAAGGCCGGCAAACCCGCAAGCCCGGAAGAGCTGACCCGACATCAATGCATCGGTTTTCGTTTCTCGACTTCGGGCAATGCGCATCGCTGGGAGTTTCGCCGCGAGGGCCGCGACTTCACCGTGGGGGTCGAGGGAGGCGTGATCGTCAACGACCGACAGCTGCTGGTGTCAGCCGCGCGCAACGGCTCGGGGCTGGCGTATGCCTGTGACCTGGAGATCGCCGACGAGCTGGCGGATGGACGACTGGAACGGGTACTGGTGCCGTTTGTGCCGCTCAGTTCGGCGCTGTACCTGTACTTTCCCAGCCGCACCCAGACGCAGCCGAAGCTGCGCGCCTTTATCGACCTGGCCACGCGCTGGGTCGCCAGCCAGGGCAGCCTCAAACCCTCGGTTTGAACAGGATGCCGCTGTAGCACACGAGGAACAGCGCGAACGCCGCACACCAGAACAGCGCGGACAGCGCCAGCCCGCTGCCGGAAAACGGCACGAGCAGCACACGACAGACGCTGGCCATCAACAACAGGAAGAACCCGACGACAATCGCTTTCGACGGCTGCAACAAGCGCCCGGTATGGCCGAGGCTGACCCGGGCAATCATCGCCAGGATCAGGCCGCCGATCCCGCCGACGGCCAGCGAATGCGTCGCCAGGCTCTGTTGCGGCAGCACACCCAAATGCCACAGCGCCATGGCCAGCGTGGCGACAGCCAGCCAGAAATACGCCAGGTACAACGACCACAACAGCGGCACGCGCCAGATGCCCCGGTCATGCCAACGCCAGAGACGCAGCAGGTGCAAGCCGCCGATCAACAGAAACAACGCCGCGAGCCACACCCGGGGGACATCGTTGAAACCGCCGGCAAAGGCAACGGCCGACAGCAAACTGCTCGCCAACAGGATTCGGGTTGGCAATGGATGAGCGGGTTTGGCCGCAGGACGATTCAGGCCACGCTGGATAAAGAACGGAATCACCCGCCCGCCAATCACAGTCATCAAAGCGCCGATCAACCACACCGCCGCCAGCACGCCGTTTCGTTGCAGGCCGACGTCATCGGGCGAGATCCCCCACAACGTCATGGCCTGAGTCGTGGCCAACAGTGCGACAACCAACAGGATCGGGTAATTGTCGCGTTTGCCGGCGGCCACCAGGTCTCGGCCCAACACCCACGCCAGCAACGGCAGAAAAGGTATTTGCAGCGCAATCAACGCGACCGCAGGAATGGGCAGCAGCCACGCCAGCCGCGCCGCCAGCCACACCAGCAGCAAACCGATCAGGGGCCAGCCGTTGAGGCCCGGGCGCCCGGTCCAGTTCGGCACCGCCGTCAGCAGGAACCCGGCGATGATCGCCGCTGCGAAGCCGAACGGCATCTCGTGTCGGTGCCAGCTCAGCATGCCGCCCACCGGTTGCGCGCCGGGCAAGCGTCCGTAAAGCCACACGGCCCAGACCGCCACGGCGATGGCCGCAAAACCGGAGCCTGCAAGAAAGAACGGACGAAAGCCGAGGCTGAAAATGGGTGCAGAGGCGAGCCGGCGCATCAGGCGACCGCCACGGTCAGGCCTTTGCCCAGGCGATGCTGGGACAGCAGGCGCATGACGTAGCCGATCTTGATCAGCGTCGGGCCGACGATGGTCATGGCGTGCATCGCGACCAGCATCACGATTGGCAGGGAGCCGGCGTAGAGATAAGCGCCGTAGATACCTGCCAACAGCATCGCGAGGCCAACGCCGAGGATTTTGCTCGACAGCTGCAGGACATTCTGAGGATTGCTGAAGTAAGCGAACATTTTTTCGTACTCCTGAATCAGACCAGTTGTACGTTGGCTATATCAGCTTCCGTGCCAGGTTTGTCGTTCTTGTAAATCAAGGGGTTAAGACGCGACAGGTCAATTTGACTCAACCCAGAACATGTCCTATTGACTACAACCGATGTCATATCGACAACAGCACTCTAAAAGCAAACCAATATCATTTGCACAGCGCAAAGCCTTTTGTTTTAATCGCGACCAATTCTTATTTGCACCAAAGGCGCCCGCCGCCCAGGGACACGTGCTCACGATGATGGTCGCCGACTCTTCCAGCGTTCAAAACCTCTACGTCACTCATCACCGCTGGCTGCACGAACTGCTTCGCCGGCGTTTGAGCGATGCGTTCGATGCCGCAGACCTGGCCCACGACACCTTTATCCGTGTACTCAAACGTCCTCAGGTGTTCGACTGCGAAGCCCGTGAACGCTCCTACCTGGCCACCATCGCCCGGGGTTTGTGCATCGACCACTGGCGCCGTCGGCAACTGGAACAGGCGTGGCTGGAGACCCTGGCCTCGCGGCCGCAGGCGGTTCAACCGTCGCCGGAGCAACGGGCGATCATCGTTGAAACCCTGTACGAAGTGGACGCCATGCTGTTGCGCCTGCCGAAGAATGTGCGCGACGCGTTCATCCTCGCCCAGTTGCATGGCCTGCCCTACCGCGCCATCGCCGAGGAAATCGGCGTGTGCGAGCGCATGGTCAAGAAGTACCTGGCCCAGGCGCTGATGCATTGCGCGATGCTCGAAGCCGAGCTCGACGGCCTGTTGATCGAGTAAGCGCATGCCAGCCCCCGCCTCCAGCAGCATCAGCCACGCCAGCCTCGAACAGGCGGCGCAATGGTATGTGCAACTCAACGATCAGCAGGTCGGCGAACACGAGCGCCAACGCTGGCAAGCGTGGCTGGCGCAAAGTGGCGATCACCAGGCAGCCTGGCGTTACATCGAACGCGTGGGCCAACGCTTCGCCGCGTTGCAGGACGATCAGCCGCAAGCCGCCAGCCTGGTGTTGCGCAACACGGCGCGCACGCCGATCAGCCGGCGGCAGACGGTCAAGAGCTTGCTCATCCTGGCCTCGGGCGGCCTGCTGGGCTGGAACGCCTGGCGCGAAACGTCGCTGCCGGAGGCCTTGGGCCGATGGACCGCCGATATCTCGACCGGCACCGGCGAAACCCGCGAAAGTGTGCTCAGCGATGGCAGCCGCCTCTGGCTCAATGCCCTGAGCGCCTTGAACGTGCGCTTCGACACCACACAACGTCTGTTGCTGCTGAGTGCCGGCGAAGTGCTGATCGACACCGCCAAGGACGCCAACCGACCGTTGCTGGTGCAAACCGTCCAGGGCCGGATGCGTGCGCTCGGTACGCGCTTCAGCGTGCGCCAGGAAGCACAACACACGTTGCTCAACGTCTACGAAGGCGCGGTTGAAGTCCGCACCACCGAGGGCCAGGTGCAAGTGGTCGAGGCCGGGCGCCAACTGGCGTTCACACAAAGCCATATCCCGCCTTCTTCCGAAGCGGCGGCTGGCCGCGAAGCCTGGCGTCGCGGAGTGCTCCTGGCGGACAACCTGCCGCTGGGGCAACTGATCGAGGAATTGAGTCGCTACCGTCACGGCCATCTGGCGTGCGACCCGGCGATTGCCGGTTTGCCGGTCATGGGTTCGTTTCCACTCAAGGACACCGACCAGGCCTTGCGCCTGCTGGAAGCCGCATTGCCGATACGCGTGGAGAAGCGCCTGAGCTGGTGGGTCAACGTCGGCCCGAACGTGTGATCCGGAATTTATGCAACGCCAGAGTTCCCTTTTGCGTTTCTCGTTCGGTTAACCCTGTGAAGCCCTTCTATTGCCGATCGATCTGATGCCAGGGAACACCGATTTGCGCGACGCCTTCATTCGCACCCGTTTTGCCTTGCGACCGTTGGCACTGGCCTTTCCGACGGCGTTGCTCTGTCTCGTCGCGACACCTGCTCAAGCCGAATCACCCGCCGCCAGCGCGCAGGCCGCCAGCCACACGCGTTTCTACGCCATCGAGGCTGGCTCGCTGGTGAGCGTCCTGAACCGCTTCGCCGAACAAGCCGGGATTTTCCTCGCTGGCCATAACGACCTGGCGAGCGACAAGCGCAGCCCCGGCCTCCACGGTGAATTCACCGAGCAGCAAGGTTTGCAGCGCCTGTTGCAGGGCAGCGGCTTGCAAGCCCAGCCCCAGGGCAGCCGTGGTTACGTGCTCAAAGTCGCCGCCTCAACGGACGGGCCGCTGGAACTGGGCGCGACCAACATTTCCGGCCAGGCGCTGGGCGCCACCACCGAAGACACCCATTCCTACACCACCGGCTCGACATCGTCAGCCACCGGCCTGCCGCTGTCCCTGCGCGAAACGCCGCAGTCGGTGACCGTCGTCACCCGTCAGCAACTGGACGACCAGGGCTCCACCAGCATCGCCGACGCCTTGCGCCGCGTGCCCGGCATCAGCGTGCAGAACTACGACAGCGAACGCTGGGAGTTCTCCAGCCGTGGCCTGCCGATCACCAATTTCCAGTACGACGGCGTCAACACCGACTACGACGGTGTCTACGATTACGGCACCACCAGCACCGACATGGCGACCTTCGATCGCGTGGAAATCATCAAGGGAGCAACCGGCCTGATGACCGGCTCGGGCGATCCGTCGGCCACGGTCAACCTGATCCGCAAGCGTCCGAGCAAAGCGTTCAAGGCCTCGATCACCGGTGCCGTCGGTTCCTGGGACAACTACCGCAGCACCGCCGATATCGCCGGTCCGCTGAGCGAAAGCGGCAATGTGCGTGGGCGTTTCGTCGGGGCCTATCAGGACCGCAGCGCCTACATGGACAACTACCGCAACACGCGGGACATCGCCTACGGCATCGTCGATGCCGACCTGACGCCGGACACCTTGCTGACCGTCGGCATCGACCAGCAGAACACCCGTTCCCGTGGCGCCAGTTGGACCGGTTTCCCGATGTACAACAGCGACGGTTCGCGCACGCATTTTTCCCGCTCGTTCAACCCGGCCACCGACTGGAGCCGTCGCGATTTCACCAACCAGACGCTCTTCGCCTCGGTGCAACAGCAACTGGCCAACGACTGGGCCCTCAAAGTCAGCTACGACCGCAAGCATCGCCAGCACGACACCTTCCTCGCCTCGGCCAGCGGCGGCAATCCGGACCCGGTGACCGGGGACGGCATGTTCATGTACATGGGCAAGTTCAAGGGCGATCAGTTGCAGGACAACCTCGACGTCAACCTCAGCGGGCCGTTTCGTCTGTTCGGTCGCGAGCACGAACTGATCCTCGGTTTCATGTCGATGAACACGCGCCAGGACATTCCGGTTCACGGCTCGGTCTACCCGCCCGTCGACGACAGCATCTACGACTGGCGCGGCGAGTTCGCCAAACCGGACATTCCCAAGGTCGGCGACAACGACATCGTCCAGCGCCAGACCGGTGCGTACCTCGCCACCCGGCTCAAGCCCACCGACGACCTGTCGTTGATCCTCGGCACCCGCGTCAGTCAGTTCAAGGCCAGCGACGACCTCGACTACAGCGACCCGAACACCGCCGACCTGCACGATGGCTACCACCAGACGGGCGTCGTCACGCCGTACGCCGGGCTGGTTTACGACCTCGACGACACCTATTCGGTGTACACCAGTTACACCCGCATCTATCAGCCGCAAATGAGCAAGGACGCGGACCGAAAGCTGCTCGACCCGGTGCAGGGCGACAGCTACGAAGCGGGGATCAAGGCTGAGTATTTCGACGGACGTCTCAACGCCAGTTTCGCGGTGTTCCGTATCGAGCAGGACAACCTCGCCGAGTACGTCAGCGGCGTCGACAGCGAGTCGGTGTACCGCGCGGTGCAAGGCGCGACCATCAAGGGCTTCGAGGTTGAACTGGCGGGCGAAGTGCTGGACGGCTGGAACCTGTCGGCCGGCTACAGCTACAACCACACCCGCGACAGCAAGGGCGATTACGTCTATGGCTCGATCCTGAAAACCACGGCGCCGCAACAGGTGGTGCGGGTGTTCAGCACCTATCGCCTGTCCGGCCCACTGGAAAAACTCACCGTCGGTGGCGGCGTGAACTGGCAGAGCGAATTCTTCGGCAACGTGTTCCAGCCCAACCCGAATGACCCGGTCAACGTCGGCCAGTCCTCGACGATCACCCAGGAAAGCTATGCCCTGGTGGACGTCATGGCGCGCTACCGCTTCAACGATCACCTGAGCACGACGCTGAACGTGAAGAACCTGTTCGACAAGACCTACTACACCGGGCTCGGCAACTTCGGCACCGGTTTTTACGGTGAACCGCGCAGCCTGCAACTGACCACTCGCTGGGATTTCTGATCGGCAATCGGTGCGAGAGCTAATACACTCCAGAACTGACCTGCCGAGGACACCGACGATGAAGCCCACCGCTGCCAAAGACGCTGACAAGGCCCCGCGCTTCTGGCGCGATGACGCCCTGCCCTTCATCGAAGCCCGCTCCATCGCCGATGGCCGCGAGGTCTGCTACACCCGCCACGCTCACGAACATTTTTCCATCGGTGCGATCACGGCGGGACGCAGCACCTATATCCATGAGCAATCGGAATTCGAAGTCAGCGCCGGCACCGTGGTGCTGATGAACCCTGGCGACGTCCACGCCTGCAATCCGATTGACGACCAGCCGTGGTCGTACCTGATGCTGTACGTCGAAACGCCATGGCTCACCGATTTGCAGCATCAACTCGGGTTCAGCCATGACCTGGCGTTTCGGCGTTTCTCCATCACGCACAACGACGACGCCGACCTGTTTACCGGACTGAAAGACCTGTACGCCGTGTTGATCGATAACGAGCAGGACGTGTTGCGTAAACACAGCACGGCAGTGGAGTTTTTCACCGACGTGCAGCAACGGCTCAACCCGGGCGATCAACCGTTGCGCGAGCCCAATTTCAAACTGGAGCGCGCGGCGGATTTCATCCGTGACAACTGCACGAAACTGCTCAAGCTCGAAGACATTTGCGAGGCGGCGCAGCTGTCGCCGTCGTACCTGATCCGCGCCTTCAAACAGCATTACGGCATGACGCCCCACGCGTTCCTGGTCAACCGGCGGATCCAGTTCGCCCGGGAGCGGCTGCGCAGCGGCAAGCTGATCGCCGACGTGGCGCTGGAAGCAGGGTTCGCCGATCAGGCGCATTTTCAGCGGGCGTTCAAACAACACCTGGCGGCGACACCAGGGCAGTATCGAGGCTAGGGCAGCAACAGGTAGATCGCGCTCAGCGCCAGCAACAGCGCCATGATCCGGTTGAACAGGCGCATGCCCGCCGGGTTGTTCAAGTAACCGCGCAAAAAGGTCCCGGCATACGCCCAGCAGCCGACGGACAGGTAGCAGATCACCAGGTACACCGCGGCAAACTGCCAGACCAGTCGCGCTTCGCCATCGGCGACAAAGGCGCCCATGCCGGCGACGCAGGCCAGCCAGGCTTTCGGATTGAGCCACTGCATGATTGCGCCGTACAGCATCGAGGGCGCTCGCGCTGAGTCCTTCGCCTCAAGCTCGCCATTGTCCGCTGCCAGCTTCCATGACATGAACAACAGAAATGCCACACCGGCCAGTTGCACCACCCGCGTCAGCGCCGGCCACAGCTGCAACACCTCATGCAGCCCCAGCCCCATCAGCACCAGCAACAACACAAAACCCAGCGTCACCCCGGCCACATGCCGCTGGCTGGCGCGAAAGCCGAACTGCGCGCCGGAGCTCAACGCGACAATATTCACCGGCCCCGGCGTGATCGACGCCACCAGCGCAAACGCCGCCATCGAAATAATCAGACTCATCGCATACCTTCTTCAATTCAGTTGAACCAGGCCTCACGGTAAAGAGCGGGCTGGCTGGCGTATTGAAGAAAACTGCCCAAGGCACACGGATTGCCCTTTGTAGGAGCCAGCTTGTCTGCGGGCGGCGTTCCGACGATGGACGTCAACGATAACGCGGGCTGCCTGAAGGAACGCGGTGTCTGGATGATTTTCGCGAGCAGGCTCGCTCCTACAGGTTGTGTGTACGCATTCCCCGTGTAGGAGCCGGCTTGCTGGCGATGGCGTCCGTTCAGACAATTGGCGTGTCGACTGACCCACCGCTATCGCCAGCAAGCTGGCTCCTACAGGGGTTGTGCGGGTTTCGGGATAGACGTTTATCCGTATGCGCCAACCACCCGTTTCACCTTGATCAACGCCGCACGCAGCGCATCCATGTCTACCGACCCCAACGCCAGGCGGATCGCATGCGGCACATGGACCGAGGTGGCGAAAGGCTCGGCGGTGGAGACGGCGACTTGCTGGTGCATCAATTCCACGGCGATCTGGTCCGCCCTGGCGTCTTCGGCCAAGGGCAACCAGAGAAAGTACGACGAAGGATGCGTGATACAGCGCAGCCCTTTCAGCAGCTCGGCGGCCATGGCTTGCCGAGCCTGGGCGTCGGCGCGTTTTTGCGCTTCCAGTTGCGCGACAGTGCCATCATCGAGCCAGGCGCAGGCAATCGCCGTCATGACGCCAGGTGTGTTCCAGGTGGTTGCCCTGATCGCACGTTCCAGTGCAGGCACTTTTTCCAATGGCGCGGCAACGAAACCGACGCGCAATCCGGTGGCGATATTCTTGGAGAACCCCGAGACGTAAACGGTCCGCTCCGGTGCGATTTCGGCTAACGGTGCCGGGGCATCTTCGACCAGGAAGGCGTACGCCGCGTCTTCGATGATCAACAGATCATGCTGACGGGCAATCGACACCAACCGGTCGCGAGACTGCGCGTCCATGACCCAACCCAGGGGATTGTGCAGCGTCGGCATGCTGTAGACGGCCCGCACCGAGCGGCGCCGGCAAAGCTGCTCGAATGCATCGAGATCAGGCCCGGTGTCCGTGACGGGAATCGGTACGATTTCCAGGTGCAGCGATTCGGCGAGCACCTTGAAGCCGGTGTAGGTCAAGGCGTCGGCGGCGATCACATCGCCGGGTTTGAGCAACGCCATCAGGGCCACCGTCAAGCCATGCTGGGCACCGCTGACGATCAACACCTGTTCGCCCTCGACATTCAACCCGCGTGAAGCCAAATGAGTGGCAATCGATGCCCGCTCATGCGCTCGCCCGCCATGGGGCTGGTAGCGCAGATGGGATTCGAGGTCGCCGGACAACGCGAGCTGACGCAACGCGGTTCGCAACAGGTCGGCCTGACCGGGTAATGACGGGTAGTTGAAGTTGAGATCGGCCATGCCCACGGCCACCACGTGCTGGCTCACGCCCTGGCCGGGCGGAAGCGAGGTCTCCCTGACGAACGTGCCCCGCCCGGTTTCGCCGCTGACCAGGCCCATCGCCTCTAGCTCCGCGTATACCCGACTCGCCGTCACCAGCGCCAGGCCATGCTCGGCGGCGAGCTGGCGATGGGTGGGCAGGCGAGTACCGGGCGGCAACTGTCCTGAACGGATGTCGGCAGCAAAGCTGTCGACCAGCGACTTGTAGCGCAAGCGAGGCATAGGGCGATGTATCCATGACAATTTTTTGATTGTCTTAATACTCGGTCATACGATGGGTTCAAGGCAACCCGCCTTGTCACCCTTCAGTCGAGTATGACCGCCATGGAACGCGTATCGAATCTGCAAACCCACTCCCGGGAAAACTCCGCCAGCGGCTGGCTCAACGGGCTGATCGGCGTGGTGATCTTCAGCGGCTCGCTGCCTGCCACGCGGGTCGCGGTGCTGGAATTCGATCCGGTGTTCCTCACCGTCGCCCGCGCTACCATCGCCGGTCTGTTGGCGCTGTGCATGCTGTGGTTGTTCAAGGAAAAACGCCCAGCGCGCAACCAACTGCTGCCGCTGGTCATCGTCGCCTTGGGCGTGGTGGTCGGGTTTCCGCTGCTGACCGCGCTGGCGCTGCAATACGTGACCTCGGCGCACTCGATTGTCTTCGTCGGCCTGTTGCCCCTCGCGACCGCCGTGTTTGGTGTGCTGCGCGGAGGCGAACGCCCGCGCCCGGTGTTCTGGTTTTTCTCGATTCTGGGCAGCTTGCTGGTGGTGGGCTTCGCCGTGTCCCAAGGCCTGACCACCTCGCCTGCAGGCGACCTGCTGATGCTGGCGGCCATCCTGGCCTGCGGCCTCGGTTATGCCGAAGGGGCGAAACTGTCCCGGACACTCGGCGGCTGGCAGGTGATTTGCTGGGCGCTGGTGTTGTCGTTGCCGGTGATGGCGCTGTTGACCCTGTGGCGCATGCCCGCCTCGTTTTCGGGGATCACATGGCCGGCGTGGTTCAGCCTGGGCTATGTGTCGCTGTTCAGCATGCTGATCGGGTTTGTGTTCTGGTACCGCGGATTGGCCCAGGGCGGGATTGCGGCTGTGGGGCAGTTGCAATTGCTGCAGCCGTTTTTTGGGCTGGCGCTGGCGGCGACGTTGCTTCACGAGCAGGTGAGTATCGGAATGCTGGGGGTAACGGTTGCTGTGATTCTGTGCGTAGCGGGCGCGAAGAAATTCGCCAAGTAATCCCCGATCCCCTGTAGGAGCCGGCTTGCTGGCGATCGCGTCCGTTCAGACAATAAATAGGTCGGCTGACCCACCGCTATCGCCAGCAAGCCGGCTCCTACAGGAGATTGGCGTGATGCCTGGTGACCGGGTCAGTATTGGGTGTTGACTGTACGGGTCGAGCCCCACCCCACCTGTGGTAAAAATATCGCTCTCGTTACTGGAGCCGATCATGGACCTCGCCACCCTCTCCCTCTTCCTCCCGGCCTGCTTCGCCCTGAACATGGCACCCGGCCCGAACAACCTGCTGTCGGTGAGCAACTCGACGCGCTACGGCTATCGCACAGCGTGCGTGGCGGGGATCGGTCGGCTGTTGGCGTTTGCCGGAATGATCGCCCTCGCCTCGGCCGGTTTGGCGGTGGTGCTGCAAACCTCGGAATTGCTGTTCTACGGGATCAAGATTGTCGGCGCGGCCTACCTGTTCTACCTCGCGTGGCAATTGTGGCGCGCGGACCCGGGCACGGAGAACGTGGTGACCGGCGCACCGGCCGGGATGCTGACCCTGGCCCGACAGGAATTCCTGGTGGCCGCCGGCAACCCGAAAGCGATCCTGATTTTCACCGCATTCCTGCCTCAGTTCGTTGATCCGGCCCAAGCCGTGACACCACAATTCGCGGTGCTTGGCGCACTGTTCCTGATGCTGGAATGGATCGCCATCGGCGCCTACGCCTACATGGGCCTGCACATGCGCCGCTGGTTTGCCAAGCCGCGGGGCAAGCGGATTTTCAACCGTTGCTGCGCGGGGTTGCTGTCGGCGGCGGCGTCGGTGCTGCTGATGGCGCGCCGCGCCTGAATGGCTGATTGATTACCTGTGGGAGCGAGCCTGCTCGCGATGAGGGCATGTCAGCCAACATTGATGTCGACTGACACACCGCTATCGCGAGCAGGCTCGCTCCTACAGGGGGATTGGTCCACTGAGTAATTCTCTGTCGATTTTCCGGTGGAGGCCCTGGTCACCGCGCCCTATGCTCAACCCATGAACCTACAAAACGCTATGCTTCCGCCCCACGCCGAGATGGTTCGCGCCATGCTCGAACGAGACACCACCTACGAGGGGGTGTTTTTTACTGCGGTCAAGACCACCGGCATCTTCTGCCGCCCCAGCTGCACGGCGCGCAAACCAAAACCGGAAAACGTCGAGTTCTTCGCCCATGCCGACGAATGCCTGTCCGCCGGCTATCGCGCCTGCCTGCGCTGTAAACCGCTGGACGCTGCCGCCATCGCACCGGACTGGGTACAGAGCCTGCTGAAGTCGGTGGACGCCGATCCCGAGCAGCGCTGGACCGACGCGCAGTTGCTGGCCGAAGGCATCGAGCCGCTGAAATTGCGCCGCTGGTTCAAGCAGCATTTCGGCATGACCTTCCACGCCTGGTTGCGCACCCGGCGCCTCGGCATGGCCCTGGGCGGGATCAAGCAAGGCGATTCGATCGACAGTGCCGCCTACGACTCCGGTTACGAATCCCTGAGCGGGTTTCGCGATGCCTTCCAGAAATCCTTCCACATCACCCCCGGCCGAGCGGCCCACAGCGAACCACTGCTGTTCACCCGCCTGACCACGCCGTTGGGTCCGATGATTGCCATGGCCGAGCGGCGTGGCCTGGTGTTGCTGGAGTTTCTCGACCGGCCGGCACTGACCCGGGAAGTCGAAGCCCTGCAGAACCGCCATGGCTATGCGGTAGCGCCCGGACACAACGGGCACCTGCAGCAGATCGAGATTGAACTGGCCCAGTACTTCGCCGGCAAACTCACCGAATTCAAGGTGCCGCTGCACATGCCCGGTACCGTATTCTCCCGGCAGGTCTGGGCGGAACTGGCGAAAATTCCCTACGGCCAGACCAGCACCTACGGCACCCTCGCCGCGCGGCTGGGCAAACCCGGCGCCAGTCGTGCCGTGGGCCTGGCCAACGGGCATAACCGGATTTCGATTGTCCTGCCCTGCCACCGGGTGATCGGTGCGGACGGTTCACTCACGGGCTATGGTGGCGGACAACCGCGCAAGGCATTTCTGCTCAGGCTGGAACACGACGTGAACACATTGCTCAAACCAGCGGTGAACGCTTGACCGATCCTTACTTACCCGCGACGGCGTTTCTCGCCGCCATCGATGACGACTGGGCGCGCCACATCGCGACCATCGGCCCTTGCCTGCACCAGCCCCATGCTGCGCGCGATCCCTATGAGTCGCTGGTGCGGTCGATTGCCTACCAGCAACTGCACGCCAAGGCCGGGGATGCGATTGTCGGCCGACTGCTGGGGTTGTTTCCTGCTACTGCGTTTCCTCGACCGGAACAGATTCTCGCGACCGGGTTTGACCAGATGCGCAGTTGCGGTTTCTCCGCGAGCAAGATTGCGACCATTCAGGGCATTGCTCAGGCGACGCTGGACGGTGTGGTGCCCGATTATGCGACGGCGCTGGCCATGGACGATGAAGCGCTGATCGAACGGCTGATCACCATGCGCGGGGTGGGTCGCTGGACCGTGGAGATGCTGCTGATCTACAGCCTGGAACGGCCGGATATTTTGCCGGCCGATGATTTCGGGGTGCGCGAGGGGTACCGGCGGCTGAAAGGGCTGGAGGTGCAGCCGACACGCAAACAAATGATTGAGATAGGGTTGGCGTGGAGCCCGTATCGGACGGTCGCTTCGTGGTATTTGTGGCGGGTGCCCAGCCGGTAGACCGCGTTATCGTTCATCGTCGGAACGCCGCCCGGAGCCGGCTCACTCCTACATTTGAAATGCGTTCCCCTGTAGGAGCGAGCCTGCTCGCGAAGAGGCCAGCCCAGGCACCCCATCATCCAGAGCCTCTGACACTCAGTTCTCAAGTTATGAGGATCCATGCCGACAAACCCTGTAGAAATTACGGATATTCAGCATGGAGCCGCTATGACCGCCATCTCTTCAATCCCTGCCTTGCCGCCACCGGTGGTCGCCAGGATTGCTGCCACTCAGCCCGTCGCCAGCACTGCCACCGAGCCATCAAGTGCCCTGTCCTCCCCGGCATCGATTGTCACCCTGCATCAAGAAAACAACGTGATCGATGCACAGATTTACAACTCTCGGGGTGTCATTGCACAGCCGGATGCTCCGCTTGCCTGGGAATACACGCAGCCTGACAAAGTGTCGTTTCACATGGGCGGCAACTTCAGCACCGCTTCAACCAGCAGCCGTTTTTGGGGACTCGGAGAGACACTGCTTCTGCAGCTGGCGCAATCCAACAAGAACATCTCCCAGTCGGTCATTCGCTCATCGACTGGACGGGAGCTCGAGGCTGCAGAGTTGGCGGCTGCCCAAGCCAAAATCCACAGTGGCGATGCAGACAACAGCATCAACCTGACCTTGAAAACAGCAAGCGGCAAAACCATCCAGATAAGCCTGTCCAGCCAGGATAACGCGCTGGCCGTGCAGGCTCAGGTCCAGGACGGCGATCTCAATGAACAAGAGCTTGCTGCGCTTGGGGCGATGGCCAAAGGATTTGAAACGGCCCTTCAAGGCCTCACCGCCGTTCCACCGCAACTCAAGCTGGAGGCGCTGACTCAGTTCGACACTGACGTGTTTTCCTCGGTCGACCTGACTACACGGTTCAAGCTCGACGATGACAGCACGCAGAGCTTTGAGCTGCATGCTGACGCAAGTCAGCGCCAGGTACGCATGAGCGGCGCGGCTGGCGATATTGACATGTCCGTGGACCTGAAAAACGCCGCCATCCTCGGCGACAGCAATCAGAAAGCCAAGGCACTCGCGAGCTACCTGCGTCAAATAGAAGCGGCGCGCGTGCGAGGTGACGGCGACCGAAATCTGCTGTCGATGTTCGAGAGTGCATTCAAGACGCTGCACAGCGACTATCCGCAAAGCCCCGCTGTCAGCCAACCGCAGGCTTCAACGGCAATCACGCTGACAGACACCGACCGCCGCGTGCTCACCGGCCTTGCCGATTTCAGCGCTACGGTCAGCGAGAAGAGTGTGAACGGCAATCCTGCACGGCCTAACGAACTCGACTCGTTCAACTATGGTTTGTCGCAAACCACGCAATCCAAGGGTCAGGACCAGTTCAATCGCAAGGTAGTCCAGAATCAGCAATCGCATCTGACAGCCCGATTCCACAAGCCACTGTATCCCGGACAAAAGCTGGAACTGACGACCGACCCACAATCCCAGAACTATCAGTACTACCAGATCGACGATCAGGCCAGCAGCATGAGCAGCATCGGGTATGTCAAAGGGAAGTTGGTCGAAGCGTCCGTCACCCAATCGGCCAGCCAATCCACGCGCATCTCCAAGTATGTGATGGGGCATCTGGAGGAAGAAAGTGTGAAACCGGTCTCGTCCTCGAAGACACAAAATCTCCTCGGTCTGCTGCAAAAGGCACTGCAAGAGGACAAGCTTGCGAAAATGGGACGGGGGACGTCGTACGGCTTTGCCGCTATCCAGGACAAGCTGATGTTGGCGAGTGATCCGGGAGAGATTAAGGGCTGAGCCGAAAACTGCCGCGGCCCTTTACCTTGATTATCACGACAGTCATTCTCAGACTCAGCAACAATAACAAGCACTAACGACTGTTATCATCAAGCCACCCTACTTGCGTTCGGTGGCTTTTTGGCTTCAAAGAGTGCGGCAGTTTGCCGCAAGTTATCAATAATCCTTTGAGGCGTATAATCCGTCCCCCCGCTAAACCGGCATGCATCATAGACGCCCTGCCCGAGCTTGATTATCCGTTCGGGCTCATCAAAAGGTCTGTAGAACATGAGTGTTTCGTTGACCCGCCGCCAGGTGGTTGCAGGCATGGGCTTGTTCAGCCTTGGCCTCCTGACCGGCTGCGACAATAGCGTCAGCCTGTCGTACAAATACGGCAAGGACCTCAGCGACAAGATCCTCGGACGGACATTCAAGCTGAAAGATTCTGAAGGCAACCTCACCACGCTTTCGAGTTTTCGTGGCCTGATGCCGATGATTTTCTTCGGCTTCACCCAGTGCCCGGCGGTCTGCCCCACGACCCTGGCTCGCGCAGCGCAAATCAAGAAACTGATGGGCAAAGACGGCGATATTCTGCAAGTCGTCTTCATCACGCTGGACCCGGAACGGGACACACCGGCGGTGCTGGACGCCTACGTCAAAACGTTCGATCCCTCATTTGTCGCGCTGCACGGAACGCTCGAGGAAACGGCGGAAACGGCCAAGGAGTTCGGGGTGTTCTATGAAAAAATCCCGAGCGGTTCGACCTACACGCTTTCCCATACAGCGACCAGCTATGTGTACGACACAAGGGGCAGGTTGCGCGTTGGACTGTCCCAGTCCCTTTCGGCACAAGAGTGCACGGAAGACTTGCTCACCGTTATGGAGGTCTGCTGATGAATTCGAATGCCATTAAAACCGCTGCTTTGGGACTTTTCCTGCTGGGATTCGCGCTGCAGGCTTCGGCCCAGACTCAAGTGGACGACGCCTGGGTCCGCGCCACCGTTGCCGGGCAACAGGCCACCGGCGCGTTCATGACGGTGACTGCGAGCGGCGACAGCAAACTGCTGAGCGTGCAATCACCGGTCGCCAAAACCGTGCAGATTCACGAGTCGACCATGAAAAACGACGTGATGAGCATGCAGCCGGTGGAGTTCGTCGCTTTGCCTGCGGGGAAAGCGGTCTCTCTGGACCCTCATAGCTATCACGTGATGCTGATCGACCTGGTTGGCCAGGTCAAAGAAGGCGACAAAGTGCCGCTGACCTTGACCGTCGAAAACGCCAAGGGCGAGAAGGAGTCGATCAAGGTCGAGGCTGAAGCGCGTGCGCTGAATACGATGGATCACAGCAACATGCATTGATGGGTGGCGCTCAGCGGGACCGCGTTATCGTTCATCGTCGGAACGCCGCCCGGAGCCGGCTCGCTCCCACAGGAGAATGCATTCCAAAGTGTGGGAGCGAGCCTGCTCGCGATGACGGTGTCACTGTCGATACATCATCCAAAGCCTGTCACAACCCCGACTTCAACCGACTGAACGCCCGAATCAGCGCCCGGTTGAACGCCTTGCCATTGTCATTCTTGCTGTACAACGAAGCCCGCACCTGCGCCGACGGATACGTCCCCGGATCATCGCGAATCGCCGGGTCGATCAAGTCATCCGCCGCCGTAATCGCATTGGCGTAGTGAATGGTGTCGGTGATCGGCGCGATCACTTCCGGGGTCATCAGGTAATCCATCAACGCCAGGCCGGCCTCGGGATGCGGTGCATCCTTGGGAATGACCATGGCATCGAACCAGATCAGCGTGCCCTCCTTCGGTATCCGGTATTTCAGCGTGTACGGTTTTTTCGCGGCTTCTGCCTGCCCGGCAGCGATGGCCACGTTGCCGTTCCACGACATCGCCACGCAGGTGTTGCCGTTCGCCAGGTCGCTGATGTTCAAGTCATTGTCGAAGTAGCGAATGTAGGGCCGTATCTTCGCCAGTTGCTGCTCGGCCTGTTTCAAGTCATCGAGGTTCTGGCGGTTGATGTCCAGCCCCATGTACTTCATCACCGCAGCGAACACCTCGTTGGGGTCGTTGAGCAGGCTCACGCCGCAATCGGCAAATTTCGACACCACGGCAGGATCGAACAGCATCGCCCAACTGTCCGTTGGCGCAGCGGGCAGGCGCTTGTCGACCGCCTCTTGCTGATAACCCACACCCGTCGTGCCCCAGGCGTAAATCCCGGCGTAACGATTGCCCGGATCGAACACCGCCATGTGCTGGCGGAACTCATCACCCACGCCGGCAAAATGCGGCAGTTTTTGCGGGTTCAGGGTTTGAATCGCGCCACTCTGGATCGCCCGGGACAGATGCTGTCCCGCCGTCAGCACCAGGTCATAGCCACTGCGCCCGGTGAGCAGTTTGGTCTCGACGGTCTCCAGGGAATCGAAGTGATCGGCGACCACATGGATGCCGGTCTTTTTCTCGAAATTGGTCAGGGTATCCGGGGCCAGATACTCGCCCCAGATGTACAGGTTCACCACCGGTTTGGCGCTGTCAGCGGCCTGCACACACCAGGGTGCAAGCACCAGCAATACCGCTTGGGTCAGTTTGTGCAGGCCCATGATCACACTCCTTTGCCGGCGTATTGCGGCATGGTGATGCACGCGACGTTGCCGCCGCCGAGGAGGATTTCCCGGGAGTTTTCGATGCCGACAATCTTGTGTTGCGGGAACAGTTCGGCCAGGGTCGCCAGTGCTACCTGATCATTGCGATCGCCAAACAGCGGCACCACGATCGAAGTGTTGCCGGCGTAATAGTTGATGTACGACGCGCAGATTTGGGTCCCGGCCTGACGGGTGTGGGTGCTGTCTTGCTGGTCCAGGCCTTCGGCTTCTTCAGCAGTCCATTCCAGTACGTCGGGTTGCGGCAGTTTGTGCACGGTCAACTCGCGGCCGCGGCTGTCGCGGGTACTGCGCAGAATGTCGTAAGCCTCCTGGTAGATTTCCCATTGCGGGTCGTCGCGGTTGTCGGTCCATTGCAGCACCACTTCACCGGGACGCACGAAGCACGCGAGGTCGTCGACGTGGCCGTCGGTTTCATCGAACTTGCAACCGCGCGGCAGCCAGATGACTTGCTCGGCGCCGAGGTAATCGGTCAGCCGACGGGTGACTTCTTCCTTGCCCAGATGCTGGTTGCGATTGCGGTTGAGCAGGCATTGCTCGGTGGTGAGGACGCTGCCCTGGCCATCGCTCTGGATGCCGCCGAGCTCGGCGATCAGCGGCGCGCGGTAGCGGTCGAAACGTTCGATTTCGAGGATCTTGCTGGCGATCTGGTCGTCCTTGTCCCACGGGTAGTACAAGCCGCCGTCGAGGCCGCCGTAAGCGTTGAATTCGAAGTCGACGCCGCGCACTTCGCCGCTGGCATCGTTGACCACAAAGCACGGGCCGCTGTCGCGGAACCAGGTGTCGTTGCAGGTCATTTCCACCACGCGCACTTGCGGCGGCAACTGACGGCGGGCCGTGGCGAACTGCGTGGCGGAGGCGCACACGGTGACCGGTTCGCTGTGGGAAATGGCCGTGACGATCTGCACCCAGACTTTCTGCGCAGGCTTGGCGCCGTTGCGCCAGACGTCGGTGCGTTCCGGCCAGCCGAGCCAGCAACCGGCCTTGGTTTCGAATTCGCCGGGCAGCCGGAAACCGTCGTGTTTGGGAGTGGAGTCGAGCAAACGTGCCATGGTCAAACCTCATCGGCGGGGATTGGAATGACCACAGGCTAAGGTTGTCGGCGCCCTCCTCGCCAACGATGATTATTTCGGAATACTTGAATTCAACTCATCAATCGATCAGCTGATCGTTGAACCATTCGAGCATTTGCGCCACCGCCGGCCGCTCCAGCCGTACCCGCTCGCACACCAGCGCGTATTGGCCCAGCGCGGTCATGCTCGACGTGAATGGCCGCACCAGGCGGCCGCTGAGCAGATCCTCCTGGGCCGTGAGGTTATCGCCCATGGCCACGCCCTGCCCTTGGGCCGCCGCTTCCAGCGCCAGACCGGCGTGGGCGAAATACAGCTGCCGTTGCGGACGCAGATCGCCGGCATGGCTGGTGAGCCAGGCGGTCCAGGTCTTGCCGTCCTGATCGTCGTGCAGCAGGCAGTGGCGCGACAAATCCTTCGGGGTTTTCAGGCTGCCCTGGTTGAACAGGCCGGGGCTGCACACCGGGAAGAACTGCAAGGCCGGCAAAGGCCGGACGAAATAGGCGCTGCTGTCCACCGGGCCGGTGCCGTAGGTGATCGCCAGGTCGATGTCTTCACCCGGTGCGGTCGCGTCGATGGGTTGTTCGTAGAGGTGCAAGGTGATGTGCGGGTAACGCGCGTAGAAATCCGTGAGGCGACGCATCAACCACTTTTGGGCGAGTTCGGCGGTCACGGCCAGGCGCAGCACTGCCAGCGATGACGGATCGCGCAGTTCGTCACAGGCCTCGCCGATCAGTTCGAAGGCCTGTTGCAGGCTTTGCATCAAACGCCCGGCGGCCATGGTCGGACGAATCTGCCGGCCTTCGCGGATGAACAGCGACACGCCCAATTGCTCTTCGAGCTGACGGATCTGATGGCTGACGGCGCTGTCGGTGACGCACAGCTCCGCCGCTGCACGGCCGAAATGGGCGTGGCGGGCGGCGCATTCGAAGGTTTTCAGTGCGGCGAGGGACGGTAGGCGGCGCATGAGTCGGTTCCCGGTTTGAGGTGGTCATGCTGACTGGGCGGGCGGTGGGCGTCCAGTGGGAGCGCGTTATCGTTTATCGCGAGCAGGCTCGCTCCCACAGGGATTTTGTGAACACTGGAGATCCACTGTGGGAGCGAGACCGGCTTGCTGGCGATGGCGTCGGCACTGACACCGATGATCTTCTAGGCTAAACCAGTCAGCTTCATTTCACCGGAGGTCCCCCATGAATCTCGAAGGCTCCTGCCACTGCGGCGCGGTGTCGTTCAGCCTGACCAGCGCCCACCCCTATCCTTATCAACGCTGCTACTGCTCGATCTGCCGCAAGACCCAGGGCGGTGGCGGTTACTCGGTCAACATCGCCGGCGATGCCGCCAGCCTCAAGGTCCGTGGTCGCAAATCCATCGCGGTGTATCACGCACGGCTCAAGGACGATGGCGGCAAACGCGCCCACCGCAGCACGGCAGAGCGGCATTTCTGCTCGGTCTGCGGTTCGGGGTTGTGGGTGTTCAGCCCGGAATGGCCGGAGCTGATTCACCCCTTTGCCTCGGCCATCGACACCGCGCTGCCAGTGCCTCCCGAGTACACCCACGTGATGCTCGGTTCGAAGGCACCCTGGGTGGAAATCCCGCCCCACGCCGGTGATCGACCGTGCGACGTCTGGCCCGAAGAATCCATCGCGCAGTGGCACGAGCGTCTGGGTCTGGCACGCTGAATCCGGAAAAAAACACCGGCCCCACTATTTTTTGCACACGGCAGTTCCCTTTTGCGTTTTTCGTTCGGTTAACCCTCAGAAGCCTTTCACTTACCGAACGATTCGATACAAAGGGATCTCCATGTCGCACCCACTTGCCGCACGTTTTCGTTTTGCCCTGCGCCCCTTGGCCCTGGCCCTTCCCGCCGCGCTGCTGAGTTTTGCCTCCACGGCCCATGCTGCCGACACCGCCGAAAGCAAACCGGCGTCCAAGGAAGACGGCGCGCTGCAACTGGGGGCGACGAACATTTCCGGTGTGACCTTGGGCGCGACCACCGAAGACACTCATTCCTACACCACCGGCTCCACGTCGTCAGCCACGGGCCTGGCGTTGTCGCCCCGTGAAACCCCGCAATCGGTCACGGTGGTCACCCGCCAGCAAATGGACGATCGCGGCGTGCAGAGTGTCAGCGATGCGTTGCGCAATACCCCCGGGGTCTCGACGCAAAAGTACGACAGCGACCGCACCGAGTTTTCCGCCCGTGGTTTTGCCATCACCAACTTCCAGTACGACGGCATCAACCAGCCGTACGACGGCGTCTACGGTGAAAACCCGAACAACAGCGATGACGCCGCCAGCCTCGACCGCATCGAAGTGATCAAGGGCGCGACCGGCCTGATGACCGGTTCGGGCGACCCGTCCGCCACCGTCAACCTGATTCGCAAGAAGCCAACCAAGGAATTCAAGGCGTCGCTCAGTGGCACGGTCGGCTCGTGGGACAGCTACCGCACCACCGGCGACATTTCCGGTTCGCTGAATGACAGCGGCAGCGTGCGGGGCCGCTTCGTCGGTTCGTACCAGGACAAGAATTCCTACATCGATCACTACAGCCAGAAGAAAGACCTGTACTACGGCATCCTCGAAGCCGACCTGACGGACGACACCTTGCTGACCTTCGGCATCGACAAGTCCAGCGCCACCCCGCGCGGCAGTTCCTGGACCGGCAACACGGTGTATTTCGCCGACGGCGGGCGTACCGATTTCCCGCGCAGCTTCAACCCCGGTGCCGACTGGAGTCGACGTGATTTCGACAGCGTGACCTACTTCTCGTCGCTGGAGCAGGCCCTGGCCAATGACTGGAAACTCAAGGTCAGCCTCGACCAGAAAACCACCGATCACGATACGCGCCTGGCCTCCGCCAGCGGCGGCGCCCCGGATCGCGCCACGGGCGAAGGCATGTTCCTTTACTGGGGTCGCTGGGAAGGCCATCGCGTGCAGAACACCGCTGACGTGAACGTCTCCGGACCATTCACCCTGGGCGGTCGCGAGCACGAACTGGTGGCCGGGTTCATGACCTCCCATGCGCGCCAGACCGGTGCGACGTTCAACAGCGTGATCCCCGGCGCAGGCAGTGTGCCGGGCAGCATTTATGACTGGAACGGTGATCTGCCGGAACAGGACTTCCCGAAGAACGGTAAATACGAGCGCACCACCAGCCAGAACGGTGCCTACCTGGCCACGCGTCTGCGCCCGACCGACGACCTGTCGATCATCCTCGGCACCCGCGTGAGCACCTTCAAGTACAACGAGGATTACAGCTACTACCCTGACGCCGGCCAGGCCAACACCCATGCCAGCTACAAGGAGCACGGGGTTGTCACCCCTTACGCCGGTGTGGTTTACGACCTGGATGACACGTACTCGGTCTACGCCAGCTACACCAACATCTACCAGCCACAGATCTACAAGGACGCCGCCGGTTCGACCCTGAAACCGGTTGAAGGCAACAGCTACGAGACTGGCCTGAAAGCGGCGTATCTGGATGGCAAGCTCAACGCCAGCCTGGCCTACTTCCAGATCGAACAGGAGAACGTCGCCCAATACGTCACCACCGACGCCACCGGGCAGGACGTGTACGAAGCCATTCCCGGTGCCAAGACCAAAGGCATCGAGCTGGAACTGGCAGGCGAATTGTCCGATGGCTGGAACCTGTCGGCCGGCTACACCTACGCCCGCACCCGCGACAAGGACGAGCAACGCATCTACGGTTTCCCGCTGGCCACCACCAAACCGGAACACGTCGTGCGCACGTTCACCACCTACCGCCTGCCGGGTGCGCTGGACAAGGTCACCGTCGGCGGCGGCGTCAGTTGGCAGAGCGCTTTCTACGGGCAGAGTTCCAGCCCGACCGAAGGCAGCACCTCGCTCAAGCAAGGCGGCTACACCCTCGTCGACCTGATGACCCGTTATCAGTACAACGAGCACCTGAGCTTCACCGCCAACGCCAACAATGTCTTCGACAAGAAGTACCTGACGGGCCTGGGCAACTTCGGCACCACCTTCTACGGCGAACCGCGCAACCTGATGCTGACCACCAAGTGGGATTTCTGATCCGTCCAAGGCCGCAACACGAACTGTAGGAGTCCGGCTTGCCGGCGATGGCGATTTCGAGGACGCCATCGCCAGCAAGCCGGCTCCTACAGTGTTGTGCAACCCGCAAATCCCGAATGCCCCCGATCCGGCCATTCACAGTCTTTGACAGTTTCCCGACAAAGCTGTCAAAGATTGCCGATCGGCACCCGCCTAGCATGGGCGCATCCAACTTCCCTCGGGTGCTTCCATGCTTCGTTCGCTGTGTCTGTCGCTGACTTCCTGCTGTCTGATCCTCCCCGCCGATTCCGTGCACGCCGAAGACTGGCGCTACAACCTGCGCGCCGGTGCCGCCAGTGTGCCGCGTTACAGCGGGAGCGATGAACGCGTGGTGGCGCCGTTGCTGGGCGGGGAAATCGTCAGCCCGTATGGCTTCTTCCTCGACACGGATAAAGGCCTCGGCTGGGCGTTCGACGAGGACGACTTCGGCCTCAGTGTTTACGTCGGCGCGAGTGATGTGCGCAAGGATCGCAAGACCGGCTTCAAAGGCTCGGACGACCTCGAAGGCATGGGTTCGATCAAGTCGCGGCCGGTGCTCGGGCTGGACGGGACCTATCACATGGGGCCGATCATTCTTGGTGCGAGTTTTGAGCATGCGCTGGAAAAGGAGGATGACGATCACGGCACCGGCTCCGCCTGGAACCGCTTGAAACTGAGCATCAGCGCACCGTTTTACGAGGGTGAGCATGGCAAGGTCGTGGGCAGTCTCAACAGTCAGTTCGGCGATGGCGATTACCTGCGCACCTGGTATGGCGTAAGCACGGCCCAGGCCTCGCGCAGTCGATTCCGGGCGTATGACGCCCATGGCGGGCTGGTGAGTCGCGGGGCGGACCTGACCTGGTCATTGCCGATCAATGAGCAATGGAGCGTGTCGACGGTGCTGGCGCTGCAGTACCTGGCCAAGGAGGCGGCGGACAGCCCGCTGGTCGAGCGGCGGATGCAGGCCTCATTGGCTGGGCAGGTGATTTACACCTTTTGAGGTGTCGTGCAGCGGAAGGCCCTTCGCGAGCAGGCTCGCTCCCACAGTTGAAATGCATTCCCATGTGGGAGCGAGCCTGCTCGCGAAGGCGTCCGTCAGAACACTGCAACTAATCCTGATGCGCCCACGTCATCCGAAACGACGCCCCGCCCCACGGCGAATCCGCCACGTGCACTTGCCCGCCATGGGATTGCGACACCCGTCGGACCAGTGCCAGGCCCAGGCCAAAACCACCGGTGCGACGGTCGCGGCTGGCGTCCAGGCGCGAGAACGGTTCGAAGATTTTCTCCCGCCCGGCCAGCGGCACACCCGGCCCGTCGTCGTTGACCTGCACTTCGTAATGATCGCCGATGCGCGCCAGCGACACCTCCACCCGCTCCTCCGCATAGCGAATGGCATTGCGCAGCAGGTTGATCACCGCCCGCGCCATGAACCGTGGTTCGATGCGCACCTCATCGACCTCGCATTCGACAATCAGCAATTGCACCCCGGCCGCCTCGGCCTCCAGCGCCACACTGCCGACCACGCTGTCGAGCCAGCTATTGGCCTGGATATTCTCCCGGGTGATCACCGTGGCACCCCGCTCCAGGCTGGCGTAAGTCAGCAGCTCCGAGACCATTTCTTCCAGCTCGCCCAAGTCGGCGTACATGTCGGCGATCAGCTCGCGGTTCTGCGCAGGATCCGGTTGTTGCTTGAGCTGATCGAGCTCGAACGACAACCGTGCAATCGGCGTGCGCAACTCATGGGACACCGCGTTGGTCAGCTCGCGCTGATCGGCAATCAGCCCTTCGATACGCGCGGCCATCAGGTTGAAGTGCTCGGACAGGTCGCGAATGTTCGAGCGCTTGGACAATTGAATACGCACCGACAGGTCGTTATCACCGAAACGTTCGGCCGCCAGGCGCAGTTTTTCCAGATCGCGCCAATGCGGACGCACCCAGAAAAACAGCACAATGCCGATCAACCCGGCCAGCATCAGGTAGGCCGCCGCGATGTAGAACGACATCAGGCTGGGTTCGGGCGGCAGCTTGATACTCAGCAACTGCGGACCGCCGTCGATCGAGGAGATGAACTGGGTGTACTTCTCGCGGATCACCAGTTTGCCCTCGGCCAGCAAGGCTTTCTCCTGATCATCGAGGGCCAGTTCGGCGGATTCGACCAGGCTCAGCCCCAAGCCGTAATGCGGGCGCAGCGCATCCAGTTGATGCTCGCGCCCAGGACCTTCGAGCCCGCGCAATTGCTCCACCAGCGAATACGCCTGACCACGGACTGCCTCACGGTTGTAGGCCTGCGTCTGCCCGTCGAGCAGCGCATTGAAGGTGTGTTCGACAGCCTGTAGCGCCAGCACCAGCCCCACGGCCAGCACCAGGTACAACCCCAAAAATAGCCGCAGCATCTACAGCTCCCACGCGAATGGATTGAACAGGTAACCCTTGCCCCAGATGGTCTTGATGCACACCGGTTCGCGCGGGTTGTCCTTGAGCTTGCCGCGCAACTTGCTGATGTAGACGTCGACGCTTCGATTGAGGCCATCGAAGGCTATGCCGCGCATGCGGTTGAGAATGTCATCGCGGGACAGGATCTTGCCGGCGTTGCTGGCCAACAACCACAGCAGTTCGAACTCCATGGTCGTCAGCTCGATGCCCTCGTCCGCCAGCCGTACTTCGCGGCAGCTGCGGTCGATGCTCAGATGGCCGAATTCCAGGGCATTGCAAATGCTGCTGTCTGGCGTTTGTCGGCGCTGCAACGCACGCAGACGGGCCAGCAACACTGGCGGTTTGATCGGTTTGATCACGTAGTCGTCGGCACCGGATTCCAGACCGAGAATGTGATCGAGATCGTCTTCCTTGGCGGTGAGGATGACGATCGGCGTGTCGGAAACGCTGCGGATCTCGCGGCACACGTGCAGGCCGCTCTGGCCCGGCAGCATCAGGTCGAGCACAACGATTTTTGGCTTGAAGTCGAGGAACGCCGCCAGTGCCAGGTCACCGCGGTGCACTTGCAACACTTCAAAGCCATGTTGGGACAGGAAATGCGCGATCAGCCCGGAGAGCCTTTCATCGTCTTCCACCAGCAGTACTTTGCCAAAACCCAGGTTATCCATAACGAACGCTTGCCGACCCTTGAGTGAAGTGGGCGGCATTATGGCGTCAATCGGTGACGGGACGGTGGTGACGGGCAGCAAAAACCGGCCGCTGGGGCCGGTTTTCAGTGATCTTTCATATTCTTAAGAGTTTTTAACATTTGTAGGAGCCGGCAATCCCGAACATCCCAACGATCCGTAGGAGCCGGCTTGCCGACGATGGCGTTCGCAAGGCCGCCATCGCCGGCAAGCCGGCTCCTACAAGTTATGCGGCGGTTGGGACGCCGCTGTGGAAACGGAACTCGACGTCGGGCGACTCGATCAGCTCCTGCTCGGCGGCACGCACCCGGTCGATCACCTGGGCGATGTCCTTGGCGTCACCGTACTGGTAGGCCAGTTTCAGGTAACCCTGGAAATGCCGCGCCTCGCTTTTCAGCAAGCCGAAGTAGAACTTGCCCAGTTCCTCGTCCAGGTGCGGCACCAGCGCCTCGAAACGTTCGCAGCTGCGGGCTTCGATGAATGCGCCGACTACCAGGGTATCCACCAGTTTCACCGGTTCGTGGCTGCGCACCACTTTGCGCAGGCCCGAGGCATAGCGCCCGGCGTGCAGCTGACGCAGTTCGATCTTGCGCTTTTTCATCAGGCGCATGACCTGTTCGTGGTGCACCAGTTCTTCCCGGGCCAGACGCGACATCATGTTGATCAGGTCGACGTGGGAGTGATACTTGGCGATCAGGCTCAACGCCGTGCTGGCGGCCTTGAATTCGCAGTTCTTGTGGTCGATCAGCAGGGTTTCCTGATCGGCCAGCGCGGCCCGGATCCAGCCGTCGGGGGTGCGGCAGCCAAGGAACTCGTGAATTTCGGGAAGGATCATGGGGCTCACGGACATAAGGTTCAAAACGAAGGGCGCCGATTATACCGGCCCGCCGCCAGACCACCAGCCACGACCGTTGATATGCATCAAGTCCCGGATGCGCGACCAGCAACTATAGTTGTGCAACGCCATGCTTTTTCATTCTCTGGAGATCCCGATCATGCAAGCCATACGCAGCATTCTGGTGGTCATCGAACCCGAACACTCGGAAAGCCTGGCGCTTAAACGGGCCAAGCTGATTGCCGGGGTGACCCAGGCTCATCTGCATCTGCTGGTGTGCGACCGCAAGCATGACCATAGCGGCATGCTCGGTGTACTCAAGGCAGCGCTGCTCGCGGATGGCTACAGCGTGACCACCGAGCAGGCGTGGAACGAAAGTCTGCACGAAACCATTGTCGACGTGCAGCAGGCCGAAGGGTGCGGCCTGGTCGTCAAGCAGCACTACCCCGACAGCTCGTTGAAAAAAGCCCTGCTGACCCCGGCAGACTGGAAACTGCTACGGTACTGCCCGACGCCGGTGTTACTGGTCAAAACGTCTAAACCCTGGACCGGCGGCGTGATCCTGGCGGCGATCGACGTCGGCAATACCGATAACGAACACCGTCACTTGCACAACACCATCATTGATTACGGCTATGACATCGCCAGCCTGGCCAAGGCGCACCTGCACGTGGTCAGCGCCCATCCTTCGCCGATGCTGTCGGCGGCGGACCCGACATTGCAGCTCAGCGAAACCATCGAGGCACGCTACCGCGAACAGTGCATAGCGTTTCAGGCCGAGTTCGATATCGACAACGAACACCTGCACATCGCGGAAGGTCCGGCGGATGTGCTGATTCCTTACATGGTCCACAAGCTGGGCGCATCGGTGACGGTGATTGGCACGGTGGCGCGGTCCGGGCTGTCCGGGGCGCTGATCGGCAATACGGCGGAAGTGGTGCTGGATGCGGTGGAGAGCGATGTGCTGGTGCTGAAGCCGCAGGAGATTGAGGATCATCTGGAGGAGATGGTGTCGCATCATTGATGATTTGCGGTGCCGGTCAGATTGCCATCGCCGGCAAGCCGGCTCCTACAAGGGGACGCGGTTACTTGTAGGAGCCGGCTTGCCGGCGATGTTCTTCAAATTCAACCGCCGAACGCATCCTTGAGGAAACCCGGCGCGATATAGCGCTGGTAATGCGCCTCGGAGAGCAAAAAGAACTCCCGATCGATCGCATCCCGCAGTTCCGGCAGGTTCCAGTCGCGGAACTCCGGCATCAACACCATCCCGTAGGCCTCCAGATTGTTGATCACCCGCGCGCCACGGGCGATCAACTGATAGGCCCAGCAATATTCCGACTGGTGCGGCACGAAGCGAATCTTGCGCTGTTCCAGTTGCTGGCGCAGGCGCTGGGGATCGAAAACCTCAAGCTTGCTGGCCATGACCTGGGACAACAGCTGTTCAAGACGCAGCCATACCGCGCGCTTTTCCTCCTCGTTGTAACCGTTCCAGTTGATCACTTCATGGTGGAAACGCTTGCAGCCACGGCAGACCAGGTCTCCGTAAACAGTGGAGCAAAGGCCGACGCAGGGGGTCTTGATGGTCTGATTGGGCATAGGTCAACAAAGCACGGGAAAGCAGAACAGGCCGGCATGTTAGCCCTTTGTCTAACATTCATCACCCCTCAAAATTGAGGGCCTAACTTACCTTTAAATTTTTTTTGCCGTAGAATCAGCCAGCCTTTTAAGGCGCCAATGTCCGTTAGAAGCTGTTTTCAAAGCGTCACGAGCACAGTCGTTCCTTCAGAGCGGTGTTGGCGAAGGGTTTTTCCAGCGGGGAAAAGCCCAACGCCAACCCTCATCAGCTCCCCGTTCTGCAGGCGTAAAACTTTGAAAGCAGCTTCTGTAAGGAATTGTCGGTAATTCTGGCTAAGTGGCCCACAACGCCACGCAGCGCATGAGTACGGCAATTTCGGGATGAGCGTCCCGGACACCCATTTGGGACCACTGATGAGGGTAATAACTGTGCTTGAAGCCTACCGCAAACATATCGAAGAGCGTGCAGCACTGGGTATCGTTCCCCAGCCGCTTAACGCCGAACAAACTGCAGGCCTGGTCGAGCTGCTGAAGAATCCCCCGGCTGGCGAAGAAGCTTTCCTCGTTGACCTGATCACCAATCGCATTCCGCCTGGCGTGGACGAAGCGGCTTATGTAAAAGCCGGTTTCCTCTCTGCCGTTGCCAAAGGCGAAGCAAAATCCCCTCTGATCGACAAGAAACGCGCTGTTGAACTGCTCGGCACCATGCAAGGCGGCTACAACATCGTGACTCTGGTTGACCTGCTCGACAGCGCCGAACTGGCCGCTGTTGCTGCCGAACAACTCAAGCACACCCTGCTGATGTTCGATGCGTTCCACGACGTCGCGGAAAAAGCCCGCAACGGCAACGAACACGCCAAAGGCGTGATCCAGTCCTGGGCTGACGGCGAGTGGTTCAAGAACCGCCCTGTCCTGGCCGACAAGATCAGCCTGCGCGTGTTCAAGGTCACCGGCGAAACCAACACCGACGACCTGTCCCCTGCTCCTGATGCCTGGTCCCGTCCGGACATCCCGCTGCACGCCCTCGCCATGCTGAAAATGGCTCGCGAAGGCATCGTGCCTGACGTCCAGGGCGTCACCGGTCCGATGAAGCAGATCGAAGAAATGCGCAACGCCGGCTTCCCGATCGCCTACGTCGGCGACGTGGTCGGTACCGGTTCCTCGCGTAAATCCGCAACCAACTCGGTGCTGTGGTTCTTCGGCGACGACGTTCCTTACGTGCCGAACAAGCGTGCTGGCGGCTTCTGCTTCGGCAGCAAGATCGCTCCGATCTTCTACAACACCATGGAAGATGCCGGCGCACTGCCGATCGAATTCGACGTGACCAACATGAACATGGGCGACGTGATCGACCTGTACCCGCATGCTGGCAAAGTCTGCAAACACGGCACCGACGAAGTCCTGACCACCTTCGAAATGAAGACTCCGGTCCTGTTGGACGAAGTACGTGCCGGCGGCCGTATTCCGCTGATCATCGGTCGCGGTCTGACCGACAAGGCGCGTGCTGAACTGGGCCTGGGCCCTACCGATCTGTTCAAACTGCCTGAAGCACCTGTCGACACCGGCAAGGGCTACACCCTGGCACAGAAAATGGTCGGCAAGGCGTGCGGTCTGCCAGAAGGCAAAGGCGTTCGTCCTGGCACCTACTGCGAACCGAAAATGACCACCGTCGGCTCTCAGGACACCACCGGTCCAATGACCCGTGACGAACTGAAAGACCTGGCGTGCCTGGGCTTCTCGACCGATCTGGTGATGCAGTCCTTCTGCCACACCGCGGCTTACCCTAAGCCGATCGACGTGACCACCCACCACACCCTGCCAGACTTCATCATGACCCGCGGCGGCGTTTCCCTGCGTCCGGGCGACGGCATCATCCACTCGTGGCTGAACCGTATGCTGCTGCCGGACACCGTCGGTACCGGTGGTGACTCGCACACCCGTTTCCCGATGGGCATTTCGTTCCCGGCCGGTTCCGGCCTGGTTGCGTTTGCCGCAGCCACCGGCGTTATGCCGCTGGACATGCCGGAATCGATTCTGGTGCGCTTCAAAGGCAAAATGAAACCTGGCATCACCCTGCGTGACCTGGTTCATGCCATTCCTTACTTCGCCATCCAGAACGGTCTGCTGACCGTCGAGAAGAAAGGCAAGAAAAACGCCTTCTCCGGCCGCATCCTGGAAATCGAAGGCCTGGAAGGCCTGACGCTGGAACAGGCTTTCGAGCTGTCCGACGCCTCCGCCGAACGTTCGGCTGCCGGTTGCACCATCAAGCTGTCGAAAGAGTCGATCACCGAGTACCTGAACTCCAACATCACCCTGCTGCGCTGGATGATCGGCGAAGGCTACGGCGATGCACGTACTCTGGAACGTCGCGCTCAAGCGATGGAAGCCTGGGTAGCCAACCCTGAGCTGATGGTTGCCGATGCTGACGCCGAATACGCCGAAGTCATCGAAATCGACCTGGCCGACATCAACGAGCCTGTGCTCTGCGCGCCGAACGATCCGGACGACGCCCGTCTGCTGTCCAGCGTTGCTGGCGAGAAGATCGACGAAGTGTTCATCGGTTCGTGCATGACCAACATCGGTCACTTCCGCGCTGCCGGCAAGCTGTTGGAACAGGTCAAGGGTCAGCTTCCAACCCGTCTGTGGCTGTCGCCGCCGACCAAGATGGATGCTCACCAGCTGACTGAAGAAGGCTACTACGGTATCTACGGCAAGGCTGGCGCGCGCATGGAAATGCCAGGCTGCTCGCTGTGCATGGGTAACCAGGCACGTGTAGAGCCGAACTCCACCGTGGTGTCGACGTCGACCCGTAACTTCCCGAACCGTCTGGGTGACGGCGCGAACGTCTACCTGGCTTCGGCCGAGCTGGCGTCCGTTGCGTCCATCCTGGGTCGCCTGCCGACCGTCGAGGAGTACATGGAATACGCTGGCAAGATCGACAGCATGGCGGCCGATGTCTACCGCTACCTGTCCTTCGACCAGATCGCCGAGTTCCGTGAAGCCGCTGCGAACGCCAACATTCCGGTCGTTCAAGCCTAACGTTACAACGCAATAGAAAACGCCGCCCATCGCGAGATGAGCGGCGTTTTTTATGCCCGGACGCTTTGCACCCTACCCTTGTGGGAGCGAGCCTGCTCGCGATAGCGGTGGGTCAGCCGATACAGGAATGAACTGACTCATCGCTATCGCGAGCAGGCTCGCTCCCACAGGGGTTATGTGGTTGGTTTGAGGGCTTGTTGCACCGCCTCGTCCACGCTCAGCCCACTGAGAATCACCTGTTCTAGCTCTCGCGTCGGCAACTTCGACAACACCGCTTTGGCCTGATGCTTGAGCCGCGCCAGAATCAGCAGCTTGTCTTCAGCCCGCACCTGCAAAAAGAACGCTTCCAGCGCTTCGATGCTGGTGCCATCCAGATCGGGCGACTCTTCGAGGCTGAGAATAATTGTGTGCACCGGTGGCTCCGCAAGCCGTGCCAAACGCAGCGCACCGCCCAGAATGCGTTCCACGTTGGCGAAAAACAGCGCCTCGTTGGGCCGTACGATCAGCACACCGGGAATGGCCTGGGCGTCCGGATGACGTTGCACATCGACAAAATCATGACCGCTACCCAGTCGCCCCAACACCTGGATATCCGCCGATGACATTTGCTTGAGCATTAGCACCACGCTGATCGCCACTGCCAGCAACAAACCGTCCAGCACGCCCAGCACCAGAACGGCCGCCACCGCGCAAATCACCAGCAGGCGGTCGCGTCGCCAGATGAAATACCGGCCCAGCGGTTGCAAGCTCAAGCCTCGGGCCAAGGCATGAATGACGATAGCGGCCAGCACCGGCTCAGGCGTCAGGGCGATCCACGGCAGCACCGTCAGCACAATGAGCAGCACGACCCCCGCCGCCGCCGCCCCGGCCAGACGCGAGACCGCCCCCGCCGCCTCATTGGCCGACGTCGCCGAGTAACCGGCACCGGCCGGCATGCCATGAAAAAGCCCCGATAGAAGATTGGCCGCACCGAGAGCCAGCAAATCGCGGTTGGATGACACGCGGTCGCCGTGCTTGAGCGCAAACGAGCTGATCGATCCGTAGGACTCGGCGTACAGAATCATCACCATGGCAAACGCCAGTTCACCCAGCCGCAGCCAGTCGGCGAACGGCAATACCGGAAGATTCGGCACCTCAAGGCTCAGGTCGATAACGCCGATCAGCTTGACGCCGTAGGCCGTCAGATTCAGCCATTGACCCGCCGCGATCCCCAGCGCCACCACCAGCAAACCGCCGGGCAAACGCCTGATCCGCACGCATAGCCACAACACCAGCAACGCCACGGCCGCGACCAACGCCCCGACTTTATTCCACTGCGGCCACTGTTCCAGCAGTTGCGGCAGGAAACGGACCAGGTTGCCCGTGCTCAGGTGCACGTCGACGATGCTCGCCACCTGCTTGAGGATGATGGTCACCGCCAGCCCGACCGCAAAGCCGCGCAGCACCGGTTTGGCAATAAAGGAAGTGACGCTGCCGAGCTTGAACAAGCCGGCCAACAGGAAAAAGCCGCCGGTCACCAACACCAGGCCAATGGCCAGGCTCAAGCGCAATGCCGAATCGCCGTTGGCCAGGGTCGCCGTGGCCGCCGCCAGAACGGCCGCGGAGGACGAGGTCGCGGAGACGATGGCAAAACGGCTGGTGCCGAACAGTCCGTAGCACAGAAGCCCGGCAAACAGCGCAATCACCCCGGCCTGTGGCGGCAACGCGGCAATGCTGGAATAGGCGACCGCCTCGGGCAGCAATAAACCGGCAATCGACAGACCGGCCAGCACGTCGAGCCAGCGGTTAGGCGCATCGACGCGGGATTGCACCGATGCGTCTGGGGCACGAGCCATAAAGCGTCTCCAGAGAAAGCGCTCTACGTCGCGCCGATGAGCGGCAGCTTAGCGGTTTATGCCTGGGGATGGGTGTTCCCGCCGCCCCCTGTAGGAGTGAGCCTGCTCGCGATAGCGGTCGGTCAGTTAATACCTGTATTGGCTGATCCACCGCTATCGCGAGCAGGCTCGCTCCTACAGGGGATAGGCGTACACCTGTTAACCGGATAGTCCGCTCAAAAAAAACGGCCAACCCGCATCGCGGATCAGCCGTCTTCATTTCATCAAACCAGTCAGCAATCAGGCACTCAGCGAATAAATCAGCGCCGAAATCGCCACCAGGCCCACCGCCGTCACAAACACGTTGGACGCCTGACCACGGAAGCGTGCCATCGCCGGCACCTTGCGGATCGCGTACATCGGCATCAGGAACAGGATCGCCGCGATAACCGGACCGCCCAGGGTTTCGATCATCCCCAGGATGCTCGGGTTCAGCGTGGCCACGATCCAGCACACCACCAGCATGAACGCGGCGGTCATACGGTCCAGCGCTTTTGGCGACGGGCGTTTGCCGGTTTTCACGACCAGGCCTTTCAAGCCTTCGCTGGCGCCGATGTAGTGGCCCAGGAATGACTTGGAAATCGCCACGAACGCAATCAACGGCGCCGCAAACGCGATGGTCGGGTTGCTGAAGTGGTTGGCCAGGTACGACAGGATCGACAGGTTCTGCGCCTTCGCTTCCGCCAGTTGCGCCGGCGACAGGGTCAGCACGCAGCTGAACACGAAGAACAGCACCATCACCACCATCAACACGTGCGCGCGGGACAGGATCTGCGAGCTGCGCTCTTCGGCGTGTTCACCGTAGCGACGCTTCTGGTCGACGGCGAACGCCGAGATGATCGGCGAGTGGTTGAACGAGAACACCATCACCGGAATCGCCAGCCACAAGGTGTGCAGCAATGCGGAGGGCTCCGGCAGCGTCGACGCGGTGGTCAGGATGCCGCCGTTCCAGTGCGGAATCAGAAACACCGCGAGGAACAGCAACGCGACGATAAACGGGTAGACCATCAGGCTCATGGCCTTGACGATCATCTGTTCGCCGCAACGCACCACCGCCAGCAGGCCGAGGATCAACACGAGCGACAGCACGGCGCGCGGTGGCGGCATGATGTGCAACTGATGTTCGAGGAAACTGCCCACGGTGTTGGTCAGGGCCACGCTGTAGATCAGCAGGATCGGGAAGATTGCGAAGAAATACAGCAACGTGATCAGCGCGCCGGCCTTGATGCCGAAATGCTCTTCCACCACTTCGGTGATGTCCGCGCCTTCGCGACCGGACAACACGAAACGGGTCAGGCCACGGTGCGCGTAAAACGTCATCGGAAACGCCAGCAGCGCCAGGATCAGCAGCGGCCAGAAACCGCCCAGCCCCGCGTTGATCGGCAAAAACAGGGTACCCGCGCCGATGGCCGTGCCAAACAGGCCCAGCATCCAGGTGGTGTCATGGCGATTCCAGCCTTCAAGGCTGACAGGTTTCGCCGCTACATAGCGTTCGTTGACGCTATTGGCCTGATCATTCATCCGGTGGGATCTCCACATTCCGGTCAGTTGCTACCCAGCCAGGACGAGTCGGAAAAATCCGACAGGCAGCGCCCTGGCCGAAACAGGGGCGCGATTGTCCGGGATTAATGAGCAGAAGCAAAGACTTAGCTGAGGAATGGTGGTGCGGATCAGATGATCCGGAGCGAACACAACCCTGTAGAAACGTAGGTTTTCAGTATTTTTGAAATTTTTTCATGAATGATTGAATTCATCGCGCCTCTCGACACTGGAACCCAAGCGTCGGCTTATGGCTCGGCAAAAGCCTGAAACTCAGCAGCCTGATCTGCCGTGATGGACATGACCATCACACCGACTCACGAAGGGATTTGGACTTACATGAGAACCCACAGTCGTTTTCTGCCCGTCAGGCGCCTGGATTGATCAGGCGCTGACAGTTAGATCTGCTAGCCCGGCATTGCTTCGCGACTGAAAGCGTCCAACGCACGCACCAAACTCTGTGCCGCCAACTCTACCAGTTGCCGACCTTTTTCCGGTGTCGCCTGTGCCGGATCCGATCCCATGCGGCCATCGGGATGCCGGGCGCGGAAATCCAGTGCTTCTCGGATAGGTCCTGATGGAGCGATCTGCGGCGAGTAGTCAGCTGACTTGGTGGAGTTGGGATAGGCCCACTGAGTGACAGCGATTTCGGAAGGTGTGGCATGCATGCCGTGGCCTGTCGGAAATTGATCTCTGGCCAACTTATCTACGCCTTCCAGGTCCCACCAATTGCATAATTTCAGGGCGAATCCGGATTGGCGTCGTGCAAAGCTCGCCTCGCAGTAAATCTCTGAAAAGGCGGCCTCAATCGAAGCGACATTGCCGCCGTGGCCATTGAGGAAAAAGATTTTCTCAAACCCATGCCCGGCCAATGAGCGTGTCCAATCACCAATGGCGGCAATGAACGTTGAAGGCCTGAGCGAGATGGTTCCCGGGAATCCGAGATGGTGCTGCGCCATGCCGATATTGAAGGTCGGGGCAATTAAGATGTCCGCTTTTTTTTGTGCTTCGCCCGCGATGATTTCAGGGCACATCCAATCTGTCCCGAGAAGACCGGTAGGGCCGTGTTGTTCGTTGGAGCCGATCGGAATGACGATGGTGCGACTGCGTTCAAGAAACCGCTCGATTTCGGCCCACGTCGATAGATATAGAAACATGTGAGTTCTCTCTTGATGAGGCGCACCTTTCGGAACGCGATGGTTGGGAGTTCAAGGTGGAAGGTCATCCCGGGTTGTATTCGGCAACCAGGCGTTTACGTGTCAGTGGCTTGTTCGCGAAAATGATCAGGGCTCCGCACAGGAACACGCAACCCACTGCGACGATGCCAGGCGTCATGCTGCCGGTTGCCGTCTTGGCCCAACCGATCACTGCCGGCCCCCAGAATCCGCCAGAAAGGCCGATGGTATTTATCAACGCGATACCGCCCGCCGCCGCCTCGCCCTTGATGAGTTCAGAGGGCATCGCCCATAGCACCGTGTAGGCCATGAACATCATTGCAGTGGCTAACGTCAGCAGGCTAATAGAGAGCGCCAGATTCCCATCAGCAAAAGGGTATATCAGTATCAGCGCTGCCCCGATGCCCGCAGGAATCGCACAGTGGAAACGCCTTTCACCGACCCGATCGGATCGACGCCCTATCCAGTACATACCGAATGCGGCGGCTATATAAGGGATCGCGGCATACCAGCCTAACTGCATCATGTCATTCACGCCTTGGGCCTTGATCAATGCTGGCAACCAGAAACTGAAGGCGTAGATCGAAAAGATAATGCAGAAATAGGCCGACGCAAGAATGTAGATTCTCGGATCTCGCAACACCGCCCGGAAGGAATGAGCGTGGCTCGACGAAGATCCCAGCTCACATTCAAGCAGGCGCTTTTCCTCAACGCTCAGCCAACGCGCCTCTGCGGGCCGATTCGCAAGAACGAAAAACATAAGGATGCCAAGGAACACACACGGCAGGCCTTCCAACAAGAACATCCACTGCCAACCGGCCAGACCACCAACGCCTTCAAATGTGGTGATCAGCCAAGCGGAAAGAGGGCCGCCAATAATGCCGCCGACAGGGCCGGCGATGAACACGATCGCAATGGCCCGCGCCATTCGCTTCGGACCGTACCAGCAGGACAGGTAATAAATCATTCCTGGAGCGAAACCGGCCTCGAACACGCCTAGCAAAAAACGCATGGCGTAAAACATTGGGACGTTGCGAACGAAGAGCATGCACGCAGAGGTAATTCCCCAACACACAAGAATACGGCTGAAGGTTTTACGCGCCCCTACCCGTGGCAACATCAGGTTGCTGGGTATTTCAAACAGCACATAACCCAGAAAAAACACGCCCGCTCCGGCACCGTATGCTGCGTCGGAAAGCCCGAGGTCACTCTGCATTTGCATTTTTGCAAAACCGACATTGATCCTGTCGAGGTAGGCAAAGACGTAACAGATGAACAGGAGTGGCAGCAGTCGCCAGTTGAGCTTTCGGTACAGGGCGGAAATGACATCACTTCCTGGAGATATCAGTAGGTTCGACATGCAATTCTCCGTTGTTCTTATTGGTCTGCGTTCGTGGAAAGAATGCTGCGCCCCGTATCACTCACCAGCAAGAGCAACTAAGTTCATGTTACGTTGCTCTGAGAGCAACACATCGTTTTCAACGGAGGGCCTGGCATGCGCGAAATCAATCAACAGCGCTTACGTTATTTTCACGAGGTGCTGGTGCACGGATCGATTCGTGCGGCCGCAGACCACATCAACACATCACCCTCGGTGATCACCCGCCAAATCAAGCTTCTGGAAGAAGAACTCGGGGCGAAGCTATTCGAACGCCAGGCCCGAGGCGTTCAACCCACAGAAGCTGCCGCACATTTACTGGAGTTTTGGCGGGGCTACCGATCGCACCAGGAAAAACTCGAAGATCAATTGCAGGCCATTAAGGGCTTACAGCAGGGCCATGTGAGGATTGTCATCAGCGAGGGTTACGTCGATGCATTGGTCGACCATGTGCTCGCACCGTTCTGCAAGCAATACCCGAAGCTGGATGTCACGCTGGACATACTGCCCGTTGACGATGTGCTCAACGAAATAGCTGAAAACCGTGCCCATATCGGCTTGGCTTACAATCCCCCTCCGCACCCCCATATCGACTACCGCGCAACATCTTTGCAGCCAGTCATGTTGCTGGTTCGACCGGACCATCCACTTGCCCTGAGAGGTGGAATGGCTACCGTCGCAGACATACTCCGCTGCCCGCTGGTACTAACCCCCACCACATTCGGCATCGGGCATGCGATCAAGATGCTTGAATACGCCGAAAAAATAGAGGTCCGTCCGGTCCTGGTCAGCAACTCACTGGCAGCACTCAAACGATTGGTGGCCTGCGGAGAATTTGCCTCACTACTCGGCGAAGTCGCGGCCTATCGTGAAATCGCCAAAGGTAGCCTGGTAGCAGTTCCAATTGACCATCCGTTACTACAGAGCGTCGAGGCGAAGCTGCTTGTGAAGTCCGGACGACCGCTCGCCGCACCCGCGCAAGAGCTGCTCAATTGGGTGCAGCGGCAGATGCCGATGTTTATGTCTGCTTCTGCACAGCAATCTTGAACAGGGATGGATTACTTCGCCGCGGCTGCTTTTTCAATCAGACATGATCCAACCAACACCACTGCGTCGCCTGACACACCATCGCGAGCAGGCTCGCTCCTACAGAACAACACTTTCGACTTGATAAAGGTTCATCATCATGTATTTTAAGTTGACCGCCCACTCTTCCGGAGTCATTCAATGCCACTGGTTCGCATCGACATCAAAAAGCATCAGGACCCCACCCACGCCAAACGCATCGGCCAGTTGATCTACGCCGCCATGCACAGCGCCATCGGCGTGCCGGAGAACGATAACTTCCAGATCCTCGCCGAGCACGACGAGCAGCATTTCATCTTTGACCCGCAGTACCTCGGCATCAACCGCACCGATAAACTGGTGGTGATCCAGATCACCCTGAGCGAAGGCCGCACCGTCGAGCAGAAGAAACTGCTCTACAAAACCATCGCCGAGAGCCTTAACACGGAACTGGCCGTGCGCCTGGAGGATATTTTCATTAACCTCGTCGAAGTGAAAAAAGAGAACTGGTCGTTCGGCAACGGTATCGCCCAGTACGCCCTCTGACCTCCCACTTGAATTTGTGAGCCGCCAATGCCCCGTGTTTCCCGCAAGCAAGCCGAACTCAACCGCGAAATCATCGTCGAGGCGGCTACGCGGCTGTTCCGCGAACGGGGCCTCCACGGCATCAGCGTGATTGATGTCATGGGGGCCGCGGGGCTGACACATGGCGGCTTTTATGGGCATTTCGAATCCAAGGAAGCCCTGGCGCAAGAGGCCAGCGGCCGCGCCTTCCAGCAATCGGCAGAGCGCTGGAAGTCATGGATCGCCGCCAACGAAGACAAGGGCGCCGCCCGTAAGGCCTTGATCGCCCCCTATCTGTCGGCGACCAGCCGCGACAATCCGGGGGACAGCTGCCCGGTGGTGGCGTTTGCCGGGGACATGTGCCACGAGGCTGCCGAAAGCGGCCTGCGCCAGACCTTCATGACAGGTCTTGAATCCTTGCTCGACACCTTTGCACCGCTGATGGAAACCGGCGATGACGCCCGCGACCGCCAGCAAGCGCTGGTGCAATATTCCCTGATGGTCGGTGCGCTGACACTGGCCCGCGCCACCCGTGGTGAAGCCCTGTCCGACGAAATTCTCGAGGCGGCGCGCACCTTTCTCAAAGCACAGTAGCCACCCTCTCCTGTTCCGCTATGATCATTGGGCAGTGTCACGATCTTTGGTGTTTGCCAAAGTGCGTTGAAGCCAGCAATCTCAAGGGATATTCAAGCCACAGGAGCCCAGCATGCCCGCAACTGTTCTGGTACTGGTTGAGACCATCAATGATTACCTGCCGATTCTCGAACATCAGGGCTTTCACCTGATTCTGGCCCCTACTCCCGCCGAACGCGCCCAGGCCATTGCGGCTCATGGCGCGCGTATCGATGCGGTGCTGACGCGCGGACCGCTAGGCTTGTATGCCGACGAAATCGCCGCCCTGCCGGCCCTCAAGATCATCTGCGTAATCGGCGCCGGCTACGAACAGGTCGACCTGCAAGCCGCCGCGGACCGTGGGCTGACGGTCACCAATGGCGCCGGGGTCAACGCCTCTTCAGTCGCCGACCATGCCATGGCGATGCTGCTTTCGATGGTGCGCGACATCCCCCGCTGTGACGCCGCCGTGCGCCGTGGCGAGTGGCCGAAAATCATGCGCCCTTCCCTCGCGGGCAAACGCCTGGGCATCCTCGGGCTCGGCGCCGTCGGCATGGCCATCGCCAAGCGCGCGGCCAACGGGTTCGACATGACGGTCAGCTACCACAACCGCCAGCACCGCAGCGATGTGCCCTACAGTTTCTGCTCTACGCCGACCGAACTGGCTCGCGCCTCGGACTTCCTGATCGTGGCCACGCCCGGTGGGCTCGGCACCCGCAGCCTGATCAACCGCTCGGTGCTCGATGCCTTGGGGCCGAACGGTTTCATGGTCAACATCGCCCGGGCCAGCGTGGTCGTTACCGCTGACCTGATCAGCGCATTGGAGCAACGGCGCATTGCCGGCGCAGCGCTGGATGTCTTCGATCACGAACCCCAGGTCCCGGATGCCCTGAAATCCCTGAGCAACGTGATTCTCACGCCGCACGTCGCCGGCCTGTCTCCCGAAGCGACCAAGGGCACGGTCGAACTGGTCGGTCGCAACCTGTCGGCGTTCTTTTCCGGCAAGCCGGTACTGACGCCGATCGAACTCCCCGTTACCGAGAACAAAGCCGTCCTGTAGGACAATTCAAACAGGTGTATCAAAAGCAATGATTGCCCGGCAACACGCTCACCTATAAGGGCCGATCGTGGTTGTGGGTGCCGGGAGCGCGCATTAGATTAGCCAATAGTTTCAGGCCTCCAGAATAAGCAGAAGGGATAAGCATGGCGCTTACTGACCAGTCCACCCGTATCCGCTCCGGCGAAGAACTCGATGCCAGCCTGATCGATCCGTACCTCAAGGCGCACATTCCGGGCCTCAGTGGCTTGCCGCAGATCAGCCAGTTTCCCGGCGGCGCGTCGAACCTGACCTACTTGCTGGAATACCCCGAGCAGGAATTCGTCCTGCGCCGCCCGCCCTTCGGCCACAAGGCCAAATCCGCCCATGACATGGGCCGCGAATTTCGCATCCTCAATCAACTGCGCGACGGCTTTCCGTACTGTCCGAAGGCCTACGTGCACTGCACCGACGAATCGGTGATCGGTGCCGAGTTCTATGTGATGGAACGGGTCAACGGCATCATCCTGCGCTCGGAGCTGCCGCCGGAACTGGGCCTGGACTCGGCGAAAACCGAAGCCCTGTGCAAGAGCTTCATCGACAAGTTCGTCGAACTGCACCGCGTCGACTACAACGCCTATGGCCTCGGCGATCTCGGCAAACCCGAAGGTTATGTCGCGCGGCAGATCAAAGGCTGGAGCGACCGCTACGAAAAAGCCCTGACCCCGGACGCACCGCAGTGGGAAGCGGTGAAGGCCTGGCTCAACGACAAGATGCCGGCCGATCATCCGACCTCCAGCATCGTCCACAACGACTACCGCTTCGACAACGTGATCCTCGACCCGAACAACCCGATGCAGATCATCGGCGTGCTCGACTGGGAACTCACCACCCTCGGCGACCCGCTGATGGACCTGGGCAACACCCTCGCCTACTGGATTGAAGCCAACGATCCGGCGCCGGTACAACTGATGCGCCGCCAGCCGAGCCACACACCGGGCATGCTGACCCGTCGCGAGTTCGTCGACTACTACGCCCAGCGCTCGGGCATCCAGATCGACAATTTCGACTTCTACTACACCTACGGCCTATTCCGCCTCGCCGGTATCGTGCAGCAGATCTACTACCGCTTCTTTCATGGCCAGACCCAGGACAAACGCTTCGCGCAGTTCATTCACATGAACAAACTGCTGGAGCAGATGAGCCTGCAAGTCATCCAGAAATCCAGCCTCTGACCGCGCCCCTGTAGGAGCGAGCCTGCTCGCGATGGACGTAAACGATAACGCATGTTTTCTGGTTAAACGCTGCGCCCTTGAGCACATCGCGAGCAGGCTCACTCCTACAGGGATCTTATTCGCTTGAGCGACCAGCGATAGCCCCTGATCCAGCCCTATAACAAGGAAAACACCATGTCCAAGACCCAGTTGTTCGACCTCGACGGCAAGATCGCTTTCGTCTCCGGCGCCAGCCGCGGCATCGGTGAAGCCATCGCCAAACTGCTGGCCCAGCAAGGCGCCCACGTTATCGTGTCGAGCCGCAAACTCGACGGCTGCCAACACGTGGCCGACGCGATCATCGCTGCCGGCGGCAAAGCCACCGCCGTCGCCTGCCACATCGGCGAAATGGAACAGATCAGCCAGGTCTTCGCCGGCATACGCGAACAATTCGGCCGCCTCGACATCCTGGTCAACAATGCCGCGACCAACCCGCAATTCTGCAACGTCCTCGACACCGACCTCAGCGCCTTCCAGAAAACCGTCGACGTGAACATCCGCGGCTACTTCTTCATGTCGGTCGAAGCCGGCAAACTGATGCGCGACAACGGCGGCGGCAGCATCATCAACGTCGCCTCGATCAACGGCATCTCGCCAGGGATTTTCCAGGGCATCTACTCGGTGACCAAGGCCGCCGTGATCAACATGACCAAGGTGTTCGCCAAGGAATGCGCGCAGTTCGGCATTCGCTGCAATGCGTTGTTGCCAGGGTTAACTGACACCAAGTTTGCTTCGGCGCTGGTGAAGAACGATGCGATTTTGAAGACGGCGTTGGCGCAGATCCCGTTGAAGCGTGTGGCGGATCCGAGTGAGATGGCGGGAGCGGTGTTGTATTTGGCGAGTGATGCGTCGAGTTATACGACTGGGGTTTCGTTGAATGTGGATGGGGGGTTCTTGTCCTGATTCTTGTCAGCTGAATTTGTCGCTGCGGCTTGCCGACAAGTATTCCTGAAATACTATCGTCTGCAAGCCGAGCTCATTTCTGTACCTTCGCCTGAGAAGCCCTCTCACCGAAAGCGCTCTTTTTTCCGGAATGAACTTTACGGTTCCTTTGTGAATATCGAGAGATATACCTTCTAAGACGTAACATTTAACAGACTTTCTACGCCGCTTCTCAGGCTCGGCGAGTTGCTATTTTTTTTACGAGCGAACGTCCACTAACATTTTTATAGTCCTGTCTCCGTCGGAAAACTCGGCAACCGCGCTTATTTCACGGGTGCCTGCGGTCTTGTAAATGATGGGGGCCATAGACGCCTTGCCGGCCGGTCCAGTCTGCAGAGTTTGAGCTCCATGCTCCGGAACATTGAATGTCACCGTCACGCCGCCGGCAGGTTCGCCTTTTGAAGTTGCTAGCACGCCAGAGGCATACAACACATTGACACGAGCTGCAACCTGCGCGGGAGGATGGGGGATAGGGTCGTCAGTTAAATAAATGAACCTGATGTCAAAATCAGACACCGAACATCGGAGTTCCATGAGCGGAGGTATCTCTGCAGTGTAAACAACTAACGTGGCGGAGGAGTCCGCCCCGCTTTGCGGTGTAACCGCCCAAGAGCAGCTACGATCGATCAACAGATTTTTGCTGTTAAAAGGAGGGTTCGATATAAATTTCTGTTCTTCGCCATCAGCCAAACCTAGCCTTAGTTCACTTACCCCGACTGGCGCATCCTCTATTTTAATTTCGTTATCCCGCTCACTGAGCAGAATCACTTCATCGCCTTTTTGGACCTGCTTGCCATTAACAATCACTTTAGCCCAATAAGTGTTCTCTGATCCTGATTCGACTTTTTCACTCATGACGTGCCCCTTGATTCAACGCTGCCTGAAAAAATTAACCTAAGAAATTATCGGAACTTTTGCCCCCGCAAGTAACTGTCAATATTGACAGTTACCTTAGAACTAATTGCGATAACACTTAGTTGCGTTGTCAGGGTTGACGGATACCAAGTTTTCTTCGGCGCTAGGCTCTATACGAAATCCGCTGAAACTCATTTGGCTCCCACAAACGTCAGGAATCAGTAGAGTCCGCGTCCATCAAAAGCAGGAGCCCACGATGGCCAAACGGTACGAACTTCCCGACGCAGCCTGGGATTTGGTTGCAGACATCTTCAGTGAAACCCGCCGTAACGGACGCCCCCGGGCAGACGATCGGCTGATGCTCAACGGCGTGCTCTGGGTGCTTTGTTCAGGCGCAGACTGGCGTGACATGCCCGAGCGCTTCGGCCCGTGGTCAACGGTCTATCAACGCTTTCGAGACTGGCGTAATCGCGGGGTTTTCGACCAAATGCTCAAACGACTCCACATCCGGTTGAACGAGCAAGGCCTGATTGACTTGGAAACCTGGATGATCGACTCCACTGCCGTTCGTGCTACCCGAGCCTCATCAGGCGCCGGGGAAAAAGGGGGCCTGAAGAACCGCCAGATCATGCACTCGGGCGCAGTCGGGGCGGCCTGACGACCAAGATTCACATGTTGTGCGATGCCAGGCCTGCCGCTGCGCTTTCTATTATCAGGCGGACAAGCAAGTGATATCGCTTATGCCCAACCGCTGCTGGATGAGGCTTACATTCCAGGCTTGCGCGGTCGTCCCCGTAAACGCCGCTGATGGTTGCTGGCCGACAAGGGCTATGACGCCGAAGCACTGCGCCGCTACTGTGATCGTTACCGGATGCAGCCGGTAATCCCGCTGCGCAGCATGAAGCGCAAGCCGGGGCCGGGCTTGCCAAGACTGTTTGATCGCCCCAAGTACCGCCAGCGCAACATCATCGAGCGCATGTTCGGGTGGCTGAAGGAAAACCGCCGCATCGTTACGCGCTTCGACAAGCTCGCGAAAAGTTATGCCGCAATGGACTCACTGGCTTGTGCCATGAGGTGTTTGCGACATTACTTTTCGTACAGAGCCTAGACGATGATATTAGCTACAAATTTACTAGCTATTTGAAACGACGATTTTACTTGCCGCCTGTCGCTTACACTGTAACTAGGGCAAGCGGGCACTTTTCAAACTGAATTATCCGAGCACCGTAAATTCACTGGACCAAAGTTCGAGGAGTTGCTGGCGCTCTCAAACAAAGTCACAGCTCTGCATGCTCATTCGGAAATGAGCAACTCATCCAGCTTCCGCAATCCAGTCCGCCGCCTTGACGCCACAAATCATCAACACCGCGAAAAATGCGCAACTCCGAACTTGCTGGAATGCGACCTCGACGATGAACGAAATTCGTTAAAACTCTCTTCAACACCTGTAAGAAAACTGCGATAAACGGACGACTACGCCAGCGCAGCTGCAAGCCAAAACGGGTTATTAGAATTGCTTGGTGCAAAGAAGATCACTGAGTCACGCAACGCGTCAACGTAGTCTCCCTCGTCACCAACCCTTCAGCTCTGGCATCCCCCATAACATCGGTTTTTTCCGACGTGTCACAGGTGCGCTGGGGAATAGGCGCAGGTGCTGCTGGCGGCGGAGGTGGAGGACTGGCGCAACCGCCCAGAACGGCTGCGCAGAAGGCGAACGACACTGGCAAGAAAATACGTTTCCCGAGACTGTTCATAGGTTGATCCGCAGTAATTGATCGACAGGTTTTAGCGACAAAAAACAATGCCGCCGTTACTAGCGGACCCGCCACGGAAAAATTAGTTTCGTATTTTTTAGAGTTCAACCGGCCGTCAACAGACCGGGTCGGGGCGATGAAGGGTGTTGCTATCGAGTTCGTAACGAAGTTCTTCGACCAATGCCTGCAGAGCTTCCGGGCTGCCGAGCGTCGTAATGTTCAAGCCGCTGACCACAAGGTCCACCTGCCCGGACACCGGGTGATAAAGCTTCACCGTCAACGAATGCTCTCCCGTCAGCGTGCACTCACAGGCCAATGGCGAAAAACTGCGCTCCAGTTGCAGACGTAATTGCGCCAGGGAAATCATTGCGACTTGCCTGCATAACGCTCGAACCAGTGCGGTGGGCGCGTGATCATGGACATGTTCCTTTGCCTGTTTCGAAGTGACACGAAAACTCGTGTCGCACCCTTACAGACTAAGAACCGCCCTACCCAATCAAAACATCAATTTGCACTGCCTCAACTAGTGCATTTGCACCTTAACGCTGGCCCGCCGTTCGGCGTTCGCTGGAAAACAACCCGCGTTCGCGCGCCCACACGATCGCCTCGCTGCGACTATGCACATCGAGTTTGGAGTACACGGTCGCGACGTGATTGCGCACGGTGTTCGGCGCCAGCTTCAGTCGTGCGGCGATTTCCTTGTCGGCCAGGCCTTCGCAGATCAGCCCCAGCACATCGCGTTCCCGGGCCGTGAGGTCGGTGAAGGACACACTGGGCAATGTCGGCGAGTTGACGCTTTTCACGTTGGCGAGTTTTTCGATCAGCGTGCGACTGAACCAGGACGCGTCCTTCATCACCTCTTCAATCGCCGCCACCAATTCCAGCTCGGTGCGCTTGCGCTCGGTGATGTCCATCAACACCAGCAGATAGCAAGGGTTGTCCTGGATGTTCACGGTGTCAGCAGAGATCGCGCAATCGATCAGCTCGCTGTCTTTCTTGCGCAGGCGGACATCGATGCGGTCGAGGCTGCCCGCCTTCTCCAGCGCCGCAAACAAACGGGTGCGCGCAGTTTTGTCGTGGATGAAATCGATCTCGGCCAAGGTTTTGCCCAACACTTCTTCACTGGGGTAAGCGAGGGTGTCGAGAAAGGCTTCGTTGACGTCGATCACCACCTGATCACTCGCGCCACACACCAGCGTTGGCACCGGCGTCAGGCGAAAGGCCTTGGCGAAACGCTCTTCGCTCTGACGCAGGGCCACTTCTGCCTTGTGCCGTGGTTCCATATCGACGAAGGAAAACAGCATGCAGTCTTCGTCGTTGAGTTCGAGCGGCTGGCCGGCGACGATCACCTGTTTGCTTCCGCCTTCCGGTAGCTTCAGCTCGGCCTGCATTTGCGGAATGGTCGCGTGTTCGCGCAAGCGCTCGATCGCCAGGTCTTTCTTTTCAGCGCCTTCAAGAATGTCCAGTTCATAGGTCGAAACACCGATCACTTGATCGCGGGTGTAGCCGGTCATTTCCAGAAATCCCGGGTTGACCTTGATGTAACGCAAATCGCTGAGACGGCAGATCACCGCCGGCGCCGGATTGGCGTTGAAGGTCTTTTCGAATCGCTGCTCGGCGCTGGCCCACTCGGTGACATCATCCATGATCAGCACCAGCGATTCCGGTTCGCCGCGACTGTCGGTCAGCACCATGCTGCGTACGCTATGCACCCAGGTGAGCTCCTCGTCACTCGCCGGTGTCACTTCAACCAGCACGTCACTGAAGGTCTCGCCACGGGCCACACGGTTGATTGGATAATTCTCGGCCGGGACCGGATGATTGTTGCGATAACGCAAGGCGAATCGCTTGGCGTATTCCCTGGCATTGGCGCCCAGATCGCTCGTTTGCATTGCGCCGTGCATGATCAGCGCGGCGTCATTGGCCCAGAGAATGGTCTGGTCGAGTTCCAGCAGGATCACGCCGTCGGATAGCCCGGCGATGATCTGCTGCAACTGGCGACGATTGGTTTCGGTGGTCAGGACGTCCGGGCTCATTGGCTCTCCACAAATCCGGTCGCACCGGTGTGGCGCGTTGTGAAGATTACGACCTCAGGGGTGTGTAATCGTGCGTTACATCTACTCCGTGACTGATATCTCTAACCATCAATTACCTCTGAATGCTGCAAACCGCTAGATACGGCTTCGAGCCTGTCTGTGGGTACAAAGTCCAATTCAGCCTTTGAACCATCCTTAAATTCAACCCATGCTGTTACCGCCTTTACTTCTCTCAAATTTTCGAAACTAAAATCCCAGCCCACGCCGCCATCAGCCATTGCCAGCGGATTGGTAGATGTAATATCGGGAACCCCATCCTTGCCGGTGAATGACAACTTAACTTCTTCACCAATCCTTATTTGCGACACAATGCTGAGACGATTTTTGTATCGAAGTCGAGGCAAAGGAATAACTGCCTTATGAGTTACATACCCCCACACAAATGGCCCACCCACTAGAAAAGTAGATTTTGGATAGACAGGATGATCAGGATCAAAGAACTCGCAGCCAATGTCCCAAACCCGAGTAAATTCCCGGCTCATCAATACGAATGTTCCATTATCCTCATCAGCACCAAGCGTTATCGACCAATCTGCCGAGTTATCGTCGAGATCCACCCATGAATCAGGTTCGATCAGAGATTTTCCTGAGACATCCACCAGGCGAAACCCTGCTCTTAACGTCTGACTGCTAATCTTAAATTTATTTTTAATACCTTTCTGCAATAGCATCGGCGAGCTCGAAGTCCAATACAGGCCATTCACCATTAGTAATGTTTTTTCAAGCGGATCATCTTGCGATTCAGTTTCCAAACCATTTCTCATGATAAAAACCCTCTCATTAGATAACGCAAAAATTAATGCATCTCTAATATCGAGGAAAACCAGTACCTACGTCACTGTCATATATGACAGTTGTTTACTACCAAACACCGCAAATACAATTATTTTAATAACTAAAAACACCCATCGCACCCGGCAGATCTCTCAATTTGGTGGTGGAAAGCTTGCCGCGCGCGAGTCCGTCGCATTCAGGATTTTCGTCGTCAGATTTGACGTCTTCGCGAGCAAGCTCTACTCCTACAGGAGGTTGCGTGTATCCGAAAAAGTGCATTTCCAGGTTTTCAAGCCGCAAGCTGCCCACCCGCAATCGCCGCCGACGCCGCCAGCATCGCCCGCAACAACACCGCACACCCCGCCGCCAGATCATCCGGTGCGGCGTTTTCGATTTCGTTGTGGCTGATGCCGCCTTCGCACGGGACGAAGATCATCCCGGCCGGGCCGAGTTCGGCGAGGAAGATCGCGTCGTGCCCTGCTCCGCTGACGATGTCCATGTGCGACAACCCGAGCCCTTGCGCGGCGCTGCGGACGGCTTCGACGCAGCCTTTGTCGAAGTACAGCGGCGGAAAGTCGGCGGTTGGGGTCAGTTCGAAGGTCAGGCCGTGTTCTTCGCAGGTGGTTTCGATCACTTCGCGGACTTCGGCGATCATCGAATCCAGGCGTGCCGGCTCCAGGTGCCGGAAGTCCAGGGTCATGCGCACTTCGCCGGGGATGACGTTGCGTGAGCCGGGATAGGCTTGCAGGCAGCCGACGGTACCGCAGGCGTGGGGTTGATGGCCGAGGGCGGCGCGGTTGACGGCGCCGACGATTACAGCCGCGCCGACCAGTGCATCCTTGCGCAGGTGCATCGGGGTTGGGCCGGCGTGGGCTTCGACGCCGCGCAGTTTCAGGTCGAACCATTTCTGGCCGAGGGCGCCCATCACGACGCCGATGGTTTTGCGTTCGTCTTCGAGGATCGGGCCTTGTTCGATGTGGGCCTCGAAATAGGCGCCGACGGCGTGGCCGCTGACTTTACGCGGCCCGGCATAGCCGATAGCGTTCAGGGCTTCGCCGACGGTAATGCCTTCGGCGTCAACCTTGGCCAGGGTTTCTTCGAGGGTGAATTTTTCCGCGAACACGCCGGAGCCCATCATGCACGGGGCGAAGCGCGAGCCTTCTTCGTTGGTCCAGACCACCACTTCCAGCGGCGCCTCGGTTTCCACGCCGAGGTCGTTGAGGGTGCGCAGGACTTCGACGCCGGCGAGTACACCGAAGCAGCCATCGAACTTGCCGCCGGTGGGCTGGGTGTCGATGTGGCTGCCGGTCATCACCGGTGGCAGGTTCGGGTTGCGACCGGGGCGACGGGCGAAGATGTTGCCGACGGCGTCGATGCTGACGGTGCAGCCAGCCTCTTCGCACCATTTGACGAAGATGTCCCGGGCCTGACGGTCCAGGTCGGTCAGGGCCAGGCGACAGACGCCGCCCTTGACGGTGGCGCCGAGTTTGGCAAGTTCCATGAGCGACTGCCACAGGCGGTCGCGGTTGATGTGCTGATGGGTGGATTGCAGAACGTCTGTGGCCGCGTTCATGGTGATCTCCTCAGGCAGTTTTTATAGGTTTCTTCAGGCAATTCATGGGTGTATTTGAGGCCGTCATCGCGAGCAGGCTCGCTCCCACAGGGGAACGCATTTCAAAATGTGGGAGCGAGCCTGCTCGCGATTAGGCCATCCGTCACACCGGAGATTTCGCTACAGACGGGCTGCGCCGCATCGAGCACAACCCGTAATAAATCAACCCGCCCAGCGCCGACCCGGTGAACCAGCCGTAGCTGTAGAACCAGCTGAACGCATCGCTGCCCAGCGACAGCAGCGTCAACACCACGGGCACGGCAAACGCGATGAAACCGAACCAGTTCCACGCCGGGTACACGTCATCGCGATACAGTCCCGCCAGGTCCAGCTGCTGTTTCTTGATCAGGAAATAGTCCACCACCATGATCCCGGCAATTGGCCCGAGCAGGCTGGAATACCCCAGCAGCCAGTTCGAATAGACCGTTTCCAGGCTGACGTCGGAAACGATCAGCCCGAGTTTTTTCAGCAGCTCATGTCCCATCAGCACCAGCCCGACGAACCCGGTGAGCAACACCGCTTTGGTGCGGTTGATTACCTTCGGCGCGATGTTCTGGAAGTCGTTGGTCGGGGACACGATGTTCGCGGCGGTGTTGGTGGACAGCGTGGCGATGATGATCAGCGCCATGGCCAGCGCGACCCAGACCGGGCTCTGGATATGGCCGATCAACGTCACCGGATCGGAGACGGTCACGCCCACCAGTTTCACCGACGCGGCGGTCATCACCACGCCCAGGGAGGCGAACAGGAACATGGTCAGCGGCAGGCCGATGATCTGCCCGACGATCTGGTCCTTCTGGCTTTTCGCGTAACGGCTGAAGTCCGGAATGTTCAGCGACAGCGTGGCCCAGAACCCGACCATCGCGGTCAGCCCGGCGGCGAAGTAGCTGACCACGCTCGCGCCTTCCGGACGTTTGGCCGGGATCGCCAGCAGTTCGGACATCGACACGTTCGGCATCGCCCACACCAGCAGGCCGACGCCGACCAGCACCAGCAACGGCGCGGACAAGGTTTCCAGCCACTTGATCGATTCGGCGCCGCGAATCACCACCCACAGGTTCAGCGCCCAGAAAATCATGAAGCCAATGACTTCGCCGGTGCCGCCAAGGGATTTCCAGCCCTCGAACACCGAGCCCAGGAACAGGTGAATCGCCAGCCCGCCAAACATCGTCTGGATACCGAACCAGCCGCACGCCACCAGCGCGCGTATCAGGCACGGAATGTTCGAGCCGAGAATGCCAAAGGACGAACGCAGCAACACCGGGAACGGGATGCCGTACTTGGTACCGGGGAAGGCATTCAGGGTCAGGGGGATCAGCACGATGATGTTGGCGAACAGAATCGCCAGCAATGCCTCGCCGACGCTCAGGCCGAAGTACGCGGTGAGCACGCCGCCGAGGGTGTAGGTCGGCACGCAGATCGACATGCCGACCCACAACGCGGTGATGTGCCATTTGTTCCAGGTTCGTTCGCGCACCTTGGTCGGTGCCATGTCGTGGTTGTAACGGGGACTGTCGAGGACGTCGCTGCCGGCTTCGAGCTCAAACAAGCCGTCGCGCTCGGTCACTTGCGATCTGATCTGTTGCATGGCCGCTCCACTGTTCTTTGAATTATTTTTTGCTCATCAGCGGCTGGCGGCATCAATAAACGTGCCGGCCACCGCATTTGCGCATCGGGCAGTTCCATAAAACGTTATAAACAACTGATGTTGATCAGTTTTATTCAACTCTCCAATGAGTCTTGGATCACTTGCCTGTTCACTCAGGCTAAAGGCCGGGCAAGTTGTCCGAACAGTCAGGACTCAATCTGGTGCAGCAAAGTTTTTTTCAAAGTTGCGCACCAACCATAGACCATCCTCAAGCGGCTGATTTCACATAGGAAATCTTGACCATATTTGGAACCTGTCAAGTGCGTCAAAATGGTGAGAGCCCTCACCATTTTGGTGATTAATCGTTTTAGTTGTTTTATTTCAACAACTTAAAACAGCTATATGCTTATAAAAAATATTCTTGCTGATTCACTCAACTCATACTAGCTTCTAATCCTGACAGCGTTGACAGGAATACGACCGTTGACGCCCGCTTCATATAAAACAGTTAGAACCGACATCAGTCGGTCATTGCCTGCGAGGAACTCGGAATGTCTCTGTTGATCCGTGGCGCCACCGTTATTACCCATGATGAAAGTTATCGCGCCGACGTCTATTGCGCCGACGGCGTGATCAAAGCCATTGGCGACAACCTCGATGTTCCGGCGAGCGCCGAAGTGCTCGACGGCAGCGGCCAATACCTGATGCCCGGCGGCATCGATCCGCACACTCACATGCAATTGCCCTTCATGGGCACCGTGGCCAGCGAGGACTTCTTCAGCGGCACGGCGGCCGGTCTGGCCGGCGGTACCACGTCGATCATCGACTTCGTGATTCCCAATCCTCAGCAGTCGCTGATGGAAGCCTTTCATCAGTGGCGCGGCTGGGCCGAGAAATCGGCGTCAGACTATGGTTTTCATGTGGCGATCACCTGGTGGAGCGAGCAGGTTCGCGAGGAAATGGCCGAGCTGGTCAGCCATCACGGGGTCAACAGCTTCAAGCACTTCATGGCCTACAAGAACGCAATCATGGCAGCGGATGACACGCTGGTGGCGAGTTTCGAACGGTGCCTGGAACTGGGTGCCGTGCCGACCGTGCATGCGGAAAACGGCGAACTGGTTTATCACCTGCAACGCAAGCTGATGGCCCAAGGCATGACCGGCCCTGAAGCGCATCCGCTGTCGCGCCCTTCGCAGGTCGAAGGTGAAGCGGCGAGCCGGGCGATTCGCATTGCTGAAACCCTGGGTACGCCGCTGTACCTGGTGCATGTCTCGACCAAGGAAGCGCTGGACGAAATCACCTACGCCCGCAGCAAGGGCCAGCAGGTTTACGGGGAGGTGCTGGCGGGGCATCTGCTGCTCGACGACAGCGTCTACCAACACCCGGACTGGCAGACCGCCGCCGGTTACGTGATGAGCCCGCCCTTCCGTCCTCGCGGCCATCAGGAAGCACTCTGGCATGGCTTGCAGTCCGGCAACCTGCACACCACCGCCACCGATCACTGCTGTTTCTGCGCCGAGCAAAAAGCCGCGGGGCGTGACGATTTCAGCAAGATCCCCAATGGCACCGCCGGTATCGAAGACCGCATGGCGGTGCTGTGGGATGAAGGGGTGAACACCGGGCGTTTTTCGATGCAGCAGTTCGTCGCGCTGACTTCCACCAACACGGCGAAGATCTTCAATCTTTACCCGCGCAAGGGTGCGATTCGCGTCGGCGCCGATGCAGATCTGGTGCTATGGGATCCCGAGGGCACGCGGACGATTTCGGCGAAGACCCATCACCAGCAAGTCGACTTCAACATTTTCGAAGGCAAGACCGTGCGCGGTGTGCCGAGCCACACGATCAGCCAGGGTCGGGTGGTCTGGGCGGACGGTGATCTGCGCGCCGAGCGCGGGGCCGGGCGGTATGTCGAACGGCCGGCGTATCCGGCGGTGTTTGATTTGCTGAGCAAGCGGGCGGAGTTGAATCAGCCTGTGGCGGTGAAACGCTGAGACCTATCGCCAGCAAGCTGGCTCCTACAGTTTGAAATGCATTCCCCTGTAGGAGCCAGCTTGCTGGCGATGGCGTCGGCCCAGACAACACAAAAACCAATGCCCACCAGAGGCAGTTACCTCAATAACCGTGAGGCCAACACCGTGATCAAGACCCTGAACCACCTCCCGCATCCCTACGAGAATGCCGCCGCGCTCGCCGGCCATTTCACCGACCTGGCGCCACCGCTCAACGACCGTCAGGCGCATCTGGAAGCTTCGCGCTGCCTGTACTGCTACGACGCGCCGTGCGTGAACGCCTGCCCGAGCGACATCGACATTCCGTCATTCATCCGCAACATCCACCAGGACAACGTGCAAGGCGCCGCGCAGAAAATCCTTTCGGCGAACATTCTCGGCGGCAGTTGTGCCCGGGTCTGCCCGACGGAAATCCTGTGCCAGCAGGCTTGTGTGCGCAACAACGCCCATGAGTGCGCACCGGTGCTGATCGGCCTGTTGCAGCGCTACGCCGTGGACAACGCGCACTTCAGCGAGCACCCCTTCCCCCGCGCCGCGGCCACCGGCAAGCGCATCGCCGTGGTCGGTGCCGGACCGGCCGGTTTGTCCTGCGCCCATCGCAGCGCCATGCACGGGCATGACGTGGTGATTTTCGAAGCAAGGGAAAAGGCTGGCGGCCTCAACGAATACGGGATCGCCAAGTACAAACTGGTGGACGATTACGCGCAGAAGGAGCTGGATTTCCTGCTGCAGATCGGCGGCATCGAAATCCGTCACGGGCAGAAACTCGGGGACAACCTGACCCTGAGCGAACTGCATCAGCAATTCGACGCGGTGTTTCTCGGCCTCGGCCTCAATGCCAGCAAACAGCTCGGGCTAGCCCACGAAGAGGCGCCCGGCCTGCTCGCCGCCACCGATTACATTCGTGAACTGCGCCAGGCTGACGACTTGACCCAACTGCCGCTCGCCGACCACTGCATCGTCCTCGGCGCCGGCAACACCGCCATCGACATGGCCGTGCAAATGGCTCGTCTCGGCGCACATGACGTCAATCTGGTGTACCGCCGCGGTGTCGAGGACATGGGCGCGACCCACCACGAACAGGAAATTGCCAAGGCCAATCAAGTGCGATTGCTGACCTGGGCGCAACCCGAGGAAGTGCTGCTGGATGATCAAGGCCATGTGCGCGGCATGCGTTTCGCTCGTACCCATCTGGTGGAAGGTCGTCTGCAAACGACCGGCGAAACCTTCGAACTGGCAGCCGATGCAATCTTCAAGGCGATTGGCCAGGCCTTCGACTCCAGCGCACTCAGCGATCCACTGGCCCGCGAACTCAAGCGTCAGGGCGATCGGATCGACGTGGACGAACACCTGCGCACCAGCATTCCCGGGGTGTACGCCGGTGGCGATTGCACCAGCCTCGATCAGGACCTGACCGTGCAGGCGGTGCAGCACGGCAAACTGGCTGCCGAGGCCATCAACGCTCAACTGATGCTCAACGTGGAGGCTGCGTAAATGGCCGATCTGTCGATTGTCTTCGCCGGCATCAAATCCCCGAATCCGTTCTGGCTGGCCTCCGCGCCGCCGACTGACAAGGCCTACAACGTGGTCCGCGCCTTCGAGGCCGGCTGGGGTGGCGTGGTCTGGAAAACCCTGGGTGAGGACCCGGCGGCGGTGAACGTGTCGTCGCGTTACTCGGCGCACTTCGGGCCTAACCGCGAGGTGCTGGGTTTCAACAACATCGAGTTGATTACCGACCGCTCGCTGGAGATCAACCTGCGGGAAATCACCCAGGTCAAAAAGGACTGGCCGGACCGTGCACTGATCGTGTCGTTGATGGTGCCCTGCGTCGAAGAATCCTGGAAACACATCCTGCCGCTGGTGGAAGCCACCGGGGCTGACGGCATCGAGCTGAATTTCGGCTGCCCCCATGGCATGCCGGAACGGGGCATGGGCGCGGCGGTGGGTCAGGTGCCGGAGTATGTCGAGCAGGTCACGCGCTGGTGCAAGACGTATTGCTCGCTGCCGGTGATCGTCAAGCTCACGCCGAACATCACCGACATCCGCGTGGCAGCCCGCGCGGCCCATCGCGGCGGCGCCGATGCGGTGTCGCTGATCAACACGATCAACTCGATCACCAGCGTCAACCTGGAGCGCATGGTCGCCAACCCTATGGTTGGCAGCCAGAGCACCCACGGCGGTTATTGCGGTTCAGCCGTCAAGCCGATTGCGTTGAACATGGTCGCGGAAATCGCCCGTGACCCACAGACCCAAGGCCTGCCGATCTCCGGCATCGGCGGCATCGGCAACTGGCGCGACGCGGCGGAATTCATCGCGTTGGGCAGCGGCTCGGTGCAGGTGTGCACGGCGGCGATGCTGCACGGGTTCCGGATTGTCGAAGAGATGAAGGATGGCTTGTCACGCTGGATGGACAGTCAGGGTTACGCCAGCATTTCGCAGTTTTCGGGACGCGCGGTGGGCAACACCACGGACTGGAAGTACCTGGACATCAACTATCAGGTGATTGCGAAGATCGACCAGGACGCCTGCATCGGTTGCGGGCGTTGCCATATTGCCTGTGAGGACACGTCGCACCAGGCGGTGGCCAGCATCAAGCAGGCGGATGGCACGCGTAAATATGAAGTGGTTGATGAGGAGTGCGTGGGGTGCAATCTGTGCCAGATCACCTGCCCGGTCCAGGACTGTATCGAGATGGTGCCGATGGAAAATGGGAAGCCGTTTCTGGATTGGAATCATGATCCGCGCAATCCCTATCATGTAGCCGTCTGAAGGGACGCCATCGCGAGCAGGCTCGCTCCCACATTGGAATGCATTCCAAATGTAGGAGCGAGCCTGCTCGCGATGAGGCCATCAGCAGCACCCGACGTCTCACGGTTCCAACCCGATCCCCCGCAAAATCACGCTCGTCACCGTCTGCACAGCCCGCTCGAACTGCATGTCCGACAACGGCTGATGATCGTTCAGGATGTTCACCTGGTGATCGAAGTCAGCGTAGTGCTGGGTCGACGCCCAGATCATGTACAGCAGGCTCGAAGGCTCCACCGGCAGGATGCGTTTGTCGTCCACCCACTGGCGGATTTTCGCTTCTTTCATCTTGGCCCAGTCGTACAGGCTGGCGTCCAGCGCCACGCCCAGCGTTGGCGCGCCGTGGATGATTTCGTTGGCCCAGACTTTCGAGCCGTAGGGCCGACTGCGGGAGTGGTTCATCTTGGCGCGGATGTAGCTGCTGAGGACCACGCGCGGGTCATCGAACATCTCGAAGCACAGCGCGTCCTGCTTCCACACTTCCAGCAAGTCGAACAGTACGGCGCTGTACAGCTCGGTCTTGGTGCTGAAGTAGTAATGCAGGTTGGAGCGCGGCAGTTGCACTTCGGCGGCGATGTCGGCCATGGCGGTACCGCCAAAGCCTTTTTCGGCAAAGACCTTTTCGGCCCCGAGCAGAATTTTTTCGACGTTACTGCGACGAATCTCGATCTTGTGATTGCCCATGAGGGCTCCCTGACAACAGCGTTGTTCAAGACTAGCATTCGCTCTAATCTGCGGCGACAAGGGAAAACGAAACTTCCTACGCCCACCCTCCCGCGCACGCCGTTAGACTGTCGCCCTTCTTCGAACCTGCCTCTGAGGTATCCGCGATGCTTTTCAAGAAAACCCTGATCGTCACTGCCCTGCTCGGCTCGCTGCTCGGCGCTTCTTCAGTGTTCGCCCACGCCCACCTCCAAGGCCAGACACCGGCCGCCGACAGCACCGTGAGTGCGCCGTCGGAATTGCGCTTGGTATTCTCCGAAGGAGTCGAAGCCGCGTTCACCAAAGTCACGATCAGCAAGGATGGCGCCGAAGTGCCGGTAAAAAGCCTGGCCACCGAAGGCAGCGACAAAAAGACTCTGGTCGTGACTCCGGCAGCGCCGCTGGCAGCAGGCGCCTACAAAGTCGAATGGCACGCGGTTTCAGTTGATACGCACAAAAGCGAAGGCGCCTACAGCTTCAAGGTTGGCCAGTAATTCATGACGAGCGCGATGGTGCTGTGCCGCTTCCTGCATTTCACCGTGGTGCTGATGCTGTTCGGGGCCTGGGTCTTCAGGCCGCTGTTGTTGGGCCGGGAGACGTTGCTTGATCCCGTCCTGGCGCGAGTCAGCCGCTGGCTCGCGGCCGTCGCCTTGATCAGTGGCGTCAGCTGGTTGCTGCTGGTCACGGCCAGCATGGCCGGGAACTGGGCGGCGGCACTCGATCCGTCGACCCTGAGGCTGGTATTGGGCAATACCTTTTTTGGTCAGGTCTGGACCTGGCATTTGCTGCTCAACGGTCTGCTGCTGATCGTGCTGCTGACACGGCTACGCGCCCATCAGCCTTTGCGCCTGATCCTCGCTGGCCTGTTGCTGGCGACGCTAGCTCCGGTCGGCCACGGGGCGATGCTCGACGGTCTCAGTGGCCAGTTGCTGATCCTCAATCAAATCGTTCACCTGATCTGCGTCGGTGCCTGGCTCGGCGGTTTGATGTTGTTGGTGTTGATTCTGCAACGACCGGCCGAACATGCCGTGCGCAGCGTCCTGCAACGGTTCAGTGGCGTGGGCTATGCGCTGGTGGCGGGACTGGTGATCACCGGGCTGATCAATGTGCGCGTGCTGACCGGGCAATTCTGGCCGACGCCGTTGTTGTCCGGGTTTGCGTTGATTCTGCTGATCAAGGTGTTGCTGGTGATCGCGATGCTGGGGTTGGCACTGTTCAATCGGCTGCGGATCAAGGATTGCGAGGAACGCATGGCGGCGCTGAAAACCAGCGTGCTCCTCGAATGGCTGCTGGGGATTGGCGCGGTGGCGGCGGTCTCGCTCCTGGGCACCCTGCCCCCGATGATCAGCGGATAAACACACCCTCTGACCACACCGGATAAACACGATCCTTGTAGGAGTCGGCTTGCCGGCGATGACGATCTCGAGGACGCCATCGCCGGCAAGCCGGCTCCTACAGGAATCGCATCCAACCGGACAAGTCATCGTATAACTTCTGATTGACATACCCTGAAACACTCGCAAATAATCGCTCCCATGTTGTACGACGACGTATGACAAAAATAAAAACAACAAGAAACAATGGGAGCGTCACAGTGAGCAAGCTCGTCCGCAATTCCTCCGTCTGCACCCCTCGCCCTACCTTCGCCCGCCGCCACACCCTGAGCTTGATCGGTTGCAGCAGCCTGGCCGTTCTCGCCCTGCCCGTGACCAGTCACGCCGAAGGTTTTGTCGATGACACCAAGGCCACGCTGAACCTGCGCAATGCCTACTTCAATCGCAACTACACCAACCCGGCCTACCCGCAGGGCAAGGCTGAAGAGTGGACGCAGAACTTCATCCTCGATGCCAAATCCGGCTTCACCTCCGGCCCGGTAGGCTTCGGTGTGGATGTGCTCGGTCTGTATTCGCAAAAGCTCGATGGCGGCAAAGGCACGGGCGGTACGCAATTGCTGCCGATCCACGACGATGGCCGTCCGGCGGACAATTTCGGCCGGATGGGTGTGGCGTTGAAAGGCAAGATTTCGAAGACCGAACTGAAGGTCGGGGAATGGATGCCGGTGCTGCCGATCCTGCGCTCCGACGACGGCCGCTCGCTGCCGCAAACCTTTCGCGGCGGCCAGGTGACGTCTACCGAGATCAGCGGCCTGACGCTCTACGGCGGCCAGTTCCGCCAGAACAGCCCGCGTAACGATGCGAGCATGGAAGACATGTTCATGAACGGCAAATCGGCGGCCTTCACCTCAGACCGTTTCAACTTCGGCGGCGGCGAATACCAGTTCAACGACAAGCGCACCCAGGTTGGCGTCTGGTACGCAGAGCTCAGCGACATCTACCAGCAACAGTATTTCAACCTGAGCCACAGCCAGCCCATCGGCGACTGGACCCTCGGCGCCAACCTCGGCTACTTCATCGGCAAGGAGGACGGCAGCGCCCTGGCCGGCGACCTCGATAACAAGACCGCCTTCGCCATGCTGTCGGCCAAATACGGTGGCAGCACCTTCTACGTCGGCCTGCAAAAACTCAGCGGCGACGATGTCTGGATGCGCGTCAACGGCACCAGCGGCGGGACCCTGGCCAACGACAGCTACAACTCCAGCTACGACAATGCCAAGGAGAAGTCCTGGCAGTTGCGCCATGACTACAACTTCGTCGCGCTGGGCATTCCCGGCCTGACCATGATGAACCGCTACATCAGCGGTGATAACGTGCACACCGGCGCCATCACCGACGGCAAGGAATGGGGCCGTGAATCGGAACTGGCCTACACCGTGCAGAGCGGGCCGCTGAAGAACCTCAACGTCAAATGGCGTAATGCGAGTATCCGCAAGGACTTCAGCACCAACGAGTTCGATGAAAACCGCATCTTCATCAGCTATCCGATTTCGTTGCTATAAAACGACGCAGCCCCCTGTAGGAGCGAGCCTGCTCGCGATGGACTCATAGGCGCCGTGTTTATTCAGACAATACGCGTAATCGTTGACGTCCATCGCGAGCAGGCTCGCTCCTACAGGGGTCCGCCATTTAGCGGGCAACCCTCCGTCATTTTCAGGCGATGCCGCGTTGACAAGACCCGGAAACCCTAACGATACTTCGGCACAGTCGTACGACAACCTACAACGAATTCAACAACAATAATTTTCGCGTCCAGGAATTTCCATGACTACCACTTCCCAAGCCCCTTTCAATCGCCTGCTGCTGACCGGTGCCGCCGGAGGCCTCGGTAAAGTCCTGCGCGAAACCCTGCGCCCTTATGCCAACGTGATTCGCCTGTCGGACATCGCCAACATCGCCCCGGCCATCGACGATCGCGAAGAAGTCGTGACTTGCGACCTCGCGGACAAGCAAGCCGTGCATCAACTGGTCGAAGGCGTGGACGCGATCCTGCACTTCGGCGGTGTGTCGACAGAACATTCGTTCGAAGACATCCTCGGCGCCAACATCTGCGGCGTGTTCCACATCTACGAAGCCGCGCGTCGCCATGGCGTGAAGCGGGTGATTTTCGCCAGTTCCAACCACGTCATCGGTTTCTACAAACAGGATGAAGTGATTGACGGCCGCTCCCCTCGCCGCCCGGACAGCTACTACGGCTTGTCCAAGTCCTACGGCGAAGACATGGCCAGTTTCTACTTCGATCGTTATGGCATCGAGACCGTCAGCATCCGCATCGGCTCTTCGTTCCCGGAACCGCTGAATCGCCGGATGATGAGCACCTGGCTGAGCTTCGGCGACCTGACGCACCTGATCGAACGCTCGCTATACGCGCCGAACGTCGGTCATACCGTGGTCTACGGCGCTTCCGACAACAAGAATGTCTGGTGGGACAACCGCTACGCCACCGCGCTGGGTTACGTGCCCAAGGACACTTCGGAAGTGTTCCGCGAAAAAATCGAAGCGCAGCCGATGCCCGCCGCCGATGATCCGGCGATGGTTTACCAGGGCGGCGCCTTTGTCGCGTCCGGCCCGTTCGGCGACTGATACCCACCCCACAACAAAACACCCAAGGGAATGAGTCGCCATGCCAGCCGAATTGATTGTCGATGCCCGTAACACGGTCGGTGAAAGCCCGGTCTGGGTCCCCGAGGAAAACGCCCTGTACTGGGTCGATATTCCCGCCGGAGGCCTGCAACGCTGGAGCGCCGACACCGGCCATGTCGAGGCCTGGACCGCACCGGAAATGCTCGCCTGCATCGTGCGTCAGCATGACGGCCGCTGGGTTGCGGGGATGGAAAGCGGATTCTTCCGCCTCCAGCCACACAATGACGGCAGCCTCGACAGTGAGTTGCTGGCCCACGTCGAACACCCGCGCACCGACATGCGCCTCAACGATGGTCGCTGTGACCGTCAGGGGCGCTTCTGGGCCAGCAGCATGGTCCTGAACATGGGCGCCAATGCGGCCGACGGTGGTTTGTATCGCTACAGCGCCGGCCAGCGCGGGCCGATCCCGGCGCAACTGGGCGGGTTCATCGTGCCCAACGGCTTGGGTTTCAGCCCGGACGGAAGGACGATGTACCTGTCGGACTCTCACCCTCAGGTCCAGCAAATCTGGGCTTTCGATTACGACACCGACAGCGGCACACCGTCGAGACGGCGGCTGTTCGTCGACATGCAGCAGTTTCCCGGTCGCCCCGATGGTGCCGCTGTCGATGCCGACGGCTGCTACTGGATTTGCGGCAACGACGCAGGGCTGATCCACCGCTTTACCCCTGACGGTCGGCTGGATCGGTCGCTCGAAGTGCCGGTGAAAAAACCGACCATGTGCGCCTTTGGTGGCAGTGGTTTGGACACGTTGTTCGTGACGTCGATCCGCCCTGGGGACGATCAGGATCCGCAGTCGCTGGCGGGTGGTGTGTTCGCCCTTGACCCTGGCGTTAAAGGCCTGCCGGAACCACGCTTCAACACCGACCTGTAGGAGCCGGCTTGCCGGCGATGGCGGCGTGTCAGTCGACATATTAATTGCCTGAACGGACGCCATCGCCGGCAAGCCGGCTCCTACAGGGATTTCATGCATTCAGTGACTTTTGCGGGTCAACATGACACCAGACTTGCTCGAACTCGACGACGGATTCACCCGACTCACCCTAGCCCCCGAAACCGGCGGCAGCATCGTCAACTGGACCGTGAACGGTTCGGGCCAGCCGCTGTTGCGCCACAGCGATACGCACGCCCTGCACACCGGCCTGCCGGGTAAGCTCGGTTGCTTCCCCTTGGCACCATGGTCCAACCGGATCTCCGACGGTGGTTTCGATCGCCCGGACGGCTGGCTGGCGCTTGAGCCCAACAGCCTCACCGATCCACTGCCGATTCACGGCAGCGCCTGGCAGCAGCCGTGGCAAGTGGTTTCCCAGGCGCGCGACGAGGTCATCCTGCAACTCGACAGCACCACGCCGTTCGCCTATCGCGCCCGGCAACGCTTTCATCTGAGTGAGGGCAAGCTGAGCATCACGTTGCACGTCACGCACCTGGCCGAGCGCGCAGCGTGGCATGGCTTGGGATTGCATCCCTATCTGCCGCGTACCGCGGGCACGCGATTGCAGGCAAAAGCCGAGCAAGTCTGGATGTCAGATGCCTCCAAGCTGCCGACACGCCTCGCTCCGTTGCCCGTCGAATGGGATTTCCAGCAGCTCAAGGCACTGCCCGACGCCTTGGTCGACAACGGTTTCTGCCAATGGGATGGCCACTGCCTGATCCAGCAACCCGACCTCGGTTATGAACTGGAATGCCAGGCCAGCGGCAGCGATTACTTCCTGCTTTATTGCCCGGTGGACCTGGGCTTTTTCTGCATCGAACCGGTGAGCCATCCGGTCAACGCCCACCACTTGCCCGGCCGTCCGGGGCTGGTGTTGCTGGAGCAAGGTCAATCGGCAGAACTGGGTTTCAGTCTGCAGTACCGGCCTTACCCCAACAGCTGACTCAGCACCGCGCGTAACTTGCCGGGCTTCACCGGTTTGTTCAGCAGCGGCGCTTCGAGCCGCTGCAATGAACGCCGGCACTGATCGGTGCGGTCCGCGGTGATGATCACCGCCGGAATCGTCTGGCTGAAATGCTCGCGCAAATTCCGAACCACCTCACACCCGACCACGCCGTGATCGAGGTGATAGTCCGCCAGAATCAGCTCCGGCGCCTGGCCCTGTAACGCCGCCAGTGCCGAGCGTTCATCGGTGGCGGTGACCACTTCGCAGCCCCACTGGCCGAGCAGCGCGCTCATGCTTTCCAGGATGCTCACTTCATTGTCCAGCACCAACAAACGTCGGCCGGGCAACGGATTACCGGTGCCCGGTTGCGGCACCGCGAGGCTGATGGGCAGCGGTACTTCATGGGAGATCGGCACCTCGATGCTGAACATCGAACCGCGCCCGGGCAGCGAGTGCACCTGAATCCGGTAATCAAGGATCTTGGCGATGCGCTCGACGATCGCCAGTCCCAGCCCCACGCCTTTGCGGTCAGCCGCGCGGCCGACGTCCAGTTGATTGAACTCGAGGAAAATCGAGTCGAGATGATCCGCCGGGATCCCGCGCCCGCTGTCCCACACCTCCAACCGCAACCGGTCGCCCCGGCGCCGGGCGCCCAGCAAAATGCTGCCTTCGTCGGTGTAGCGACAGGCGTTGCTGAGGAAGTTGCGCAGGATGCGCGTCATCAGGCGCAGATCGGTGCGAATAGCGTGATCGCCCATCTGCACGCGCAGGCGCAAACCGGCCGCCTCGGCCACGGACTGAAACTCCGACACCAGCGGCGCGAACAATTCGTCGAGGCGGTACAACGCGATATCCGGTTTGACCGCGGCCTGGTCGAGCCGGGAAATGTCCAGCAAATCGGTGAGCAGGTCTTCAGCGCCTTCCAGCGCCTGATGCGTGCGTTCGACCAGCACTTGCTCAACCTCCGGCAGCTTGCGTTCGCGCAGGGTCGAGATCAATAAACGCGCAGCATTGAGCGGTTGCAGCAGGTCGTGACTGGCAGCCGCGAGGTACTTGTCCTTGCTGTGGTTGGCGGCCTCGGCGGCGTCACGGGCATCGCGCAAGGCTTCGGCAATCTGCTTACGCTGGGTGATTTGCTGTTGCAGGTTGCGGTTGGCTTCGAGCAATTCATCGGTGCGCGCGGCCACGCGTTGTTCCAGTTCGTCATTGAGTTGCTGCAAGCGCTGCTGGGCGAGTTTGCGCTCGGTGATGTCCGCGACGAAGCCCTCGACCAGCGGTTCCTGTTCGGGCCTGAGCAGCAGGTTCATCAGCACGTCGACGCTGCTGCCGTCCTGGCGGCGCAACTGGGTTTCGTAGCCATGCAGGCTGCCTTGATGGCGAAGGATTTCGCCGATGTTTTCCAGTTCCTGCTCACCGCCGACGAACAGCCGGCTGGCGAGGTCGGCCTTGGAAAACATCACGTCTTGCGGGTCCTGATAGCCGAGCATGCGCGCCAACGCCGTGTTGGCGGCGCGCATGCCGCCGTCGAGGCTGGCCTGGAAAATCCCGTAGACCGCGTGCTCGAACAGCCACTTGTAGCGATTGCGCTCGGTTTCCAGGTCTTCCAGGCGCGCGGCCAGTTCCGGGTAATGACTCTTGCGCGCCGAATGGCTGCCCAGTCCGAGCAAACCGGCCAGCGCCGCCTGTTGCTCGTCAGAGGGCTTCGCCATAGACGACCTCGACATCACGCTGACTGGATTCGCGCGGGTTGGTCAGGATGCACGGGTCGTCCATGGCGTGTTGTGAGAGGAACGGGATGTCGGCCGTGCTGACACCATGCAAACCGAGGGTTTCGTGGAAGCCGATGGCGTGCTTGAGCGCGATCAGGTGCTCCACCAGTCGGCCGCTGATCTGCCGGTGGTTGAGGCCTCGGCAATCGATGCCCAGCGTCTCGGCGATCACCTTGAAGCGGTCCGGCGCCGAGCTGTAGTTGAAGGCCACGACGTGTTCGACCAGCACCGCGTTGCACAGCCCGTGGGGCAAATCGAGGAAACCGCCCAGGCTGTGGGACATCGCATGCACGGCACCGAGGATCGCATTGGAAAACGCCAGCCCGGCCTGCATGCTGCCGAGCATGATTTTTTCGCGCAGGGCGATGTCCGTCGGGTTGGCGATCATCTGCACCAGGTTGCCGTTGATCAACCGCATCGCTTCCAGCGCATGGGGGTCGGTCAAGGGTCCGTGGCCGGTGGAAACGAACGCTTCGATGGCATGCACCAACGCGTCGATGCCAGTACAGGCGGACAGGAAAGGGTCCATGCTCAAAGTGGTTTCAGGGTCGATCAGCGACACGTCCGGCACCACCGCCTTGCTGACGATGGAGAACTTCATGCGTTCCTGCTGGTTGGAGATGATCACGAATTGCGAGACATCCGCCGACGTGCCGGCGGTGGTCGGGATCAGGATCAGCGGCGGGCTCGGCACGCGGATGGTGTCCACGCCTTCGAACTCGAGGATGCTGCGCCCGTGCGCGACGACAATGCCGATGCCCTTGCCGCAATCCATCGGGCTGCCGCCACCGACAGCCACAATCACGTCGCAGTGGTTTTCCCGGTACAGCTCGGCGCCGAGCATGACTTCCTCGACCCGGGGGTTGGGCGACACGTCGCTATACAGAAAGTAATCGATGCCCTGGGCTTGCAGGCTGGCTTCGACATCGGCCACCCAACCGGCGGCGATCACACCGGGGTCGCTGACCACCAGCACCTTGCGCGCGCCAAAGGTCTTGGCGTAGTTGCCGACGTTATGCCGGCAACCGGCACCGAAGATGATTTCAGGGGACACGAATTTACGCAGCTGGCTGAGACTCTGGCTCATTGGAAAGCCTGTTTTTTATTGTTTTGGAAGATAAGAGCCACACTAACCCATCTTGCTGCGAATGCAATCAGACCAAAGATCAACGTTGATTCCCTGTAGGAGCGAGCTTGCTCGCGATGAACCTGAGCACGCCGCGGGGTGTCAGGTATCCAGCGTTATCGTTGGCGACCATCGCGAGCAAGCTCGCTCCTACAGTGAGTTTGCTCGCGATTCATCCGCGGTAGATGAGGCGCGACGCCTTTTCGTTGCGCAACGTCAGGTGTTCCATCCCCTGCCCCGGCGCATCGGCTTCCTCGCGGGCCTTGAGGATCACGCCATGGTGCGGCGACTTGCTGCACACCGGGTCGGCATTGGCGGCGTCGCCGGTCAGCATGAACGCCTGGCAGCGGCAGCCTCCCAGATCCTTGTGCTTTTCGTCGCAGGACCGGCACGGCTCTTTCATCCAGTCATCGCCGCGAAAGCGGTTGAAACCGAAGGAATCGGTCCAGATGTGTTCGATGCTGTGCTCGCGCACGTTGGGAAACTGCACCGGCAACTGCCGGGCACTGTGGCACGGCAATGCGGTGCCGTCGGGGGTGATGTCGAGAAACAGGTTGGCCCAGCCATTCATGCAGGTTTTCGGGCGTTCTTCGTAGTAGTCCGGGGTGACGAAAATCAACTTGCAGGGATGCCCCTGCGCTTCCAGCCGTTCGCGGTATTCGTTGGTGATGCGCTCGGCACGCTGCAACTGATCCCGGGTCGGCAGCAACCCCACGCGGTTGAGTTCGGCCCAACCGTAGAACTGACAGGTGGCCAGCTCGACGAAATCCGCCTCCAGCTCCAGGCACAACTCAATGATCCGGTCGATCCGGTCGATGTTGTGCCGGTGCGTGACGAAGTTCAGCACCATCGGATAACCCTGGGCCTTCACGGCCTTGGCCATCGCCAGCTTTTGCGCGAAGGCCTTGCGCGACCCGGCGAGCATGTTGTTGACCGCTTCGTCGGCCGCCTGGAAGCTGATCTGGATGTGGTCCAGCCCGGCGACCTTGAAATCCCGGACCTTCTGTTCGCTGAGACCAATGCCCGAGGTGATCAGGTTGGTGTAGTAACCCATGTCCCGCGCAGCCTTGATCAGCTCGGCGAGGTCCTGGCGCACCAGCGGTTCGCCACCGGAAAACCCCAGCTGCGCGGCGCCCATCTCCCGCGCCTCGCGGAACACCCGGATCCATTCCTCGGTGCTCAACTCCTCGCCTTGCCGGGCAAAATCCAGCGGATTGGAGCAATACGGGCATTGCAGCGGGCAACGGTAAGTCAGCTCGGCCAGCAGCCACAGTGGCGGCCCCGGACGGGAATCATTCGATCCAGAACTGGGCATGGGCCACCTCCAGAAACGCCAGCACATCCTCGTCGATCCCCGGCACACCGGGAAAACTCTCTGTCAGCAAATCAATGATCGCCGCCACGCTGCGCTGGCCGTCCACCAGATCGAGAATCTGCCCGGCACTGCCGTTGAGTTTGATCATGCCTTCGGGGTACAGCAGCACGTGGCAATCCTGACGAGGTTCCCATTGCAGGCGAAAACCCTGGCGCAAGGCCGGTGACTGCGCGCGGTTGATCAGGCTCACAGTGCGATCCCCCGATGCCAGACGTTTTCCCGGGTGACGGTGTGATACGGCGGGCGTTCCAGCTCGTAGGCCATGCTCATGGCGTCGAGCATGTTCCACAGCACGTCGAGCTTGAACTGAAGGATTTCCAGCATGCGCCGCTGGCCTTCGAGCGTGACGTAGTGCGCGAGGGTGATCCGCAACCCGTGCTCGACATCGCGCCGTGCCTGGCTCAGGCGCGTGCGGAAGTAGTCGTAACCGGCGACATCGATCCAAGGGTAATGCGTGGGCCAGGCGTCGAGTCGAGATTGATGGATCTGCGGCGCGAACAGCTCGGTCAGGGAACTGCTGGCCGCTTCCTGCCACGAGGCGCGCCGAGCGAAATTGACGTAGGCGTCCACGGCGAAACGCACGCCGGGCAAAACCAGTTCCTGGGACAGGATCTGTTCACGATCCAGACCGACCGCTTCACCGAGCTGCAGCCAAGCCTCGATGCCGCCTTCGCTGCCGGGCACGCCGTCGTGGTCGAGAATCCGTTGCAGCCACTCGCGGCGCACCTCGCGGTCGGGGCAGTTGGCGAGGATGGCGGCGTCCTTCAGGGGGATGTTCACCTGGTAATAGAAGCGATTGGCAACCCAGCCCTGGATCTGTTCGCGCGTGGCGCGGCCGGCGTACATGGCTTGGTGAAAGGGGTGATGGATGTGGTAATACGCGCCTTTGGCGCGCAGGGCCTGTTCGAATTCGGTGGCGGTCATCGGTGTTTCGGTCATTGTGGGTCTCCGGGAAATCTTCGGTGTCTGGCCAGGCCCCATCGCGGGCAAGCCCGCTCCCACAGGTCTTGTGTACACCGCCGTAGTTGTGGGAGCGGGCTTGCCCGCGATGGGGCCACCCGCTACAACTCAATACTCATGCCGTCATAGGCCACTTCGATCCCCCGCCGCACCAGCAACGCCCGCTCCGCCGAGTCTTCGTCGAGGATCGGGTTGGTGTTGTTGATGTGGATCAGCACCTTGCGCTGACGGGGAAAACCCTCCAGCACTTCCAGCATCCCGCCCGCGCCGCTTTGCGGCAGATGCCCCATCTCGCTGCCCAGGCTCTGGCCGACTTCACACACGCGCATTTCGTCATCGCGCCACAACGTGCCGTCGAGCAACAGGCAATCGGCACGCTGCATCCAGCTCAACACCTCTTCGTCGATTTGCCCGAGGCCTGGCGCATAGAACAGCGAAGCGCCGGAGCGCCGGTCTTCGACGAACAGGCCAATGGTGTCGCCCGGCTGCGGGTTGCCCCGGTTCGGTGAGTACGGCGGCGCGTTGCTGGTCAAGGGAATCGCCTGAAACTGCAAGTGCTCGCAGGCGGCGATGCCGAAAGGCTGGCGATCCAGGCCGATCGGTTGCCACTGCAAACCGCCGTTCCAGTGCTTGAGCATGGTGAACAATGGAAAGCCGCTGCTCAGGTCTTCATGAACCCGTTCGGTGCACCACACCGAATGCGGGCAGCCTTCGCGCAGGCTCAGCAGTCCGGTGCAATGGTCGATCTGGCTGTCCATCAAAATCACGCCGGCAATCGCCGTGTCGCGCAAGCGGCGGGCCGGTTGCAGCGGCGCGAAACTCTCGAGTTGCGCGCGGATGTCCGGGGACGCATTGCACAGCACCCAGTCCACACCGTTGTCACTCAGGGCAATCGAAGACTGCGTGCGACGTTGCGCCCGCAGACTGCCGTTGCGCACGCCGGCGCACTGGCGGCAGTTGCAGTTCCACTGCGGGAAACCACCGCCGGCGGCGGAACCGAGAACACGGATGTGCATGGGTGTTGCTCCAGAAGGCAGGCCCGGCCAACGCAACGGCTGGCCGGGTGGACGATCAACGGTTGGCGAAATACATCGTCACTTCGAAGCCAATGCGCAGATCGGTAAACGCGGGTTTAGTCCACATGGGTCAATCCTCTTCTTGTGCCGGGCAAGTCCGGTAGAGCCATTAATGCACGGGGCGTCGGGCGCCCGAATGCTACTTTCGAAGGAGGTCGTGGGGTGCGTTGGTAGGGGGTGTCTGGCATACACAAAACCAATGTAGGAGCGAGCCTGCTCGCGATGCACTCGAGGACGCCGCTGGGTGTCAGGTGTCCAGCGTCATCGTTGACGTCCATCGCGAGCAGGCTCGCTCCTACAGGGGGATTGTGCTGATTTTGCGGGGGTTAGAAGAACCCCAGCGGATTGATGTCGTAGCTCACCAGCAGGTTTTTGGTCTGCTGGTAATGGTCGAGCATCATCTTGTGGTTCTCACGGCCAACCCCGGATTTCTTGTAGCCACCGAACGCGGCATGCGCCGGGTACAGGTGGTAGCAGTTGGTCCACACGCGACCGGCCTTGATCGCCCGGCCCATGCGGTAGGCACGGTTGATGTCGCGGGTCCACAGGCCGGCACCGAGGCCGAACTCGCTGTCGTTGGCAATCGCCAGGGCTTCGGCTTCGTCCTTGAACGTGGTGACACCCACCACCGGGCCGAAGATTTCTTCCTGGAACACGCGCATCTTGTTGTGGCCCTTGAGCAGGGTCGGCTGGATGTAATAGCCGCTCGACAGGTCGCCTTCAAGACGTTCCGCCGCGCCACCGGTGAGCAACTCGGCGCCCTCCTCCTGGGCAATTTTCAGGTACGAGAGGATCTTGTCGTATTGCTGCTCCGAGGCCTGGGCGCCGACCATGGTGTCGGTGTCCAGCGGGTTGCCGCGCTTGATCTTGACGATCTTCTTCATCACCTCGGCCATGAACGGTTCGTAGATCGACTCTTGCACCAGCGCCCGCGACGGGCAGGTGCAGACTTCGCCCTGGTTGAAGAACGCCAGCACCAGGCCTTCGGCGGCTTTCTCGATGAACTGCGGCTCGGCGTTCATGATGTCTTCGAAGAAGATGTTTGGCGACTTGCCGCCCAGTTCAACGGTGCTTGGAATGATGTTCTCGGCGGCGCAATGCATGATGTGCGCGCCCACCGGGGTGGAGCCGGTAAAGGCGATCTTGGCGATGCGCTTGCTGGTGGCCAGCGCTTCACCGGCTTCGCGGCCGAAACCTTGCACGATGTTGAGCACACCGGCCGGCAGCAAGTCGGCGATCAGCTCGGCGAAGACCATGATCGACAGCGGCGTCTGCTCGGCGGGTTTGAGCACGATGCAGTTGCCGGCCGCCAGGGCCGGGGCGAGTTTCCACGCGGCCATCAGCAGCGGGAAGTTCCACGGGATGATCTGCCCGACCACGCCCAGCGGCTCGTGGAAGTGATAGGCAGTGGTCAGCTCGTTGATTTCGGCGGCACCGCCTTCCTGCGCACGGATGCAACCGGCGAAGTAGCGGAAATGGTCGGCGGCCAGCGGCACGTCGGCGTTAAGGGTTTCGCGTACGGCCTTGCCGTTGTCCCAGGTTTCGGTGACGGCGAGGATTTCCAGGTTCTGTTCGATGCGGTCGGCGATTTTCAGCAGCACCAGGGAGCGATCCTGCGCCGAGGTCTTGCCCCAGGCATCGGCCGCGGCATGGGCGGCATCGAGGGCCTTGTCGATGTCGGCGGCGCTGGAACGCGGGAATTCGGCGATGACTTCGCCGGTGACCGGCGAGGTGTTGGTGAAGTATTCGCCATTGACTGGGGCGACGAATTCGCCGCCGATGAAGTTGCCATAGCGCGCCTTGAAGGAAACGACGGCGCCGGGTGTTCCGGGTTGTGCGTAGATCATGATGGGCCTCAGTCTGGGTCGATGCCTGTCGGGCAAACAGGCGATGGACCGATGTTAGAGAGCCCCGCAGGCGGGACGAATGCGCCGTTGGCAGCGGAACTCTCGTTATTTGGTATTAGGTTTCACACATTCCCCTGTAGGAGCGAGCCTGCTCGCGATGGCCGTCAACGATAACGCGGGGCGTCTGATGCCCCGCGTCGGCCTCAGGTTCATCGCGAGCAGGCTCGCTCCTACAGGTTTCACACATTCCCTTGTAGGAGCGAGCCTGCTCGCGATGGCCATCAACGACAACGCGGGGTGCCTGGTGCCCCGCGTCGGCCTCAGGTTCATCGCGAGCAGGCTCGCTCCTACAGGGGGGCGCGGCGGGGTTAGTGTTTGGCGACGAGGTCTTTTGGCAACTTGAAGGTCCAGAGCATGCCGCCCTGGTTGAAGTCCTTCACGCGCTTGGCCACTTCACCGCCCCACAGCGGCACCGCGCCGCCCCAGCCCGAGAGCACCGAGACGTACTGTTCGCCGTCCATTTCCCAGGTGACCGGCGAGCCGAGTACGCCGGAGCCGGTCTGGAATTCCCAGACCTTTTCGCCGGTCTTGGCATTGAACGCCTGGAGGAAACCTTCCGGCGTGCCGGTGAACACCAGGTTGCCCTTGGTGGTCAGCACCCCACCCCACAGCGGCGCGAAGTTCTTGTGGCGCCAGACTTCCTTGCCGGTTTTCGGGTCAATGGCGCGCAACACGCCGATGTAGTCTTCGTTCAACGGTTTGATGGTGAACCCGGCACCGAGGAACGCCGCGCCTTTCTTGTAGGCGATACCCTCGTTCCAGATGTCCATGCCCCACTCGTTGGACGGTACGTAGAACAGCCCGGTGTCCCTGTTATAGGCCATCGGCATCCAGTTTTTCGCACCGAGGAACGCCGGCGCCACGAACACCGAACTGCCCTTGGCCTCAGTGCCCGGCGCGCCGGGACGGCTGGCTTCGTTGTAGATCGGCCGGCCATCCTTATCGAGACCGGTGGCCCAGGTGATCTTGTCCACGAACGGGAAGCCACGGATGAACTTGCCGTTGGTGCGGTCCAGCACGTAGAAGAAACCGTTACGGTCGGCGGTGGCAGCCGCTTTGATTTCCTTGCCGCCTTCGGTGTAGTTGAACGACACCAGCTCGTTCACGCCGTCATAGTCCCAGCCATCGTGAGGCGTGCTCTGGAAGTGCCATTTGATGGTCCCGTCGTCCGGGTTCAACGCCAGGCGTGACGAGGAGTAAAGGTTGTCGCCAGGACGCAAATGCGAGTTCCACGGTGCCGGGTTGCCGGTGCCGAACAGCAGCAGGTTGGTTTCCGGGTCGTAGTAACCGCCGAGCCAAGGTGCGGCACCGCCGGTTTTCCAGAGATCGCCGGGCCAGGTCTTGCCCGCTTCGCCACCGGAGATGCCGTTCTCTACCGCTTTGCCGTCCTTGTAGACGTAACCCATGTGGCCTTCGACGGTCGGCCGGGTCCACAGCAGGTCGCCGTTTTTCGGGTCATAGGCTTCGATCTTGCCGACCACGCCGAACTCGCCGCCGGCCACGCCGGTGATCAGTTTGCCGTTGATCACCAGTGGCGCGGCGCTGATGGAGTAGCCTTCCTTGTGGTCGGCGACTTTCTTGCTCCACACCACTTTGCCGGTGTCTTTGTTCAGGGCCACGAGCTTGGCGTCGAGGGTGCCGAAAATCACCAGGTCGCCGTACAGCGCGACGCCCCGGTTGATCACGTCGCAGCACGGGCGAATGTCATCGGGCAGGCGCGCATCGTATTGCCAGAGTTTCTTGCCGGTGCGCGCATCCACCGCAAACACCCGCGAATAGGAGCCGGTCATGTACATCACACCGTCCTTGATCATCGGTTGCGCTTGCTGGCCGCGCTGTTTTTCGCCGCCAAACGAGAACGCCCAGACCGGTCGCAGGTCTTTCACGTTGTTGACGTTGAGCGTGTCCAGAGGACTGTAACGCTGACCCTGGACGCCCAGACCGTTGGTGACGATCTGCTCGGGATTCTTGGGATCCTGGAGAATTTCCTGGTCGGTGACACCGGCCAGGGCGCTGCCGGACAGCAGCATGGCACTGAGCAACAGGCTCAAGACGAAGGGTTGGCGACGTGCGGGTTGGGTCATGACGGCTGCCTCTGCGGTTTTTGTTATACCCGGGAAATTTTCCCGGTCTGGTGCAGATTCTTGGGCGCCGCCGCCCTCGCAACAATTGCCCGCAATATTGAGATTGCTAGTTCCTTAGTACCGGGTCGGACCGCGACGCAACCGTGTAGGAGCCAGCTTGCTGGCGATGGCGCCCATGAAATCGCCATCGCCAGCAAGCTGGCTCCTACAGGGTTTGTGTCACCCGAGATCCGTAGGAGCCGGCTTGCTGGCGATCCAGGCGACGCGGTGTATCAGACCGACCGCGGCGTCCCGATCGCCAGCAAGCCGGCTCCTACAGGTTTGAGTCAACACGTTGCATTTGTGTGCGTTCGTAGCGCGGATAGAGATGGCTGACACTGCGGATCAGCTCATACCGACTCAGGCTGATCCCGGCGAAACGTTCGGGAATGGGGCTGCGGATCATCTCGGTCATGTCACTGCCGTTGGCCGCGCCGTCACGCATGAGCTGGTCGAGCCAGCCGAGGTAGTCACGCATCTGCTCGAACGGCTTGGCATCGGTGGCCACCGGGCCATGACCGGGGACGATGAGGGTCCACGGCAGCCCCTGAAGCGTGGCGAGGTCCGCCAGCCACACCGACAACCCCGGGCTGTTCGGCGTGGTCAGCGCCCGTTGGTAAAACACCAGGTCCCCGGCGAACAGCACCCCGGTTTGCTGGTCGAGAATAGCCAGGTCCGCGCCGGTGTGCCCACCCAGACTCAGCAAGCGCAGATCGTGATTCCCAAAGTTTTTTACGCCGGCTGCCAGCGTCTCGGTCGGCAACACGACTTCCGTGCCACGCATCCAGTCACCCACCAGCCGATACATGTTCTCGGCCATCGCATCACCCTGCTGCTTCAACAACTCGGTGGTGCCGGCCAGCGCGCCGATCGGCACATCGCTGAAGGCCTGATTGCCCAGCGCGTGATCGGGATGATGATGGGTCAGCAACACCTGGATCACCGGTTTGTCGGTGGTCGCGGCAATCGCTTTGCGCATGGCCTCGCCGTAGCGCTTCGACGGCCCGGTATCGATCACCACCACACCGCGCTCGGTAACGATGAACGCGGTGTTGACGATATTGCCGCCGTTGTCCTTGGCGAAATTGTCGGTGCTGCCTTCCAGTAACCAGGTGTCAGCGGCAATCTGCCGGGGCTTGAGCACGTAGTCGAGATCCGCCAGGGCCGGCAGGCTCAGGCTCATGAACAACAGCAGCATCCAGCGCATCGCGCGCTCCTTCGAGTCAGGGTATGGCCGCATCAAATTCGTTGCCGCTGTTGTCGCGCAGCAACAGGCGCGTCTGCCCTGCCCCCTCGATGTCGAAGGCCAGGTTGGGGTTTTCGCTGACGGCGGGAAACAGTTCGAGGCGGGCCAGCAACTGATTGTCCTGGTCCCGCAGCTCAGCATGGTTGATGAAAAACTCCGGGATGCCGCCGACCATGCCGTTATCCATCGGATGCGCCACCTGCAAACGCAAGCGGCTGAATTCGCCACGGGGGTACCGCCCGCCGAGCACTTCACCGATGCGCTCTTCCCAGCCCGGCTGGGTGCGCACCACGCTCGGCGCCGTGCAGCCGCCACCCGCCGCATCGATCAATGTCGAACCGACATGCCACACGCCGTCGCGGGTCAGCACGGCCGCGCGCAGCGGTGTGGCTTGCTCGACCCGAATACGGATCGACAGCCAGGGCAGCACCCGATCCTGCAGCTGGAAATCGACAATCTTCGGCAACGGATTGAGTTCGGCCCACGCAAGGATCTTCACCACCTCGCCCTTGAACGCGCGGGCGTCGATTTCCAGCGGCACTTGCCGGGCGTCTTCGGCGAACGGCGGCGCCAGCAGCTTGACCCGGTCGTCGAACAGGAACGGCGCATCGCCGAGCATCTGCTTGTGATAGAAGGCCCACATCACCGACGGCACCGGGTCTTTACCCGGCTCGATGTCTGCAGCGTGCGCAGCCAAGGGCAACCAGCAGACCAACAGATATCGCGCTCGCCAGTTCACGGTTGATACATCTCCGGCACGTCATACCGCAGGCCGTAACGGGCATAAATGGCTTTCACCGAGCCTTCGCGGATCAGGGTTTCCAGGGCTTCTTCCACGGCATAGGCCAGTTGCCGATTGCTTTCGTGCACCGCCATGCCGATCTCCCAGAGCTGCTTGCCCATGTTCGGGTAAGCGTTTTCCGCCAGCGCCACTTGCGGGTCGGCGGCCTGGTGGACCTGCCAGTCGATCTCGCCGCGCATGGCCATGACCGCGTCGACTTCCCCGGCCTTCATCGCTGCAAAGGCCTGGGGTACGCCGGGATAGTGGTGGGTTTTGCCGGCGAGCATGCCGTTGAACACCGACGTCAGGTAGAACGACGGCACGCTGTCTACCTCGACGCCGATCGGGTGATGCTCGAAAACGGCGACGCTGCCCACCGACTCCAGCCGACGACGGTCATAAGCGACTTGCCATTGCTCGTTCTGGTAGGGGCCAAACATCACCACATGGGCGTTTTCCAGCTCGCCCAGTTCGTTGCGTTTGCGCGCGTAATCCTGATCGTAGGGCACGCGCATCATCAGGTCGGCCAATTGCTGGTTATGCAGCTGACTGGCCCGCCAGATGTAGTCGCGCAGGTCGTCGTCGAGCTTTTCGCCGGCCGGCGCCCAGATCAGTTCCAGGTGCACGCCAAGGGCCTTGGCCAATGCCTCGGCGAGTTCGACATCCACGCCCCGGGGCTCGCCGGCGTCTTCGAAACTGTAGGGCGCAAAGTCTTTGTAGACCGCGACTTTCAGCGTCCCGGCGGCGATCATTTCGTCATAGGTCCGGACCTGCGCCTGCACCGTCTGGCAGCACAGCAACACAGCGCTGATCAACACAGCGAGCAGGCGCATGCATTACTCCTCGACGCGAACGCTGTCCAGGTAAGTGCGCACCGCCCACAGGGCTTCCTGACTCAGGTAGTCGGCCATTTTCGGCATGTACACCCGGCCGTCACGCACGGCGCCGTGGCGGACCCGCTCAACGAACCACTCATCTCCCGACTCGCCGACATCGAGCATGCGCAAGTCCGGGGCGATACCGCCGGACTTGGCCTCCAGGCCGTGGCAGGCCGCGCAGTTCTGGTTGTACGCGGATGATCCGATCTCCACCGCCTTATCGTGTTCCGGGGACGTGCGGTAAGGGTTCACCGCCGCCCAGCCATCACCATCGACTTTCACGCCGGCGTCCTTGATCGGGGTCAGGCCCTGGGTTTCCACGGCTTGCGGCACCACGTTGCCATGGGCCCAGACCGAACCTGCGCTGATAAAGCCGGCCAGCAGACCGGCCACGAGCAAGGCGTTGCGTTTTGTTGTCATTGTTATGCCCTCAGGATTGCACGCAAGACCTCTTGGCAGAGGCTATGGCAACCATCTTAGGAAGCGCTGCGCATCGGCCCCATGCTGCTTTGGTGGCCGCCGTCTACTCCCTTGGTAGTAGGGCTTGCGGCGCACACCCAAATCAGGTGCCTTTCGGGAAGTCTTCCCGGCGACAGCGGGACTTTTTCCGTAGTCGCCACCCCGACGGAACCACCACCCTGTGCAGGCCAAAACCTCCATTGGGAACTGCAACCATGACAATAAGATCGCTACCCGCCCTTTCCCCTCTGACCCTCGCCGTGCAAGCCTTTTTGCTGGTGAGCAGCCTGTCCCTGAGCGCTGCCAGCCACGCCGCGAGCGAACCTGCCACAACGACGCGCAACGTGAGCTGGGAAGACATTGCCAACGATCACCTGACCACCAAGGATGTCCTGCAATACGGCATGGGCACCAACGCCCAACGCTGGAGCCCTTTGGCCCAGGTCAATGACAAGAACGTGTTCAAGCTGACGCCGGCCTGGTCCTATTCGTTCGGCGACGAGAAGCAGCGCGGCCAGGAATCCCAGGCGATCGTCAGCGACGGCGTGGTGTACGTCACCGGCTCGTATTCGCGGGTATTCGCCCTCGACGCCAAGACCGGCAAACGCCTGTGGACTTACAACCATCGCCTGCCGGACAACATTCGTCCGTGCTGCGATGTGGTCAACCGTGGCGCCGCCATTTATGGCGACAAGATCTACTTCGGCACCCTCGACGCACGCCTGATCGCGCTGGACAAGAACACCGGCAAAGTGGTCTGGAACAAGAAATTCGGCGACCACGCCGCCGGCTACACCATGACCGGCGCGCCGGTGCTGATCAAAGACAAGACCAGCGGCAAGGTGCTGTTGATTCACGGCAGTTCCGGTGACGAGTTCGGCGTGGTCGGGCAGCTTTACGCCCGTGATCCGGACACCGGCGAAGAAGTGTGGATGCGGCCCTTCGTCGAAGGTCACATGGGCCGCCTGAACGGCAAGGACAGCACGCCGACCGGCGACGTCAAGGCGCCTTCATGGCCGAACGACCCGACCACCGAAACCGGCAAGGTCGAGGCCTGGAGCCATGGCGGCGGCGCCCCTTGGCAGAGCGCCAGTTTCGACGCGGAAACCAACACCATCATCGTTGGCGCCGGCAACCCCGGTCCGTGGAATACCTGGGCGCGCACCTCCAAGGACGGCAACCCTCACGATTACGACAGCCTCTATACCTCGGGCCAGGTCGGCGTCGACCCGAGCACCGGCGAGGTGAAATGGTTCTACCAGCACACCCCGAACGATGCATGGGATTTCTCCGGCAACAACGAGCTGGTGCTGTTCGATTACAAGGACAAGGACGGCAAAGTGGTCAAGGCCACCGGTCACGCCGACCGCAACGGTTTCTTCTACGTGGTCGACCGCAACAACGGCAAATTGCAGAACGCTTTCCCCTTCGTCGACAACATCACCTGGGCCAGCCACATCGACCTCAAGACCGGCCGCCCGGTGGAAAACGAAGGCCAGCGCCCGGCGAAACCGCTGCCGGGTGAAACCAAGGGCAAACCGGTGGAGGTTTCGCCACCGTTCCTCGGCGGCAAGAACTGGAACCCGATGGCGTACAGCCAGGACACCGGGCTGTTCTACATTCCGGGCAACCAGTGGAAAGAGGAATACTGGACCGAAGAGGTCAACTACAAGAAAGGCTCGGCCTACCTGGGCATGGGTTTCCGGATCAAGCGCATGTACGACGATCACGTCGGCACCCTGCGCGCGATGAACCCGACCACCGGCAAAGTGGTGTGGGAGCACAAGGAGCATTTGCCATTGTGGGCCGGCGTGCTGGCGACCAAGGGCAACCTGGTGTTCACCGGCACCGGTGACGGTTTCTTCAAGGCCTTCGACGCAAAAACCGGCAAGGAGCTGTGGAAGTTCCAGACCGGCAGCGGCATCGTCTCGCCGCCGATCACCTGGGAACAGGATGGCGAGCAGTACATCGGCGTGACCGTCGGCTATGGCGGCGCGGTGCCGTTGTGGGGCGGCGACATGGCCGAGCTGACCAAACCGGTGGCTCAGGGCGGATCGTTCTGGGTGTTCAAGATTCCGAGCTGGGATAACCCGACTGCGCAGAAATAACCCACAACCCCCACCACTGTGGGAGCGAGCCTGCTCGCGATGGACGTGAGATCGCCGCGGGGTTCCAGACACCACGCGTCATCGTTGACGACCATCGCGAGCAAGCTCGCTCCTACACTCAGCGTGAGCCAACGCCATGAACTATCTGCCTCTATTACTGCTGTTGACTCTGTCTACGGCATTCGCCACCGACGGCGACGACGCCCCCCTGATCATCAACGGCTGCACCCTCGCCGAACACAGCCAGTGCCCCGGCGCCAATCTCAAAGGCGCCAACCTGAGCAACCAGGACCTGCGCAACATGAACCTCAGCGGCGCCGACCTGCGCGATGCCGACCTGCGTCACGCCCGTCTCGACCTGGCCAACCTGGAAAAAGCCCAACTGCAAGGCGCCAACCTGACCCGCGCCAGCCTGCAACAAAGCAATCTGCGCCTGGCCGACTTCAGTGGCGCCACGCTGATGGCGATCCAGGGCTGGGGCCTGTTCGCCCAGGGTGCGCAATTCCAGGACGCCAACCTCAGCGGCGCCTACCTGGAATTCGCCCGCCTCTCTGGCGCCAAACTGCACAACGCCAACCTGCAGGCGGCAGACCTGGAAATGACCTGGTTAAGCAAGGCCGATCTCAAGGGTGCGAACCTCAGCGACGCCAACCTGCAGGAAGCCAAGTTCGGTGAAAGCAACCTGGAACAGGCCAACCTCAGCGGCTCGCGCCAGCATTATGCGAATTTTCAGGACGCGAACATGGAGGGTTGCACCGGGTGCCCGACAACCTGGAATAAATAACCTCAAACCAACACCGCCCCCCCCTTGTAGGAGCGAGCCTGCTCGCGATAAACCTGAGAGCACCGCGGGGCATCTGACTGCCCGCGTAATCGTTGACGACCATCGCGAGCAGGCTCGCTCCTACAGGGGATTTGTGCTGGCCGTGCTGGCGCGTCACCCCGCCTTGCGCACCACCCCCATATCAATCCCCAGATGCACCAACTCGGCATGGGAGCTGACCTGCAATTTGCTCTTGAGCAAGGTCAGGTGATTGGACACGGTCTTGCTGCTGATGCTCAGCTGTTCGGCGATCAACCGCGCCGGGGTGCCTTTGGCGAGCATCACGAAGATCTCCAGTTCGCGCTGGGTCATGCTCTGCAAGCGCGGGTCGCTGGCGTCCTGCTGCGGGTGACACGCCAGTTGCGTGGCCAGCGGCTGTTCGATGTAGGCATGGCCCGCGAGAATCCGTCGCACCGCCTCGATCAGCACCTCCGGCGCCGAATTTTTCGTCAGGTAGCCCGAAGCCCCCGCCTCCAGTGCCTGACGCACCAGCGGCAGTTCATCGTGCATGCTGAAAAACAGCACGCGCAATTGCGGCAGGCGCTGGCGCAGGCGCCGCGTGGTTTCCAGGCCGCTGATCCCCGGCAGGCCGAAATCCATGATCACCAGGTTCGGCACGGCTTCCGACACCTTGGTCAGCGCCTCCTCACCGGTCGCGGCTTCACGCACTTCCATCGCCGGCAACAACGCCCGCAACAAACTCGCGTAGCCCTGACGGACCACCGCGTGGTCATCCACCAGCAGAATATTCATGACGCCTCCAAAGGCATGCTCAAGGCCAGCGCCCAACCCGCGCCGGGATGGCTGATGATGCGCAACTCGCCGCCCAGGCTGCGGGCGCGCTCGAACATCGAATGCAAACCGACACCTGGCCGCTGCGGCTGTTGCGCGCCGCAACCGTTGTCACGAATCAGCAACCGCAAATGGCTGCCGCAGTGTTGCAGGCGAACCCGCACCTGGCTGGCATCGGCGTGACGAGCGACGTTGGTCAAGGCTTCCTGCAACAGGCGGTAGAGATGGGTCTTGTCCGGCGCCGACAAGGGCGGCAACGAAGCGCTGACGCGCAGCTGGCAATCGACACCCTGGCGGCCCCGCCATTGCTCCACCAACAGCGCGAAAGCCTCGGCCAGCGGCAGGTGTTGCAACACCACCGGATAGAGGTCGTGCACCAGCGCCCGAAAACCCTGCTGCAGGTGTTCACAGTTATGTTCCAGCTCGCGCACCGTGCGCTCCACGGTGTCCGGCTGATCGACGACCAGGCGCAACAGACAGGCCTGGGCACGAATCCCCGCCAGGTATTGCCCAAGGTCGTCGTGCAGGGTCTGCGCCAGATGAGTGCGTTCCTGCTCCTGCACGGCCAGCAAGGTCTGGGTCAGTTGCGTGTTGTCGGTGCGCGCCTGCGCCAGCGCCTCGGTCATGCGGTTGAAATACGCCGCCAGTTGCCGCGCCTCGGGTACGCCTTCGTCGCGCAATCGCACCTTGAGCTGGCCGTCCGAGACCCGTTGCAAGGCGTGCAGCAGGTCATCGAGCAAACCCATGCCACGGCGCACGGCCCAGCGAATCGTCAACAGGCTCAACAACAGCGCCAGACCACACAGGCTGAGCAATTGCTGAAGGGAATCCCAGACTTCGTCGATTTCATCCCGTGGATCGACCGCGATCTGCACCCGTCGGCCATCCTGCAAATCAAGAACCCGCGCACTGTGCCGGGCCTCGGCAAACAACAGTCGCCCGAGCCAGGCATCCAGCCCGTCCTGCACCGGCAGGCGGGCCGCTTCGCCGGGTCCGAGCCAGCGCACGCGCACGTGACGCAGGCTTTGCGTCAAGCGCGGTTGCAGGTTGACGGGATCGCGCGCGGCGGTTTCGCTGAGGTATTCGACCACCGCTTCGGCGGATTGCAGCTCGCGCTCGACATCCGCCAGCGCCTGGTGCACCAGCAAACCCATGCACGCCAGGGTGACCAGGGCAAAAAAGCCGCAGACCCACAGGTTGATCCGCCACAGGGCCGACATGCCTAGTGCCCCGGCGTCACGGGCATGACCAGCAGCGGCGCGGGACGCGGGCCGTGAAGTTTGTCGACGCCGATCAGGCTCAGAATCAGTAACAACGGCAGGAGCAGTGCTTTGAAAATCCGCATGTTCGATCTCCTCCAGTGTGATGGCTGTTGAAGCCCATGCTAAAACCGCGCCGCCCGGTGCGAGCTACTACCTTGGTACTGCCTCACTGGTACTTTCTGCATATTTCATCCCGCCTTCAGCCTTCCTATGCTGGCGCTACCAGGAATGGAGTGCCCTATGCGCCAGCTTGCCCCTTACGCCCTGATCTACCTGCTGGCGATTGCCTGCGCCGCCGGGCTGGCGACCATAAGCCAGGCTGCCGATGCGCCGTTGCAGGTGCAGATCGGCTACCTGGCCTATCGCCCTGATCCAGGGCCATTGCTCTCCAACATCATTCCCGAACCCGTCGACGCCGGGCTGCGCGGCGCCGAACTGGCGATCACCGACAGCAACAGCACCGGGCGTTTTCTCAAGCACAGCTACAGTCTGGTCAGCGCCAACACCGACAATCCCGACGCCTTGCTTGAAGCCGCCAAGGCGCAACACGCTCAAGGCCTGCGGCTGTTTGTGGTGAATGCGCCGATGGCCAGCCTGCGCCAACTCAGTGCCGCCCTGCCCGACAGTCTGCTGTTCAACGCCGGCAGCCCGGATGACAGCCTGCGCACCACCGATTGCCTGCCAAACGTGCTGCACACACTGCCGAGCCGGGCGATGCTCGCGGATGCGCTGGCGCAATTCCTGGTGGTGCGCAAATGGCAACGGGCGCTGCTGATCGTCGGCCCCACCGCCGACGACCAGGCCTATGCCGCCGCCCTGCGCCGCGCGGCGAAACGCTTCGGCCTGCAACTGGTGGCCGAGAAAGCCTGGAGCTTCGATAACGATCAACGCCGCAGCGCCCAGGCCGACATGCCGCTGTTCACCCAGACCGCCGAGTACGACGTGGTGCTGGTGGCGGATGAGCGCGGAGACTTTGGCGAGTACGTGCCCTACCAGACCTGGTACCCGCGTCCGGTGGCCGGCACCCAGGGCCTGACCCCGGTGGGATGGCACAAAACCGTGGAAACCTACGGCGCCGCGCAATTGCAGAAACGCTTCGAAGCCATGGCCGGCCGCTGGATGAACGATCGCGATTTCGCCGCGTGGATGGCCGTGCGCAGCATCGCCAGCGCGGTGAGCAAATTGCGCGAGACCGACCCGATGGCCATCCGCGCCCTGGAAATCAGCGATCAATTGCCACTCGATGGTTTCAAGGGTCGCAAGCTCAGTTATCGCCCATGGAACGGCCAGTTGCGCCAGCCGATCCCCATCGTGCAACCCCGGGCCCTGGTGAGTGCCTCGCCCCAGGACGGTTTCCTGCACCCCTTCAACGAAATGGACAGCCTGGGCTACGACAAGCCCGAGGTCAGTTGCCGCTTTCCCTGATGTCACCACCACAACAATAAGGAATCTGCCATGCGCCGCACCCTGCTTTCATGCGCCCTGCTGCTCGCCGCCGGGCACGCCGCGGCCAGCACCGCCTGGGTTTCCAACGAAAAAGACAACAACCTGAGCCTGATCGACATGCAGACGCTGCAAGTCACCGACACCCTGCCGGTCGGTCAGCGTCCACGCGGTTTGCTGCTGTCCCACGACAGCAAGCTGCTGTACATCTGCGCCAGCGACTCGGACCGGGTCCAGGTGATGGACGTCGCCACCCGCAAGATCATCAAGGAGCTGCCGTCGGGCAAGGACCCCGAGCAATTCGCCCTGCATCCGAACAATCGCTGGCTCTATGTTTCCAACGAGGACGACGCGCTGGTCACGGTGATCGACACCGAAACCTCCAAGGTGCTCAGCCAGATCAATGTCGGCGTCGAACCTGAAGGCATGGCCGTGAGCCCCGACGGCAAATGGGCAGTGAACACCAGTGAAACGACGAACATGCTGCACTGGATCGACACCAGCACCCAGACCCTAGCCGACAGCACACTGGTGGACCAGCGCCCGCGTTTCGTCGAGTTCGCCCCCGACGGCAAGCAACTCTGGGCCTCGGCGGAAATCGGCGGCACGGTGACTATCCTTGACGTCGCGACCCGCCAGGTTCTCAAGACCCTGAACTTCCAGATCAAAGGCGTGCACCCGGACAAGGTGCAACCGGTGGGCATCAAGCTCAGCGCCGACGGCAAATACGGTTTCGTCGCCCTCGGCCCGGCCAACCATGTGGCCGTCATCGATGCCAAGACCTTCGAGATTCTGGATTACCTGCTGGTGGGCCGACGCGTGTGGCAGATGGCGTTCAGCCCGGACCAGAAGCAATTGCTCGCGACCAATGGCGTCAGCGGCGATGTGTCGGTGATTGATGTCGACAGCCTCAAGGTGATCAAGTCGGTGAAGGTCGGGCGCTATCCGTGGGGCGTGGTGGTGACGCCATGAACGCCCTGGAAGTCAGTGACCTGAGCTTCGCCTACGGCGCGCGGGAGGCGTTGCGCCAAGTGAGTTTCAGCCTGGCGCCCGGCCGTTTCGCCGCGCTGCTGGGGCCGAACGGCGCGGGCAAGTCGACGCTGATTGCCCTGCTGACCCGGCTCTACGATGTGCAGCGTGGCGACATTCTGGTGGGCGGCTGTTCGCTGCGGAACGCGGCACGTCCGGCGCTCAGGCAATTGGGCGTGGTGTTCCAGCAAAGCACGCTGGACCTGGACCTCAGCGTCGAACAGAACCTGCGTTATCACGCTGCGCTGCATGGCCTGTCGCGGCGTGAAACCGCGATTAGGGTCGATGCCGAACTTGCGCGCCAGTCCCTGAACGAACGCCGCCGCGAGCGGGTACGTGAACTCAATGGCGGCCATCGTCGCCGCGTGGAGATCGCCCGCGCGCTGCTGCATGAGCCGCGCCTGTTGCTGCTCGACGAGGCCAGTGTCGGCCTCGACCCGGCCAGTCGCCTGGCGCTCAATCAGCACATCCGCAGCCTGTGCCGCGAGCAAGGCATCAGCGTGCTCTGGACCACGCACTTGCTGGATGAAGTGCAGCCCAGCGATGACTTGCTGATTCTCCATCAAGGCCGTTTGGTCGCCAGCGGCCAGGCCGATGCGTTGAGCCTGGAGCACGGCGGCGACCTCGGCTCGGCCTTCGCTCGCCTGACGACCTCGGGAGCCGTCCAATGAATGCTTACTGGCAATGTTTCAGCGGCATCGTGCTGCGCGAATGGCTGCGTTTTGTGTTGCAGCGCACGCGGTTTCTCAGTGCGCTGGTGCGGCCGCTGCTGTGGCTGCTGGTGTTCGCCGCCGGTTTTCGCGCGGCCCTCGGGATTGCGATCATCGAGCCTTACGACACGTACATTCCGTATGAGGTGTACATCATTCCAGGGCTGGCCTGCATGATCCTGTTGTTCAACGGCATGCAAGGTTCACTGTCGATGGTCTACGACCGGGAAATGGGCAGCATGCGCGTGCTGCTGACCAGCCCCCTGCCCCGCACGTTTCTGTTGTGCAGCAAACTGCTGGCCACCTCGCTGATTTCGCTGTTGCAGGTGTATGCCTTCCTGGCGATTGCCTGGGTGTACGGCGTGCAGCCACCGGCGATGGGTTTTTTGCTCGCGCTGCCGGCGTTGCTGCTGGTGGCGCTGATGCTGAGCGCCTTGGGGTTGTTGCTGTCGAACGCGATCCGCCAACTGGAGAACTTCGCCGGGGTGATGAATTTCGTGATCTTCCCGCTGTTTTTCCTGTCGTCGGCGCTGTACCCGCTGTGGAAGATGCGCGAGTCCAGTGAGTGGCTGTACGGGTTGTGCGCGTTGAACCCGTTTACCCATGCGGTGGAACTGGTACGGTTTGCCTTGTACGAGCGCTTCAACCTGCTGGCCATGGCGGTGTGCGTCGGCCTGACGCTGGTGTTCTCGCTGCTGGCCGTCCTCACCTTCAACCCCCAGCACGCCGCCCTGCGCAAACTCAGCTAACCCCAGTCCATCGCCAGCAAGCCGGCTCCTACAAGGAATGTGACCTGCCGTTATTCTCGTGAACGACATCAAACTGTAGGAGCCAGCTTGCTGGCGATCCAGGCAACGCGGTGTATCAGACGCACCGCCATCGCCGGCAAGCCGGCTCCTACAGGAATCTGGGAAACACCGCTATTTTGTGAGCGACATCAAACTGTAGGAGCCAGCTTGCTGGCGATCCAGGCAACGCGGTGTATCAGACACACCGCCATCGCCGGCAAGCCGGCTCCTACCAGGGATGTGACCTGCCGTTATCGTGTGAGCGACATCAAACTGTAGGAGCCGGCTTGCTGGCGATCCAGGCAACGCGGTGTATCAGACGCACCGCCATCGGGATTGGCGTTTAGCGCACCAAAATTACTACTTTAGTACTGGTTAACCTGTCTATCGTCGCATTCCCAACGCACCGCGACTGGCATGTAATGGGTCCATAACTATAAGGACCGAACCCCATGCCGCGTGCCCGACGTCGTCTGCTGCGCCCTGCCCTTGCCGCGCTCTCGCTGAGCCTGTTGCTCGGCGCCGCCCAGGCCGAAACCCCGCTGTTTTCCGCTGAAGGCTATCGCATCAGCCTCTACCGCAGCCCAACGCCAAATCAGGCCGCTGGCGCCGCCATCATCGACACCGCCGCCCTGCAAAACCTGCTCGAACAAACCCCGCGTCCGGTGCTGATCGATGTCTATCACCGCCAATGGCTGCAAGGCCGCTTCATCGAAGACCAGCCCCACGAAAACCTGCCCGGCAGCCACTGGCTGGCCAATACCGGCGATGGTGACCTGACGCCCGACTGGCAGGATTACTTCACGCGCAATCTGGAAAAATTCACCGCCGGCGATCTCCGGCAACCGCTGGTCTTTTACTGCCGCTCCGATTGCTGGTTGAGCTGGAACGCGGTCAAGCGTGCCGCCGCCATGGGCTATAAGACTCTGTATTGGTATCGCGATGGCCTGGATGCCTGGCAAGCGGCGAACCTGCCCGTGACGCCGGCACAGCCCGAACCCTTTCCCTGAAGCTTTACGCGTGCGCGCTGTTGCCACACCATAATCAAAATAACGAGGTGAAAGGCTATGTACAAAATTCTGATTGCCGACGATCACCCGCTGTTTCGCGAAGCCATTCATAACGTCATCAGCGATGGGTTCCCGGGCAGCGAGGTCATGGAAACCGCCGACCTCGACAGCGCCCTGGCGCTGACCCAGGACCACGACGACCTGGACCTGATCCTGCTCGACCTGAACATGCCCGGCATGCACGGCCTTAACGGGCTGATCAACCTGCGCAACGAGTCACCGACCATTCCAGTGGTGATCGTCTCGGCGGAACAAGACAAACAGATCGTGCTGCAAGCCATCACCTACGGCGCGGTGGGTTTCATCACCAAGTCCTCGCCACGGGTGCAGATGACCGACGCCATTCAGCAGATTCTCAACGGCAACGTCTACTTGCCCCCGGACATCATCCGCACCCAGAAAAGCAGCACTCACCGCCGGAACGACACCCCGAGCTTCCCGCCGGAACTGCTCCAGGCCCTGACCCGCAAGCAGTTGCTGGTGCTGGAACGGATGACCAAGGGTGAGTCGAACAAGCAGATCGCCTACACCCTGGAAATCGCCGAAACCACGGTCAAGGCCCATGTGTCGGCGATCCTGCGCAAACTCAATGTGCACAACCGGGTGCAGGCGATCCTGAGTGCCGGGGATATTGATTTCGGTTCTTACCTGCGGCGGTAAACCCGCCCCCCTCCTGTAGGAGCGAGCCTGCTCGCGAAAAACCCGAGAGCGCCACGGGGTGTCAGGCCCCCAACGTTATCGTTGACGTCCATCGTCGGAACGCCGCCCGGAGCCGACTCGCTCCTACAGGCCGAGCAAATGACTCATCGCCGTCTTCAGCTTCATCGGCCGCACCGGCTTGTGCATCAACGTGTGCCCCAGCTCTCGGATCTGCAGCTTGAGCTCATTGCTGTAGTTGGCGGTGATCATCATCGCCGGGATCGCTGAAGCGCGACGGGCGTTGATCCGCGCCACCGCATCCACCCCGTTCTGATCGTCATCCAGGTGGTAGTCGGCAATCAGCAGATCCGCTTCGGCATGGTAGTTGTCCACCTGCCGCGCCAGATCCTGTTCCGACAACGCCGTCACCACCACACAGCCCCAGCCTTCGAGCAAGGTGCGCATGCCGGCACAAATCGCCGCGTCGTTGTCCAGCACCCACACCCGCGCGCCGCGCAGACGTTCGAGCATCGGTTCGCTCATCAACGGGTTGGGCAAGCTTTTCGGTGCCGTGGCGCTCAACGGCACCTCGACGGAAAACATCGAGCCCTTGCCCGGCCATGAGCGCACATGAATCCGGTGCCCGAGAATCCCGGCGATTTTCTCGACGATCGCCAGCCCCAGGCCCAGCCCGCGATCCTGATCCGGACGTTGCACATCACCGCGCTTGAACTCCTGGAAAATCTCCTCCAGCCGGTTTTCCGCGATGCCCATGCCGCTGTCCCACACCTGGATGGACAAGCGTTGATGGTGACGCCGGCAACCCAGTACCACACGCCCGCTGTAGGTGTAGCGAAGTGCATTGCTCAGCAGGTTGCGCAGGATCCGCGCGAGCAATTGAATGTCGCTGCGCACCAGCGCCGAACAGGCGATGAAGTGCAATTCAAGCCCTTCACTGCGCGCCACCTGGGTGTATTCCGCCGCGAGGTTTTCCAGCAGCTCGCTCAGTGCGAACGGCGCAATGTCCGCCTTGATCACCCCGGCATCCAGCTTGGAAATATCCACCAGCGTGCCGAGCAGGTTTTCCACGTCCTCCAGGGAATTGCTGACGTTGCGCACCAGAATCTCGTTGGCCAGCGGTTCCCGGCGTTCGAGCAAGGCGCTGGTGAACAGGCGCGCGGCATTCAGCGGTTGCAGCAGGTCGTGGCTGACGGCAGCAAGAAATTTGGTTTTCGACAGGTTGGCCTGCTCGGCTTCAAGCTTGGCTTCCCGCAGGCGGGATTCCACGCGCCGGCGTTCGTCGATCTCGCGCAGCAACTGGTCATTGAGGGTTGTCAGTTCCGCCGTGCGTTCGCGCACCCGCAGTTCAAGGTTCTGATAGGCCTGATGCAACGCCTCGGCCGTGCGGCGGCGCTCGGTGATGTCGCGGATCAACACGAAAATCCCCACCACTTCCCCGGTGGCCAACCGGTTGGGCACGTAGGAGCGCAGCATGTAGCGCTCCTGATTGTTGATGTTGGTTTCGGCGAACTCGAAGGTCACGCTCTCGCCGGCCAATGCCCGCGCCACGTAGGCTTCCAGGCGTTGGTAATGCTGCTCGCTGTGCACTTCGCGCAGGCTCTGCCCGAGCATCACGCCGCGCGGCCAGCAGTACCATTCTTCGTAGACTTTGTTGGTGAACTCGTAGACCAGGTCGGCATTGAGATAGGCGATCAACGCCGGTACGTGGTCGGTGATCAGGCGTATCCAGCGCTCGCTTTCGCTCAGTGCTTCGGCGTGCTGGTAGCGCTCGGTGATGTCGGTGAAGGTGTTGACGAAGCCGCCCGTGGGCAGCGGATGGGTGCGGATTTCCAGGACGCGGCCGTCGCAGAGGCGTTGCTCGCACTCCTGCAAGGGGCGCCCGTTGGCACTGCGACTGGCCGGGGTCAGCAGGTTCAGTTCGCTGTCGGCGATCACTTCGGCGAACGGCCGGTGCGCCGCCACCGGCGCCAGGCCGCTGAGTTCAAGAAAACGCCGGTTCCACAATTCCAGGATGCCCTCGGCGTTGACCATCGCCACGCCCTGGGACAGGTTGTCGACCGCCCGTTGCAGCAAGTGTGATTTCTGCGCCACCGCCTGCTCACGCCGCACGGTTTCACTGAGTTTGACGTCGGTGATGTCGGTGAACAGGATCACCCGCCCGCCTTCCTGGGTCGGCCGCTCGCTGACTTGCAGCCAGCGCCCGTTTTGCAGGCGATACAGCAGGTTTTCATCGGCCTGCCCGCGCGGTTCCTCGGTAAACAATCCGGTGGCCGACATCAGCCGCTTCACCTCCGCCAGGCGCATGCCGGCGTTGATCCGCACCCGGCTGTTGCCCCAGAACGCCTTGAAGCGGCTGTTGAACAGGACGATGCGTTGTTCGGCGTCGAACAGGACAAAGGCATCGGAAATGCTCTCGATGGCGTCGATCAAGTACCGGTGCGCGGTTTCCGCCCGCAGCCGCGCTTCGCTGAGCAAGTGATTGCCCGACTTGAGTTCGGCCATGGCCTGGTTCAGGGCGTCGGTGCGTTCGCGCACCTGCTCGGCCAGCACCACGGAATGCTGGAACGCCGCGTACGGATCGTTGCCACGGGTGACGCCGGACTCGATCCGCTCGATCAACGCGCCATTGATGCGCTGCAGCTTGTGATTCTCGCGGCGCAGGCTGGCCAGTTCGGCCTGAAGCTCAGCGATTTCCAGGGGAGCGGCCTCGGGCAATGGCAACCCCGGTGAAGGTCTGGTTGATGTGCATGCCATTGAACTGTTCTCCGTAGGTGTTGAAACCGATCACCCGTTGCTCGCGCAAAAACGTGCCGATCGGTTCCAGGCCGCCACTGTCTTCCAGCTCCAGGCGCCGGAGAAAACAGTCGCAACCGATGGTCAGCAACAGGTCGCCGAGGCGTTCCTGCAAACCGTCGAACAAGGTTTGCAGGTTCGGCAGCAACGGGCCCGGGGTCATGACGGTGAGGACGATGCCGTTTTCCACCGCGCAGTAAAAACCCAGGCTCAGGTCCGGATGAACCTGCTGGATGGCCCGCACGTAGTACTGGTCGTTGATCCGTACCGCCAGCGGATGCGCGGCGAAGATCCGGTGATCCAGCTCGGAGACCGGCACGCCGATGTGCCGGGCGTATTCCTCGGCGGCCGGTTCGGCATTCAGTTCGAAGACCCGGCGCGAGGCGCTGTCGGCGCCGGTGACTACCAGCTTCTCCGCTCTCGGCAGGATGTGATGGGTGGTGAAAACCTCGAAATCGAGCCAGGTGTTGACCAGCACCACCACGGCCGCGCCGCTGTGGAACTCGCCACCGAAATAGACGTGGGTGTGGGTCAGGTAATTGTCGTCACCCGCCGAGCCGCCGAAATGCGGGATGTCGCCCAACGCGGCGCTCAATGCCGCGAGCACCATTTCCTCACGGCTGGACAAGCCGTCGAGCAAGGTCAGGGCAAAACTGTTGCCCTTGATCGGCGCCAGGGTATTGCTGCGACAGCCACTGACCAGGCGCTCGACCATTTGCTGGGCATCGATCAGGCTGAAGTGCTCCATCTCGTCGATGAGTTCGGCGTCGATGGAAAAGTGCCGGTGGTCGAAACCCACGGCGGTCACGCAATTGCGACCGTAACCCTGCGGCGTGATTTCCCCGGCGCTGGTGCAGCCCACCAGGCGAATCCCGCCGAAGCCTTGCTGCAACGCATGACCGAGCGCCTGCAAGTCGTACTCGGCGGAACAGAAGAACAAGACGAACCCGAGGTGCGGATGCAGCAACTGCCGCGCCAGCTCCTGCGCCACCTGCTGCGCATCGGTGGCCTGGGACATCGCACTGACGACACCTTCACTCTGAACCTGCTGCATCGTCGCCTCCCGCAGGTGCGCATGTGTGAGGCTCGAGTGTACGAAGGCCGGGGGCGGCACCGTATGCTACTTGGGTAGCGGTCAGGCGGTTCGATGGGATGAGTCATCCACGGCACGCCACTTTCTGCATCACACAAAACCTGTAGGAGCCAGCTTGCTGGCGATGGCGATTCCGAAACCGCCATCGCCGGCAAGCCGGCTCCTACAAATCCGCGCCAGGCACGCCATCTTTTCGCATCACACAAACCTGTAGGAGCCAGCTTGCTGGCGATGGCGGTGGGACAGACACCAATGAAGGTGACTGATGCACCGCAATCGCCGGCAAGGCGGCTCCCACAAGGGATCGGGGTTACCAGGTCAACACTGCCCCCACTGCAAAGGTGTCGGTGTCTTCGTTCTGCGCGCTGGTGTCGTGGCCGTTGATTTCGAACTGGTTGTACTCGGCCACCAGCTTCAGGTTGTCGTTGACGTCGTGGAACAGCGCAATGCCGCGGGTCTCGTAATCCGCGCCGCTGCCGACCACGCCGTTGCCGTCGTCCTTGGTCTTGCCGTAGGACAGGGCCAGACGGTTTTTCCCCAGTTTGTACGAGCCCTGCAACAGGTAGCCGTCGCTGTCGACATTGCGCAGCGTCGGTTCCCCGGCGTTGTTGGTGAAAAACGGGTTGATGCCCTTGGCCTGGAACCCGGAGCCGGTCAGCGACAACCCGCCCATTTTCGCCTGCACGCCATAACCGACGCCTTTGGAAGTCACGGATTGAACCGTGGAATCGGTGTTGTCCGAGGTCTGATAGCTGCCGTTGACCCAGCTGTAGATCTTCGCCCCGGCGACGTCGAACTGGTAGGTGATCTCGCTCTCGGTGCGCGGATTTTCCTGATAAGCCTTGCCCGTCGGGCTGCTGTCGTTGGTGTCCACCGGGTCCATGATCCCCACTGCCACCCGCAGGCCGTCCATCACCGGCGTGCGGTAGGTAATCTGCGACGTCGGAAACGGGTACGGATAGCCGCTGCCGATGTTGCCGAACGACACCCCGCCACCGTCGACCAGCCCCAGCGTGTCGCTGACCTGGCCGTAACCGGCAAGCAACTCGTCGAGCAGGATGTTGGAACGGGCAAACAGGCCGAAATCCTTGCCGATCAGCACCTCGCCCCATTCCGGGTTGGCCACGGTGCCGTAGAACTGACGCACATCGATGGCGGTGTCGGTGCCGTTGGTTTCGCTGTCGTTGATGGTCACCCAGAACGACGCCCGGGCGCCGAGCTTGAGGTCATCGACCTGCTTGCCCATGTTGAAACCCAGGTAGTTCGGCAGGAAGCCCATTTTCACCCGCGCCTGGCGGCGGTCGTATTGGTCGCCGGCGCGGTCGACATCGCTGTTCACGTAGAACGCGTTGATGTAACCGTCGGTGGAAAACGTGGTCTGGTCCTTGTCGTACAGCATGATTTCGGCATCGGCCATGGAGCTCAAACCGAGCGTGGACAGGCTGGCAATGAAGGCTGGCAAGTAACGATGCGTGAAGTTCTTATTCTTGTGCATGACGCGCTCCGCAGCAGGGGACTGGATGTCGGAGGCGATTATCGAAAGCGGACCGGCGGCGTCATACGCTGCCTTGGAGGCGGTTTTGAAGTGCTTTGGCGTGGCCGCAGGCGTGCGACAAATTCGATGTAAGACCGGGCTGCAACGAGGCCCGGAACTTAGGGTGTAAGACTCGTTAGGCGCCGGCCCGGAACAGCATGTAGGCAGCGACCGCAACACAGACGCTGGCGAAGCCGACCTGCAGGACCCGGGCGGGTACTCGCGCGCACAGTTTCCGGCCAATGATCATGCCGACGACGCTCGCGACGATGAACGCCACACCGACAGCATCGATCCTCACCCCGGCATGAAACGCGCCGATCACGCCGATGGCGGAAATCAGGCTGATCACCATCAAGGAGGTCGCGATAATGCCGCGCATCTGCACGTCAGTCAGTTGCTTGAACGCCGGCACGATCAGGAATCCGCCGCCAACGCCGAGCAGCCCGGAGACCACCCCGGTGACCGCACCGAGCGCCGCCAAAGTCGCGGTGCATTTGGCGGTCCAGGAAAAACGCCCGGTCTGCTGATCGAGCATGCAGTTTTTTTGACCCCAGTTGGCGTGGCCGTGGTCGCTCGGTCCTTCTTCCTCGCGTTCGCGTCGCAACATCCGCCAGGCCACCATGACCATCAGCAGGCTGAACAGGATCATCAGGATTTTTTCCGGTAACTGATGGGCGAAGTAGATGCCGACCGGGGAAAAGATCGCCCCCAGCAACGCAATCAACAGCGCCGCGCGATAACGCACCAAGCCGTGGCGCAAGCCGTCAATCGCACCGACCGCCGCCGCGCTGCCCACCGCAAACAGGGCGACCGGGGCCGCCTGAGTCATGGTCAGCCCCAAGCCCAGCACCAAGGCCGGTACCGCGAGAATGCCACCGCCGGCACCGGTCAATCCCAGGACCAGGCCCATCACCACACCGAACAGACTTGCCAGCAACATAAAACTCTCGTGATCCGCGAAAAATGCCGGGAGCGCCCGGTATCGATGATTGACAGGATAGAGCCCGCGCAGTTTTTTACATCAATTGAATTGTCGAGGGGCTGGTCAGCGCAGGGAAAATCACACTACCCTCATGGCTTGTCCCAGAAGAAACGGCCACCATGCCTGCCTTGATTGAAGCCTTCCTCGACCCCGCCTCGTCGACCTACAGTTACGTGATCTACGAGGCCGACGGCGGCCAGTGTGCGATCGTCGACCCGGTGCTCGATTACGACCCGGCTGCCGGGCGCACCGCCACCCTCCAGGCCGACAAGATCGTGGCCTTCGTCCGCGAACACCGCTTGCAGGTGCAATGGCTGCTGGAAACTCACGCCCATGCCGATCACTTGTCCGCCGCGCCTTATCTGCGCCGGGAACTGGGTGGCAGGATTGCGATTGGCCAGTCGATCAGCAAGGTTCAGGGGGTGTTCAAGGGCCTGTTCAACCTTGAGCCGGAATTTGCCGTGGACGGTTCGCAGTTCGATCACCTGTTCGCCCCGGACGAATCCTTCATGATCGGCAACCTCAAGGCCACGGCGCTGCATGTGCCTGGCCATACGCCGGCAGACATGGCCTATCTGATCGACAGCGACGTGATGCTGGTGGGCGACACGCTGTTCATGCCGGATGTCGGCACTGCGCGCTGCGACTTTCCCGGTGGCAATGCCAACCAGTTGTTTGCCTCGATCCAGAAGATCCTGGCTTTTCCGGCGAGCGTGCGGCTTTACGTGTGCCACGACTATCCGCCGGAGGGGCGAGCGCCCCAATGCGAAACCACCGTGGGTGAGCAACGCAAAGGCAACATTCACGTCCACGACGGCATCGATGAAGCCGCGTTCGTCGCCATGCGCACCCGCCGCGATGCCGGACTGGGCATGCCGACGCTGTTGCTGCCGGCGATTCAGGTCAACGTACGGGCGGGGAATTTACCGCCGGCCGAAGACAATGGCGTCACCTACCTGAAAATTCCCCTGAACAAACTCTGAGCCTTGGCGGCGATGTCAAGGACGTCATCGCCAGCAAGCCGGCTCCTACAATTGCGGGGTGTCACACCAATCCCGAATCCGCCCCAAATCCTGTAGGAGCCAGCTTGCTGGCGATGGCGATTCCGAAACAGCCATCGCCGGCAAGCCGGCTCCTACAATTGCGTGGTGTCACACCCAACCCGAATCCGCCCCAAATCCTGTAGGAGCCAGCTTGCTGGCGATGGCGATTTCAAGGACGCCGTCGCCGGCAAGCCGGCTCCTACAATTGCGGGGTGTCAAACCAATCCCGAATCCGCCCCAAATCCTGTAGGAGCCAGCTTGCTGGCGATGGCGGTTTCAAGGACGCCATCGCCGGCAAGCCGGCTCCTACAATTGCGCGGTGTCACACCCAACCCAGATCCACCACAAAACCTGTAGGAGCCAGCTTGCTGGCGATGGCGATTTCAAGGACGCCATCGCCGGCAAGCCGGCTCCTACAATTGCGCGGTGTCACACCCAACCCAGATCCACCACAAAACCTGTAGGAGCCAGCTTGCTGGCGATGGCGATTTCAAGGACGCCATCGCCGGCAAGCCGGCTCCTACAAAGTTTGGGGGCAGGTCAATTCCCCAGGGTCAACCCGTTCGCCGGCAACGGCAACGCGGTTTTGTAGCGCACCTGCTTGAGCGCAAAGCTCGAACGGATGTTGGCAACGCCAGGGACTTTGGTCAGGAAGTCCATCATGAAACGCTCCAGCGACTGAATGGTCGGCACCAGCACCCGGATCAAGTAATCCGGATCACCCGCCATCAGGTAGCACTCCATCACTTCCGGGCGATCCGAAATCGCTTCCTCGAAATGCTGTAACGCCTCCTCCACCTGCTTCTCCAGGCTGACGTGAATGAACACATTCACATGCAAGCCCAGCAGATCCGCGTCCAGCAGCGTCACTTGCTCGCGAATCAGCCCCAATTCTTCCATCGCCTTGACCCGGTTGAAGCACGGCGTCGGTGACAGGTTCACCGAACGGGCAAGGTCGGCGTTGGTGATGCGCGCGTTCTCCTGAAGGCTGTTGAGAATGCCGATATCGGTACGGTCCAGTTTGCGCATGAGACAAAACCACCTGTTTTTTATGTTTATGCAGATTTTTTATCCTCAAATGATCTCAAGCGCAACGAAACAGAGAGAAATATTCTCCTGCGCCGGGCCTATGATGTTTGTAGGACAAGATTTCCATAACACGTGGGATGACGGTCAGCTCACTACAAGAAATTCACAAGATCGAGCGTAGAAGCCATGAACCAAGCGTACGAACCGCTGCGCCTGCACGTCCCTGAACCCTCGGGCCGTCCCGGCTGTAAAACCGACTTTTCCTACCTGCATCTGACCGATGCCGGCACGGTGCGCAAACCTCCAATCGACGTTGAACCCGCCGACACGGCCGATCTGGCCCGCGGCCTGATTCGCGTGCTCGACGATCAGGGCAATGCCCTGGGCCCGTGGGCTGAAGGCGTACCGGTGGAGATCCTGCGCAAGGGCATGCGCGCCATGCTCAAGACGCGGATCTACGACAACCGCATGGTCGTCGCCCAGCGTCAGAAAAAAATGTCGTTCTACATGCAAAGCCTTGGCGAAGAAGCCATCGGCAGCGCCCAGGCCCTGGCGTTGAACATCGACGACATGTGCTTCCCGACCTATCGCCAGCAAAGCATCCTGATGGCGCGCGAAGTGCCGCTGGTGGACCTGATCTGCCAGTTGCTGTCCAACGAGCGCGATCCGCTCAAGGGCCGTCAGCTGCCGATCATGTACTCGGTCAAGGAAGCCGGTTTCTTCACCATTTCCGGCAACCTCGCCACCCAATTCGTCCAGGCAGTCGGCTGGGGCATGGCCTCGGCGATCAAGGGCGACACCAAAATTGCCTCGGCCTGGATCGGCGACGGCGCCACGGCCGAATCAGACTTCCACACCGCCCTCACCTTTGCCCACGTCTACCGTGCGCCAGTGATCCTCAACGTGGTCAACAACCAATGGGCCATCTCCACCTTCCAGGCCATTGCCGGGGGTGAAGCCACTACGTTCGCCGGCCGTGGCGTTGGTTGCGGCATCGCCTCCCTGCGGGTCGATGGCAACGATTTCTATGCGGTCTACGCCGCTTCGGCCTGGGCTGCAGAACGCGCCCGCCGCAACCTCGGCCCGACCATGATCGAATGGGTCACCTACCGCGCTGGCCCGCACTCGACCTCCGATGATCCGTCCAAATACCGTCCTGCCGACGACTGGAGCCATTTCCCGTTGGGCGATCCGATTGCGCGCCTGAAGCAGCACCTGGTGAAAATCGGCCAGTGGTCCGAAGAGGAACACGTCGCCGTCAGCGCCGAACTGGAAGCCGAAGTGATCGCCGCGCAGAAAGAAGCCGAACAATACGGCACCCTCGCCGGCGGCCAGATTCCGAGCGCCGCGACCATGTTCGAAGACGTTTATAAAGAGATGCCGGAGCACTTGAAGCGCCAGCGTCAAGAGTTGGGGATCTGACATGAACGATCACAACAACAATATCAAGCCGGAAACCGCCATGACCACAACCACCATGACCATGATCCAGGCCCTGCGCTCGGCCATGGATGTGATGCTTGAACGTGACGACAACGTCGTGGTGTTCGGCCAGGACGTCGGTTACTTCGGCGGCGTGTTCCGTTGCACCGAAGGCCTGCAGAACAAGTACGGCACCTCCCGCGTGTTCGACGCGCCGATCTCCGAAAGCGGGATCGTCGGCGTCGCCGTGGGCATGGGCGCCTACGGTCTGCGCCCGGTGGCCGAAATCCAGTTCGCCGACTATGTGTACCCGGCGTCGGACCAGATCATTTCCGAAGCCGCCCGTCTGCGTTATCGCTCGGCCGGCGAATTCACCGCACCGATGACCCTGCGCATGCCTTGCGGCGGCGGCATCTATGGCGGCCAGACCCACAGCCAGAGTATCGAAGCGATGTTCACCCAGGTCTGCGGCTTGCGCACGGTGATGCCGTCCAACCCGTACGACGCCAAGGGCTTGCTGATTGCCTCCATCGAAAACGATGACCCGGTGATCTTCCTCGAGCCAAAACGCCTGTACAACGGCCCGTTCGATGGTCACCACGAACGCCCGGTGACGCCATGGTCGAAACACCCGGCCGCGCAGGTTCCAGACGGTTACTACACCGTACCGCTGGACGTCGCCGCCATCACCCGTCCGGGCAAGGACGTGACCATCCTGACTTACGGCACCACCGTCTATGTGTCGCAGGTTGCCGCCGAAGAAAGCGGGATCGACGCTGAAGTCATCGACCTGCGCAGCCTGTGGCCGCTGGACCTGGAAACCATCGTCAAGTCAGTGAAGAAAACCGGCCGCTGCGTCATCGTTCACGAAGCGACCCGCACCTGCGGTTTTGGCGCCGAACTGGCCGCCCTGGTGCAAGAGCATTGCTTCCACTACCTGGAAGCGCCGATCGAACGCGTCACCGGTTGGGACACCCCCTACCCGCACGCGCAAGAGTGGGCGTATTTCCCTGGCCCGTCCCGAGTGGGCGCGGCTTTGCATCGGGTCATGGAGGTCTGAATGGGCACGCACGTTATTAAAATGCCGGACATTGGTGAAGGCATCGCAGAAGTTGAATTGTCTCAGTGGCATGTGAAAGTCGGCGACCTGGTCGTCGAGGATCAGGTGCTGGCCGATGTGATGACCGACAAGGCGATGGTCGACATCCCTTCGCCCGTGCACGGCAAGGTCATTTCGCTGGGCGGCGTGCCCGGTGAAGTCATGGCGGTTGGCAGCATCTTGATCAGCATTGAAGTCGAAGGCGCGGGCAACGTTAAAGAGTCGGCCCAGCCAGCTGTCGTGAAGGAAGCGCCGGTTTCGGCGCCGAAAGTCGAAGCCGCCGTGGAAAGCAAACCCGTTCCGGCACCGGCCCCGCGCGCTGCGGTGTGTCAGGGCCCGATGGTCGCTCGTGAAGCCGATGAACGCCCGCTGGCCTCCCCGGCCGTGCGCAAGCATGCACTCGATCTCGGCATCCAGTTGCGATTGGTGCGTGGCACTGGCCCGGCCGGTCGCGTGCTGCATGAAGACCTCGACGCCTATCTGGCGCAAGGTCAGTCGAACGCATCGACCGCCCCCGCCGCTTACGCCCAGCGTAACGACGAAGAGCAGATCCCGGTGATCGGCATGCGCCGCAAGATCGCCCAGCGCATGCAGGACGCCACTCAGCGCGCCGCCCACTTCAGTTATGTCGAAGAAATCGACGTCACCGCCGTGGAAGAACTGCGCGCGCACCTGAACGAAAAACACGGGGCAACCCGCGGCAAGCTGACGTTACTGCCCTTTTTGGTCCGCGCCCTGGTCGTCGCCCTGCGCGATTTCCCGCAGATCAACGCCCGTTACGATGACGAAGCCCAGGTCATCACCCGCCTAGGCGCGGTGCATGTGGGCATCGCCACCCAGGCCGACATCGGTTTGATGGTGCCAGTGGTGCGTCACGCCGAAGCCCGCAGCCTGTGGGACAGCGCCCAGGAAATCTCCCGCCTGGCCAGTGCCGCGCGAAACGGCAAGGCCAGCCGAGATGAATTGTCCGGCTCCAGCATCACCCTGACCAGCCTCGGCGCGTTGGGCGGTATCGTCAGCACGCCAGTGCTGAACCTGCCGGAAGTGGCGATCGTCGGCGTGAACAAAATCGTCGAAAGGCCGATGGTGGTCAAAGGCCAGATCGTGATTCGCAAGATGATGAACCTCTCCAGCTCCTTCGATCACCGCGTCGTCGATGGCATGGACGCGGCGCAATTCATCCAGGCCGTGCGCGGCTTGCTCGAACAACCCGCCACCCTGTTTGTGGAGTAAGCAATGCAGACTTTGAACACCACGCTGCTGATCATCGGCGGCGGCCCTGGCGGTTATGTGACGGCGATTCGCGCCGGCCAACTGGGCATCTCGACCATTGTGGTGGAAGGTGAATCCTTGGGCGGTACCTGCCTGAACATCGGCTGCATCCCGTCGAAGGCACTGATTCACGTGGCCGAGCAATTTCACCAGACGCAACACCATAGCCAGCACTCGGCCTTGGGCATCAGCGTGTCCGCGCCGACCCTCGACATCAGCAAAAGTGTTGAATGGAAGGATGGCATCGTCGATCGCCTGACCACAGGCGTTTCGGCATTGCTTAAAAAGAATAAAATTCAGGTTATTCAAGGCTTTGCGAAAGTTATCGATGGTAAAACCGTAGAAGTCGGCGACACGCGCATTCAGTGCGAACACCTGGTGCTCGCCACCGGTTCGAAAAGCGTGAACCTGCCGATGCTGCCGATTGGCGGGCCGATCATCTCCTCCACCGAAGCCCTGGCACCCAAGTCGGTACCCAAACGGCTGATCGTGGTCGGTGGCGGTTACATCGGTCTGGAGCTGGGGATCGCTTATCGCAAACTCGGCGCAGACGTCAGCGTGGTTGAGGCGCAGGATCGTATCCTGCCGGCCTACGACGCTGAACTGACCCAGCCTGTTCACGATGAATTGAAAAAACTCGGCGTGAAGCTTTACTTGAAACATAGCGTTCAAGCCTTTGATTCAAATAACAATACCTTGCAGGTTAGCGATCCGGACGGTGACACTCTCAGCCTGGAAACCGACCAGGTGCTGGTGGCGGTCGGTCGCAAACCGAACACCCAGGGCTGGAACCTCGAAGCGCTGAATCTGGACATGAACGGCTCGGCGATCAAGATCGACAACCGTTGCCAGACCAGCATGCGCAACGTCTACGCCATCGGCGACCTGAGCGGCGAACCGATGCTCGCGCACCGGGCCATGGCCCAGGGTGAAATGGTTGCCGAGTTGATCAGCGGTAAATCCCGCGAATTCAACCCGACGGCGATCGCGGCGGTGTGCTTCACCGACCCGGAACTGGTGGTGGTCGGCAAGACCCCGGACGAGGCCAAGGCGGCGGGTCTGGACTGCATCGTGTCGAGCTTCCCGTTCGCGGCCAATGGCCGGGCGATGACACTGGAATCGAAAAGCGGCTTCGTACGGGTGGTCGCTCGTCGGGACAATCATGTGATTGTCGGCTGGCAGGCCGTCGGCGTAGGTGTTTCGGAATTGTCGACCGCGTTTGGCCAGAGCCTGGAAATGGGCGCTCGCCTGGAAGACATCGCAGGCACCATCCACGCCCATCCGACGCTTGGCGAGGCGGTGCAGGAAGCGGCGTTGCGCGCCTTGGGGCATGCGTTGCACCTCTGAATGGCGGCGCGCCCATCGCGAGCAGGCTCGCTCCCACATTTGGAATGCATTCCCCTGTGGGAGCGAGCCTGCTCGCGATTTCTCGAGGACAATACGATTTATCTGCCGGTCATCCGATAGTCCAGGCTGCGAAACAGGCCCGGAATGAAGTATTGTTGTCCCCATCCAAAAAACGTCAGAAGCCTTGAACCGTTTCGACGGTTGTTCAGTGATAGAGGGTGTCATGGGTAACGAAAGCATCAATTGGGACAAGCTGGGTTTTGATTACATCAAGACAGACAAGCGCTATCTCTCGCACTATCGCAATGGCGAGTGGGACGAAGGCACCCTGACCGAAGACAATGTGCTGCACATCAGCGAAGGCTCGACGGCCCTTCACTATGGCCAGCAATGCTTCGAAGGCATGAAGGCCTATCGTTGCAAGGACGGCTCGATCAACCTGTTCCGCCCGGACCAGAACGCCCTGCGCATGCAGCGCAGCTGTGCACGCCTGCTGATGCCGTTCGTGGAAACCGAGCAGTTCATCGAAGCCTGCAAGCAAGTGGTCCGCGCCAACGAGCGCTTCATCCCGCCTTACGGCACCGGCGGCGCGCTGTACCTGCGTCCGTTCGTGATCGGCGTGGGTGACAACATCGGCGTGCGCACCGCGCCCGAGTTCATCTTCTCGATCTTCTGCATCCCGGTCGGCGCTTACTTCAAAGGCGGCCTGACCCCGCACAACTTCCTGATCTCCAGCTACGACCGTGCGGCCCCACAAGGCACCGGCGCAGCCAAGGTCGGTGGCAACTACGCCGCCAGCCTGATGCCAGGTTCCCAGGCCAAGAAGGCGCACTTCGCCGACTGCATCTACCTGGACCCGATGACCCACACCAAGATCGAGGAAGTCGGTTCGGCCAACTTCTTCGGGATCACCCACGACAACAAGTTCGTGACCCCGAACTCGCCATCGGTATTGCCAGGCATCACCCGCCTGTCGCTGATCGAACTGGCGAAGTCCCGTCTGGGCCTGGAAGTGGTTGAAGGTGACGTGTTCATCGACAAGCTGTCCGACTTCAAGGAAGCCGGCGCCTGCGGTACCGCTGCCGTGATCACTCCGATCGGCGGCATCAGCTACAACGATCACCTGCACGTGTTCCACAGCGAAACCGAAGTCGGCCCGGTCACCCAGAAGCTCTACAAAGAGCTGACCGGTGTGCAAACCGGCGACATCGAAGCGCCAGCGGGCTGGATCGTCAAGGTTTGATCTGACCTCCGTGGCATCGAAGCCCTCCATCGCCTTGGCGATGGGGGGCTTTTTTATGAGCCAAACGCCATAACCCTGTAGGAGCCAGCTTGCTGGCGATGGACGTCAGTGCGCCGCGGTGAACCAGTCGGTACGCGTAATCGTTAACGACCATCGTCGGAACGCCGCCCGCAGCAAGCTGGCTCCTACAGGTTTTGTGTTTCCCGGGAGTCCGTGTCAGGAACCCCGTTTGCCAGGGTGATGCGTTTCCCCACCCTGCCCTTAATGCCACTGGCCTGGCCATCCTGCTGCTTGCCGGTGCGGGCCTGGGTGATCAATCCCGGAATCAGCGCGCCTTCGGGCAGGTTTTTCCAGAATCGTGCGGGCAAATGGCCTTGCATGACTTTAGGGTTCAGCCGCGCCGGGTTGAAGATGTGGCTGTAATAGGTCAACCACATGTCGCCGTGGGGATCATCGACGTTCTGCGCCAGTTGCTGCCATTCCACCGGGCATTGGCGCTGATGAATCAACTGTTCGCCGTCGTAGTAAACCCCGTCCCGTGGCGTAGCGATCAGCCAGCGATGCCGTCCCATCCGGCCGATGAAGTGTTCACTGGCGCTGTGCAGGATGTCGTGGGCCGGTTCATGCCAGGCGACGTAATGCGGCCCGTCGTTTTCAGGCAGTTCAACAAATCGCACGAATGCATGTAAATGATGAGATTCACGTTGTATCTGCTTGATTCTTCTCTGTAATTCACTGCCAAGCTGATCGCCCGCCATCATGGCGGTGCGGTCGCCGTGGCTGACGCGCCACAGCACTTCGTAGAGCAGGCTCCAGCGTTGATCGCCGCGATAACGGGCCGCGCGTTCGAGGGTGTCGAGCAACGATCGCGGGATTCGCGCCATGAACGGCCCCGGCGCTTCAGGCAGCGATTCATCGCTGGCAAACAGATCAGCCACCCCTTCACTGGCCCAACTCACCCGGCTCGGGTCCACTTCATGGCTCAACAGCCAGCGAGCCTGCTGGCGCCAGGTGTCGAACAGGTCATCGCAATCCAGCGTGATCATCCCCACAACCCCATTTGCTGTGGCTGCGGCCGGTCGCGCAATTGTTGATACAGCAGATGACTGGTGACCTCGGCCTGCTGCGGGTGGTAGTCGCTGGTGATGAAAAACGGTTTGGCCTTGGCCAGCACACAGCGCATGCGGGCCAGATCTTCATAGCGGATACGCCGCTGCTGGCGCAGTTCCACCAGCCGTTCGGTGGTGCGCAGGCCAATTCCGGGGATGCGGGCGATCAGCGACGCCTCGGCGCGGTTGAGATCCAGCGGGAACACTTCGCGATTCTCCAGCGCCCAGGCCAGTTTGGGGTCGATGTCCAGCGCCAGGTGCCCTGGCCCCTTGAACAGTTCACCCGCCGTGAAGCCGTAACTGCGCAGCAGAAAATCTGCCTGATACAAGCGGTGCTCACGCATCAACGGTGGCGCCGCCAGCGGCACACTCTTCGGACTGTTGGGGATCGGGCTGAACGCCGAGTAATAGACCCGCCGCAAGCGGAAGTTGCCATACAGCGCCTGGGCACTGTGCAGAATGGTGCTGTCGTCGGTGTCATCGGCGCCGACGATCATCTGCGTGCTCTGTCCGGCCGGGGCGAATTTCGGCGCTCGCGGCTCGTTTAGGACGGTTTGTTCGCCGGTGTAGATGGTCTGCATCGCCTGCTTGATCGAGCCGAGCTGCTTCTCGGGGGCCAGGGTTTGCAGGCTGGCGTCGGTGGGCAATTCGATATTCACGCTCAGGCGGTCGGCATAGCGCCCCGCCTCCTCGATCAGCGCCGGATCGGCCTCGGGGATGGTCTTGAGGTGGATGTAGCCGCGAAACTCATGGTCTTCGCGCAGCAGTTTCGCGACGCGGATCAACTGTTCCATGGTGTAGTCCGCCGAGCGGATGATCCCGGAACTGAGGAACAGCCCGCTGACACAGTTGCGCCGGTAGAAATCCAGGGTCAGCGTCACCACTTCTTCCGGCGTGAAGCGGGCGCGCGGTACGTCACTGGAACGGCGGTTGACGCAGTACTGGCAGTCGTAGAGACAGAAGTTGGTCAACAGGACCTTGAGCAACGACACGCAACGCCCGTCCGGCGTGTAGCTGTGGCAAATGCCCATGCCATCGGTAGAACCCAAACCGCTCTTGCCTTCGGAGCTGCGCTTCGGTGCGCCACTGCTGGCGCAGGACGCGTCGTACTTGGCGGCGTCGGCGAGAATGCTGAGCTTGTCGATGAGTTCCATGGGGCGAACCTTATACTGTGTGGATATACAGTATAGAGTCACCTCCCTTGGCACAAGCCATCAATCGACCCTTGGTCGGGTCAGATCACCTCGTGAGCCGGCAGAGGTTTACGTTGCTCCCGCAGCGCCGGGGTTTCAGCTGAAGGCAGCTTCAGGTCAAACCGGACGCCAATTTCCTTGCGTCCCAACGCCGTCAACGCCAACGCCCGACTGTCCAGATCCTGAGTCACCCATTTGCGTTTGATCGCTGTTTGCAGCAACGCCGCGCCCAACGAACCGCCCAGGTGTGGCCGGCGCATGCTCCAGTCCAGGCACGGGCAGGCGAACCGGCGGCGCAGTGTGTTCAGGTCTTTGACCTCGATGCCGAGCCCTTCAAACAGCGCTTCGCCACTGTCGCTCAGCCGATACGCCTGCTCGTCGGTTTCCACCAGCCAGCCTTTTTCCAGCAGACGGTCATGCAGCAGCACCGCCAGCGTCCCGGCCATGTGGTCGTAGCAGGTGCGGGCGAATTGCAGGCGGTCCGGGGTCTTCGGGTTGAAGGCCGGCGCGCGGTTCTGGCCGATTACCATCAAGGCTTCCAGCGCCTGGGCCACGCGCTTGTCCGCCAGGCTGTAGTAGCGATGGCGGCCCTGAACGTGCAGGCGCACCAGCGCCAGGTCCTTGAGTTTGGCCAGGTGCGCGCTGGCGGTGGAAGCGCTGACCTCGGCCACCGCCGCCAGCTCGGTGCTGGTCCGGGCATGGCCGTCCATCAACGAACAGAGGATTCGGGTCCGGGCCGGCTCCGCGATCGCTGCCGCCACGTGGGATACGCCGATGTCGTGCTGCTCTGCGTTCATATTTCGCTCCCGGACGAATCAAGGGCCTTTCGGACTGGAGATAGTAGCAACACTTCTCCCGTCACGAACAAGGCTGCGACCCATGGACCCGATCATCGCTGCGACTCACGCCGATCCTTATCCCTATTACGCGCAATTGCGCACACAAGGTGGACTGGTTTTTCACTCAGAACTCAAATTGTGGGTCGCCAGCACCGCCAGCGCCGTGGCGGCGGTATTGGCACATGCCGACTGTCACGTTCGCCCGGCCCAGGAGCCGGTGCCCAAGGCGATTGCCAGCGGCGTGGCCGGCAACGTGTTCAGCCAGTTGATGCGAATGAACGAAGGCGAACGCCAGCGTTGCCCGCGGTCGGCCATTCAACCGGGGCTGGCGATGATCGACACGGATGAGGTCAGCGCGTTGGTCAGCGCCCGCTTGCTAACTCCGGACCCGGACGGGCTGCACAAGGCGATGTTCCGTGGGCCGGTGGGTGTGGTCGCGGCGTTGCTGGGATTCACGCCAGCCCAGGGTCGGGTGATCAGCGAGCTGACCGCGGATTTCGTCGCATGCCTGTCGCCCCTCAGCATTCAGACGCAACTGGCGGCCGCCCATGCCGCAGCGGAACAACTGAGCGGCTATTTCATTGAGTTGCTGGATGATCCGGACAACCAAAGCGCCCTGCTCGCCGGCATTCGTCAACGATTTGCGAAAACATCGGGCGCAAACGATGCGTTGATCGCCAATCTCATAGGGCTGTTTTCCCAGACGTACGAAGCCACCGCGGGACTGATTGGCAACGCACTGGTGACGTTGATCCGAAACCCGCAATGGCTGGACGGTTCGCTGAACATGGATGACCTGTTGGCCGAGGTCCAGCGCTTCGACCCGTCGGTTCAGAACACCCGTCGTTTCGTGGCCGCCCCCTGTGAAATCGAGGGCGCAGGCCTCAAGCCCGGCGATGTTATTCTGGTGCTGCTGGCGTCGGCCAATCGCGATCCGCAGCTCAACGACCAGCCGGATGCATTCATGCTCGAACGCCCGCAGCGGCGCAGTTTCACCTTCGGCGCGGGACGCCACCAATGTCCGGGACAGATGCTGGCCATAAACATCGCCGGCGCCACGCTGACGCAGATCTTGACGCTGAAACCCGCCCTGGACCGATTGACCTGGCACTACCGCCCTTCCCTGAATGGGCGAATCCCGCTGTTCTCATGAGCCATTCGTTACACCACGTTATAGCTGTAATGACCGGCGGTGCGTTTATCACGGGAGGCTTTCTCCCTAGAGTCCACCGCATACAAGTCAGCGAGACGCCAACGATGCAAACCAGACTGGACACGTCACTGAGTGCTTTTGCGCGAGCAGACCTGCTGCAAGGTCCTACACCGATTCAACGGGCCGAACGCCTGGAAAAGCTGTTGCACCTGGACACCCGGGGCATCGGCCTGTTTCTCAAGCGCGACGATCACATGCTGCTGGGCGGTGGCGGCAACAAGCTGCGCAAGCTCGAATTCCATATCGGCGCGGCGCAGCAGGCTGGCGTCGATACGGTCATTACCGTGGGCGGCCTCCAGTCCAATCATGCGCGCCTGACCGCTGCGGTCTGCGCACGCCTGGGCATCGCCTGCGAACTGATCCTGACCCGCTCGGTGCCCAAGGACGAGGTGGATTACGAGTTCAACGGCAACGTGTTGCTCGACCAATTGTTTGGCGCGGAACTGCAGGTGCTGCCCCGAGGCACCGACTCGCTCGCCCGGGCCGAGGCTCGCGCCGTGCAACTTCGTGATGCAGGGCGCAAGGCGCTGGTAATTCCCATGGGCGGCTCAACGCCCCTCGGCAGCCTCGGTTATGCACGCTGCGCCGGCGAAATCGCGCAGCAGGAAATCGCCCTCGGCCTGATCTTCGATCAAGTCGTGGTGCCCAACGGCAGCGCCGGCACCCACGCCGGATTGGCGAGTGGCTTTGCATTGCTGGACCGCGGCACGGCGATCGTCAAGTCTTACTCGGTGTTGTCGGATCGGGATTCGTCTGCGACTCGTACCCTGAAATTGACCCGGGACACGCTGGCTTTACTGGGCAGCGACGCCGTCGTGCGGCCAGTAGAGATAGTCATCGACGGCAGTCAGTTGGGCGAGGGTTACGGTTTGCCGACGGAAGCCATGCAGGACGCTGTTCGGCTGATGGCCCGCGCGGAAGGTCTCTTGATCGACCCGGTCTACTCCGGCAAGGCGTTTGCCGGGTTGGTGGCGGACATCAGGCAAGGCCGCTTCCGATCCGGGGACAATGTGCTGTTTGTGATGACCGGCGGGGAACCGGGGTTGTATGCCTATCGGGAGACTTTCCAGGATTAGTCATGCCAGGTTGACCGCGTCATCGTTCATCGCCAGCAAGCCGGCTCCTACAGGTATTACGCAATCCCTTGTAGGAGCCGGCTTGCCGGCGATGGCGTCATGACAAACAACACACTTTCCTCTGACACAACAAATCAATCATCCCGGGTCAAAACCTCCAGCAACTCAATCTCGAACACCAAATTCGAATTCGGCGGAATCGCGCCCATGGTGCGCTCGCCATACCCCAGATGCGCCGGCACCAGCAGCTTGCGCTTGCCGCCGACCTGCATCCCCATGATCCCCTGATCCCAGCCCTTGATCACACGTCCGGTGCCAATCACGCACTGGAAAGGTTTACCCCGGCTGTAGGAAGAATCGAACTCGCTGCCGTCTTCCAGCCAGCCACGGTATTGGGTGGTAATCAGCGCACCTTTGACAGCGGTTTTGCCGTCGCCTACTTCAAGATCGATTACCTGCAGTTCATCATTCATCTTGTTCACTCTATTGTTCACTTCGCCCAATTGGGCGTAACGGGCGCCGTTTTCCCAGAAACGTGCGCGATTGGCAACCCAAACGAACTGTTTCCGTCATTCGTCGTGAACTACCATAAGCAACATGCACTTGAGGAATCAAAACGCCATGACGGCAACCTCTGAATGATTTATGTCTGGACCAGCGCAGCCATCGGCGCGTTGCTGCTTATCTTGATCATCGCGCTGATCCTTCGCGAGCGTTCGCTGCGAAAACAGCTCGACCACTATCGCCTGCTCGTCACCCAGCTGTCCGAACGGCAAAACATTCACCAGGACGGCGATGCCGACCGCTTCAAACGCAGCCAGTATTTCGCTCGCATCGGCACCTGGGACTGGGATGTCGACACCGATCGGCTCTACTGGTCTGACGCGATCTACGGCATGTTCGGGTTCAAGATCGGCGAAGTGACGCCCTCCTACGCCTTGTTTTGCGCCTGCGTGCACCCGGACGACCGGGTCAGGGTGCGGGCCGGTGAGTTGCGGTGTCTGGAAACCGGCGAGAACCATGACGAGGAATACCGGGTCATCTGGTCCGACGGCACCATTCGCTGGTTGCGCGAGACCGGCAATGTGGTGAAAAACGACCACGATGAAACGATCAAGATGATGGGCGTGGTGCGCGACATCACCGAGGAAAAGGCGTCCGCCAGTTACCTGCAACACTTGGCGCACTTCGACCCGTTGACCGGCCTGCCCAACCGCCTGGTGCTCGAAGAACGCCTGTCCGAAGCCCTGGAACAGGCGCGCCTCACTGCCACGCGCGTGGCGCTGGTGTTCGTCGACCTCAACGGCTTCAAGGCGATCAACGACCGTTATGGCCATGCCGCCGGCGATCGCGTACTCGTCACCACCGCCACACGCCTGAAGCGCATCCTGCGTTCGACCGATACCGTCGCGCGCATCGGTGGCGACGAATTCGTGGTCATCCTCCAGGGCCTGACGCAAGGTGGCAGCCTGCAAGACGAAGCCCGCATCATCTGCCAGAAAATCTTCGTCGAACTCTCGCCCCCCGTGACCATCGGCAACGATCAGCGCCACATCGGCACCAGCCTCGGCGTCGCCGTGTTCCCGGACCATGCACCTAGCATGGACCGACTCATCCACATTGCCGACCTGGCGATGTATGCGGCCAAGCGAAGCGGGAACAATCAGTATCGCCTGGGTGAGCAGACGGTAAGCCACAGCCGGGTCGAATGACGCCGCGCCTTCTTGAATCCCGATAACCCGCCGCTGCATTGATCCGCTTCACGCATCAATGCATGCCAACTATGCAATTAACATATCGATCCCCCTCCTCCACCATTCGCCCCAATAAGAACCGTGCGCCGCGTCCAGGCGGTGCACGTCATAAAAGCGGTGGAGTACAGGTCAATGACAGCATCAATCCCTTCCGGGCGTTCCCGCGCCAGTGCGATTTTCCGGGTTACCTCGGGCAACTTTCTCGAACAGTTCGACTTCTTCCTTTTCGGCTTCTACGCCACGCAGATCGCTGCCGTGTTCTTCCCGGCCAGCAGCGAATTCGCCTCGCTGATGATGACCTTCGCGGTGTTCGGCGCGGGCTTCCTGATGCGGCCGCTGGGCGCTGTGGTGCTGGGTGCCTACATTGATGATGTCGGCCGGCGCAAAGGGCTGATCGTCACGCTGTCGATCATGGCCAGCGGCACGATTCTGATTGTGCTGGTGCCCGGTTACGAATCCATCGGGTTGTTCGCCCCGGCCATCGTGCTGATCGGTCGTTTGCTGCAAGGCTTTTCGGCCGGTGCGGAAATGGGCGGCGTTTCGGTGTACCTCGCGGAAATCGCCACGCCCGGCAACAAGGGTTTCTTCACCAGTTGGCAGTCGGCCAGCCAGCAAGTGGCGATCATTGTCGCGGCGGCTTTGGGTTACGGGCTGAACCAGTGGATGGCACCGGCGATGATTGCCGACTGGGGCTGGCGGATTCCGTTCTTCGTCGGCTGCATGATCGTGCCGTTCATTTTCTTCTTGCGCCGCAATCTTGAGGAGACCGAAGAGTTCGCCGCGCGCAAACACCGGCCGAGCATGGGCGATGTGTTCCGCACGCTGGCGCAGAACTGGGTGATCGTGTTCGCCGGGATGATGATGGTCGCGCTGACCACCACCGCGTTCTACCTGATCACCGTGTACGCGCCGACCTTCGGTAAAACCGTGCTGCACCTGAGCACGTCCGATGCGTTGCTGGTGACCTTGCTGGTGGGGGTTTCGAACTTCTTCTGGTTGCCGATTGGCGGTGCGCTGTCTGACCGCATCGGTCGGCGTCCGGTGCTGATCGCGATGGCGCTGCTGACCCTGGCCACCGCGTACCCGGCGCTGACCTATCTGGTGAATGCACCGAGCTTCGTCAACATGCTGCTGGTGCTGCTGTGGTTGTCGTTCATTTATGGCTTGTACAACGGCGCAATGATTGCCGCGCTCACGGAAATCATGCCGGTCGAAGTGCGCGTGGCCGGTTTCTCCCTGGCGTACAGCCTGGCGACTGCAGTGTTCGGCGGTTTCACCCCGGCGATGTCGACCTTCCTGATCCAGTACACCGGCGACAAGGCGGCACCGGGTTACTGGATGAGTTTTGCGGCGCTCTGCGCCTTGTGCGCGACCTTGTATCTGTATCGCCGTTCGACCGGTCGCCTGCAACCGGCGATGTCCTGAGCCTTCCCTTTTCGAGAGCATGACCATGAACAAGCTATTCAGTTTTGCCGCCCTCGCCTTGGCGGCCAGCCTTGGCCTGAGCACTGTTGCCCAGGCGGAAGAGATCCGGGTGATGACCTCCGGCGGCTTCACCGCGGCCTATAAAGTCCTCGGTCCGAAATTCGCCGCATCCACCGGCAACACACTCGATACAGCCCTTGGCCCGTCGATGGGCAAGGCGCCGGAAGCGATCCCCAATCGCCTGGCCCGTGGTGAAAAGGCCGACGTGGTGATCATGGTCGGCTACGCCCTCGACGACCTGATCAAGCAAGGCAAAGTCGACCCGGCTTCACGGGTGGAACTGGCGGATTCGCGGATCGGCCTGGTGGTGCGCGAAGGCGCGCCAAAGCCGGACATCAGTTCTGTCGATGGCTTGAAAAAGACCTTGCTCGACGCGAAATCGGTGGCCTACTCCGACAGCGCGAGCGGCGTTTACATCGAGGATCAGCTGTTCAAGCGCCTGGGCATCGAAGACCAGCTGAAACCGAAGTCGAAGATGATCCCGAAAATCCCGGTGGGGTCGGTGGTCGCCACCGGCGATTATCAACTGGGTTTCCAGCAGGTCAGCGAATTGCTGCCCGTGCCGGGGGTGAGTTTTGTCGCGAAGATTCCCGAGTCGGTGCAGTCGGTGACGCGTTTTGCCGCGGGCATTCCGGTGGGTGCGCAACACCCGGCACAGGCCAGGGCGCTGCTTGACTACCTGGCCTCCCCGGCGGCTCAAACGGATGTGAAAGCCACCGGGCTGGATTCAGTCAGTCGCTGACCTGGACTTTCATTTCCACCACCAGCCGTTCCAGCTCCAACGCTGCCGGGGTCAACGTTCGACCCCGGCGCTTGATCAAGCCGACGCTGCGCATCACCTGCGGATCGGTCAGCGGCAACCGCGTCAGAATCGGGTGATCCGCCGCCGGCATCGCCATCAGCGGCACCGCCGCCACACCCAGCCCCGCTTCCACCAGCCCGATCATCGTCGTCACATGCCGGGTTTCGCAGATGCTCTGGCGCTGCGGCACGATGCCGGTCAGGGCCTGATCCAGCAGAAAACGGTTACCCGACGTCTTGTCCAGCGAGATGTAATCCTGCTGATAGAACTCGTCCCAGGTCACACTGCTGCGCCCGGCCAACGGATGATCGCGCCGACACGCCACCACATAACCTTCCTGCACCAGCGGCTCGAAATCGACTTCCGCCTCCAGGGTGCCCATGAAACTCAGGCCGAAATCCGCTTCGCCGTTGACCACGGCGCTGAGGACGTCGTGGGCACTGGAGTCGAGCACTTTGACCTTGATCCGCGGAAATTGCCGATGGTAGTGGGCGATCACACGCGGCATGAAGTAATAGGCCGCCGAGGGCACGCACGCGACCGTGACATGACCGAGCCGGGTCGAGGCGACTTCGCTGATGCCGAGCAGCGCCACGTCGAGATCATCGAGCAGGCGCTCGACGCTGGGCATGAAACCGCGACCGGCCTGGGTCAGGCTGACCTTGCGCGTGGTGCGCTCGAACAACCGCACGCCGAGGGCGTCTTCGAGTTTTTCGATGCGCCGGCTCAGGGCCGGTTGGGAGATGCGCACGGTGTCGGCGGCCTTGCGGAAACTGCCCTGCTCGACCACGGCGCGGAAGGCTTGCAGGTCGTTGAGGTCGAAGTTGATGGCCATGGTGCGCACTCGGAATTACGGTCTGATTGATCAGCTTATCCTATGGATGTAACCAATTGATGCAGAATGTAACCAGATCTTTGTTGTCTATCAGGCCGCCATCGCGAGCAGGCTCGCTCCCACAGGGGTTTTGTGATCGACGCAAAAACCCTGTGGGAGCGAGCCTGCTCGCGATGGCGCCAGTTCAGTCGACACAATTCATGTTCAGGCTGACGCATCAAGCCTCACCCTTTATCCTTGTGCCCCCCGCCGCACCGAGTTCTGGAGTTTCGCCATGCCCCATGAAGGCAACCTGTTGCAAGCCGCTGTCGTGTTTCTGCTCGCGGCGGTGCTCACCGTTCCCTTGGCCAAGCGCCTGCAACTGGGCGCGGTGCTCGGTTATCTGTTTGCCGGCGTGATCATCGGGCCCTCAGTGCTGGGCTTGATCCGCAACCCGCAAAGCGTCAGCCACATTTCCGAACTCGGCGTGGTGTTGCTGCTGTTCATCATCGGTCTTGAACTGTCGCCCCGGCGTTTGTGGGTGATGCGCAAATCGGTGTTTGGCGTGGGCCTGGCGCAGGTGTTGCTGACCGGTACGGTAATCGGCGTGGTGGCGCTGTTCCTGTTCGGCCAGCCATTGAACAGCGCCATTGTTCTCGGCCTTGGCCTGGCCTTGTCGTCCACCGCCTTCGGCCTGCAAAGCCTGGCCGAGCGCAAGGAGCTGACCAGCCCCCATGGGCGGCTGGCGTTTGCCATTCTGCTGTTCCAGGACATCGCCGCGATCCCGCTGATCGCCATGGTGCCGCTGCTCGCGGGCGGCGATCACACCACCACCGCATCTGAAGATTTGAATCATGGCTTGCGAGTGTTGGGCAGCATCGCCGTGGTGGTGATCGGCGGGCGCTATCTGCTGCGACCGGTGTTCCGCGTGGTGGCCAAGACCGGCTTGCCGGAGGTTTCCACCGCCACCGCCTTGCTGGTGGTGATCGGCACGGCGTGGCTGATGGACCTGGTCGGCGTGTCCATGGCACTGGGCGCATTCCTTGCCGGTCTGCTGCTGGCGGACTCCGAATATCGCCACGAACTGGAAGCGCAGATCGAACCGTTCAAGGGCCTGCTGCTGGGGCTGTTTTTCATCAGCGTCGGCATGGGCGCCAATTTGAGCTTGCTGCTCAGCGCGCCCATCACCGTACTGGGGCTGACCCTGCTGCTGATCGCCATCAAGTTGCCGTTGTTGTTTGTGGTGGGCCGACTGGCCGGTGGCTTGGGCAAGGTCAGTGCGATCCGCCTCGGCATCGTGTTGGCGGCGGGGGGTGAGTTTGCGTTCGTGGTGTTCAAGATCGGTCGCGATCAGGGGCTGTTCGAACCGCGCCTGTACGACCTGCTGGTGCTGACGATTACCCTGTCGATGGCCGTGACGCCGCTGTTGCTGCTGATCTGCGCGCGGCTGGTCAGCCCGAAAGTGCAACCGGTGGTGGTGCCGGAGAAATTCCGCGAGATCGACACCGACGAGCCACGCGTGGTCATCGCCGGCATGGGCCGGATGGGGCAGATCGTCGCCCGGATCCTGCGCGCGCAGAACATCAAATTCGTGGCCCTCGACACCTCGGTGGAAACCATCGAGCTGTCCCGCAGTTTCGGCGGTGTGCCGGTGTTCTACGGCGACCCGATGCGCCCGGAAATCCTCAGCGCAGCCAAGGTCGAGCAGGCGGAGTATTTCATCATCGCCACCGATGACCCGGACACCAACATCAAGACCGCCGAGGTGGTGCACCGGTTGTACCCGCACATCAAGATCATCGCCCGCGCCCGCAACCGCCAGCATGTACACCGCTTGGTGGACCTGGGCGCCGAGGCGATTCGGGAAACCTATTATTCGAGCCTGGAAATGAGCCGCCGCACCCTGGTGGGATTGGGCCTGACCCAGGCGCAGGCGGATGCGCGGATCAAGCGCTTCAAACACCATGACGAACAGGTGCTGGAAGCGCAGCACGCGGTGTATGACGATGCGGCGAAAGTGCTGCAGACCGCGCAGGAAGCTCGGGCGGAACTGGCGAAGCTGTTTGAGTCGGATCAGTTAGAAGAAGAATCCCGCAAGAGTTGAGGTGAATATTCGGGCCTCATCGCGAGCAGGCTCGCTCCTACAGTTGAAATGCATTCCCCTGTAGGAGCGAGCCTGCTCGCGATGAACGATGACGCGGTCCCCCAAGCAAACAATGATTTTCAAGGAACCCACCATGGCCGACCAAGCAGCCCCCGCCCTGAAGGAAATCTTCAACACCGAGCGCCTCAACCACATCGCCACCGAGATGACCGCGGTCTATCCCGGGTTCAACGCCAAGGCTTTCCTGAAAATGGCCAACGACGGGTTGGCCGAGCTGTCGATCATGCAGCGCATGGCCCGGGTCAGCGAGTGCCTGCACGCGGTGCTGCCGCTGAGTTATGAAGCCTCGCTCGACGTGCTGCGCGCCCTCGCCCCGCGCCTCAACAGCGGTTTCGTCAGCATCTCGCTGCCGCACTACGTTGCCACTTACGGCGCCCATGCGTTCGAACGCTCCATGGACGCGCTCAAATACTTCACCACCTTCGGCTCCGCTGAATTCGCGATCCGCTACTTCCTGCGCAACGACCTCGAGCGCGTGTTGGCGGTGATGCACGATTGGTCGCTGGATGAAAACGAACACGTTCGTCGTCTCGCCAGCGAAGGCTGTCGTCCCCGTTTGCCGTGGTCTTTTCGCCTGGAGCAGATCCAGGCGGACCCGACACTCGCCGCTGCGATCCTCGACAATCTGAAGGCCGACGAAAGTCTCTATGTGCGCAAGTCGGTGGCCAACCACCTCAACGACATCACCAAGGACCACCCCGAGTGGGTGCTGGACCTGATCGAAGGCTGGTCGCTGGACAACAAACACACCGCGTGGATCGCCAAACATGCATTGCGCAGTCTGATCAAGCAGGGCAATCAGCGTGCATTGGCGATTATCGGCGCAGGCGGCAAGCCCGAGGTCGAGATCATCGAGGTGAAAGTTGAGCCGGCGGTGATTGCGCTGGGGGAGAAAATCACCTTGTCCTTTAGCGTCAAATCCACGGTCGAGGCGAGTCAGCGGCTGGTGATCGATTACGCCATCGACTACGTCAAAGCCAACGGCAGCGCCTCGGCGAAGGTGTTCAAGCTCAAGGCCCTGACGTTACCGGGCAAAGCGACGGAGTTCGTTGCCCGTGGCCAGCACATCAAGGAACTCACCACCCGCAAACACTACGCCGGCCGGCATGCGGTGCATGTTCTGGTGAACGGTGAACGCCTCGCCAGCACAGCCTTCGAAATCCTCGCCTGAACCACGGTCCCCTGTGGGAGCGAGCCTGCTCGCGATGGACGTCAACGATGACGCGGGATGCCTGATTTATCGCGGCGCTCTGGCGTCCATCGCGAGCAAGCTCGCTCCTACAGGGGGTCGGGGTTTAGCAGCAGGTCTTGCTCGCGCTCACACAACTCCACCACGTAATCCCACAACACCCGCAGTCGCACCGATTTGTGCAGCTCGCGACGGGTGCTGATCCAGTAGCTGCGCTGGATGCTTTCATCCGGCAACAGCGGCACCAGCTGCGGATCGGCGCTGGCCATGTAGCACGGCAGCACCGCGATCCCCAGCCCCGAGCGCGCCGCCTCTTGCTGGGCGATCACGCTGGTGCTGTGGAACACCACCTGCGGGTTGCGGCAGAAGCTGTTGAGGAACATCAGTTCCTGGCTGAACAGCAAGTCGTCGACATAACCGATCCAGGCATGGCGCCCAAGATCTTCGCGGCTGCGCAACGGTGGCGCCCGGTCGAGGTAGGCCTGGCTGGCGTAGAGCGCCAGTCGATAGTCAGTGAGTTTACGCGTGACCAGCATGTCCGCGGCGGGACGCTCCAGATGGATGCTGATCTCGGCTTCGCGGTTGAGGATGCTGACAAATCGCGGCACCGCCACCAGTTCCACTTCCAGCCCCGGATAACGTTCGAACAGCCCGTTCATGCGACTGGCGAGAAACATGATGCCCAGCCCTTCGGTCACGCCGACGCGAATCTTGCCCAGCGGCGCCGTCGACTGAGTGATTTCTTCCTGCGCCAGCAACGCCACGTTTTCCATCGCCTCGGCGTGCTTGAGCAGCGCTTCGCCGGCCGGAGTCAGCTCGTAGCCCTGGGCATGCTGAACGAACAGCGCCGTGCCGAGGCTTTTTTCGATGGCCTCGATGTGCCGGGCCACCGTAGCGTGGGTGGTGTTCAGGCGGCGGGCAGCGGTGAGCAATCGCCCGCTGCGCTGCAACTCGAGAAAAAACCGCAGGTCGTTCCAGTCGAACATGAACCATCCTTAGGGCAAGGCCTGTTTAAAAACGCACAGCGGCTGCGCAAAAACTAACATTCTTTTAACGAAAGCTAACAACTAGGATGACCGACAACAAGAACAACAATATGAGGTCAGGGATGCAGACTTCCCTTGATGAATTCGACTACATCGTGGTCGGGGCCGGGCCGGCGGGTTGTTTGCTGGCCAATCGCTTGTCGGCCGACCCGCAACACCGGGTGCTGCTGCTCGAAGCCGGCGGCCGCGACAACTACGCATGGATTCACATTCCCGTGGGTTACCTGTTCTGCATCGGCAACCCGCGCACCGACTGGTGCTTCAAGACCGAAGCCCAACCAGGCCTGCAAGGGCGCGCCCTGAGTTACCCGCGCGGCAAAGTGCTGGGTGGCTGCTCCTCGATCAACGGCATGATCTACATGCGCGGCCAGGCCGGCGACTACGACGGCTGGGCGGCCGACGGCAATCCCGGCTGGCGCTGGGACGACATCCTCCCCCTGTTCAAGAAAAGCGAAAACCACTTTGCCGGCGACTCGGAGTTTCACGGTGCCGCCGGGGAATGGCGCATCGAACGGCAACGGCTGTCATGGCCGATTCTCGATGCGTTCCGCAGCGCCGCCGAGCAAAGCGGCATCGCCAGCATCGATGACTTCAACCAGGGCGACAACGAAGGCTGCGGCTACTTCCAGGTCAATCAGAAAGGCGGGATTCGCTGGAACGCGGCGAAGGCCTTCCTCAAACCGGTTCGTCATCGGCCCAACCTCACGGTGCTGACTGACGTTGAAGTGGATCGCGTGCTGCTGGAAAACGGCCGCGCATCGGCGGTCATCACCCGCTGGCAAGGTCAGGCAAAAACCTTCAAGGCCCGCAAGGAAATCGTGCTCTGCGCAGGTGCCGTTGGCTCCCCGACTATCCTGCAACGCTCCGGCATCGGCCCTCGTCCGCTGCTGGAAAAGCTCGGGATCGGCGTGGCTCACGAGCTGCCGGGCGTGGGTGGCAATCTGCAGGATCACCTGCAATTGCGGTTGATCTACCAACTGGAAAACGCGCGCACCCTGAACCAGATCGCCGGCAGTGTGTGGGGCAAGATGGGCATGGGCTTGCGGTATCTGTATGACCGCAGCGGCCCGTTGTCGATGGCGCCGAGTCAGCTTGGCGCGTTTGCCCGTTCGGGGCCGGAGCAGACCTCCGCCAACCTTGAGTACCACGTGCAGCCACTGTCGCTGGAGCGTTTCGGCGAGCCGTTGCACGCCTTCCCCGCCTTCACCGCGTCGGTCTGCGACCTGCGTCCGCAAAGCCGTGGGCGCATCGACATCCGCTCGGGCAATCCCCAGGAAGCGCCGCTGATTCAACCCAATTACCTGAGCCACCCGGAAGACCTGCGCGTCGCCGCCGATGCGATCCGCCTGACTCGGCGCATCGTTTCCGCGCCTGCGTTAAAAGCGTTCAAACCGCTGGAATACCTGCCCGGGGACAGTTTGCAGAGCGAAGAGCAACTGCACGAAGCCGCCGCCCGCATCGGTACGACGATCTTTCACCCGGTCGGCACCTGCCGCATGGGCAACGATGCGGACGCGGTGGTCGACGCCCAACTCAACGTCCACGGCATCCCCGGCCTGCGCATCGCCGACGCCTCGATCATGCCGCGCATCACCTCGGGCAACACCTGTTCGCCGACGCTGATGATCGCCGAGAAAGCCGCCCAACTCATCCTCAACCCCGCCACAAGGAGCATCACCCCACCCATGGAACTGGCGACCAATGCCTGACCTCCAAACCCAATATCGTAGGAGCCAGCTTGCTGGCGATAGCGGCCGACCAGCCAACATTAATGGCGCCTGACACACCGCCATCGCCGGCAAGCCGGCTCCTACAAGTTATGTGGTGGGCACAAAATAGTGAGCGACAACGATCTACTGTAGGAGCCGGCTTGCTGCGGGCTCTTACAAAGAAAGGTTGCATCCGATGCATCGCAGTAGCGGCACCACCCACAAGGACGGCGCCGGCAGTGGAACAACAAAAACAATCACTGTGAGGGATACCGATATGTCAGAACATGTTCAGCCTCTGGAAATCACGCGCAGCACCGACGCCGGGCGTGATACCCGCAAAGTCATTTTCGCTTCGTCACTCGGGACAGTGTTCGAGTGGTACGACTTCTTCCTCTACGGCGCCCTCGCGGCGGTGATCAGCAAACAATTCTTCGCCGGGGTCAACGACACCACTGCGTTCATATTTGCCCTGATGGCGTTCGCCGCCGGCTTCATCGTGCGGCCCTTCGGTGCATTGGTATTCGGCCGCCTCGGCGACATGATCGGACGCAAATACACGTTCCTCGCCACCATCATCCTCATGGGCGTGGCGACGTTCTGTGTCGGGCTGCTGCCGACTTACGCCAGCATCGGCATCGCTGCGCCGATCATCCTGGTGGTGCTGCGCATGCTTCAGGGCCTGGCCCTGGGCGGTGAATACGGTGGCGCCGCCACCTATGTCGCGGAACATGCGCCCATCGGCAAACGCGGTTTCCACACCAGCTGGATTCAATCCACCGCCACCCTCGGCCTGCTGCTCTCGTTGCTCGTGGTACTCGGCTGCCGCTACTTCACCGGCGATCAATTCGAAGTCTGGGGCTGGCGGATTCCGTTCCTGTTCTCGATCGTGTTGCTGGGCATCTCCACCTGGATCCGCCTGAGCCTGCACGAATCGCCCGCGTTCGTGAAAATGAAAGAGGAAGGCAAGGTCTCCAAGTCGCCGCTGCGCGATTCCTTCGGCAAATGGGAAAACCTCAAGGTCGTGCTGATCGCGCTGTTCAGCATCAATGCCGGACAAGCCGTGACGTTCTACGCCGCGCAGTTTTATGTGCTGTTCTTCCTCACTCAGTTCCTGAAAATGGACCCGGCCCTGGCCAACAGCCTGCTGATCGTCAGTGTGATCATCGGCGCGCCGTTCTTCATTTTCTTCGGTTGGCTGTCGGACAAGGTCGGGCGCAAACCGGTGCTGATGATCGGCCTGCTACTGGCCACGGCGCTGTACTTCCCGATCTTCAAGACCCTGGCGCACTACGCCAACCCGGCCATCGACCAGGCCAGCCGTCAGGCGCCGATCACCGTACTGGCCGACCCGGCCACCTGTACCTTCCAGTTCGATCCGGTGGGCAAGGCGAAATTCGACAGCCCGTGCGACAAGGTCAAAACCTTCCTGGTGAAACAGGGCCTGCCCTACAGCAGCGAAGCGGCCCCGGCCGGCAGCGGCGTGCAGGTCAGCGTCGGTGACGTGAAGCTCGATGGCTTTGACGAAGCGGCCCTGCGTGGCGCCGTGACCTTGGCCGGGTATCCGTCGCAGGCCGACACCCAGTCGATCAACAAGCCGATGATTGTGGCGCTGATTGTCGCGCTGATCATCATCTCGGCCATGTGCTACGGACCTCTTGCGGCGTTGATGGTGGAGCTGTTCCCGACGCGGATTCGCTATACGTCGATGTCCCTGCCGTATCACATCGGCAATGGCTGGTTTGGTGGGTTTCTGCCGACAGTGTCGTTTGCTCTCGTGGTTTACACCGGGGATATTTTCTATGGGCTTTGGTACCCGGTGGTGATTACGGCGGTGAGCCTGGTGGTGGGGATGATTTGTTTGCGTGAGACCAAGAATGTGGATCTGGATAAGAACTGAGGGGGGGGGTGATTGGGGGCATATCCATTTCTGCGGTAACGGCGGCTAATGGTTTCGCCCTTACGGCGAGTTACTTGGAGAAGCGCCAAGTAACCAAGCGCTTTTGCCCCTGTCGTTCGGTGCCTCGCCTAGGCTCGGCATGCCCTCGCTCCGGTCCTGCTCCGTGGGCCTCACGAGGGGGCGTGCACCTCAAAATCCAGATCAAAAGCGAAAGGCGAGCTAACGCTCGGCCTGATGAGTGGTGAAGATCAAAAGCGTACGCGATCCCTGTAGGAGCCAACTTGCTGGCGAAAAACGCCCAGACACCGCGTTTATCCAGACAACCCACGTTACCGTTGACGTCCATCGCCAGCAAGCTGGCTCCTACAGTTTCAAACTGTGTGAACCCAATCTATTTGTAGCGAAAAGCGCCCAGACACCGCGTTCATCCAGACAACCCGCGTCATCGTTGACGTCCATCGCGAGCAGGCTCGCTCCCACAGGGGAATGCGGTCGAACAGATAGCCAGGTCGGCTTTAAGGCCGCCTCGGCGGCTGTGGCGGTGGTCGCCCCCTCGAGAGGCCGAGTGGAGGTTCTGCGTAGTGGGCAACCCGGCATGGATGCCGGGTTAGCCGCGCACGGCCAGGGATGGCCGATCGCGGCGGGCCCACGGAGCAGGACCGGAACGAGGGAATGCCGAGCCTAGGCGAGGCACCGAACGAAAGGGGCAAGAGCGCTTGGTTACTTGGCGCTTCTCCAAGTAACTCGCCGTAAGGGCGAAACCAATAGCCGCCGTGACCGCGGGAATGGATATGTACACCATCAAAAAATCCCCTGCCTGATACATAGCCATCACCGGCAAGCCAGCTCCTACAAAGCCCCCGAATAACCTACAAGACCGAGCCACCACACATTTCCCAAAGCCCAACAGAATTACCGCAAACGCAATTCGTTTTGGTTACTCTGAACCCCAAGCCACCATCGCCCCGCCACTCATCCGACCGAGGCACCATGATCATTTCATCCGCATCCGACTACCGCGAGGCCGCGCGCCGCAAACTTCCCCGGTTCCTGTTCGACTACATCGACGGGGGCGCTTACGCAGAACACACGCTGCGCGCCAACAGCGCCGACCTGACAGGCATCAGCCTGCGCCAGCGCATCCTGAAAAACGTCGAAACCCTCAGCCTCGAAACCACCCTATTCAACCAGCCGCTGACCATGCCGATTGTCCTGGCGCCGGTTGGCCTGACAGGCATGTTCGCCCGGCGCGGTGAAGTACAGGCTGTCAAAGCCGCCGAGAACAAAGGCATCCCGCTGTGCCTGTCGACGGTTTCGGTGTGTTCGATCGAGGAAGTGGCAAGCCAGACCCAGCAATCCATCTGGTTCCAACTCTATGTACTGAAAGACCGCGGCTTCATGAAAAACGCCCTGGAGCGGGCCAAGGCCGCCGGGGTGAAAAACCTCGTGTTCACCGTCGACATGCCCACGCCCGGCGCCCGTTACCGCGACGCGCACTCAGGCATGTCCGGGCCGTTCGCCTCTTCGCGACGAATCCTGCAAGCCATGACCCGACCCGACTGGGCGTTCAACGTCGGCGTCATGGGCCGTCCCCACGACCTGGGCAACATCTCCCGATACCTCGGCAAAGCCGTGACCCTCGAAGACTACATGGGCTGGCTGGCCAACAACTTCGACCCGTCGATCAGCTGGAGCGACCTGGAGTGGATTCGCGACTTCTGGCAAGGCCCGATGATCATCAAGGGCATCCTCGACCCTCAGGATGCCCGAGACGCGGTCAGCTTCGGCGCGGACGGCATCGTCGTGTCGAACCACGGCGGGCGACAGCTCGACGGCGTGCTGTCCACCACCCGGGCGTTGCCGCCGATCATGCAGGCGGTGGGCAATGACCTGACGGTGCTGGTCGATTCCGGCATCCGTTCGGGGCTGGATGTGGTGCGCATGCTCGCCCTCGGCGCCAAAGGCGTATTGCTCGGGCGGTCCATGGCGTACGCGCTGGCCGCCGATGGTCAACGCGGGGTCGAGAACATGCTGGATATCTTCGCCAAGGAAATGCGCGTGGCGATGACACTGACCGGGGTGACTTCGATTGAGCAGATCGATGAATCGACGCTGGTGCAGGCCGTTCGGGAACTGAAGGCCTGATCGTAAAAACGCCCTGCCAATGCAGGGCGTTTTCAGCTACTCGACGTCCTTGAGAATTTCAAACGTGACTTGATCGGGATAGAACGCACAGTAACCCCGGATCTGCTCGACTGACACCTTGGGATCTTCATAGCTCCACACCGCGTTGGCGCCTTCGTGCCCGGGAACCTGCAGGCTGAAATAACTCGCGTCGCCCTTGTAAGGGCAATAGCTCGTGTGATCGGTGCGGGCGAAATACTTCTCGTCAATGTCTTCGCGCGGGACGTAGTACACCGGAGGGTAATTCGCCTCCAGCAGCACCAGCGCGCGCGCGGATGCGGCCACCTGGATACCGTGAAACTTCACCAGCAGGCAGCCGGGCTGCTCGGCGATGGTGATGACAGGACTGGGACCGGAGCTTTTCATGAAATGCGATCCTCGGGACGATGAAAAACCTGTAGGAGCCTGCAATGCGGCGATCCGGTCTGCCTGCGACGGGTCGCCCAGCGGCCCCAAAACGTGAGAACACCGCTGACAGGTATAACCCAGATTTTGTCATCGCGACGGGTTCACAGCCGAACGGGGGCAGAGGTCAGTCGTCCGTGGACCGGCTCACCACCTCCCACCGGTCAATCTCTGCCTGCATCGTCGCCAGCCGTTCGCGCACTAACTGCAACGCATCGCTGCCGAGCAACAGGTGCGCGGGCGGTGCAGCGCTGTCGATCAGGGTCAGCATGGCGCGCGCGGCTTTCACCGGGTCGCCCAACTGCTTGCCGCTCTTGCTCTGCCGCGCCTTACGGATCGGGTCAAAGGAGGCATCGTAGTCGGCAATGCTGCGTTCCGAGCGGCGCATCGACCGCCCCGCCCAGTCGGTGCGAAACGAACCCGGCGCGACGGCCGTGACCGCGATGCCGAACGGCTTGAGCTCCTTGCTCAAGGTGTCGGAAATGCCTTCCAGCGCGAATTTGCTCCCGCAGTAGTAAGCAATCCCGGGCAGTGTGATGAAACCGCCCATGGAGGTGATGTTGATGATGTGCCCGGCCCGGCGCTGGCGGAAAAACGGCACGAAGGCCTTGGTCATCGCCACCGCACCGAACACATTCACCTCGAACTGCTGGCGCATTTCCTCAAGGGCCGATTCCTCGAAAACACCTTCATGGCCATACCCGGCGTTGTTGACCAAAACATCCACCGGGCCAAAGGTTGCTTCGACTTCGGCCGCTACCGCATCGATGCGGGCAAAGTCGGTGACATCCAGGCAGCGTCCGAAGGCCTGATTCGAAGCATGGGATTCGAACGCAATCCGCGCCGACTCGCTGCGCACGGTGCCGATCACCCGATGCCCCGCTGCGAGCGCTTCATTGGCCAAGGCCTGGCCGAAACCGCTGCTGACGCCGGTGATGAACAGGGTCTTTTTCGTACTCATGGTCGCACTCCACTTCAGGGTGTTGCTGCCGCACCACGCGGCAATCAGCTTGAAGGAAAGGTTAGACGCGCGCCTCCTTCACCTGAACGCCTATTGCTGCGGATGATTTGCCTATTCCTATGAACCGGTTGCTTTACGCAGCCGACAGGACCACATTCGTACCCAATGAATACTCGCAAGGATCGGACAGTGAGCCCGACAGCCATTGATCAAAACGATTGCCAGCAACGGACAATCTCACTGCTCGCCCGCCTCGCTCCAGACGAAGGTTACAACCTCACCGCGCTGGCGGACGTGCGATTGCTGCGCTCGAACCGACCGCTGGAACGCACACCGGTGCTTTACGATCCGGGCATCGTCATCGTCTGCCAGGGGCGCAAACGCGGTTATTGGGGGCAAACCACTTACCTCTACGATGCCCGGCATTATCTGGCGGTAACCGTGCCCGTGCCGTTCACCATGGAAACGGATGCCAGCGAGGCAGAGCCGCTGCTGGCGATCTACCTGCATCTGGACTTCAACCTTGTCGCCGAACTGATGTTGCAACTTGGCGATCAACCGACCACGGCGCCCCAAGGCATGTTCGCCTCGCCCATGGAGCCGCGGCTGAGCGAGTCGGTGCTGCGCCTGCTCGAAGCGCTCGATTCGCCGCTGGACAGTCGAATGCTCGGACCGGCGCTGGTGCGCGAGATCTACTACCGGATTCTCACCGGCGCCCAAGGCGGATCGATGCGCGCCGCCCTCACCGCCAGTGGCCGTTTCGGCCGGATATCCCAGGCCTTGCGAAAAATCCACACCTGCCTCGGCGACCGACTGGAAGTGGAAGACCTGGCCCGAGAGGCCAACATGAGCGTGCCGACCTTCCACGCTCATTTCAAAGCGATCACCCACACGTCGCCGATGCAGTACCTGAAGACCACGCGCCTGCACCAGGCCCGCTTGTTGATGGCGCGCAACGGTTGCAGTGTCGCTTCGGCGGCTGCTCAAGTCGGTTATGAAAGCGGCTCGCAGTTCAGCCGGGAATTCAAAAGACTCTTCGGCCGGACACCCACGGATGAGGTGACGCGCATGAAAGGTTCGTTCGCGCTGCCGCCTCTGGAAAACGCTTTGTTCGTGTCGTCTCATTGAACCTCACCGGACCAACGGCTCAACGGCGCCGGCACATCGTCTACGATCAATAGCACCGTTGATCCCTGCTTCGCAGTCTGGTCGTCGTGGCGCGGGGTTCGAGTCTCAGAAACCTGAGGATCACCGACATGCCGGCCAGCCGATTTTCTCTCGATAAAACCCTGATCACCCTCGACGCCCGCCCGGATCGCCTCGACCTGCGCGACCGCCTGTTCACGCCACGGGTGCAATCGTTGCCACCGTCCTGGCCCGCCGACGCCGACATCGCTTCCGAACTCTCCGGGTATCTGGCCCGGGACATGGTGCTGTTCCAGGGCAACGAAGGCGCGTGCACCGGGTTCGGCCTCGCGGCGGTGGTCAACTTCCTGTTGTGGCGACGGGAACGCGCTGCCACCAAAACCAGCCCGCGCCAGCTCTATCATTTGGCCAAGCTGTATGACGAATGGCCCGGCGAGGATTACTCGGGGTCGAGCTGTCGCGGTGCGTTGAAGGGTTGGCACAAGCACGGCGTTTGCGCGCAGGAGTTGTGGCCTTACACCGTCAAGCCCGACGGCTCGGTTCCGGCGTTCGAAGCGCCTGCGGAAAACTGGGCCATCGATGCCGTGACCCGGCCGCTGGGCGTTTACTACCGAGTCGAAAAGGACGACGTCACGGCGATGATGGCGGCGCTGTATGAAGCCGGTGCACTGTACGTCTCGGCCAATGTGCATCAGGGCTGGGCATTGATGCGCCCCAAAGGCAAAGACACCCCGGTCGCCGCGTTCGAAAGCATGTCGCAACTGCCCGTGATCAAAGCGTCGGCGACCACTCAGGGCGGCCATGCCTTTGCCTTGATTGGCTACACCAGCCGGGGCTTCATCGTGCAGAACTCCTGGTCGACCGACTGGGGCTTTTCCGGCTTCGCCATCCTGACGTTTGAAGACTGGCTGGCCAACGGCACCGATGCCTGGACCGTGGCCCTCGGCGTGCCGATCGAGCACGGCGGGCTGCCCCTCAACTCGCGCCCGTCACGTTCGAAGGCCGATGTCCGCTCACCGTTTCGCAACGCCCTGACCGGGTCGATCGCCAAGCGCGAAGGCTTCTCGCTGTTCACCGCCAGCTCCCGCGATGCCGATCGCAAAGGACCCGCGTTGCTAAGCAAGGATCAGGCGTACGGCCTGACCGTGGTCTTGGAAAACAACGGCAACATCGGCCCCCGGCTGACAGACGTGGAGAACGTTCGCGCCGGGGTCAGACGCATCGTCTACGAAGCCCCGCGCGCCTGGTTCGACAAGCTGCCCGCGGCCAACAAACCCGCGGTGCTGCGGATCGCCGTCGTCGCCCACGGCGGGCTCAACTCCGAACAGGACTCCATCAACCGCATCTGCGCGATGGCGCCCTACTTCCTCGAAAACGGTGTTTATCCGCTGTTTGTCACTTGGCGCACCGGCGCGCTGGAAACCCTGGCGGATATCATCCAGGACGCCCTGCCCGGCGTGTTCGAGGCTGGCGGCATCAGCGACGTGTTGAAGCTGATCAAGGACAAGACCCTGGAAGGCCTTGATCGCACGGTCGAACTGGCCACCAAGAAGCTCGGCGGCGATCAGTGGAGCCAGATGAAACAGAACGCCGAAGCCGCTGCCGTGTCGGGCTTCACCCCACGTGGCCTGGTGGAAATGGCGGACAACCTGAAAAAACTGGCCGACGACCTCGGCCAGAAAAAAGTCGAGCTGCACCTGCTCGGCCACTCGGCAGGCTCGTTGATCAATGGCCACTTGATTCGCCTGCTGTGGGCGCGAAAGCTGCCCATCGAAACCTCGACGCTGATGGCCCCGGCGTGCACCCTCGACTTCGCCAACCAGACCTACCGCAAAGTCATCGAGGACGGTGGACTCAAGCGCAAGGATTTCCACATTCACCTGATGTCCGATCAGCGCGAACAGGCGGACAACGTCATTGGTGCTTATCACAAGTCGCTGCTGTATCTGGTTTCCCGGGCCTACGAAGAACTGCAACGCATGCCGCTGCTGGGCATGGCCAAGGCCCTGGACAAGGATTTTCAGGACTTCAGCGAACCCGACCTCGCGGAGTGGAACATCGCCGCGAAAAACATGACCGAACAATGGAACCGGTTTTACTGGGGCAACACGATTCCGTCCGGTTTCGCCACGACGGGGCGCGGCCTTCCCGATGCGTTCGCGTCGACGTTGCACATCTTCAACGAAGCGAAAATGAACTACGGCGCGGGTATCAAGAAGGACACCTCCCACGGCGGGTTCGACAATGACGTGAATGTCATCACCGCCGTGCTGCTGACGATGTTGCGGCAGGCGCCGGGCACGAAGCTGACGCAGCCGGTGGTTAACCTCAACTATTGACCGGCACGAGACCTGTAGGAGCCGGCTTGCTGGCGATGGACGCAAGAGCGCCGCATTCATTCAGGCAGCCCGCGTTATCGTTAACGTCCATCGCCAGCAAGCTGGCTCCTACAATGGGTGCGCCCACGATCCTGTAGGAGCCAGCTTGCTGGCGATGGACTCAAGGGCGCCGCGTTCATTCAGGTACCCCGCGTTATCGTTAACGTCCATCGCCAGCAAGCCGGCTCCTACAGGATTGATTGCAATGACTGGAAACTCACAAGCTGTACATCCATACAGATAAAGATTGCCCCATCGCTCATCTGCCGCCATTCTGTGCACCTCCCGGCAATTGATCGACGATGGTGGTTATGCGGCTGTACCTCTGTGAAAAACCTTCCCAGGCCAAAGACATTGCGGCCGTGCTCGGCGCCCGGCGTCGTGGCGACGGCTGCTGGCTGGGAACGGACGTCACGGTGACCTGGTGCATCGGCCACCTGCTGGAAACCGCACCGCCGGATGCCTACGACGCGCGTTACAAACGCTGGGTACTGGCTGATCTGCCGATCATTCCGGACAAATGGAAAATGACCGTCAAACCCCGCACCGCCAGCCAGTACAAGGCGGTCAAGCGGTTGCTCGGCGAAGCCAGCGAACTGGTGATCGCCACCGACGCCGACCGCGAGGGTGAAATGATCGCCCGGGAACTGGTGGAGCATTGCCGTTACCGCGGGCCGATCCAGCGTTTGTGGCTGTCGGCGCTGGACGACGCGTCGATCCGCAAGGCGTTGGCCGCGCTGAAACCGGGGGCGGAGACGTTCAGTCTTTATCATTCGGCGCTGGGCCGCTCCCGCGCCGACTGGCTGATCGGGATGAACATGAGCCGGCTGTTCACCTTGCTGGGACGCCAGTCCGGCTATCAGGGCGTATTGCCGGTGGGCCGAGTGCAAACGCCAACCCTGCGGCTGGTGGTGGATCGCGACCGCAGCATCGCCGACTTCGTCCCGGTGGCTTACTGGGCCATCGACGTGCAACTGCTGCACGACGACACCGCGTTCACCGCACAATGGCGCGCCGCCTCCGACGCGTGCGACGATCAGGATCGCTGTCTCGATCAGGCGCTGGCCCAACGCGCGGCAATCGCGCTTGGCAGCGCGGCGAGTGCCCGGGTGATCAGGCTGCGCACCGAGCGCATGCGCGAAGTGGCGCCCCTGCCGTTTGATCTCGGCACCTTGCAGGAAGTCTGCTCGAAGAAACTCGGCCTCGGCGCCCAGGAAACCCTCGACATCGCCCAGGCGCTTTACGAAACCCACAAGGTCATCACATACCCGCGCAGCGATTGCGGCTACCTGCCCCTCAGCCAGCACAGTGAAGCGCCGGGCATTCTCGCCGCCTTGAGACAGGCTGATCCGGCCCTCAACGCCTTGCAGGATTATCTGGAACCTCAGCGTCGATCACGGGCGTGGAACGATGCAAAAGTCAGCGCTCACCACGGCATCATTCCCACGGCGGCAGCGAAGAACCTTGATCGGCTGGCGGGCAAGCAGCGCGCGGTCTACACCCTGATCCGCGCGCGCTATCTGGCGCAGTTCCTGCCCAATCATGAATACGACCGGACCCAGGCCGATTTCAACTGCGCCGGCGAAGCCCTGCGCGCCGTCGGCAAGCAGATCGTCGAACCCGGCTGGAAACGTGCCCTGCCCGAAGCGCTTGCCCCCGCCAAGGGTCGCGAAGCGCCGGCACCGCAAACGCTGCCGGCATTGGCCGAAGGTCGTGAGTGCGCGGTAGCCGACGTGAAGCTCAAGGACCTCTGGACTCAACCACCCAAGCCGTTCACCGAAGGTGACCTGATCAAGGCGATGAAGAACGTCGCCAAACTGGTGGAAGACCCGTTGCTCAAGCAGAAACTCAAGGACACCACCGGGATTGGCACCGAAGCCACCCGCGCGTCGATCATCCAGGGCTTGCTCGACCGTGGTTACCTGATCAAGAACGGCAAGGCTCTCGCCGCGACGCCGGCCGCGTTCAGCCTGATCGATGCGGTGCCGCGCGCCATCGCCGATCCAGGCACCACCGCCATCTGGGAACAGGCGCTGGACATGGTGCAAAGCGGCGAAATGAGCCTCGAAGAATTCGTCACCAAGCAAGCCGCATGGATGAGCAAGCAAGTCGCCCGCTGCTCAGGGCTCAGCCTGACCATCAGCGGCCCGGCAAGCCCCGCCGGGCGCGGTGCCACGCCATGGAAAAACAAACGCAAATCGGCCAAGCGCAAACCTGCGAGTGGTGGCAAACGTGCGGCGAAACCGGCCAGTAAAGCTTGAGGGCACTTCGAAAGGACCGCGATGGTCTAGTGTTCTTCAAGCCCGACGACAACCTGTGTTCTGAAAAGGCATCGACCATGATTATCGTGCACCACCTGAACAACTCCCGCTCCCAACGCATCCTATGGCTGCTGGAAGAACTGGCCATCCCTTACGAACTGAAACGGTATCAGCGCGACCCGAAAACCAACCTGGCCCCGCCGGAACTGAAAGCGGTCAACGCCCTGGGCAAATCGCCGGTCATTGAAGACGGCTCGCAGAAGCTTATCGAGTCCGCGGCGATCATCGACTACCTGATTCGCCGCCATGGCGACGGCGGCCTGCAACCCGATCCATCCACCCCCGCCTACGACGAATACGTGCAGTGGCTGCATTTCGCCGAAGGCTCGGCGATGCTGCCGTTGATGTTGAACCTGTATGTCGGACGACTCGGTGAAGCCGGCGCGCCGTTGCATCCACGGATCAACGCTGAAGTGGCCAACTACCTCGGCTACCTGAATACGGCGCTAAGCCAGTCCGATTACCTGTTGGGCACTGAATTCAGCGCGGCCGATATCCAGATGAGTTTTATCGGCGAAATCGCCCGGGCGCAGGGCAAGCTTGGCGACTACCCTCATGTGGGGGCCTGGGTCGAGCGCTTCCAGGGGCGTCCGGCCTATCAAGCCGCATTGAAGAAAGGCGGCAAGTACGACTTCGCACCGCACTGACAAATCCCGCTCTGAACAGGAGCCCGCCCGCATGCCGTCGATAGAACTGCACGCCGCCCAGCGCGACGAACTGGAAACCCTGGAAAACCTGATGCAGTTCTATCTGTACGACTTCAGTGAGTGGCTGCCGCTGAAACTCGGCGGACACGGTTTCTTCGAGATCCAGGATCTACAGGAATACTGGCGCGATCCTGCCACCCGCCCCTACCTGATAAAGGTTGACGATGAGCTGGCCGGTTTCGTGACCGTGGATGACCGCACTCATCTTTCCGGTGCCGAGCACAACATCGGCTACCTGTTTGTCAGCCGGCGCTTTCGTGGCCAAGGTGTCGCGCGGTTTGTCGTGTCCACCCTCTTGAGCCGGTTGCCCGGTCAATGGCAGATTTTCCACATCGACGCCAATCAGCCGGCGCGGCTGTTCTGGAGCAGAGTGATCACTGATCTCACGGCAGGTGCATTCACCCGGCATCAGCAGCCAGTGGACGGTTATCCCTGCACCTTTTACCGTTTCCAGCGCGTATAGCCATTGCCCCGAATGGCGTTTACCCACCTCGTGCGCTCATTCCAAACAGCTTTGTCCGACAATATGTAGTGCTTGAAAATAATCACTACAAAACCGTTGACGCTTCCGATTTGCCCTTGCATGATGCAGACATCTCCCCGATCGGGAGTGCCGCAACATGTTTGAGCAAGCTCGTCTGACCGCCGAGCTGTTTTTCCCGGATACACGCTGCCCACAAGGCAGATTGAAGAAGCTGACCTGGCCCGAACGTCCAGTACAAGGACGAGAAGCGCTGGCGATCAATCCTCATGAAGCTTGTGGCCGACCCTGAAAAGTCGGTAGTGGCCTGAAGGTTATCGCTGCTTCTCTTCGTTGTGACGCTATCGCGTAGCAGTTATTCAACACGACTACATGCAACAGACGCGGGACCCCGCCACTTTCGGCGGCCGACCGCTGACGTCCTGGTTTCGGTGCCAGGGATCAACTAACCGATGGGCTACCTGTTTTAGCGAATCAACTTTGAAAGATCACCAATTGGTCAAGGGGCATATTATGAATCTGAACAATCAACCAACTATCGATGAACTGGCTCGTATGTTCGCTGCGCAAAAAGACAGCCACGACAGCCACATCCTGTGGATCAGCAAATCGGGCCAGGTTCATATCGATTGCCTGTCACCGCATGCCCATGAAGCCGAGTTCGACCAGAACAACCAGAACCTGCTGGCCCGACTGAAAATGTACCGTCGCGGCCAGGGTTATGTCGGCAAGAAAGCGGCAGCCGACAAGGCCTTCATCGGTAATGTCCTGCAGACGCTGAAACAGGCGTGGGACTCGATGCAGAACCACAACGAAGTTCGGGTGATTGACCGGTTCTACTGATAACCCTGCAAACAAAAAGACCCCGTTCGATTACTCGAACGGGGTCTTTTTGTTGGCGCGGTCAATTGTAGGAGCCGGCTTGCCGGCGATGGTCGTGAACGATAACGCGTAAAACCAAATGCCCCGTGGCGATCTTGAGTTTTTCGCGAGCAAGCTCGCTCCTACAGGGATTAGACATCTCCAGTTTGCCAAACGAAGCTATCGTTAGCGTACGCGCTGTTGGCCTCTGGAGACTTGCGATGAAAAACAAGCTGATGTTCCTGCTGTTGCTGGTTATCACTAACGCTGCTCAGGCAAACAGCGTCGACGGTGTTCCCTCGTTCGCTGTCGAGTGCCCCGGCAAGATCCTGGTCCAGGCGGATCAGGACGGGCCGGTGCTCATCAACAACAAGGAAGCTGACACCAAAATCATCAGTGAGCGCCGCTTCGAAGCCAAAGGCTCCGGCATCACCTTGTCCATCGTGCTTGCCGATGATGATTCAGTCGCCGTGACCTCCACCGGCAAGGCGCCCAACGGCGTGTGCCAGTCAGTGGATGACTGACGCAGCCTCAGCAGTCCCCAGCACCAGTTCCATGAACGCCACCGACGCGGCACTGTGGTAGTTGTTCTGACGTCGCAACAACGCGGCGCCGCGTTTGGGCGCCGCCCCCAATAATGGAATTTTGTGCAACGCACGGTCCTGGGTGGCGATGGGTTCCGGAAGGATGGTGGCGATCGCGGTGTGGCGGATGACTTCCAGCAACGTGCTCACCGAGTTCACCTCGATGGCCACTTTCGGCGTAATCCGTTCATTGGCGAAGTACGCATCGATTCGGGTGCGGGTGACGAAGTCCGTGGCCAGCAAGGCAAAATCCAGCTGTGCCAGCGCATCGGCGGATAGCGCCGCCTGACTGCCGTAGAGCGGATGATCCCGCCCCACCATCACCCCCAGCGTTTCGGTAAAGGCCGGAATCGATTCGATGTCGGCATTCCTGACTTCATTGAAGGCAATGGCGATGTCCAGTGAGTCCTCCAGCAACCCGGCCTCGATGTCGTCCATCGACAGCTCGAAAATCTGCAAGTGGATGTTCGGATACTGCGCCACGTAATCCCGCACCAGCGGCCCCACCAGATACGCCATGAACGTCGGCGTCATCGCCAGTCGCAGCGTTCCGCGGGACAAGTCCTTCACGTCATGCAGCGCTCGCTTGCCTGCCTCCAGTTCCACCAGCACCCGCCGGGCGCATTCGATGTAGGCCTGCCCCGCGTCAGTCGGCTTGACCGTGCGCGAGGTGCGGTCGAACAGGCTCACTCCGAGGGTTTCCTCCAGTTGGCGGATCTGTTGCGACAAGGTCGGCTGGGACACGTGCAATGCCTCCGCAGCCCGGGTGAAGCCGCCGTGGTCGGCCACCGCCAGCAAGTAGCGCAAATGTCGGAGCAGCATCAGGATTCAACCTATAGGCAATACTTATGCAAAGCATTGTATATCGATCTTGGACGCTATGAATCAATCGGCAGAAGATGGCTTCACACCCAAGCGATACCAACCCGATAGGAGATTCACCATGCAACAGTCCCACGCCTACAACGACACCAGCCTCGAACTGACCGCCAAAATCCTCGACGCCAAGGCTCGCAAAAACCTGTCCTTCGAAGAAGTGACAGAAGGCACCGGCCTCGGCCTGGCCTACGTCACCGCTGCCCTGCTCGGCCAGCATCCGCTGCCTGAAGCGGCGGCCAAAGTGATCGGCGAAAAGCTCGACCTGGATGCCGACTCGGTCGCCCGCCTGCAAATCATCCCGCTGCGCGGCAGCCTGTCCGGTGTGCCGACCGACCCGACCATCTACCGCTTCTACGAAATGATCCAGATCTATGGCACCACCTTGAAAGCCCTGGTTCACGAACAGTTCGGCGACGGCATCATCAGCGCGATCAACTTCAAGCTCGACATGAAAAAAGTCGAAGACCCGGAAGGCGGCCACCGTGCCGTGATTACCCTCGACGGCAAATTCCTGCCACTGCGTCCTTTCTGAGTTGATCCCGGCCCGCACTCCGGTGCGGGCCCTGCCGCCTGCGTTGCTCCCCAATTACCGAAAGGAAATACCCATGAAAGCGCTCATCGACGGTTTTTTGAAATTCCAGAAAGAAGCCTTCCCGCAACGGACCGACCTGTTCAAACACCTGGCCACCACGCAACACCCCGGCACCCTGTTCATCACCTGTTCCGACAGCCGTGTCGTGCCCGAACTGCTGACGCAACAGGAACCCGGTGAACTGTTCGTGATCCGTAACGCCGGCAACATCGTGCCGTCCTACAGCCCGCATCCGGGTGGTGTTTCGGCCACGGTCGAATACGCGGTGGCCGTGCTTGGCGTGACCGACATCGTGATCTGCGGCCATTCGGATTGCGGCGCGATGACCGCCGTCGCCAGCTGCAAATGCATGGACCACCTGCCCGCCGTCAGCGGCTGGTTGCAACACGCCGAGTCGGCGAAAGTGATCAACGAATCCCGGCCCCACGCCAGCGATGCGGCGAAGGTGAGTTCGATGGTGCGGGAAAACGTGATCGCCCAACTGGCCAACATCCAGACCCACCCAAGCGTGCGACTCGCTCAGGAAAAAGGCCTGCTGAACCTGCACGGCTGGGTCTACGACATCGAAACCGGTTCGATCGACGCACTGGATGCCAACAGCCGTACCTTCGTGTCACTGGTCGAACACCCGAGCACCTGCGCCGTTCATGGCAAAGCGGCCGAAGCCGCTTGATCCATGGGGCAACTAGAGTTCCAGCACCAGCGGTTCATCGCCCTCGGCGGGCACCGCGCAGCAGATCAGCACTTCCCCTTCCACCGGCAACTCGGCGGGCATGTTCAGGTAATGCACCTGCCCGCTGACCAGCCGCGTGCGGCATGTCCCGCAGGACCCGCCACGACAGCTGTACTCCGGATTCAGGCCACGGCTTTCCGCCAACTCAAGCAGACTTGCGCCACCCGGTTCCCAGCGCGCTTCCTTGGCCGAAGCGGCGAACACCACCTTCACCGAACTCTGTGCCGCGGGCACTTGCTCGCGGGCCGGGGTCAACTGGTCGCGCAAGCGAACCAGAGTCGAGGGGCCGAAGGTTTCCGCGTGAATCCGATCGTCACCGATGCGCAAGGCACGCAAGCTGTCGTACAACGCCTGGGTGAAAGCACCGGGGCCACACAGGTAAAAATCGTAGTCATCCAGTGGCAACAGGTTTTTCAGCAGTTCGATATCGACGCGCCCCGCCAACTCGAAATCCTCACCTTCGCGAGCGTGATCCTCGGGCTGGCTGAGCAGGCGCAGGGCCCGCACCGAATCCTTGGCACGCGTGGCCAGCTCGAACAGTTCGTCGCGAAAGCCGAGATCGGCCAGGCTGCGGGCACTCTGAATGAACCAGGTCGGGCGCGTGCGGCGGATCCGTTCACCTTCGTAGATCACTTCACGCAACATCGACAGCAAAGGCGTCACCCCAACGCCTGCTGCCAGCAGCACCAGCGGCCGGCGTTCGTCCGGCACCACGGTGAAACGGCCCTGCGGCGCACGTGCCTCGATCAGATCGCCTTCGTGGATTCGCTCGTGCAAGTGCGTCGAGATCAGTCCATCACGCTTCACGCTTATGCGAAAGAAGTCATCCGACGGCGCGCTCGATACGCTGTAAGTACGCACCAACGGCGCTTGCCCCTCGGCCAGGCAAAACCGCACCGGCAAGTGCTGGCCCGCCTCGAAACGCGGCAACCCCGCGTCATCGGCAGGCTCCAGATAGAAAGAACGAATGCTCTGGCTTTCTTCGACAATGCGCGCCACCCGTAGCGTGCGCCATTGATCGCGCAAGGCATCCGCCTGCAAACGCCCCTCGGCTTGCTCCCAACTGCCGGTCAACAGGCTGTTGGGCGAAAACCCCTCGAACTGCCAACGCACCGACAGCACGGCGGCACGCCGCACAACGTGCTCCACGGTCAGTTTCCACAGGCGCTCGGCCCCTTGGAACGCGGCGATTTCAGGTCCTTCAAGAATAATCTCGGTACGCCCGGCGACCTGCAGCATATCGCCCGACGCGAAATCCACGAACAGCAAGCCGGCCTGCGGGTTGAGCAGCAGATTGCCCAGGGTATTGAAATGCAGGTTGCCGGCGAAGTCCGGAATCGTCAGCACGTTGCCTTCGACCCGCACGAAACCGCTGTTGCCGCCGCGGTGCGACACATCCACCGAACGCTTGGCCGGGTCGTTGTCGAGGTCCACGTAGCTGGCGAGGAAGAAGGTATCGGCGCTACCAATCACCGCGCGCGCCGCGTCGTCGAGGTCGTTGAAGCGCTCGGCGATAACGTTCGACGACGTGCCTCCCATCGACACCGGATCAAGGGCGCGCAACTGAATGTATTGAGGGCAATTGCCGAAGGCGTGTACGACAGAAACAGAAAAGCCGCCTGAGGGGGCGGCATGCAGATGGCCATTCATTCGGTTGCGGCGGCGGGTTTTCAGGTCGATCCCCAACAGCCCCACCGGCACGCCGTCCTTGAGCGCGGGCCCGGCGGGATCACCTTCGGCCGGCAGACGCTCAAGCTGTAAATGATGGGGATCCGGTGAATGGGCAAAACCGGGCGGACCTTCGATAATCGTCGCCCACGGCACACCGTGCTCATCGACAACCCCGAGCAACAGATAGGGCAACTGCTCGTAGAACAATCGATGCTGATCGGGCATGTAGTCGCGAACTACCTTGCGCCCGAACACCTCCATCCGGTCCGCTACGCCGACCGTTTCCTGCAGCTGTCGCTCGCCGGCATGCCAGGGCGATTCGTCCTGTTCGTCTGTCTGAGTCATGTCAACCTCTACGCTGTCGGGCTATGGCACTTGCGGTGCCTCGTACCACTCGCGGGACGGTGTCGCCACGCGCATTTTCTGGCGAATATTCACCACGTTTTCGGCGCTGCTCAGCTGATCCAGCAACAGAAAAGCCACTTCGATGGCGGTACCCGGCCCGCTGGAAGTGATGATTCGACCATCGACGACCACCGGCCGGTCGACAAAACAGGCACCGGTTTCCAGCAGTTGGTTTTTGCGTTTGCCGCCCACCTGGTGATAGGTGGTCGCGTTCTTGCCGCGCAACACCCCGGCGGCGCCCAGGCACAGCGACGACACGCAGACACTGGCGACGGTTTTGCCGGCCGCGACGAAGTGGCGAATGGTCGCCAGGAACGGCTCGCTCAACGCCTCTTCATAAAAGCCCGACGGTTCGAATCCACCGGGCAAGGCCAGCGCATCGAAGCTGTCGAGGTCCAGTTCGCTCAGTTGATGGCTGGGCGTCAGCGACAGGCCAAAGGTAGTGGTGATCTGCGTCCTAAGGCCGGCGTTGACCAATTCCACGGGCTGGTCGCCGAGCAGGTCGGCCCAGCCGAGCACGTCGGTGAACGCGGCCATTTCCATGGGTTCGACACCGTTGGCCAGCAACATCAGAACGCGTTTCATCGGGCAAAACCTCCGCCGTGCAGCATAGACACAAAAGACTGGATGGCGCTCATCCTCGGCTTTAGCGGTCAGCGAGGGAATGACCAGAAAACACAATCCACTGTTTCACCTGATGAAATGGCGACTCACGGCATCTCCAGCCGCAAGGCCGGGTGCTCGCGCAGCGCATCGACGATAAAGTCGACAAAGCTGCGCAAGCGCATCGACGCCTTGCGCCCCTCGCGGTACACCACATGCACCGGCAGCGCCGGCAATTCGTAGGGCTGCAAGACCCGACGCAGACGTCCACTGTTCAGATACCCGTACACCGGATAACTCAGGCAGCGGATCAACCCTGCACCACTGGCCGCCGCATCGATGGCCGTCTGGACCGTGGCGCAACTGAGCCGCGAGCGCGCCTTGATGCTGAACGGCTCGCCATGCTCCTGGAAATCCCACTGAACCCGGTCGCGGTAACCTTGCGTCGCGACCAGTCGATGATCGTTCAAGTCCTGCGGAACGGACGGCTCACCCTTGGCAGCCAGATAGCCGGGGCTGCCGCAGACGATGTAACGCACATGCCCCACCGGGCGGGCAATCAACGACGAGCTGGGCAAGTCACCCACCAGCACCGCCACATCGACCCCTTCTTCATTCAGGTTTGGCAAGCGGTCGTGGTAATGGGCATAGAGCCGAACCTCGGGATACAAATCCATGTACCGCGTGAGCAATGGCGTGATGACGTAACGGGTGAACAACAAGGGCATCACCACCGTCAGGTTCCCTCGCGCCTGGATATGCAGGCCCTTGGCCGACGCCTCCGCTTCATCGATCGCCTTGAGGATGCGCGTGCAATCGGCCATGAACCCCGCACCGGCCGGCGTCAACGCAACCCCTTGGGTACTGCGCAACAACAAGGTCACCCCGAGGCGCGCCTCCAGCCGAGCGACGGCGCGGATCACCGTGGGCCCTGACACATTCAGGCGACGGGCCGCCGAGGCAAGGCTCGGACGCTCCGACAGCGCTTCGAACATCCGCATCTCGTGGTAGCGATCCATCAACCCCTGCCCTTTACGGCGGGCCTGAGTGCGGGGTCGGCGCCGAGACGTTCGGCGAGGAAATCGACGAAGGTCCGGACTTTCGCGGGCACGCGATTGCTCTTTGGGTACACCACATGGATCGGCAGCGCGGGCGGTTCGAACGCCTGGAGCACCACTTCGAGTTCGCCGGCGTCAACGTGACTGGCGACCTGATACGACAGCACTCGCGTGATTCCCCAGCCTCGGCATGCAATGCTGATCGCGGCCGCATTCGACGACACCATCAAGCGCGGGTCAAAGCGAAAGCTCAGCGCAGTGCCGTTGTTTTCGAACTGCCAGTCGCTGAGCAAATGACTGGCCGAAGACATGACGATATTTGCCTGGCTCAGCGCCTCGGGGTGTTGCGGCCGGCCATGCTTTTCAAAGTAGGACGGTGCGCCGCAGATCACCTGACGGACCTCGCCGACCGGAATCGCGTGCTGGCCATTCTCCTGCAGGTGGCCGATGCGGATCGCAACATCGATGCCCTCGTCGGCCATGCTCACCACGCGATCCACCATCAATGCGTTGAGGTACACCGAGGGAAAGCGGTCCATGTAGTCGACCAGTATCGGCGCCACGAACAACTCGCCGAACAGCACTGACGCGGTCACCGTCAAATGCCCGCACGGAATGGTGTAGCTGCCGGCCGCGGCCTCCTCCGCCTCCTCGACTTCACCGAGTATGCGTCGACAATCCTCCAGATAACGCTGGCCGGCTTCGCTCAAATGCAGGCTGCGGGTGGTACGCGACATCAGTTGCGTACCGATCCGCTCTTCCATTGCGGCGATGGCGCGGGTCACGCTGGGGGGAGAAATCTTCAGGCGTCGGGCCGCCGCTGCAAACCCTTCCTCCTCGGCGACGGCGAGGAAGATCTGCATTTCCTGAAAGCGATCCATGGGCGCCCCTGTCTTGATCCAAACACATAGAGGCCTGCGGGCGCGGGTGCGCTCGAAGGCCATCGCACAGAATTGTCGCCCTCAGCTCATCGGGCCAATGCCCGACAAGCGCCCGAGGTTCGCTCTACGCCTGTTGCAGGCCTGTGGCAGTTCGTTGCATGCCAACGAAACGCGGCAAGGCTTCGATGCTGGCCAGCCAGGCACGGACTTTAGGATAGTCGGCCAGGGAAACATTTCCTTCCGGGGCATGGGCCACGTAGGTGTAGGCCGCCACGTCGGCAATGGTTGGAGCTTCACCGGCGAGGAAGGCGCTTTCGCTCAATTGCTGTTCAAGAACTTGCAGTAAATCGTGGGAACGCTTGATTGCATCGACGGGATCGTAACCGGCGCCAAACACGGTGATCAGTCGCGCAGTGGCAGGCCCGGAATTGATCTGCCCCGCGGCGACTGACAACCAGCGTTGCACGTTAGCCTGCGCTTCCGGGTCGGACGGCAGCCATTGGCCGTTGCCGTATTTGGCGGCCAGGTACACCAGAATCGCGTTGGAATCCGCCAGGACCTTGCCATTGTCATCGATGACGGGCACCTGGCCGAAGCTGTTGAGCGCGAGAAATTCAGGCTTTTTGTGCGCGCCCTGCATCAGGTCGACAAAGACGAGTTCAGTCGGCAACCCCAACAGGGACAGCATCAACTCGACGCGATGGGAGTGGCCGGACAATGGGTGACGATACAGTTTGATCGCAGGCTGGGACATGACGTACTCCGCTGGGTGGGGGTTCGACCCGGTGATCGCGTCGATGGCGCCATGTTCCGCCCCTACCGCCATCAGCGGAATGCCCAGCTTTTACAATCCAGCATTTCATCTGGTGGAATGATCGCTGGCGCATGGCTGGCCGGTGATGGCGTTCTTGAGATCGCCATCGCCGGCAAGCCGGCTCCTACAAGTTTGCGTGACGTCTGGTCTCTCAGGTTCACTCCAACCTGTAGGAGCCGGCTTGCCGGCGATGGCGTCAGATCAATTAAAGGTGATGCCATGGGAAAAATCGGTATCGCCCGCAACAAAAAACGCACGCCCCGGCATTACCGGTGCGTGCGTTCAATGTTACTCGCGACTCAGCGTTTGACCGACAGATCGACCTGGGTCATGCGACTGCGGATGGTGAACACGCCGTCTCCGGAGAGAATCGCGCTGCGGGCAAACAGGCGGCCGCTTTCCCAGTTCGAAAGCCCCAGCTCCGGCTTGTTCAGCGCGTACTGCCCGTCGACCCAGCGGGTGATCCCGTTGCCGACAAAGGGCGCGTTGACCGCATTGTAGAAACGCTCATGCGCTTCGGCGTCTTCACTGATCAGCGACACGGTGAATTGCGGGCTGTAGCGGTTGAACAAGGCGATGGCGCTGTCCAGGTCATCGACGATCTTCAGGCTGACTTCCGGGGTTTCCTCCCATTCCCACTCGCGGCCCAACTGATCTTCGGGCAGCGGCTCGGCCTGCGCTTCGGTCTGGTAGCCTTCGGCGCGGCAGACATCGACGGTCCCGTGGCGCCAGTCGTAAGGCAAGTACGTCTCGCTGCCCTCGACGATGTGCAACTTGCTGCCCTCATCCCGTGCAGCGCCCGCCTGTTTCAAGGCCTGCAGGAACAGCGGCACCAGTTCGGCGGCGCGGTCGCGGTGAATCAGGCAGACGTTCAGGGTGTTGCAGACCTTGCGATCCAGGGAGTTGCGCACGACAGCGGCAAAGCGCTTGGCGTCGGCGTCCTTGTCGGCGATCAGCCAGGCGCCACCGGTGCCATGCAGGCTGACGGCGGTGCCGGCCTGTTGGGCGATGCTGCCCAATTGGCTGACCGCACGCCCCGAACCACGGGCCACGGCCAGCGACAGGCGCCGGTCGGCGAACATCGCCCAACCGGCGGCGTGATTGATGCTTTCCACCAGCGACACCGCGCCCACCGGCAAGCCGGCCTCGGCTAATGCCGGGTTCAACGCATGGGTGACGATGGCTTGCGCGGTGCCCAAGGCATCGCTGCCAATGCGCAGCACCGCGGTGTTGCCGGTGCGCAGCACGCCAGCGGCGTCGGCGAAGACGTTCGGCCGGCCTTCGAAGACGAACGCCACGATGCCCAGCGGCGAAACCACCTGCTCGACTTTCCAGCCGTCATGCTCGACGCAACTGATCACTTTGCCGCGTGTGGCCGGTGCATCGCGCCAGGCCCTGAGGCCGGCGATCATGTCGCGGCGCATGCGTTCATCGGCCAGCAGCCGCGTGGTCGAGCGTCCCCGCGATTTTGCCCACTCGATGTCAGCCAGGTTGGCCGCCTCGATCAGGTCCCAGCTGTCCTGATTTTCCAGACGCTGAGCGAACAGGTCGAAAAAGCTGCTGATCGCCTGGTCGGACACGGCGGACATCGCGGTGAACGCCGCTTCGGCCCGCTCGATCGCGACCGACGCGGCTTTCTGGTCGGCAACGGGGATCAGCAACAACTCACCGCTGACCTGCTCCACCAACAGGTGGTCCCCGGGCTGAAAGCGCAAGGCCAGTTCGGGGCTGACCACGGTGACGCGGTTACCAGCGAAAGGGATTGGCGTGCCAGCGACTAGACGTTCGAGCGCAGAAGACATGAAGCGGTTTCACCATGCAATGGGCGGTCGGAAAATGTATAGCAAATTTTCTGGAGCGTCATTAACCGCGGGCCACCCTGCGCGCTTCAAGCTAGACCGCCGCCCCTTGTGGGAGCGAGCCTGCTCGCGAAAAACGTCCAGGCAACGCGCGCCTTCAGACAGCAAGCGTTATCGTTGGCCTCCATCGCGAGCAGGCTCGCTCCCACAGGGGGCTTGAAGGCAACCGATGACGCATTACGCAGGCCTACCTGACCTACCTGGCTGGCATCCTGGCCCGGTCGACGGCATCGTCGGCAATCGCACCCGGGACGCGATGAATCTGTTTCAGGCGCAAGAGCACCTGGACGTCACCCGGGTAGAGGCGCTACCGCTCTGACTCAGCGCCCGGTCGGGGATTGCAGCCGTGCGTGCAGCAATCCCTTGACCGTGCGCATCACCGCCGCATTCGCGTCCTCCATCTGCCCGACGTGCTTGAGCGCCTCCTCCAGCTCGCCTCGGCCATGAGCGTCGAGTGCCGCCTGACCACTGCTGTGAACCAGTCGATGGGGCACTTCCATCCGCCGAAAATCGGCGTCGCGCTGTTGGTTCTGGTTCTGATCGCTGTAATACCACTGGCCGAACAGGCACTCGGTTTCGTCCGGCAGGGTCAGGGGTGAATGCGGCTTGGGATTGAGCAGGCGGTCGTACACCGTGACCTTGAGTGTCAGCTCTTGCAGGTTGGCCAGCTCGACGTCCGACAGCAAATGCGACTGGTCAATCTCGCGCTGCATCTGCTGCGCCTCGCCGTACATGCCGGCCATGGCCTCGGCGGTCCTGTCGATCACCGCGCCGAAAGCGTTGGAGACTTGGCTCTGTTGCGAAATCGCCTGTTTGGCCTGGCTGATTTCCTGCTGGATGGCCGAGGTTTCCTTGACGATTTCCCGGGTGGCTTCGGCGGTCTTTTCCGCCAGCAGCCGTACTTCCCCGGCGACCACCGCAAAGCCACGCCCGGTGTCCCCGGCGCGGGCGGCTTCGATGGCGGCGTTGAGGGCCAGCAGGTTGGTCTTGCGGGCGATGTCGCTGATCAGATCGACGATGCGGTCGATCTCGCTGGCGCGGCCCACCAGATGGGTGATCACTTCTTCCAGCGCGTCCAGACCGGCCGCCATGACCCGCGACTGTTCCTGCAGGTGGCTGACCTGTTCGCGGTTGTCGATGGCCGCGCGGGCGACGGTTTCCGCCCGTTGGTGATTGAGCTTGAGGCGCTGGTTGAGCATCGAGAAGGATTCGCTGACTGGCGACAGCGAGTTGCCGCAGATCAGCAGGTGTTGCGCCAGGCCCCGGAAAAAATCACGGTCGCGCAACTCGGCCTTACGGGCTTCCACCTGGGTTTCATCGACGTCTGCCGTGACCGGCGGCGGGATCACCGGCAAGGCCGGCACGACGTTGTAGCCAGTGGTTTTCCTGCGCCACGTGAAATTCATCGCCATCCCCCTACGCCCCCGACGCATTGCGTCAAAGGCGCGGACGATACGAATGATCAGGGCGGGATTAAAGATCCAATCCGCCGAAAAAAACCCAGACCAGCCAATTCGCGGGCTGAGCGCCGCCACGCCGGTTAATTGGAATACGTACTGTAGGAGCCGGCTTGCCGGCGATAGCGGTGTGTCAATCGACATATTTTCATCGCGTGAAAAGACGCCATCGCCGGCAAGCCGGCTCCTACAAGGATTGGTGAAATTTTTGGGTTACGTATCAGAGTGTGTACAGCCCCGTCCTTGACACACCCCATCCATAAAACCCCGCCCCCGCGACACATCGCAGATACACCCGATTGATGAAATGTGCCTGTCGATTGGCTCAGCCGATCAAAGCGCTCAACTCACTCAATGCTACGGAGAATCACCATGTTCAAGCTCTCGACTTCCTCCCTGACCCTCGGCCTGATCATTGCCGGCGGCCTGGCCCTGTCCAACGTCGCCTCGGCCTCCGAGTCCGAAGCGTTCAGCATGAAACAGCTGGCTCACGGCTATAGCCAGGCGCAGGCCGACTCAGCGGAAAAACCGGCCGAAGGCAAATGTGGCGAAGGCAAGTGCGGCGCCAGCGAGTAAACCCTGCACGGGGCCGCCGGGCCCCACATTCCTGACTGAACGGAGACCACGTCCATGAACTCTGCAATCTCGTCGGCCGTGAAAGGCCTGCACCTGAATCTCGACCGTGCCGGTAGCTGGCTCGCCCCCCTGACCTTGCGGTTGTTCATCGCCTGGGAATTTTTCGAGTCGGGCCTGGAAAAATGGAACGGCGACAACTGGTTCGCCGATATCCAGGACCGCTTCCCGTTCCCCTTCGACCAGGTACCGGCGACGCTGAACTGGGAACTGTCGATGTGGGCCGAACTGATTTGCGCCCTCGCGATCCTGGTCGGGTTTGGTACGCGTATTTCGGCGATTGTGTTGATCGTGGTGACGGTCGTGGCGACCGCGGCCGTTCACTGGCCGGCCGATTGGTCTACATTGAGTGAGCTTGCACAAGGTTATGCCATCACCAACAAGGGCCACGGCAACTTCAAGCTGCCGCTGATCTACCTCGCCGCCCTGATGCCGCTGTTGTTCTCGGGTGCCGGCAAGCTCAGCCTCGATACATTGCTGGCGCGATTCTTCTGGCGTCGCAATCAGCGCTGAAATGTTAACGTGGCACCCTGCACTTCCACCTTACTTGCGTAGACAGGAGCCACCATGAGCGTGACCACCCAATGGATCGAAATCGACAGCGCCGAAGGTAAGTTCGGCGCCTACCTGGCCATCCCGCATACCCAGAAAGGCCCGGGGATCGTGCTGATCCAGGAGATTTTCGGCGTCAACGAACACATCCGCTCCGTCGCCGAACAGTACGCCGCCGACGGTTACCTGGTGATTGCGCCAGACCTGTTCTGGCGCAGCGGCCACCGCATCGAACTGACCTACGACGAAGCGGGCTGGAAACGCGCCGTCGAATTGATGAACGCCACTGATGTCGGTAAAGCGCAGAAGGACATCGAACTGGCCATCGACGCCCTGAAAGCCCAACCGGGCCTGGACGGCGGCATCGCCTCCATCGGCTACTGCTTCGGCGGCCTGCTCTCGTACCACACCGCCGCCAACGGCCTGGTGGATGTGGCTATCGCTTACTACGGCGGCGGCATCCAGAATCAACTCGACCGTGCCGATGAAATCGAAGTGCCGCTGCTGATGCATTTCGGTGAACAGGACAGCCACATTCCCCTGGAAGCCGTGGAGAAAATCGCCGAGCGTTTCGACACCAATGACAACGTTGAAATCGTGGTTTACCCGGAAGCCGAGCATGGCTTCAACTGCTCGCACCGCGACAGCTACAACCAGCGCGCAGCGGCTGAGGCGCATGGCAATACGTTGATCTTCCTGGGCATGGAGCTTTAAGGCGCTACACGCCTTTTCGTAGGAGCCCGGCTTGCTGGCGATGGCGATTTCGTGGGCGCCATCGCCAGCAAGCTGGCTCCTACGGATCTCGGGTGTATTCGGGAGCGAGGGTTGACGCAAAACCTTGTAGGAGCCGGCTTGCCGGCGATGGCGATTTCACGGACGCCATCGCCAGCAAGCCAGACTCCTTTGTTTACTTGATCAACATCCCCAACGGGCTCAGCGGCCCGATCGGCATCAGCTCGAACGTCAGCAGATCCACCTCCCCCAGCGGCAATGCCTTGAGCAGGCGGTCCGCCTCTTCGACCGAATCGACGGTCATCAAAAAGATTACCCCCGCTTCGTTGTCGCGCATCCAGAACTGTTCCATCTTGCCGTCCAGGTACAGCTGCAAGGTGGCGGGTACTTCGGCGGGCAGGTAAGCGATGCGCTGCTCGGCGGTCAGGGGCTTGAGGGTTCCGATGGCCATGACTTTCATGATCACACCTCCTCCGCTTGCACAGTGACGGCCAGCTTCGGCTGCGAATTATGTTCATGAACATGGCGATGCGGCGTGCGGTCGATGTTCAGGCTGAGAATTTCCGGACGGCTGTAGTGACCGCGCCCGTCCATCTGGCGCTTGCGGATTTCGATCTGGAACAGGTCGATGTCGGTAATGACTTCGCCTTCCCCTTCAGTCAGCGCGTCCACCACTTCGCCTTGCGGGTCGATGATCGCGGTGTAGCAACCGCCGGAAATCGGGCCGATGGCGCAACCGGTGTCAGCCATGATTTGCGCCTGCTGTTCCGGATACAGCCAGGCCGTCGAGTTGACCACGAAGCACGCCGATTCCAGCGCATGCATGCGGATGCTGACTTCCATCTGCCGGGTGAACAGCGGGCCGGCGAACGAACCGGGGTACATCGAGGCGTGAATCTGCTCGCCGTCCTCGATCAAGGCATAACGCGCCAGCGGGTTGTAGTGTTCCCAGCAGGCGAGCTGGCCAATGCGGCCGACGGCGCTGTCGGTAGCGCGCAGGCCGGAACCGTCGCCCATGCCCCAGATCATCCGCTCGTGATAAGTCGGCGAAATCTTGCGCCGCGCCTGAATCAGGCTCCCATCCGCATCGAACAGCAATTGCGTGTTGTAGAGCGTGCTGCCATCGCGTTCGTTGACGCCGATGGACACCACCATATTGGCATCCTTCGCAGCTTTGCCGATGGCATCGGTGGTCGCGGATGGCACGACGACGGCCTGATCCAGCAGTTTGTAATGCTCGGAACCCATTTCGAACGGGCTCTGCACGAAGGAAAAGTACGGGTAGTACGGCACGATGGTTTCCGGGAAAACGGCGAACTGCACGCCCTTCTCGCCGAGTTCACGGATCTTGTTCACGACTTTTTCTACGGTGCCTTCACGGCTGTAGAGCACGGGGGCGATCTGGACGGCAGCGGCTTTTACGATGGTCATGGCGGTGATCTCATTGGGGAATGGGCTTCAACGAGATCTAGATTACGGTAATAATATTTTGTCTCAAATGTCGAATACGCCACCTTTTACGCCACACGCAAAACTGTAGGAGCCGGCTTGCCGGCGATGGCGATTTCAAGGACGCCATCGCCGGCAAGCCGGCTCCTACAGATTATGCAAGGGTTAAAAATCGTGTGTTCCTACAGGTCATTCCGATTCGCACGCTGAATGACTTGCGGCGGCTGGCCAAACGCTCGAATAAACGCCCGGCGCATACGCTCGCGATCACCAAACCCGGTCTCTGTCGCCACCACATCGATGGCATGGCGGCCGGTCTCCATCATCAGGCGCGCCGCCTCCACCCGCAGGTTTTCGATGGCCTTGGCCGGTGATTGCCCGGTCTCGGCATGGAACACCCGACTGAACTGCCGCGGGCTGAGGTTGGCCGCGCTGGCCAACTCCTCCACCGACAACCCGGACTTCAGATTCTCTTTGGCATAGATCAACGCAGACTGGATGCGATCCGTCTTCGGTTCTAGCTCAAGCATCACCGAAAACTGCGACTGCCCGCCCGCGCGCCGGTGGTACACCACCAATTGCCGGGCGACACGCCGCGCCACTTCAGCGCCCAGGTCCTTCTCAACCAGCGCCAGCGCCAGATCTACGCAAGCGCTCATGCCCGCCGCCGTCCAGACATTGCCGTCGTTGATGAAGATCCGGTCTTCTTCTACCCGCACGTTCGGATAGGCCTTCTGCAACGCCGGTGCATGACACCAGTGCGTGGTCGCCCGCCGGCCATCGAGCAAACCCGCTTCAGCGAGGGCAATGGCACCGGTGCAAATCGACCCCAGGCGTCGGGTGGTCTGGCTTGCGTTGCGCAGAAAATCCACCATGCCGGGCGAGACCGGGCGTATCAGGTTGTCCCCCATCACCAGCAGCGTGTCGAACGGACGCTGGTCGAACGCCGTGGTCTCCACACCGAAACCGGCCGAGGTCTGCACGGTGCCGCCCTGCTCGGACAACAAGGTGAGGGTGTACATCGGCTGATCGGCCGCACCGTTGGCCATTTCGAACGCCGCACACATGGCCAGGCCCAGCACCTGGAATTCGGGATAAACAATGAGGCCGATCTCGTGCATGACGGTGATTTCCGAATGACCGTAAAGGAGGCTGGATAGCTTTTCAGGCCATCGAATTTGCACTGTACGCCCTAATTAGGTCTATACCCAACGCAAAGCCATTGTCCGTTAGCGGGGATTGGTGGCTCGGCAATTGTCGAGGCGTTGAATTATGCGAAGTTTTAGCTGGTTCAATGTTCCAGCAAGAACAAGTGAATCTGCCTGCTTTCCGGAAACGGTCTCAGGCATCCCCAAATTTACTCGCAGGAAAATTGCGAGACACTGGCACTACTCCAATAGATTAATAGAAATAAAACGCAATTTTTTATTGCGTTTCGCTCTTATCAGGCTGTCAGTTTTGACAGTTACTTTTCAGCCAGCGCTCCTTCTACACTACTGCCAATAGTTTATTTATTCCTTTTTACAATAGCGAGATTAGTGCCATGCCAAAACTCTCTGAAACCATCGAGCAAGAACTTGCAGTAAAGATGTTTGTCAACCGCCACGAAATCTCAAAAGACACAAAAGCTGTTGTGTTCATACTGAAAGACAACCTTCTGGAAATCGAGAATGTACCGGATAATATAAAGACATTGCGAACTGGAATATCTGATTACGGAAGTATAAAAATCAACATAACACCAACTGGACCAGTCGAAGTGATAGAAGGAAAGGCAACCTTTAACATTAATTTACCTGAAGCTTTAAAGGGCAGTTTCAAGTTAATTGTCTATACCGCTGATGTCTCAGAGATTTTGGAGCGTGAATATTTTATTACGGAGCAATTAATCGATGAACTCAGAATCGAGATAGACGGGAAACCTGTTCCCGAAGGTTTCGTGCTCAGGCACGGTAAAATTTATGACGTTAAACTCGCCCAAATTTCATCAGGTCCGATAGCGCAAATCCCCATAGCCCTGAGTTCCAAAAATATTGAAGGCGACTCAAAATTCAAAAGCAATCCTGATTTCTACCATTATTCGCTACCTCACAGCTGGGAGCTCATACCCGAGAGTGGGTCAGGCAGGTTTCAGATTATTGCAATAGGTCAGAACATGAGCGAAACCCTGGAATCGTCGACATGCCAGCTCGAAGATTCAGGATTGCAAATTTATCACGAGGGCAAACTGATCCCCGAGGGAGAAGTAATATATCTTCGCGAAGAGACCAACACTAAACTGAAGATTAAAACCGGCGCTATTGGTCGTGTACTCGAGGTAAAATGGGGTGAGCCGAATGGTTACTTTGGCATTGCAATGGACCCCGATTTGCCTATTAACAACTCTGTACCACTGGAAGGTCAGACTTTCTCCGTGATAGCTGGCATACAAACTTCTGGAAATGGATTTGCGATAGACATAAAACTAGATGACGGCACTATTTGGTCAAGACGTCTTGAGTTTTTCGTCCGCTGAAATTAGACACTACTTTTTGGAAGCAAGCTAAACCTGCTTAACTTTGCGCTGGTAGTTGCGCCTTTACGCGCACGTCTAAACTCCTATTCGCAGATAACATCAAAGCCGGGACATCAACCCATGCAACACCCCAAAACGCAAACCCGGCTCTGAAGGCGTCATGTGCGAAACGCCGAAGACCTTGAACGCCGCCAGCATCAACACCAGTCCGCCCGGCAGGATGCTCAGGCGATGGCTTTGCAAACCGGCGAGCCTGAGCTGATTGACGTGCCCCACTTCCAGCAGGCGCAGCGACAGGCGCAACAGGCCGCTGTAGGTGATGCCGTTCTGGCCTTCGTCGTTCAGGCCGTTGGCCTTGAGCACTTTGGCCAGCATCCGGGCGGTGCCTGAAGAGCCGATGACCTGCTGCCAGCCCAGAGAGCGGTAGCGGCGCGCCACGCGTTCGAATTGCAGGGTCGCGACACGTTCGGCTTCCAGCAGCGCGGGCGCGGTGATGCGGCCGCCTTGAAAGTAACGCGCACCAAAGGTGCCGCTACCGATGGCAATGCTTTCGGTCAGCAGCGGCTGTGCGCCCTGCCCGAGGATCAATTCCGTGGAGCCGCCACCGACGTCGATCACCAACCGCTTGCGCTCCGTGCCGGGCACCGTGTGGGCCACGCCGGCGTAGACCAGCCGTGCTTCTTCATGCCCGGAAATTACGTCGATGCGGAATCCCAGGTGCCGTTCCGCGCTGGCCAGGAACAAAGGGGCGTTGTCGGCTTCGCGCACGGCGCTGGTGGCCACCGCGCGTACGCGACCGGGTTCGAAACCGCGCAGCTTCTTGCCGAAGCGTGCGAGCGCCTGCCAACCGCGATCCAGGGCCATTTCGTCGAGCGCCCCGCCCTGAAATCCTTCCGTTAACCGCACGGGTTCACGCAGGGTCTTCACTTCCTGGATCACCAGTTGCTGGTTACGCTTGACCGACTGGCCGATCATCAAGCGAAACGCATTGGAGCCCAGGTCGATGGCCGCAAACAGGGAGGCGTCGCCTTTCATTGAGGTATTCCTTGCACATTCAGCGGTCAGCCAACTCAGGTCGGCTGCACACCCAAGACGGTTTGCAAGGATCTTGGCACGGGTTCGATGACACCCAGATGACACCGACTATTTGGCCTCCCCGTTCCTGGGCTTATAGAAGAGGAACATGCTGGTCTCGGTGGTCTTGATGTATTTGCGGGCCCAATCGGGTTTTACGTTGCGGTCGTGGAAGTACATCGCGCCGTTGGTGCGGTCGTTGAGCTGTTTGTTGAGTGCCTTGCGCGCGATTTCCTTGGCGATGGCGTATTGGGTCTCTTCCTGAACCTGATCGGGACGCCCGTCGCACCACCAGGAAAACTGGCAATTCTTGGCTTCCGAACCTTGCTTGACCACAGCGCAGACGGTGTCCGGAAAACCTTCATGGCCCAGGCGATTCATCACCACGCTGGCTACCGCTTCCATGTCCGCGGCAGATTTGCCTTTGGCTTCCCAGTAGATCGAGCGCGCCAGGCAGGTGATGGCGTCGTCCAGCGGTGAAGCGCCGGCCGGATCGACGGCCTGCACTTCCGAGGTGGTAATCGCTTCGGCCTTAGGCACCGGGACATCGGCGCCCTTCTCCGCAGCTTTCTGTTCCAGCACTTCGGCCTTGTTTTCGGCCACTTCCTTTTTCTGTTCCTGTTCCGTCGCCGATGCCTGGCTGCCGAGTAACGTGATTGCAAAGCAGGTTGCTATCCAAATCAAGCGCATGATCGACCCTTCTGAGTGGACTGGATTCAAGCAGCGAAATGTCGGCGCTGAGTGCCCCTGGCGGGCGACATGGCTTGATTGTAGTTGTCATTTTTCATTGCGACAGACGGCCAGCATCCTGTATTTCGGCGCGAAAAGGCATTGCACTCACGGGGGTGAAATCGCGCATCATGGGCGCAGTCCGAACAAGGGAGATTTCCATGCGTGTCCTGTCATCCGTTTTGCGTCTTGCCACGTTGTCATTGGGCCTGTTGTTCGCCGCGAAGGCGCTGGCGGTCGACGAGAAACAACTGATCGACTCGATCAACGATTACCGCAGCCAGGTCCAGCGTTGCGCCGGCCAGGTCTCGTCGGAGCTGCCGCCGCTGGCGGGCGACCCCCGGTTGGCACTGTCCGCCACCAGCATCGGCAACCTGCAACAGGCCATGGTCGCCGCGAATTACCCGATGAAGAATGTGCAGGCGATCAGTTTGTCCGGACCGCGTGGTGCCGCCTCGGCGATGAAAGCGATACAGGAGAGTTTTTGCCAGATCGTGCTCGACCCGCAATTCGTCGATATCGGTGTCAGCCGCAATGACCGCGACTGGCGCATCGTACTGGCGCGACCGCTGTTGAGCGCGAAACTGGGCAGCTCGCAAGCCGAAGGCCAGAAGCTGCTGGCCGAACTCAACACCGCCCGCAGCCGCCCGCGTCAGTGCGGCAGTCAATCCTTCGCTGCTGCCGCGCCGCTGACCTGGAACGCCGTACTGGCGACCGCCGCCGAAGAGCATTCCCGCTCGATGGCCAACAACAATTACTTCGACCACAAGGACCGCGACGGCCGCACGCCGGGTGACCGGGCCGAACTGGCGGGTTACAGCGCGCAACTGATCGGCGAGAACATCGCGGCCGGGCAAGACACGGTGAGCAGAGTGGTGGAAGGTTGGGTCGCCAGTCCCGGTCACTGCGCCAACCTGATGAACCCGCAGTTCCAGGAGTTGGGCGCGGCGTATGCGGTGGACCCGAAGAGCGACTCGGGGATCTATTGGACGGTGATGTTCGGCACCCCGTAAACGCTTCTCCTGTAGGAGCGAGCCTGCTCGCGATGGACGTAAACGATGACGCGTTCTTTCTGAATGAACGCGGCGCCCTCAGGTCCATCGCGAGCAGGCTCGCTCCTACAGGTGCCGTGTGCGGTCGCTGTCATAGACTGTGTCGATCAACTGGTCATCTATAGTGATTGGACGCCCCGGCCCGTTGCTTCTAGCCTGCGCGCATTGATTTCGCGAACAGCGCCCTCCGACGCAGGCCAGGCACCATGATCGTCCGCCCCAAACCCAACCTGATCAACATCCTCACGTCGCTCAAGGGCTCGATTGCCAGGAAGATTGCGCTGCGTTGCCTGATGGTGACGCTGTTGGCGTCCATCATCGTGCTCGTGGAAACCCTGCACCCCAACTATTTCGCCAAGGTGAACGCGACGCCGTTTACCCTGCTCGGCCTGTCGCTGTCGATTTTCATGAGCTTTCGCAACAACGCCTGTTACGACCGCTGGTACGAAGCACGCAAAGCCTGGGGCGAAATGATCGTTGCGATCCGTTCGATGATCCGCGAAACCCAGGTGATCAAGGACGCGCACGCGCGGCAGACCATCCTGCGCAACCTTTGCGGGTTCGCCCACGCGCTGAACGCAAAATTGCACGGCAAGCGCGAGCTGGACGCTGCGGGTGAATGGATTGAACCGAAGCCGGACGGCAACGCGCCGGACATCAGTGGGCGCATTCTCAACCAGGTCGGCCAGCAATGTTCGGCACTCGGCGAGTCGGAAGCCATCAGTGAGTTTCGCTACACGATCATGGCCAGTCACCTGACGAGCCTGAGCCGGTCGCAGGCGGTCTGCGAGCGGATCAAGTACACGCCACTGCCCTTCGCCTACACCCTGCTGTTGCACCGTACGACTTACCTGTTCTGCATCCTGCTGCCCTTCGCCATGGCCGAATCGCTGGGCTGGCTGACGCCGGTGTTCACTGCCATCGTCAGCTACACGTTCTTCGGCCTGGATGCGATCGGCGATGAACTGGAGGACCCGTTCGGGCGTGACGAAAACGATCTGCCGACCCATGCGATCGTGCGCAATATCGAGCGCGAAATCCTCACTGCGCTGGGTGAAACACAACTTCCCCCGGCCCTTGAACCCGTGGATTTTGTGCTGAGCTGAAATCCGGGCCTGGCGGTTTCAGGCGTCCGCCTGGACCACGTCGATTCCCAGCTTGCGATAGTCGCCGATATCGCCCGATGCCACGTGCCGCTCGGTGATCAGCGTATGAATGCGGCTGCACGGCGCCACCACGAATGGCTCCACCGCGCCCAGCTTGTCCGCCGTGGTCACGGCAATGACCTGCGACGCACTGTCGATCAGCGCCTGTTTGACCGGCACTTCATCGAAGTGCAGCGAGCTGATGCCCACGTCCGGATGAATCGCACAGACCCCGGTAAACAGCACGTCAGCCTTGATGCCCTGCAACAGGCGCAGGGTTTCGTGACCGCTGACGGACATCGTTGCCAGGTTGAGTTGCCCGCCGGCCAGGATCACTTTGATGCCCGGGTATTCGGCGAGGATGATCGCAGTCATCGGTGAGGTGGTAATGGCGGTGATGGCGATGTCCGAGGGCAATGAACGGGCGATCTGCAGCGTGGTGCTGCCGGAATCGAACATCACGATCTGGCCGTTTTCCACCCGTGCCGCCGCGAGTTGTGCCAGGTGGGTCTTGACCTCATCGGTTTCGCTGACCCGGGTGAAGTAATCCTTGCCGGTGTCCTTGGGCCGTGGCAGCGCCCCGCCATGCACACGCTGCACCAGGCCGGCCGTGGCCAGTTCCGACAGGTCGCGGCGGATGGTGTCTTCGGAGACTGCGAAATGCTGGCTCAACTCGGAGGCCATGACCTTGCCGTCACGCTCGAGGAGCAGGAGGATTTTTTGCCGGCGCAGGGAAGGAAGCTCGGCCGTCGAATGCTGGTCTTGCATGTTTATGCCTGGGTTTGCGGGTTTATGCGAGATTAGCCAAACCCCTTTGCAAACACAATCGGCAAACGTCAGTTGCTCGCGACCTGCGCCATCGCCCCCGAGGTCACCAGCGCTTTCAGCGAAGCATCGAACTGCTTCAGCGCGTTCACTTGCAGCGTAGTTTGCTGGTCGATCTGCGCGGCAATCTCCGGAGCGGCCTTGCCATGCACCCACACCGAAGGCATTTGCTGTGCACGGGAACCCTCGGCCTGGCCGACGTACTGCAAGTTCGAGTCGTAGAATTTCGCCATGAACCGTGCTTCGACCTGGTTGTTGCGCTTCGAGACCAGGCGGTTGTAGGTGTCGAGCATCACCACCACGTCCGGGTGGGCTTGCACCAACGCGTCGAGGTTGTCGTAGACGGTCACCGACGCGAACTCTTTCTGCAACGAGCCCATCAGCCAGTTGATCGCCAGTTTCGGGTCGGAGCTTTTGACGAACGCAGTGCTGATACGTGAATCCAGCTCTGGATTCTTCGCACCGCTCAGCGCCACCGAATGGTATTGCTCAAGGTATTCGAGGGTGTTGACGGTGTTTTCGCTGTAGAGCACGCCCACCGACTGGGCATGCTGCAAGCTCGCGGCGCTGTCGGCGACCGGCGCAAAGTGGCAGGACTGGTCAGCGGCGTAGGCCGGTGCGGTAGCGGCAAGGCTGCCGGTCAACACGGCGACAAGGGCCAGCAAGGTAGAGATTCTCATCGCGCAGGTTCCTTCGGAGGCGAATTCGGTATGTGGCTATCCTCCTCCGATGCCGGGAAAACAGAACTTGCGTTTATTGATGGTGGTTATTGATTAAACGAATGGTTGGCATCACACCGCCCCTGTAGGAGCCAGCTTGCTGGCGATGGTCGTCAACGATGACGCTTGCTGTCTGAATGAACGCGGTGTCTGGGCGTTTTTCGCGAGCAGGCTCGCTCCTACAAGGGATCGGGTTCACACGGGTGAAATTGTAGGAGCCAGCCTGCTGGCGATGGACGTCAACGATGACGCTTGCTGTCTGAATGAACGCGGTGCCTGGGCGTTTTTCGCGAGCAGGCTCGCTCCTACAAGGGATCGGGTTCACACGGTTGAAATTGTAGGAGCCAGCCTGCTGGCGATGGACGTCAACGATGACGCTTGCTGTCTGAATGAACGCGGTGCCTGGGCGTTTTTCGCGAGCAGGCTCGCTCCCACATGGGGAGCGGTGTGATGCCAAGACCGGGGTTTCAGGCCACCCGCCCCACCGTCTCCGCACTCACTTTTTTCTTGCCCTTGTTCCAGCGCATCAACACCAGTCGCAGAACCCTGTTCCAGGCGTAACTCACCACAACGCCACCCACCAATGCCAGGATCACCGCAAACAACGGCTGGTCGAGGATGCGGCGGGCCACCGACTGGAATTGGAAGTGCGTCAGATAGATGTACAGCGTTGACGAAGCGATCAGCGCCAGCCCGCGCGCAATCAGGCCCGGGACGGGAATCGACTTGATCCAGATCACCGCGAGCACGGCCGGCACGGCGATATCGACATACCCCTTCACCTGCAGGTATTGCGCGCCATGCCCGTAGATAAACAGAAGATCTTCCCCGCCCATCACAATCACCGTCACCGCAGTGACCACCCATTTCTGCACGGTCGAATGGGCATAGTGAATCGCCATTCCGAGCACCATGATCGCCAGGTAATGGTGCGGCACGCGGTTATAGAGTTCGCTCGCATCGAACACATAGGTGCCGATCAGAATGTCGGCCACCGCCAGTCCGCACGCGGCAATGACCAGGTTCCGGAACGGGTCGGCCATGATCAGTTTGCGCACGCGCTCGAACGACAGGGCGAAGCCAATGATCAGGATCATCTGCAGGAGCACTTCGATATACCAATACGTGAATACCCCGACAACCCGCTCGGGAAACCAGTTGGAAACCAGCAGCACGGTTTGCCAATGCACCTTGTCGAACACCGCCTGGACCAGCACGGCATACAGAATGGTCGGCGCTGCAATACTGGCGACGGACTTCAATAGCGAACGTGCGTTACCGCGTTCATTGATGGCCTGGAGCTGAAACCTCGCCAGGCTCAGACCCGACACGATAAACAGCACCTTCGTCTCACCCGCCACCAGCCATTTGGTAAACAGATGCAGGTGGCCGGCGACGATCAGGAAGATCGAGATCACGCGCAACAGGACCGGAACTTCCATCGCTCGAAGGGAGAACCGGGAAGACCTGGCGCTCTGGGTCAATTCGCACAGCTCACTGACCGGGATCATTTCCCATTGATCGGGCAGATGACCAATCAGCTCTTCCAGCACCATGGAGGCCTGGACAAACGACAGCGAATCCCCGCCCAGCTCAACGAACGACAAGCTCGCATCGATACGCGGGACTTCGAGGATTTCCGACCAGGCGACCACCAGTTTTTGCGTCAGCGGCGAGAGGTTCTGGCTCGACTCCGGCGACATTGCGCTCGAATCGATCGAGGGCAACGCTCGCTTGTCGATCTTGCCGTTCGGTGTCAGCGGAATCGCCTCCAGGAACACGAACAGCGCCGGGACCATGTAGTCGGGCAGTTCCTTGCTGACATGATCACGCAATTCCTTCGATGAAACCGCCGTTGTCGCGACGCAATAGGCAACCAGCCGGGGAAGCGCACTGTCATGGTTGGCGAGCACGACGCACTGTTTGATGCGCGGGTGCCGTGAGATCGCGCCCTCGATTTCCGCCAGCTCGATTCGATGGCCGCGGATCTTGACCTGGCTGTCCCCACGACCCAGGAACGAGACACTGCCATCGGAAAGGTACGTGCCGAGGTCACCGGTTTTATAACAAATGTCGTCCTCGACATGGGTAAAGGGGTTCACCACAAATTTTTCCCGGGTCAGCACGGGATCATTCCAGTAGCCCAGCGACAGATAAGGGCTACGGATCAGGATTTCGCCGACCTCTGCCTCGCCGACCAGCTGCTGCGATTCATTCACCACCAGCAGCTGTGCGCCTTCGATGCCTTTTCCGAGCGGGATTTTGGCGTTGCCAGCGGCCGGGTCGATCTGGTGGAAGCCCATGGCCTGGGGGGTTTCCGTGGTTCCGTAGAAGTTGACGCTTTTGGCGTTGGGCGCAATGACGCGGATCTGTTCGTACAGCGTGTGGCTCAGCGCATCCCCGCCCCAGAACAGGTAGCGCAGGGCATCGAATCTCAGGTCGCCCAGTTTTGCGCCGGTTTCAATCAGCTTCCCCAGCGGTGGCGTCAGGTGAATGATGGAAATCCGCTGCTCATGAATCCACGTTGCCAATGCCACCGGGTCGATAAGGGTCGACTGAGCGGGACACATGACTTGCGCGCCAATCGACAACGGTGTGAACACGTCCCGGTAAACGGGATCATGCCCCAGGCCCGAGAGCAGGGAAAAACGATCGGCGCTGGAGAGCGAATGACGCTGGACGTGCCACTCGATGAAGTGCACCAACGGCGCATGGTGGGTGACGATGCCTTTTGGCTCGCCCGTGCTGCCCGATGTAAACGTGATATAGGCAGGTCGAGCGGGATCGACCTGAGGCAACACCTGCTGATGTCCGCCAAAGGCTTGCAGCGACTCGTCGGGACTTTCCGCTATTCGAACGACTTGCGCACTCGCCTGCTCAGGCAGCTCAACCGTTGCGTCGCCGCACAGCAGCACGAAGGACGGTTCCAGCACCCGAATGATTTGCGCCACGCGCGCCGGTGGGTAGGCGGCGTCCGCCACCGTGAACGTCAGCCCTGCACGCAATGCGCCGAGCATGGCGTAGACCAGCCCCGCACTGCGGCTCGCGACAATCACCACCCGGTCCGCCTCGGTCGCGCCATGGCCGATCAGGAAGGACGCAATGCCCCGGCTGATCGCTTCGAGCTGGCGATAGCTGCAGGCTGCGCCATGGGAAACCACCGCAACGGCATCGGGCGTTCGCCCCGCCTGCTCCAGGAAGTCCGCGAATATCGGACGTTCAGCACGACGTTCCAGGTCGAGCGCAGGGTTTGGGCGAAGGTCGTTCATATCGTTTTTATGCTCCGCGGCCAGACAAAAAATACACAGCCTAGTTCAGTTCGAATCGATTGCATGAACGTTAATGCACGGCAGCAGGTGGCGCCATTGCCGGCGGCAAAAAAAGGCTGAGGTTTGAGCCGTTGCGAAGGGTCGATTGCTGCTCCAGCAACACCTGATGAGCAGCCCGGTGCGTCTGGCAAGACACATCAGGGACTGCGACAGCCGTTTCAGCGCCATTTGACGCTGGATTGGCAATTGGTATGGCTCTTGCTCTAGCCCTTGCACAAGCATGTTTGCCTGCGCGGACACGAGTTGATGACGGGAAGGCATTTCCCGTGTTGCTAAACAGTCAGGAGTTAACCAATGGCCAATGTCCAAACCGCCACGGCACTGGATGTGCGCTGGCGACAGGCACCGAGCGGAGAGTTGCTCGACTTGGGACGGGTCTACCTCGGTCCTTTGGCGCAATCGCGCCTGCACAGCACACCCAAGCGCGTCCTGAGCCGCCGCGAAGCGGTGTTGCTCGGCGTCTTCGCGCTGGTGCTGCACGGCGCGGTGATCGTCTGGGTCAACAGCACCCCGACGCCGCCGCTGCCGGTGGTGCCGCCGGAAATCCCGCCGATGACCATCGAATTTTCACAACCGGCGCCGCCTGTGGTGGAACCGCCACCACCCGAGCCGATTGTGCAGCCGGTGGTCGAGCCTCCGCCGCCGGTGGAGGATGAACTGGCGGTCAAGCCGCCACCGCCGAAACCGATTCCCAAGCCCAAGCCCAAGCCTGTGGTCAAGCCTGTGCCTAAACCAGTGGCCAAACCGGTGGAGCAACCGCCCGCGCCACCGGCCCCACCGCAACCGGTCGCAGCCCCGGCGCCACCCGCACCGCCGGCGCCGAAACCGGTGACCCCGGCCTCGGCCAGCGCTGGTTATTTGAAGAACCCGGCACCGGAATATCCATCCTTGGCGATGCGTCGCGGCTGGGAAGGCACGGTGCTGTTGCGTGTACATGTATTGGCCAGTGGCAAGCCCGGGGAAATCCAGCTGCAGAAAAGCAGCGGTCGCGACCAGCTCGACGAGGCCGCACTGGCAGCAGTGAAGCGCTGGAGTTTCGTCCCGGCGAAACAGGGTGATGTCGCCCAGGACGGCTGGGTCAGCGTGCCGATCGACTTCAAGATCAAGTAACTCAACTTCGAACGCTTTTATCGCGGGCCACCTGACAAAAGGCGCATCGCTACACCTGATTAATGCCTTGCTGGAGAGCCCACCATGAACCTCATTGCGTCCCCGTTTGAATCCATCGAACACGCGGTCATCTGGCTGCTGATCATCTTCTCCGTCGCGACCTGGGGCCTGGCCTTGTTGAAAGGCGTGCAGTTCACCCGACTGAAGACCCAGGACCGCAAATTCCACAAGCAATTCTGGGCCGCCTCGAGCCTGGATTCCGCCGCCGAACTGGCCCACAGCCAACCCGGCGCCGCGGCCCGCGTGGCGCTCGCCGGTTACGCGGCGATCCAGGTCCCGGACGGCGTGCAGGCCACTGACCTGAGCCAGGCGATCAACCATCAGGACCGCCTCGAACGCGCTTTGCGCCAGCAGATCGTGCGCGAGCGGCGTTCGCTGGAAACCGGGTTGGCGATCCTCGCCAGCATCGGCAGCACCTCGCCCTTCATCGGTCTGTTCGGTACGGTCTGGGGGATCATGTCGGCATTGAAAGGCATCAGCGCGGCCGGCTCGGCGAGCCTGGAAACCGTGGCCGGGCCGATCGGTGCGGCGCTGGTCGCCACTGGTGTGGGCATCGCCGTCGCGGTGCCGGCGGTGCTGGTCTACAACTACCTGCTGCGCCGGTTGAAGCTGACCGCCGCCGACCTCGACGACTTCGCCCACGACTTCTACAGCCTGGCGCAGAAACATTCGTTTCGTGTGCTGACGCACCCGGCGCTGAAAAAATCCGGCGCCACCGCGACCGGGCAGAAAGTGAAGGAGGCGTCCTGAGATGGCCTTTTCCACACAAGACAATGACGAAGTGCTGAGCGAAATCAACGTCACGCCGCTGGTGGACGTGATGCTGGTGCTGCTGGTGGTGTTCATCGTCACCGCGCCGCTGCTGACCAACTCGATCCCGATCAACCTGCCGAAGACCGAATCGGTGGCGCCGGTGGAGCAGAAAGACCCGCTGGTGGTGAGCATCGACGACAAGGGCAAGCTGTTCATCAACAAGGACGAGATCCAGCCGGATTTGCTGGAAACCAACCTCAAGGACGCCAAAAGCAAAAACGCCGACGTGCGCGTGCAGCTGCAGGCCGACAACGGCGTGAACTACGGCGAAGTGGCCCGGGCGATGGCCTCGATCGAGCGGGCGGGCATCACCAAACTGTCGGTCATCACCGCGAAGTAGGAGCCGGCTTGCCGGCGATGGCGCCCGTGAGAACGCCATCGCCAGCAAGCTGGCTCCTACAGGGATCTTCGTCGCCATCAAGTGACATGACACACCATCAATCGTGTAGGAGCCGGCTTGCCGGCGATGGCGGAGTGTCAGGCACCATCGATGTCTGCTAATCGGTCGCCATCGCCAGCAAGCTGGCTCCTACAGGGATCTTTGTCGCCATCAAGTGACATGACACACCATCAATCGTGTAGGAGCCGGCTTGCCGGCGATGGCGGAGTGTCAGGCACCATCGATGTCTACTGATCGGCCGCCATCGCCAGCAAGCTGGCTCCTACAGGGATCTTCGTCGCCATCAAGTGACATGACACACCGCAAACCGTGTAGGAGACGGGGTGCCGGGGTTGGCCCCCTCCCGCCTGCGGCAATCTGGCGCCTGCGGAGATCGTTGAACGCTGGGTAGAATCCGTTGATTACCTGCCCGGAGTTCCCGCCATGTCAGACCGTGAAATCGTCATTCCAGACACTCTGAAACCCATCGTCGAACGCGCCGGTTACGCCCCTGCCGTCAGGGTCGGCGACACCTTGTACTGCGCCGGCCAGGTCGGACGAACCGCGGAACTGGAAGTGATCCGCGATCCCGAGCAACAGTTCATCAGCGCCTGGGAAAACCTGCGCAGCGTGCTTGAGGCCGGAGGTTGCCACTTCGAAGACGTGGTCGACATGACCACCTATCACGTGGACATGTCGCAGCACATGGCGGTGTTTCGCGAGGTGAAAAACCGCGTGTTCCCCAGAGGCCTGTGCGCCTGGACGTGCATCGGTGTCAGCGAACTGGCTCATCCAGGGCTGCTGGTGGAAATAAAATGCATCGCCGTGCGGCGCAGGTAAGCCGCTCCACATCGAGGCCGCGTTGACACTTCATCGGGTGGAATTCGACGTCAAGCCCACTGACCGGGTCGGTGTGGTGGGCATCGGCGGCCTCGGTCACCTGGCCTTGCGCTTCCTCAACGCCTGGGGCTGCGACGTCACTGCCTTCACTTCATCGCTGAGCAAGCAGGACGAAGCCAAGCGTCTGGGCGCACACCACGTGATCGCCTCGACGGACAGCAACGCCTTGAAAGCCATCGCCGGGACCCTCGACTTTCTGCTGATCACCGCCAACGCCGACCTCGACTGGCCAGCCATGCTCGGCACCCTGCGCGGCAAGGGGCGCCTGCATTTTGTCGGCATCGTGCCCGGCGCGATTCCCGTGCACGTGTTCAACCTGATCCCGCAACAGAAGAGCCTGTCCGCCTCCCCCGTCGGCTCGCCTGGCACCACCGCGACCATGCTGGAGTTCTGCGCCCGGCATCAGATCCTGCCGCAGGTCGAGCACTTCCCCATGAGCCGGGTCAACGAAGCCATCGATCACTTGCGCAGCGGCAAGGCGCGTTACCGCGTGGTGCTGGACGCCAGCAAGTAACCGGTCATAACCGATCGCTTCCTTAGCGTTCGGTGCGTGCCCCCCACCAGACAGTCATGAGGGGTGGCCTTTGACCGGCGCATGTTGCGCCATCAATTGCGCCACCCATTCGATGAACACACGGAGCTTGAGGCTGATGTGCCGGTTCGGCGGAAACGCCACGTAAAGCGGCATCGTATCGAGTTGCCAATCGGCAAACAGCGGAACCAGTTCGCCCCGCGCCTCGAAGGCCTTGGACATGTACTTCGGCAGCCACAGCACACCCAACCCCGCGAGGCCTGCCGAGAGATAGGCATTGCCATCGTCGACGGCCAGCGCGTAACGACCTTTGACGTGCACGTGTTCGCTGTGATTGTGCAGCGCATAGGGCACCGGCTTGCCGGTGCGTGCCCACAGGAAACCGACGATGCGATGCTCGGAGTCTTCCAGTTCCTGGGGATGGACGGGTGTGCCGTGTCGAGCCAGGTAGCTCGGTGCGGCAAAGACGCCGAGCGGCAGGTCAGCGACGCGCCGGGCCATCAATGACTGATCCCTCAGTTCGCCGCCGCGCACCACGCAATCGACATTCTCATCGATGATGTCGACGATGCGATCGCTGACGCCCATGTCGATCTGGATGTCCGGGTATCGCGCATAGAAATCGGGCAATGCCGGCATCAGGATCATGCTCGCCAACGGGCTCGGCACATCCACCCGCAATCGACCACGGGGCACTGCCGAGGCGCCGGACAGGCTGGTTTCAGCATCGTCCATGTCAGCCAGCAACCTGAGCACCCGCTCGTAATACACCGCGCCGTCAGCGGTGACGTTGACCTTGCGCGTGGTGCGGTTGAGCAACTTGACGCGCAGTCGCGCCTCCAGTTGCTGCACCAGTTGCGTCACGGTGGTCTTGCTCATGTGCAGGGTGTCGGCAGCCTTGGTGAAACTGCCCGCCTCCACCACCCGCGCGAACGCCTGCATCGCATCAAAACGGTCCATTGTCGCCCCGGTTATCGTTCGGATTGTTTGGGAATCCCAAACAGTGAGCGCCAAGGTTGCTCGTTTATCGCCCCGGCGCAAGCCCCTAGAGTTCACCCATCGTTGATTTCGGGTCGCTTCAGGCCCCTTGATGGAGGCACTTTATGACACAGCGTGACGTTGTTTTTCCGCCCGGACGCCAAGCGCTTTACGAGCGTAATCGCTACTCGCCGGCCGTTCGTTCCAATGGCTTTTTGTTCGTGTCGGGGCAAGTCGGCAGCACCGAGGATGGATCGCCCGAGGAGGATCTGGAGGCTCAGGTCCGACTGGCCTTCAACAACCTGAATGCGATCCTCGGCGCCGCCGGTTGCACTTTCGACGATGTGGTCGACGTGACCGTTTTCATCGTCGATCCCGAGTCGACGTTCGAGACCATCTGGAAGATCGTGCCGGAGTTCTGGGGCGAGGCGCCGCACCCGACGCTCACTGGGATCGGGGTGACCTGGCTGTATGGATTCCGCTTCGAGATCAAGGTGATCGCCCGGCTTCCGGAAGGCGACCGAAGCTGATCTGACGTCGGCGCGGAAATATGTTCGGCGTTAGAATCGAAAACGTTCAATCAACCTTTTCGAGGATGCTCCCGGTATGTCCACGCCCGACACTTCCCTGCAAGACACCGCCGCGCCCGACGGCGTTTGTTACGGCTGCGGCGGCGACAACCCGCACGGGCTGCAGATCAAGAGCTTCTGGCATGAGGACGGCGTGCATGTCATCGCCGAGCACATGCCCGAAGCCAAGTACTGCGGCTGGCCCGACCTGGTCTACGGCGGACTGATCGCGATGCTGGTTGACTGCCATTCCAACTGGACGGCGATGGCCTATCACTACCGCGAGGAACACCGCGATGCCGCCAGCCTGCCGCGCATCAACTGCGTCACGGGCAACCTGGGCATCAAGTTCATCAAACCGACGCCGATGGGCGTGCTGCTGACCCTGAAGGCAAAAGTCGAAGGGGAAGTCGGACGCAAGACCCGGGTCATCTGCGAGGTGTACGCGGGGGATGTGCTGACGGCGGTTGGCGATTCCGTGTTTGTGCGCGTCGATACCGGGCAATTGGCCGCGGTGGCCCACGGTCGCTAATCAGCGCGTTCTTGACTGGCCTTCATGGTGTTCAGCACGTGCTGCACGTGTGTCATGAGTTGCTCACCATTGAAGGGCTTCTTGAAATACCCTACCGCTCCCAATTCGCGGGCCTTGAGCTCGGGTGTCTCGCCGATGCAGGCGGTGATGAAGATCACCGGGAACCGCAGCTCGCGCGCTTGCAATGCTTCGACCATCTGCAGGCCATTCATGCCCGGCATGCGGATATCCGAAATCAGGCACGCGGTCGTGTCGAGCGCGTAGTCGGCCAGATACTCTTCGGCGCAGGCGTAAGTTCGTGCGGCGTATCCCATTGATCTGACCAGGCTGTCCAGCGAAATACGGATGGCTTCGTCGTCGTCAACGATCGAAATGATTGGTGTGTTTAACAATTAATTCAACCTTGAGTAATGGGAGCTGATTGATCCAGCTCAACTTGATTTAAGACGCTCATCCGCCTCTCAATTTTCATGTTGTTTCAGAAAATCAATGAACACGCGGAGCTTCTGCGGCATTGCGCTGCGGCTGAAGTAATACAGCGACAGGCTGCGTTGAGGACTCCAGTCCTCCAGAACGCGGATCAGCCGGCCGTCGGTGAGGTAATCCTGGACATAGCGATCGTAGAAGTAGGCATAGCCGCCGCCATTGAGCGCAGCGTCGAGCAGGGTCATGCCGTCATTGCTGGAAATGCGCCCCCGGGTTTCGATCTCGACGTCCTGGCCTTCCACTGTAAACGTCCACCGTTCATGGCCCCCGGTAACCGCACTTTTGTAGCGGATGCAATCATGGTGCATGAGGTCGGCCGGCACCTTTGGCACACCGTGACGCTTGATGTACTCGGGCGATGCCACCACTGCCATGCGAATCCCGGAGCCCAGCGGAACAGCGACCATGTCCTGTTCCAGAATGCTGTTCACCCGGATGCCGGCGTCGTAACCATCGTTGACGATGTCGACGACACGGCTCTCGATCGCAATATCCAGATTGATCTCTGGATAGGCCGCCAGAAACCGCGTCAACAACGGCTCCAGAAACATGACATAAGCGCTGCGCGACAGGGTCAGCCGCAGCGTGCCGGAAGGTTTCGCCGCGACCTCGGCCAGGTCGGCAAAAGCGCCCTTGAGCTCAAGCACCAGCGGCGCGACCTTGCGATAAAACACTTCACCCGCTTCGGTCAGGCTCACGCTGCGTGTCGTCCTGTTGAACAATCGAACGCCGGCCCTTTTTTCCAACTGGCGGATGGCGTGACTGATCGCAGACTTGCTCACGCCCATCATGACCGCCGCCGCGGTGAAGCCGCGCACGTCTGCCACGCAGACAAACACCGTCAACAGCTCAAATCCATCGGTATCGATCGTCAACGTCAGGCCCCTTCCAGTCGAGACAGCGCATCAGGACAAACGGACGCCCGTGATACCGAGCATGATGAGCAAGCTGATCAGCGCGCCGATAACGGCACCGCCCCACCAGGTTTTATTGGCACCGGATTTGGAAACACCGTGTGCCAGCATCACCACCCGCAGCCCGGAAAACAGGTGGGTAATGATGAAGAACACACCGATCGCATAATGCGGCAGCAAGCGGATACCCCAGGGATCACGAATCATCCCCACCGGATCACCGGAGGCGAAATCCCAGCCCGTTTCGATACCTGCGTAAGTCCTGGCGAATACGAACACAGCGTTCAGATGCCCCAATATGAATACGGCCAGAAACACGCCGGAGCCGACCTGGAAAATCCGGTAATTGTCGCTGCCGACCGAACTCCAGTTCCAGGCCAGGCGCAGGCCGCTAAACACCTGGAACAGCAAGGCGATCACGAGAACGGGTTCGACGAAGGATGAGCGATAGACGGTGCGCCCTATCTCCATGACCTGCGCATGAACCTGCGGGCCAGCGAGACCGAACAAATGGTTGAACAGATGGAAAGCGATAAATAACAGGACGATCGCACCTGCGATGCCGTGGGCTACTCGTAACGCCGGCATGGCGCGAATCGGGCGGATCGGCTGCTGCAGGCCGCTACCGTCCCGGCTCAGATAAAGCCCAAAGCCTATCCACGAGGCGGCCCAGAACCACTCATCGGGCACAGGACTGCCCAACATGATGAGATTGACCCCGACAAAACAGTACAGCGTCGGCGCGCAGATGATGAACAGCGCCAGGCGTCGTACTTTCAACTGCGCCACCGCATTGTGCTGGCGGGTGATGCGCTGGCACGCCAAGGCAAATCCCATCGCGGGAACGGAGAAAATGGCCAGCATCACCACGGTAGCCAAAAGCAGATAAACGGGAGAAATCACCGCACCCGGCTCGACGCTCGTGACCAGCGTATGAAAGGCATTCAAGAAATAAGGGTAGACCGAGGTCGTCAGCACTGGCGCCCACACAACCCACTTGCTCAGCGGCTTGCTTGCCGCCATTTGGTAAGGGCTGTCCGCCCATCTTTTGAACATCAAACAATCCTCGAAAGTAAATTAATTGCCTCAAGGACTGCGATAAAAAAGACGCCCTTGAACACTTCCACAAGAGTGCCAGAGAAACGTAAATACTTATGGGCGATTAAGTATGGTCACCTCATATGAAAGTATTAGTTTTCACGGTACGGAGCTTTTGATTACAGCTTTCCAGTAGCACCGAGCAACCCAGCGCGCCGACTTATCGTCGATTGTCAAATTTCACTGCACAGTCCGTATACCGTAAGACGGATTATCACTTGCTGGCTAGATCTTATAATTCGCCGCCCCTTACCATTAATCAAAACACTCCATGCCGCACTTCCTTACTCAAGTAGATGAGTGCGTCGAGTTGAAGAAGGAACACTAAACATGTCCAATAAAGCAAGAGCGGCCCGCATCCATGCCTATGGCCCGCCAGAAGTGCTGGTATTCGAAGATATCGAAGTACCTAATCCGGGCCCCGGCCAACTGCTGATCCGTAATACCGTCATCGGCCTGAATTTCGTGGAAGTCTATTACCGTCGCGGGACCTTCCCGGTGCCGGCGTTTCCAGCCGTTCTCGGCAACGAAGCCGCGGGCATCGTCGAAGCGGTCGGTGCTGGTGTTGTCGGCATCAAGCCAGGCGATCGCGTGGTTTATTCGGACGATATACACGGCGCCTATTCGACGCTGTGCCTCTACTCGGCGGATCGGGTGGCGATCGTTCCTGATGGCATCAGCGACAAACAGGCGGCTTCGAGCTTCCTCAAGGGCCTTACCGCCCGTTACCTGCTCAAGGAAACGGTCAAACTGAAAGCCGGCGATACCGTGCTTTATCACGCGGCAGCAGGCGGTGTCGGGCAACTGTTCACGCAATGGGCCAAGGCGCTGGGCATCCGGGTCATTGGCACGGTGTCTTCCGCGGAGAAAATGGCCATTGCCCTGGAAGCCGGCTGTTCACACGTGATCAACTACCGAACGGAAAATTTCGCCGAGCGCGTCATGGCACTCACAGGCAATGCGGGCGTGAAAGCTGTGTTCGATTCCGTGGGCAAAGACACGTTCGTCGACTCGCTGGCCGTTCTGCAACCCAGGGGAACGCTCGTCGTGTTCGGCAAGGCATCCGGCAATCCGCCGCTCATCAACCCGTTCGACCTTGCGCCGCGCTCACTGAACCTGACCTGGCCTGTACTGCCGGTGTATGTGGCGACGCCGCAACAATTAGCGGCGTCAGCTGAAGACCTGTTCCAGGCCATCAAGAGCGGAATCATCAAGGTTGAGCCGAGTCGGGTCTATCCCTTCGAACAACTGAAAGACGCACACCGGGACCTTGAAGAACGCCGAACTACGGGTGCAGCTGTTTTGATTGTTTGATCGCAGTTATTAGCATAAATGGGCGCATGACTCCTGGCACACCCGGTACACCGAGTTGCCGGGATCGCCAGCAAGCCGGCTCCTACAACAGCCCCTCAAATGCACTAAGACCTGTGTAAATCATACTTAGGGATGAATGACTCATACGAACATGCCTTCGGTAGACCCCTAGGCATAAGTGACTCGCCAGTTCGTTCCAGTACTATTTAATCAGCTTCGACAAAACGAAACTTCTACCGCTTTATCCGCTCATCGACATAAATAGCGCCTCGACTAACCAAGGGGATTTATGAACTGAGCCGATTAATTATTTTGGGTGAATATGATGAAGACTTCCGATCTGGGCCTGGCTATCGCATTTCTCGCCGCAACCGGTTTTATTACTACACACGCTGTTGCTACAGAAACGCAATCTGCACCTAATGTTGTCGCCGGTCGGGAGAATAATGCTTCCGATGACACGACCCCACCCGTGCAACAGCATCGGGCCCGATCGGCACCCACTCGTATAGCCGAAGGTGGTTCGGACAAATTGCTCGAGCGTCGCGTCGCCGAAGGTGGCTCGGACAAACTGCTCGAACGTCGTGTCGCCGAAGGCGGCTCGGACAAACTGCTCGAACGTCGTGTCGCCGAAGGCGGCTCGGACAAACTGCTCGAACGTCGTGTCGCCGAAGGCGGCTCGGACAAGCTGCTCGAACGTCGTGTCGCTGAAGGCGGCTCGGACAAGCTGCTCGAACGTCGTGTCGCCGAAGGCGGCTCGGACAAGCTGCTCGAACGTCGTGTCGCTGAAGGCGGCTCGGACAAGCTGCTTGAACGTCGTGTCGCCGAAGGCGGCTCGGACAAGCTGCTCGAACGTCGTGTCGCTGAAGGCGGCTCGGACAAGCTGCTTGAACGTCGTGTCGCTGAAGGCGGCTCGGACAAGCTGCTCGAACGTCGTGTCGCCGAAGGCGGGGCTGATCGCATGCGCGAACGCGGTCTTGCCGAAGGCGGGTCTGATCGCCTGATCGAACGTCGCGTCGCCGATTCCGGCTACTCGTACAACGCCAGAATGACTGTCGCGACCCATTTCTCCATGGACTGAGCAGGTCGCTTCAGTCCATGAGCACCGCCGCCCCTAAAGTTACACGCACGTTGTGAATTGACACCCCGGTTTGGTACCTCCTTTCCAAAATGGGTTTTTGCGCTCTTCCTATCGAAAGGGCGCTTTTTTTATCGGTCCGTAATTGCGCATTTTTTTCTGCAAAAAATTAGGCGAGGGAAAAAACATGCTGCTCACCCGACTGTGCAAACGTTTTCTGGAGTCAGACCGGCTGGCGTTCATCGCCTCTGTTTCCGCCGCCGTCACCATCTCGATCATCAATCTTCTGATTGACTCGGATCTGGCGCATGCCGTGCTCTACATCACCCTGCTGTTTATGTCGGCGCATGTTTTTTCGATCCGGGTAGTCACCATTGTCGCGTTGTTCTGCTTCCTCTTGGTCACCGGAAGTTTCATCGTCGATTACTTCTACGAAGCGACAGGCAGCATCGTGGGTTACATCCGGTGCCTCGTTTCGCTGGTCACCATCACGTTGTTGACCGTACGCAGCAAATGGTCGACCAACGAATTGCGTCGCAACCAGGCCTTTCTCACCGGGGCGCAACGATTGAGCCGGACCGGCAGCGTCGGGTTGCGCTTCGATCACGGCCGCTGCAGGGAAGTACGCTGGTCCGAGGAAGCGTTCCGCATCTACGGTTACCCACGGGACATCGAACCGTCCTGGACGCTGATGATCGCCCGGCTGCACCCGGATGATCGCTCAATGGCCGACAACCTGTTTGCACAACTGGCGGCGGGCGAACCGGACATCGAGGTCGAACAGCGATTGCTGATGCCCGATGGCAATCCGCGTTACGTGCAGATGGTGATCAATGCCATCAATCCCAACACTCCCGCTCATAGCCGCGAGTACGTGGCGGCTTTGATGGACATCACCGCGATGCGCCAGGCCGAGCAGGCCCTGCTCGATTCCCGGGCGCAACTGGCACACGTCACGCGAATGACATCGCTGGGCGAGCTCGCCGCCTCCATCGCCCATGAAGTGAACCAGCCATTGGCGGCGATTGTTTCCAGCGGCGAGTCCTGCATGCGCTGGATCGACCGTGAAAAACCAGAACTGGAAGAGGCCAAGCTGTCCCTGCAACGTATCATCCAGTGCTCGCTGCGGGCCAACGATGTCATCGCGGGTATTCGCGCGCTGTCGAAGAAGTGCGTGCCACAACGTCAACATTACGCCTTCGACAAAATCGTGACGGACGCTTTGGTCCTGGTTCAGCACGAGATGAGTCACAAGCACATCAAACAGCAGCTATCGCTGGATGCGGCCAACGCCCGTATCAATGGCGATCGCGTGCAGCTGCAGCAAGTCATCATCAATCTGGTAATGAATGCCTGTCAGGCCATGGGCAATTCGTGCCAAGGCATGCGTTCGCTGAAGCTCCGTACCTGGGTAGAACGATGCGAGGTCATGATCGAAGTCAGTGACAGCGGCACAGGCATCGATGAGGCTGATTTGCCGTCACTGTTCAATCCGTTCTACACCACCAAGGCGGAAGGTCTGGGCATGGGACTGTCCATTTGCCGCTCGATCATCGAGTTTCACGACGGCAGGATCTGGGCCGCGAACAACGAAGGACAAGGCGCAACGTTCATGTTTGCCTTGCCGCTGGTCAGGCACACACAAGCCGTCTCGAAGACCTTCATCGGCCCTGGCGAGCAATCGCCGCGCCTGAGTTTCAGTTGACGATTGAACATCAATGCCCGCCCCCGCCAGCCAAGGGAGCCTCGTCGCCGGCTCGCGTCAGTTCGGCGTAGCTGGCCACGCCTAGGTCAAACAACCCGGCCATGCGTGCCGCCGCAAAATCCAGCGGGTCGGCGTCCATGTCGGACGGCAGCGCGACGTAACGCAGCTGGACGTTATGACGATGGGCAAATGCCGTGGCCATCGCCAGGTGCATGCGCAGATTGGCGCGGCTCAGTGAGTCGAACGAACGACCCATGATTGCCACGGCCCCACCACTCAACTGATTGTGACGGGGCGCCATCGGCGCGTTGATCAGTATGAATATCTTGCCGGGCATCAGGCTCGGCTGATTGATTTGCCACTGCACCAGTGCTTCGGGCAACAACATGAAAGGCGCGTTGATTCCACCGTCGGCATGGATTTCAGACGTATCGCCATCCGCGATCGGGACCGGCGGAAAGATCCCCGGCACACTGGCCGACGCGGTCATGATCGTGCGAAACAGGGCCAGCGCCTGCTGCTCGTTGCCAGGTTCCCGGGCAGACAAGGCAATCGCGCCCATGTCCCAGATGTTGGTTTCCTGGGTATCGAGATTGGTGGTCGCCACCAGTAATCGGCGACCCTGCCGGTGCTGATCGGCAACGGCTTGCAACAGTGCCGGGCTGGTGTAGCGCTCGATGAGTTCGGCGAGTGGTTCGCCGCTGTAAAGCGACGGTCGCGCCAGCATGCCGAGGCCGCGCTCGGTCAGTTGGGTCGCACCGACACTGCGGTAACCCTGGATCAGTCGGGGGTCCCAGTATTTGCCGGCAAAAGCCAGCGGTGCGATCAACGCGCCGGTGCTGACGCCGGTGACCAGATCGAACTCGGGACGTGTACCGCTGCGGCTCCAGCCGACCAGCACCCCGGCGCCAAATGCGCCATTGGCCCCGCCGCCCGAGATCGCCAGTGCCGTAATACTCGTGCGTCCGGCTTTTTTGCGATCCGCGTCCCACGCCTGCATGAACGCCATGGATTGCTCGGCGTTGTCGGCGACGAAACGAAAACGCTTCAATGACGAGAACTCTTGAGCCGGCTTAGGTGTTGAAACCGTGTCAATCATCGGTCGGCTGAGCGAGCCGCACCCGCTCGGCACGAGCACCGCAGTGAGCAGGATCAACAGCAACGCACGGTACACAACCTGGCCCGGAGATTTTTCGCTCATGGCAATGTATCCCCGGTCAGTGACTCGGCAGTAGCAAAGGGAAGCGAGATGAGAGAAAGAATAGAGCACCCCAAAAAAGTCGACCGCTTTGTTCCAGGCCGCAAACCAACCGAATGAGCAGGTTTCTTTCGGTATTTACTCAGGTATCAAACGCTTGCGGGATGAGCCACAACACCCGGTCCAACAGGAAACTCTAATGGCTGGTGCAGGCGATGAATATGACATATAACCCTGAATAACAGCCAACCGAAAAAACGGCGTTCAGTGCCTGAAACCGTCATGAACGCCGGTTATCGCGACAACTTGACAACTTTTAGTCGAGGGCTTATTTCACCTCGCGCCAGTGCTTTCCACAACGACGCCACTGCTGGCGAAAACCGAGTTTTGAAACGCCCATGAATTCGATTGTCTGCAACACCCATCCATCCACCGAGCCGCTGTCACAGGCACGCACCTTGGTATTTCTGGCCTACCCACAGATGGGGCTGCTGGACTTGACCGGTGCACAGACTGTGTTCTGGGCGGCATCCAAAGCCATGGCCGAGCGTGGTTTGCCCGGTTACGCATTACACACGGCCAGCCTCGAAGGTGGATTGATTGCCACCGCCGAAGGCCTGTCGGTGCACACGACTTCCCTGCACTTGTTCAACGACGTGGCGGTCGACACGCTGATCGTGCCGGGCGCGCCCAACATCCGCCAGGCAATGATCGATGGCGTCGGGCTGGTGAACTGGCTGCGCGATGCCCACGTCAGGGCCAAACGCACCGCCTCTGTGTGCAGCGGCACATTCCTGCTGGCCCAGGCCGGGCTGCTTGAAGGGCTGCGCGCGGCCACGCATTGGGCGATGTGCGACATGCTCAAGAGCGGTTTCCCGGCGATTGATGTCGACATCGATGCCATTTTCATTCAGCAAGGCACGGTCTGGACTTCGGCGGGCGTGACCACCGGCATCGACATGGCGCTGGCGCTGGTCGAGGCGGATTGCGGTCGCGAGGTCGCGTTGCAGGTCGCCCGGGAACTGGTGGTGTTTCTCAAGCGTCCCGGTGGACAGGCGCAATTCAGCGTGTTGCTGCAATCGCAAACGGAGGACAGTGCCGGCTTCGACGACTTGCACATGTGGATCAGCGCGAACCTCGGCGATGCCAGCCTCACGGTCGAAGCACTGGCCCGGCAGGCGCAGATGAGCCCGCGCAACTTTGCCCGGGTGTACAAGCGCAAGATCGGCCGTACACCGGCGAAAGCCATCGAGATGTTCCGCATGGAAGCCGCGCGGCGGATGCTCGAAGACTCCCAGCGCAACATCGACCAGATCGCTCAGTTGTGTGGTTTTGGCGACGAGGAACGCATGCGCCACACCTTCCACCGCCACCTCTCGATATCGCCACGGGAATACCGCAGCCGGTTCTCACGCTGAGAGCAGGCGTTTCTTCTGCAGCCAGCTCAGGAAACCGCTGCGCTTGACCTGCTCCGGCTTTTTCGCGACCACCGACTCACGAATGTCTTCGCGCTGGTGCTGCAAATTATCCAGGGCCAGTTGCAGTTCGCTGTAGTGCTCCAGTTGCGTGTCGAGCATGTCTTTCTCGATCCGGAACAACCGCCCGCTGGTGATGCTGCGAAACTCTCCTCGAGAACGTCCTTGCGCAAGGATCCCCTCCTCGCCCATGACTTCGCCCGGCCCCATGCGCCCGGCCTCGATGAAACGTTCACCGTCATGAATCGAAACCGAGACCACGCCCGTACTGATTACCATCAGGCAATCGGCGATTTCGTCGAACGCGAGAAGCACTTCGTTGGCCTGGTAGTCCACGGGTGTCATGTGGTCCGCGAGCCGGTCGCGCTCTTCGAAGTTCAGCGAGCGGAAGACCCTGACATCCTCAAGCAACCTTCGCGGACGGCTCCAGGACTGGCTGGCCACCGTGCTACCCCACGTGACACCGGCGGATTCGAGGTGCCGATGCGCGAGATCAAACATCAGGTTGCGCACTTCGGTCTTGTGCGACATCGATTGGACGAAGCCCTTGAGCTCATATTCGTTGTACTCCAGGTGCGAGCTTTTGACCGACACCTTGGGCGCGAATCCGGGGAGCAAGGCGCGGGTGCCTTGCAGGGCTTTTTCCAGTGCATCAATGGCCCGTCGCGGCCGCACGCTGCTGGGAATCGCCATGATGATACTGACGCCATGCACATTGCCGGGCCGGCTGAAGTTGAGGATCTTGGCTTTTGCCGCCACGGAATTGGGCACCACCGCCATCGCCCCCAGTTCCGTCAGCAGATGAGTCGAACGCCAGTCGATCTCCACCACTTTGCCTTCGGTGCCGTCGATGGAGATACGATCATCCAGTTCATACGGCTTGGTGGTGTTGAGCACGATGCCGGAGAACACATCGCTCAAGGTGCTTTGCAAGGCGAGGCCGACAACGATGGCCATTACCCCCGAAGTTGCCAGCAGGCCCTTGACGGGTAGCTGCAAGACAAAGGCAGCGGCCCCGACGATGGCGATCAGGAAAATCGCGGCACCGATCAAGTCGTGCAACAAACGTGAGGTATGCGCTTCGCGCGAGGTCAGGCCATTGCTCAGAATCACCGTCAGCGTTCTGGCCGCAAACAGCCACCAGGCAATGCCCAATACAGTCGCGACCAGGTTGAGGATCGCATCCTCCGGCCACAACGGCGGCTGCAACGGGCTGATGCCGGCCGCCATCAACACCCAACAGAATGCTGCAAACACGACAACGCGCAAGGAAATGCGCAAGCCCGGCCGGGTGACGCCGAGGCAGTGCCAAAGTGACAGATCCAGCAGGATCAAGACTGACCCGACGATCAAGGGGTGGGCTTGCAAGAAAATGAGCATGTTCTGGTCCTGGATGCGTCAAGCGACCGCTGAAATGTAAGCCTTGACCGGCATCTGGCGGGCAGGCGACGCAGTCTGTTCACAGAGAAACGCGCTGCACCGCGAGCGCAACCAGCGCTCACCGGGATCGTTATGCGTTGCCCCGCGCCACACCATCGAAAGCTCTTGCTGCGGCAATTCAACCGGGGCGAATTCGGCCCTCAGGCCACCGATCGAAGCCATGGAAAGTGCGATGTAATCCGGAACGATGGCGATCATGTCGCTGTTTGCCAGGAGCACCGGCAACGCGCTGAACTGCGGCACCGTCAACACGACTTTGCGTTGACGACCGAGCTGACTCAGCGCGCGATCGGCCTCTTCAATGACATTGCCCATCGACGACACAACGGCGTGTGGGCGGCGGCAGAATTCGTCCAACCCCAACTCGCCGGGCTGCCCGTCGGCGCGCAACAGCATCGGACGGATTGGCCGCAACCCTTTGCGCCGGGCGTTGGCGGGCAGCTCCAGGGTGTGGCTGATGCCCAGTGAGATTTCCCCCGAGGTCAACAGTTGCGACATCTGCCAGTGATCCGCACGGCGCACCACCAGCGTCATGTTCGGCGCCTCGATCCGTAGACGGCGTAGCAGCAATGGCAGCAGCGCGTACTCGACATCGTCCGAAAGGCCGATGTGAAAGGTCGCTTCGCTGGTGGCAGGATCGAATGCCTGGCACCGACTCAGGGCCGCCGCGATGCCGTCGAGAGCGGGTGCGAGGTTGGAGAATATCTCTTCCGCACGGGAGGTGGGCTCCATGAACCGGCCCGAGCGAATAAACAGCGGATCATCGAACATCAGGCGCAGACGGCCGAGCGCACTGCTGATGGTCGGCTGACCGAGGAACAGCTTTTCGCCGACTCGGCTGACATTTCGTTCGTGCATCAGCGACTCGAAGACCACCAGCAGGTTGATGTCAGCACGACGCAGGTCATTTCTGTTCATCATGGGAAACCGCCCGGCCATGAGGCCACTGAGGTTAGAGAGTTGGCGTGTCACCTCGCCCCTTCAACCAGCCCGGAGCAGTGATGCGCGGTGTATGAACAGGTTATGCGGGAGGCCGGGTTTCGTATGTCGTACCTGAGGTCAGGTGGATCATCCATGGGTGTAGCGTTCGATACTTGAGTATGGGGTTGGGTGGGATTCCGGGGCTTGGTTTGACGGTGGCGGCGGCCGCAAGATCGCTATCGCCAGCAAGCCGGCTCCTACAGGGGGTTGGGGTGGATGGTGGTTGTATGTTCGCCACGAACTTGTAGGAGCCAGCTTGCTGGCGATGGCGGCCGTGAGATCGCCATCGCCGGCAAGCCGGCTCCTACAGGGGATTGGGGTGGATGGTGGTTGTATGTTCGCCGCGAATTTGTAGGAGCCAGCTTGCTGGCGATGGCGGCCGTGAGATCGCTATCGCCGGCAAGCCGGCTCCTACAGGGGATTGGGGTGGATGGTGGTTGTATGTTCGCCGCGAATTTGTAGGAGCCGGCTTGCTGGCGATGGCGGCCGTGAGATCGCCATCGCCGGCAAGCCGGCTCCTACAGGGGGTTGGGGGGATGGTGGTTGTATGCTCGCCACGAATTTGTAGGAGCCGGCTTGCTGGCGATAGCGGCCGTGATATCGCCATCACATGACGAGCCGCCTGGCCGTTTTTCAGGGGTTTATGTCCTAGTTGGATGGGAACGATTGCTTCTACGATGGGCAACCATGCTCCGCCTCTCGACACACGGAGCGCATGACACCAAAGAAGAAGTCCAGCCCGAGGACCGTTGATACCAATGCCCGCTACGGAAGCACCATGAACGAACATCACCCCATGAACAAAGTCGTCAACAACGAGCCGCTCGTGTTCATCGTCGATGACGACGCACCGTTGCGCGAAGCGCTCGGCAGTCTGTTGCGCTCCATCGGTTTGCAGGTCGAGCTGTTTGGCTCTGCCGCCGAATTCATGAATTACACCCGCCCGGACATTCCCAGCTGCCTGGTGCTGGATGTGCGCTTGCAGGGCACCAGCGGGCTGGATTTTCAACATGAGTTGGCGGCCGCCAACATCAACCTGCCGATCGTGTTCATGACCGGGCACGGCGACATTGCCATGACGGTACGGGCGATGAAGGCCGGTGCGGTGGATTTCCTCGCCAAACCGTTTCGCGAACAGGACCTGATCGATGCGGTTTCCGCCGCCCATGCCCGCGACAAGTCGCGCCGTGAAGCCGAGCGCGGCAACGATGAGTTGCGCGCCCGCTATGCGACGCTGACCCCGAGGGAACAAACCGTGATGACCCTGGCGGCGTCCGGACTGATGAATAAACAGATTGCCGGCGAAATCGGCCTGAGCGAGATCACGGTGAAGATCCACCGTGGCCAGGCCATGCGCAAGATGTTCGCCCGTTCTTTCGCCGATCTGGTGCGAATGGCCCAGGCACTCGGCGTCGATCGTCCTCAATAAGGTTTCTATACGCACGTATAGTATTCCGCGCGGCAGGACGGCGTATCTTGCGCTGATGGCGGGCGCCCTCGATGGGCTACCCGAGATCAGTCCGGGTAAATCAATGTCCTGCACTTCTATTGTTTCCGTTGTCGACGATGACGAGTCCGTGCGCACCGCACTGGACAGTCTGTTGCGCTCCCACGGCTATACCGTGCGGGTGTACGCCAACGCGGAGGCGTTTCTGTCGTCCACCGGGCCACAGGACACGGGCTGCCTCATCTCCGACATACAAATGCCCGGCCTGTCGGGCATTCAAATGTATGACGAGCTGTCGGCCAGGGGCATCAGGGTACCGGTCATTTTCATCACCGGTTACCAGGGTGCACCGCCCCGGGTCAGCGCCAATACTCCGGTTCCCGTCGCTTACTTTCCCAAACCTTTCCCCTGCGCGGCCTTGATGGCCTGTGTCGAAGACATCCTCAATCGTCAGGCCTGACCCTCGATACAACCGGCCTTAATACCTTGGTATGCCCACCTCACACTTAGGCGTGTTCGTACGAACCGTATGTAGAAGTGTCCTGCTCCTGTCCCCTCGATACCATCTTCTCCAGCGAACCGAAACAAGCGCTGCGGTGATCCACTGAAGCCTCGCTCCTGGATCAACCTCGACACGGTCACGCTTAAACAGACAACCCATTCAACGTTCGACTTTGTCTTCAGGAGTAATCCCATGAAACAGAACATCCTAGTAATTGGCGCCGGGTTTGGTGGGGTATGGAGCGCATTGAGCGCCGCCCGTCTGTTGGACCAGCATGACCGTAACGATGTGCAGATCACCGTCCTCGCCCCTCAGGCCGAACTGCGCATCCGTCCGCGTTTTTACGAGGCCGATGTCCACACCATGATGGCGCCGCTCGGAGACCTGTTCGACGCCGTCGGCGTGAAATTCGTCAAAGGCACCGCCGACCATATCGATGTCGAGAACAAGCAGGTCGCCTACAGCGATGTGTTTGGCACGCAAGGCAAACTGAGCTACGACCGACTGGTGCTGGCCGCCGGCAGCCGTGTGATCCGTCCTGCGCTCGAGGGCATCATCGAACACGCCTTCGACGTCGATCAGATCGAAGAAGCGACTCGCCTTGAAGCCCACATCAATGCACTGAAGGATTTGCCGGACAGCGCTGCGCGCAACACCGTGGTGGTTGCTGGCGGTGGTTTCACCGGGATCGAAACCGCCACCGAAATGCCGGCCCGCTTGCGTGCCGTCCTGGGTGACGGTGCAAAAATCCGGGTCATCGTGGTCGATCGCGGTCCGCAAATCGCGGCCTCGATGGGCGATGGCATTCGTCCTTCGATCGTTGAAGCGTCGGAACACCTGGGCATCGAATGGGTACTCAACACTTCGGTTGCTTCGGTCGATGCAGGCGGCGTGACGCTGGCTGACGGTCAGCGCATCGAATCCAACACAGTGATCTGGACCGTTGGTTTCCGCGCCAGCCCGCTGACCGAGCAAGTGGTCGGTACTCGCGATCCGCAAGGTCGTCTGCACGTCGATGGCAACCTGAAAGTGCTGGGGCATGCCGATGTCTACGCTGCCGGCGACGTGGCCTACGCCGCCACCGATACGGTCGGCAACTTTGCCGCCATGTCCTGCCAGCACGCCATCAGCCTGGGCCGTTACGCCGGGAACAACGTCGCGGCTGACCTGCTGGGTGTGGCGCCGATCACCTACAGCCAGCCCAAGTACGTGACCTGCCTGGACCTGGGTGCCTGGGGCGCGGTCTTCACCGAGGGCTGGGACCGTCAGTTGAAACTGGTCAAGCACGAAGCGAAAGAGCTGAAGACACAAATCAACACCGTGTGGATTTACCCGCCGGCGGCTGATCGTGCGATCGCACTGGCGGCTGCCGACCCGTTGATTCCCGTGGCCTGAGTCGCCGCGCAATGAATGCCCGCGGTAACGGCAGTCCGGGCCGCAACCCGGCTGCCGGTCGAGGCTGGGGGCACTTATTGCAGTTTTCCGTAACAACCCTGGGGTGACTGCCATGTATGGCTTTTTCGAGAATCCGAATCGCGTGCTGAAGCTGTCTCATGTGCTGCTGATCGGCGGGCTGGTCATGCTGGTGGCAGGGATCATCCTGGCGTACTTCTGTGATGCTTACCTGACATTGCCCGCGCTGGTCGGTGCCCACGCCATGACGATTCTCGGCCCGACCGCGATCAAGCTTGGCTATGTGATGCGGCTGCTGGCGTTCAATCGCCTGCGGCTCGACCGGGTCGCCAGCCACGCCATGGCGGTGTGATCCGAACGCTCTTCCCTGCCCGGCTCAGCGCTCTCCTTGCTGACCCGGCACTTCCCAAACGCCCGCCACCCGTTTTTTTGGCGGGCGTTTTTTTGTTTGTGCGGTGAGCGGGATCGATGACTTGCCCGACTCATCCTGTACACCCATCACCTATAGGAGCCCGGCTTGCCGGCGATGGCGTCCGTGAGATCGCCATCGCCGGCAAGCCGGGCTCCTACAAGTTTTGTGTCAACCCTGAATCCCGCACACAACCACGATCCGTAGGAGCCAGCTTGCTGGCGATGGCGTCCATGAAATCGCCATCACCGGCAAGCCGGGCTCCTACAGGTCTTGCGTCAACCCTCAATTCCGCACACAACCACGATCCGTAGGAGCCAGCTTGCTGGCGATGGCGTCCGTGAAATCGCCATCGCCGGCAAGCCGGCTCCTACAAGTTTTGCGTCAACCCTCAATCCCGAACACGCCCGAAATCCGTAGGAGCCGGCTTGCTGGCGATGGCGTCCGTGAAATCGCCATCGCCGGCAAGCCGGGCTCCTACAAGTTTTGCGTCAACCCTCAATTCCGCACACCCCCACGATCCGTAGGAGCCAGCTTGCTGGCGATGGCGTCCGTGAAATCGCCATCGCCAGCAAGCCGGGCTCCTACAAGTTTTGTGTCAACCCTCAATTCCGCACACACCCACGATCCGTAGGAGCCAGCTTGCTGGCGATGGCGCCCGTGAAATCGCCATCGCCGGCAAGCCGGCTCCTACGGTTGGTTGTTCGGTCAGTGCGCTATCAGGCGACAGCCACTTCACTGCTCAACACAGGCAATGCGATCGAAAACACCGCCCCTTGCCCCTGATTACTGGTGGCCCAGATCCGGCCTTCGTGAAACTCGATGATGGTGCGGCAGATCGAAAGCCCCATGCCCAGCCCATCGGCCTTGGTGGTGAAGAATGGATTGAACAACGACGGCAACGCCTCTTCGCTGATGCCCACACCACAATCCCGAACTTCCAGGATGGCCTCGCCGTCATGCACCCAGGTGCGGATTTTCAATAGACGCGTACGCGGGTCGACCTCGGTCATCGCCTGGCAGGCATTGATGATCAGGTTGAGGATGACTTGCTGCAGCTGGACCCGGTCGGCGCTGACCTGCACCGGCGTCAGCGCCAGTTCCACGCGCAACTTCACGTGGCCGCGGCTCAATTCGTACTGCACCAGGCCCAGGGTCTCGCTGACGATCTCGTTGAAGGATTCGCGCTGACGTTCAGGGTCACCGTTGCGCGACAAGGTGCGAATGCGCCGGATGACTTCACTGGCGCGCACGGAACTGCTGATCATGCGGTCCAGCGACGAACGCACTTCGCCCAGGTCGGGTTCGCTGCGGTCGAGCCAGCGGTGGCAGGCTTCGCCGCTGGTCCTGATCGCCGCCAGCGGCTGATTGACTTCGTGCGCAATCGACGCCGCCAGCTCGCCCAGCGAGGTTACCCGCGTGACGTGGGCAAGTTGCGACTGGGATTGAAACAGCGCGTCCTCGGCCTTGCGCGCCGCCGTGACATCCATCACCGCGCCGACGTACTCGAAGCCACCGTGCTGGGCCGGCAACGGGTTGGCGATCATGTGGATGTGCTTGATACGCCCGTCCGACATCTGCAAGCGATGCTCGACTTCCAGGCGCGGTTCGTGGCGCGAGAGTTGATCGAACACGGTTTCCACCAGGTGCCGGTCATCGGGATGGGTGCGCGCCAGGACCTTGAGCATGCTCGGCGATTCTTTCAGCGAGTACTCGAAGATCCTCGCCGTCTCCGCCGACCAGAACATCTCCGAACGGTCCACCCGGAACCCCACGCTGCCCACCTGGCTGAGCCGCTGGGCACCGACCAGGTACGTCTCGTTGCGCCGCAACGTATCCGCAAGATATTTGCTGCGCAACGCCAGAAACGTGATGGCGGACAACGAAACAATGCAACGCACATAAGCGCCCACGGCTTCGGTGTTCAGGTAGTCCTGCTCGACGATAAAAATGATGGTCAACACCGACAGGCACGCCAGCGCAACGGTGATCACCAGCCTCACCGAAAACACGTTGGCGGACATCAGCACCAACGTCACATACAACACCGTCGTCGCCACACTCAGGTTGGTGAAAAACTTGAATACGACGACGAACGAGGCGACAAGCAACGCAATCAGCAGCGCCATTGCATCGGTCTGCAGATAGTCTTTTCTCAGGGTCACGGGCGTCATGGTTTATCCGGGCTGAACGGGTAATCGGAATACCCGCAGCGGACCGTTAGCCCCGCACCGAGCTACTGAAAAATCTACGTTTGGAAGGTCTGAAACGCAGGCCGAATATAGTAAAAACCCGGCATCCTGGACATGACGAATAACCCTGAATTCATGCCACACCGCGTCACCACGAGCACGCCGGAACGAGTCGTTTGGCGCCGCAGTGTTTGAGCGCCAGTCACTGGCAGGGCGAAGCAGGCTTCAGGGCCAATTCAGCGGGATTTAAATCGTCAGTTTCCGGCTGAATTTGGTTTCCATCACAATATGCGAGGCGGTGTGCGCCACCCCCTTGATCATATTGATTCGGGTGAGCTCGGCATTGAGCTCGCTCAGGGTCGGCGTGACGAGATGAATGATGAAGTCGGACTCGCCCGAGACTGCGTACACAGCCTGCACCGAATCCATCTTGCGAAGGGAGGTCATGACATCGGTGTAACTTTTGTTGGTGCATGACGTCATGGTGAAACAACTGATGGTCTGCTGGAGCCTGTTCTGGTCGATGCGCACGCTGTAGCCGGTGATGACGCCGGCCTTTTCCAGACGGGCGATCCGCTCCTGCACCGAAGAACGCGAGACTTCGAGCTTACGCGCCAATGACGCGGTGGGCTCGCGCGCATTGGCTTGCAGAAGGCCAAGCAACTGCCTGTCCTTGTCGGTCAGGTTAAACAATGGACCGGGATTCTGCGCATCCATGAACACTTCCTTGATCTCGCTCGGATTCAGTTTTTATGAGTCGCCCGGCGTTGCGAACGCGTTTCCTGGAACATGTCCATCATCTTCAAGCCGGCGTACACCGTTTGCGCCGCTGCCGGGCCGAGAGGACCGCCATTCCATTCCAGGCCGTAGGCATCGAACAGACGGTAGCGATCGGTCTCGCCGCAAATCGCTTCGGCGATGACGCGGCCGCCCACCGGGGCTGTGTTCATACCATGGCCACCAAATGATGTACATGCCCATAGCCCCTTACCGAGCGGGCCGATGTGGGGCATCTTGTGCCGCGCATAGCCCATCAGCCCGGACCAGGCTTTTTCGATCTTGATGCCCCGCAACTGCGGATACACGTCGAGAATATCTTCGGTCAGCAACTGCCCCAGGCGTTTTTCATCCTGCAGGTTCCGGGTGGTGATACGCCCGCCCCAGAGCAGGCGGTCGCCCTCGACGATCCGGTAATAGTCCGAGGCTCGACGATTGTCTCCCACGGCATCCGTGGTAGCGACCGCGTCCGCCAGACGCGCCCCCAAGTGCTCGGTCAGCACCGCGTAGGTCGCGATCGGCAGAAAGGCGCGACGTAACTTACCGAACTCGGGACCGCCATAACCACCGCAGCAATACACCACATGAGCGCAATCCACGGCGCCCTGATCGGTGATCACACGGTGTCGCCCGCCCCTGCTCTCCACCTGGACCATGGGCGACTGTTCATAAATCTTGCCGCCGTTTTTCTCGATAAGCCGTGCCACGCCCAGGCAGTAATTCAAGGGGTGGAAGTGAAACCCGTGGTTATCGCGCAAACCCTGAAAATACCGGTCGGTCTTAAGCTTTTCCCGCACGGCCTGGCGGTCCAGGTACTCGAGGTGGAAGTCGAAATCCGTGGCCATTTTGTCGCGCAAGCGCCTGAGGTTATCGCCATCCTCGTAGCGAACCACGCTCAGTTTTCCTGTGGTCGGCGAGCAACCCGGCAATTGATGGCGGGCGATCATGTCGCGCACCGTGTCGACACCTTCGAGCGAAAGCCTGAACAGCGCAGCGGCGGTCGGTTTCCCGCAGCGTCGCTCAATGGACGACAGCCCTTCGGACCAGCCCTGGAGGACGAAGCCGCCGTTACGACCGGAAGCCCCCCACGCCACCCGGCCCGCCTCAAGCATCACGACGGACTGCCCTCGCGAAATCAGCTCCCACGCGGTGCTCAACCCCGCCAGCCCCGCGCCGATGATGCACACATCGGCCTGGACATTGGCGGACAAAGCCGCGCGCTGCTTGGTGTCGTGCATCGTGGCGGTGTAGTAATTGTTGTTGTACATGAAGTCCGTTGTCCTTTTTCGCGGCGCACCCCTGCAGCGCGCCGCGTCGAGAACGGGCGCCTGCAAGGCATGGGATTTATCGCAGCTGGGGTTTATTGCACTGTCGTGAGATCAGCGCCGTACCACTTTTCAGAAAGCTGCTTGAGCGTGCCGTCGGCTTTCATCTCCGCAACCGTCTTGGTCAGTGCGCTATTGAATGCCTCGTCGCCTTTATCCACGGCGATGGCCAACGGTTCGTAGTAAGCGGGTTTGCCTTCGACCCGTACGATCGGATAGCCGTTCTTGACGGCAGCAACGATGGTGGGCAGCGCCGACAAGGTCGCGTTGAGCCGGACGCCGTTACCCATCCGCAAATCATCCAGTGGGCCCATGCTGTCGCCGTAAGTCTTCACCTCGCCCGGCGTGACATCGTAGGTGAACGCCGGTACATCGGCGGCGTCGATCTTGAGCCGGCGGTTGATATAGTCTTCCGACGTGGTGCCCGCTTCGACGCCGACAATCTTGCCGTCCAGATCCGCGGCCGTGGCCCCGGCCGCATCCTTGTGCACGGCGAATACATACGGCGTGTAGTAATAAATCGCCGGGAAGTCGAGGACTCGAGAGCGCTCTACGGTTGGCGTCATGGAACCGACCGACAAGTCCCAGCGGCTGGACCAGCGCCCTGCGGTGATGATCCCGTACTCGGGCGTCACGAAGTCGACCTTGCTGCCCAGGCGACGGGCGATTTCAGTGGCAACGTCGATATCAAAACCTTGCAGCTTGTTGTCCGGCCCCAGGAACGATTGCGGCGGCCAGTTCGCGGAGGTCGCCACTTTGATCACCTTGGTTTGATGGATGCGGTCGAGCGTCGACCCCGCCCAGGCGACGCCAGTGGTGAGCGTGACAGCCGTGGCGACAGCAGCTGCAGTGAAGAAGCGGGAGATCGAGATCATGATTAAGCCTCCAGGTCGCTTGAGTGCGATTTTGTTGTTGTTTTTTGTCGATGATTTCGGACAGTACGGCGATGTTTCTCAGTGGCTGAGAATCTGCGACAGAAACTCCCGAGCGCGTGGATGCTGCGGGTTGTCAAAAAACTCGTTGGGTGTGGCTTGCTCGATGATGCTGCCTTGATCCATGAAGATGATTCGGTCGGCGACCCGCCGGGCGAATCCCATCTCGTGGGTGACGCACACCATCGTGATGCCGTCCCCCGCCAGTTCGCCCATCACGTCCAGCACTTCCTTGACCATCTCGGGGTCAAGCGCCGAAGTGGGCTCGTCGAACAACATGATGCGTGGCCGCATGCAAAGGGCTCGGGCGATCGCAACACGCTGCTGCTGGCCGCCGGAGAGCTGGCTCGGGTACTTGTCTGCCTGGTTGCCGATCCGCACTCGTTCAAGGTATTCGCAGGCCAGCTCACGCGCCTGCGACTCACTGAGCTTGCTCACCAAGCGCGGGCCCAGCATGAGGTTCTCCAGGACCGTCATGTGCGGAAACAGGTTGAACTGCTGGAAGACCATGCCGACCTGGCGCCGGATGCTGGCCACGCAGGCGGCATTGCGGGTCAGCTCGGTGCCTTCGATGAACACGTGGCCTTTCTGGAAGTCCTCGAGGAGATTCAGGCAACGAATCAATGTCGACTTGCCCGAACCCGACGGACCGCACACGACCACGATTTCGCCGCTGGCAATGTGCAGGTCGATGCCCTTGAGCACATGAAATTCGCCGTACCATTTGTGCATGTCCTGGATCGATATGGCGGGATACGCGGCAATGACGGCTGAAGCTGACGACTGATTCATCCTGATGCTCCTGACTCAGCGGTGGGCGCGATTGAAGTGCTTTTCCAGACGCGACTGAACGGTTTCCAGCACGATCGACAGCAGCCAATAAAGCACGGCGGCGGTGATGAGCATTTCCAGGTGACGGAACTCGGCGCGTCCCTGGGTTCGTGCCAGGAACATCAGTTCCCAGACGCCGATCACCGACACCAGCGAGCTGTCCTTGAGCATCGAGATGAACTGATTGCCGGTCGGCGGAATGATCAGGCGCATGGACTGCGGGAGAATCACCCGCGTCATCGTTTGGAAAGGATTCAGGCCGATGGCGCGTGAGGCTTCCCACTGACCACGGGAAATGCTGCTGATGCCCGCGCGGAAGATCTCGGTCATGTAGGCGCCATAGCAGAGCGAGAGCGCCAGAATCCCTGCCGGGACGGCGCCGACCACGTAGCCGAGCTGCGGAATGCCCAGGTAGATGAGATAGATCTGGATCAGCAGCGGAACACCGCGGAAAAACGAGGTGTAGAAGCTGGCGATGGCGATGGCAAAACCATTGGAAGAGAGACGGGCTGTCGCGCCCAGGAGCGCCAGTACGAAGGCAATGGCAATGGAAATTGCGGAGACGTAGACCGTCGTGAACACCCCTTGGGTAATCATGAAGCCCACTTTGGTGGCAATGAAGCTGTAGGAAAGATTGAAGGTGTCGAAGAATAAAAGGAACAACACCAGCAGTTCGCACCAGACCGTAATGATCTGTGCCTTCAAGGGGAACCGGCCAAGGATGAACAGGTTCAGCACAACCGTGAGGGTAAAGGTCCCGCCGACTGCGATGTCACGTGCCAGAGGTGCTTGCAAGTCGAGAACGATCGGGCCCATCAGGTTGGAGAGCCGGCTTTGACCCACACCGCAGACCAGCGTGATGACGAAGATGACGGCAGCGACTACGCCCATGAATAGCGCGCTGTCAGTCATGCGAGCCTTGACGATATGGTCTTTGTACATGGCTTACGAACCTCAGGGTGAGCCCCTTTATTGTTGTAAGTCCATTATGTGTGTGCGAATTGCCGGGCGGGACCCGGCAAAATGCCGGAATGATCGGTTTATTCAGACATATCGCCGGGTGCTATCCCTCCATCTGCTGCCCTATACCGTTGATCGCAAAGTGGCGCTTTAGAGGGGTTTATTGACCGGCAAAAAACGTATGGCTGAACTAATGTCGATAGGGCTGCCGATTTGTGCCGAAACAGGGGAAACCAATCGCACTCGAACCGGCAATGGTCCAAGCGGGGGTAAGGACTGCAATAAATACCCAGTCGCACACAGCGACCCACCGGCAAAGGAGCAAGTCAGATGACTCGCGTACGCAAGTGGTTACCCCAGTTTGCCCTTGTGGCAGCGTCGATTTTTACGTTATCCGGAATTGCCTCGGCGGCCGACAAACCCAACATCCTGGTGATCTTCGGCGACGACATCGGCCAAACCAACATCAGTGCCTACGCTGACGGCGTGGTTGGCTATGAAACGCCTAACATTGACCGGATTGCCAAAGAAGGCATGAAGTTCACCGATTACTACGCGGAAAACAGCTGTACCGCCGGGCGCTCGACATTCATTACCGGGCAGTCACCTTTGCGCACCGGCCTCTCCAAAGTGGGGATGCCCGGCGTGGCGGTCGGCTTGCAGGCCAGGGATGTCACCATTGCCCAGGCGCTCAAGGCCCGAGGCTACGCAACGGGCCAGTTCGGTAAAAACCACCTCGGGGACAAGGACGAATACCTTCCCACCAATCATGGCTTTGATGAGTTCTTCGGCAATCTCTACCACCTCAACGCCGAAGAGGAACCGGAACGGCCTTACTGGCCAAAGAACAACGCGGCATTCATCAAGGCGGCCTCACCTCGCGGGGTGATTCACAGTTTCGCTGACGGCAAGATCGAAGACACCGGTGCGCTGACCAGCAAACGCATGGAAACCATCGATGACGAAACCACCCAGGCCGCCATCGGTTTCATCGAGAAACAGGCCAAGGCTGACAAGCCTTTCTTCGTCTGGATGAACACCACGCGCATGCATGCATTCACCCACATACGCGATTCGATGAAGGGCCAAAGCGGCATGGCGGGCAATGACTATGCCGATGGCATGCTGGAACATGACGGCGACGTCGGCAAACTGCTCAAGAGCATCGACGACCTCAAACTCGCCGACAACACCATCGTGATCTATACCACCGACAACGGGCCTAACCAATGGTCCTGGCCGGATGCGGCGACCACCCCTTTCCGTAACGAGAAAAACTCCAACTGGGAAGGTGCTTACCGGGTGCCGGCAATGATCCGCTGGCCAGGCAAGGTCAAGCCCGGCACGGTGTCTACCCAGATGTTTTCCGGACTGGACTGGTTCCCGACCTTACTGGCGGCCGCGGGCGATGTGGATATCAAGGATCGCTTGCTCAAAGGCACTGACGTCGGCGGAACGAACTTCAAGGTTCATCTGGACGGCTACAACCAGCTCGATTACCTGACAGGGAAAACCAACCAGAGTGCGCGGACCGATTTCTATTACTTCAGCGATGACGGCGATCTCGTGGGCATGCGCTACGACAACTGGAAAGTGGTCTTCTGCGAGCAGCGTGCACCGGGTGGGCTGAAGGTATGGAGCGAACCGTTCACCTGCCTGCGCGTGCCCAAACTCTTCAACCTGCGCATGGATCCGTACGAGCGTGCCGACGTGGTGTCTGACCAATATTATGATTGGCTGACCAAGAACGACTACCTCCTGTTCGAGGGCACCCAAAAAGCAGCGGCCTTCTTGCAGACGTTTGTCGAATACCCGCCAAGCCAACGCCCGGCGAGCTTCAGCATCGACCAGATTCGCGAAGAGGTCGACAAGCAAATTGCCGAGAAGATGAAGAAGTAGAACGTCACTTCCTCCAGCGTCCGCCTATTGGCGGACGCTGTCTTTTTCGGTCGCACTGCCTTTTTCGCTCGATCAGTAGTCCCAGATGGCCGCGATCCAGCGGAAGGCGTTGCCATCGACGGCCACCCGGCCAATGGACGGGAACGGCAAGTGCGTCGCGACCAGCAACTCACCACTCGCCGCCGCCTCTTGCATCAGGCGCACCCGTACGCGCATGGCCTCTTCGGGATCGTGTTCAAAACCGTTGTGCCATTCGGGGTGGTCGAAGGCGACCGGGAACAGTGCGTCGCCGGCGAAGGTCAGCCGTTCGCCGCCAGACGTCACATACACCACGGCGTGCCCCGGGGTATGGCCGCCGGTGAGTTTGACCACCACGCCCGGCGCCACTTCATATTCATCTTCGAAGGTGCGCAGTTTGCTGTGGAACGCTTCCATGAATTGCCCGGCGGTGGAACGCAGCACGTCCGGCACCGGCGCCGGCATGGTGGTGAGGGAAAAATCGGGATCTGCCCAGAACTCGATCTCGGTCTTCGACACGTGGATGCGCACGTCCGGACGCAAGCCGTTCTTCACCTCGTCGACGAGCAGCCCGCCGATGTGGTCCATGTGCATGTGGGTGATCACCACGTCGGTCACGGACGCGAGATCGATGCCGGCTGCTTCCAGTCGTTTGGGAAACTGTCCGGCCCGTGGGAAGCCCGGGAACTGCCCGCCCAATCCAGCGTCGACGAGGATGGTCTGCTCGCCGCTGCGCACCACCAGCACATTCAGCGGCCAATCGAAGGCGTCCGGGCCGAGGAACTGGTCCTTGAACCAGGCGGCGCGGTCTTCCGGCTCGACATTGGTGGACATCGTCGAGGTCGGCAGAGGCAGCACACCATCGCTGACCACCAGTACGTCGATCTCGCCGATCCGCAGCGCATAGCGCGAAGAAACCAGCTCCTCGACTGCCGACCCGTCGAGGCGTGAGGCCGCTTGCAGTCCGCTGTTTTTCTGATGGGTTCCATCGGTTTGGGTCAGGGAATTCAAAGGGGTTGCCATGAGCTTTCTCCGGGTGCGAGAGCGACGAATCGCCGAGAAATCCAGTGTGCATCGCGACCCTGCGTGCCGGTACCGTATCTAGGTATACCTGAACATACCCACGTATAGTTTCCGGCCGGCAATCCTGTGCCTATCGGCTGTCAGCCCGGCCCGTGCTAACGTGCGCCCACCCTCCTCCTGAAGTCTCACGCCCATGTCCATCACCGACAATCTTCTCGCGTTTACCTTCGCTGCCACGTTGCTGACCTTGACCCCGGGGCTCGACACGGCGCTGATCCTGCGCACCGCTACGGTGGAAGGCAAACAGCAGGCAATGCGTGCGACGCTGGGCATCAATGCCGGCTGCCTGCTGTGGGGCGCGGCGGTGGCCTTTGGGCTAGGGGCTTTGATTGCCGTCTCGGAACTGGCCTATGACCTGCTGAAATACTGCGGTGCCGCTTACCTCGCGTGGCTTGGATTGAACATGCTGTTGCGCCCGCGCAGTGCGCTGTCACCCGTCGAGGCCGGTACGAAGCCCGCGTCCAACTGGTTCCTGAAAGGCATGACCGGGAATGTCCTCAACCCGAAGATCGGCATTTTCTACGTGTCTTTTCTCCCGCAATTCATTCCCCAGGGACAGCCGCTGGTGGCCTGGACATTTGGTCTGGTGAGCATTCATGTGCTGCTCGGACTGATCTGGTCGATGGTGCTGATTGGCGCGACGCAACCACTGGCCGGCGTGCTGCGGCGTGAAAAAGTGATCAAGTGGATGGATCGCACCACGGGGATGATTTTTGTGCTGTTTGCGGCGCGATTGGCCTTCAGCAAGCGTTGAGAATTCCACCAAGGCGTCGACGATGATTCGACCGTTCGACCGGCCATCGCTTGACCAATACATATGGATATCCATATATTCGCCTATCCATATGTAAAGGCCCCTCCAATGATCACCCCTCCCGAGGTCTTCAAAAGCCTGGCTGACGAGACCCGCGCCCGCGCCACCCTGCTGATCGCCACCCAGGGCGAGCTGTGTGTCTGCGAATTGATGTGCGCCCTCGACGACAGCCAGCCGAAGATCAGCCGTCATCTCGCCCAGCTGCGCAGCAACGGCCTGTTGCTGGATCGCCGTCAGGGACAGTGGGTTTATTACCGTCTCAATCCAGCCCTGCCCGCCTGGGTGCACGACATCCTGCGGACAACGGCGCAGGCCAATGCCGACTGGCTGAAGAACAACGCCTCGCGCCTGCAGCACATGGACGGGCGCCCGGTACGCGACGCGGCCTGCTGCTGAATCCCCCACCCTTTTGATGTCCGCCCGAAGCGGCAGGAGCAATCCATGCGAGTCCTGTTCATGTGCACGGCCAACAGCTGCCGCAGCATCCTTTCAGAAGCCATGTTCAACCACTTGGCACCGCAAGGATTTGAAGCGGTGAGTGCCGGGAGTTTCCCCAAAGGCCAGGTTTTGCCACGCAGCCTGGCCACGCTGCAAGACGCCGGCATGCCGATCGAAGGCCTGTCCAGCAAGGGCAATGACGCCTTCGAAGACAACCCGCCGGACATTGTCATCACGGTGTGCGACAAGGCAGCCGGCGAATCCTGCCCGGTGTATTTCGGCCCGGCGTTGAAAACCCATTGGGGCCTGGAAGACCCGTCCGACGTCAGCGGTGACGAGGCCATAGTCGATGCGGCCTTCCGCGCCACGCTGGCGCACATCGAGCAGCGCTGCAAAGCCTTCCTCGCACTGCCCTTCAACCGCCTCAGCCGCGATGAGCTCAAACGCGAGCTCGATCGCATCGGCGCTCTCTGAACAGGAGGAAATATGTCAGAACAAACGCCCAACCTTGATCACAGCCTTTTCGACGGAACGCCGATGGCGACCCACCGAGGCTCGCACAAACCACGCATCCTGTTGCTGTACGGATCGACCCGCGAGCGCTCGTTCAGTCGGCTGATGGTGGAAGAAGCCGCGCGACTGCTCGAGTATTTCGGTGCAGAAATCCGCATTTTCAACCCGTCCGGCTTGCCATTGCCCGACGATGCCCCCGTAGAGCATCCCAAGGTGCAAGAGCTGCGCGAGCTGGTTCTGTGGTCGGAAGGCCAGGTCTGGTGTTCGCCGGAAAGGCACGGTTCGATGTCGGCAGTGTTCAAGGCGCAGATCGACTGGATTCCCCTGGCCCTCGGCGCCATTCGCCCCAGCCAGGGCAAGACGCTGGCAGTGATGCAAGTCTGTGGCGGCTCGCAATCCTTCAACGTGGTCAACCAGCTCCGGGTATTGGGCCGCTGGATGCGCATGTTCACGATCCCCAATCAGTCATCGGTGCCGAAGGCCTACATGGAGTTCGACGAGGCTGGCCGGATGAAGCCGTCGGCTTACTACGACCGGGTCGTCGACGTCATGGAAGAGCTGGTGAAGTTCACCCTGCTGCTGCGCGATCACCAGGAAACGCTTGTGGATCGCTATTCCGAGCGCAAAGAGTCCGCCGAGCAGCTGATGACCCGGGTGAATCAACGTTCGATCTGAGGCCGTCGAGTTCAGAGGGTGTGGCTTGGCTAAATCGTGTCACTCAAGGTTTTTTCGAAGTAGACACGATCAAACCCATCCTCCGTTCGCCGCTCGACTTCGAGGTAACCCAGTCGAGGGTAAATCGACAGATTGTCGGTCATCTTTGCATTCGTATAGAGACGAACGCTGGCCAGGCCCAAGCGCCTCGCCTCTGCCTCGCAAAATTGAATGAGTGCCTTGCCGATCCCTTGCCCACGACCCGCCTCGGACACCGCTACATTTTCGAGCAGCATGTGCTGATCCACGGGGAAGAAGACGATGAAGCCGCGCAATTCGTCCTGCTCTCCAGTGGCAAGGTGCACAAGGCCTTCTGCAATCTGGGTCCTGTAATCAGCAGACATCGGTGCGGGCTTTCGGCCTATTGTCGAAATGTACTGGGAATAGGCTTGCTCGGCACAAGCGCGCACCGCTGCTTCGTCGTTGGCAACTGCCTGGCGGATCATTTGAATTTCACCCATCAAGAATTCTGAGATGCCTGCGTGCGGCGTGAGGACGGTGAAGGCACCGATCGACGCTGCCACGTTAGCGTTTGTGGTCGAAGAGTAACCCGCACAGACCTGTTTTCAATCATGAGCCCTCGGTAACAGCTCCAGACCTCTTCCGCGCTGAAAATCCCTTCTTGCATCCCGCAATGTTGCGTTCAGTAACAAATCGCGCCGTTTTAGTGCCCCCGCCCGCTCTTGAAACGTGTTCGACCTACAAAAAGCATTCAAAAAGACCCTAAACCCAGTTATTGGCACGTTAAAAGCATACGTGTAGTTATCAGATTGTTGAACAATCTGCCAACTCACTGCGTTCCGAAACTGAGGATACGAACATGCAAAAAGGTCTGACGGGCAAGAAATCCATGCGCAACCTGGCACTGACGATCTCCCTGGCTTGCGTGGTGCCGCTAGTGTCTGCCGCAGAAATCAAAGGCACGCTCAAACAGGGAGAGCTGTCGGTCGGTTCCGACCTGACCTATCCGCCCTACACCTATCTGGACCAGAAGCAGCCAAGCGGTTTCGACCCCGAGTTCATGCAGTTGATGGGCAAACAATTGCGATTGGAACCGCGCTTCCTCGACACCCGCTTTGCCAACCTGATCCTGGGCGTCAATGCCCAGCGTTTCGACGTAGTTGCCTCGGCGCTGTACGTCACCCCGGAACGCGCCAAACAGGTGGATTTCATCAGCTACCTGAAGACCGGCTCCTCTTTGATGGTGCTCAGTGCCAGCGACTTCAGGCCACAACAACCCGAAGACCTTTGCGGCAAGCGCGTGGGTTCGATCAAGGGCGCATCCTGGGTGCCCAAGCTCAACAAGGTTTCCGACGAATATTGCCTGGCCTCCGGTAAACCGGCGATCCAGTCTCGTGAGTTCCCGACCTCGCCCGAAGCGGCACAGGCCTTGTTGGCCCAGGCAGTGGATGTGCAGATGGAAGATCCCGCAGTCGCCAAAATCACCGTAGAAAAACTGCAGGGCAAAACCGTTATCAGCTCCAGCCAGTTGATCTATCCAGTCGTCATCGGGCTGGCGGTGCGCAAAGGCAACCAGGCGCTACTGGAAGAACTGACCACAGCCCTCGACCAGATCAAACAGAACGGCAGCTACGGCGAGCTGCTCGCCCGCTACAACCTGGACGAACCGAATGCCGAAGAAATCAACACGGCGCTGGGCACCACCACCCCCTGAAACCCTGCGCCGGGCGCATCCAGTAGCGGAATCATTGATTTCTTCCGATCTGCGGAAAAATCACAGTAACGCGGAGTAAGTACATGCAATTCGATTGGCATTACACCTTGGGCCTCCTGTGGAACGGCGATTTCTGGCGAGCCGTGGCGACCGTGGTCGAACTGAGCCTGGAAACCTGGCTGCTGGGTATCGTGCTCGGCTTTCTCCTGGCCTTGGCGCGACAGTCGCAGCGGCGTTTCCTGCGGGAGGCGGCCGGCCTCTATATCTGGTTTTTCCGCAGTCTGCCGCTGCTGGTTCTGTTGATCTTCGTCTACAACCTGCCCCAGGTGTTTCCATCCACCAGTGCGCTGCTGTCCAACCCCTACTCGGCCGGCCTGATCGCCCTGGTACTGAGTGAAGCAGCCTACATCGCCGAGATTCACCGCGGCGGCCTTCTGGCGGTGGCCAAGGGTCAACTGGAAGCGGGCAAGGCCCTGGGCATCGGCTATCGCGGCGTTCAGCGACTGATCGTGGTGCCCCAGGCGCTACGCGTAGCGCTGCCGACCCTGGCCAATGAATACATCACCATCGTCAAGCTGACCTCGTTGGTGTCGGTGATTTCGTTATCGGAAATCCTTCTCGTAGGCCAACAGCTCTATACCCAGAATTTCCTGGTCATGGAGACCATGTTCGCGGTGGCCTTCTACTATGTGTTCATTGTTACCGTGTTCAGCCGCCTGTTGCGCCTGCTGGAAAACCACCTGGACGTGACCCGTCGCAAACCGAAGCGCATCGCCCCTGCCGAACTCGGGCAAGTGACGACCCGGCGAGCCGCCGGCCAATCCACGCCAGGAGAGTTTGCTCTGCAGGCGCGGGGCGTGCGCAAATCCTATGGCGAGCTGGAAGTCCTCAAAGGTGTCGAGTTGAACGTGCGATGGGGCGAGGTGGTGTCGATCATCGGCCCATCGGGCTCAGGTAAAACCACGCTGATTCGCACCATGAATGGCCTGGAAAGCCTGGATCATGGCGAAATCACCCTCCAGGGCCAACCGTTCCTGCGGGGTACCAAAGCACCGGAGGGGGCCCTGGGTAACAAAGTACATATGCGGGGCATCGTGCATGTCGGGATGGTCTTCCAAGGCTTCAATTTGTTCCCGCACAAAACCGCCCTGGAAAACGTCATGCTCGCACCGGTCTACCACGCCCATAGCGGTGGTGAAGAGCTGCGCTTGTTGAGCCTGGCGATGCTGCGCAAGGTCGGCATGCTCGAGCATGCCGGCAAATACCCGCACCAGCTTTCCGGCGGCCAGCAGCAGCGCGTGGCGATTGCCCGGGCGCTGGCGATGCGACCTTCAGTCATGCTGTTCGACGAGCCGACGTCGGCCCTCGACCCGGAACTGGTCGGTGATGTACTGGCTGTCATCGAAGAGCTGGCCCGCGAAGGTATGACCATGGTGATCGTCACCCACGAAATGAACTTCGCCTTCAAACTCTCGGATCGGGTGGTGTTCATGGAAGGCGGCGAGATTATCCAGAACGCCGCGCCGCGAGAGATGCTGGAGCAGCGCAGCGAGCGCATGACCAAGTTCCTCAAAGACGTACAACTGGCGTGAGCCGAGGGAGCACAACGTTGAGTCAACCCAAGGAAAAAAGTCTGTCGCTGGTCGATCAGGTTGCCATCGAGTTGCGCGAAGACATTATTGGCGGGCGCCTGCTGCCCGGCATGCCGCTGGTAGAAAGCGAACTGGTCAATGCCTACAACGCCTCGCGCAATACCGTGCGCGAAGCGTTGCATCAGCTGGGCCGTGAAGGCCTGACCAGCTACGTGCGCAACAAAGGCGTGATGGTGCGCCGGCTGGGCATCGACGACGTGCGCGATATCTTCAAGGTCCGCCGCACCCTCGAATTGCAGGCGATCGCCGCAAGCAAACCGCTGCGCGAATACCAGTCAGACCGGATGCTCGAAGCCATCGAAGCCGCTCAACTGGCTCAAGACCGCGAGAACTGGCAAGCCTTCGGCACCCACAGTTTGCGCTTTCACCAGCACATCGTCGGCCTGTTGCGCAGCCCGCTGTTCGACGAATTCTTCACCCACGTCGCGGCCCAGATGCGTCTGGTGTTTTCCAACGCGCCCAGCGAGGAGACCTTCCAGAAACCCTGGCTCGAACGCGACCGGCATATCCACGATCTGCTGGGTGACGGGCGCAAGAAAGAAGCCGAGGAAGCCATGAGCAGCTACCTCAACGACTCCGAATTGGTGCTGCTGGACATTCTGAGCAGCATCCCAAAACACTGAAAAGAGGATCCCCCCATGTACAAGGACTATCCAGCGGCCTACCAAGTCAGCAAAGGTGCCGCTTTGCAGGTTGATAAAGCCTTCTATGACCGCGTGCGCGAGTCCAGGGATGGCCGCACCCTTATCGAGCAATTCGAGGTACCGATCCGCACTGGCCGCGCCTGGAAAGTGCCGGCAGGTCATGTGTTTCGCGTGACCACACCGGTCGGCCCACAGGTCGGGGACTTCAACGTGTGGAGTGCCAACGACCCCCGCGAACGCATGTGGGCGTCCCGTACTCGCCAGCTGCAAGGCGCCCATGTCAGCACGTACGATCGCCTGTGGTCGAACCTGCCTTTCCTGAGGCCGATGGTCACCATCACCGACGACAGCCTGGCCGATTACGGCATCGACGAGCACGGCGGTCGTCTGCACGACTTGCTGGGCACTCGTTGCGACCCTTACGTGAACAAGATGCTCACCGGCGAGGACTTCCACCACCACTGCCATTCGAACCTGACGCGTGCCGTGCTGCCCCATGGCCTGACCGAGTTCGACGTGCACGACGTGCTGAACATCTTCCAGTGCACCGGCCTCAATCACGACGACATGTACTTCATGAAAGCCTGCCCGGCGAAACAGGGCGACTACCTGGAGTTCTTCGCCGAGATAGATCTGCTGTGCGCCCTCTCCACCTGCCCGGGCGGCGATCTGTCGCTGCCTATGTGGGGCCCCGATGCCGAGGATCCGCTGAAGGTCTGCCGCCCGTTGGGCGTGGAAATATACCGCCTCGACGAGTCGCTGCTTGAAGGCTGGAAACAACCCGAGCGTGCGGCCTACAACGGCAATCACGGCCTGCTGATTCCCAAGGCCGAGTGGGAAAAATAACGACGGGGCAAATGACACCCGGGGCGGTCAGCCGCCCCGGGTATCTTGCGGGCTGGTTGCACTGCCTCAAAACTGTCCTGACTAAGTGTTTTGGATAGTGGCTGTCGTATTGACATATCGATAAATCTCGATATCCTCCGCTCATGGAATTACTCGAAATATTCAAAGCCCTCTCCAACCCTACACGCCTTGAAATCCTGAAAGGCCTGAAGGACCCCGTTAAGAACTTCCCTCCGCAGGATGAAGGAGACGTTCTCACGGTGGGGGTCTGCGTCAGTAGTATTCAAGAAGGCATCGGGCTTTCGCAGTCAACGGTGTCTGGTTATCTTGCAACGCTGCAGCGAGTGGGCCTGGTCGAGGTCAGGCGCATCGGTCAGTGGACCTACTACAAGCGCAATGAAGCCACTATCAGTGCGCTTGCCGAGATCATAGGGACCGATCTCTGATTTTTTTACCGCATGATATCGAGATATCTCGATATCCCTTTTTGTCGATACGAGGATTCACAATGAAAGCGTTGATGCTTAAGTCATTTGGCGGCCCGGAATCGTTCGAACTCTGCGACGTGCCCAAGCCAGTACCGGGTGCGGGACAAGTCCTGGTGCGGGTACACGCAACCTCCATCAACCCCTTGGATTATCAGGTTCGACGTGGCGACTATTCCGACCTGGTACAACTACCGGCCATTACCGGACACGACGTTTCCGGGGTTGTCGAGGAAGTCGGGCCGGGGGTGACGTCCTTCGCTCCGGGAGACGAAGTCTGGTACACCCCGCAGATATTTGAAGGGCCAGGCAGTTATGCCGAATACCACGTTGCGGCCGAAAGCATCATCGGGAAGAAGCCGCCATCGCTGAGCCATCTCGAAGCGGCGAGTCTGACCCTGGTGGGTGGGACGGTGTGGGAAGCACTGACCGGGCGTGCAGTGCTCAGAGTCGGGGAAAGCATCCTGATCCACGGCGGCGCAGGTGGCGTAGGTCATATCGCGATCCAGGTGGCAAAAGCCATTGGCGCTCGGGTCTTCACCACCGTGCGCGAAGCCAACTTTGAGTTCGCTCGAGGCATGGGCGCCGATGTGGTCATCGACTACGAAAAAGAGGATTACGTCGACGTCATCAATCGGGAAACCGATGGCCGCGGAGTCGATGTGGTGTTCGACACCATTGGCGGCAACACGTTGACACGCAGCCCCGACGTGCTCGCTCAACTCGGCCGCGTGGTCTCGATTGTGGACATTGCCCAGCCGCAGAACCTTGTTCAGGCCTGGGGCAAGAACGCGAGTTATCACTTCGTTTTCACCCGACAGAACCGCGGCAAACTTGATGAGCTGAGCGCATTGGTAGAGCGCGGTCAGCTGCGGCCACACGTTGGCGCTGTCTATTCGCTTGCCGACATGGCGCTCGCCCATGCCCGGCTGGAAAGCCCCAACAACGGCATTCAAGGAAAAATCGCGATTGCCGTCGAGCCATCGCTCATTTCGTAAGTGCGTACTTTTAACCGTTCAAGTCCTATGAGAGGAATGCCATGATTTATGAAATCGCCCTGCTCCCCGTCCACAAAGAACGCATTGAAAGTTTCAGACGCGCATTTGCCGAGGTCGCTCCCCTGCTCACCCGTGCAAAGGGTTACGGCGGCCACTTGCTCGCGCAAGGGATCGAAAGCCCCGAGCGGTTCAACCTGATAGTGCGCTGGGCTTCACTTGAAGATCACACGCCGGGCTTCGAAGAGAGTGAAGACCATCGGATATTCATGATGGGCCTGGAGGAATATTTTTCGGAAGAACCGAGGGTCTACCACATTGAAGGGGCTGCTTTTTCTGCTGGCGAACAGCTAGTTGCCGATATCGTAGACTAGAGCGACTGACTGGCTTTTGGCCGACTGGCTTCTGTCGTGACCGCTATGGGTCGGATGCAGCCCTTCACGACAGGCAGCAATCGGCCGGTTGCCGCCCTTCACGACAGGCAGCAATCGGCCAAAAGCTGACACTGAGCACCACGCATTTGCCTGAGACCTATCCCGTAGGTAGAATGCGAGTCATTATCAATTATGTACTCTCCGGGATGCCGATGCGCAGCGACGATACGCTAGGTACTGCAGATCTAGGGCTGCTCTATCGCACTCACCATTCGTGGTTACATGGCTGGCTAAGCCGACGCATGGGATGTCGCGATAACGCAGCAGATTTGGCGCAAGACACGTTCGTACGTCTGCTCAAATCCCGCCAGTCAAGCCCCTTGCGCGAACCCCGCGCCTATCTGAGCAGCATCGCCCGCGGGCTGATGATTGATCAGTATCGTCGCCGCGAACTCGAACGGGCCTACCTGGAGAGCGTCGCGTTGCTGCCTCAACACGAGGTTCCCTCGGAAGAAAGCCGACTACTGATTCTGGATACGCTCGAGCGGATAGACCGCATGCTCGACATGCTCAAACCGAGAGTTCGCCAGGCGTTTTTATTTGCCCGGCTCGACGGTTTGACCTGCGCGCAAATCGCCGAAAAGTTGGGTGTTTCCCGTGCGACCGTGGAACGCGACCTGTCCATCGCCCTGCAACACTGCTATCGCTTGCGTTATGTCGAGGCGTGAGTCGCAGACGCTGGATCCGGCCGTTGTCGACCAGGCGATCCGCTGGCAGGTGCGCCTTCGCTTCAATCAGCCAGATGAGCAAACCCAGCGCACTTTTGAGCACTGGCTGCAGCAGCGCCCAGAGCACGCTGTGGCGTGGCAGCGTGTGGAAACGCTTGGGGATGAGTTCGCAGGCGTGCCAGCGCAATTGGCCCGACACACCCTTGATGGCATCCACCATGGCATGCGTCGACGGGAAAGCCTGAAGCTACTGGGCTTATTGGCCACTGTTGGCGCAGCCGGCTGGCTCGGCCGGGATTACACACCCCTGCCGGCCATGCTTGCGCAGCAGCGCAGTAGCACTGGCGAGCAACGACGCGTCCAGCTCGATGATGGCAGCCTTATCCAGCTCAATAGCGACAGTGCTGTCGACAGCGATTTCGACGCACAGCGACGCCTGATCATTCTGCGACGTGGCGAAATCATCGTGAATGTCGGCGCGGACGAACACTCGGCTCAAGCGCGCCCCTTCTGGGTTCAAACGCGCGACGGGATCATGCGCACTCAGAGTCCCCGCTTCCTGGCGCGGGAACGTGACGATGGCACCCTGCTCGCGGTTCGAGGAGGCACAGTCACGGTATTTCCTGGAGCCAGCCAAACCCTGGCCGGCAGCGTTGGCAGCGGTGTCCAGTCCGCAAATCTGCTGCTGTTCACATCGAGTGGCGCCCGTGAGTTCAGGGATAACGGCCTTGATGTCTGGAGCTGGAGTGACGGGGTGATCAGCGCGCGCAATATGCGCCTCAGTGATTTTATTGCGGAGTTGTCGCGCTACCGCCCCGGCGTATTGCGCTGCGCCGCAGAGGTTGCTGATCGTCGGGTTTCCGGCACCTTTCAGCTCGCCGACAACGATCAGGTACTGGCATTGGTCGCGCAGTCACTGCGCTTGCGCGTTGATTATCGGACCCGTTACTGGGTGACGTTGACCGCGGCCAGCTGAGTCCATTCGTACTTTTCTCCTGCCTGAAAAATTTAATGAGGTGGTTTCTCATTCTCGTTCGACTTGTAAGGAAGGCCGACGTTAAAGGCCAATCTGCCGATACCCTTCCATGGAGCGAGAGAATGAGTTCGTCCCCGGTTACACAGCGCCATCCATTGAATCGTGCCGTACACGGCGCGATCTTGGGTTTGATCGTCAGCAGCTACGCATTGCCGTCGCTGGCACAATCTTCGAGCGCTGAACACAGCAACCAGGTCCAGCAATGGGAAATCGCTGCCGGCCCACTGGCGCCGGCACTCGACCGCTTTGCGCGCGAGGCTGGCATCAGCCTTTCCTTCGATGCCTCGAGCGTGGCGAACCGCACGACGGGAGGCGTAAACGGCACCTTCGATACGTCGGCAGCACTGTCAACGTTGTTGCAGGGAAACGAGTTGCAGATCGAGCAGCAAGGCCCGAACGCCTACCTGCTGATACCTCAACAAAAGCCTGCCGGCCCGCTCGAACTCGGCGCAACCGACATCGAGGACTACCGCCTCGCGCCCCTTATCATCAATGCCAAGGTCAAGGTTAATGCCGACGACGACACCAACTCGGTGGTCGCCAAGGAACTCTGGGTCGGCGGCAAAGTGGCAACCAGCATTCTCAACACGCCCGCCTCGGTGTCGGTTGTGACCCGCAAGGAAATGGAGCAACGCAGCGTCAGCACCACGGAAGAGGCACTGCAATACACGCCGGGTGTGGTCAGCGACTTTTATGGTTCGGACGACCGCAACGACTATTTCCAGATTCGTGGCTTCCAGGCCACCACCTACCGTGACGGCTTGACCCTGAGCTCGATGCGCGGTGTACGCGAAGATCCATTCGCCTATGAGCGCATCGAGATTCTGCGTGGCGCCAACTCCACGCTGTTCGGCCCGGCGGACCCAGGTGGCTCGGTGAACTTCGTGACCAAACAGCCGCGCTTCGAGCAGTTTGGCCAGGGCTATGTGACCTACGGTTCCTTTAACCATGTCGAGACAGGCGTGGATGTAGGGGATGCGCTGAACGACGAAAAGACCCTGGCCGGCCGCTTCACTGCCAAAGGGCAAAACAGCGACCGCGAGTACGACCACTCAAAGGACGATAACCAGTTGTTCATGGGCGGCCTCACCTGGGCGCCCACCGATTACACGTCGGCCACCATGATTCTGGACTACCTGAAAACCGAAAGTTCGCCGAACAGCGGTGGCTATCCGCTGGACAAGGAATACGACCGCAGCAAATTTTTTGGTGAGCCCAGCTTCAACTATCACGATGTCGAACGCACCAGCCTCAGCGGCAACGTTACCCATGATTTCGACAACGGCTTCGTACTGCGCAGCAACCTGCGTTACAGCAAGCTGACCGATGACTACGGCTACGTTTACCTGAGCGATAGCGCCTCACGTGTCGGCACTACGGTGCCCCGCTATCTGCTGGGGACGGACAGCGATGCCGACCAGTTCAACGGCAACCTGATGCTGCAATACGATGCCCGTTTCGAGAACATCGATAGCAGCACGCTGGTGGGCGTGGAATACCTCGACTCGTCGACCAAGGAAAGCTCCGTATACGACCTGGCGTCCTCCATCGACATTGCCAACCCGGTGTTCACTGGCGTTTCAAGCGCACTCACGCCGTACACCGCGAAAAAGAGCGACGCGACCACCAAGGCGGTCTTCCTCCAGCAGAACCTGTCGTTCTACGAACGTTTCATCGTCACCGGCGGTGTGCGCAACGACTCTATGGACCTGTCCAGCAAGGGCTACAACCAGTTCTCCAGCCCGGTGCAATTTGATGACAAAGACAACTTCTCTGAAACCTCCTACCGGGGTGCGTTGACCTATATCGTCAATGATGAGGTTTCCACCTATGTGAGCATGGTGGAGTCCGTCTCGCCGCCCCAGGTTGGCGTTACACCGCAAACGGGCAAGCAGTATGAAGTGGGTGTGAAGTATTCGCCTATGGCGATGGACGCGCTGTTCTCTGCAGCCGTTTATGACCTGACCCAGGAAAACGTCACGATCGCTGTGGTGCTACCCAGCGGGATTATTGAACAGCAGACGGTGGGCGAGTCGCGGGTACGCGGCCTCGATCTGGAAGCCAAGGCGCAACTGACGCAGAACCTCAGCCTGATTGGCGGCTATTCCTACATGAAGTCCGATGTTCTACGCGGCACGTTGTACGACGGCAGCTCCCTCAAGGGAAATGAGTTCACCACGGCACCGAGGCATTCCGCTTCTCTGTGGAGTTACTACAGCTTGCCGGGTACAGACGTGAGCGTCGGCCTGGGCGCACGCTACGTCGGCGCCTATTATCTGGATGCGGCCAACACCAGCAAAAGCGATGGCACCACGTTGTTCGACGCCGCCTTCAACTACCAGATTGCCAAGGGCACCGACCTTGCCGTGAATGTCAACAATCTACTGGACGAGCAACACGTGGTCGGTTCCGGCACGGCGAACTATTACAACCCGGGTCGCGAAATTACCGCCAAACTGAGTTACAACTGGTAAGCCGGCGTGTGAGCCTTTTTCCCACATAGGGAGTGGTGCCCGCTTTACAGCGGGCACCGTCAACCTGGCCATCAATCGGCGAGGTAACAAGCGAATACGATCGAACTAATTGCGCGCCGCACTTCAACTCATTGGCACAGCGAACACCGCGCTGGCGCGCGCAACGGCTCGCTCGCCGACATGCAGGCTGACGGCGGCAAACGCCAGTTGACGTCCTTTTTTAGAGTACTCAAGACGCACTTCCAGCCACTCATTGATTTGTACTGCGCCGAGATAGTCCAGGGTCATGCTTGCCGTGATCAATGGCTGCGGAGGGTCGCTGGAAAATGCCATGGCGTAACCCATGCCCACATCGGCTAATGTCGCCAATACCCCTCCATGCAAGGTCCCGCGACCATTGGCATGTCGTGAGTCAGTCAATAATCCCAGCTCCAATTGCAGCCCGCTGCCCCTCGCGTAAATCGGACCCAGCAAATCAAGCAATGGACTACTCCGGCTAAACGGGGTGAAACCCTCAGGAATAGCGGCGGTGTTCATGGTCCCTCCTTGTGCCGGCTACTCACTGGCGTCATTGACCTGAATACATCGATTCAACTCGGGGTTTATTAGTAACTGCGCAGTGGGGCAAGCACTATGCGTATGCGGAATTTGCAGTGATAAACCGTTCGACCTGAATCGGCAGCGCTGACCGGTTACAAGGGGTATAACTGTCAGAGCAGACGACGGGCCATCCGGGCAGGCCCTCCAAAAGCAGCGCCCAGCCCAGGCACCCCAGGCCTGATCGGCGCCTGCGGCGCGGAGTGATGCGATGAGTTCCAGAGCCTGGCGATGGGCGCGCAATAGCTTTCTTGGCAGCATCGAGCTGACCTTGCTGGTCGTCCCGCTGTGCGCCAGCGCCATGTTCAAATGCCAAGCCAAGGATGGAGCCATCAGCTACACCAGCCACGCCACCGCCGGCGCCCGTTGCACTCACCTGAAAGGCATGGCGGGCGTCGGTGTTGGCGCCAGGGAATCGGGCCAGCTCCGCGTCGTGAGGGCCAACGACCTGGGGGCGATGCGGATTAGGGTGTACACCTTCATGTACAAGGGGGTTCGTCAATATGTGAGCCGGCGCCCCGAAGGGATCTCCGCACGGGTCGATACCCTTGAGGTCTATCACATCAAGGGCTGCTATCTGTGTTCGGCGCCGAGGGGTTTCAAGGTCGCCTCGCTACGCCTGGACACTCACTCCTACCGACGGGAGATCGAAGCCGCTTCGGGTCATTATGGTGTCGACAGGGCGCTGATCCGTGCAGTGATGCATGCTGAATCGGCGTTTCGCCCCCACGCCATTTCCGATGCAGGCGCCCAAGGGCTGATGCAATTGATGCCCGCCACTTCCGAGCGCTTCGCCGTGGACGATCCGTTCGACGCAGGACAGAACATTCGTGGTGGCGTGCGCTACCTGGCCTGGCTGCTCAAGCGCTTCAACGGCAATCAGATGCTCGCGTTGGCAGGTTACAACGCCGGGGAAGCGTCTGTGGACCAGTACAACGGAGTACCTCCCTACGCCGAGACGCAAACCTACGTCACGCTTGTGCAGTCCCTGGCCGAACGGTATCGCGATCGCGATCGTCGCTAATACTGTTAGTGCCATAGGGCGCATAACTCGGAATAGCTAATAAGCGACCGGGGAATGGTTTTGCGAAATCCACGCTCACCGGTTGCCGCCTGTCTCGACGCTTAAAAAAGTTTGAACCGCTGTTCGACGCGCTCGCCTAATGATCAGCTTGTGAGCAATTGCACAGGCAATGTGCCAATAACGGCATTCCCCGAGAGGTGGTCAACGTGGCTAAAGACGAGAAGAAAAGCAAAGGTGAAGCTTCGAAAGCCAGTAAGGAATTGAAAGACAAATAGTCATCACCGGCAAAGAAATCAGCGGCGGCCTCGGCTCTTTCAAAATCTTCCGGAAAGAAAGACAAGAAAAAAGACGCCGAGCCAAAGAAATCTGCAAAAAAAGCTGATAGCAAGCCAGAAAAGACCAAGAAATCAGACAAGGCAGAAAAGCCGGCGAAAAAGAAAAAGTGACATCTGCCATCGGCTAGGGCTTTACGCCCTGGCTTCCTCAAGTCGTGCTGCCTTCACGAACGATCAAACGACTAACGGCCGCTTCCAGCCATTAGCCGCCTTTCATTTCGGCAGCTATGGGCAAGTGAAGACTACATATTTTGACTGAGTATTGATGCAAGTCAGAGGGGTCATTTCTGCATAGAGAGCCGTAACCGCTGCCATTCACTCCAGCAGTCCTCGGCAACTAAGTCCCGAAAACCACGTTCCCTCTCCATATCCAGGGCGACGTCGAATGGAACTGCAACACACGTCGCTTGATCACGGATCTTGAGTGCCTCGGACTCTGTAAGTGGGGATCCTTTGTTTGTTTCGGCGCTTTGCAAAGCCACCGAAAGCGCCGGAATGAATACAACGCAAAGCTGTTCCGTCATCTGTTGCTAGCCTCGAAGGTGCGGGATGGCCGAAAGATTACGCTGGTTGGCCAAGAGCATCCATCGCCTGATGTCAGCTTCGGGTCGACTGCTGCCCTTCGCGAGAGGCAGAAAACGGCCAAAAGCGGACGTTCGACTGATCGGATTAAGATGGTTTTCATCCTCGCGGGCGGGCGCGTGATAGAAATTAGCTATTTCATCGAGTTTTCTTTTGAGCTCGGGCGTTAACACACTTGGCGAACTTCGTCACAGTTGGAGGGGCAGCATCAGCGTGGCGTGGCTCACGACTTTTTCCATGTTGAATTTGGATGGTCGCTTCTGGGGTGACCAGTTCGACTCGATTTGTATGATAGCCCCTAACTCACCTGGATACGCTCAGTAAGCTCCATGAGGCGATGAGCCGAACCCAGCAAGACAAAGCTGTGCTGCTGGAGGTCCTCTGCGTATTTGTTGTTGCTCTCAGCGAGGGACGGGCCCCCTTGCAGGTGCCTCCCTATCTCGCCACTCGCGGCGGTTTGCTGATGCGTGGCAGTGGCGATCAACTGGTTCTTCTGGTTGATCGTTTCGATGCCGGCAGCCATACGGTTAAGTAAATGTGCCGTCCTCTGACTACTGAGCACGCACTGGTCGACGCTGGTGCGACTGCTTTGCAAGGCGCTCTCAGCATCGCGGCTACCTAATTGCAGGCGACCAATAATTCTCCGGATGTCCTCGGTTGAAGATGCCGTTTTCTGGGCAAGGTTGCGGACCTCGTCCGCGACCACTGCAAGGCTTCTACCCGCTTCACCGACACGTGCAGCTTCAATGGCGGCATTGAGGGCCAACAGGTTGGTCTGTCCGGCAATGCCCAAAATCAAATCCAGAAACCGTCCGATCTGTTCGACCTGCATGACCAATGCTTGTACCTGTCGGTTACTGCTGTCGCTTTGGTCGGCCAGTCGGGCGGTTTCTTCTAGCCCCTCTTTTACCTTACTACTGCCGTCGCGTGCTTCGTCATTGAGCCTTTGTGCACTTTGCGTACTTTTCGCGGCCTCGCGATGGGTCTGGATGGCGAGATAAACAAGAATGGCGGTTTCCAGCACCACGTAGGACGCATGGAGCAAAATCATTGCCCAACTGCTTCCCGTGTGGGTGATGTGTACTCCTGCGTCTGCTTGCTGGATTGCAAAAAATACTAAGTGATGCACCGTAATAAACAGGGTTACGACGAGGATAGGCGACCAGTCGCGGTAGTACACCAGAACGGCAAGCAGCACAAAGATACCAAAGTGCATTTCGGTCGTACCGCCGGCCTGGTTGATGTGCAACGCCGAGAACACCATAAAGGCAATGCCCATGCAGCAACGCAGCATCCCCCGGCCTGGTATCAACGCATTGAGCACGTGGAATACAAGTAGCGTACCGCCACCGACCAGCAGCGGCTGCCACCATGTGTCATGCCATGCCGCCAGGCCCATGGAGTAAATGAACATCAGCCAGAGCACACCCGGCATGATTCGCTCAGCCTTTCGATAGTGACACTCAGGATGAATGTTGAAGAGGACATTGAATGAAATCCTGTGGGGGTATTTGACTGCATCAATGCGTGCTCAGGGTTAGGCTGCGGTGCTGGGGCTGATGCCAAAGCGGCTGTCCCCATAGACAAAAATCGGGCCGAAATCAAAAGCAGGCCATGGGCTCTTCAGCGCAAGAACAGGCCCTTCGCAGGGTCGCTGCACAGAGGGAAGCGCGTGGTGGCGATCATGAGTTTGACCCGGTCTGCGCAACGGAATGGTCATGATCAGTAGGCGTACTGAAATGTTCACAAGCAAGACCGAATATCTTCCAGTACGACTTTCACAACCGTTCTCAGGTAGTCCTTCAGTACGCAGTGAAAGGAAGTAACGGCTAGAAAACGCCAAAGGCTCAACAGTGTTGTGCATCAATCCAGGTCGCTGGTGACCCTGCCAATCGCCTCCACGACTTGCTTTGCGCCCAGTTGGATATCTGCCATCGCCCTGCCTGCCTGCTCCGCCAAGTCCAGCAAACGGTCGGCGTGGTCTCTGCTGCATTGCACTCGTAACGCGGCTTGACCGGCCAATTCGCGATTTTGCCGTACCACGCCTGTTATCTCTTGCGTAGCTGTGCTGGTGCGGCCGGCGAGCTTACGCACCTCATCCGCCACTACAGCGAAACCTCGCCCGTTTGTTCCCGCGCGTGCAGCTTCGATAGCGGCGTTAAGAGCTAACAGATTGGTTTGGGTGGCGATGGCCCCGATGGTGTCGACGATGGAACCAATCAACTGTGACTGCGATTCAAGCGCAATCATGCTGTCAGTCACAGAGGACATTTGTTGCGCGATGGTTTGAGTGCCAAGCACCGAGCCGGCGACCAGCTCCATGCCTCTATTCGCTTTCACATCGGTATCAAGCGACACGTCATAGGCCATGTCTGCTGCCTGCTTGATTCCATTAGCCTTCTCTACTTGCTCGGTCACCACGCTGGCGAATTTGGCAATTCTATAAACCCGACCCGCAGCATCTTTAATGGGGTTGTAAGTCGCCTCCAACCACACCACTCGGCCGTTTTTACCGACCCGGCGAAAACGCCCTGCGTTAAACACGCCCTTGTTCAAACTCTTCCAGAACTCGATGTAGTGCGCCGAAGCCGCATCCTCCTCCAAGCAAAATATGCGGTGATGCTTGCCCTCGATCTCCGCAAGGCTGTAACCCATGGCCTGTACGAACGACTCGTTGGCGCATAGGACTTCACCCGTAAGACTGAATTGAACCATCGCCATCGAGCGGTTCAGTGCGCTGTACATCTCGATGGCTTCCCGCTCGTCCTGCGCCAGAGGGGGGGCAACAAAGCCGTACCCTTGGAAAGTGCCATTCGCCATGGCGATCCAGCCAAAACTGAGTGCCACAGCACGGCCGTCAGCGGTGCGATAGAGCTGCCGTTCGATGGCGTATAGATTCGGTGCAAAGCCTTTGTGCGGCTCAGCCATAATGTCACTTACTGCCATGCTCGACAGCCTTTCCAACGAGTAACCGAGTGTTTCTGCAAACCGCTGATTGGCCGAAATGATTCGGCCAGTCTCATCGATACGTACTGCAAAAAAAACCGATTCGATGCCGACAACCATACCGAGCAACGTGGTCAGTTCCATTTGGCAATCAGACAGGGCATTCTTGAATCGACGATCAAACATACTGACCTCCGGTATAAACGAGTAAAACGAAAGAGGACAATTTATTGGTGATCCAAACGCTCTCTACAGCACGACTAAAAAATAGGCGATTTCATCAGGCTAACGTCCGCAAGAACTGCAAACCCCGAATGACTTCCTATTCATGTCACTATCGTCGACACCCAATTCCAAGCTGACCCGTGCAACGGAAAAGTAAATTGACATGGCCCGTCTGATCAACTCGATAAACGCAGGACTGATTTCCACCACACGTTTGTGGCCTTTGAAATAGCCCTGCAATTCGCCCTCTTTGATCATTCGCTGCATATGGGTTTTGGAAACACCCAAGCGCGCCGATACTTCAACGTAGGACGAAACATTGTAACCAGTCGCCAACGACCCGTTTCGCAAGGTATCGGCATAAAGCGCCAGCATTGGCAAGTGTCCACCATCCCGATTCAGAAACCACTTTGCTTCAGGCAAAAGGTTACCGACCTGAAACTCCGCCTCAAGTAATCTAGTATAGCCTCGAAAAAAAACATCCAGTAAATCCGCAGAGCTTACTATGTCAAACAGCCGGCTATCGTATGGAGAAACCAATTGCGACGGCAGCAAGTAAGACTTAACCAACTGCGTGGTATCACGCAACGCTGCATTCGTAGGTTGAAAAATGCGTTGACGCCCATCTTCTGCGTCAAGTCGAACATTCATATTTCCTGTAATAACGAAAAATGAAAAATAAGAGTCCAAGCTGTTGTGAGACATATAGCCTCGCTCGTAGCAAAACGCTTTTACTTTGGACAGGGGAACTCTCTCGTCTTTGTAGCTAAAGCTCAACAACGATAGAGCCACCATGAGCCTGTCATATTTAAATACGTTTTTATAGAACGAAGGCTTGGTGCGATACTGTTCCATCACCAAATCGAAATGCAAAAGAATTGCATCATCTATATTGCCTTTGGCTATCTCGAAACTGGTTTCTTTCAAATGCTCCAGCAGATCGGCTTTGTTCATCAACGTTTAACAGCCCTAACTATACAGCATCAAAATATCACTAGTCGTGTTGCGTACAGTATATGCAAATTCGAACAGCGGATTAGTTCACCCCAAAAATGGTTTACGGCGTAGGGTAAAAACTCCGGCTGACATTTACTGTGCTGCGGTTTGAAAACGGCCGATCTAAGGCAAGAATTTTTTTGTGCTCCACGGTTTGGCGTGGGCTAGCGAATTATTCTGATCAAGGCTACATTTAATCAATCTATATATTCTATACGCACAACAATCAGAAAAACTCAACGATAGGTGATTATGGCAATGCCTCCTCTACACGCCTTTCGCGTGTTTGAAACCGTCGCAAGACTTGGTCACGTAGGTGCTGCGGCGTCTGAACTCAATGTCACACCCGCTGCCGTGAGCCTGCAAATAAAGGCCTTACAAAGTGCGCTCGCCATTGAGCTATTCCGCAAGCAGGGAAGACAATTGGTTTTGACCGAAAGCGGTCTGGCCCTGCAACAGGCTGTGGCGAGAGGCATAAGTGAAATCACAGAGGGTGTGCACCTCATTGCGCGGATGCGTCATAGCTCTCCCGCCACAAAAAAACTCGTCGTCGCTACCGATACAGTTTTGGGGGCATCCTGGCTGACGCCAAAACTATTAACCTATTTTGCAAATAACTCGCATTTCAATTTGCGGGTGGTTACGGCAAAAGATTTCAATCAGATAGATTGGCGTAAGACCGACCTGGCGGTGCTCTACGACACGCCCCCATGGGAGGGTTTCTGGTGGCGCAAGCTTCACACCGTGCACCTAACCCCGGTCTGCTGCCCTCAGCTTTTACGGGGACTGCATGCAATGAGGAAACCATCAGATCTTCTACATCACCGTCTTCTACATGAAGACGACGGCAGCCAGTGGCGTCGCTGGTTGCTCGAAGCACGAGTTCCATATCCTGGGGAAGCAGATTTTTACATTGAAGATTTCAGCATCGCGCTACAAGCGGCACGAGATGGCTACGGCGTAGCTCTTAGCGATGAAATTGTCTCGGCACGGGATTTCGAAGAGGGCCGTCTGGTGCAGCCTTTTACGCTCAAAGTTCCGGCGGCGATGAGCTACTATTGCATCTGCAACGAAAACACTCGGGCAGATCCTGAAGTGAGTAGGCTTATCGACTGGTTAATTGCAGAAGCTGCTTCAATCCCACTCACTCAGCGTGTTCGAATTGTATAAGAACGCTGCCCACGCCACGAATCTACTTACTTTTCTCACTGACGCTCCCTTTTCTTACCCCTTTTTTGGATGGTGCTTGCCAGGTGACTGCTCCTAGTCGATTTTAGTGCCCCCTAACTTACCTGGATACGATCTAAGCCCTATGAAACGATGAGCCGAATGAAGTAAGGCATTGCTGTGCTGCTTGGCCCCCCCTCTGCGTACTTGTTGCTACTCTCTGCTATAGATTGCCCGCTGTAGTTCCCCCCGGCCTCAACATTCACTGCGATTTGCTGGTGAGTGACAGTAGCGATTTACTGTTTCCTCTGTTGAACGTTTCGATGCCGCTAGCCATATGGCTAAGTAACTGCGCCGAACTGACTACTGAGCACGCATTGGTCGGCGCTGATGCGACTACTTTGGCTCGCAGCCTCACGGCTACCTTGCTGCACAACGTAGAACGCAGGGAGGAAAATAGTAGCGGCTTGAAGATTCCAAGGGATCAACAGTGTCGCGCATCAACCCAAGTCACTGGTGATCCTGCCAATCGCCTCCACGACTTGCTTTGCGCCCAACTGAATATCCGCCATCGCCCAGCCTGCCTGCTCCGCCAAGTCCAGCAAACGGTCGGCGTGGTCTCTGCTGCATTGCACTTGTAACGCGGCTTGACCGGCCAATTCGCGATTTTGCCGTACCACGCCTGTTATCTCTTGCGTAGCTGTGCTGGTGCGGCCGGCGAGCTTACGCACCTCATCCGCCACTACAGCGAAACCTCGTCCGTTTGTTCCCGCGCGCGCAGCTTCGATAGCGGCATTAATCGCTAACAGATTGGTTTGGGTGGCGATGGCCCCGATGGTGTCGACGATGGAACCAATCAACTGTGACTGCGATTCAAGCGCGATCATGCTGTCAGTCACAGAGGACATTTGTTGCGCGATAGTTTGAGTGCCAAGCACCGAGCCGGCGACCAGCTCCATGCCTCTGTTCACTTTCACATCGGTATCAAGCGACACGTCATAGGCCATATCCGCTGCCTGCTTGATTCCATTGGCTTTCTCCACTTGCTCGGTTACTACGCTGGCGAATTTGGCTATTTTATAAACCCGACCGGCAGCATCCTTAATGGGGTTGTAAGTGGCCTCCAACCACACCACTCGGCCGTTTTTACCGACCCGGCGAAAACGCCCAGCGTTAAACATGCCCTTGTTCAAAGTTTTCCAGAACTCGATGTAGTAGGCCGAAGCCACGTCCTCCGCCAAGCAAAATATGCGGTGATGCCTGCCCTCGATCTCCGCAAGGCTGTAACCCATGGCCTGGGCAAACGACTCGTTGGCGTATAGGACTTCACCCGTAAGACTGAATTGAACCATCGCCATTGAGTGGTTCAATGCATTGAACATTTCGACAGCTACTTGCTCGTTCCGCGCAAAGGAGGGCGCAATAAAGCCATAGCCTTGGAATGCGCGCGTATCCATAGCGATCCAGCCAAAACTGAGTGCCACAGCACGGCCGTCAGCGGTGCGATAGAAGTGCCGTTCGATGGCGTGCGGATTCGGTGCAAAGTCCTTGTGCGGCTCTGCCATAATGTCACTTACCGCCATGTTCGACAGCCTTTCCAACGAGTAACCGAGGGTCTCTGCAAACCGCGGGTTGGCCGAAATGATTCGACCTGACTCATCGATGCATACTGAAAGAACCGATTCGCTGCCCACGGCCGTACCGAACAATGTGGTCATTTCCACTTGGCAATCAAACAGGGCATTCTTGAGTCGACGATTAGACACACTGACCTCCGATATAAACGAGCACAATGACCAAGGTCATGTTTGGCGATCAAGTCGCTCCAAAGAGTACGACTAAGAAAAAGGCAAACTCATCGAACTAACGTCCCAAAAAACTGCAATCCTCCGTATAACTTGCTATTCGTTATACCATCATCAGCACCCAATTCCATGTTGAACCGCGCAACGGCAAAGCAAACTGACATGCCTCCTCTGATCGATTCGATAAGCACAGGACTGATTGCCACCACTCGTTTGTGGTCCGATTCAGAAATCACACCACTCAAACAAAACTTACATAGCAAGAATTCCCACCTCAGGTAGCGTGGCAAAACCTAGTAAACATCCTCAGTAAATCCAAAAATATTTCTATTCTCTACAATTCGCTACCGTATGCAGAGATCATCTGCCACGATGCCAAGCAAGATTTGACCAACTGTGCGATATCACACAATGCTGTATCTGCGGGCGGAAAAATACGTCAACAGATCAGCTTTGTTCATCAGCGTTTATTATACTTAACCATACGACATCAAAATATTACTGCTCGTAGTGTGCACAGTATATGCAAACTCGAATATCGGGCCAGTTCTCCCCAAAAATGGTTTAGCACTTTTGCGAAGAAACACCGTTCGACATCTGCACCGCGTTTTGATAACGGAAGATGACAGCAGCCAGTGGCATCCCTGGTTGCTCGAAGCATGGGTTCCATAAGATGGGATAGCGGATTTACATCGAGGACTTCAACATCGTCCTGCAAGCGGCACACGATGGGTATGGCTTAGCGCTTAGCGCTTAGCGCTTAGCGCTTAGCGCTTAGCCATGAATCATCTCGGCACGCGATTTTGATCAGGGTCGGCTGATGCAACCTTAGCGTTTAAAGTTTGGCAGCAATGAGCCTCTATTGCATCTGCAACAAAGACATTCAGGAAAATCCCGAACTGAGTAAGCTTATCGACTGATTAACCGCATAAGCTGCTTCAATCCCACTGATTCTGCGTGCTCGAATTGGATAATGTTCACGTCCGTACGGCTCTATACTCCTACGGCCAGAATCACGGCTGATCGAGCTGCTATGCAAACGCACCGATTGAAATTATCTTTCGCCAGAATTGTGTCTTTTCCCACCGGCAGCTTAGGGTCGGAAACAGCCTCTCGCGACAGGCAGCAATCGGCCATAAGCGGTCGGTGGACGGAGCGATAGCCAATGACTAGCTATGCTTGGTCTGCCGCCGAAACTGATTGAGCAGATTGGGCTTCCGCTCATAGTGTATGACCCCGTCAGCGGTCACCCGACTGTCACAATGCCCGGCCTGGTCATGGATAGACGACAGAACAAGAACTGTTATCCACCAAGCCTGTAAAGGCGTTATCACCCCACCCGGGGTCTATTTAGAGTCAGGCAAAAAAAGAGGAGCCCCCCCATGACCGTAGTCGATCGCCTCAGGTACTTGCGCGTCGTTCTGGTTTTGGCTGGCCTCGCGTGCCTTGCACTCTACCCACTTATGTTGTTCTGGCCGTCCGGCTGGGCCTGGCACGTCGGTCACTCGGACTACCCGATGATGATCGTTGGCATGTACGCCATACTGGGTGTTTTCTTGATCCTGGCCGCACGTGATCCATTAGCCAATCTGAGCCTCATCTGGTTCACCGTGTGGTCCAGCGCCGTACACGGAGGAATCATGGCCGTCCAGGCGGTCACCCAGCCTGGGCAAATGGGGCACCTGGCAGGTGACGTGCCGGCGCTCTTCATCGTGGCGATTGCCTTGGCCATCTTGACGCCCCGATAGACTGTGCCCGAGCTTTTCCACAGCCAGCGGACGTTCCGAATCAGCGCCCTCAGAGCTCGTTCGAGCGCAGATAGTGATGCAACTCCTCACCTATCACTTCGAACGCCTTGACGATCCGTTTGATTTTGCGCAGGTCACTGTGCATCGCGATCCACACATCGACCTCGAAGCCAAAGCTGTCTGGCAGTACGTGAATCAACCCGTGGGTTCTGGCGATATGCGTCGGGCAAAGACCGTAGCCCAATCCCGCTTTCAGCGCGGCCAGTTGCGCGAGGTGATGATCCGTGGCAATCGCGAAATGCTGATCGGCTTCACACAGTCCGGCTTCGACCAAACGACGCAAGTCGGCTGAGCGTCTGTCCGGTCCGATCAGCGGCCGCTGGCGCAGCGACGCCAGGCTGACCGGGTTGCCGTAGCGTTCCAGACACTCGGCACTGGCATGGATGCCGATCCGCAAGCTGCCGACCCGCCGCACCGCAATATCGGCTTCCATGGGACGCCTCAGGCGTACGGCTATATCCGATTGCAGCCTGGCGATGTCTTCAAGTGCGTCACCGATGCTCAGTTCAAGCTTCAGCCCAGGGTGGCCGTAATGGAAGCTTCGCAGCAAACCGGGCAGCACCTCCACCCCCAGCAGTTCGCCACAGGTCAGCCGCACCGTGCCATGGTCCACCGACGTTTCAGCGCTGGCCGCGCGGTTGAAGGCTTGCGCGGCGAGGTCCATGGCTTCGGCATGATCGATGAGGCGCCGCGCCCCACTGGTTGGTGTCAGGCCTGTGGGCGTGCGGGTGAACAGGCTCAGGCCGAGTGCCTGCTCAAGATGATCGAGGCGTCGGCGTGCCGTGGCCTGCGCAATCCCCAGTAACTTCGCAGCGCCGCTCAGGCTGCCGGAGCGCAACACCGCGAGGAACACCTGCCGGCTTTCCCATTCAAGACCGCTCATACATTCTTGACCAACAGTTGCTCCTTTTTTGCTCTTCTGCCCGGGCCTGCGAAAAGGGATCATGCGCCCCGAACTTATCCGGGCGTCATTGTAAGGAGTCAACGCATGAGATTCACCGGTCAGTGCCGATGCGGGCACGTCAGCATCAACATCGAAGCGCCGCAACTGCCGCCGCTGTATGCCTGCCATTGTCTGAACTGCCAGCGCTGGAGCGGCAGCGCGTTCGGCCTGCATCTGCTGTGCGCCGCTGCAGCGTTGCAGGTGACAGGCGAAACGGCGACCCATGTGCACGAGCATCAGGGGCAAACGTCCACGCAACATGCCTGCGGCCAGTGCCATACCCGGCTGTTCAACGAGACCACGGCAGCGCCCGGCATGTGTGTGGTGCGGGCCGGCGTGCTGGAAGGCACGGAGCGCTTCGAGCCGGTGGCGCATATCTGGACACGACGCAAGCAACCTTGGCTGGTGCTGCCGGAAGCCGTTGCGCAATGGGAGGAGAGCCCGACGCCCGAAGCATTCGCCGCCGCGCTCACGCCTGATCCATAGCCTCGATCACTCCCGTATCCTCGCCCAGGAACCCGCCGCTCTGATGCTGCCAAAGGCGCGCATAAATCCCGTTCTTCCCCAGCAATTCGGTATGGGTGCCCTGCTCGACGATGCGCCCGTCATCCATGACAATCAGCCGATCCATCGCCGCGATCGTGGACAGCCGGTGCGCGATGGCGATCACGGTCTTGCCCTGCATCATTTCATCGAGGCTTTCCTGAATCGCCACTTCGACTTCCGAGTCCAGCGCGCTGGTGGCTTCGTCGAGCAGCAGGATCGGGGCGTTCTTGAGCATCACCCGGGCGATCGCGACGCGCTGGCGCTGTCCGCCCGACAGCTTGATGCCGCGCTCGCCCACGAGGGTTTCATAGCCGGTATGGCCTTGCCGGTCGCTCAGTTGGCTGATGAATTCATCGGCCTGGGCGTTGGCCGCGGCGCGGCGGATTTGTGCGTCGGTTGCATCGGGACGACCGTAAGCGATGTTGTCGCGAATGGAACGGTGCAGCAGCGAGGTGTCCTGTGTGACCATGCCGATGGAGCTGCGCAGACTGTCTTGTGTCACGTGCGCGATGTTCTGGCCGTCGATGCGAATCACCCCGCTGTCGACGTCATAGAAGCGCAGCAGCAAGTTGATCAGCGTGGATTTACCGGCACCCGAGCGGCCCACCAGACCGATCTTTTCGCCGGCGCGGATGCTCAGGCTCAGGCCATCGAGCACCTGGCGTTCGCCGCTGTAGTTGAAGCTCACATTGTCGAAGGTGACCGCGCCGCCTGAAGTCACCAGCACGCCTGCGTCCGGCGCGTCCTGCACCTTGGGGCCGCGAGTCAGGGTGGCCATGCCGTCCTGCACGGTGCCGATGCTCTCGAACAGCGAGGTCATCTGCCACATGATCCAGTGCGACATGCCATTGATGCGCAACGCCATGGCGGTGATCGCCGCCACGGCACCGGCGCCGACTTCACCCTGATGCCATAGCCACAGCGCATAACCACCCGCGGCCATGATCAACGCCACCACCAACGCCTGGTTGACGATCTCGAACTGGCTCACCAGGCGCATCTGGCGAAAACCGGTTTGCTTGAAATCTTCCATCGCCGCACGCGCGAAGTGCGCTTCACGATTGGAGTGGGAGAACAGCTTCACAGTCGTGATGTTGGTGTAGGCGTCCGAGATCCGCCCGGTCATCATCGACCGCGCATTGGCCTGTTCCTGCCCGACTTTTCCCAGGCGGGGCACGAAGTACATCATCGCCAGCCCGAACAACGCGACCCAGGCAATGAACGGCAGCATCAGTTTCAGTGCGAAGCCGCCGGCCAGTGCGATGATCGCGATGAAATACACGCCGATCCCTGGCGCGATCTCGATCAGGGTGAACAGCACGTCGCGTACGGCCAGCGCCGTCTGCATCACCTTGGTGGTGACCCGGCCGGAGAATTCATCGGAAAAAAACGAAAGACTTTGCCGCAGCATCAGACGATGGAAATCCCAGCGCAGCCGCAACGGCAAGTTAATCGCCAATATCTGGTGCTGCACCATGGTGCGCAACGCCACCAGCCCGACGCTGCCTACCATCACAATGCCCATGCCCCACAACACGCGACTTTCCTGCGCCGCCGCGTCACCGCCCGCCTGCCACGTCGAGAGCAGGTCCACGACCTGTCCCAGGAAGGAAAACAGCCAGGCTTCGTAAATCGACACGCTGGCACTGAGCAGCGCAAACGCGAGGATGTAACCGCGTGCACCCCGGGTGCAGGCCCACAGAAAACGCGCAAGGCCGTTGGGTGGCGGTGGTACCTCGTCAGGAGGAAAAGGGTCGAGTCTTCGTTCGAATGCACGAAGCATGGTGATCTCCAAAACGGTCAAGTGAAGGAGATTCTGCCATTGAACGGGGGGTTGAGTGTTTGCGGCGTTCAAGGTAGGGCGCTTTTGGCACCCTACCCCAATGGCAATCCGCGATGCCCGCCCTATCAATCTTCAGCTGTTCTGACCGCCATCGACATTCACCGTCGAGCCCGTGATGTAGGCCGCATCCGGCCCCACCAGGAAGGCCACGACCCCGGCGATTTCCTCAGGTTGACCATACCGTCCCAACGCCGTCATCTGCGTGACCATCGCCGCGACCTCACTGGTCTCGGGATTCATTTCAGTGTTGATCGGGCCTGGTTGAACGGTATTCACCGTGATCTGGCGCGGTCCCAGATCTCGAGCCCAGGCACGACTGTAGGCGGCGACCGCAGCCTTGCTGGCCGCATAATCGCCGATGCCGGGGAACGGAGCCCGGCTGGCGAACATGGTCCCGATCGACACGATGCGACCGCCGTCCGACAGCAAAGGCGCGGCAGCGCGTACCGCGGCGAGGACGCCACCCAGGTTAATCGCCAGCTGACGGTCAAGCCCGGCGACATCCGCCAGGGGATCACCGATAACGCCCGTCACGAATACACCTGCGCTGTTGACCAGGATGTCCAGTCGCCCGAAATGCTCGTGGGCCTGGTGGACAAATGCGGCGACAGCGTCGCTATCCGCCTGGTCAGCAGCGACAGCGAGCACCTTCACCCCAAGGGATTCTATGTCCCCGGCCACCGCTTCGGCGCGCTCAGGTGATTGGGCGTAGCTGAAGGCAATGTCCGCGCCCTCAGCGGCAAGACGTCTGGCGATCGCCGCGCCAATACCGCGCGATGCGCCGGTGATCAATGCGACTTTGCCTTTGAGAACCTGGGTCATGGGATGTCCTTTGTCGACGTTGAGGATCATGGGCTCTGCGGATGCAGGCCAGAACCAACACGATAAATAACCCCCGCAACGTGATAAACGGACCAAACAGGTATATGCAATCCTGGAATCAGTGATAATCCCTCATCACTTACGTCGAGCGTCAGCCATGGACTATTTCCTTGCCGTAAAAGCCTTCAACCGCATCGTCGAGACGGGCAGCTTTGTCAAAGCAGCCGCTCAGCTGGACCTTCACCCCAACGTCATGACGAAACTGGTGCAAGCGCTGGAGTCGCACCTGCGGGTCAGGCTGCTCAATCGGACCACCCGACGCGTAACCCTCACAGACGAAGGCAGTGTTTACCATGAGCGGATGAGTCGCGTGCTCGATCAATGGCTGGAAGTCGAATCGGAGATGGCGGTCACGCAAGCCAATCCGAAGGGCCGAATTCGGGTGGATATGGGGACCACCATCGCGACGCATCTTGTCATCCCGGCACTGCCTGAATTCAATGCCCGCTACCCGGGCATCCAGATTGAAATTGGTGCCAGCGATCGCACCGCCGATATGGCCAGCGAAAACATCGACTGCGTCATACGCGGTGGCGACCTGCAGGACTCCTCACTGATCGCACGTCGTCTGGGCAGTCTCGATTTCGTCACCTGTGCGACCCCTGCCTACCTTGCCGCACACGAACCACTGGCACATCCCGCGCAGCTGGACATTGGCCACACCGTGGTCCGGTACATTTTTCCGTCGTCGGGCAAGCACAATCGAATTGAATTTGCCCGCGGCAATGAAAAGATCCTGGTGGAGGGCAACTATGTCGTGGGGGTCAACGACAGCAACGGTTATCTGGCGGCAGGGCTTGCGGGCCTGGGGGTCATCCACACGTTGCGCTTCATGGTCCAGTCGCATATCGACTCAGGAACCCTGATTCCCGTACTGGAAGATTGGTCTGCACGCGCCAATACGCTGTCGGTGGTGTACATGCCCAATCGTCATCTCAGCGTGAGAGTGCGCGCATTCGTCGATTGGCTGGTGGCGCATTTTGCCGCCCATCCGCACGTACTGCCGTGAGCGCGCGCAGGCGCACGTCACCGAGCGCCTGCCCTTCCAATCGGCGGTGTTAGTAACCGACACCGCGTACACCACCTGAAGCCCGGATCGATTCGCCGGTCACCCAATGCGCATCCTCGGAAGCGAGAAACACCGCCAGCGCAGCGATATCTTCAGGCTCGCCAAACCGGCCGAGCGGCGTTCCGGCCAGCAGTTTCTCGCCGAATTCACCGGCGAAATTACCGTCGGTGCCCGGCGTGTTGGTGTGCCCTGGCAGTATGGAGTTGACCCGGATGCCGCGCGATCCCAGCTCTCTAGCCAGCGCGAAGGTCAAGGTGTCTACCGCGCCCTTGGTGGCCGAATAGACACTGGACGCCAGATAAGGGTCAGTGCTCAGGATGGAGCTGATGTTGATGATGCTGCCCTTTGGGCCCAACAGTTTCACGGCCTCGCGCACGGCCAGGAGATAGCCCAGCACGTTCAGGTTGAACTGCGTGTGGAAGGCCTCTTCTGTCAGGTCATCAATCATCTGGAACACGGCGACGCCGGCATTGTTGACGAGAATATCCAGCGTTCCATGTTCGGTTTTCACCGCATCGAACAGACGCACGACATCGGCAGCAACGCTCATGTCTGCCTGCATCGCGAATGCTGTGCCGCCGTGCATCGTAATCTGTGCAACCACCGCCTCAGCCGCGCTCCGGCTGGAGGCATAGTTAACGATGACCGTTGCGCCTTGTGCGCCCAACGCCTTGGCGATGCCGGCACCGATGCCCTTGGATGCGCCGGTGACCAACGCAACTTTCCCTTCAAGTTTCATAAGCTGACCTACTTTGAGTGGTGTGATTTCTCTATGAACGGTCGTTGTGTCGGGTGACGAATACCGGACCGCAACGAACTGCACGCCCTCAGTATTCCGTCGAGCACGCGTGCTCCGTGTGCCGGTTCCTCGCACATCCTTGCCTATTCTTCTCAATGGCTTGCATTGCCCCGGCAACTGGCCCACTTTCACGAACATGCAAAAAGCAATGGCAGAACTGCGCAGCATCGTGATGCGCGCACAAGACAAGTGGACGGACACCGGGTTGCCGCGCGTGGCAATGGTGCGGGCCGAGGCGTGTGCGGATCAGGTGTATCAACCGATGCTGCACCTGGTGTTGCAGGGCCAGAAAACCCTGTCGATAGGCGATGAGGTTTCTCGGTACGGTGCCGGGCACTATTTTCTGGTGCCCGTCGATGTACCTGCGACAGGTCAGGTTCATGCGGGCGCCACGGACCAGCCCTACCTCGCGGTCAGTCTGACCCTGGATCCGACTGTGATCTCGACGTTGCTGGTGGACGAAGAGAAGTCCCCCAGGGAGCCCGGCCGCTCAAATTTTGATGCCGTGCCGGCACCGGCTGAAATGATTGATGCGTGGCTGCGCATGCTGCGGCTCATGGACCATCCTCGCGAGGCGGCCGTGCTGGCGCCGATGATCGAACGTGAAATCCTCTTTCGCGCCCTGCTCGGACCGCTGGGCGGGATACTCCGCGACGTTGCCCGCCCGGACGGGCGCCTTGCGCAGATCCGCCGGGCTACCCAATGGATCCGCGAACACTACACCGAACCCTTTCGCGTGGAGCCCTTGGCGGTCATGACCGACATGAGCGTCGCGGCGTTCTACCGGCATTTCAAATCCGTCACAGCCATGACGCCCATTCAATACCAGAAACGTTTGCGCTTGCTGAGGGCGCGCTGGCTCTTGCTGTTCGACACGCTGGACGTCACTTCCATTGCCTACACCGTTGGCTATGAAAGTGCCTCGCAATTCAGTCGCGAATACGCACGGCTGTTCGGGCTGCCCCCCGCACGCGATGCGGCCAGATTCAAAACGCCCGGTGTTTCGCGCGGCATTCCGGCCACTGCGAACACCCTGTAGGAGCCGGCTTGCTGCGGGCGGCGTTCCGGCGATAGCGTCAGTCCAGTCAATATACGAATCGACTGACCCACCGCTATCGCCGGCAAGCCGGCTCCTACAGTTGAGGACGCGCGGAGAATGCCTGTCGGAATGCCGGAACGAAAAAGGCCCGATAAAATCGGGCCTTTTCGGTTCAACCAGTTTAGAGGTGCCTCTTACAGGTCAGTGATTTCCTTGTGACGCGGCACCAGCAGTTTCATCACGCTCCACGCCACCAGATAGGCGCACGCGCAGATGGCGAACATGATCATGTAGCCGGTGTGAATATCGTTGATCGATTTGTAGTAGTCGAACACCCAGCCACCGAGCTTGGTCATCGCCACACCGCCCATGCCGCCGGCCAGACCGCCGATACCGACGACGGAGGCAATGGACTTCTGCGGGAACATGTCGGACACGGTGGTGAAGATGTTGCACGACCATGCCTGGTGGGCCGAGGCGCCTACGCCGATCAGCAGCACCGGCACCCAGAAGCTGATGTAGCCCAATGGTTGTGCCAGCAGTACCAGCAGCGGGAAGAACGCAATCACAAGCATCGCTTTCATCCGGCCGTCGTACGGCGCGTCGCCGCGTGCCATGAAGTAGCTCGGGAACCAGCCGCCACCGATGCTGCCGACCATGGTCATGCTGTAGAGCACGGCCAGCGGCCACACGATCGCCTGGCCTTTCATGCCGTATTGCGCCGACAGGTAGGTTGGGAGCCAGAACAGGAAGAACCACCACACGCCGTCAGTCATGAACTTGCCGAAGGCAAATGCCCAGGTCTGGCGGTAGGTCAGCAACTTGAACCACGAAACTTTTTTCTCGGTGACGCCCGGCTCCGGGGTGACGATGACTTGTGCATCACTGCGGATGTAGGCCAGTTCTTCCGGCGACAGACGCTTTTGCTTTTCCGGTTTTTCGTACAGCGCGATCCAGACCGTCACCCAGACGAAGCCCAGCATGCCGATCACGATGAACGCCGCTTCCCAGCCCCACAGGCCGGCAATCAGCGGTACGCAGATCGGTGCGAGGATCGCGCCAACGTTGGCGCCGGAGTTGAAGATACCGGTGGCGAAGGAACGTTCCTTCTTCGGAAAGTATTCCGCCGTGGCCTTGATCGCGATCGGGAAGTTACCCGCCTCGCCGATCGCCAGCACGGCGCGGGACAGCATGAAACCGGCGATCGACACCGGGATCACGGCCAGGCCGAATGCTGCACTTATCGAAGCGATGCCCTCGCCCATCGGCACCGAGAAGGCATGCATCATGGCGCCGGTGGACCAGATACTGATGGCGATGATGTAGGCCTTTTTGGTGCCGATCTTGTCGACGAAACGGCCGGCAAACAGCATCGAGATCGCGTACACGAACTGGAACACCGAAGCGATGTTGGCGTAGTCGCTGTTGCTCCAGCCGAATTGCGTCGACAGGTCCGGCGCCAACAGGCTGAGCACCTGGCGGTCCAGGTAGTTGACGGTGGTCGCGAAAAACAGCAGCGCACAGATCGTCCAGCGGTATTTGCCGACCGCCTGGCCGACACGTTGCGCATTGATGGGCTCGTTCAGATTCATGGCATCACTTTATTATTGGATTATGGTGATGATCTCTCGGTTTCAAGCGAGATCACTTCTTACGCGCAGCACACAGCGTTGTGGCTCGCGTCAGACGGGCAACAGGTGCAATCGGGAGGTTGGCGGAGCGGTGACAGATAACGGGGATGACCGGGCGCAGGGACAGCCAGTCGAAACCGGGCCACAGGAAGCGGCGCGCGGCGAGGCGAGAAAGCGGATTGAGTTCATGATGGGACCCGGTTTTTGTTTTTAGGGGTGTAACATCGTATGTCGTCGTACAACTGCGCCTTTTATAACGAGTCCCCTGCCCGGCTGTCAATCGGGAAAATGGCCGTTCGTCTCGATATTTTGCGTCGCTGAATATGTGGATGTCGCCAAGAGACACAGGCTGTAACGCCTGAAAGCATTCAGCGGTTGGGAGATATCAGGGGATATCTAAAAATCAGATAGTCGTACGACAACGCATGTCATCACGAACATGGGAACTGTAGGAGCGAGCCCTGCTCGCGATGGTCGTCAACGAAAACGCGTGTTATCTGGATAAACGCGGTGTTTGGGAGTCCATCGCGAGCAGGCTCGCTCCTACAGGGATTGCGGGGTTATTTGACCAGCCGTATTTCCTTCGACGGCCGGTAGCCAAAGTACGAGCTATAGCACTTGCTGAAATGGCTCGGCGACACAAAGCCGCACGCCACCAGCACATCCACCTGCGACAACTCGGTGTGCTGCAACAACCGGCGCGCTTCGGTAATCCGCAACTCCATGTAATAACGCTGCGGCGTGGTGCCGAGCTGTTCCTTGAACAGGCGCTCCAGCTGGCGACGGGAACGACCGGCGTAGACCGCCAGTTGCTCCAGCTCCAGCGGCTCTTCGAGGTTGGCGTCCATCAGTTTCACCACCTCGCGCAACGGCGCGCTGACGCAGACATTTTCCGTGGGTTTGATCCGGCGGTAACGCGACTCTTCGAAAGCGAGAATGTCTTCGATGCCTTCGACCAGCGCCTTGTCGTGCAAACCCTTGATCCAGTCCAGCGCCATGTGGAAGGCCCCTGACGGACTGGACGCCGTGAGGCGGTCGCGATCGATGACGTAGGGTTCGCTGGTGACGTGGGTCGACTTGGCGATTTCCGCGAGCGCCGGGCGATGCTCGGGGTGAATCGCGCAACGGTAGCCGTCAAGCAGGCCGGCGATCCCGAGGAACCACCCGCCATTCCACAAACCGGCCAGGCTGACACCTTGGTCGGCAGCAGTCCTCAACAGGTGGACCAGTTCGTCGCTCGCCTTCAGTTCGGTGCGGTAACCACCGCAGATGACCAGCAGATCGAGGTCGTGGAGCGCGGCACAGTCGATGCGCGCATCCGGCCGGATCACCAGCCCCAGATCGCTGACCACCTCCCCGTCACTCAGGCCGAACGTACGGGACGAGAACAGTTTGGGGCGCAGCAGGTTGGCGGTAACGATGGTGTCCAGCGCCTGGGTAAACGCCGGCAGGGAAAAATGTTCGAGCAGCAAAAAGCCTGTTCGTGTCAGTTGAACAGGCTGGTTGGAGTTGTCGTTGAGATAGCGGAGATTCTTCCCCTTCATCCCACCGCTGAATTGGCGTCGTTCGATCAAGATTTCAGGCACTCGGTTACGTTGACGACCCGGTCGTTCAATGCGTGGAAAAAACCTTATGCTACCTGCAGATGTTCACAATGCCCTAGCGCCATTTTCGGCGCGTCAGGCCAATTGAAAACCGTGCCGCAACGGGTCCTTGTCATCGACAAAAATGGTGTTGTGCCCGGTGATCTGCGCCCAGCCGCCAATGCTGGGGCGGATGCCATCAAAGGTGCCGACCTTGACCGCAGACTCGACCTTGCCTTCGAAAATCGTGCCGATCAGGCTTTCATTGCGGAACGTATCGCCGACCCGAAGCCGACCCTTCCCCACCAACTGCGCCATGCGCGCTGACGTCCCGGTGCCACCCGGAGACCGGTCGATCGCCTTGTCGCCATAGAACACCGCACTGCGCCCATCGGCGGCGCTGCCGTGCCCGTCGTCGCACCAGATCACATGGTGAACACCGCGAATCCGGCTGTTCTCCGGGTGCTCGGGGTCGCATACCTCGGCCAGGGCCGAGCGCAGTTTCTGACTCAGGCTGACGATGTCGGCGGTGGTCATCCCGGTCAGGCCCGACCAGTTTTCCTGGGGTTCGACCACCGCATAGAAATTGCCACCGTAGGCAATGTCGACGGTGAAGGCCCCGATACCCGGCACCTCGACCGCCACGTCAGCGCTGTGCAGGTAGCTGGCCACGTTGAACAGGCGGATCGAGTCCACGTATTCGCCGCTCATGACGTAGTCGACATCCACGCGCCCGGCCGGTGTTTCGATGGCCAGCCGGCCCGGCTCGCGAGGCGTGACCAGGCCCTCTTCGATGACCACGGTCGACAGCCCGATCGTGCCCGCCCCGCACATCGGCAGGCAGCCGCTGACTTCAATGAACAGCGCACCAAAATCACAGTCATCACGGTTCGACGGGTAGATGATCACGCCGGACATGATGTCGTGGCCACGGGGTTCGAACATCAGCGCCGTGCGCACCCAGTCATGGTCACGCACGAAAATCTCGCGCCGTTCGGCCATCGACACCGACGGCAACAGCGGCCCGCCACCGGTCACGACGCGCACGGGGTTGCCGCACGCATGGGAGTCGACACAAAAAAAGCTACGTCTCATTCGGAAGGTCTCTCAAAGCAGTGCGCGTGGGGAATGGCGCTGCAACGCGCCGCGGGTCAACCGGTCCAGCAACAGCGCCACGGCGACGATCGCCAGCCCGGCACGCAACCCCAGGCCCATCTCCATCCGGGAGAGTCCGCGGGTCACTTCGGCGCCAAGTCCGCCGGCACCGACCAGGCCGGCCAGCACCACCATCGCCAGGGACATGAGGATGCATTGGTTGAGACCGACCAACAGCGTCGGCGTGGCGGTCGGCAGTTCGATCTTGAACAGGATGTCCCGGGGTGAAGCGCCGGAAGCCTGGCCCAGTTCCAGCAAATCTTTTGGCAACTGTTTGAACGCCAGGGTGGTCAGCCGCAGCATCGGCGGAATCCCGTAGACAATGGTCGCGATGATCGCCGGCACGCGCCCGAGGCTGAACAGCATCACGGCCGGGATCAGGTAAACCCACGGTGGCACGGTCTGCATGATGTTGAGGATCGGCAGGAACGCTTCATCCACGCGCTTCACCCGTGCCGCCAATACCCCCAGCGGAAAGGCGATGGCCACCGAGATCAGCACCGCCACCGACACCAGGGCGATGGTTTGCATCGAGGCCGCCCACAGGCCGGAGAACAGGCAGAACGCCAACATCAACGCGGCAAATACCGCCACGCGTTTGTTGGCGAAAAAGAACGCGCCGACCACGACGATCGCGATCAACAGGTAAGGATGCGGCGCCAGCAGCGCGGACTCCACCGCGCCCAGCACCGCTTCGATGACCTGGCTGATGCCTTTGAACAAGCCATGCAAATTGGCATTCAGCCAGTCGACGGCAGGCGCGAGGAACTCGCCCGGGGAAAACTGCAGTTCAGAGGTTGTCATTGGCTTTCTCCCATCCGCGAGCGTGCCGCGTGCTGCGCCAACCGATCCAGGATCATGGTGAGGATGACGATGGCGATGGCTGCGTTGATCGACTTGGCGATGTCCAGCGTGCGAACCGCGCCATAGATCGACTCACCCAGCCCGCCGGAGCCGACGATGCCGGCAATCACCACCATGCCGAACGCCATCATCAGGCTCTGGTTCACCCCGGCCATGATGCTCGGCTTGGCGAACGGCAGGCGAATCTTGAAAAACATCTGCCAGCCGGTGACACCGCTGGCATCACCCAGTTCGATGAACTCCCGTGGGGTCATGCGGATCCCCAGCGAGGTCAGGCGAATCGCCGGCGGCACCGCCACGATAAAAGTGGCGAGCAGCGCCGTGGCCGGGCCGTAGCCCAGCAGCGCGATGGCCGGCAACAGGTAAATGTAGGGCGGCATGGTCTGGATCAGGTCCAGCACCGGATCGACCACGCGGTCCACCGAGGGCGCCAGACCGGCCAGCACGCCCAATGGAATCGCGACCACCAGGGCCAGCACGGTGGCCGTCAGCACCAGGGCCAGCGTGCTGACCGTCTCCGGCCACAAGCCGATCACATCGCAGAACACCAGCGCCAGCCCGGCGAGAATCGCGAACCGGGCGCCCACCACGCGCCAGCCGATCAGGGCGATGGCCAGCGCGACGAGGTAATACGGCGGATAGGCGATGCACCAGAGCACACTTTTGTAGACGCCTGTCAGCAGCGCATTGACGCCGTCGAACAGGAACTCACCGTGCTCCGAGAGCCATTCCAGGCTCGCATCGATGGTCGCGTCGAACTGATCGGCAAAGTCCGGGATGCTCATGTCGATGCCTCCAGAACTGGGTCGGTTGTTGAAGCCGAGAACTCATTCGGAATGCCCTGGACGCCGCGCAGCAGATCCCGCGGCGTGATGATGCCAACCACCGCGCCGTTGTCGACGACGGCCAGCGCGTCACGCTCGGACTTCATCGTCAGACCGATCAGCTCGTTGATGTCGGCGCCCGGCGACGTCTTGCTCAGGCGGGAAATGTCGCAGCCCGGGTTGGCGACCTTGAAAGGCTCGACCGGTGTCATCACCGAGTGCGCCTTGACCAGGTGCAGCCGGGAAATGCCTGCCACGAACTCGGCGACATAATCGTCCGCCGGGTTGAGCACGATTTCTTCGGCGGTGCCGACCTGAATGATCACGCCATCCTTCATGATCGCGATGCGATCACCGATGCGGATGGCCTCATCCAGATCGTGGGTAATGAAGACCGCGGACTTGCCCAGTTCCTTGGTCAGTTGGCGAAACTCGTCCTGCAACTGTCGGCGAATCAATGGATCGAGCGCACTGAACGGCTCATCCATCAGAATCACTTCCGGGTCGGCGGTGATCGCCCGGGCCAGACCCACGCGTTGCTGCATGCCGCCCGACAATTCGGTGGGATAACGCGACGACCAGTCGCTAAGGCCCACTTTGGCCAATGCCTGCTCGGCCACCTTGTAACGCTCGGCCTTGCCGACGCCCTGCACTTCCAGGCCAAACGCGGTGTTCTCCAGCACGGTTCGATTGGGCAACAACGCCACGCTCTGGAAGACCATGCCGATGTGACGTGCCCGCACGTCCCGAAGCTGTGCCGGGTTCAGGGAAGACAGATCCTTGCCCTTGACCAGCACTTTTCCGGAGCTCGGCGTGATCAGTTTGTTGAGGAGCCGGATAAGGGTGGATTTGCCACTGCCGGACAAGCCCATGATGCAGAAGATTTCGCCTCGTCGAACCTGGAGACTGACGTCGGAGACTCCGACCACACAGCCGTAGTTTTGCAGGATCTGAGTCTTGGTCAGCCCTTGCTGAGTGACAGCGTTCATCGCTGCAGGTGCGGCTTTCCCGAAGATTTTCCAGACTGACTGGCAATCTATCAGCACTTCGTTAGTGTCTATTTTGGCCGTTGTCATTTTCGTAACCCGTGAACCAGTTTTCTGGTTTCTCTAATGAATCAAAGGGCGGCAGTGGCGTAAGGCGTCAGCAATCAGTTCTTGATGTTTTCCCAGCGTTTGAGCAACTCGCCGTGGCTATCGGTCCAGCCCTTGATGGCCTGTTCCATGGTCTTGCCGTCTTTGACTTCAGCGTTCATCGCGGTGATGTCACCGATGGGCACGTACACGCTTGCCATCAGTTCACGCGCACGCGGATTGCTCTCGGCAAAGCCCTTGTGGCCGATCCAGTAGTAGCCCTGCAGCGGTGGGAAAATGCCTTTTGGGTCCTTGAGGAATTTGAGGTCGAATTTCTTGGTCATCCAGGACGGATCCCACACGGTGACAACCACCGGCTCTTTACGATCGACTGCCGATTTCAGCGCAGCGGTCATGGCCGTGGTACTGCCTTCCACCAGTTTCAGCTTGAGGTCATAGGCTTTCACGACGTTGGTCGCATCGTTCATCAGGCCCGAACCCGGTTCGATGCCGATGATCTTGCCGCCGAGTTTTTCCGCGTTGGCGTTCAACTGGTCGATGGAATCGATGTCGACATAGCTGGGTACCGCCAGCCCTTGATAGAGGCCAAAGGAAACCGGCGAGAGTTTCTCTATCTTGTTCTTGTTTTTGTTCCAGTAATCGTTTGCCGCATAGTCCGTTTGCGAGGCCAATACTTGAACATCACCTTTGCTGAGTGCCGCATAAGCGATGCCCCATTCGGAAAACTCGACAACTTTCACGGTGTAACCGGAATCTTCAAGTACCTTCTTGGTAATACCCGTGATTGGCGTCAAGTCCTCCCACGTCATCGTGCCCATGGTGATGTTTTTTTCTTCGGCGTGAACTGGCAAACACATAACGCCGGCCACAGCGACAGCGCAGAATGCCTTCCAAATCTTTTTCATGGCGTGCTCCGATCTACGGTTAGAACTAGCAATTAGACTTTTAAGAATTAAAAGCCGGTGGTTTAAAACTATTCAGCCTTCCCGCCCTGCTCTTAATGCCTGCCAACGAATTACCGACTTGACACCCAGCGTCGTTAATATCTTTGGCGGTAGCCGTGCGGGACCTGGCATTTGACTGAAACTTTGCAAGACCGCTGACGAGTGACCGCTGGCCAACTCGGCCGCCATCACGCCTGCCAGCGTGCTTTTAACCGTGCCCAGGCCGTTTTCGCAGCAGGCGGAATACAGGTTTTCCTCTATTTCGCCAAAGGCCGGGGCGTTGTTGCGACTGAGGCACAACCGCCCTGCCCAGCTGAATTCCAGCGGGGTGGACTTCAACTCCGGAAAACGCGCGTCCAGTGAGTGGCGTTGTTCTTCGGCCACGGCAGCCACCCGCATAGGGGTCACTTGAATACTGGGGTCATACGTAAACTTGGTGCGGATAACAATCCGTGAAAGTCCGTTTGAGGTGATCTTGCGCAATGTCGCGCCCATAGGATCAGCCGGCAATAACGCCCAACGGTCTTTACCGGTGACGGGTCTTGAAAACTCATCATGACTGTAAGCAGCGGTCATTGAAGCGTAAGTAAAAACATGCAATAGCCGACCCTGGAAATGTCCGAAGTCTTCAATATGGCCATTGACCGCAAGAATCACTTTAGGCGCACTGACAGAACCACGATGAGACTTCGCCTTCCAGCCAACTCCCGACCGGGACAACTCTACAATCGGCGAGCGCTCATACAGTTCAATCTGCCGATCAAGTCCGTTGGCAAGATCCCGAATATATTGAGCGGGCTGAATCATTACCGCGCCGGGGGTAAACAACCCGTTGTGGTAATAAGTGGAGCCGGTAATGTCTTGCATCTGCGCGGCGTCCAGCAGTTCAAACCGTTCGCCAATACTTTTTAACGACTGGGCATAGTTGTCATTGAGTTTCATCCCCCGCTCGGTAGCGGCGGCGTTGATCTTGCCGGAAGGGTCGAACGTCTGTTCCGACATGCCGTATTCACGTGCCGCGTCGGCGGCAAACGCAATGGCGAAACGGTTCTGGTTGATCTCCAGTGCCGTCGCCGATTCGCCGCCCACCGAATACTCCCCGGTGGACAGGCTGTGCGGCACGTCGATCATGAAGCCCGAGTTCCTGCCCGCCGGCCCCTTGGCGATTTCATGGGCGTCCACCACCGCGATGCGGTCGCCGGGGTGCAACTGGGCCAGCCTGCGCGCGGCGGACAGACCGGCAAAACCCGCGCCGATAATCAACCAGTCCGCCGTCACGTTGCCATCAAGCAGGCGAACAGGCGCAGTGCGTACGGAAATGGCCTCCCATCCTGAAACTCCGGTGTCGACCGGAAGGCGCTTGATGGTATGGGTGCTCATTTTTCGTTCTCTTCATCCGACCGATCAGACACATCGATCCAGATGGTTTTGATTTCGGTGTATTGATCGTGGGCAAAAACCGATTTGTCCCGACCGCCGAAGCCCGACTCCTTGTAACCGCCAAATGGCGTGGACGCGTCGCCCTCACCGAAGCAGTTGACGGTGACGATCCCGGCCCGGATTTCCCGCGCCAGCCTGATCGCACGGCGCAAGCTGCCGGTGTAGACCGAGGCGGCCAGGCCGTAGACCGTGTCATTGGCCAGGGCAATGGCTTCGCTGATCGAACTGAATGAGGTGACCGAAAGAATCGGGCCGAAGATCTCTTCCTGGAACAGCCGGCTGTCCCGATCCACGCCGTCGATCACCGTCGGCTCGACGAACGCGCCGTCTTCAGTGCCGCCGCCGTAAACCGTCGTGAGTTTGCCGGCGGTGGCCTGCTCCAGGTACGACTTCACTTTGGCGAAATGTTCGGGGCTGACCAGCGCGCCAACACGGTTTTGCGGATCGAGCGGATCGCCCATTTTCCATTCGCGGATATAGGCGCCCATGCGCTCCAGCAACTCGTCCTTGACCGACGCGTGAACGATCAGCCGAGAAGTCGCCGAGCAGTTTTCGCCCATGTTCCAGAACGCGCCGTTGACCACATGCTGGGCGACGAGGTCGAGGTTTTGCGCATCATCCATGACCACGGCCGGGTTTTTGCCGCCGCACTCCAGAACGATGCGTTTCAGGTTCGAATCGGCTGCGTAATGCAGGAAACGGCGGCCGGTCGCGGTGGAGCCGGTGAAGCTGACCATGTCGACGTCGTGATGCAGGCCGATCGGCTCGCCGACTTCTTTCCCGGTGCCGGTGACAATGTTGAGCACGCCCGCTGGAATGCCAGCTTCAAACGCCAGTTGCGCCACACGCAAGGTGGTCAGTGTGGTCTGCTCGGCGGGTTTGACGATCACCGAACAACCGGCGGCGAGCGCCGGGCCGATTTTCCAGGCCAGCATCAGCAGCGGGAAGTTCCACGGCAGCACGCAACCCACGACGCCGATAGGCTCGCGCACCACCAGGGTCAGCGCGTCAGTGCCCACCGGGGCGGTGTTGTCGTAGATCTTGTCGATCAACTCTGCGTGCCAGCGCAGGGTGTTAATGGTGTCAGGGACATCGACCAACTGGCATTCGCTGACCGGTTTGCCGCTGTCGAGGCTTTCCAGCACCGCCAGTTCATGGCTGTGGTGTTCAAGCAGATCAGCGAATTTCAGCAGGACGGCTTTGCGCTCTTTTGGAGAAATGGATCTCCAGCGACCATCCTCAAAGGCTGCCTTGGCGTTGCTGACCGCCAGATCGACATCGGCAGACGCGCAAGCGGCGACGTCGGCGAGGAATTCACCCGTTGCCGGGTTGGTCGTGACAAACGTCTTGCCCGAGATCGCGGGCGCGAATTCGCCGTTGATGAAGGCGTTGCCAGGGAACGCGATGTCTTTGGCGATGGCGGCATATTCAGCCTTGCTCAGAAGATCACCCATGGCTGGCTCCCGAAGTGATGCGGGCAACGTCACGCTTCACATTGGCGATGATGGTTTGCAGGCTTTGCTTTTCTGCCAGGTCGAGCGGTTGCAGCGGCAGGCGCACGTCACCGACGTTCAGGCCGGCGAACTCACAGCCATATTTGATCGACTGCACGAACTTGCCGCCGTCCAGGGCGTTCATCAAAGGCATCATCGCCGACATGATCCGGCGACCTTTGTCGAAGTCCTTTTCAACGGCACAGGCCTGGTATAGCGCGACGTGTTCGGTGGGCAGGAAGTTGGAGCCGGCACACACCCAGCTGCGGGCGCCCCAGGCGAAAAACTCGAGGGCCTGGTCGTCCCAACCGCAGGACAGCGCGATGTTCGGGAACTGACGGGCCAGCAAGTGAACGCGACCCATGTCACCGGAGCTTTCCTTGATCGCCACCACGTTTTTCGATGCGCTCACGCGGGTGAGGTAATCCTCGTCCATCGAAACGGACATGCGGCCCGGGTAGTTGTAAAGCATGATCGGCAAGTCGGCCGCGCGGTCGATGGTCAGCGCGTGGATCGCGTTTTCCTCAGAGGTTGGCAGCGCGTACGGCGGGCTGGTGACGAGAATGGCGTCGGCCTTGATGGCCTTGGCATCCTTGGCGTACTGCACCGAATCTTCAGTGCGGATCGCCCCGGTGCTGATAATCAGCTGGACACGGTTGCCGATGACGTCCTTGGCGTAGGCGGCCAGTTCAGTGCGCTCTTCGGCTGTCTGCGCGTAATACTCGCCGGTCGATCCGCCGATAATGATGCCGTGCACTTTGGCTTCGATCAGCGACTCCAGTACTTCGGAATACACGCTCCAGTCGATTTCCCCGTCCGGTTTGTTAGGGGTCACTGCAGGTGTGTAGATGCCTTCAAATTTCAAGATGATTTCTCCGGAAATGAATTACGTGGAAGGTCAACAAGCGCGTCCGCCTTGATGCCTTGGGGCGCGATAAAAATCTCCATGTTTTCCCGGGACAGTTCCCAGTGTTCAAACACAAGATCGACGACGGCGGCTTCATCGCGGCGCTCGATGGCCTCGATGAAAAAATCGTGGTGTCCGGCAGACAGTTCGAGGCGTTCTTCCATGTCCTCGTTCTGAGGCCGGAAGAACGTGTTGCCGATGCGCGAGTGATCAATCAGCAGGCGTTCCAGGCTGGGCTGGAGGTATTGATTGCCGGCCATCTCACCCATGATTGCGTGGAAGCGGTTGTTCTCGACGACCATGGCCAGCGCATCCCGTGAGGTGGTGGCGATGCGGAAGCGGTGCTGGGTTTCCTTCAGGTCGATCAGTTGGCGTGGCTTGAAGTTCTGCACGGCCAGCCGGCCAATGGCGGCATACATCATCGGGGCAACGAGGAAGAAATTTCGAAGGGTCGAGTGGTTCATCGGAATCACCCGGGCACCGCGGTTTTCCCGGATATCGACATAGCCTTCGCCGGCCAGGCGCCGGAAGACTTCGCGGACCGGGGTCCGGGACAAGCCATAACGCTCGCTGAGCACCACTTCATCCAGTGCTTCGTCCGGGTCCAGTTCCATCGTCAGGATTTGACGTTTCAGGTCTTCGTAGAGACTTGTTTTGCCGTTTTTCACAACGACCTCCAAGGATGATTTTGCGGTCAGGTGCGGCTGACTGATGAGTCGAGACTCGCACGGGTTTCTGGGTCGGTCAATAGATTGTATTTCTTGTGTATACATGGAAAACACAGGAAAAACACAATGCGATTCTGGTTATTTTTCTTTTAATTCATTCACTTATGAATTCACTCCGAAAATGGACTAGTCGGTTACAGAAAAGAAACACGTCGTTTTTGGAACGCAACTTTCTAGATCATTCCCTCATAAAGGCTATTACCAAGCGCACTTTGCCAGCGCCCCGGTTGGCCCGGAACGACACGTCGAAAGGCGTTTGCGACACGGCTTTGCGAGCGCTTCACGGCGAGCGGCGGAACAGGCGATAGTGTGTCACCGGTTGAAGCCGGCCGAACGCTCCGTTTTCCTTCAGGAACGACCATGATGGGCAGTGAAGAAACCAATAAGAAGGTCAAGGGTTACCGCCGGCTGATTCCGTCCATGACTGCCCTGATGGAGTTCGAGGCCGTGGCGCGCTTGAGCAGCTTCACACTGGCGGCGCAGGAGCTGGGCGTGACCCAGGCGGCCGTCAGCAAGCAGGTCAAATACCTCGAAGAAACCCTCGGCACCCGACTTTTTCATCGGCTGCACCGGGCGATCAAGCTGACCAGCGAAGGTTACGTACTGTTTTCGGTGGTCTCTGAATCCATGCAGCGCATGGCGGGCGTCTTCGACAAGATTTCCGAGGGGATTCCCGAGCAGGAACTGGTGCTCGCCTGCACGGCGGCGTTTTCACACCTGCGTGTCCTGCCACGGCTGGCGGCCCTGCGCCTGTTGCAACCCAAGCTGCAATTGCGCCTGATCACCCAGGTCCATAATCCGGACGTGCACCGACAGGACGTCGACCTCGCCGTGCGCTTCGGCAATGGCAAATGGGAGGACGGCACGGCGATCCTCCTGTTTGACGAAGAGGTGTTCCCGGTGTGCTCCCCCGCCTGGCTGACCACGCACCCGGCGCCGCTATCCGTCGACGACTTTCTGCACATTGACCTGATCGATTCGGACACCACGCTCGAAGGATGGATGACCTGGAACAGTTGGTTCAAGGAGCTGGGCGAGAGCCGTCCCAAGGTGAATTACTGCCTGCGTTGCAGCAGTTACAACGACACGGTGCAGGCTGCGTTACAGGGCTATGGTGTCGCGTTGGGCTGGAACCGCTTGTTGCGCCCGCTGTTGCTGAGCGGCGAACTGGTGCGGATTACCGACTATGCGGTGAAACCCAAAGAGGCCTATTACCTGATTGTTCCGAACGGCCGGGAAATCACCCCGCTGGTGCACGCCATCGTCGATTGGCTGCGGGATGAATCGGTACTTTCACACTGATCCCGGTTGTCGATTCTTCGCATAACTTTTAGCTATGCGAGGGTGAAATTAAAGCGCATTGACGCAAAACCGGACCATTTTGATACTGGCCTCACCGTCAGGAGATGACGATTCAACATCGCCCCCGTGAGGCTATACATGACAACCATCGTCGCGAAATCCCAACAAGAACTGGTGACTGCACGCACCCCCGGCCATGGCATGCACGGCGCGCTGTTCGGGCGTCAGGACATTTTCGAGACCGACCTCGATATCTTTTTCACCCAACACTGGATCCTGGTCGGCGTGACGTCGGATATCCCGGAGCCCGGCGACGTTTCGACCATCGACATCGGCAAGTCCTCGATCATCCTCGTGCGCGATGACGACGAGCAGGTGCAAGCGTTTCGCAACGTCTGCCGCCATCGCGGGGCAAGGCTGAAGCAGGCCGGCAAATCGACCGTCGGCATGCTGGTGTGCCCTTACCATCAGTGGACCTATGACCTCGATGGCAGCCTCAAGCACACCGCCCACATGGGCAAGGATTTCGATCCGACCTGCAAAAGCCTGAACCGTGTTCATACCAAAGTGGTCGGCACTCACGTGTTTGTCTGCCTGGGCGAGCAGCCACCGGAAGACATCGCCTACCTGGAAGACACCATGGCGCCTCGGATGGCGCCCTATGACATCACGCATTCGAAGATTGCCTATGAGGCCGAGATCATCGAGAACGGCAACTGGAAGCTGGTCATCGAAAACAATCGCGAGTGTTATCACTGCTCCGCGACGCACCCGGAGCTGACCGCGTCTTTCCTTCCGGAGGACTTCGGTTTCTGCGCCGAAGGGCTGAGCGAGGAGTCGCTGCAAGCGCTGGATGAATACGAAGAACGCAATGCCGCGGCCAAACGCAGCTGGGAAAACGACGGGTTCATCTGCGACGCGGTGGAGCACCTGGACATCGACGCCGTCACCCAGTTTCGTACCCAGCGGCTGGTCATCGCCGGCAACGGCGAGTCGCAAACCCTCGACACCCGGGTGGCTTGCACGCGGCTGTTTGGCGACCTGAGCCGCCGCGACCTCGGCGACGTCCATCTGTGGACCCACAATTCCTGGACGCATGTGATGAGCGATCACGCGGTGATTTCGTACATCATCCCGCTCGCTCCCGACAAAACACTGGTGCGCACCAAATGGCTGGTCAATGCCGACGCCATCGAGGGCGTGGATTACGACATCGAGAAGCTGACCGAAGTGTGGAAAGCCACCAATCAGCAGGACGCCAACCTCGTCGCCATCACCCACAGCGGCACCCAGGATCCCGGCTACTCGCCCGGCCCGTTCTCGACGTTCACCGAATCCTACGTCGATCAATTTTCCCGCTGGTACGCCGCGCGGCTTGCCGCCAAGGGTGTGTGAGCCATGACCCTTCTCGAAAAACCGCCGGTAACCGCGGGCATTCTGGATGCGCAGAGCGTATTCACCGATCCCGACACCTGGGGTCTCTGTGGCGCGCAATGGAATAGCGGCGAGCAAAAGACCCTGCACTGCTGCGCCGTACGCGACGAAACCCATGACGTTAAGACCTTCACCTTTCGCAGTGCGGATTTCAGCGCCGTCAGTTTCGAACCGGGTCAATTCATTACCGTCACGCCGGCGATCCCGGGGCAGCGCGTGTCGCGTTGCTACACCCTGTCCTCGTCGCCTACCCGCCCGTTTGCGCTGTCGATCACGGTCAAGCGCGTGCCCGGCGGAGTCGTCTCTAACTGGCTGCACGATCACTTGCGCGAAGGCGACAGGCTGATCGCCTCGGGCCCTGCGGGCAGCTTCACGCCGGTGGGACGTCCCGCCAACAAGCTGCTTTATCTCTCGGCGGGTTCCGGGGTGACGCCGCTGATGTCCATGACCCGGGCGGGTTTCGACCTGGCGGCCCGGCTGGATATCGTCTTCGTGCACAGTGCGCGAACCCCGGTCGATATCATTTTCCATGAAGAGCTGACACGCATGCAGGCCAGCATGCCGGGCCTGCGTGTGGTGAATGTCTGCGAAGGACTTGGCGCCAGCACCGATTGGGCCGGGCCGATTGGTCGCCTGGACCTGGCGTTGCTCAGCGAACAGGTACCGGATTTCAAGGAGCGGGAAGTTTTCACCTGCGGACCACAAGGCTACATGGACGCGATCAAGTCGCTGCTCAAGCAGGGCGACTTTGATTTCCGCCACTATCACCAGGAGAGTTTCGATATTTCGGTGCTGGACGAATCACCGATCCTGGAAGAAGCGCCCGTCGCCGATCAACAGGAAAGCCTGTTCACCATTACCCTGTCCCGCTCCGGTAAAAGCTTCAGCATGCCGGGCAACCAGACCGTGTTGGCGGCGGCGAAGAAGGCCGGTGCGATCGTCCCCTCCTCGTGCAGCCAAGGGATTTGCGGCACCTGCAAGACGGCGGTGCTGCAAGGCACGGTGGCGATGAACCACAACGGCGGCATCCGCCAACGGGAAATCGACAAGGGTTTGCGCCTGCTGTGTTGCAGCAAACCCACGTCCGACCTGGTCATCGATTTGTAGGGAACATCAGAACCTTTCAAAGTGGGCTACGCTCCAGCCTTGGGTACCCTGTCCAGCCCCGGGCAACGTGCGTTTTCGGCATGGTGGTTTGCAGCGGATGCGGTACACACCCCTCCTCGCACCCTTCCGGGACAACCACATGATCCGTACCCTGCTGACTGCTTCCCTGCTGCTCGCGCTGAGCCTGCCCGCCCACGCGGGCATCGTCCCGTTCCCCGCTGCGTTCCGCACCCAGGACATCGCCGTCGATGGCGCGACAATCCATGTCCGCGTCGGCGGCAAAGGGCCGGCCGTGGTGCTGTTGCATGGTTTTGGCGACACCGGCGACATGTGGGCGCCGCTCGCGGCCGACCTGGCCAAGGATCACACAGTGGTGGTGCCGGACCTGCGCGGTCTGGGGCTGTCGTCGATCCCGAAAGACGGCTACGACAAGAAGACCCAGGCCGGTGATGTCCGCGCCGTATTGGCGGCGTTGAAGATCGACCATTCGGTGGTGATCGGCCACGACATCGGCACCATGGTCGCTTTCGCCTACGCCTCCCGTTACCCACAACAAACCGATCGCCTGGTGGTGATGGATGCGCCTGTGCCGGGCATTCCACCGTGGAACGAGATTGTGCGCTCACCGATGCTGTGGCACTTCGACTTCGGTGGCCCGGACGCCGAACGTCTGGTGGCCGGACGTGAACGTATCTACCTGGACCGTTTCTGGAACGAGTTCGCCGGTGATCCGAAAAAGGTCGATGAAGCCACCCGCCAGCACTACGCCAAGCTCTACGCCCGTCCGGGTGTCATGCACGCGGCGTTCTCGCAGTTCCGCAGCATCCGCCAGGACGCGATCGACAATGAAGCGTCGAACAAGACGCGGCTGACCATGCCGGTGCTGGCCGTCGGCGGGGAAAAATCCTTCGGCAACAACGAAGCCATCGTCATGCGCAACGCCGCCGACCAGGTCACGGAAGTGGTGATTCCGGGAGCGGGACATTGGTTGATGGAGGAAGCGCCGACGCAGACGATCAAGGCGGTTCGCGACTTTATTGCGCAGTAATCTTTATGCCTGTGCCATGCCCGGAGAACCGGGACGAGCACAACCCCCTGTAGGAGCCAGCTTGCTGGCGATGGTCGTCAACGATAACGCGTGTGATCTGATTCAACGCGGGGCGCTTGAGTTCATCGCCAGCAAGCCGGCTCCTACAGGTTTTGTGGCGTTTGGTGGAACCGGGAGGAGCGCACTCCCTTGTAGGAGCCAGCTTGCTGGCGATGGTCGTCAACGATGACGCGTGTGATCTGATTCAACGCGGGGCGCTTGAGTTCATCGCCAGCAAGCTGGCTCCTACAAGGAGATGCGTATAGTTCATCCGGGGTGGGTCAATTGATCGTGGCAACCTTCCCGCCACTGCTATCCCAACCACCCCCCAACGCTTTATAGATCGCAACGATGCCCCGGTACTGGTCGGTTTCGCCCAGTGCCTGCGCATCCTCGGCGTTCAATCGCTCACGCTGGGCATCCAGCAACACCAGATAATCCACCGTCCCTTCCTTGTACTGGATTGCCGCCAAGTCGGCCGCGGCACGGCTCGACTCGCTTTGCTTGATCAGCGACAACAATCGCTGTTGGCGTTTGCCGTAGTCGCTGAAGGCGTTCTCCGATTCTTCCAGCGCCAGCAGCACTTGCTGATCGTAGGTCGCCAGGGCGCCCTCGGCATTGGCGTCGGCACCGCGGATGCGGGCCCGCACGCTGCCCAGGTCGAATGCCGCCCAGGTAATGCTCGGGCCTAACGCCCAGGCCCGGGCCGCACTCGAACCGATCTGCGAACCGCGCCCGGCGGTGAAACCGAGGAAGCCGCTCAAGCTCACCCGTGGGAACAGGTCGGCGGTGGCCACGCCGATTTCGGCAGTGGAGGACGCCAGCCTGCGCTCGGCGGCCAGCACATCCGGCCGGCGACGCAGCAACTCCGCGGGATCTCCGATCGGCAGCGCTTTGGCAATGGCGGGCAAATCCGCAGGACTCAACGACACGCTCAGTGTATCCGGGCGCTCACCCAGCAGCGTGGCGATGCGGTTCTTCTCCCGCACCTGCTCAGCTTGCAGTTGCGGCACCGTGGCCTCGACGGCCGCCAGGCGTGCATCGGCGCGCACCACGTCGAGCTCATTGCCGACGCCAGCGTCGCGCAGGCTAACAGTCACGGCGCGGGAATCCTGCTGATTCTTCAGGTTCGCCAAAGCGATTTTTTCCCGCAACTGCGCGCCACGCAATTGACCGTAGGCGTCCACCAGCTCGGCAATCATCGTCACCCGCAGTTGATACAGGTCGGCCGCCGCCGCGTCCTGCTGGGCATCGCTGGATTCCAGTTGACGCTGGATCCGGCCAAACAGATCGACTTCCCACGCCATGTCCAGGCCCAGATCGTAGCGTTCCTGATTAACCCGGCTTTCGGTCTGGCCGGGCACTTGCCCTCGCCCCTGCTGACTGCTGACGCGGCTGGTGACCACCGGCAGATTGTCGTTGCTGACGTCGTCGCGAATCGCTCGGGCCGCTTTCCAGCGGGCAAACGCGACGCGTAAATCGCGGTTGCCTTGCAGGGATTTGCTCACCAACTGGTTGAGCGTGGGGTCATCGAACTGCTGCCACCACACCGATTCGAAATGCGATTGATCGTAGCGATTGCCTTGGGCCGACACGATATTGGCCGGCGCGGTGTCAGGGGTTTTGTAGTCGGGGCCGACCGTGCAAGCAGCGAGCGCCGCGACCAGAAGGCTAGGTAGAAAAAGCTTCAAGGTGTTCATTAATGTGCCTCCTGAGTGAGTGCGTTTGCCTGATGAACCTGGCTGGCCTTGCGCGCGTTCTTGCGCTCGATGTAGCGGCGAATCAACACGAAGAACACCGGCGTCAGCAGCAACCCGAAGAAGGTCACGCCGAGCATCCCGGAGAACACCGCCACCCCCATCGCGCGGCGCATTTCCGAGCCGGCGCCAGTGGACGTCACCAGTGGAATCACCCCCATGATGAACGCGAAGGACGTCATCAGAATCGGCCGCAGACGCATGCGACAGGCATCCAGCACCGCGTCCAGCGGCGACAGGCCCTGGTCCTGTCTGTCCTTGGCGAACTCGACGATCAGGATCGCGTTCTTGCACGCCAGGCCGACCAGCACGATCAGGCCAATCTGGGTGAAGATGTTGTTGTCGCCTTGGGAAATGATCACCCCGGCAATCGCCGACAGCAGGGTCATCGGCACGATCAGGATCACCGCCAACGGCAGGCTCCAGCTCTCATACAGCGCCGCCAGCACCAGGAACGCCAACAGCACGCAGAGCGGGAAAACCAGCAGCGCGGTGTTGCCCGAGAGGATTTGCTGGTAGGTCAGGTCGGTCCACTCGTAGGTCATGCCGTTGGGCAATTCCTCTTTCAGCAGTTTTTCAATGGCCGCTTGTGCCTGACCGGAGCTGTAGCCGGGAGCGGCGCTGCCGTTGATTTCGGCGGTAAGGAAACCGTTGTAGTGCGAGACCCGGTCCGGACCCGACGTCGGGCTGACCTTGACGAAAGTCGCCAGCGGAATCATCTCGCCGCGATCATTGCGCACCTTCAACTGACCGATCTGCTCCGGCTCCTGGCGGAACTGTTGCTCGGCCTGGACGTTGACTTGATAGGTGCGTCCGAAACGGTTGAAGTCGTTGGCGTACAGCGAGCCCAGGTACACCTGCAAGGTGTCGAAGATATCGTTGATCTTCACCCCGTGAGTCTTGGCTTTTTCGCGGTCAATGGCGGCTTCGACCTGCGGCACGTTGACGGTGTAGCTGGTGAACAGGTTGGCCAGCTCCGGCGTGGTGCGGCTCTTGCCGATGATGTTCATCGTCTCTTTGTACAGCTCGTCGTAACCCAGGTTGCCACGGTCTTCGATCTGCAGACGGAAGCCGCCGATCGTGCCCAGGCCTTGTACCGGCGGTGGCGGGAACACGGCGATGTAGGCGTCCTGAATCCCACCGAACTTGCCGTTGAGCGAAGCGGAAATCGCCTTGGCCGACAGGCTCGGGTCCTTGCGCTCGTCGAACGAACTCAGGCCGATGAAGGCGATACCGGCGTTCGGACTGTTGGTGAAGCCGTTGATTGACAGGCCCGGGAAAGCCACGGCGCTGTCGAAACCCGGCTCGTTCATGGCGATGGTGCTCATGCGGCGGATCACCGATTCGGTGCGATCCAGGCTCGCCGCGTCCGGCAGTTGCGCGAAGGTCACCAGGTACTTCTTGTCCTGGGTCGGCACGAAACCTGTCGGCGTGGTGCTGAAGCCCATGTACGTCATGGCGATCAGCCCGGCGTAGACCAGCAAGGCGACGCTGCTGCCACGAATGACTTTGGCCACCGCAACCATGTAACCGTGACTGGCCTTCTCGAAGAAGCGGTTGAACGGTTTGAACAGCCAGCCACCGAGCAGACGATCCAGCACTTTGGAGAAACGGTCTTTCGGCGCGCCATGGGCCTTGAGCAACACCGCCGCCAGCGCCGGCGACAAGGTCAGGGAGTTGAACGCCGAGATCACTGTCGAGATAGCGATGGTCAGCGCGAACTGTTTATAGAACTGCCCTGTCAGCCCGGAGATGAACGCGGCGGGCACGAACACCGCGCACAGCACCAGCGCCGTGGCGATGATCGGCCCGGTCACTTCGCCCATGGCTTTCTTGGTCGCTTCGACCGGTTCCAGCCCGGACTCGATGTTGCGCTCGACGTTTTCCACCACCACGATCGCATCGTCGACCACGATCCCGATGGCGAGCACCAGGCCGAACAGCGACAGCGCGTTGAGCGAGAACCCGAGCAAGTGCATCACGGCAAACGTACCGATCAGCGACACCGGCACGGCCACCAGCGGGATGATCGAAGCACGCCAGGTTTGCAGGAACAGAATCACCACCAGCACCACAAGGATCAGTGCTTCAAACAGCGTGTGCACCACCGCTTCGATCGAACTGCGGACGAAGATGGTCGGGTCGTAGACGATCTCGTAATCCATGCCTTCCGGGAAGTTCTTCTTCAGCTCGGCCATCTTCGCCCGCACCTGATTGGAAACGTCGATGGCGTTGGAACCCGGCCGCTGGAAGATCGGCATCGCCACCGCTTCCTGGTTGTTGAGCAAGGCGCGCAAGGCGTACTGGTTGGACCCCAGTTCGATCCGGGCAATGTCCTTCAGGCGAGTGATTTCGCCGTTCGGGCCACTGCGCACGATCACGTTTTCAAACTCTTCCTCGCTGACCAACCGCCCCTGGGAGTTGATCGACATCTGGAAGCTGGTGGCATTCGGCGCCGGCGGCGAACCCAGTTGGCCAGCCGCGACCTGACGGTTCTGTTCCCGCACCGCCGTGACCACATCGGTGGCAGTCAGGTTGCGCGAGGCGGTTTTGTCCGGGTCGAGCCAGATGCGCAGGGAGTAATCGCCGATGCCGAACATCTTCACATCGCCGATCCCGTTCAGGCGCGACAGCTCGTCCTTGACGTTGAGGATCGCGTAGTTGGACAGGTAGAGCATGTCGTAGCGTTTGTCCGGCGACACCAGGTGCACCAGCAAGGTCAGCTCGGGCGATGCCTTGTCGACGGTGATGCCGATGCGCGTCACTTCCTCGGGCAGCTTCGGTTCGGTGCGGGTTACGCGGTTCTGCACCTGGACCTGGGCATTGTCCAGATCGGTGCCCAAGGCGAAAGTCACCGTGAGCGTGAGTCGGCCGTCCGCCGTGGATTGCGAGGACATGTACAGCATGTTCTCGACCCCGGTGATGGCTTGCTCAAGCGGCGCCGCAACGGTTTCGCCGATGACTTTCGGGTTGGCGCCGGGATAGTTGGCGTGGACGACCACGGTCGGTGGCACCACTTCCGGGTATTCGCTGATCGGCAACTGGAACAGTGAGATGGCGCCGGCGATCAGGATCAGCAGCGACAGCACCGCCGCGAAGATCGGTCGCGTGATAAAGAACTGGGAGAACTTCATGTCGAGGCTCCTTATCCGCGAGGCGAAGCGTTGGAATCCGCTTTCACCAGTGCAGGCGATTTAGCCGCAGCCGGCTGATTGGACGCTTCGATGGCCTGACGCTGGCGAGCCAGTGTGGCGACGGTTTCCGGGCTGGCCATCGGTGCATCCTGTGGGTCGATCACCGCGCCGGGACGCACGCGCTGCAGGCCGTTGATGACGATGCGATCCTCTTTCTGCAAACCACTGCGCACGATGCGCAAGCCTTCCAGTTTCGGGCCGAGATCGACGCTGCGATAAACGGCTTTGTTGTCCTTATCCACTACCAGAACGAATTTCTTGCCGAGGTCGGTGCCCACCGCTTCGTCCTTGATCAGCAGGCCGGGATAGGCGGCGCTGCCCACCAGTTTCAAGCGTGCATAGAGACCGGGGGTGTACTGGCCGTCCGCGTTGTCGAACACCGCACGGCCGCGAATGGTGCCGGTCTTCGGGTTGACCTGGTTGTCGACGAAGTTCATCTGGCCGAGGTGGCTGTTGCCCTCCTCGTTTGACAGGCCCATGTACACCGGCGTGGCCTGACCGCGCTGGCCCTGGCGGGACAACAGGCTGTACTTGAGGAACATGCGTTCGTCTGCATCGAAATAGGCGTAGACCTTGTCGGTGGAGACCACGCTGGTCAGCGCAGTGGTGTCGGCGGTGACGATGTTGCCGGCGGTGATTTCCGCACGGCTGACGCGGCCGGTGATCGGCGCCGTAACGCGGGTGAAACTTAGGTTCAGGCGCGCCAGGTCCAGCTGCGCCTGAATGGCATCGACACCGGCCCGGGCTTCCTGGGCGGTGGTGGTACGGGTGTCGGCCAGCTCGGCGGAGATCGCGTTGCTGCTCAACAACCGCTGACCGCGCTGTGCCTCGTTGCCGGTGCGGACCAGGGTGGCGCGGGCCTGTTGCAGCTGCGCCTCGATGCGATGCACTTCATGTTCGAACGGACGTGGATCGATCTGGAACAGCAAATCGCCCTTCTTCACCAACGCGCCATCGGTAAACGCAACGCGCTCGATCTGGCCCGACACCCGTGGACGAACCTCGACGGTTTCCGGCGCTTCCAGGCGAGCGGTGACTTCATCCCACTCGGTAATGGGCTGCTCAAGCACTTTCGCAACGGTGACATGCGGCGCTCCCGGCGCCTGGGCGGCATCGGGTGTGCGTTCACACGCGGCAAGCGCTACCAACGCCAACGCTGCAAGGGGGTAACGCAAAGGTTTGAGTGACTGTTCCATGGGGGGTGTCCGCCAGACGGTTGAGGAATTTCCGGATTCTCGGCCTCGCGCGAGGTCTCGACGAATTGAACGGAGTGAAGTTGGCTATCACCAATAATGATAGCCATCATGTATAAGGCCAAAAAAAGGGACGAGCCCGCTTAAATCCTGGTGTCTGCGATCACAGTGCAAACGCAATCCAGCGCTGGCCCGAGGGTTTTTGCCACGCTCAACGCCCGTGCTGTGGGCACCATCCGGCGCCCGATACGTTCGAACAACGGGTCGTTGAACAGCCTGCGCAAACGCACCAGCGCCGCGCTGACGGCGGGTTGGCCCAGGGACAGTTTCTCGGCAGCACGCGTGAGGTTGCGCTCCTGAATGAGCGCTTCGAACACCACCAGCAGGTTCAGATCGATACTGCGCAGGTCGTTACGGTTCATGGGTCCGGTCCAGGTAGAGATTTTTGACTTGAGCCACAGGCGCGGTATCCGCCAGACTTGAGTCGATACCGACACAGCCGTTGCATCGACTTTATATTACGCCCATCATAATTACCAGCCTCAGCGCAGTTTTTCCAGGCGATGCCGACCTGGCCACAGGAGCAGACTCATGAAAGTCACGAAAGACCAGGCCGCCGCCAACAAGGAAGCGATCCTCACGGCCGCGTCACGGCTGTATCGGGAAAAAGGTATCGATGGCATCGGCATTGGCGAACTGTCGCGCTCCGTAGGCCTGACCCATGGCGGCTTTTACGGACAGTTTCCGGGCGGCAAGGAACAGCTGGCGTCAGAGGCGGTTACCCGCACGTTCGAGTCCAACATCCAGGACTGGCAGGACGCCAAATCCATTCCCGAACTGATCAAGGGTTACCTGACGCAGTCGCACCTCGACAACTGGACCGAGGGCTGCCCTATTCCCGCGTTGGGCGCCGATGTCGCCCGCTCGGGTGGCACCGTCAGCAGCTCCTTCACCAAAGGCGTCGAGCGTTTGATCGAAACGCTGATGGCGCTGGTCGAGGGGGAAAATCACGAGGAGAAATATCAGGAATCCCTGCGCATCCTGTCATCGATCGCCGGGGCAATGCTGATTGCCAGGGCGCTGGACAACCCTGAGTTGTCCGCGCAATTCCTGCAATCGGTGATCAACGCGTGGCCTGCCGTTCCTGAAAAGGAAGAGCAGGCAGACGTCTCGAACTGACTCAGCTTTTAACGCTCACAGACTCCAACACCACCTCCAACGGATGCCGCAATTGCTGGCTGGCCAGGCGCTTGACCTGGCTGCGGCACGAGTACCCCGTCGCCAGCGCTTCACCCGCCTTGTCCAGCTTGCCCGCCCATGACTGTTCGAAAATAGTCCGCGAGGTGGCCTGGTTACGCGCTTCGTGGCCGTAGGTGCCCGACATGCCGCAACAGCCCGTCGCCTCGGTCACCAGTTTCAGGCCAAGCCTGGCAAACACCGATTCCCATTGCGAAGTGCTGGCCGGGACGTTGGTTTTCTCGGTGCAGTGCGCCATCAAACGAAACGCCTGAGTCGCGCCTTGAGGCCGTTCAGGCAGCACATCCACCAGCCACTCCTGGGGCAGCAGGACGTTCGGGCAACCCTCGAGTCCCGGCACTTTCTGATATTCCTGGCGATAGACCAGGGTCATCGCCGGGTCCAGTCCCACCAACGGCACACCACAGTCGGCCAGCGCCTTGAGCTGATTGCCGTTGCGGATGGCCGCTTTGGCGAACGCGCCGAGGAAACCCTGCACATGCAAAGGCTTGCCGTTGGCACTGTAGGGCGCCAGAAACACGCGATAACCGAGTTGATGCGCCAGTTGGATAAAACTCGCCAGCAACGGCGTTTCGAAATAACGGGTAAAGGCGTCCTGCACCAGCACCACGCTGCGCTCACGTTGCGCAGCGGTCAGTTCGCGCAGGGCAGGCACGCTGGCGACAGCAACCTTGCAGCGGGTCAATGTGGTTTGCAGGTCGAAGCGGTGGATCAACGGACTGTCGAGCATGCCGACGTGACGCTCCAGCAAACGGCTGACCCACTTCGACCCCATCACCGCGTTGTACAGGCCCGGTGCATAGGCCATGTAAGGAATGGTGAACTCCAGCGAACCGATCAGGTAGTCTCGCAGCGGACGTTGATAGCGACCGTGATACAGCTCGAGAAAACGCGAACGGAAATCCGGGACGTTGACCTTGATCGGGCATTGCCCCGCGCAGGATTTGCAGGCCAGGCAGCCGGCCATGGCGTCGTACACTTCATGAGAGAAATCCGCCTCGCCACGGGAACGTGCGAGGTTGTTGCGCAATCGCGCCGGCAACCCGCTCAGCCACGCGAGTTTCCCTCGGGCCGCTTGCAGCACATCAATGTTGGCCGTGCCTTGCAGGCGCAACCATTCGCGAATCAACGACGCCCTGCCCTTCGGCGAATGCTGGCGTTCGCGGGTGGCTTTCCACGATGGGCACATCGCATCGTTGGGGTCGTAGTTGTAGCAAGCGCCGTTGCCGTTGCAGTGCACGGCACTGCCGAAACTCTGCCAGACGCGCTCGTCGATTTGCCGGTCCAAGTCACCGCGCAGCGTCACTTCGTTGACCTTGAGCAAGCCCTGGGCGGCATCCGGCGGAGTGCAGATTTTGCCGGGGTTGAGCTGATTGTGCGGGTCGAACGCGCCCTTGAGCGATTGCAGCGCCGGGTACAGTTCGCCAAAAAACTCCGGCACGTATTCCGAGCGCAAGCCCTTGCCGTGCTCGCCCCACAACAGCCCGCCATAACGCCGGGTCAACTCGGCCACGGCATCGGAAATCGGCTTGACCAGCGCGGCCTGCTTCGGGTCTTTCATGTCCAGCGCCGGACGCACATGCAACACGCCGGCATCGACGTGGCCGAACATGCCGTAAGCCAGGCCATGGCTGTCGAGCAAGGCGCGGAACTCGGTGATGTAGTCGGCGAGTTTTTCCGGCGGCACGGCGGTGTCTTCGACAAACGGCTGCGGGCGGACTTCGCCTTCGACGTTGCCCAGCAGCCCGACGGAGCGTTTACGCATGGCGTAGACGCGGGTCACCGCTGCGGCACCTTCGGCCAGCGTGTGGCCCAGTCGTTCGATGGTGGTATCAGCCTGCAAATGCGCCACGAACGACGCCACGCGAGCGTTCACTTCCACCAGGTCTTCGCCGCTGAACTCCACCAGGTTGATGCCCAGCGTCGGGCGCTCGGCATCTGCCGGGAAATACTCGGCGACGCTGTGCCAGACGATGTCTTTCATCGCCAGCATCAACACTTTGGAATCCACGGTTTCGATGGACAGCGGCTTCTGCGCCAGCAATGCGTTGGCGTCGCGCAGCGCATCCATGAAGCTGCTGTAGCGCACGTTCACCAGTACTGAATACTTGGGAATCGGCAGCACGTTGAGCTTGGCTTCGACGAGGTAGCCTAGCGAACCTTCGGCCCCGCACAGCACGCTATTGAGGTTGAAACGCCCCTGCTCGTCGCGCAGGTGCGCCAGGTCGTAGCCAGTCAGGCAGCGATTGAGTTTGGGGAACACTGCCTCGATCAGGTCGGCCTGGGTTTCCTGGATCTGCCGCGCAGTGCGATACACCTCGCCGATACGGCCGGGTTGCGCACATGCCGCCTCCAGCTGTGCGTCGGACAGCGGCTGGCTGTGCAGGCGCTCACCGCCGAGCAATACGCTGTGCAGCTCCAGCACATGATCGCGGGTCTTGCCGTAGGTGCAACTGCCCTGCCCGCTGGCGTCCGTGTTGATCATCCCACCAACGGTGGCGCGGTTGGACGTCGACAGCTCCGGCGCAAAAAACAGTCCATGGGGCTTGAGCGCGGCATTCAGCTGGTCCTTGACCACCCCCGCCTGCACCCGCACCCAACGTTCGGCGACGTTGATTTCGAGGATGGTGTTCATGTGCCGCGACAGGTCGACCACGATGCCGTCGGTCAGCGACTGGCCGTTGGTGCCGGTGCCGCCGCCACGCGGGGTCAGCTTGATCTGACGGAAACGCGGTTCGGCCATCAACGTCGCGAGGCGCACGATGTCGTCCGCATCCAGGGGAAACACCGCCGCTTGTGGCAGACGCTGGTAAATCGAGTTGTCGGTCGCCAGCACTGTGCGGGTGGCGTAGTCGGCACTGAGCTGACCGCGAAAGCCACTGGCACGCAAGGCCTGGAGGAATTCCGGGTACTGTGCGGCGGGTGCAGCGGTAGGCAACTGAGCGATCATCGCGGGTGGGTCTCTTCTAGGTCTAATCACGGAAAATCAAAATACTTGTCGCCTGAGCATTAATAGGTCAGCCTCAGGTCGTCGGCCAAACCAATGATCCTGCAGGTCCTGGCGCCGGACAAACGGATAATCCTGCCGCTATCGATGACTTTTACGAATGAATTACCGCCATCTCACGCCCTCCATGTCACTGCTGCTGGCTTTTGAAGCCGCCGCCCGGCATGAAAGCTACACCCGCGCAGCCCTGGAACTGTCCCTGACCCAGAGTGCTGTCAGCCGCCAAGTCCAGGCGCTGGAGCAACAGCTGGGTCTTACGCTGTTTCGCCGCGAAGGCCGGCAGGTGCAACTGACCGATGTCGGTCGGCTGTATCAGCGGGAAATGAGCGAGGCGCTCGGGCGCATCCGCAGTGCCACGTTGCAGGCATTGGCTTATCAGTCGGGCAGTGGAACCTTGCGCCTGGCCACGTTGCCCACGTTCGGCTCGAAGTGGTTGTTGCCGCGTCTGCATGACTTCTACAAAACCCATCCCGGCATGCTGGTGCACATCAATTCGCGGATCGAAGCCATCGACTTCGAAACCAGCGGCATCGATGCCGCGATCGGCGTCGGCACAGCGGACTTGCCGGGCCTGATCAGCCATCGCCTGCACACGGAAGAGTTGATGGTGATCATTTCTCCGCAAGAAGCCGCGGCCCATGACCTCTGGACCCCGGAACACATAGGCGGACAGACACTGCTCAATGTCGCGAACAACGCCAACGTCTGGGGCGAGTGGTTCAGCCATCACGGCCTGCCCCATCGCATGATGCGGCTGGGGCCGAGTTTCGAACTCACGTCACACTTGATCCAGGCCGTGAGAGCGGGCATCGGCATCGGGCTGGTGCCGCGCATCCTGGTGACCGACGAGTTGGCCAACGGCGAGTTGATCAGCCTGGACCAGCCTTTCGCCAGCCAGCGCAGTTACTACCTGACCTACCCGCCGCGCAACGAAAGGCTGCCGTCGCTGATCGCGTTTCGCACCTGGCTGCTGGCGCAGATATGACCTCGTCCGGCGATGGACCGTGTCGTCTGGATCGCCAGCAAGCCGGCTCCAACAAGGGGGACGCAGGCTGTAGGAGCCGGCTTGCTGGCGATCCAGGCAACCCGGTGTATCAGACAAACCTACCGCCCAAGAAACGCGTACCCGAAACTCACCACCTTGGCGTCTTCCCCATACCCGCCCAGGAATGAAACACCCACCGGCAGATTGCCCTTGATGGTGCCCGCCGGAACCGTGATCTCGGGAAACCCGGTCGCCGAGGCAATGTACGACGACGCATAGGTGTCACCGGCCTTGCAGACATAGCTCTCGTCCGTCACCCCATGAACCACCGAAGCCGGGCAATTGATGGTGGCGAAAAACAGACTGTCGACCTTGTTCTTCTGCATGATGCCCATCAGTTGCGCGCGCAATTGCGGGATCTTCCTGGAGAGGATCGAGATGTACAGCGGCGAATCGGTGCTATCGGTTTTCGCCAGCGATTCCAGCCCGGCCAAACGCGCCGGGTTCATGCCATGCGGCCCGTTCTCTGCCTGGTTTTTTCGCGCCAGAGCCAGAAAATCCGCCAGGGTCCGCGGCTGGTTCGCGTCGAGGGTCGCCAGATAACGTTCGAATTGCGGCTTGAACTCGCTCTCTCCCACCGGTCCCAGCACATCACCCCAAAGCGTTTCGAATGCTTTCGGCAGTTCGATGGCGACAACATGGGCGCCGCGCTTGCCGAGGGTGTCCTGTGCGGCCTTGAACACGGCATCCACTTCAGGGTTGGCGCCGTTGAAGTTGCTGATCACGCCGATGGTCTTGCCTTTCAACGAGCTACTGTTCAGTGCTTGCTCAAACTGAATGCGCTCGGACGCCAGGTCGAGGGTCGCGGAATCGCTTTTGTCCTGGCCCTTGATCGCATCCAGCACAATCGCCTGATCCACCACGCTGCGGGTGATCACGCCGCCGGTATCGAACGCCAGCGACAGCGGAATGATGCCGCTGCGACTGATCAGCCCGAGCGAAGGTCGAAAACCCACGGTGCCGGTGACGCTGGCCGGCGCACGGATCGAGCCGCTGGTGTCCGAACCCAGCGCAAAAGGCGCGAATTTCGCCGCCACCGCCGCCGCCGAGCCGCTGCTGGAGCCGGACGCGTCGCGCTTGGTGTTGTTGGGGTTCAGGGTCTGGCCGCCAAACGAGCTGTAGCCAAACCAGCCAAAGGACGCGGCCAGTTCGGACATGTTGGCTTTGCCGAGCAGAATCGCTTGCCCGTCCATGAGTTTCTTGACGGTAAAGGCGTCCTGGTTCGGCAGCGATGTGCGCAAGACATAAGAGCCGCCGGAAGTGACCAGGCCTCGGGTATCAAAGTTGTCCTTCGCCACGAAGGGAATGCCGGCCAGGGGCGCCTGTTTGGCGGCGGGATTTTTCGTCCGCTCAGCGTCCCATTTCCGCGCCTGGTCGATCGCGGCGTCGTTGATCGTCACCAGGGCGTTGATGTTCCGTCCCTGATGGTTGTTGGCGCGAATGTTATCCAGGTAGTGCCTGACCAGTTGCTCGGAAGTGATGGTCCCGCTGTCCAGCGCCTGCCGCATGTCGGCGAGCGTCATCTGGTCGATGGCGACATCGGCTTGAGCACTGGCCGCAAACACCACGAATGCTCCTGCCACGAACTTTCTAATCGACTGCATCAATGATTCTCCAGGCGAACGCGTCCTCTGTAGGAGCCGGCTTGCTGGCGAAAGCGCTCGTTCAGGCGATTAATGTATCGACTGACCCACCGCTATCGCCGGCAAGCCGGCTCCTACAGTTGATGTGTGTGTGATGGTTGAATTAGAGCAACTTGCTCTGCTGCAGGAATTCCTTGGACACGCTCTCAATCGACTCACGACCCACGTCAACCCGGGAGTTGAGGCCGGCAATGGTTTCGTCGTCCAGCTTGGAAGAAAGCGCGTTGAGCAATTCGCCGATCTTCGGGTTCTCCTTGAAGACCTCGGTACGAATCACCGGCGTCAGCGCGTAGCTAGGGAAAAAGCCCTTATCGTCCTTCAGCACGATAAACCCGAAGGCCGGAATCCGCCCGTCCGTTGACAGCACCAGCGCCACATTCACTTGGCCATCCCGAAGTGCCTGATAGGTCAGTCCACCGTCCATGCGCACAACGTTCTTGCGCTCGAACTCGAACTTGTAGGTGTCCTGAAGCGGGCGCAGGCCATCGGTGCGCGAGAAGAACTCGGCGTTGGAGGCGAACTTGTAGGTCTTGCCTTCACCCACATTCTTCGCCAGATCGCTGATCGAGACGATGCCTTCCTTGTCGGCCTCGTCCTTGCGCATGGCGAGCGCGTAGGTGTTGTTGGCTTTCGACGGGTTCAACCAGGTGATGCCCTTCTCTGCGTCGAGCGCGCTGATCTTCTTGTAGGTTTCGTCAGCGTCGAGCTTGTCCGTCACCTTGTTGTAAATCACCAGGGACGTGCCGGTGTATTCCCAATACACATCGACCTGACCGTTCTCCTGCGCCGCGCGCAAGACCGACGAGCCGAGGTCCGGGCGCTTGTCGACGCTGTACCCATTGGCGCGCAACAACTGCGTGGTCATTTCCGCCACCAGTTGCTGCTCGGTGAATTTCTTGCCACCGACCACGATCGTGCTGTTGGCAGACGCACTGCCGACAACACCTGAAACAAGACCCAGCGTACACAGCAGACTGACGAGCATTCGATGAATCATAAGGCACCTCGTATTATTGGTTTTTGTCGATGGTCTTCACATTCATTCGCGCCCGGCCAACCTCAGGCCCCGGGACACGGCAACGGTCTGGATCAGGCCGCACGCCAGGTCGACGGCAATCGCCAACAGGGCGGTCGAAGCGGCACCGGCCAGCATCATGCCGAAGTCGTTCAGGTCGATACCGGTGAAGATCAGCTCACCCAGCCCGCCTCCGCCGACCAGAAAGGCCAGCGGCGCGGTCCCGACGTTGATCGCCAGCGCCGTGCGGATGCCGGCGAAAATCACGTTCATCGCATTCGGGATTTCGACTTTCCACAGGGTTTCCGCAGGCGTCATGCCCATGGCCTCGGCCGCTTCGACCAAGTGCTGTGGCACGGCACGCAACCCTTCATAGGTGTTGACCGCCACCGGCAACAGCGTCGCGACAAACAAGCCGATGATCGCCGCGCCGCTGCCCACGCCGATGAAACTCATGGCCAACGCCAGCAATGCGAGCTTGGGAATCGCCTGCCCGACATTGAGGAACTGCATGCTCGCCATCGCGTAGCGCTGGTTCGCAGGCCGGCTCATCCACACGCCCAACGGCAGCGCCACGACCAATGCGAGGACACCACTGATGGCCACGATCTGCAGATGCTGGACCGTCAGGTAGCTGATATCGCCCCAGTAAAACTGAAGCCCTTGCCAAAATCTGATCATCAAGTCAGACATCGTCAGTGCACCGCCGGAGTAATGTTTTCGACAAGCCTTGCCAGGATGTCGGCCTGATGGACGTAGCCGATAAAGCGCCCGTCGCTGTCGTTGCACAACGCCCAGTCCTGCCCGCGCCCCAGCAGCTGCGAAAGCACCTGGCGCAGGTCATCGCCGGGCTTCACCACCAGGTGCGAGTGCGTGGTGATGCCGCTGTTGCCGCCGACTACCTGCATGTGTTCCTTCGGCGGGATCTTGCTGGCGACATCCGCCGCGCGCAGCAGGCGCAGGCGCTTCATGATCCGGTCACCGCCCATGAAGTTGGCCACGAACTCGCTGTTGGGCCGGGCCAGCAGATCATCCGAGCTGCCGAACTGCTCGATCTTGCCGTTGTGGAACAGCGCGACGCAGTCTGCCATCTTCACGGCTTCGTCGATGTCGTGGCTGACAAAAAGCACGGTCTTGCCGACCTGGCGCTGGATGCGCATGAACTCGTCCTGAATCACGTCGCGGTTGATCGGGTCGATGGCGCCAAACGGCTCGTCCATCAACATCACCGGTGGATCCGCCGCCAGGGCGCGGGCCACCCCTACGCGCTGCTGTTGGCCGCCCGAGAGTTCGCACGGGTAGCGCTTGAGGAATTTCGACGGGTCCAGCGCGACCACTTCCAGTAACTCGGCAGCGCGCTTGCGGCTTTTGCTCTTGTCCCAACCCAGCAGGTTGGGAACGACGCAGATGTTCTCCTCGACGGTCATGTTCGGGAACAAACCGACTTGCTGGATCACGTAGCCGATGGAGCGCTTGAGCGTGACGCTGTCCAGCTCGGCCGTATCGCGTCCACCGATTCTGATGGTGCCCGAGGTCGGCGTGATCAAGCGGTTGATCATCTTCAGCGTCGTGGTCTTGCCGCAGCCCGACGGGCCGAGCAGTACGCAGATCTGTCCCTCTTCAACATTGAATGAGACATCTTCCACGGCGGTGATTGAGCCAAATTTCTTGTTCAGGTTTTCGATCTGGATCACGTCGTCGCTTCCTTCATTCGGCCAGTGGCCACTTTGTTCTTGTTCAGGCCTTTCGGCGTCAGGAGGCGCTGCAAGGCATACAGGGCGTAGTCGGCTGCAATGGCAATGACGCTGATGACGATGGCGCCGGCCAGCAGCTGCCGGGTATCCGATTGGGCGATGCCACGAATGATCAGGCTGCCCAGGCCGCCGGCACCGATGTAGGCCGCGATGGCCGCGATGCCGATGTTGATGACGGTGGCCATCCTGACGCCGGCCATGATCAGCGGGACCGCAATCGGCAGCTCGACCTTGTACAGTCGCTGCCAGGTCGACATGCCCATGCCGATCGCCGCTTCACGCAGGGCCGGATCAATGTTGGAAATCGCGGTGGTGGTGTTGCGGATGATCGGCAGCTGGGAATACAGAAACAGCGCAATGACCGCCGGCACCACGCCGATCCCGTAGCCAATCAGCGACAGGGCCGGGATCATCAACCCGAACAGCGCTGCAGAAGGAATGGTCATCAGCACAGCGGCAAAGGCCAACACCCAGCGGCGGGTTCTGGGGTGCTGGGAGATCGCGATCCCGACGGGCACGCCGGTCAGAATCGCCAACCCCACCGCGATGGCCACGATGAGAAGGTGCTGCCCGAGGAGCAAGCTGATCAGCCCGCCGTTTTCCAGAATGAAACTCAAGGTTTCCATGATTGATAGGCCTTCTGTACGTCATTGTTGTTTTTGCCGGCTGCGCATCTGGAAGTGGACGCCGGATTTGTCATGAACCTTACCGCGCTGGCGAGCGGAGCCTGAGCTGTGAGTTCGACGATTTCTATCAAAAAACCGACGTCACGAAGCGATTCGGCATGCGCTGACAGGTGAAGTGTCGAGTCGTAAAAGAAGCATACAGGATCGCCAAATCACCGAGACCCGCCAGCACGCACCTGCTGTCGGGCCAAGTCATTAGCAAGCTATGGGGTTTTATGAGGAGGTTTGTTCAGAGGGTTGGCGAAGGATTGACGCCAATTTACCAGGGGCTGAAATCAGGAATGGGCATCATCAAATTTCCGCCGCTCTTCACCGGGCGTGCATCCCCAGACGCGACGGTAAGCGGCCCCCAGGTGCGAGGCGGAAACGAAGCCGCAGCTGTAGGCAATCGACGCAATGGGCTGAGTGCTTTCACGCAGCAATCGGCGTGCTTCGTTCAGCCGGAGCTCCAGGTAGAACTTCTTTGGCGTCATCCCGAAATGCTGATGCCATAGGCGCTCCAGCTGACGATGGGACAGGTTGCAGCGGTCGGCGATTTCTTCGATGCCGACGATGTTTTCCAGGTTGTCTTCCATGGCGGCAATGGCCGCCGTGAGCCGCCGATCGTGAATCCCGAACCGCCACTGGATCGACATCCGCTGATGTTCTTCCGGCGCCCTTATCCGCGCATGCAGGAACTGCTCGGCAATGCTCGCGGCCAGCGGGTTGCCGAAATCCAGGGCGATCTGCGCCAGCATCAGGTCGATGGCCGCCGTCCCGCCAGCGCAGGTCCAGCGGTTTCCGTGGTTGACGTACAGCTCCTTGGTCACTTCGATGGTCGGAAATTCTTCGGAAAACTGACCGATGGATTCCCAGTGCAGCGTGCAGCGCTTGCCTTCCAGCAAACCGGCGCGGGCCAGAATGAACGTACCGGTGCTCAGCGCGCCAACGGTGACGCCACGAGACGCAGCGCGCTGGAGAAAGCGCAGCATTTTTGGTGGTTTCTGATGTTCGATATCGAGGCTCGCCAGGACGAATACCCGATCAACCTCGGGCGCCTGATCAATCGGCACGGTCTGGATTTCGAAACCGCTGCTGGAACTGACCGGCCCACCGGATTCCGTGAGCAGGGTCCACTCATACAGGGTTTTCCCGGAAAGCCGGTTCGCCGCCCGCAGGGGCTCGCTCGCGCCGGCCAATGCCATCATGGAAAACTGCGGAAGAATGAGCAGGCCGATGCGCTTGGTCGTGTAACCGTTCACCGGCGGCGCTGCGTCATTGGGGCTTGTCATCGCCAGGTCCTTGTCATGAGTGGGTCCAGCCGTTCTTGAAACACGGCTCAGGCCAGCTCAAGGGAGTGGCTTTGGACACGCTATGGTAGGGCCTTGGCAGGCATTCAGCCAGATGCAAAACACTGCGGGACCTCGTTGCGAGGCCCCGCAGGAGAACGGATCAGCTGCGTGCGCGGATCGCCTCATCGATGCTCTGGATCATCGACTTGAACACCGGGCTTTCAACCTGGTTCTGCTGGCCATGCTGCATGTGCGGAATGATCAGCGCACCCGGACCTGCGTCCGCCGGATAGTGACGATGCAGACGCTCGGATTCCGATGGCATGTGCAGGGTGTTCTCGGCACCGTGGATGATCAGCGCTGGCGGGAAGCCTTTTGCCCCTTCAATGGACTGCTCCGGGTCATACGCCACATAGGACTTGTAGGATTTCGCCGTCACGTGGGTGCAGCCAGGCCAGCGGTCGGCGCCGCCCGCTTCGGTGTAGCCGCCCAACTGCTGATCAACGTAAGCCTGGGTTTCAGGATCGAGCGGGTAGTAACCTAGACGGGTCGATTCGGTCCCGGTATCGAACGGTGGAATCGGCGCGTCATCCGCCAGCTGCTGAATCGCGGCGTGCGCGGCAGCCTTGTCGTTGCGCAAGCCTTGCAGCTTGCTGATGTTGGTGTAGCTCATCGGCACCCAGAAGCGGATCTGCTCGCCACCCGCAGCCGCCAGTTCAGCCACCGCGCCGAGGCTCGCGACCGAACCCATCGCCCAGGACGCCACGACCGGCATCGCGCCAAAATTGTCTCGTGCCCAAGCAACGGCACCGAGGACTTCATCTTTCTGGTCTTCGAGGATGACGTTGGTGATCTCGATGTCACCGGCCTTGATCGTGTTGCGGATGTACTTGTTGGAGAAGAAACCCGCCACGTCGTAGGTCATGACCCGATAGCCACGGGCTGCCAGGGCACGGCCGAACAATTGGCCGTACATGGTGACGCCACCGGTGAAGCCGGAGTTGAAGACCACGGGTGGCAGTGTTGCGTCGATCTGTTCTGGCTGAAACACCGTGCCTTTGAGGCTCAGGGTGGCATCGCCATACTTAACGGCGAAGTTGATTTCTTTTGTAATGATGTTCGTCATCGCTAGGTATCTCGAAGTGTGGGTGTGGGCGTAAATCAACTAACCAACTGGCCAGAAGCTCCTCGAAGAAGTTGGCCAACAGGAATTCGGGTTTCGGTGGAAACATGCTGCGCAACGGCATCGACAAAATCGAAAACGCTGGTCAGATCAAACAGCTCGGAATACGCCACGCCGCTGTTGTCGGTGCCGACATGAGGGGCGTCGGTGGCTTCCAGGAGAATCTTCTCGGCGCCGAGGGCGCTGATTATTTGCAAGACGAAACGTGCGGTTTCCACGGGCGAAACCGAGGTGCGATAGCCCGGCCCCTTGAACCACACGTTGCCTCGCCTTCCCGCCTCGGCAAGCAGTGCGAGATAAGCCGGCTCCGTGGCGCCGCGCTCGCTGTGGCAGCTGCCGAGGTGATCGATGATGACGCGCACGTCCTCAGGGATCTGGCGCAGGACGCGCAGATTCGTTTCGGCCTCTTTCGCATAGATGTGCAGGTGCTGGTGCGGCAGCAGTCGCGCATAAAACGCCGACCAACCCTCATCACTGAAGCGCGTGTCGGAAACCGTTTCAGGCTTCGCATCGTGCAAAACGATGCGGGCGCCGATGACCTGAGGATGCGAGAGACGCTCTTTTGTGGCGTAAGCGGGTTCCGCCTTGATCGTCCCGACCAGCCTGACGTCCCCATAACGTGACGGATTCGCCGCCTGGAGCTGCTTCAGTTCATCAAACGAAGCAAACACGTTTTCCGAGTCGGGCAGGATGCTGAGATGGACATTGTTGATGACGGTCGGCGCAACGCCGGCATCGATCAACGTGTCGAGATAAGCCGTCAGCGGATGCGGTTCGGGCAGGGTGTAAGGCAGCGAGCCAGCCACCCGCCGGAGGTCATCCAACGTGTAAAAGTGAACGTGGCTATCAATTCTTTTGTTCGGCGGCAGCATGATTATTGTTTCCTGCTTTTGTGCGAAAACAATAATCGTCGTCAGTGTTCCGTCGCTCCCGTCAACCCGACGTGTAGTATCAAAATTTCGCCATTTAGGGTTTCAAGGGTGTCGAGAATTCTGGCGTCAGTGCTGGCCGGGTTTGTTCTTGAAGGTGTTGATAACGCTTGAAGGCAGCGGCGTTGCGGCAATTCGAGCGGGACTCGGGTATCCCGGAAAAGCGGCAGCGACCCGCCGCCTGGATGGGGTGATGGCGAAATTTTGTTGTATTGATGCGCGGCTGTGGGCTCAGCCGATCGCGGGCTTTTCGTGACGGGCCAACCGGTAGATGTGAGCTGACTCAAGCACGCTGTCAGCGGCACCCGATCGCGCTATCGAGAGCATCGCCTGGCCGATGATCTCGGTGCTCAGGATTTTTTCAGGAAAGGCACGCCGCAAAACCGTCAACAGTGGCCCCACCAGACTGTAGAAGATCCGGTAGGAACGGGTTTTCGATACCGCGCCATGTAATGGCTGGATAACCGCAGGACGCAAAATGTGTACGCGTTTGAAGGGAAGTCTCAGCAGCCCGTTCTCTGTCACCCCACGCACCCTGGCCCACATCGTCGAGCTGTTTTCCGTGCTGTCCGCCCCGGCGCCCGAAACGTAGACGAACGTCGCTTCCGGGTTGAGCTGGCAAAGACGTTGCGCCACAGACAACGTCAACGTCTGCGTCATCTTCGTGTACTGCTCCTCGGTCAAACCGGCCGCCGTGACGCCAAGGCAAAAAAAGCAGGCATCAACGTTGCGCAAGTCGTCATCATCCAGCGTGGAGGGCTGCGCGGCAAAATCCGGTCTGGTCAATTGCTCGAGTTTGGCATGCTGAATGTTCACCGGTGTCCGGCTGATCGAGCGAACAGACTCGACGTCCTGTGCTGCCAGGCATTCGCGCAGAACGCCGCTGCCGACCATGCCGGATGCGCCAAATATCAATACTTTCATGGGTGGGTGCAGCCTCGGCGGGGTGGGATATTGAATGTTTAACGAATCAGACAGGCCGTGAGCCAGCCTGTGATTCCGTCTCGTTGAACGCCCGGAAAAAATCGATGAATGAGCGTACTTTGCCGGCCACGTGCCGGGTGTTGGGAAATACCGCATAGACGCCCTGCTCCGGCCATTCGTAATCGGGAAGCACCCGCACAAGATTGCCGCTGCGCAGATGCTCTTCGACCATCCAGTCAGGCAGAGGCGCCACCCCGCAGTGCTGCAGCACGAACGCCAACACCGCCGAGGCGCTATCCGTCTGGATCAGACTCGGTGCGCAAAAGGACAGTCGAGTGTGGGGAGCGTCGCGCATGACCAATTTCATCCGCGTATTGAAACCCGTCAGAAACACCCATTCGAGTGACTGAACATCCTGCGCCTTGTTCGCCCAACCCCGCAATTCAAGATAAGCCGGGCTGGCCACCAGCACTATGGCGAATTTACGCAAAGGCAACGCACGGTAGCCCGAGTCGTTTAAATGGCCCATGCGAATCGCCAGGTCAAAGCGTTCGGATACCAAATCAGCCAGGCCGGTGGACGTCGAAAAACTGATCTTCAATTGAGGGTGCAGTTTGGCGAATGCGGCCAGTGCCCGAACCACAAAATGAACGCCGTACTCCAGTGTAGAAGTGATGCGCAGCTCACCTGTCAGTGTGGCGTGGCCCTGACGGGCACCGTCGATGGCCGCCTGCGCCTGCTCGAGAATGCTCACGCAATCGGCGTAAAAGCGGGCACCCACGTCGGTCAGTGACATTCGCCGAGTGGTGCGTGTGAGCAGTGAACAGCCAAGCTCTGACTCCAGCAATTTCAGATTCATGCTGACCATCGCCTTGGTGGTGCCGATGACTCGCGCCGCGGCGGTCAAGGAACCCGAATCGACGATCGCGACGAAGGCTTCCAGGCGATTCAGATTGATGTTGGCCACGCCTGACATTGTCAATTTCCACTGAACTTTAAATCGTAGTTTGTACTACTTATCATTAACAATGAAGCGCCTATAGTTGCTCGACGGAAGCGACAATACGGGCGCGCTCCGAAGTCAGATCGGGGTCATGCAATGAGTATCAGGTTGAACGGAAAAGTGGCAATCGTTACGGGCGCCTCGAAAGGAATCGGTGCCGCGATAGCAAATGCATTAGCGGCCGAAGGTGCAGCGGTAGTGGTCAATTACGCGTCGAGCGTGGCAGATGCCGAACGGGTGGTCGCACACATCACCGGCAAAGGGGGACGCGCAATTGCCGTTAAGGCTGACGTCTCGAAATCAATGGAGGTCGAGCAACTCTTCCGAGAAACCCGACTCGCGTTCGGGCCGGTCACCGTGCTGGTCAATAACGCGGGTGTGTACTCGTTCGGCCCCCTCGAATCGTTCACCCCGGACGAGTTTCACCGTCAGATGAATACCAACGTCCTGGGTACCTTTTTAGCGACGCAGGCTGCCGCAGCCCAGTTCGGTGAAACCGGCGGATCAATCATTAATATTGCCTCCGCGGCGGTGGAAATGAACGGCCCAGGCACAGCCCTGTACACCGCCACCAAGTCCGCCGTCGTCGCCATGACAAAAGTGCTGTCCAAGGAATTGGGCCCGCGCAATATTCGAGTGAACGCCGTGGCACCGGGAGCGACCGAATCCGAAGGCCTGCACGCTTTGGGGATTTTCGGTAGCGACTTCCTCAACGGCATGATCGCGCAAACGCCTTTGGGTCGCTTGGGACAACCTGACGACATCGCGCCAGTGGCCGTGTTTTTGGCATCAGATGAATCTGCCTGGGTGACCGGCGAAGTGATTTTTGCCTCCGGTGGTCAGCGCTGAGACCCTTCATCTGAAATAAGTACCCGTAACAGATACATATAAACCACCAATCTGTATGCTTCATCGATACACATAAACCAGGATGCACCATGAGCGACGCTAGAGATGTTCAACAGGTCTTGGCCAGATACGTCCGAGCAACCGATCGGCGCGATGCCAGCGCCATGAGTGCCTTGTTCATGGACGAGGGCCGGGTCGAGATTTTCCAGGGGCAAAGCGACCCTGTCGCACTGGGTGCCTTGCAAGGCGCCGAGACCATTGGCCAGGCCACCGCAGGCATGATGACACCCCACCCCGCTCGAGGCTGGAGCCACCACACCACCCACGATTCGATCATCGAAATCGAGGGCGATGAGGCCAGCATCGATGCTCAGTTCATCGTCTACAACACTGTTGGCCTGGAACAGCCCGTCAATGGCTGGCCGCAAGGTTCGGTCGGTGCGCAAGGCCGGGTCAATGCCATCGAAGCGGGTTACTACCATTCCACGCTGAGACGTGTGGCTGGTCACTGGAAAATCGCGGTGCACCGCATCACCCTCGATCTGCCTCACGCCTTTCCTGGTGCTTAAGCCTCGCCAATGACGCGACCGGGGCCAGCAAAGTCCGGTTACTATTGCGGCCTGTCATTCCAGGAGGGCCGCATGGTCGACCTACGTTTTTCAAGTGCCCTGCAAAGCTTGCTGAGCCTTGCTTATGCGCACAATCAAGGCATCGCGGTGATCAGTTCTGCGCAACTGGCGCACGGGCTGAATGCCAACCCGTCGTTCGTCCGTAAATTGATGGCGCCGCTGGCGGAAGCCGGGCTGGTGGCGAGCGTGCACGGAAAGCTGGGAGGCCTGCAACTGGCCCGGGCACCGGGAGACATTACCCTGGCCGATATCTACCTGGCCGTCAGTCCTGACAAAAAAATGTTGGCCGCGCGCAACGATATTGAACACCGCTGCAAGGTGACCTCGAATATTGATCGCTTGATGGGAGATATTTCCCGACGAGCCGAGGTAGCACTCCTCGACTCATTGCAATCCAGTACGCTGCAAGACTGCTTGAATGACTACGTGCTGACGCAGCCTTGTCCGCATGAAACGTAATGGCCACGCTCGCAGTACCTGCAACCGTTTTACTGACCCACAACAACAGTCTTCGCTTCAAGAAACGCTTCCAGACCAAACACCCCGAACTCCCTGCCGATGCCCGACTGCTTGACCCCGCCAAAAGGCGCCAGAAGTTCGGGAGCGATTCGGTTGATCAAGACCGTACCCGCCTGCAAGCGTGAGGCGATCCGTTTGGCTCGCTCCGGCTGCTGTGTGAACACATACGCCTGCAAACCGTAGAGGCTGGCATTGGCGATGGCTATCGCCTCCTCCTCGGTGTCGTAGGCCAGGATCGACAACACCGGCCCGAAAATTTCCTCGCGGGCAATGTCCATGTCGTTGCTGACGTCGGCAAACACAGTGGGCCTGACGAAATAGCCCTGAGTCAGCCCCTCGGGCCTGCCCTCTCCTCCGGCGATCAACGTTGCGCCCTGCACCTGGCCACGGCGAATGAAGCCTTGTACGCGGTCGTATTGCGCCCGGCTGACCAAAGGCCCGATGGCAGTTGCCGGGTCGCGCGGATCCCCGACCACCAGCGCATCGACCAGGGTTTTCACCTGCTCAATCACATCCTTCAACCGTTTGCGCGGCACCAACAGGCGCGTCCCGGCCACGCAAGCCTGGCCGTTGTTCATAAAGGCAGCATTCAGAGCCAAGGGGATGGCGCTGGCAAAATCGGCGTCAGCCAGGATGATTGAAGCGGACTTGCCGGTCAGCGCCAGACTCACTCGCTTCATGGTCTCGATACCGGCATGGGCGATCAGCTTGCCGGTCGGCGTGGAGCCGGTGAACGAGATTTTAGCGATGTCGGGACTGGTGCTGATTTCGTCGCCCACGTCGCTGCCCCGTCCCAGCAGGATATTGAAAACTCCGTTTGGCAAACCTGCACCGTGCAGGGCTTGCGCAAGCACCTGCGTCTGCAGCGCACTCAACTCGCTCGGCTTGATCACCGAGGCACAACCCGCGGCGATGGCCGAGGCCAGTTTGCTGCAAACCGTTCCGGCAGTGCTGTTCCAAGGCGCAATCAACCCGGCCACGCCGACCGGCTCCATGACCACCGTAGCCGCGCCGATGGGCCGGACCAGTTCGTAGTCTTCGAGAGTCTGCGCCGCGTTGGCAAAACACTGCGAGGCGTACTGGCTCACCCATTGCGCCCGGGCAAACGGCGCGCCGTATTCTTCGATAGCGGTATCCCGAATGGCATCGGTGCTGGCCAGCACCGCTATTTGCAGGCGCTTGAACATGTCGATGCGTTCAGCCTTGGTCGTGCGGCCCATTGCATCTTGTGCACGTTGCGCCGCCGCAATGGCGAGTTTCGCATCCTCACGGTTGGCCAGCGTGACCGTGCCCATGACCGCTTCGGTGGTCGGGTTGATGCACTCCACCACCTCGCGGCCCTGGACGGGGACGAAGGCACCGTCGATGTAAGCCTGATTGATGTTCCACATATGATATTCCGCAGTGTGATCGGGGAATCACAATGTAGAGACGCACATCCGTTTTGATAATAGGATCAAATACGGATGAATCATTGCGGAAATCGGGACTATGCACAAAAGCGGACTCACCGAACTGGAAGTCGTGCTGGCCGTGGCCAGGCGCAACGGCTTCCGTGCGGCAGCGGTGGAACTGGACATGTCGACGACGGCCGTCAGCAATGCCGTCGCCAGCCTGGAAGCCCGACTGGGTACGCGCCTGTTCCATCGCACCACGCGCAGTGTTTCACTGACCGAGGCCGGGCAGACTTTCGTCGATCGGATCGGCCCGGCGGTCAGCCATATCCAGGACGCGATGGCCGCCCTGCTTGAACCCACGGCCATGCCCAGCGGCACCTTGCGCATCAACAGTTCGCTCGGTGCCGCGCTGATGATTTTCCAGCCCGTCCTGTCGACATTCCTGCAGCGTTATCCAGACATGACCGTCGACATTTCGACCGAAGGCCGCCTGATCGACATCATTGCCGAGGGCTTCGACGCCGGTTTGCGTGCGAGCACACGGGTGCCCAAAGACATGATTCGTGTGCCGATCAGTGAGCAGGTGCCGATGGTTGTGATGGCAACGGCGGACTACTTGCGCAAACATCCCGCGCCCACCGATCTGGATGATCTGGCGCGACACACCTGCATCCGCGCCCGACTGCCCAGTGGCGTGCCATCGCCCTGGGAATTCATGCGTGATGGGGAGCAGGTAAAAGTCGAGGTGTCGGGGCCCTTGGTGCTGGATTCGCCCCTCTTGATGCTGGAAGCCGTGCGACGAGACGTGGGTCTGGCGCAATTGCCCGAGTGGTACGTTAAAGATGAACTGGCGAGCGGACGGTTGATCCGTCTGCTGGAGCCGTGGTCAGCGCCGGCACCGGGGCTGTCGCTCTATTACTCCGGGCATCGCCACGTGCCCGCCGGCTTGCGGGCACTGATCGATGTGATTCATGAGGTGGGCGATATCAGTGTGAATCAATCAAGCCGTATCGGTCGTTAAACCCCGGCGAGAACACCCGGATCACCCGTTCGCCAGACATTGTCGACCGTGACCCGCTGAATCTGCCAGACCGCACCCCGCCGGACCAGCTCGACGTCGTAGCGGTTTTTCATCAGGTAGTGCCGCGAGTGATCGTCTTGGGGCAAATGTTGCGCTTCGACGATGGCTTCCAGATGCGCCTTGTCGCCCTCGACGCTGACCCGGGGATTGCTCACCGAATGCGTGGTGTCTATCCGGGCGAGCGAGTCGGACAGCGCGGCGACGATCAGGTCCCGGCCTTCCAGCACCGGATATTCGAAACCGGCTTTCGCCGCGGCAGGCCGGAAGTCGGAGACCGCGTCTTCGACGAATGCAGATGCCAGCAGGTCTCTGTCACGCAGGTCGATACCCGCGGCGAATCGGTAGAGCGTTTCGACCACGGCCAGTTTGTCTGTGGTTTCGGTTGGGTGTGTGAGTGACATGGGTAACTCCTTGAAATGAGTTCGCATGGTATCTTTCGTATACCAGATATCAATTACGCACTTTGAAGTCATCAGGTATATCGGAGGAAACCCCATGCTCGAAAATGGCGATCAGGCCCGGGCTGAAAACGCACCCGGCGCGGGTGAAAACGGCGTCGATTGTTCGAGCCGTTTTCTGCTGGATCAGATCGCTGACAAGTGGTCGGTTCTGATCCTTGCGGCGTTGTGCGAGAAGCCGTTGCGCTTCAACGAGCTCAAGCGCCGCCTCGACGGGATTACCCAGAAGGCGCTGACGCAAACCCTGCGTCGCCTCGAACGCAACGGCATCCTTGCCCGTCGGGTGATTCCGTCCTCGCAGATCGCGGTGGAATACAGCATCACGCCATTGGGACGGACGCTGGAAGAACCGTTCCGTGCGTTGTACCTCTGGACGTTCAATCACCTGGACGCCGTCCTGCAGGCACAAACCGCGTTCGATGAACGCGAGATCGACGGGCAATGAGGCGCGACGCTAGAAATCAGTGATCGTGGTCCCGGCGATGGTCTGCGCGAAGTCCACACCGAACACGCGCCCCGGCGTCGCAAAGCCTGGCTGCCGTTCACCCTTCAACACTCGACGCGCCGCCTCCACCGCCGACAACGGCGTGTAGGTGTAGCCGTTGACGGTCTCGATCACCGAACGCGCAACGCGGCCGTCCGCGCCGGTGACTTCAGCGACGGCACGGGCCCGATGGGCGTCGCGCTGCTGAGCGCTTGGGCCATCGGGCAGTTGTGACAGATCACCTTCGGGAAAGGCATCGCCGGTGATGTGCACGAACATCGCGATGTTGGCGATGCCGGTGGAATGCCAGCCGGTGACCAGATCACCGAACGACAGCGGCGCACACAGCGCCGGGCCCTCGCCAAAATCAAAGTGCTGCGGTTGTGCATCGGGGGTCGACACCAGTTCACCGTCGACACGCGCCAACAGGCCCGCGCCGATGATCTCGCTGACACTCAAGGCCGATCCCCGTGACATGGAACCGGCGACCTGAAGCGCGACCCTCAGTGACTGCGGATCCTGCACACGGCGAACAACATGCATCGCCAGGCAATCGGTCGGCACCACGTCCCAACCCACACCGGGCAGCAACATGACACCCGCCTCGGCGGCCTTCGCGCCTAGCTGCTCGGCGAGCCGATACACATTGATCTCCGCCGTGATGTCGAGGTAATCGACCCCAGCCTCAATGCAAGCCTGCATCAAGGCGCCTGCCGTTTGTGCGAAGGGCCCGGCGAAGTTCAGCAGCACGCCGATGCCGTCCAGGGATTGCGCGGTCAGGGCATCAGGCGTGAAAACCCGGTAGGCAACGCCCAGCTGCGCAGCGAGCGGCACCAAGCGGTCGGCATTGCGCCCGGCGATCACAAAGTCCAGCCCAAGTGCCTTGGCGTGCTCGGCCGCCATGCGGCCGGTGTAACCGGTTGCGCCGTAGATCATCAGTTTTTTCATGGGGTGTGCTGCCAGTTCTTGTAGACGAATTCAAGGCTGTAACCGTCCGGATCGAGGACGTTCGCCGCGTAATAGTTCGGGTCGTAATGCAGGCGTGCGCCGGGGGCGCCATTGTCGGTTGCACCATTGTCCATGGCGGCGGCGTAGGCCGCGTCGACCTCGGCCTTGCTGCTGGCCACGAACCCCACGTGCACCGCCCGCCCCTCGACGACGCCTTCGCGCAACCAGAAAAACATCCGTCCGTTGGCACCGAAACCCTTGAGGTCCGGATGACCTGGGGGACCGTCCTTGCCGTCGAAATCGAGCCGCGCGGTGATGCCGAGCGGAGTGAGCGCAGCGTCGTAAAAGCGGATCGAGCGCTCGATGTCGCTGACGGAAATGAAAATGTGATCAAGCATGACTGACCTCGCGATTCAGATGATGTAGCCGCCAGAGACTTCAATCGTCTGGGCGTTGATCCAGCGTCCCTCTTCCGACAGGAGCATAGCGATCACCCGTGCCACGTCTTCCGGTTCGCCCACCCGGCCAAGCGCCGTTTGCGACGCCAGCAACGCCTCGAACTCGTCATTCAGGCCGCCACCCAGTTCGGTGCGAATCGCACCGGGCGAGACGGCATTGGCGCGAATGCGGCGCTCGCCGAATTCCTTGGCCATGTAGCGGGTGAGCACGTCCAGCCCACCCTTGAAGGCGGCGTAAGGCGCCACACCCGCCGTTGCCACGCGGGTGGTCGCGCTGGTCAGGTTGACGATGCCGGCACCCTCCTCCATCAATGGAAGCAAGGTTTGGGTGAGGAAGAACGGGCCCTTGAGGTGGACGTTCAGCAGGCTGTCGAACTGTGATTCCGTGACCGATTCAAGCGGATTGAAGAGACCGTGGCCTGCGTTATTGACCAGGCCACTGAGGGTGTTCACGCCCCAGGTTGCCTGCAATGCCTGCAGCACGGCTGTACGAAACTCTCCGAAACGGCTGACATCGGCGACGTCCAGCTCCAGCGCCACGGCCTTGCCGCCCGCCTGTTCGATGCGGCCGACAACAGACTGTGCCGCCTGCCCATTCGTCTTGTAGGTGAGGATGACGCCCATGCCCTGCCGGGCGCACAGTTCGGCGGCACTGGCGCCGATGCCACGGCTGCCTCCGGTGATGACGATAACGCCCATGTGATGCTCCGCTGTCGATGAGATGATCGACCACAGTAACCATCAGCCACTTCGGGCACGCAGCCGTTCCTGCCCGATTCCTGCCTGTTTCTGCTTTTTGCTTGCGCCCGTGCGTCACGCCGATCAGCATGCGTCCATGAATACACAACTGATCGAACTTCGGGCTCTGGCCGCAAAAGCCGAGAACCGCCGTACAGAAACCGGTATCCCGCGGGTGGCCATGGTCCAGGGCGCGATACCCGAACACATGCTCGCGGCCGTCTACGACCCGATGATCAACCTGATCCTCCAGGGCAGTAAATCGATGACCGTTGGCGATCGCACGCTGCGCTACGATCCGGCAACCTATTTTGTGATGTCCATCGAACTGCCGGCGGTGGGCAGCGTGCACCCTGCAGCCACGGGCGAGCCCTATCTGGCGGTCAGCCTGACACTTGACCCGATGGTGCTCTCGACACTGCTGGCCGACCTGCCAAAACCCGGCGGACGCTACGAAAACGATCCGGGGTTTTCAGTGGCCGCCGTCACGCCGGAACTGATGGATGCCTGGGTGCGGATGCTGCGATTGATGGACAGCCCCGAAGAAATTGCAGCGCTCGCCCCGGTGTACGAACGGGAAATTCTGTATCGAGTGCTGCAAGGCCCCCATGGCTGGATGCTGCGTGAAATCGCGGCGCCGGATACCGCCATGGCCCGCATCAGCCTGGCCATCCAGTGGATACGCCAGTCCTTCGCCGAACCCATTCGCGTGGAGTCGCTGGCACAGAAAGCGGCCATGAGCGTGTCCGCGTTCCACCGACACTTCAAAGCGGTGACCACGCTCAGCCCCTTGCAGTATCAAAAACGCGTACGGCTGCTTCAGGCTCGTACGCTGATGGTCGCCAATGCCAAAAACGTCACCAGCGCCGCGTTCGAGGTCGGCTATGAAAGCGCGACGCAGTTCAGCCGTGATTACGCCCGTGTGTTCGGCCTTCCGCCTGCGCGGGATGCTGCGCGAATAATGGGTGAGAACAAAGGGTCGCTGGCTGACTGACTGACTGACAGGGTCATTGCACTGCTGAGTACTTGACCGGAGGCCACGGGTGACAGCCCCAACCCGCTGCTATGCTTCCTGTCAGTCCGCAAGCCGCGGAGTTTCCCGAACGCCTTGGAGGCACTGATGCCAGCTTATGGTCGCGTTGTAATGTTGGGAATTTGCCTCGCTGCTTCGCACGCCTGGGCGGAATCCATTGACACCCGGCTGGGTAAACTGGAGCTGCAAAACGGCTACCCGAGCCAGGAAACCGAGACCCGGCTTTACGATGAACTGGACTTTCAGCGGGCCGTGCAAGCCTACATCTGGGCCGTCCCGACGGTGGCACTGGACAGCCTGCGCATTGCCAACGAGCGTGATTGGGGTGTGGGCATCAATGAGGTTGGGGTCGTCAACACATTCACCGGCCCTCAAGTGTTGGCACTGACGGGCAACAGCACGACGATCTATGCAGCGTCCTTTGTTGACCTCAGTCGAGACGGCCCGGTGGTCATCGATTCGCCCCCCGGCGCATACGGTGTGATTGACGATTACTGGCAACGGCCGGTAGGCGAAATCGGGCCGTTTGGGCCGGACAAAGGCAAGGGCGGCAAGTTTCTGCTGGTGCCGCCGGGGTATGAACAGAAACTGCCCGACGGATATTTCGTGCTGCATTCCGCCACCAACCGGGCGATGTACCTGGCCCGAGGCATCGTTAAAAACGGTGACGTTGACGCCACGGTACGAACACTCGACCAGATCAAAATCTATCCCTACTCCAAGGCAGGCAACCCTCCTCCCACTCGAATCTTCCATGCCGGCGATAAAGGCATGAACTCCATCTCTCCGGCAGGGTTCGAGTATTGGCAACGACTCGCCGACATCCTGGACCGCGAACCGGTGGAGACCAGGGACCGCTTTTTCCATGCCATGCTCAAACCCCTGGGAATCGAGAAAGGCAAGCCGTTCAAGCCTGACGACAGACAGAAAAAGATTCTCACGGATGCCGCACAGGTGGGATTTCTGATGGCTCAGACCATCAGCATGTCGCCCCGACTCGACAATGCTCAGTCTTATCCTGGCACCCATTGGGAGTGGGTGCTGACGCTCAATCCGGATCAGGAAGGCACGAACTATTCGCAACTGGATGAGCGGACCGACTACACCTTCGAGGCCATCACTGTCGCCGCCGGGATGATCAAACCCATCGTCGGTGCAGGTTCTCAATACATGAGTGCATCGAAAGACGTGAATGGGCAATGGCTGGATGGCGGAAAGAACTACCGCCTGCATGTGCCGGCCAATGTCCCAGTCAAGGATTTCTGGTCGGTGACGGTCTACGACAATCTGACCCGGTCGATGGTGCAGACCGATACCAACAAGGCGGCGCTGTCGTCTTACGACACGCTGGCGAAAAACCCGGACGGCTCGATTGATCTGTATTTTGGCCCTGCCGCGCCAAGCACTCAGGCGGGCAACTGGATCAAAACCGCCTCCGGTAAAGGCTGGTTCGCTTATTTCCGCTGGTACGGCCCTACGCAGGCGTTTTTCGACAAGTCCTGGGCGCTGACCGACCTTCAGCCCCTCTGAAAATCCGCTGCGCGCCTTGGGTTGCCCGGTTCGGATCGCGATTCGAACCGGGCGGCCCTGATCAGTACAGCATCAGGACTTCGATGCGCGTGGGCTTGCCAGGCAGCTGCCGAAGCTGCCATCGCCAGCAAGCCGGCTCCTACCATTGCGGGCCCGACGTGGCCTCTCGTGCAAAACACACATCCCGTAGGAGCCAGCTTGCTGGCGATCGCGGTAGCCCCGTCAACATCGCCGTCGCCTGACACGCCGCCATCGCCGGCAAGCCGGCTCCTACCATTGCGGGCCCGACGTGGCCTCTCGTGCAAAACACACATCCCGTAGGAGCCAGCTTACTGGCGATTACGGTAGCCCCGTCAACATCGCCGTCGCCTGACACGCCGCCATCGCCGGCAAGCCGGCTCCTACCATTGCGGGCCCGACGTGGCCTCTCGTGCAAAACACACATCCCGTAGGAGCCAGCTTGCTGGCGATCGCGGTAGCCTCGGCAACATCACCATCGCCTGACACGCCGCCATCGCCAGCAAGCCGGCTCCTACAATGGCGTGCCCGACGTGGCCTCTCGTGCAAAACACACATCCCGTAGGAGCCGGCTTGCTGGCGATCCGTCCTGGAATTTTACGCTGCTGCCCAATACGTCACCGCTGCCAAGCCAGGCGCATGAATAGGCCAATTAGTCACGGCCCACGATTAGAGATAATCTCCAACCACCTCATTTCAAAGCGCCGCCCCATGACCCACTCAGAATTTTTGCCTGACATTGACGCCATCCGCAGCATAGACGCGGTGCCGGTAATCCTGAGCATGGTCAAACATCTCACGGGGATGCGTTTCGCGGCCGTGGCCAGGGTCACCGACAAACATTGGGTGGCCTGCGCTGTCGATGACTCCATCGATTTCGGCCTGCAACCGGGCGGCGAACTGGTGCTCGAATCGACCATCTGCCATGAGATTCGCCAACACCGCAAGCCGGTCATTTTCGGCCATGCCACTGCGCACCCAATCTTCTCGCTTCACCACACGCCGAAAACCTATGGGCTGGAAAGTTACATTTCCATCCCCATCATCAAAGCCAATGGCGACTTTTTCGGGACACTTTGCGCGATCGACTCGGTCCCCGCGAACCTGGACGAACCGGCCATCGCGCAAACACTGACCCTCTTCGCTCAACTGATCGCCATGAGCCTCGACACGCAAAACCAATTGAAGGCCACCAAACTCCAATTGAACGACGCCAACGAGCTTGGCAGGCTACGCGAGCAGTTCATCGCGGTATTGGGGCACGATCTGCGAACACCGCTGAGTGCGATCCGCATGAGCGCCGACCTGCTGGAAACCAAAACTGCGGATAAACGCTCGCTCAATCTGATTTCGGCGATCCGCAACAGCTCGACCCGCATGGGCGTGCTGATAGAAAACATTCTGGACTTTGCGCGCGGGAGACTGGGCGGCGGCATTCCAGTCCAGAGAAAGCTGGTCGATGACTTGCAGGCCACGCTGCAAATGACCCTCGAAGAAATTCAGGTTTCCCACCCGCACGTAACGATCATTCATTCGCTGAACCTGCCGGCGGGTGTCTATTGCGACGCGCTGCGCATCAGCCAGTTACTGTCAAACCTGCTCGGGAATGCGGTCACCCATGGTTCGACTACCCCGCCAATCATCTTGAGCGCCTATTCTGAAAACGATGAAATCGTTTTGTCGCTGACCAATCAAGGCACGCCGATCCCCGCTCAGTTGATGCCGCTTCTGTTCGAACCGTTCACCCGCTCCGAAGCCGGGCAACGCAGCGAAGGGTTGGGCCTGGGGCTTTACATCGCGGCGCAGATTGCAGCGGCGCACAATGGAACCTTGAGTGTTTCCTCGACGCTCGAATCGGGCACGAGCTTTGTTGCGAGATTCCCGGCTCAATTCAAGTGGCTGTGAACTAAGGTATTCCCAAGGCCTCGGGACGCCACTCCCGAAAATCGGCTGCTCCGAGCCAGTCGCTGTGTATCACAGTGTGTCTGGCTATCCTCCTGATACATGAATTTTCACCCGGCTCTCGATTCGACACAGGCCGGATACGTCACCGCGCTCAAATAGCTCCAAGGTTTCGAGGGGATCAACCAGAACCCCTGGCCAACGGCTTGCAACGGAGACATCAGCATGAAGATGGCACTGCAAAATACAACCGGCACACCTCGCCGCCGTCTGGTCGGCTCGTCGATACTCGCGCTGGCCCTGTTCGGCGCACTCGGCACAGCCCACGCACAAACCACCACAGACGCACAGCCAGCGGCGATCAAGGCTGAGGCCACGTATGCGCCTTCGCCGTTCGGCCCCCTGAAACATGTCAACGCCGGTCTGCTGAACGTGGCCTACGCCGAAACCGGTCCGGCCGACGGGCCGGTGGTGATTCTCCTGCACGGCTGGCCGTACGACATTCACAGCTACAACGAGGTGGCGCCGCTGTTGGCCGCGAAGGGTTATCGGGTGCTGATGCCCTATGCACGCGGTTATGGCGATACCCATTTCCTCTCCGAGAAAACCGTGCGCAACGGCCAACCGGCCGCGCTGGCCAGTGACGTCATCGACTTCATGGATGCACTGAAGATCAAACAGGCCGTTCTCGGTGGTTATGACTGGGGCGCGCGTTCGGCCGACATCGTTTCGGCGCTGTGGCCGGAGCGGGTCAAGGCACTGGTCTCGGTCAGCGGCTATCTGATCGGCAACCAGGCCGCTGGCAAAAACCCGCTGCCGCCCAAGGCTGAATTGCAGTGGTGGTATCAGTTCTACTTCGCCACCGACCGTGGCCGCGCCGGGTACGAGAAAAACACCCACGATTTCGCCAAGCTGATCTGGCAAACGGCGTCGCCGAAATGGGCGTTCGATGACGCGACGTTCGACCGCAGCGCCAAGGCGCTGGCCAACCCCGATCACGTCGACATCACCGTCTTCAATTACCGCTGGCGTCTGGGCCTGATCCAGGGCGAGGCTCAATACGAAGCGCTCGAACAGAAGCTGGCCACGGCGCCTTCCATCAGCGTGCCGACCATCACCCTCGAAGGCGATGCCAACGGCGCGCCGCACCCTAATCCCGAGGACTATGCGAAGCGCTTCACCGGCAAGTACGAGTTCCGCCTGATCAGCGGCGGCATCGGCCACAACCTGCCGCAGGAAGATCCGAAGGCGTTCGCCAAGGCGGTGATCGATGCGGATCATCTTTGAGGTGATCTGAGGGCGCTGTTTCAGATAGGCACCTCCACCAAAACGGCTCGTTTTTGAACGAGCCGTTTTTTATTGGGCGGGGATTATTCCAGCAGCGAAATCAGCTGTGGCTCCATGGCCGTCCCGGTGACCTCAAGCAATGCCAGTGTCACCGGCAACTTGAAGCGCCTTCGCCCGGCACTGCCCGGATTTAGGTAGAGCCGTTCACCGCGCCATTCGATGAGCGGTTTGTGCGAATGTCCGGTGATTACCAGTGTGATGGCGTCGTCGAGTACGGCCGGGGCATCGGCGATGTCATGCACCAGCCACACCTCCCGACCGTTGAGGTTGAAATGCAGACTGTCGGCGATATCCCTGGCCCACGGCGCATCCAGATCATTGTTCCCGCGCACGACGTGCAACGGGGCGATCGAGGCCAGTTGATCGAGAATCTCGAGGCTGCCGATGTCGCCCCCATGGATGATCCGCTCACACCCCGCCAGCGCGGCGAGGGCTTCGGGGCGCAGCAGGCCATGGGTATCGGAGATCACGCCAACTTTCATGCAACGCTCCAGGACAGGGTTCGACTCGAAGATATGCCGGACGCGCCACCGCGTACACAACACACTGTAGGAGCCAGCTTGCTGGCGATCGCGTCAGCCCAGCCAACATTTCCGTCGCCTGACACACTGCTATCGCCGGCAAGCCGGCTCCTACAAGTCCGTGCCAGGCGGGCTATCGCGTGCACAGCACATCCTGTAGGAGCCGGCTTGCTGGCGATCGCTTCAGCCCAGCCAACATTTCCGTCGCCTGATACACCGCTATCGCCAGCAAGCTGGCTCCTACAAGTCCGTGCCCGGTGTGCTATCGCGTGTACACCCGATCAAGCCTGCGGCTGATGGCTGGTCACGCAATGAATCCCGCCGCCCCCAGCGGCAATCGCATCAATGTTCAACTGCACCACCTCTCGATCCGTATAAAGCTCGGACAACACATCAAACGCCTTCCCGTCAGCCTCCTCGTCACCAAACTCCGGCGCAATCACCGCACCGTTGATCACGAAGTAGTTGATGTAGCCCGCCGCGAAGTCCGGGTTGTCACGACTGAACTTGCTCTTACGCGGTTTGAGCGGCGGCGACACGGTGTGGACCTGCAATTTGCGGCCATCGGCATCCGTGGCATTTTCCAGGATCTGCAGGTGGGCGCGGGTGACCTTGTAATCGTAGGACTCAGGGTCGTTGTCGAGGTTGGCGATCACCACGCCAGGCCTGACGAAACGGGCATAGAAATCCACGTGGGCATCGGTGATGTCCTTGCCCTTGATCCCCGGCAGCCAGATGATTTTGCGCAGGCCCAGGCGGGCTTTCAGTTCTTCCTCGACGTCGGCCTTGCTCCAGTTCGGGTTGCGATTGCTATTGATCCAGCTGCTCTCGGTCATGATACCGGTGCCGTGGCCATCCACTTCGATACCACCGCCCTCGCCCACCAGCTCGCTGCGCAGATAACGGGCGTGCGTGGTGTCGGCAACCTCGGCAGCCAGTTGTGCATCGTCGTCATGTTGCTGTTTGTTGCCCCAGCCATTGAAATTGAAATCCACGGCGCCTAGTTCGCCTTGGCCATTGATGACGAAGTTGGCGCCGATGTCGCGCATCCAGATGTCGTCGAGTTCGGTGGTGACGTAGGTGATGTTGGAAGAACCGCAATGCTCCTGCGCCAGGTCCCGCTCGTGATCGCGACAGAACACGGTGACCGGCTCATGGCGGGCGATGCTCCGCGCGATCCTCCCAAGCGCTGCTTGCACATCAGCGGTGAAATCTTCCCAGATAGCGTCTTGTGCGCCGAAGGCGATGAAGGCCCGTGTGTGTCGGTCGCCCTCATCAGGCATGCGCCAACCGCTCTGCGTCGCCGCCTGCACCGACAAGGACGTCAGGCCGAAACCGCAAGACGCGGCCGCGCCCACACCCGCCAGTACCGACACCTGCTTGATGAAATCGCGACGCGTCGTCATGTATTGATCCTTTGAAAATTGACTCATTTCGCTGTGGCCGTCTTGAATTTGGTCCAGGTGCGCATCCGCGCGCGCATGTCCGATTGTGGAATGTCCTTGCCCGGAATCAGCCGTGCATAGGTGGCTTCATCGAGGTAAATGTCCGGGTTGTTGCGCATGCTCGCATCGACGCTCGGGCGCGCCTTGGCGTTGGACGTAGGGTAGCCGGTGAAGTTGCTGATGGCCGCCATGTTCTCCGGGCGCATGACGAAATTGATGAACGCGTAGGCGTATTCCGGGTGTTTGGCGTCGACCGGAATAGCCATCGTATCCATCCACACGGTGGTGCCTTCGCGAGGAATGCGGTACTCGAATTTCGTGGTTTTACCGGCACTGTCCGACGTTCTTTGCGCCTGGGTCATGTCGCCGCTGTAACCGAGGGACAGGCACAGGTTGCCGTTGACCAGATCGGTCACCGGTTGCGACTGGAACTTGCGAATGTACGGGCGCAATTTCATCAGCAGTTCACTCGCGGCGGCAAGGTCTGCGGGTTTGGCGCTGCGCGGCTCACGACCGAGGTAATTGAGCACGACGGCCAGCACTTCGTCCGGCGAATCGATCATCGAGATCCCGCAGTCGGCGAACTTGCCGGCCAGTTCCGGTTTGAACAGCAGGTCGAGGCTGTTGACCGGTGCATCCGGCAAGCGCTGTTTGACCTGCTCATCATTGTAGGTCAGGCCGATGGTGCCCCAGGTGTAGGGAACGGTGGCCTGGCTTGAATGCTCGTACTGCCGGCGCAACTTCTGCAAACCGGGTTCGATGTCGTCCATGGCGGTGATTTTCGAGCGATCCAGCGGCAACAGGCTGCCGGCGCGCACCAGGCGTTCGGCGACGGTATCGCCGGGGAAGATCAGGTCGTAGCCGCTGCCGCCGGCGAGCATCTTGGCTTCCAGGGTTTCGCTGCCATCCATCACGTCGTAGATGACCTTGATCCCGGTTTCGGCAGTGAATTTCGCCAAGGTGTCCTCGGCAAAATAATCGGCCCAGTTGTACAGCCTCAGGGTCTTCTCTTCAGCGTGCAGCGACGGCATGGCGAGGGCCATGCCCAACACGCCGAGCAACAGCTTGTGCGGAATGTGCATGTCAAACCCCTTCAGTGTTCCAGCGTGCGTTGAGGTGGCGACCGTCCTGACTCAACAGTGCCCCGTACATTTCCGGGCGACGGTCGCGGTAAATGCCCCAGCTCAGGCGTTCTTCGCGCATGGCCGCGAGGTCGAGGCTGTGCACCAGCACGCCGGTGCTGTCGCGGTCGGCTTCGGCAAGCAATCTGCCCTTGTGATTGCTGATGAAGGACGAGCCGTAGAAGCTCATTTGCAACTCGGGATCCGTCGTCGCCACTTCACGACCGACGCGATTGGCCGCCACCACCGGCAGGATGTTCGCCGCCGCGTGGCCGCGCATGGTCATCTGCCAGTGATCCCGCGAATCCAGCGCTGCGCAGCCGGGCTCGGAACCGATGGCCGTGGGAAACAGCAGGACTTCGGCGCCCATCAACGCCAGGCAGCGCGCGGTTTCGGGGAACCACTGATCCCAGCAGATCCCCACGCCGAGACGCCCGAACGCGGTGTCCCAGACCCGAAAACCGGTATCGCCGGGGCTGAAGTATTCCTTTTCCTGATAACCGATGGCGTTGGGAATGTGGGTCTTGCGGTAGACCCCGAGCAAACGCCCGTCGGCATCGGCCACGCTGAGGGAATTGAAGTAGGCATTGCCGGCCTTCTCGAACCAGCTCAGCGGCAGCACCACACCCAATTCCTTGGCCAGCGCGGCGAAGCGTTTGAGTACGCGGCTGTATCGATACTCCTCGGCCAGCGCCAGGTGCTCGTGGCTCTGCTCGATGCAGAAATACGGCGTGGCGAACAGTTCCTGCAACAGGATGACCTGGGCGCCCTTCGCCGCCGCGTCACGCACGAGTTGCTCGGCGAGATCAAGGTTCTTCGGCAAGTCCCAGGTGCAAGGCATTTGCGTGGTGGCAATCGTCAATAAAGTCATGGCATCAACCCTTCACTGGCCAGGCCGGCTGCTGCTGGGTGATGCAATGCACCCCGCCACCGCCATGGGCCAGATGGTTGATCCGCACCGGCACCACTTCGCGCCCGGGGAACGCTTGCGCTAGCACTTCGGCCGCCGCGTGGTCGGCATCGATGCCGTACGCCGGCATGATGATCGCGCCGTTGGCGATGTAGAAATTAGTGTACGAGGCGCAGAACACTTCGGCTTCGGTGTCCACGGCGTCGCTCGCTTCATACAGCTCGATCATCTCGAACTTGCGGCCTTGGGCATCGGTGGCCAGTTCCAGTGCGCGGCGGTTCTCGCGGGCCACTTCGGCGTACACCGACTGCTTGTCGTGAGTGGCATCCACCAGCAACACGCCTGGCCGGGCGAATGCGCACACGCCATCGACATGGCCGTCGGTCATGTCGCCGGTCACGTAATCCGGATCGCCCGGCAGCCAGATGGTTTTCTTCACACCCAGGAGACGGGTGAAGATTTCTTCCATCTCGGCCTTGGTCACGCCAGGGTTGCGATTAGAGTTGAGCAACACCGATTCGGTGGTGATCAGCGTACCCTCGCCATCGACGTGAATCGCCCCGCCCTCGTTGCTCAGCGGTGTGCCGAAACATGGCAAGCCAAGGTGGTTGAGCGCACGCCGCGCCAGGCCTTCGTCCAGATCGTGCGCTGACTTGCCGCCCCACGCGTTGAAGCGCCAGCTCACACCGGCCAGCCCCTGTTGCGGGTGGCAGACGAAGCTTGGGCCGGAGTCACGGCACCAGCTGTCGTTCACCGGGATTTCGATCAGCTCGATGTTGGGGCCGCACAGCGCTTCGGCACTGGCAACCGCTGACGGATCGACCACCATTCTCACCGGCTCGAAACGGGCGATGGCGTTGGCCACTCCGGCAAAATCCTTCTGCACTTGCGCCAGCGTGACGCGCCAACCCGACTCCCAAAGCGCCTGATTGTGTGGCCAGACCATCCAGGTCGCCGCGTGCTGGACCCATTCCGCCGGCATCAACCAGCCACTGTTCTGACGTTCGTTCTGCTGCATGACAAGCACCCTTGAGTTAAGTCATTGTGTTCAATGAAAATGACCTTGTTGGTCCTGGCATGCATGCTACGGCTGTAAAAACGGGCTCACAAACGATGGATTTTGCATAAAAGTGATTAGAGGAACTTATCAATATGCTCAAGCACTGGCCCCCGCTCAGCACCCTTCGCGGCTTTGAAGCCGCTGCCCGGCTGGGCAGTTTTCACAAGGCCGCTGACGAGCTGCACCTGACCCAGTCGGCGATCAGCCAGCAGATTCGAACCCTTGAGGCTTACCTTGAGCAGCCACTGTTTTTCCGCAGCGGCCGCAGCGTCAGCCTGACCGATGCCGGCCACGATCTGCTCAGCACCACGCAGGCGCTGCTGCAGCAATTGTCAGTCGGCATTCGTCGCCTGGGGCAATACCAGAAGCCCAATCAACTGGTGCTCAACACCACCCCGACCTTCGCCCGGCACTGGTTATTGCCGAGGCTGGGGGATTTTCGGCGCAAGCATCCGGAAGTCGATCTGTGGATTTTCAGCACCGACGAAGTCCCGGACATGGCCACCCAGACCATCGACCTCGCCGTGCGTGATGACATCAGTTCCCAGGCGGAATGCAGCTTCAAGGTGCTGCATGCCGACCGCCTCTATCCGGCTTGCCATCCGGACCTATTGGCGGTGCCTGTCGAGCAGCGCACCACCCTTCACGGCGAGCGGGAAATGGACTGGAGCCATTGGGCGGTTGAGGCTGGAATCGACGTGGGCCAGAAGGATCAGGGGCTGAATTTTTCCGATCCTGGCCTGTTGCTGGATGCTGCGTGCGCAGGGCTCGGTATTGCGCTGGTCAGCCAGCTACTGAGCCGGCAAGCGCTTGCCAGTGGATCGTTGGCACCGTTGGTGGCGGAAACCATTCGCGGGCCGAACTGGGCGTTGCTCACGCACCGGGACAGCGAGAACAACCCGTTGGCGCGCAGCTTCATCGAATGGCTGCTGAACGACCTGGAACAATCGACTCCCTGACCGGAGTAAACGCGCGAACGGTAAGACGAACGACAGAACGAGGTAAGCTTCGCGCTCCTCTTTGGAAACGCTGCCCAAGGACGTACCCATGACGGCTGAAAGCTACGATCAACTCGCGATGTTCTCGGCCGTGGCCCAGGAGCGCAGTTTTACCCGCGCCGCCGCCAGGCTCGGCATGTCACAGCCCGCGTTGAGCCGAGCCATGCGTCAACTGGAAGACCGGCTGGGCGTGCGCTTGCTTTCCCGCACCACGCGTAGCGTCTCCCCCACGGAAGCCGGTGAACACTTGCTGCGAGTGATTGCCCCACGCTTCGAAGAAATCGACAGCGAGCTGGCGCTGCTCAGCGAGTTTCGCGACAAGCCGGCGGGCAAATTGAGGATCACGGCCGGCGAGCATTCCGCGATCGCAATCCTGCACCCCGTGCTAGGGAAACTGCTGCCGGACCATCCCGACCTCAGTATCGAAATCATCGTCGACTACGGCTTTACCGATATCGTCGCGGAAGGCTTCGACGCGGGTGTCCGGCTCGGCCCGCAGGTGGCCAAGGACATGATCGCCATGCGCATCGGCCCTGACATGCGCATGGCGGTGGTCGGATCCCCGGCGTATTTCGCTCGCTATCCGAAGCCGGTCATCCCGAATGATCTGCTGGTGCACAACTGCATTACCTTGCGCATGCCGACTCACGGCGGCCTGTTCCTTTGGGAGTTCGAAAAAGACGGGCAAGAACTGCGGGTGCGCGTCGAAGGCCAGCTGGTGTTCAACAACATTGCCATGCGCCTGGAGGCAGCCCTCCAGGGATTGGGGCTGGCCTACATACCCGAAGACCTGGTGCTGGAACACATCAAGCAAGGCCGCTTGATTCGCGTACTTGAGGATTGGTGCGAACCGTTCTCTGGCTACCACCTCTACTATCCGAGCCGGCGCCAGAGTTCACCGGCCTTTACGCTATTGCGCGAAGCGTTGCGCTATTTGGGTTGACTGGCTTGCACGGTGTCCAACGCGTCACCGGCACGCTTGGCCGCCGCGGCATCGCCCTGGTCGGCCAGCAGTTGAATCAGTTGACGCAACTGCGAAACGCTCAAGCCCACCCGGAGACTGGCGGCCATGTGCGAGCGCAGTTGTGATTCCACGCCCGGCGTGGCCGCAAGCGCTGCAACCGTCGCCAGCTCGCGACTTTGCCAGTCGAGGTTGTCGCGCTCGAAAATGTCGCCGAACAAATGCGCTTGCAGGTACTGGTTGATGACGGGAGCAAAGTCGAACAGCGGCCCTTGAACGGGCGCGCCGGCAATACGCGTCTGGTTGGCCTTGCCCACCGTCAGCAGTTCACCGCCAGTGGGAATGACGCGAGCGGGCTCTCGCCCCGGATCATCCTGCACGCCGCGTTGCTTGCGCGCCTCCACCACTTTCATCAATTCACCGAGTGCATTGAGGCTGCGCGGAAAACCGCTGTAGGCGTAGAGCTGAACCAGGATTTCCTTCGCCTCGCTGACGCTCAGGCCAGCATCGAGCCCTTGATTCAAGGCTGCGTTCAGCCTCGGGATATCGCTGACCGCCATGCTCGCAGCGATCAACGGAATGGCTTGTTGCCTCGCGGACAGAATTTCGGAAGCGGGAAACTCGGCGGGCGTCTGCTTCACCGCCGCCCGAGCGCTGTATTGGTCGTCGGTAACCTTCTCCAGCCAATCCACACTTTTGCCATTCACAGCGCCGGTCACCGCCAGATGCGTCATGGCGCTCGACGGTGCGGCGCCGTGCCAGTGCTTGACGCCCGGCGGGCAGACAATCACGTCCCCGGGAAGGATTTCCTGCACGGGCTTGCCCCACTCCTGGGTCAGGCCCACACCGGAAACCACAACCAGACGCTGACCCGCGGGATGGGTATGCCAGGCCGATCGCGCCCCCGGTTCGAACGTCACGTAGGCGCTGGACGCATTGATTTCATGGCTGGCGGGAAACAAAGGATCAACGCGCACTTGCCCGGTGAAGTAATCCCCCGGGCCTGCGGTGGAAGACTGCGAGCCCGCACGGCTGATCTGCTGAACAGACCTCGACTCACCGGCATTTTCCGCACCCGCGGCGCTCGCGAACGGCGCGGCGACACAAACCGCGAGACCTAACAGTGTGTTTTTCATAATGCCCCCTCAAGTCAAAGCGTTCTGGCGTAAAACGCGCTCAGTTGGCCGATGGCAACATTCACATACTCAGGCACCCAATAGGTTTCGATATGGGTTGCGCCATCGATGGTGAACAGCTTCTTGTCCTGGGTGCCGCTGGCCTTGGCGAAGGCTTGCTCCGACATGTACAGGCTGTCGGCCTTGCTGCCGGCGATCATCAGCAACGGCTTGTCGATCAGTTCGATCTGGTCGGTGGCATCGAAACTCATCAGGTCCAGCAGGCTGCTCAGGGTGTACCTGAAGGTCGAGTTGGGGTGAGCATGCGTCTTGCCGTAATACTCGAAACCCTGCCGATACAGATCGAAGGGAAGCTTGGCGATTTGCTCGTCGGTCAGTTTGGCGTCCCCGGTATAGAGAATTTCTCCGCCCGCCGCTTCCTGGGCGCGGGCCGCCGAGGCCTGTTGCAAACGCTCCTGAACAGTGGACAGCTGCGAATCCCGGTAGCCATTACGCCGCACCAGGCCGGAGTTGAACATGCTCACCGTGGCGATGGACTGGAAACGCTTATCGGTCTGCGCCGCCTTCAAGGAATAACCGCCGCCGCCACAGATACCGAGCAAGCCCAGTCGGGCGTTGTCGACACCGGGATAACCGGCAATGAAATCGGCCATGCCGTGAATGTCTTCGACGCGGTTCGCGGGTTTATCGACGCTGCGCGGCTGACCGCCACTGGCGCCTTGGTACGCGGCGTCCGCCGTGATGGTGATGTAGCCCTGATCGGCCAGGCGCTGGGCGTACAAACCTGCGACCTGCTCCTTCACCCCGCCATTGGGATGCGCCACGACCACCACCGGGTATTTTTTCCCCGCGTCATAATTCGCCGGCGTGTAAACGTTGGCGGAAATGTCGAGGCCATTGAGTTTGTAAGTGACCGGATGGATGTTGACCTTGCCCGGTTCGTTTTTCGTCAGCGCGCCGCCGTAGGTCAAGGTGAACGGGTTCTGCTTGTAATCCTCGGCCTCGACTTCGGCCCCGGACATTCCAATCATGGCGGCCAGAAAAGTGGCCTTGATCGTGGTTCGCGTCATATGAACATTCCTGCCAATGGGTGTTTTCAGGGGACACGGCAGCGATTGCCGTGCGCGTGATCAATCAAGGTTTTTTTCTGCGAGGAAGGTCGAAACCAGGTCCGCGATCTGGACGTTGTTCAGGTCCGAAAACGGGAAGTGGCTATTGCCCGTGATCCCGATCTCCGGCAAGTGAACCAGCCTGACGTCACCGCCATGCCGGTTCACCGCGTCACGCCACAGCCGCGCCATCTCCAGGCGGGCACGCCAACTGTCCTGCGCCGGTAAACGCACCGGTTTGTCGGGGATGTTGTCGCCGTAGAGCACGAGGATGGGGATGCGGGTCAGTGCGTCGAACTGCGCCTTCGGGACGACATGCGCCGACACCGTGTCGAACGCGCTGGGAATCGGCTCGGGAGCCTCGCCCTCCGGAAACACGAAACTGCTGCCCGGCTCGAAGGCGACGATGGCCCGCACATTGCGGTTCTTGATCGCGGTCAACCAACCGGGGCCGCCGCCTTGCGAGTGGGTAAACAAAATGGCCGGCCCGGTTTTTTCCAGCAGCGCGGACACGCCATCGGATACGACCTCAAGGTCATAAGGACCGGTGTTGGGCGTCATCGAACGGAAGAATTGTTCCAGCGCCACTGGGCCACGCGGGAACTGGCTGCCGTCGAAGGCGTCGGGCCACAGGCCGATGCGGAACTGGTTGAACCACATCTGTTCATCCGCTATCGGTTTGATTGTGGTTTCCACCAGACTGCGCCCGGCATCGCCCCGGCGCGGCTGGTCGATCAACCAGGTAGAGAATCCGCGACGCAGAAAGATGTTCTGGAATCCCTCACGTCCGTCGGCCGTGGTTTCCCAGGATTTCGCCGACTGGCCTGCGCCGTGCCACATGATCACCGGCAGCGGACGAGCATCGACCGGCACCTGGTAGAACGCGTACACATGGTCGCCGTGGAAACTCTGGCCATCGGGCCGGGTGGGTGTGTAAGGATCGAAAGTGCCTGGCTGAGTGCTCACCTTTCCCCCGGCGATCACGCTGCCCTGCTCCTTGATGACCAGAGGTTTGCGATCGTCGGCGACCGCGCAAGTGCTCAGCGCGATACCGAAGGTGCACGCCTTGGCCAAGGCGGAGAAGCAATGGCGGGTAACGGAATGGGTCATTGGCGAGCTCTCGGCTGAAAACGCAGAGAGGCACGTTAACCTTCAGCTATTGATTGATAAACAGCACCAATCGGATAGCGCTCATACCAAAATCACATAACTGAGCAAGGCGAGAGCTGCGCCAGCGATGGGCATCTCGGTCACTTGCTTGTTACTCCAAAAACCTCCGCCTGTTGCCGGGCCATTTCAAGCAGCGCATCAACCACGATCCTGACCTTTGGCTGGATATAACGCGTCCGGGGCCAGATCACGTGAATGGGCATGGTTGCACCCGCTTCGCTGTCCAGAACAGTGACCAGTGCCCCGCTGCGCAGGTGCTCTGAAACCAGCCAGGTGGGCAACTGACACAGCCCGCACCCGTCCAGGGTCGCACGCAGCATCATGTCCCCGTCACCAAACTCATGGCGCACCCGGACTTCCTGTTCCGCGAGTACGCCCTGAGCATTTTTCAGCAGCCATGTTTTACGCAGTCCCGCGCGCCAGGCGATGATGCAGTCCTGCTCCAGCAAGTCGGACGCACGCAAAACCGGAGGTCGCTGATTCAAATAGCCCGGGGCAGCGCAGATCACCAGATGCTGCTCGCCCAGCCGACGCGCCACCAGCTCCTGATCATCCTTGAGATCACCGATGCGCACGGCGAGATCAATGCCTTCGCTGATCATGTCGACCGTGCGCTCACCGAAGGTCAGCGTCAGGTCGAGTTGCGAATATCGGCGCGCCAGATCGATCAGCATCGGGGCGATGTGCCGTCGTCCGAACGCGGCGGGAAGATCGACGCGCAAACGCCCCTTGGGTTCGGCAACGCCATTGAAAAAACTGCCTTCAACGCCCCGCAGTTCCTCCATGACTCGCAAGCAGCTCGCCAGGTAGATCTCGCCTTCAGGGGTCAGGCTCAGTTTGCGTGTGGTGCGGTGCAGCAGCTTGATGCCAAGGCGTTTCTCCAGTCGGGACACGCTCTTGCCGACCGCCGAACTGGTGACGCCCAGCTGCAAGGCTGCCGCTGTGAAGCTGCCTGACTGCGCAGCCAGCGTGAACTCCGGGATGCCATCGAATTGAAGGGTTTCCATGAACGGCTCCAGGCAAATCAAAACGTCGATTCTATCCCTGCAGGATCAACTGATTGTATTTATCGCCAATTAATAGAATTCAGAGACTGGATTAAGGTGAGCGCCTGTTTTAACGACTCCCCGAAAAGAGGCCTTCATGACCGTCGACTTGAACCGAATGCTCGCACTTGAATCGATCAGGAACCTGCGCCTGCGCTACTGCCATCACCTCGATGCCAACCGCCTGGATGCACTCGCCCAACTGTTTACCGAAGATGCCATTTGCCAGGTCGATCGCGGCTGCTGGAAGGGGCGCGACGCCATTCAGCAGGGTTTGTCCCAGGCGTTCTCGGCATTCGATACGCAACAACGGGGCGCTTATCCGTTTATGCACGCGGTGTCGAATCACTGGATCGAAGTGCTCGATGACAACCGCGCCGAAGGCCGTTGCTATCTGATCGACTTTGCCACCCAACGGCCTGCGGGAGAGAACCCGCTGCTGCTCCTCGGGATGTATGCGGATGAGTACCGGCGAGTGAATGGCCAGTGGCTGATCAGTCGCACCCGGCTGGACGTCGTCTGGCCCGAGCCCGATATCGGCGGCGGGGATCCCGGCAACGGTCTGATCCTGCCTGCCTGATTCACCCTTCACCCTTTTTCAAGAGCGTTCCCATGAGCCCATTATTCCAGCCCTTCAACCTCGCCGGCACCGTGCTGAGCAACCGCGTGGTGATGGCGCCCATGACCCGCGCACGGGCACTGGACGACATCCCCGACGAACAGACCGTTCTCTACTACGCCCAGCGAGCCTCGGCCGGCCTGATCATCAGCGAAGGCGTACCGATCTCCCGTGAGGGTTGCGGCTACCTGTTCAACCCGGGCCTTTACAACGATGAACAGACCCGTGGCTGGCGTCGCGTTACCGATGCCGTCCACGCCAGAGGCGGACGGATCTTCGCCCAGCTGTGGCATGTCGGGCGCATGTCCCATGTCTCGCTGCAACCGGACGGTGGTGCACCCGTATCGTCGGTCGCGACCGTCGCCGCCCGTTCGAACGCCTATGCCTGGGTGGAAAAAGGCACGCCGGGGCCGGTGCAGGCCAGCATCCCGCGAGCCCTGAGTACGAGCGAAGTCAGCCGAATCACCGCCGATTTCGTCAGCGCTGCACGTCGCGCGATGGATGCCGGGTTTGACGGCATCGAATTGCACGGCGCCAACGGCTACCTCTTCGAGCAGTTCCTCAACGGCGCATTGAACACTCGCACAGATGCCTACGGTGGCTCCATCGCCAACCGTCAACGCTTCCTCCTCGATACGCTGGATGCGCTGGCCGCAGAAATCGGCAGTGACCGGGTGGGTGTGCGACTGTCACCGTTTGGTCGCTTGTTCGACATGCAGCCCTACACTGAAGAAACCGACACCTGGCTGAGCCTGGCGTCGGCCCTCAACGAACGAGGCCTGGCGTACGTGCACTTGAGTGATCAACTGACGATTGGCGCGGAAGCGATCCCGCAAGGTTTCGCCAGCCGATTCCGCCAGGCCTACCAAGGCACCCTGATCGCGGCGGGCGGTTTCAATCGTTCGCTCGCCGAGGCCGTGCTGGAACAGGGCGACCTGGACCTGATTGCGTTCGGCCGTCCGTTCATTGCCAACCCCGACCTTGTCCAGCGGATGCAGAACGACTGGCCGATTGCCGAAGGTGACCGAGCGACCTTTTATGGCATCAACGGCAGCCCGACCAAGGGTTATACCGACTACCCGGTTTATAACGAGGCGGTGGCAATCGGGTAACGCACAGCTCCCTTCGCAGGCGCGAGGGGAGCCGTTCAATCGTCAGGATTCACACCCCGCTTTTCACCTTGCTCCAGACCCGCGTCCGAATGCGCTCGGTCTTGAGCGGCAACGGCTGGCCAGGGAACAGCGTGGCCATGGTCGCTGCCGAAGGATAAGCGCCGGGGTTCTCCCGCAATGACTGGTCAACGAGTGCGGTAGCGCTCTTGTTGCCGTTGGGATAACCAAGGTAGTTCGAGCTTTTGGCGATGACTTCCGGGCGCAGCATGTAGTTGATGAAATCCAGACCCTGCTGCGGGTGCGGCGCATCCTTGAGCAGCACCAGGCTTTCCACCCACACCGACGTGCCTTCGTGGGGAATGTTGTAGGCCAGTTTGCGTCCGTTGTGCGCGCGCTCGGCATTCACCTTGGCGTCAAACACACCGCCTGCCCAGGCCACCACGGCGCAGATGTTGCCGTTGGCCAGGTCGGTGATGAATTTGGAGGAATCGAAATAAGTGATGTACGGGCGGATTTTCAACAGCAGCGCTTCGGCCTTGCGGTAGTCATCCGGGTTCTGGCTGTCGGGCGGCAGGCCGAGGTAATGCAAGGCGATCGGGATGATCTCGCCCGGCGAATCGAGCATCGCGACCCCGCACTGGCTGAGTTTGGCGATGTTCTCTTCCTTGAAGATCAGGTCCCATGAATTCACCGGCGCGTCCGGGCCCATGACTTCGGCGACCTTGTCCACGTCATAACCGATGCCGGTGGTGCCCCACAGGTACGGCACCGCGTAACGATTGCCCGGATCGTTCACCGCCAGTTTGGCGAGCAGTTCGGGATCCAGGTTCGACCAATTGCCCAACTGGCTGCGATCCAGTTCCTGAAGCACACCGGCTTTGATCAGGTTGGGCAAGACGTCGGACGTCGCGACCACCACGTCATAGCCCGTGTGGCCGACCATCAATTTGCTTTGCATGACCTCGGAGTTGTCGAAGGTGTCGAGCACCATCGGGATGCCGGTTTCCTTCTGGAAATCCTTGGGTGCCTCGGGGGCGATGAAGTCATACCAGTTGTACAGGCTTACGCCGGGGGTTTCGGCCCAACTCGGGCTCATGCAAAAACCGGAAAGTAGAAAAACACCAGCGTGCAGCAAACGCGTGAATTGCATCGGGTAGCTCCTGGCCGACCAGCCCTCGATGAGGGTCGGATCAGCGGCGGTATTGTTGTTATGGATGAGCTTCGAAAGGACGCCCGCCAGTCAAGGAATCAACAGCTCCCGGCGACCGTCAGGCTGTTCGATGAGCGTGCCCGGCAGCTCGAAACGCTTTTCTACGCGGTAGTCGTAGAGCGCCCGCGCCGGGGCGATTTGCGTCAAGTCCAGTTCCACGCTGTGGCGGCACTCCTGCGCCCCGGCTTCAAACAATCGCACGCCAAACGGATCGACCACGGTGCTGCCCCCGGCGTAGGTTTCGCCATCGCCCTCGCCCACCCGGTTGACCATCACTGCGAACAATTGATTTTCCTGCGCCCTGGCGGCAACAGCGGTGTGGTGCACGTGGCCGTAAGGTTGCATGTTGCCGTCGCTGATCAGGATCAGTTCTGCGCCCAGCGCCGCCAGTGCGCGGGCACTTTCCGGAAACTCGATGTCGTAGCAGATCAGCAGGCCGATGCGAACGCCGCGCCATTGCGTCGTGGCATAGCGATCACCCGGCAACACCAGGCCCGGCTCGGAGACCCACAGGTGGGTCTTGCGATAACTGAGGGCGATGCCTTCAGGAGTGATCAGCAACAGCGTGTTGTAAAACTGGCCGCCATCGTTCTCGATCAGGCCCGTGACCACCGCGACATCCCGTTCCCGGGCGGCGCGGCAGATCGTACGCACGCTCGGCCCATCAAGCGGTTCAGCCAGCCGGGCAATGTTGTCGTGGTTGAGAAAACCGCTGAGGTGCGCCTCGGGGAACATCACGATGTCGGTGCCCGGCCCGCACTCGGCAATGGCGTCCAGCGCACGTTGCACGTTGTAATCGACGTCGCCATCGCGAGCCGTCAGCTGTACGAGTTCTATTTTCATTGTCAGCCCTTGTGGTAAGTAGCGTCGCGGCCAGGAAACAGATGACTTTTGCAAAAGCTCAGGCAAGTATGCTCGTCGCAAAAAAATTTCCTATCACGTCGAGTGTGTAACCCCAGGGGGTAGAAATGAGCGTCACCCTTCAGGACATGGCCTGGCACAGGTCGGTCGGCCAACTGGTCGAGGAGTTGAACCAGCCGGGGTTCTGGCGTGCGCTCACGCGGATGCTCGATGAATACACGCCGCTCGATAGCTGGGTGGCGCTGCTGTTCAGCGATGGCCGTCCGCAGGTCCTCGGTGAATGCCCTTATGAGGGAGACGGGCCGGACCCGCTGTTCCACGACTACCTCAACGGCCTGTATGCGCTGGACCCGTTCTACATCGCCAACCGCGAGTGCCCGAAAAGCGGCCTGTTTCGCCTGGCCGATGTCGCCCCCGAACGCTTCAAGCAGACCGAGTACTACCAACGCTATTTCACCCACAATGTGGTGGAAGACGAAATCCAGTTCAACGTGCAACTGGATGACGTGCGCTCGCTGTGTCTGTCGCTGGGGCGCAAGACGCGCTTTACCCCGGAGCAGATTTCCCTGCTGGACCTGGTCCGCCCCTGGGTCCTGGGGTTGATGCGCCAGCGGCTGTTCTTCGAAGACATGAGCACCGAACCGCTGCCCACGCAAACACCCCACTGGCGCGGCGATCTCGAGCGGGCAATGGAACGTCTGGGAACGCCGCTGACCGCCCGGGAACTGGACGTCATTCGCTTGATTCTCAGCGGCTGCTCCAACAAGGAAGTCGCGAGCAAACTGGCGATTTCGGCGGAAACGGTGAAAGTCCACCGCCGGCATATCTACACAAAACTGAACATCAAGTCGCCGCAGGAGCTGTTTTCGTTTTTCCTCAAAGCCCAAGCGGATAAATAGCGCCCCCCCAATCGATCTTCCTTTCGGTTTTTCTCAGCTAGCCTTCAAGCCAGCTTCGAGAAGGAGATCGCCATGTTCAAGTTCATCAAGACCACCGTACTGGGCGGCCTGCTGTTCATCCTGCCGCTGGTGCTGATCGTCGTGTTGATTGAAAAAGCCATTCACCTGCTGAGTGGGCCGGTCAAAAAGCTGCTGCCGATGTTCGATGACTATGACGTGGCCGGGGTGACGCTGATCAGCCTGGCGACGCTGGCCGGCCTGGTTCTCCTGTGCTTTCTCGCCGGGTTGCTCGCCCGCACCCGACTGGCGTCCAAAGCACTGGAAACCGTCGAAGACAAAGTGCTGGGCAATCTGCCGGGCTATCAGCTGTTCAAAGACATCAGCACGCGAATGGCCGGTCTCGAAAATGACGGCAGTACCCAGGTCGGAATGATTGCCGAGGGCGATGGCTGGCGCTTATGCCTGGTGCTGGACGCGGTCGGCGACTGGGTGACGATCTACATGCCCGATGGCGGGCCGGCCGGTGGCACCGCCGGCGAAGTGCGCCTGATGCCGGCGTCCCAGGTGGTCATCACCGACGTTACCTGGTTACCACTGATCGCATCGTTGCGCCGTGGTGGGCGCGGTGCGCTGGAAATGGTTGGGCCCTGGCTGCCCAAGCCTTGAGTGGCGCTTTTGATCGAGTGGAGCTAAACCAATAAAACCCCGTCCTCCAAAAGCTGCACCTTTGTAGGAGCGAGCTTGCTCGCGATGACCTTGAGAGCAACGCGTTTAGTCAGAAAGAACGCGTTTTCGTTGACGTCCATCGCGAGCAAGCTCGCTCCTACAGGGGTTAATCCCCTGCCCTGTGGGTGAGTCAACATGAACAGTCTGTGTGCTGTCCTTCAACGTTTGTCTCTGTGCCTGCTGTTGTGCGTCATGAATACCGCGGTCGCCGCAACGGCGCCCGACCTGCCCGCTGTCGAACTGACCCCGGCCGAAGAAGCCGAAGTGCAAAGCCTGGTGCTGCCGGTGCCCGAGGACTGGGTCGGCGACTTCGAAGGCATGCGCCAGCGCCGGTTGGTGCGAATACTGGTGCCCTACAGCAAAACCTTTTTTGAACTGGATCGCGGTCGTCAGCGTGGCCTCAGTTATGAACTGGGCAAGGGGCTGGAAGCCTGGCTGAACAAAACCCAGCCCTACGGGAAAAAATCCATGCAATGGCGGGTGATGTTCATCCCTACCGCCCGTAACGATTTGATGCCAAAACTGATCAAAGGCGTCGGCGATATCGCCGTCGGCGGGCTTACCGTGACCGAAGATCGTTTGAAAACCGTGGATTTCTCCGACCCTTTTGCAGTGAACATCCCGGAGGTGCTGGTAACTGCCCCCGGAAGCCCGACCTTCGAAAGAATTGAAGACCTCGCCGGCCAGGAAATCACCGTGCGCGCGTCGAGCAGCTATTACGAACACCTCCAGGCCCTCAACGCCTCCTTCAAGGAACAGGGCCTGACGCCCATCGACCTGAAGGCCGCCGATGAAAACCTCGAATCCGAAGACCTGCTGCAAATGGTCAATGCCGGGCTGCTGAAGGCCACGGTGGTGGACCGCTACATCGCCCGCATCTGGGCTCCGCTGTACACCGACATGAAGATCAATGACAAATTTTTCCTGCATGACAATTCGGAATTTGCCTGGGCGATTCGCAAGGACAGCCCTGAGCTGAAAAGCCAACTGGCGGCGTTCGTCAAAACCCACAAGGTCGGCACCACCTTCGGCAACAGTCTCAGGACCAAATACGTCACCAACAGCAGCAAACGAGTGCTCAACGCCACGTCCGAAGCGGAGATGAAGAAATTCCAGGAGATGGTGGAGATCTTCAATCGCCACGCCAGCACTTACGGCTTCGATCACCTGATGCTCATGGCCCAGGGGTTTCAGGAATCGCAACTCGACCAGACGGCGCGCAGCCCAAGAGGCGCGGTTGGCGTGATGCAACTGCTGCCGACCACCGCCAAGGACCCGACCGTGGGGATCGGCGGTATCGACAAGAGCGCTGACAAAAACATCGAGGCCGGCAGCAAGTACATGCGCCTGCTGGCGGACAAGTACCTGAACGACCCGCAGCTGACGCCAATGAACAAAACCCTGATGACATTCGCCGCCTATAACGCCGGCCCGGGCAACCTGCGCAAGTTCCGCGCGCTGGCCGAAAAGTCCGGGCTGGACAAGAACCTGTGGTTCGGCAATGTCGAGCAAGCGGCGGCGCAAGTGGTGGGCCGGGAAACGGTGGATTACGTCGGCAACATCTACAAGTACTACGTGGCTTACAAGCTTGTAGAGGAAAAATCAGCCGCCGCTGCGAGCAAACCGGCGCAGTGATGGCATGTAGCCGCTGCACCACAGGTCTTAAATCCTTGTAAACAGCGGCTTACAGCCTGGAAAACCGGAAAAATAGTTCTAGGCTAAATCTGTCCAATAGTGGGCGTGTTGTACAACGGAATGGATCTCTACGCAGTTCGAGGGCAGCCACTATGCAAGATTTACCTCGTCGTTTTGCTGGCGTTCATCTGCGCCCGCAACGTCAATCCCTGGCCCTCGAACCGCGCATCCTGTTTGACGGTGCTGCCGCCTCGGCCGCTGCCGACCAGCACCACACCGATCCCGCCGCCACACCCGACCCCGCCGCCGCTCACCCGGCACCGACCGAAGCCCCGCCGGCCACCGAACAGGCCGCCGCGCCTTCAGCCGCGCGCAGTCTGCTGGTGCTGGACAGCCGTATCGAAAACCGCGAGCAATTGCTTGCCCAGTTGCCGGGCAATGTCACGGCGATCGTGGTCAATGTCGGCGAAGACGGGCTCGCGGCGATTTCCGCGGCGCTGGCTCAACTGGGCAAGGTCGATTCCATTCAAGTGATCTCCCACGGCGCCTCGGGGCAATTCACCCTGGGTAACCGCACCATCACCGCCGACAACGTCGACCAGCTCAGCCAGACCCTGGAACAATGGCGCAACAACCTGACCCAGGGCGCCGACATCCAGCTGTACGGCTGCGACATCGGTGCCGGCGCCGCCGGTAAAACCCTGGTCGCCGAACTGGCGCGCTGGACCGGTGCCGACGTCGCCGCGTCCAGCAATGACACCGGCAGCACTGCTGCCGGCGGCGACTGGACACTGGAAACCAAAGTCGGCGACATCGACAAGGCCATCGCCCTCAGCAGCACCGCCATGGCCAGTTTTCAAGGACTGCTGGCCGACGCGGCGCCGACCGTCACCCTGCCCGCCACGGGCAGCGACGTGCTACTCGGCGACCAGTTCAACTTCACCGTGAATTTCAGCAACAACTCGGGCCAGGAAGGTTACGCGCCCTTCCTGACCCTGTTCATGCCCGCCAGCGGCAAGGACGGCAACGATGGCGCGAGCTTCATTTCCGCCAGTTACCTGGGGCAGAACCTGGTCACCCACGTGGTGATTTTCGATGCCGCGGGCAATGCGACGCACCCCATCGCCAAAGACGCCAGCGGCAACTTCCTGACCATCAACGCCTCGTCGTTCGGCATGCTGCCGGGTGACCAATTGGTGGTCATCGAATTGCCGTTCGCCAGCGTCTCCAGCGGTCAACCGGTGATTCCGGTGCAGATCAGCGCCAGCCTGAGCAACCTGGCCGACACCAATTTCTCCAATGGCAGCCCCGACCTGACGATTCGTGCCAGCGGCGGCTTCCAGTTCGGCAACGATGCCCTGGACAACCCCTTCGATGACCCCGCCCTGATTCAGGCCGGCACCGTCGCGTTCGTGGTGCATCCGACGGTGATCACTTTCAACGAGACGCTCACCACTCCGGAAGGCGAAACCGCCACAGGCCCCAACTACGGCCGCACGTTGACCGTGACTGTCACCCCGGCGCCGGGCCAGACGCTGACCAACGTCATCGTCACCCAGCCACTGCCCGACAACATTCAGGTCACCGCCATCACCCCCGGTGCCGGCGGACGGCTGACGTCGATCACGCTGCATGACGGCACCGTGGTCACCGACCCCGCGCAGATCGCCACGCTGATTGCTTCCGACACGGTGTTCATCAATTCATTTACCGTCGAATACGACACCCTGACCGCCGCAACCAATACCCAGGTGGCGTTCTACGTGCCGGAAACCGACGCCAACGGTCAGCCGATCATCAATCCGGTCACCGGCGACGCCGTGACCATTACCCTGGGCGCGCCTACGGCCTCGGGCCAATGGGCGCCGCTCGACCCGCGGGATGTCGTCGCGCCGAACACCGTGATCGATTTTTCCGGCACCGGCCAGACCACCGACTTTGTCGCCAAATCGATCACCCTGCTCAAGCAAGTGACCCTGCAAACCGACATCGGCCAGACCGGCATCACCCCCGGGGATGCTGCATTAAAACTGGAAAAAATCTTACTAATCAAGGTGTTAACATCTATTTCAGCGCCAAAACACCTTCACTTAAGCGGCTCTTAAAAATCCAATAAACGCTGGCCCAAACGGTAGCGTTTTGGGGAAGATTTACGCGCACGAACACCCCACCTCCGGCGTCCTGCCGAATAATACAATCCACCCATCGAAGTAGTGATCGCATACAGCAGCACTGATATTCTCCACCCACGTTCGCGCGCCATTAAGGGATGGAGGCGAAAATAGAAGCCCCGAAGCCGCGAACCTTCGGGGCTTTGCATTTCCATTCCATCCGTGCCTGCTAGGCTTTCCTCTATCCACGGAGAATAGCCATGCCCAATTCTGACCTGCTCCCTTCCCTGCTCTACAAGATCAACGAAAACCAACTCGCCCTCGAAGCAGCCATCATGGAGCTGACCAACTGGGTCGAGCAACGAGGTGCCGCAGAAGTCGCCGACAACGTGCGCGGCGCCCTGGACACCATCGATAAGAACGAAGAATTCATCAAGCTGACGCTTGCAGTGCTGATGTCTCCCGAGTGAGAGGTGACGGTCAGAAATCGGCCAGATATGCCACTCCCCTGCGCAATCCAAGTATGCTGTTCGATATGCAGACCTATCGAATTGAAGAAACGACTGCTGGCTGGGCCTTGTACAAAGGACGATCTGTCCGCCCCACAGTGACAGCGGCATCCCAGGATGAGTTAATCAAATGGGCGGCCCCCCTGCTTGTGGGGGCCTCCGTGAGGATCAAAAAACGCAATGGTGGATTTCAGGAACTGCGATTCTGATTGCGCACTAAATCTAAGTCATTCCTATTCAGATCTAGGAAAAATACCTATAGTTACCGCTCTGTGTGCAGCTCCCTCTCCACGGATCATGCCTATGCGTCGTCGGTCCATAATTCAGGCCCTGATACTGGTCGTGCTCATTTTTGTCATCGGCATGGGGGTCACCCTACTCAGCCTGTTTGGCCCTGTCGGATGAACTCGACAACGTGCTTTCAGGTCCCCTCACGCAAAATTCCCTTTTCACAGAAGACATTTCGCCCCGTAATTCGCCTATTAATTCCGCGATCGCCCGACTGGAAGTCAAACTTTCCGTTCTCACGCCAGTGACCAGCAACTCGACATGCCCTGATGATGGCTCGAACACCTTGATCATGAGCGATCCGTCGGGATTGGAGGTGCAGTGGCAGGAAAGCGGCAGAAAACCACACTCAATGATGTGGCGAAGCTCAAGGATGGAAATCATGACCCGCGTCCTCAAAGTCAAGGTGGTGAGTTCTGCCTGTAATAATAGAACGACTTACCCAGTGCCATCCGAGCTCCCGACCAGCTTCATCCACACTCGCCCTGGCGTGTCTTCGGCGGGCTAACGGGGAGCATCGGCGGCTGGCCGCGGAGATTCTGCCCGGGTTACGAATATCGCCGTTTATGTAAAACAGGCCCCCACACCGACGCCCGGTGCGAGGGCCTTTTTGCATGGGCAGGGAAATCCCTGGGGGCTACACTGGTCTACCAGTCCCCCCGTCGCTGGTTTGCCGCAGTGATGGTCTGATCGGTCAAGGAATGTTCCATGTCCCACCGCATGCAACCTGGTGTGTACTACCGCGCCCTGCAGGAGGGCAACGATGCCTTCATCCAGGGCCACTTCTACAACGGTGGGTTCTATGATGGGCAACAGCTGATCGGCCAGGTCGATGACGACGGCACCTTCCGTTATTTCCAGACCCAGGACAACGGCCAGCCGATCGCCCCGGAACACGTCGCCGGGCAGGTCGACGGTCTAGTGCTGCACCTCACAGACGGCACCCTGTTGCACTTGAGGGTGGTCGATCGCCAATCGCTGGAGGCCCCATGAACGACCCAGATTACGCCCACCACCCGCTGACCCCATTGGAACTGCCGGCGGCGATCCGCACCCAGACAGGCTTACTGTTCGTCGCCATCGAGCGCGCGCACGACCTCAGCGACCTGCTGCGCGCGGCCGATCGGGCCGAGGGCTTCGTCCTGGGCCTCGAAACGCTGGACGCGCTACCGCCGATGACCCTGGAAAACCTCTATCGGGTGTTTGGCTGCGCCGCCCAAGCGCGCCAAGCGGATTTGGGTAGATGATCGGCGAACGTATTCAGGATGAAGCCTCAGGCCATCAACGCGAGACTTCCCGAGCGTAAGCCTGACATGCTTTGAGCGCAATCAATCCTTGGTCGCCGGCGTCTGTGATGGCGACAATTCGTTGAGCATGCGCTGGGTCAAGTCGGGCGCGCGTTCCTCCATGAACCACGCCGACGGCTTCGGTACCGGCTGGCACTGAACAGCCACTGGCTGGATCCGTGGCGTCGAGAAGGACTGAC